>CAVOKQ010000008.1:0-350333 GCA_963696545.1 uncultured Gammaproteobacteria bacterium
CCGGGGTGTACTTCGCCGCATTGTCGAGCAGATTGGCGAGCACCTGCGACACGAGCACTGGATCCACGTTCACGTCAGGCAGATCCTCGGGCAGGTCGATCGAGATGGGATATGCTGAGCCGGGGTTCCAGCCGATGCAAGGCGGCTCCGACCAGGTCCTCGACGGATTGCGTGTCACACCGCAACTCCACACGACCGGACTCCAGACGCATCAGGTCCAGCACATTCGAAATGAGATTGGACATCTCGTGCGCCTGTTCTTCGATCGAATGCGCGAGAGACTGCTGGGCGACCGGATCCAGCGCCTGGCCGTGGCGGGCCAGCGTGCTTGCCGCGCCGGCAATCACCGCCAACGGCGTACGCAGGTCGTGTGATATCGAAGCGAGCAGCGTGTTACGCAGGCTCTCGCTCTCGGCCGCAACGCGGGAGCCCGCCGCTTCTTCGCCGAGGGCAGCCCTTTCCCATGCCAGCGCGATCTGGCCGGCGAACGTCTCGAGCAGGTGCCGCTGCTCGGGCAGCAGGATGCGACGCCGGTTGGTCGGCAGCACGGCGAGCACTCCGAGCGCACCATGAGCGCCGCCCAAAGGCAGGTAAACGGCAGGCGCGGCTGGCAGCGTGTCGGTGCCGAGACCGGCGCGCTGGCCATGATCGAATACCCACTGCGCCACCGAGAGGTCGGCGCCGCGAAATGAACTCTCGAGCGGGCTGCCCGCCGGATACTTCAGGCGTCCGTGCGAATCAGGCGTGAGTACCGTGGCGCTCGAGTCGAAGACCTCGGCGACGTGCCGGACCGCCACGCGCGCCATGTTGTCGCTGCCGCGCGTTCCAGCCAGTTCGCGGCTCATCGCATACAGCAGTGTCGTGCGCCGCTCGCGCGCGCCCGCAACGCGATTCTGCTGTCGCACGTTGGCCATAAGGTTGCCGATGGTGAGCGTCACCGCCAGCATGACCAGAAACGTGATCAGGTACTCCGCGTCACTCACCTGGAACGTCATCCGCGGCGGCACGAAGAAGAAGTCAAAAGCGGCAACGCTGGCGATGGCGGTCAGCGTCCCGGGTCCGCGGCCGAGGCGGAGTCCGGCGATCGTCGCGCCCAGCACGTAGATCATCGCGACATTGGTCTCGGAGAACGCCGGATCCATCAGGAAGGCGATGCCGGTGCAGACCGCAGTAACCGCCGCCGCCCAGCCGTAGCGTGACCAGGGTACCTCGCGCGACAAGTCCATGTGCGCCCTGGTCCGCCGGGCCGTCTCCTCGCCCTGTCGCGCGATTACCATCACGTCAAAGCCCTGCGCGCGCTTCACGAGTTCCGTCGCAGTCGAGGGCCGCAATAGCGCTTGCCAGCCGCGCCGCTTCGGCTCGCCGACCAGCACGCGTGTCGCACCGCGCGTGCGCGCGTATTCCATCAAGGCCGCGGCGGCGGTCGGTCCGTCCAGCGTCACTGTGGCGGCGCCCAATGACTCGGCCAGACGCAGGATGTCGATGCGCCGATCACGTTCCGCTGCGGAGAGTCTCAGCAACGCGGGCGTCTCCACGTACACAGTCGTCCACTCCGCGTCGAGCGCATCGGCGATCCGCTTGCCGGTACGCACGAGCTGCTCCGCCTGTGCGTCGGGACCAATGGCCACCAGGAGCCGATCGCGGGCCAGGTACGCGCGCGATTGCGAACCCGCCACGCCCTGCTCGCGCGCCGCCGCATCGACACGATCTGCAGTCCGGCGCAGTGCGAGCTCGCGCAATGCCATCAGGTTCGGCTTGCGGAAGAAGCGTTCGACCGCCGTGCCGACCTGGTCGGACACGTACACCTTTCCCTGCTGCAGACGCTGCAGCAGGTCGTCCGGCGGCAGGTCGATCAGCTCGATCTCGTCGGCCTCGTCGAGCACGTGGTCCGGGATCGTCTCGCGCTGGCGCACGCCGGTAATCTGTGCGATGAGATCGTTGAGGCTTTCGAGGTGCTGGACGTTGAGTGTCGTCCAGACATTGATGCCCGCATCAAGGATTTCAGTGATGTCCTGCCAGCGCTTGGCGTGCCGGGGCGACGGTTCGCCGTCGACCAGGTTTGAGTGCGCCAGTTCATCTACCAGCAGTATCTCGGGGCGACGCTTCAGCGCTGCATCGAGGTCGAATTCCTGGCGCACCATGCCGCGATAGCGGATCGGCTGCAGAGGCAGGCTTTCCAGCGTCTCCAGCATGCGTTCCGTCTCGCGCCGGCCGTGTGGCTCCACGTAACCGACCACGACGTCGGTCCCTGTCGCCTTGGACGCGAGGGCGGCTTCGAGCATCGCGTAGGTCTTGCCGACCCCCGCCGAAGCTCCAAAGAAGACCCGCAGCCGCCCGCGGCGCGCCCGTGCTTCCTCGGCCTGCACCTGTGCCAGCAGTTGGTCGGGATCCGGGCGGTCGTCGGCCATGCGTCGATTATCGTCCAGCGTCGAGCGCCATATTCAACTCGAGCACATTCACGCGCGGTTCGCCCAGCATGCCCAGCGTTCGTCCCTCGGTGGCGGCCCCTACCAGTTCGAGTACTTTCGCTTCGGGCAGACCCCGCTCGCGAGCCACGCGCGGCACCTGGAACTCAGCCGCGGCGATGGAAATCTGCGGATCGAGGCCGCTGCCTGAAGCCGTCACGAGATCCACCGGCACCGACCGCCTGTTACCTGGATCGGCTGCGCGCAGCGCTGCAATGCGGCTCTCGACCGCGGTCGCCAGCGCTGGACTGAGCGGACCCTGGTTGGAGCCGGACGAGACCGCGCCGTTGTTCGGCGTCGGGCCCGTGGCCGACGGCCGCCCCCAGAAGTAGCGCGGCGACGAAAACGACTGCCCGATCAGGCGCGAGCCGACGACCTTGCCATCGACCGTGATGAGACTGCCGCCGGCCTGCGCGGGAACGGCCACTGCGGCCACCAACGTCACGAGCCCCGGATAGACGACACCCGTCACGACAGTCAGCAGCAGGAACACGATCATTGCAATGCGAAGTTCACGGATCATTGTGATGTCCTCATACCCAGCCGGTGGCCGCGAGCAGCACGTCGATCAGCTTGATGCCGATGAACGGCACCACGAGTCCGCCGAGGCCGAAGACCAGCAGGTTGCGGCGCAACAGGTGCGCGGCGGATGCCGCCCGGGTCTTCACGCCGCGCAGGGCTAGCGGCACCAGCACCACGATGATGAGTGCGTTGAAGATCACGGCCGCGAGAATCGCGCTCTCCGGGCTCGCCAGGCGCATCAGGTTGAGCGCGTCGAGCTGCGGATACGTCGTAGCGAAGGCGGCCGGAATGATGGCGAAGTACTTGGCCACGTCGTTCGCGATCGAGAACGTCGTGAGCGCGCCGCGCGTCACCAGCAACTGCTTGCCGACGTCAACCACCTCGATCAGCTTGGTGGGATTCGAGTCGAGGTCCACCATGTTGCCGGCTTCCTTTGCCGCCTGGGTGCCCGTGTTCATCGCCACAGCGACGTCTGCCTGCGCCAGTGCCGGCGCATCGTTGGTGCCGTCGCCGCACATGGCGACCAGGTGCCCTTCACTTTGGTAGCGCCTGATCAGCGCGAGCTTGGTCTCCGGGGTGGCTTCGGCGAGAAAGTCGTCGACGCCGGCCTCCGCGGCGATCGCGGCCGCGGTCAGCCGGTTGTCACCGGTGACCATGACGGTCTTGATGCCCATCTGCCGCAGCTCGGCGAATCGCTCGCGGATGCCGCCCTTGACGATGTCGCGCAACTCGATCACGCCGAGCACGCGCTTGCCCTCGGCAACGACGAGCGGGGTCGCGCCACCGCGAGCCACGGACTCGACCTGCTGCGTTACCGCAACCGGCCATGCACCGCCTTCCGTCTCGACGAACTTGCGCACCGCATCGGCCGCGCCCTTGCGCAGCCTGCGCCCTTCCAGATCCACGCCGCTCATGCGGGTCTGGGCCGAGAACTTGTGGAACTCATGGGCGGAGCTGGCCAGGTCGCGCCCGCGCAGCTGGAACCGTTGCTTGGCCAGCACGACGATGGAACGACCCTCCGGCGTCTCGTCCGCAAGCGAGGCGAGTTGCGCCGCGTCGGCCAGATCCTGTTCCGTCACGCCCGGCGCTGCAAAAAAGCTCGAGGCCTGCCGGTCTCCGAGCGTGATCGTGCCGGTCTTGTCGAGTAGCAGCACATCGACGTCACCCGCCGCCTCCACGGCGCGCCCGGAGGTCGCGATCACGTTGGAGCGCACCATGCGGTCCATGCCCGCAATGCCGATCGCGGACAGCAGGCCGCCGATCGTGGTGGGGATCAGGCAGACCAGCAACGCCACGAGCACCACCGCGGTGACGGCGGTGCCGACGCCCGAGCTAGCCACCGCGAACTTGGAGAACGGCGCCAGGGTGACGGTAGCAAGCAGGAACACCAGCGTCAGGAACGACAGCAGGATCGACAAAGCGATTTCGTTCGGCGTCTTACCGCGCTTGGCGCCCTCTACCATCGCGATCATGCGGTCGAGGAAAGCTTCGCCCGGGTTGCTGGTGACGCGCACCACCAGCCAGTCGGACAGCACGCGTGTGCCACCGGTGACGGAGCCGAAGTCGCCGCCCGATTCCCGCAGCACGGGCGCCGATTCGCCGGTGATGGCGCTTTCGTCCACCGAGGCGACTCCGTCGACGACTTCGCCGTCTGCGGGAATGACGTCCAGGGCCTCGACCAGCACGACATCGTCACGCCGCAGCGTTGAGGCCTGGACCAGCGTGTGGCCGTCTTCCACGCGCCGGCCCTTGAGCTTCTTCGCCTGCACTTCCTTGCGCGTGGAACGCAGGGCCGCGGCCTGGGCCTTGCCGCGACCTTCGGCCACTGCCTCGGCGAAGTTCGCGAACAGGACCGTCAACCACAACCATGCCGAAATCACCAGCACGAACCCGGGGCGCCCGGCATCGGGCGCCATCCCGAACGCGGCGGAAACGCCCAGCACGGTCGTGAAGAGACTGCCCACGAAGACGACGAACATCACCGGGTTACGCACCTGCACGCGCGGGTCGAGCTTGGCGAAAGAATCGCGGATTCCCTGCAGGACAATGGGTCCCGTGAGGGCAGTGGTGCCGGCATGTGTCGCAGTCATCTCAATGGCTCCCATAAAGCTGGAGGTGTTCCACGATCGGCCCGAGCGCGAGCGCGGGCAGGAACGTGAGTGCGCCGACCAGCAGCACAGTGGTCACCAGCAACGTGACGAAAAGAGGTGTGTGTGTGGGCAAGGTCCCCGCCGTGATGGCCGTCGCACGCTTGGCGGCCAGGCTGCCGGCAATGGCCAGCACCGGAACCATCAGCCAGTAGCGCGAGACCCACATCGCGATGCCAAGCGCGAAATTGTAGAAGGGCGTGTTGGCCGAGAGCCCCGCGAAGGCACTGCCGTTGTTGTTGCCTGCGGAAGAGAAGGCATACAGGATCTCCGAGAAGCCGTGCACGCCGGGATTGGCGACACTCGCGGTGGCCGCTGGCACCATGACTGCCACGGCAGTGCCCAGCAGGACTGCGATGCACGGCACCAGCAGCACGATCGCCGCCATCTTGACCTCGTAGGCCTCGATCTTCTTGCCGAGGTACTCGGGCGTGCGCCCGACCATCAGCCCGGCGATGAACACCGCGATGACGGCGAACATCAACATGCCGTAGAGCCCGCTGCCGACGCCGCCGAAGACGACTTCACCGAGCTGCATGAGCCACATCGGCACCAGCCCGCCCAGCGGCGTGAACGAATCGTGCATGGCGTTGACCGAGCCATTCGAGGCCGCCGTCGTGGCCGTCGCCCACAGCGCGGAGTTGGCGATGCCGAAACGCGTCTCCTTGCCCTCCATGTTGCCGCCGGGCTGCGTCGCGGAGACCGCCTGGTCCACACCAAGCGCATCGAAGCGCGGGTTTCCCGCCTGTTCGGCCGCGAACGCGCCGAGCAGCAAGGGCAGGAAGATCACCAGCATGGCCGCCAGCAAGGCCCAGCCCTGCCGCTTGTCGTTGACCATGCTGCCGAACGTGTAGCAGAGCGCGGCCGGGATCAGCAGGATGGCCAGCACCTCGAGGAAATTCGACAGCGGCGTCGGGTTCTCGAAAGGGTGCGCCGAGTTGACGTTGGAGAATCCGCCGCCGTTCGTGCCGAGCTGCTTGATCGCCACCTGGCTCGCGGCGGGGCCGAGCGGCAGTGTCTGCTCGGTAACGGCCTGGTCCTTCATGACCGCAGTTCCGGACTCGTCCAGCTGGGCGGTGCCGTCGGCGTTTGTCGCCGGCACCTGGATGATCACGGGTTCGACCAGGGTCGCCTGCTGGTACGGCGAGAACGACTGTACGACGCCCTGCGTTGCGAGCGCGATCGCCAGGATGAAGGAGAGTGGCAGCAGCACGTACAGCGTGCTGCGTGTGAAATCGACCCAGAAGTTGCCGATGTGACCCGCCTCGCGACGGGTGAAGCCGCGGATCAAAGCGATGAGCACCGCGATGCCCGTGGCCGCCGACAGGAAATTCTGCACGGCGAGACCGAGCATCTGCGTCAGGTAGCTCATGGTCGCTTCGCCGGCGTAACCTTGCCAGTTGGTGTTGGTCGCAAAGCTGACGGCCGTGTTGAACGACGAGTCGGGTGATACCGCACCCAGCCCTTGCGGGTTGAGGGGCAGCACGTGTTGCAGGCGTTGCAACGCATACACGGCGATGAAACCCAGCAGGTTCACCAGCAGGACGCGCGAACGCGTAGCGCTTCCAGTCCGATTCATGCGCCGGATCCACGCCGGCGATGCGATAGATCAATCGCTCGACGGGTCCCAGCACTGGCGACAGGAACGTGCGCTCGCCCTGAAAGACGGCCGCCATGTAGGCGCCGAGCGGCTTCACCAGCGCCACGAGCACCACGACATACAACGCCAGTTGCAGCAGTCCCTGGCCGGTCATTGGAATTTCTCCGGGTACAGGAGCGCGACCACGAGATAGATGAACAGGCCGACGGCCACCAACAGGCCGATCACGTCTATGGGCGTCATAACTGCCCCCGCAGACGGTTGCACAGCACGAACAGCCCCCAAGTCGCCGCGCATAGCGCGAACGTCACCAACAGAACAAGGATTTCCATGGCCTGACCTCCAGATACAAGGACAAGCGTAGGCAGCCGGGTGTTAGGACGGCGTTAGGAATTCAGTTGGCGCAGATCGGCGCGAGTCAGGTGAAGCGTAATAAGCCGGCCTGACGGCACCGCTTACGACATTCCAATGAACCAACGAACGACTACCGTTCGAGAAATGCGTGAAGGTCCGCTTTCTTGCAGCACGACTGACCGCTCAGGGTCGGTTTTCGCCGTACAGCGGCCGCCTTAGGTGGGCAGGGAACTCGTTGGGTTGCCTGCGGGGCACGGCGACTTCACTAGGGTCAGAGCCGCGTCACCCCCTGCACTAACGTTCTTGTTGCGTGACGCGCAACACGGTACACTGCCGCCATGATCCAGTCGTTCCGGCACAAGGGACTGCGGCGGTTCTACGAATCGGGGTCATTGGCCGGAATACAGCCTCAGCATGCGCGAAGGCTGAGGATGCAGTTGGCCGCCCTCGATTCGGCCCAGGTCCTAGAGGACATGGACATTGCAGGGTTCCGTCTTCACCCGCTTAAGGGCGCTGACCGCGGACGGTGGTCGATCTGGGTCAGCGGCAACTGGAGACTGACGTTCGAGTTTCGCGACGGGCAGGCGTACGTGCTCGATTACGAGGATTACCACTGATGGCCATGCACAACCCTCCGCATCCGGGTGAGTTCATCACGGCGGTGTACCTGGAGCCCAATGGACTGAGCGGCCGTGAGCTGGCCGCCAAGCTGGGAGTCGCACCGTCGACTCTCAATCGGGTGCTGACCGGTGCCAGCGGGGTGAGCCCGGAGATGGCGCTGCGGCTGTCGAAGTGCCTGGGCCGGACCCCCGAGAGCTGGCTCGCCATGCAATACATTCATGATCTGTGGCGCGCAAGACAGCAGGTGGACCTGAGCCGCGTTGGCAAGGTTCGCCTCACGGCTGCCTGATGTGCCCACTCGCCGCTACTCACACGTGAATCACACGCAGAGTCGCCGTCGTCCGTAGGTAGTTGATCTGGTGAGCGGGGCAGGGCGGCTCGGGTGGGTTCGATTCCCATCACCCGCTCCATCTACCCGCCAGGCTGACGCGTCGCCAGCCATCTTCAGCCA
This sequence comes from uncultured Gammaproteobacteria bacterium, assembly GCA_963696545.1. GTDB lineage: Bacteria > Pseudomonadota > Gammaproteobacteria > Steroidobacterales > Steroidobacteraceae > RPQJ01. The sequence goes on from CAVOKQ010000008.1 coordinate 8,161, forward strand.
GAGTTTCTCGCGCGAGCCGCATCTTGATCACGCGGCCATTCCGAGTCTTCATCCTGTCGCGCGCTAGCTGGTGTCTTCCTGCGCCGACCTCGGTTTCACGTGTTGGCGAGCGATGCAGCCGTCCGTTTGCGAGCGGATCGCGGTTTTCGAAGCGGACGTTCGCGACTGGGCAAGATCGGCCAGGAGGCGACATTCGCCTCCTTGCTGCAATGCGGTCACTGGCCGTTGCGTCGGGAACCGGCATTCGGCGCAAGCCAACAGCGAGAAGAACCTGATCTGGGTGGATGCGACGCGTGCGGGCGCTCTCGGTGCCGATTTTCGGCGCCGGCGACTATTTCTCGACGATCTTCATGATGTCCTTGTAGCCGCCGCCGTTGAACGCCTTGTATCCCAGGGCATCCAGTGCTTGCTTGGCCTTTCCGGCGGCAGCGCCCGAGTGACAATAGAGCACGATCTTCCGGTCACGCGGCAGTTCGTTCAGTCGACGCTTCAGCGTGAAAATTGAAATGCTGGTCGCGCCGGGAGCCATGCCCATCTTCGCCTGGATCTTCGGTCGAACGTCGACCAGGAATGCTCCTGCCTTGAGCAGTTTCGCTACCTCGTCCGCTGGCAGCTTCGACTTCGCCAGCTCGTCGTGCTTTGTCTTCAATTTTGCGACCAACATCTGACTCCTCCTAATGGGAAACCTCACTACAGGTGGCGAATTTGAGGTTCGGCCACTTACCGTCGTTCGCAGGCAAACTACACGCCGGGTATTCCTGCGGCGCGGTACTCCGCCAGATCCAACAGCGCACGTCCCTCGGCCTAGCCGAGCCTGACCACAGTCCCCTCGGGGAGCTTTGCCGCAGTCGCCTTTTCCCAGCGTTCTTCGATCAGTTCCTTGGCTGCCTGCTCCAGGAACTCGGGCGCGGCCCAGGTCTGCACGTCGAAGTCGCGCTGGATGTAGCCGTGCGTCAGCATGAAGTCCTTGCCGATCTCGATCTGCGCGAGGTTCTTCGGCGACAAGCTGGGCACCATGTCAATGTGCTTGATGCCCTGGTACGTGTCATCGGCGTCGCGATAGTAGGTCTGCCGGTCAAGGATCACCGCGGCCGCACGCTTGTGCTCGTTGGCCCAGCGCCCGACCTTGATCATCGCCTTCAGGAAGGTGATGACCAGTTCGGGATGCTCCTCAGCCATCACGTCGCTGCAAGTGATGACGGCGGGTTCGTTGTTCGCCTGCAGGCGCCAGTCCGGGTATCGCGACAGGTCCTCGATCGCGGCAATCTTGCCCGTTTCCTCCTGCAGGTGCTGCCAAGTCTTGCTGTGCGTATAGATCGCATCGACCTTGCCGTCGAGCAACGCCGCCTCCAACGGGCGGAAAGCCAGGTTGCGCTTGTGATCCATCTTTCCCATGTAGAGTTCGGTCGCACTGCCCAGCGGCTCGAGCATCTTGTCGTCGCCGTACCAGTCATCTGCATACGGAAACTCGACGATCTCGACGTCGTCCATGCTCATGTCGTTCAGCATCAGCATGTTCAGGATTCCGTAGTGCTCGGTGATCCGCCACCAGTCGTTCTTCAGCGTGTTCAGGCTCTTCGACAGGCCGATGCGCTTGCCCTTCAGGTGGCTCATCTTGAAGATCGGGTCCTTCGCCCGCACCAGCATGCAGCCGCCTTCGTAGGTTGCCGTCGCGCCCAGCAGGCGCGTGCGGCGAATGTCCGCCTCGACGTGGATCGGCGGGTAGAGCCCGCCGAAGCGGATCAGGTTGTCGAGGTTGTGAATGTAGTGCGGATACCAGTCGTTCTCGCGGCGGCTGCGAAAGTACGAGTAATCGACGCCGATTGCCGCGAAGTCGGTCTTGCACCAGCCCAACTCCTGGTCAACATTGCTCGCCGAGACCATGCCGCAGTTGGTGTAGAAGACCTCCTTCCAGTTCAGCTCGACGGTGTTGAGCTTCTTTCCTTTGACGATGGTGGTGGGCACGGTTAAGTCCTCGTCTTTCCCTGCAATCGATATGAACGGTGCGTTTGCCGCCCGGACATGTCGCTAGTTCACCACCGCGGCCGGTGCCCTACTGGACATGCTGGGACATGGTCTGGACACTTGCGGACAAGCGGTATAGAGATTTCGCACATGCCGCTTCTAACGGCGGCTTCATTTTAGTGCGGATGGCCGCTTCGGGTCGCTTTTCACCGTACAACGTCTGCTCTAAGCGCGCGGGGAGCAAGCTTGTCCCAGCCGGACCCAGACGCTTCCCGACCACGCTCCTGCTGCCGTTCCGGCGTCTCCGGAGATCGGCGAAGAACCTTCGCTTCCTGGCGCGTCAGCGCGGCAGCCGGAAATCGCTGTCGAGTGCGGCGAGCGTCGCCAGGTCGCGCCCGTAGACGTCGTTGCGGAACAGCACCTGGCCGTCGGGCGTCGGCTGCGCGGTCCAGTACAGCAGCAGCACTGGCACCGGCTTCGCGAGGTTGACCGTCTTCATGGCCTTGGCCTTCACGACCTCGGCCATCGTCGCCTGGTTCCACTTCTCGGGATCGTTCAGCACCAGTTCGGCGAGCTCGAACGCGTTCTGCACGCGGATGCAGCCCGAGCTGAACGTGCGCTCATCCTTGTCGAACAGGGCCTTCGTCGGCGTGTCGTGCAGGTACACCGAGTACTTGTTCGGGAACATGATCTTCACGAGCCCGAGCGCGTTGTCGTCGCCTGGATCCTGCCGCAACTGGTACGGCGGAAGATTGCCTGCGCCGTAGCGGCTCCAGTTGACCGAGCTGGGGTTCACCTCCCGGCCACTCGCATCGATCACGCGGATGTTGTTGCGCTTCAGGTAGCCCGGATCCTTCCTGAGGATCGGCAGCTTGTCCTTGACGAGGATGCCGGGGGGGATCGTCCACGTCGGGTTGAACACGACGTAGGTGATCATCGAGCGAAAGATCGGCGTTTCGCGATACGGGCGCCCGACGATCACCTTCGAGGTCCACACCGGCTCGTCATTGCGGAAGTACGAGACGCTGAAGCCCGCGACGTCCACCAGCACGAACTCGCCGACCATCTCGTGCAGTACCCAGCGGCTGCGCTCGAGATTGACGCGGATCTGGTCGATGCGCGCGGACACCGGCACGTTGATTGCCGCCAGCGTCCCGGGACCCACGGCACCGTCCGGCGTGAGGCCATGGCGCTGCTGGAACCGCTTTACGGCCGCTTCGAGCTCTGAGTCGTAATTCGTATCGAGCGGTGGCAGCGGCGCCTCGAGATCGCCTGCGAGGTCCTTCGTTACCTTGAGCCTGTAGCGCAGGGACGGCACGCGCGGATCGCTGACCCCCGGCTTCAGCGGCGGGCCGCTGCTGATCACCGACCATCCGCCGGCGGCTTGGAGCGCCCGGTATTCCTTCAGGCGCTCACGGCCCCGCTGGTACCACGGGTGCTGCGGCCGCGCCTTCTCGAAGGCTTCCTCGATCTGCCCTGTGACGATCACCGCGCGGAATCGATCGAACGCCTCGTCGACATCGAGCGGTCGCGCCGCGAAGTTCCACTGCGGATCGAGTTGCTCCGGGTCCACCTTGCCGAAGTACAGGTGATGCAGCGCGAGCATCGTGGCGTCGGTCGCGACGACCTCGAGGTCGGCCTGGTCGGTGGGCGAAAGGGACTTGCCGCCACGCAGGTCCGAGCGGAACGACTGCAGCGCCTCGACGTGATAGTCCTCGGGATCGAGCCCGTCCCACTGCAGGTCCGCAATCGCTGCGATCAGCTGGTCGAGCCGCGCGGGATCCTGCCAGTGCGGCTGGAACTGCTCGGCCTCGTAGTAGCGCGCGACGCCGTCCCCCGCGACGATCGGCGCGCCGCGCACATCGTGGTCGCGTGAGTCGTGCTCGTGCTCGTAGCGCAGGTGATCGACGCGCTCGCGTATCGCCTCGGAGACCGGGCTCACGTCCTGGCTGGACGCGATCGACGCGAGCAGCATCGCCGCGGCGACGAGTGACAGACGCAGTGTTCGCACGGAAGGTCCTCCTGACCTGCAACGTAACGGCGAACGGTCGATCGCGCCTACCTGCTGCGCGAAACCTTCGCGACCAGGTCGTAGTCGCCGGCCGCGGTGATCTCGACGTCGGCCCAGTCGCCGGCCTTGAGCTTGCCGGGCCTGGCGATGCGCACGGTGCCGTCGATCTCCGGTGCGTCCGCCTCGGAGCGCGCGATCGCGCCGTCCGCGTCGACCGTGTCGACCAGCACGCGCATCTTCCGGCCGACTTTCGCCGCGAGCTTCTCCGCACTGATCTCGGCAGCGAGCTCCATGAAGCGATCGAGTCGCTCCTGCTTGACTTCCTCTGGGACGGGATCCGGCAGTGCGTTTGCAGCGGCACCCTCGACCGGCGAGTACTTGAAGCAGCCGACGCGATCGAGCCGCGCCTCGCGCAGCCAGTCGAGCAACACCTCGAAGTCCTGCTCCGTCTCGCCCGGGAAGCCGACGATGAACGTGCTGCGGATCGTGATGTCGGGGCAGATCTCGCGCCACGCATGGATCCGCGCGAGCGTGTTCTCGGCGTGTGCGGGGCGCTTCATCAGCTTCAGCACCCGCGGGCTGCCGTGCTGGAACGGCACGTCGAGGTAGGGCAGCACCTTGCGCTCGGCCATCAGCGGGATGACCTCGTCCACGTGCGGGTACGGGTAGACGTAGTGCAGGCGAACCCATGCGCCGAGCGAACCGAGTGACCTCGCGAGATCCGTGAAGCGCGCCTTCACCGGCTTGCCGCCCCAGAAGCCGGTCGCATACTTCAGGTCGGCACCGTAAGCGCTCGTGTCCTGCGAGATCACGAGCAGTTCCTTCACGCCCGCCTTCACCAGGCGCTCGGCTTCGAGCATCACCTCGCCGATCGGGCGGCTCGCGAGGTCGCCGCGCATCGACGGGATGATGCAGAACGTGCAGCGGTGATTGCAGCCCTCGGAAATCTTCAGGTACGCATAGTGCCGCGGCGTGAGGCGGATGCCCTGCGGCGGCACGAGGTCGACGAATGGGTCGTGCAGCGGCGGCAACTGCTCGTGCACGGCGTTTACGACTTCTTCGTATGCGTGTGGCCCGGTGACCTTGAGCACGCTCGGGTGGCGATTCGTGATGGTCTCGGGCTTCGCGCCGAGGCAGCCGGTGACGATCACCTTGCCGTTGCGTGCGACGGCCTCGCCAATGGCTTCGAGCGACTCGTGCACGGCATCGTCGATGAAGCCGCAGGTGTTCACGACGACGAGGTTCGCGTCCTCGTAGGAGCCGACCACGTCGTAGCCCTCAGCACGCAGCCGCGTGAGGATGCGTTCAGAATCCACCAGCGCCTTGGGGCAGCCGAGGGAAACGAAGCCGATTTTCGGAGGCGAGGACAAGGGGGGTTGTGTCCGGCGTGCAGGTTGTCGTGAGAAGACGCTGACGCGCCTACTCGACCATGCAGCCGCCGCCGCCGCAGACCGGAGCGCCGCAGGGGCCGCTGTCGCACGGACGCTCCTGCCTGCTGCCGAGCGAGCCGGTGAGCACGTTGCCGCCGGTGATCAGCCGCTCCACCTTCGCGTTGCCGGGCGTGCCGTCCAGCGGGACGCTCGCGCGGCGGCACAGGTCGCCCCACGTCGTAACCTGCTCGGCCATCTTGTGGCTGACTTCGACGACGCGTCCGTTCGCGGGGCAGTGGTAGTCGTAGGTGGGCATGGGAGTCCGGCACGTTTCTGCTGAAACGGGCCACTATTCTAGCGGAAACGCGCGGCAAGGCTTATCGGCCCCGAAATTCGCCGTTTCGGTTCGATTCAGTCCTTTCGGACCACGTTGCACCGCACGAGTATTGCCCGCATGCCCAGCGCGGGTCACCAAGCGAGCGTCGATATTACCCAGCGAATCATCATCATTCGGCGGGAGCGGATGCTGTTGGATTCCGACCTTGCCAGTCTCTATGGGGTTCCGACCAGGCGCCTGAACGAGCAGGTCAGGCGAAACAGGGATCGCTTTCCGGCAGACTTCGTGGTGCAGCTCACTCAAGACGAGTGGGACGTTCTAAGGTCGCAGATTGCGACCTTAAAGCCAGGCCGGGGTCGGCATCGAAAGTACCTGCCGCTCGCCTTCACGGAGCACGGCGCGATCATGGCGGCAACCGTACTCAGTAGCCGCAAGGCTCTGGAGATGTCGATCTACGTCGTCCGCGCATTAGTGAAGCTGCGGCAGGTCATGTCGTCCAACAGCGTGCTCGCGACAAAGCTCGAAGCGCTTGAACGCTCATTGGCGACGTTGGATGCCGGGACGCGGCGCCAATTCGACGATGTCCATGCTGCAATTCGAGCGCTGATGGCCCAGCCGAAAGAGGCGTCGCGTCCAATAGGGTTTACGGCTGACCTGTCGGATGGCAATTGATGGTCCAAGACCGGGAAGACTGCACAAGCACCGTTCAACCCAGCGCGTACAGATTGCCGTCGGTGCCGCCGACGTATACGACCCCGCGATCGACCGCGGGCGAGCCGAGGATCGCGCCGACCGAGATGAACCGGTAGAAATCGATGTACATGTCCTCGAAGTCGCCGAAGACGGGCGAGAAGGACTGCTGGTTCAGGCTGCCATCGGCGTTCAGGACCTTCATCGGGTCGCGCTTCGAGGCCTCGGTCTGGAACTCCCACGCGAGCTGGCCCGTCTTCGCATTCACGGCGTATAGCCTGCCGTTGTGGCAACCGAAGTACGCGAGATCACCGGCCAGCGCGGCGGACGAGAATACGTAGGCCTTTGCGTCGAAGTTGAACCGGAGCCGCCCCGTGCGCGCGTCGAGCGCCATGAATCGCGAGCTGTCGGACGTACCGGCGTAGACGAGGCCGTCGCGCACCGCCGGCGTGCCGTTCACCCACGACTTGCTGGTCGGGTAATCCCACTTCTTGCGGCCGGTCGCGGCGTCGATGGCGTAGACGTGCGCGTCGCGGCTGCCCACGTAGACCGTGCCGTCCACGACCGCCGGCGACGACTGGAACCCGACCTGGTTGTGATTCACAGGATCCTCGCCACCCTTGAACGCCCACTTCTGCTGGCCGCTGTCCGCATCGATTGCATAAAGGCAGCCGTCCCAGCTGCCGATGTAGACCGTGCCGTTCGCGACGGCAGGTGACGCATGCACGACGTCCTTCGTCGCGAACTTCCATTGCAGCACGCCGCTCTTCGCGTCCACCGCGTAGACGTTGCCGTCGCCGCTGCCGAAGAACACCTTGCCGTTCACGACGGCCGGCGATGAAGTGAACACGTCCCACGCGTCGGGGATCGTCTGTGCCGGCGACGGATACCCGTGCAGGTTCTTCGCCTCGAACTTACGCTCGTGCTCCGTGGCGAAGACCCAGCGCGGCTCGCCGGAAGCGGCGTCGAGCGCCGCGAGCGACCCTGCTGACGAAACGAAGTAGACGATCCCGTCGGAGACCGTGGGAGACGACGCGATCGGCATCCGCGACTTGAAGTTCCACTTCTCCTTGCCGGACTGCTGGTCGATCGCGTGCAGGTGGCCGCTCATGCTGCCGATGTAGACGACACCACCAGCGATGGCAGGCGACGTCACGATCGGACCGGCGGTCTTGAACGCCCACTTCACCGTCGGTGCCTGCGTCGGGCCGGCGGAGTGGTACACGCCCGAGCGGGCAGCATCGGCGTGGAAGGTCGCCTGCGCATGAGCCAGCGATGCAAGGGTGCAAAGCAGCACGAAGGTCGCGATCCGGATCATCTTGAGTCTCCCGGGGCGCCGATCGGGAAGCCGACGCGAGGACACGATAGCGACCGACGAGGTCGTGGGGTCATCATGCGGGCCCGTTTCGTCGCGCCACCGCAACGGTTGGCCGCAGCGGCCGCCGCGGCGACCGGAAAATCGATGTAATCGATTGTTCAAGACTATTTTCCCATTTTATTATCGAAAGAAGCGGCGATATCTTTCGCAACTCGCAATCCCGGAGATTTCCCATGGCCGAGATCCGCCGCGCGAACGACAGGGGCTACGCCGACCACGGCTGGCTGAAGTCGTATCACTCGTTCTCGTTCGCCGACTACTGGGACCCGCGGCACGTCGAGTTCGGCCCGCTGCGGGTCATCAACGAGGACCGCGTCGTCCCGGGCGCCGGCTTCGGCACGCACGGCCACCGCGACATGGAGATCATCAGCTACGTGCTCGACGGCGAGCTCGCGCACAAGGATTCGACCGGCACGAGCTCGGTGATCCGTCCGGGCGACGTGCAGCGGATGAGCGCGGGCCGCGGCGTGATGCACAGCGAGTTCAACGGCTCGCACTCGAAGCCGGTGCACTTCCTGCAGATCTGGATCCAGCCGAACGTGGTCGGCATCGAGCCCGGTTACGAAGAGAAGCGCTTCGGCCCTGAGCAGAAGCGCGGCCGGTTGCGCCTGGTCGCGTCGCCCGACGGCGCCGACGGTTCGGTGGTGATCCGTCAGGACGCGCGACTTCATGCCGGGCTGTTCGACGCAGCGGAACGCGCTACGCTCGCGGTCGCGCCCGGCCGGCGCATCTATGTCCACGTCGCGCGCGGCAGGGTCACGGCGAATGGCGAGCAGCTCGACGCCGGGGACGCGCTGAAGCTGACCGACGTCACGACGCTCGACCTGTCCGACGGCGTGGATGCGGAAGTGCTGGTGTTCGATCTACCCGGCTAGGAGCCTGCACATGTACACGCTGTACTTTTCCCCCGGCACGGCGAGCCTCGTGGTGCACCAGGCGCTGCTCGAGATCGGCGCGCCGTTCACGCTGGTGAAAGTCGACTTCGACAAGGACGAGCAGCGTGGTGCCGAATACCTGCGCCTGAACCCGCGCGGGCAGGTGCCGACGCTGGTCATCGACGGCCGGCCGTACTTCGAGTCCGCGGCATTATTGATGCTGCTGGCCGAGCGTCACCCGGAGGCGAAGCTCGCACCGCCGCAGGGCAGTCCGTTGCGTGCGGACTATTACCAGTGGCTCGCGTATCTCGCGACGACGTTCGGCGCGACCTACCGTCAATGGTTCTACCCGTCGGATCTCGGCTCGCCCGAGCACACCCCGGCGGTGCGGGACGCGCTGCGCAACAAGATCGAGGATGCCTGGGCATTCGTGAATGCCCACCTGGAAGCCCATGGCCCTTACATCCTCGGCGCGGAGTTCTCCGGCGTGGACCTGCTCGCCACGATGTACATGCGGTGGTCGCGCAACATGCCGAAGCCCGCGCTCGAATGGCCTGCGCTGCGTCGCCTCGCGGATCTCGTGCGTGCGCGCCCGAGCTGGGCGAAGCTCTACGAGGCCGAGGGCCTCACCGACTGGCGCGGCCCCGGTTAGAGCCGGATCGCAGCCCAGGCGCGCGAGCGCCACCGCAGGTACAGCGCGAGCGCGAGCAGCAGCACGTACGCGAGCAACGCGAACCAGCCGCCCACCGCCCCATAACCGAACTGCGGCAGCCCGTCGAACCAGCCCTGGCCCGGTGCGAACGACAACGAGTGCGCGAGCGGCACGAACACGCCCCACGACAGCCCGAGGAAGATCAATGCCGGCACGCGCACGTCGCCCGCGCCGCGCAGCGCGAAACCCGACGCGAGCTGCATGCCGTCGAAAAGCTGGTAGCCCGCGGCGATCCAGAGCAGCACGACCCCGAGCTTCACGACGTCGGCCGCCAGCGGGTCGCCGGACTGCACGAACAGCGGCATGACCCACGGGCCGGCGAGCGCGAGCAGCACGCCGACCGATCCCATGTAGCCCATCGTCACGCCGATGACGTTGTTACCGAGCTTGCGCGCCCACGCCGGGTCGCCGGCCCCGATCGCCTGGCCGACCAGCGTCGTGCCGGCGAGCGCGAGGCCCACGCCTGGCAGGTAAGCGATCGAGGTCAGCATCACGACGATCTGCGTCGTGGCGCCATCCACCTGCCCGAGCCGCACCTGCATCAGCGCAAACAGGGCCATGCCGAACAGGTCCGCCGCATACATCGCGCCCATCGGCAGGCCCAGCTTGAACTCGCGCCAGAGGTTCGCGGCATCCGGGCGCCACGTCAGGTGCGTGCGGTACGTGCGCCGCAGGTCCGTGCGGACGAAGACGACGAGTGCGAACAGCAGGCCGAGTCCCATGCTGGCGTTCGTCGCCCACGCGGAGCCCGCGATACCCCAGCCGAACTCGAAGATGAACAACTGGTTCAGCATCGCGTTCACGATGCCGACGATCAACGTGGTCATCACGGTCACGCCGGGACGCGAGATGCCGTTGAAGAAGCCGAGGATCGCCCACAGCGCGACGCCGAGCGGAGCGCCGAGCATGCGGGGCGCCCAGAATTCGAGCGCCGCCCGATGCACGTCCGGGTCGAGCCCGAAGGGCGACAGCAGCAGGTCGCCGTACCGACTGAGCGCGGCGAACAGGGGCAGCGTCGCTATCGCTCCCCACAGCCCGACCCAGGTTGCGTGACCCGCGCGCCAACGGCGCCCGCTGCCTTCGTATTGCGCTACGAACGTCTGCACGCCGAGGCCGATCCCCCCCAGCAGCATCACGAAGAAGAACACGAGCCAGAAGATCGCCGCCATGCCGGCCATCGCGGTCGTCGAGATGTGCCCGACGAACCATGTATCGGTGAGGTTGATCACCGCCTGCAGGCTGCTGTTCACCATCAGCGGCAGCGCCAGCGCGGCCACGACGCGGTAGTCGACGCGCGCGAGGCCATCGCTGCCGATGCGTTGCGCCGGCAGCATCAGCGCCGCATGTGTCGGTGCACGAAGAAGTAGTACAGGCCCCACAGGAACAGCATCAGCCCGCCGCCCCAGAGCGTGATGCTGTGCAGGCTGCCCTGCAGCAATTGCTGGTCGCGACCGGCCGTGACGCCGAGCCACACGAGCACGCTGCACCAGAGCGCCGAGCCGAGCGCCGTCGCCAGCGAGAACTTCCAGTAGTTCAGGCGGACCACGCCGGCCGGAATGCCGATCAGGTGGCGGATCACCGGCAGGATCCGCGAGATGAACACGCCCATCGTGCCGAAGTGGGCAGCCCAGGCCTCCGCACGCTCGATCTTGTCCGGCGTGATCAGGATGTATTTGCCGTAACGCATCAGGAGCGGCCGCCCGAGCAGTCGCGACAGCCAGTACATCACGCTCGCGCCGACCCACGAACCGATCGTGCCCGCGATCACGATACCCGGGTACGTGAACGTGCCCTTCGCCTGCGCCAGGTATGCAGCCGGCGGGATCACGAACTCGCTCGGCAGCGGGATGATCGAGCTCTCCATCGCCATCAGCAGGCCGATCAGCAGGTAGCCGCCCTGGTCGAGCTTGTCGAAGTACCAGGTGAGCAGCGGGGCAAGCAGATCGTGCATGGCGGGTCATCCGTGCGGCGGCCGGCCGGCGGGTCGTCGGCTGCGGCACCAAGGGGCGGCATTCTGCCAGATCACGGGGTCCGCCCATGGGTCCGCGGTGGGCCGGCCGGCCGTCTGGTGCGACAATGCCCGCCGGTTCGACCGCCTGGATGGATCCTGATGCCTCGTTTCTCTCGTGAACTGCTGCGGCTCGCGTTTGCGGTCGCGCCGTTGTTCTGGACCAGCGCCTCCGTTGCCGCCGCAACCACGCCGCCGGCCGACAAGGCACCGGCGCCGGCCGCGGCCCCGGCCATCGAGGCGATCGCCCCGGGCGACATCCCGATGCGCGCGGATACCGATGAACGATTCGTGCAGGAAGTCATGGACCGCGCCCGGCAGCCCGATCCGGCGCAGAAGCTGGCTGCACCGCTGGAGTCGATGGCCATCGGCATCCAGAAGCTGTCGCAGACCTTCAAGAGGGACGAGCTGCAGTCGCTGCCCGCGATACGCCTCGAGAGCCTCGAGCGGCACTGGATTTTCTACGACAAGCAGGTTGCCGACTGGCGGGCGAATCTGCAGCGGGTCACAGCGAAGTATTCGGACGACGCTGCGGAACTGGCGAAACGCCGCGCGGCGTGGGAGGCCACTCGCGCCGCGGCAGTGACCAACAGCCTCGCGCCTGCGCTGGCCGAACGTGTCGATGCGACGCTCGCGGAGATCGGAGCGGCCGAAAAGGCCGTGTCCGTTCCGCTGGACAACCTGCTCAGGCTTGCGAGGCGCGGCAACGCGGTCCAGCAGGCCGTCGCCTCCGGCGAGAAGGGCGTGGATGCGGCGATCAAGTACTTCGACCGACGCCTGTTGATGATCGACGCTCCGCCATTGTGGAAAGCCTGGCAGGACCGCACGCTGTCCGAGGGCGGCTTCGAGACGATGAAGGTCGGGCTCGAGATCGAGAGCGACTTCCTCGCGGAGTACAACGCCCGCTACCAGGCGAAGCAGGGGCTGATCAATCTCGGCGCATTGCTGCTGCTGCCGCTGCTGATCTGGCTCAGCTACCGCAGCCGCAGGCTCGTGTCGGATGACGCCGATCTCAAGGCGTCCGTACAGGTGCTGTTGCGCCCGATCTCGTCCTGGCTCGTGGTGGTACTGGTCGGGCTGCTGTTCCTAGAGCCCGATGCACCGATCATCCGGCACGAGACGGCGCTGCTGCTCGCGCTGATCCCGGTGCTGCGCCTGCTGCCGCGCCAGGTGTACGCCGCGCTCGGGCCGTGGCCCTACATCGTGACCGCGCTGTACGTCGTCGACGAACTCGGGTTCCTGCTGGTCGGGGAACCCGTGCTGCACCGGCTGCACCAGTTCGCGGTCGGTGCACTCACGCTCGGCGCGCTGCTGTGGCTGCTGCTGCGGCGCGGTGTGTCCTCGCCCACGACGAACCACGTCACCCATTCGAAGTTGATCCGTGCGTTCGCGTGGCTCGCAGTCGCCGCGCTTGCGGTGGCACTGATCGCCAATCTCGTCGGCAACGTGTCGCTCGCGGAGATGCTGACCAGCGGCGTGCTCGACAGCGCCTACGTCGCACTCGCGCTGTACGCCGGCGCGTCGGTGCTGAGCGCGATCCTCAAGATTACGCTCGCCCGGCGCAGCCTGACCCGGTTCCGCGTGGTGACCCAGCACGCAGGGCCGCTGCTGAAGAGCACGGGTCGGCTGATCAACGTCGGTGCAGCGATTGCCTGGGTAATCATCGTGTTGAACGAGTTCCGCATCTACCGGCCGATCCGCGACGGCGTGACCGCGCTGCTGGTCCACCCGCTGCGATTCGGCAAGATCTCGCTCACGCTCGGCGGCGTGCTGCTGTTCGTCTTCTCGGTCTGGCTGGCGCTGTGGGCCGCGAAGACGGTGCGCTTCATCCTGCGCGACGAGGTGCTGCCCAAGATGTCGCTGCCCCGGGGCGTCGACAACAGCATTTCCTCGCTCACGTACTACGCGATGGTCATCTTCGGGATCTTCGTGGCTCTCGCCGCTGCGGGCTTCGAAGTGAGCCAGCTCGCCTTCGTCATCGGTGCGCTCGGCGTCGGCATCGGTCTCGGCCTGCAGGACGTCGTGAGGAACTTCGTTTCCGGCCTGATCCTGATGTTCGAGCGGCCGATCCAGCCGGGCGACGTCGTTGAGATCAGCGGAACCTCGGGCAAGGTCCGGGACATCGGCATGCGCGCGACGACGCTCAGCACGTTCGAGGGCGCCGACGTGGTCGTGCCGAACGGCATGCTGCTCAGCGAGAAGCTGATCAACTGGACGCTGAGCGACATGGACCGGCGCATCGACGTCAATGTCGGCGTGGCCTATGGCACGGACCCGCGCAAGGCGATGGCGCTGCTGATGGATGTCACCAGGGCGACGCCCGGCATCGCGACCGAACCCGAGCCCACTATCCTGTTCTCCGGCTTCGGGGCGAACTCGCTCGACTTCGGGATCCGGGCGTGGACGAACAACTTCGGCGACTGGGTCAAGATCCGCAGCGACCTCACGGTGCGCGTGCACGACGCGCTGAAGCAGGCCGGCATCGAGATTCCGTTCCCGCAGCACGACCTGCACCTGCGCAGCGTATCGCCGGAGGTGAAGGCAGGGCTTGCGGACCTGGTGCCGCGCAAAGAGGGCTGATGCTGGTCGAAGCGGAGTTGCTGGTCGCCGGCGTCCGGATCGTCACCGGCGTACTCGCGGCGGTCACGCTTGGCCTCGCCGTGATCAGCGCGCCGTGGAGGGTCTGGCTCGACGACCGCGAGCGCCAGTGGGTCTGGCTGCTCAGTCTCGCAATGCTGGTGGGCGTGTGGTCGATGAGAGCAGGCATCACGCCAGGGCTGTCGGTGCGGTTCCTGCTCGTTACGTCGCTGACGCTGATGCACGGCTGGCAGCTGGCCGTGATCGGCGCCGCGCTGGTGCTCGGCGTGCTGAGCTTCACGGGACAGGCGGACTGGAGCAGCTTCGGCGCCAACCTCCTCTGCATGGCAATCGTGCCGGCATTCGTCACGGCGTGGCTGCACGAGTTCGTACACTCCCGCCTGCCGCACAACTACTTCATCTACTTCTTCGTCACTGCTTTCCTGGGTGCGGCGATCGCCTACAACCTCGCAGGACTCGTGCGCATCGCATTGCTTGCACTGAGCGGTTCGCTGGAGGCTGCGCACGCCGGTCCCGAGTACTTCGCGATCCTGCCGTTCATGAGCTTCGGCGAGGCGTTCGTGAACGGCATGGTGATGGCGATGGCCGTGGTCTACCGGCCGCGGTGGGTAATGAGCTTCGACGACCGGCTTTATCTGCGGAAGAGAGCTGAAAGTGATTAGCGGATAGCGGGAATCGGAATCGTCCCACCGCTTCGCCGGGCCTACCGCAGAGTGTTCTTGTAGACCTTGCCGTCCTTCATGATCACGACGAAGTTCTTCGCTGGATCGCCGATCAGGTCGAGGTTCGCAATCGGGTCGCCATCGACGAGCAGCAGGTCCGCCAGCGCGCCGTTCTCTACGACCCCGAGCTTGCCCGGGTAGGGATTGCGCGGGCCCGACAGCGCCAGCAACTGCGCGTTGTCGTGCGTCACCATCTTCAGAACCTCGGCCGGGGTGAACCACCGCTTGAGCTTCAGGATGTCCGCGGTCTGCTTCGCGTTCTGCCGCGGGTCGAACAGGAAATCGGTGCCCCACGCGAGCTTCACACCGTACTTCTTTGCCCACACATAGGCGTCGTTGGTGCCGTCGATCACCTGCGCCTTCTTCAGCCGCGTCGACTCGGGCGCGGTTGGCGGCGCCGGGTCGAGCACCTGCAGGCTGAGCCAGATGCCCTTGTCGGCCAGCAGCTTCATCGTCTCCTCGTCGAGCAGCTGGCCGTGCTCGATGCACAGCACGCCCGCTTCGACGGCGCGGCGCACGGCGCGCGGCGTATACGCGTGCACCGTGACGTAGGTGTTCCAGTCGCTGGCGGCCTCGACCGCGGCCTTCATCTCATCGAGCGTGTACTGCGTGACGTCGAGCGGGTCGTAGGCCGACGCGGCACCGCCGCCCGCCATCACCTTGATCTGCGTCGCGCCGGCGCGCAGGTTCTCGCGCGTCGCCGTCAGCACCTCGTCGCGGCCGTCGGCGATGTAGTTCGCGCCCAGCTGCTCGCCCTTCGACACCTCGCCGAAGAACCGGCGCGAGCGCTCCTGCGGCAGGCGTGAGTCGCCGTGCCCGGAGGTCTGCGAGATCATCGCCCCGCTCGCGTAAATTCGGGGCCCGGGCAGATCGCCTTTGTCGATGGCCGGTTTCGCCGTCAGCATCGGGCCACCCATGTCGCGCACGGACGTGAAGCCGCGCAGCAGCATGTCGCGGGCTTCCGCCGTGGCTCGGGCCTGCAGCACCTCCGCCGTGGTCGCCGGGCTCAGCAGATCGGCCTGGCCCGTGGTACTGAGCGCGATGTGCACGTGGTTGTCGATCAGGCCCGGCATCAGCGTGCGCCCGCCGCCCTGGATCCGCGCGAGCGGCGAGCCTGCCGGCGGCCCGATCGTCTCCGTGGAAATCGACTGGATGACGTTGCCCACAACCAGCACGTTCGACGGCGCGGAGAGGCGCGCAGACGTGCCGTCGAAGATGCGCACGTTCTCAAACAGCACCGCTGGTGGCGGTTGAGCCGGTGCCGAGGCCGCAGCGGCGATCAATGGCAGCGACGCTGCAACGATGCCGGCAAGGGCATTTCGAAAACGCATCGCGACGTCCCCTGGAAGTGGACGCGGAGTCTCGCATGCCCGGCACGGGCAGCGCGAGGTGGAACCCAATGCTCCGCCCTGGCAGCCCAGCCGCAGTTGAGCCGCGGCCGCGCCACCCTCTCGCCCTTCTTACGCGGCTCTTTCAGCTTGTGACGCGTTCCCGATCGCGTTCGCGACCGCGTCGTCCACCCGCTCCAGCCACACGAACTCGAGATCCCGCTTCACGCTCTCCGGGATGTCTTCGAGGTCCTTGCGATTGCGAGCCGGCAGCAGCACGGTACGGATCCCGGCACGATGTGCCGCAACGGTCTTCTCCTTGATGCCGCCCACCGGCAGCACCAGCCCGCGCAGGCTGATCTCGCCCGTCATCGCGACGTCGCTGCGCACGGTGCGGTTTGTGAGCAGCGATACAAGCGCGGTGTAGAGCGCCACGCCCGCGCTCGGGCCGTCCTTCGGGATCGCGCCTGCAGGCACGTGCACGTGGATGTCGCTCTTCTCGAAGATCGCGGGATCCACGCCGAGCGCCTCCGACTGCGACTTCACCAGCGACAGCGCGGCCTGCGCACTCTCCTTCATCACGTCGCCGAGCTGGCCCGTGAGGATCAGCCGGCCGGCGCCCGGAATGCGCGTCGCCTCGATGAACAGGATGTCGCCGCCGACCGGCGTCCACGCGAGCCCTGTCGCCACGCCCGGGATGCTCACCCGCATCGCCACTTCGTTCTCGAAGCGCGGCGCGCCCAGGATCTCGGGCACGTCCGGCGCATCGACGCGCACGGCCGTGGCCTTGCCCTCGGCAACGCGCACTGCGACGTTGCGCAGCACGGAACCGATCTGCCGCTCGAGGTTGCGGCAGCCCGCCTCGCGCGTGTAGTCGCGCGCGATCTGCAGCAGCGCCTCGTCGGAGATCGAGGCCTGCTCGGGCTTGAGCCCGTTCGCCTCGAGCTGGCGGCGCACCAGGTAGCGACGCGCGATCTCGACCTTCTCCTCCTCCGTATAACCGGTGAGCTCGATGATCTCCATGCGGTCGCGCAGCGGCCCGGGGATCGTGTCGAGCTGGTTCGCGGTCGCGATGAACAGCACCTTCGACAGGTCGAACGGCACGCCGAGATAGTTGTCGCGGAACGTCGAGTTCTGCTCGGGGTCGAGCACCTCGAGCAGCGCCGACGCCGGGTCGCCCTGGATGCCGCGACCGAGCTTGTCGATCTCGTCGAGCATCAGCACCGGGTTGCGCGTACCGGCCTTCTTCAGCGCCTGCACGATGTTGCCCGGCAGCGCGCCGATGTAGGTGCGGCGGTGACCGCGGATCTCGGCTTCGTCATGCGTGCCGCCGAGGCTGGTGCGCTGGAACTTGAGTCCGAGCGCGCGGGCGATGCTCTGGCCGAGCGAAGTCTTGCCCACGCCCGGCGGGCCCACGAAGCACAGGATCGGGCTGCGGCCCTCGGGATTCAACTTGCGCACCGCGAGGTACTCGACGATGCGCTTCTTGATCTTCTCGAGGCCGTAGTGGTCCGCGTCGAGGATGCCGCGCGCACGTTCGATGTCGATCGACTCCTCGTCGAGCTTCGACCACGGCAGCGCGATCAGAGTGTCGAGGTAGGTGCGCGCCATCGAGTACTCGCCGCTCGCCTCGTTCATGCGCTCGAGGCGCTTCAGTTCCTTGCGCGCGTGCTCCTCGATGTCGGGGGGCATGCCTGCCTTCGTAATCGCCTCCGCGAGCTCGGCGATCTCCTCGCCGCCGCTCTCGTCGCCGAGCTCCTTCTGGATCTGCTTCATCTGCTCGCGCAGCAGGATCTCGCGCTGGCGGTCGTCGATCGCTTCCTTTGTCTGCTGCTCAATCTGGCGCGACAGCTTCAGCACCTCGACGCGAAGCGTCAGGTGGCCGGAGACGGCCTCCAGCCGGTCGCGCACGTCCACGGTCTCGAGGATCGCCTGCTTCTCGGCGGGCTTCACGTCGAGGAAGCTGCCGACCATGTCGGCCAGCGCCGAGGACGACTCCATCGCCTGCACGCTGTTCGCGAGCTCGGCCGGCGCCTGCGGCAGCAGCGAGATGGCTTCGACAGCCTTCTGCTTCAGGTACAGGGTTCGGGCCTCGACCTCGGGATGCGTCGTCCCGGTATCGGACAGGAACTCGACGCGTGCCACGAGGTACGGGAAGCCGTTCACGCGGTCGAGCACGCGGAAACGCCGCTCGCCCTGGCAGACGAGGTGGTGCGTGCCGTCCGGCGCTGTGATGTAGCGGATGATGCTGGCAACCGTGCCGACGCGGTACAGGTCGTCGAGACCCGGGTCCTCGGTCTGCGCGTTCTTCTGCAGCAGGAACCCGACCTTCGCCTCGGTGCGCACGGCTTCCTGCGCGCCGGCCACGGTCTTCTCCCGCTTGATCGCAACGGGCAGCACCACGCCCGGGAACATCACCATGTTCCGCACGGGCAGGATGATCAGCATGTCGTCCGGCAGGCCGGGGGCCGCGTTCTGCTCGCCGGTCGGCAGCGCCTGGTCGGTCTCGTTCGTGTTCATCCGTTTACCTCTATCCGTTCAACGCCGGGCCAGCAGAAGCTGCAGGCAGCCATTCGTAAATTCCTGGGCCGTGAGCTCCCAGGTACCCGCAGGCAGTGCGAGACGCCGCTCGAAGCGGCCGTAAGGGATCTCGAGCCGGTGGATCGGCGCGCTGCTCCAGTGGCCCGGCAGCCTTCGCTCACCGCGGACGATCAGCTCGCCCGGGGCGAAGACCAGTTCCACGCGCTCGCTCGGCACGCCGGGCAGCGCCACCTCGATCAGGATCTCGTCGCCGCGCGAGTAGACGTCCACCGGCGGCTCCCACCGCGGACGCTGCTCGCCCACGGCCAGCCTGAAGAACTGCCGCTGCATGCGCTCGGCCCGCTCGAGCAGGTCGACCGCCTCGGCCCACATCAGCGGGCCCTGGTTTCGTCGGTGCGCCATTGATCCACCGTGCTTGTCCAATGTCCCGGGACTTGGGGGCGACCGGGGTCGGACTCAATGCCGGCGCCGAGATAAGGGACGGGATGTACCCCCATCGGCCCGCAACTGGCGCTTCCAAAGACCATGCCTGGCTCCAGCGATTAGTCAGTGAAATTTGACACCGAGACCCATCAGGGGCGAAATTCCGCCATTCCGTTCAACCAGGCTTTCCGAATGCCGCGCACGCCAGACACCCGTTCCGAGCGCTTCGGCGTCGAGTTCTACCGCCGGCACTACCTCGACCGGCGCACGCGGGTCGTAACCCGTGCCGAGATGAAGCGCCGCGCGGACCTGGTGGCGGCGTTCGTTCGCTGCGGCGAGTTGCGCGTGCGCTCGATCCTCGATGTCGGCTGTGGCCTCGGGCTGATGCGTGATCAGTTGCTCCGTCACTTTCCAAGCGCCCGGTATACCGGCCTCGAAGTGAGCCAGTACCTGTGCGAGCGCCACGGCTGGACGCAAGGCTCGGCCGCGACTTTCGACCCGGGGCGTTCGTTCGACCTCGTCATCTGCTACGACGTGCTGCAGTACCTGGACGCCCGCGAGGCCGCGGCGGCAATCCGCAACCTCGGTCGCCTCTGTCGCGGGGTCCTGCACTTCGGGGTGCTGACGCAGGAGGACTGGGACCTGTACTGCGAACAGAGCAACACCGACCGCAACGTGAACATGCGGCCCGGAGCGTGGTACCGGAGGCGGCTGGCGCCCGCGTTCATCAATGCCGGTTCGGGCATGTTCGTGCGCCGCGGCGCGCCCGTGCACCTGTGGGAGCTCGACCGGGTCGAGCCGCTGCGTTCGCGGCCCGGCTAGGCATAACTGCGGGCTTGACCTTCGCACGACGCAATTGCTGCGCTGCGGTGCAAGGCGGATACAGGCGGGACAGCATTTCCACGGAGGGCTGTCCATGAAGCTGCGATCCCTGTTGCTTGGCGGCTTCGCCGCCGTTCTCGCCAGCGGTGCATCGACCGCGCAAACGTGGGAGACGCTACCGACGGTTGCTCCCGCCCCCGCCGATAACCCGACCACCGCGGCGCGCGTCGAGCTCGGCAAGATGCTCTACAACGATCCGCGCTTCTCGGAGACAGGCACGATCGCGTGCGCTTCGTGCCACAACCTGATGGAAGGCGGTGACGACCATCGGCCGACCAGCATCGGCGTGCATGGCGTAAAGGGCGGCCGCAACGCGCCCACCGTATTCAACGCGGCATTCCTCTCGGCGCAGTTCTGGGATGGGCGCGCTCCGACGCTCGAGGCGCAGGCCAAGGGCCCGATCGTGAATCCGGTCGAGATGGGCATGAAGGACCTCACCTCCGCGATCGATCGCATCAAGTCGATCCCGGGCTACGTCGCTCCGTTCAAGGCGGCGTTCGGCGAGGGCGACGTCATCAACATCGACAATGCGGCCAAGGCGATCGCGGCCTACGAGCGCACACAGATCACGCCGGGCAGCCCGTACGACCGGTTCGTCAAGGGCGACAAGACGGCGCTGACCGCACAGCAGCAGAGCGGCATGAAGGCGTTTGCCGCAACGGGCTGCCAGGCCTGCCACTCGGGCCCGGCCTTCGCGGGTCCGCCGCTGCCGATCGGCACGCCGTTCCTGCAGAAATTCCCGCTGAACACCGACAACCCGTACGTCGCGAAGTACGACCTGCTTGCCGACAAGGGCCGCTTCAACTCGACCAAGGACCCCGCGGACGAGTACATGTGGCGGGTGCCGCAGCTCAGGAACCTGGTCTACACGGCGCCGTACCTGCACAACGGCAGCGTGAAATCCCTGCCCGAGATGGTCCGCCTGATGGGCAAGGTGCAACTCGGCGTGGACGTCCCGCCGGCCGATGTGGAGAGCATCGCCGCCTTCCTGACCAGCCTGACGGGCGAATTCCCGAAGGAGACCATGCCGCGGCTGCCGCCGACGCCCGGCGACCTGCTCAAGTAGCGAACTTCGGCAGCGGATCCGCACCGGGGGGCCGGGGGCTGTACAATGCGCGGCTTCTGAATGGCCCCCCGGTTCTACTGATGCGCCTGTCCCCGATGCGGCTCGTGTTGCCCACAGTGCTGCTCGCCACGCTGGCGGGCTGCGGCACCACCCAGTCCTGTGGCGGTAACGAGGACTACCTGAAGGCTCAGGAGCGGCCGCGCCTGCAGCTGCCCCCGAGCGTGGTCGCGAGCGAGCGAGTCGCCCCGATCGTGATCCCGCCGGCGGCTCCGGACGCGCAGAAGCTGGACCCGCAGCCCCGTTGCCTCGACTATCCGCCGCCTTTCTTTGCCAGCAAGAAGCCACCGCCAGACAAGCTTGCCGCGCCGCCAGTCTCGGGCGCGCCTGGCGTGGCGCCTGCGTCGGCTCCGGCCGAAGCACCGGCACAACCCACCGAACCGAACGCCGGGAAGCCCTGATCCGCTCGCGGAACCAAGCCGGCTCCCGCTAGAGTCTCCACCGTGAGAAACACCTCCCTGCTGAGCGGTATCAGCCTCGCCCCCGGTACGCTGCGTGCGGTCCTGCTCGATCGACTCACACGGTCGCTCGGCAAGCATCCCGACACCGCGACGCAGCGCGACATCTACGACGCACTTTCGCTTGCGGTCAGGGAGGAACTCGCGGCCCGCTGGCTCGCCACACAGCGGCGCGTGTCCCAGGCGGGCGTGAAGCGCATCTGCTATCTCTCGGTCGAGTACCTGCTCGGCCGCACCCTGATCAACGGCCTGTCGGCGCTCGACGGCGAGCTCGTGCAGGAAGCGCGTGACGCGCTGCAGGAGCTCGGCTTCGACCTCGACAAGGTCGCCAAGGAAGAGATCGACCCCGGCCTCGGCAACGGCGGCCTCGGGCGCCTCGCTGCGTGCTTCGTCGACTCTCTCGCGACCCTGCAGTACCCGGCCGTGGGCTACGGCATCCGCTACGACTACGGCATCTTCACGCAGGCCATCGACGAAGACGGCCGGCAGCGAGAAAGCGCGAGCAGCTGGCTGCGGCAGCGCAGCCCATGGGAGATCCCCCGCGATGACGCGCGTTACGTGGTGCGCTTCGGCGGCCGCTGCATCGCCGCGCAGGACGCGCAGGGCCGCACGCGTTACCGCTGGGTGGACACGCAGAACATCTGGGCGGTCGGCTTCGACCAGTTCATCCCGGGCAACCGCAGCCCGACGGTCAACCACCTGCGGCTGTGGGCCGGACGCGCGATCGCGCCGTTCAACGTCGAGGTGTTCAACGCCGGGCGACACGCCGAGGCTTCGGTCGAGGACGTCGAAGCGAAGAACGTCTCGCGGATCCTGTACCCGGACGACACGACGCCGCAGGGCAAGGAGCTGCGCTTCAAGCAGCAGTACTTCTTCGTGAGCGCGAGCCTGCAGGACATGCTGGCGCAGCAGCTGGCGGAGGGGCGTGAGCTCGAGTCGCTGCCCGACTCGATCGCGATCCAGCTGAACGACACGCACCCCGCGCTCGCGATCCCGGAGCTGATGCGACTGCTGATGGACGAGCACGAGATGGAATGGGAGCGGGCGTGGGCAATCACGCGGCGCGTGTTCGCCTATACGAACCACACGCTGCTGCCCGAGGCGCTCGAGGTGTGGCCGGTGAGCTTCTTCGAGCGCATCCTGCCGCGCCACCTGCAGATCATCTATCTCGTCAACCGCGCGCTGCTCGAGGAGATCTCCGCGCGTCATCCGAACGACCACGACCGCCGGCAGCGGATGTCGCTGATCGACGAGGGCCACGGCCGCCAGGTCCGCATGGCGCATCTCGCGGTGGTCGCGAGCCATACGGTGAACGGCGTGGCGAAGCTCCACTCGGAGCTGATGAAGCGCACGATCTTCACCGACTTCGCGGAGCTGTACCCGGACCGCTTCACGAACGTCACCAACGGCATCGCGGTGCGGCGCTGGCTGAAGCAGTCGAACCCCGGACTCTCGGCGCTGCTGACCGAGCGGCTCGGCCATGCATGGGAGAACGACCTCGAGGAGCTCGAGCGGCTGCGCTGGGCGGCGGAAGATCCCGAATTCTGCGCGCGCTTCGCCTCGATCAAGCTCGACAACAAGCGCCGCTTCGCGGAGGTGGTCCAGCGCCGGGTCGGCGTCGAGGTGAATCCCGCGTCGCTGTTCGACGTGCAGGTGAAGCGCATCCACGAGTACAAGCGGCAGCTGCTGAACCTGCTGTACGTCGTGACGCGCTACAACCGCATCCGCGCGAATCCGAAGGGTGACTTCGTGCCGCGCACCGTCGTATTCGCCGGCAAGGCGGCGCCCGGCTACGTGATGGCCAAGGGCATCATCAAGCTGATCAACAACGTCGGCCGCGTCGTGAACACCGACAAGGCGATGCGCGGACGGCTCAAGGTGGTGTTCCTGCCGGACTACGACGTGTCGCTCGCGCAGTCGATCATGCCGGCGGCCGATCTTTCCGAGCAGATCTCGACCGCGGGCATGGAGGCCTCGGGCACCGGCAACATGAAGCTGTCGCTGAACGGTGCGCTGACGATCGGCACGCTCGACGGCGCGAACATCGAGATCCGCGAGCAGGTTGGCGCCGAGAACATCTTCATATTCGGGCTCACGTCCGACGAGGTCGCCGAGTACCGTCGCCGGGGCTACTCGCCTTCGGAAGTGGCGCGTGGCAACGCGGAGCTGGCAGCTACGCTCGAGTTGATCGACTCGGGCTACTTCACGCCTGGCAATCTCGCCGACGGCAAGCCGATCGTGGACCGGCTGCTGAGCGAGGGCGAGCCGTACTTCGTGCTGGCGGATTTCGCCGCCTACGCCGCGGCGCAGGACGCCGTGGACGCCCTGTACCGCCGCCCGGACGAGTGGCAGCGCAAGGCCGTGCTCAACACGCTCAGCATGGGCATCTTCTCGAGCGATCGCAGCATCCGCGAGTACGCCCAGCGGATCTGGCGCATCAAGCCGGTAATGTGATGGAAAATCGGTGCCTGGCACCTATTTTCCACTTCGTACGGAAAATAGGTGCCAGGCACCGAATTTCCAGAATGGCCGTTTGTTAGACTGCTGACGTGGCCGCCAAGCCGACACTGTCCCCCGCCGACGTCGACGCGCTGATCCAAGCCCGTCATCCGCAGCCGCGCTCGCTGCTCGGCTACCACGAAGTCGCGCGCGAGGGCGAGCAGCCGCTGTGCCTGGTGCGCGTCCTCGAGCCGGACGCCGAGCGCGTCGAGGTCCGCTGGGTCGACGATGGCGGGCCGGCCGTGCCGCTCGCCCGCATCCACGCGGCGGGCTTGTTCGAGGGCCGGGTGCCGTTCCGTCGCCCGCTCGAGCCCTACCGCCTTCACATCCGGTATCGCGACGGCCACGAGCTCACCAAGTACGACCCGTATTTCTTCGGGCCGCAGCTGTCGGACTTCGACCTCTACCTGTTCGGCGAAGGCAACCACCACAGCATCTATTACAAGCTCGGCGCACACCCGACCGTGCTCGACGGGCTCGCGGGCACGCGCTTCGCCGTGTGGGCGCCGAACGCCGAGCGCGTCAGCGTGGTCGGGCCGTTCAACTTGTGGGACGGCCGCAAGCACGCAATGCAGGTGCGAGGCTCGTCCGGTATCTGGGAAATCTTCATTCCAGGCGTAGGGCCCGGCACCGCCTACAAGTTCGAGATCCGCGCACGCGACGGCCGCACGCTGCTGAAGGCCGACCCGTACGGATTCGCGATGCAGCTCAGGCCCGCGAACTGCTCCGTGGTCGCGGAGCTCGACGGCCATGAGTGGCGGGACGCGGCCTGGATGCAGCGGCGCTCCGCCGGCAACCCGCTCACCCAGCCGATCAACATCTACGAGCTGCACCCGTCATCGTGGCGCCGCGACTATTCGCGCACGCCGCCGTTCCTGAACTGGCGCGAGCTGGCCGATGAACTGATCCCGTACCTGCTCGACATGGGGTTCACGCACGTCGAGCTGATGGGCGTCGCCGAGCATCCATTCGACGGCTCGTGGGGCTACCAGGTGGTGGGCTACTACGCGCCGTCCGCGCGATTCGGCACGCCGCAGGATTTCATGGATTTCGTCGATCGCTGCCACCAGGCCGGCATCGGCGTGATCATCGACTGGGTGCCCGCGCACTTCCCGCGCGACGACCACGGCCTGGTGGACTTCGACGGCACCGCGCTGTACGAGCACGCCGACCCGCGGCTCGGTGAGCACACGGACTGGGGCACGAAGATCTTCAATTACGGCCGCCACGAAGTGCGCAACTTCCTGGTGGCGAACGCGCTGTACTGGCTCGACCAGTACCACGTCGACGGCCTGCGCGTGGACGCGGTCGCCTCGATGCTGTACCTGGACTACAGCCGCGAGCCCGGGCAGTGGGTGCCGAACCGCTACGGCGGGCGCGAGAACCTCGACGCGATCGACTTCATGCGCCAGCTGAACACCGCGGTCGGCCGCTATCACCCGGGCGCGTTGATGTTCGCCGAGGAGTCCACCGCGTTCCCGGGCGTCACGCGACCGGTGCACCTCGGCGGGCTCGGGTTCCACTTCAAGTGGAACATGGGCTGGATGAACGACATGCTGCGCTACGCCGCGTTCGACCCGGTGCATCGCCGCTACCATCACCAGCTGATCACCTTCTCGTTCGTCTACGCGTGGAGCGAGCACTTCGTGCTGCCGATCTCCCACGACGAGGTCGTGCACGGCAAGGGATCGCTGCTCGACAAGATGCCGGGCGACGAGTGGCAGAAGCGCGCGAACTACCGCTGGTTCCGCGCCTACATGACGACGCACCCGGGCAAGAAGCTGCTGTTCATGGGCAGCGAGTTCGGCCAGTGGCGCGAATGGCGCGATGAGCACTCGCTCGACTGGCACCTGCTCGAGGACCCGAAGCACGGTGGCCTGCAGGCGCTGAACCGCGACCTGAACCGCATGTACGCCGACCTGCGCGAGCTGCACGCCGGCGATGCGGATCCGGCCGGCTTTGCGTGGATCGACCTGCACAATGGCGACCAGAGCGTCTGGGCGTTCCAGCGCCGCGACCCGGCGCGGCCCGAAGCGCCGCCGCTGATCTGCGTGTTCAATGCGACACCGGTGCCGCGCGACGACTACTGGCTCGGCGTGCCGGAGACGGGGACCTATCGCAAGCTGCTCGATACGGACGCGGTCGCGTACGGCGGATCGGGCTACGCCCCGGTCGAACGGATGCCGGCCGACGCGCACGAAGTGCACGGATATCCGTGCCGGCTGCGACTCGCGCTGCCGCCGCTCGCGGCGCTGATCCTGCAACTCGAACGCTGAGCGCCCGCATGCAACGCCGCGCGTTCGGCCAGAGCGGCCTCGACGTTTCCGTGCTCGGTTTCGGCGCGATGCAGGCAGGTGATCCGCGCCTGCCGGAAGCCCACGTCGCACGACTGCTGAACCACGCGCTCGATCTCGGGCTCACGCTGATCGACACCGCGCGCTCGTACGGCATCTCGGAGGAGCGCATCGGCCGGCACCTCGCGGGTCGTCGCAGCGAGTACCTGCTGTCGACCAAGCTGGGCTACGGCGCGGAAGGCATCCCGGACTGGACCTACGAATCCGTGGTCGCGGGCGTCGAAGCGGCATGCAATCGATTGCAGACGGACGTGATCGACATCGTGCATCTACACTCGTGCACTCTCGAGTTGCTCGAGGAGGGCGAGGTCGTGCGGGCTCTGGAAGACTGCCGCGATGCGGGCAAGCTGCGGATCGCAGCCTACTCGGGCGACTCGGCTGCGCTGCGCTATGCGATCGCGTGCGGCGCGTTCGGCAGCGTGCAGGCTTCCGTGAACCTCTGCGACCAGGAAGCACTGCGTGCGCTGCGCGAGGCGAGTGACTGCGGACTCGGCACGATTGCGAAGCGACCGCTGGCCGGGCAGCCGTGGCGCGCCCGTGAGCCCTCGCAGGAACCAGTGCACCGTGAATACGCGCGGCGCTTCGACCTGCTGCGTGCCGAGCCCGGCTTCGACGCGGACGACATGGAGGCGCTCACGTTGCGATTCGCTGCCTTCTCGCCGAATGTCGACTGCGCAATCGTCGGCGGCACCGATCCCGGTCACCTCGAGAAGAACGTGACTGCGGTCAAGGCCGGGCCGCTCGAGCGAGCACGATACGATGCGATCCGCGCGGCGTTCCAGAAAGTCGGCGCCGGGTGGCCGGGACTCGTGTAATGACCGACGACGGCGTGATCGACGAATTCGCGAACGGCCCGCTGCTCGAGTCCGGTTCGCCGCAACCGCTGGGCGCGAGCCTGGGCGCGCGCGGCGTAAATTTCGCAGTGTTCTCCGCGCACGCCGAGCGCATCGAACTGTGCCTGTTCGACGCGGCGGGCCGCGAGACGGCCCGTATCGATCTCCCGGCGCGCACCGGCGACATCTGGCACGGACTGTTGCCGCTCGAGCACGGCGGAGCCGGAACGTTGTACGGCTATCGCGTGCACGGCCGATACCGGCCCGCGGAAGGCCACCGCTTCAACCCGGCGAAGCTGCTCGTGGACCCGTGCGCTACGGCGCTCGTGGGCGATCTGACGTGGCACCCGGCGCTGCAGGGCGCGGAGCCCGGCAACGACTGGCTGCCCGACGGCGCCGACAGCGCGCCCTACGTGCCGAAGTGCCGCGTCGTGGACACGAAATTCGACTGGGGCCGCGCTCGCGCACCAAGCGTGCCCTGGCGCGACACCATCATCTACGAGCTGCACGTGAAGGGATTCACGCAGCGACATCCGGGCGTGCCGGAGCACCTGCGCGGCAAGTACCTCGGCCTCGCGCAGCCCGTGGTGCTCGATTACCTGCGCAAGCTCGGCGTCACCACGCTCGAGCTGATGCCCGTGCAGTCGTTCGTCAGCGAAGAGTTCCTGGTCCGCAAGGGCCTCGTCAACTACTGGGGCTACAACCCGCTCGCGTGGTTCGCACCGGACGCGCGCTACGCGGTCAGCGACCCGGTCGTCGAGTTCAAGACGATGGTGCGCGCACTGCACGAGGCTGGCTTCGAGGTCGTGCTCGACGTCGTGTTCAACCACACGGCGGAAGGCAACGAGCTCGGCCCGACGCTGAGCCTGCGCGGTTTCGACAACCTCACGTACTACCGGCTCGCGCACCAGCATCGCGCGCAATACAAGAACTTCACCGGCTGCGGCAACACGGTGAGCTTCGATGATCCCGCGGTGCGCGGACTGGTGCTCGATTGCCTGCGCTACTGGACCGAGGAGATGCGCGTCGACGGCTTTCGTTTCGACCTCGCGACCATCGTCGGCCGCGACCCGAGCGGCTTCAATCGCAACGCGCCGTTCTTCTCCGCGCTGCGATCCGACCCCGTGCTTGCGTACGTGAAGTTCATCGCGGAGCCCTGGGACGTGGGTCCCGGCGGCTATCAGC
Organism: uncultured Gammaproteobacteria bacterium; assembly: GCA_963696545.1. Lineage (GTDB taxonomy): Bacteria > Pseudomonadota > Gammaproteobacteria > Steroidobacterales > Steroidobacteraceae > RPQJ01. The sequence continues at coordinate 36,453 of CAVOKQ010000008.1, forward strand.
TCGGCCACTTTCCGGCCGGCTGGTCCGAGTGGAACGACCGTTACCGGGACACGGTACGCGCGTTCTGGCGCGGCGACCGTGGGTTGCTCGGAGCGTTCGCCGAGCGCTTCGCCGGATCGAGCGACCTGTTCCGCGAGCACGGGCGCAAGCCGACAGCGGGCGTCAACTTCGTCACCACGCACGACGGCTTCACGCTGCAGGACGTCGTCTCGTACAACGACCGCCACAACGCGGCGAACCTCGAGAACGGTGCGACGGTCATTCGCACAACTTCAGCTGGAACTGCGGAGTCGAGGGCCCGACGACCGACGCGGGCGTGGTCGAGCTGCGCGCGCGGCAGGTGCGCAACTTCCTCGCGACGCTGTTCCTGTCGCAGGGCGTGCCGATGCTGCTCGCCGGCGACGAGATCGGTCACACGCAGTCCGGCAACAACAACGCGTACTGCCAGGACAACGAGCTCGCGTGGATCGACTGGAGCCTGGTCGAGCGCAACGGGCGCCTGTTGGAGTTCGTGCAGCAACTGATCGACCTGAGGCGTTCGCGGCTCTGGCTCAGGCGTGACACGTTCCTGAAGGGGACGCGTCGAGGCGCACACGCGAAGGACGTAACTTGGCTGCATGCAACCGGGCGCGAGCTGACCGACGCCGACTGGAGTGACTTCAACGTGCGTGCTATCGCCGTGCACATGGATGGCGCGCCGTCCCGCGCGGCCCAGTCGGGCGACCTGCTGGTGGCATTCAATACCGACGATGCGCCCGTCGCGATGATCCTGCCGCAGCCTCCTGAAGGCTCGGCCTGGCAGCTGGTGTTCGACACCAGCGCGATCACGCCGGACCGTGGCGAGTCGCGCCTGGAAGACGGGCAGTCGCTGCGCGTCGGCGCACGCAGCACCGTGCTGCTCGAATCGGTGCCTGCATCGGTGTCTACGTAATGTCCGCGCCCCGCTTGCAGCGGTCGATGGGCTCAGGCATCGTCGCGACCCACTCGGCTGGACCAAGGCCATGCTCGATTCCCTGCTAGACCAGCTCGCGCGGCAGTGCGGTATCGGCGACGCGTACCACAACTATCGCGGCGACTTGATGTGGGTCACCGCCGCGACCAAGAAGGCGATCCTCACCGCGATGGGTTGCCCGACCGATGACGCCGCCGCGATCGAGCGCGTGCTGCGCGAGCGGGAACGGGCGCGCTGGAATTCGTTGCTGCCGCCGGTCGCCGTCGTCCACCCTGGACGGTCGAGCGTGACGATCGCGCTCGCCGCCGGTGATCTCGCACGCGGGCTCGACTGGGAAGTCACGCTGGAGGGCGGCGACGTCAGGCGCGGGCGCGCACATCCGGGCGAACTGCAGGTGGTCGAGCAAGGCGAACTCGACGGGCAGCCGCACGCGCGCTGCTCACTCGAGCTGCCGGACGATCTCGCCCATGGTTATCACACGCTGCGCGTCGCCGTCGTTGACGGCGCCGCTGCACAGTGCGCGCTGATCGTGGCTCCGCGCGGCTGCTTCGAGCCTCGCGTGCTGCGCGAAGGCGGGCGGCTCTGGGGTGTGGCCGTGCAGCTCTACACGCTGCGCTCGCGGCGCAACTGGGGCATCGGCGACTTCGCCGACCTCGAGACCGTCGTGCGCGGCGCGGCGTCCACGGGCGCAGCGTTCATCGGGCTGAATCCGCTGCACGCGCTGTTCCCGGGCAACCCGTGGCACTTCAGCCCGTACAGCCCGTCGTCGCGGCATTTCCTGAACGTGCTCTACATCGCGGTGGAGCGCGTGCCGGAATTCGCGCATTGCGCCGAGGTGCGCGACGCGGTGGCCGCGCCGGATTTCGCAGCCGAGCTCGAGCGCCTGCGCTCCACCGCCAACGTGGACTACGCAGGTGTCGAGCGCGCGAAGTTGCCGCTGCTGCAAAAGCTGTTCGACCACTTCCGGCGCGAGCACCTGGAGCGCGATTCGGCTCGCGCCGCGCAGTTCCGCGCGTACGTGGCGGAGCGCGGTGAGTCGCTGCGCCTGCACGCGCTGCACGACGCGATCTTCACTCACCTGGGCGCGCAGGACCGGGACCGATACTGGGGCTGGCCTGTCTGGCCCGAGGGGCTGCGCGATCCGGCACAGCCCGCCACGCTCGAGTTCGAGGCCGCACATGCCGAGGCGGTCGAATTCCATGCGTGGCTGCAGTGGATCGCCGAGGAACAGCTCGGCGCAGTGCAGCGCGTGGCGCGCGAACTCGGCATGCCGATCGGGCTCTACGGCGACTACGCGGTCGGCGTGAACCCGAGCGGCTCGGAGACCTGGTCGGACCAGGCGCTGTATCGCAAGGGCGCCGGGGTCGGCGCGCCCCCGGATGCGCTGGCATTGAAGGGACAGGACTGGGGCATCCCGCCGCAGGACCCGAACGTGCTCATGCAGCAGCGCTACCAGCCCTTCCGCAACCTGATCGCCGCGAACATGCGCCACTTCGGCGCGCTGCGCCTCGACCACGTGATGGCGCTGTTCCGCCAGTGGTGGGTGCCGGTCGGCCTGGGTTCGACCGACGGCGGCTACGTCCACTATCCGCTCGACGACCTGATGTCCGTGCTCGCACTCGAGAGCGAGCGCCACTCATGCCTGGTGGTTGGCGAGGACCTCGGCACGGTGCCGCCCGAGATGTCGCACGCGATGGCCGAGCGCACGGTCTATTCCTATCGCGTGCTGCTGTTCGAGAAGCATGCCGACGGCAGCTTCCTGCGCCCGGACGAATACCCGCGCCGCGCGATCGCGACCGTCACGACGCACGACCTGCCGACGCTCGGTGGCTACTGGACTGCCAATGACATCGAGCTGCGCCGCAACCTCGCGTTGTATCCCAGCGAAGAAGTGCGTCTGCAGGTGCTGCGCGAACGCGTGCGTGACCGGCAGGCTCTGATTACGGCGCTCGAGCGGGCAGGGCTGGTACCTACCGGCGGCGACGCCGCAAAGCCGGCGTTCGGCGAGCCGCTCGCAGTCGCGATCCACACGTTTCTCGCGCGGAGCGACGCAGCCCTGGTGGTGCTGCAGGCCGAAGACCTGGTGGGGATGATGAACCCGGTCAACGTGCCCGGCACGAGCCACGAACACGCCAACTGGCAGCGCAAGATGAGCTTCGAGCTCGAGGACATCTTCGCGAGCTCGTTCGTCCGTCACCAGCTGCAGCAAGTGCGCGTGGCCCGCAGCCGCTGACCGCTCCTGCCGGCGCAACGTCGTGGCGTTTTCACGACATCAGTAGCATCCACGATAATGTATACGTTTGCAGCACGTTGCATGTCGTTGCATACCTTTCTACGATCCGCTGTTGGAGTGTTACTACACTGAACTCACCAGGGGACTCACAGTGGCCAAGCATCCGCAACCCGGTTCGCGCCGGGCCCATGACAGTCTGATTTCACACCTGTATCCAAGCCGCCGCACCGCGCTGTCGCTCGCGATCGCGATTGCACTCGGCCTGCCGGGCGTCGCAATGGCGCAGCAGGAAGAAGTGCCGAAGGAATCTGCCAAGGCCGCCGAGGCGGCGGACCTCGAGGAAGTCATCGTCACAGGCGTCCGGGCCGGCATCGAGGACGCGATCCAGGTGAAGGCCGACCTGCAGAGCATCTCGGAAGTCATCTCGGCCGAAGACATCGGCAAGCTGCCTGACACCAGCATCGCCGACGCGATCTCGCGCCTGCCCGGCATCACGACGCAGCGCGCCGAAGGCCGCGCATCGGCGATCAGCTTGCGCGGTACCGACCCCGGCTTCACGACGGGCCTGATGAACGGCCGTGAACAGGTCAGCACCGGTGACAACCGCGCGATCGAGTACGACCAGTACCCGGCGGAACTGATCAACTCGGTCATCGTCTACAAGACGCCGGACTCGAACATCGTGGGCCAGGGCCTCGCCGGCACGATCGACCTGCGCACGGTGCGGCCGCTCGACTACGGCAGGCAGGCGATCGTCCTGAACGTCCGCGGTGAGCAGAATTCGCAGGGCGGCGACCTCGGCGCCAACGCCGATTCGTCTGGCTACCGCGTGAGCTTCTCGTGGGTCGACCAGTTCATGGACGGCAAGCTCGGCGTTGCGCTCGGCTATGCGCGCCTCGACTCGCCGATCGCCACCAAGGGCTTCGGCACGTACGAGCCGTGGAACCCGAACGGCACGAATGCGGCGAACGTCGATCCGGGCGTACCCGCTGATGCCTACACGACGAACGGCATGAAGGTGCGCGCGGACATGGGTTCGACCGTCCGCGACGGCTACCTGGCAACGGTCGAGTTCCGGCCGAACGAGACCTGGGGCAGCATCCTCGACTTCTACTACACGAGCATGGAGCAGACCAACAACGCGCGCAGCCTCGAGGTAAACCTCGGCGGTTACCCGGCGCCCTGCTGCGACGGGCCGTTCCCGGCGAACACGGTATTTGGTTACTCGAACCCGACGATCAAGAACAACACCGTCGTGGCCGGCAACCTGAACACCGTGGTGCCGCTGGCCCGCAACTTCCTGTTCACCACCGACGACTCGATCCTGGCGACCGGCTGGTTGAACGAGTTCCAGCTGAACGACCAGTGGAAGATGCTCGCGGACTTGAGCTACTCGAAGGCCGAGCGCGACCAGAAGCAGTACGAGACGAACGCGCAGTACGAGCCGCAGGTCACGAACCCGAACCAGCCGCGCAACATCTACGACAACGGCGTCTTCAAGCTCAAGGCGAACAAGATGTCGTCGCTGACGTTCGGGCTGGACTACGCCGACCCGTCGCGCGTGCAGGTCGGTCCGACGATCTATGGCGCGGGCTACACCAAGATCCCGCACATCGAGGACGAGCTGACCTCGTACCGGGTCGACTTCGTGCGCGAGGGCGAGCTGTGGTGGTTTGCCACGACGTCGTTCGGCGTCAACTACAGCGACCGCACCAAGGACAAGAAGACGCCTGAGGCCGGCCTCGGCACGATCAACGGCGAGTACTACGCGATCGGTGCCACCGAACTCATCAAGCCCACGAACCTGAACTACGCGAATGCCGGCAAGGCCCTCGCCTGGAACGTGAAGGACGTGCTCAGGAGCTATTACAACCCGATCGTCTACGGCAACCCGGAGACGCTGCCTTACCTCGCGCCCAAGTACTGGAACGTCGACGAAAAGGTGTGGACGGCTTACCTGCGCGGCGATCTCGACCACGTGCTGTCCGACAACGTGACGCTGAAGGGCAACGTCGGCCTGCAGGTCATCGGCACGGACCAGAGCTCGGGCTCGTTCGAGGTCCAGAACGCGTACACGTCGGCGCAGGAGGTCATCAGTGTCTCCGGCGGCAAGACGTACACGGACGTGCTGCCGCAGATCAACCTCGTGTTCGAGATGTGGGACCAGCAGGCGGTGCGTGTCGGCCTCTCCGAGCAGATGGCTCGTGCCCGCATGGACCAGCTGAAGGCGACGACCGAGGTCGGCTACAACCAGAGCGACGGCATTCCGGGCGGCAGCGCCGGCAATCCTGAGCTCGATCCGTGGCGCGCCTGGGCGTATGACGTCTCGTATGAGAAGTACTTCGCCGACTACAAGGGCTACGTCTCGGCCGCGGCGTTCTACAAGGACCTGGAGAGCTACATCTACGCCCAGACCGACACGAACTACGACTACTCGGACCTGCTCGCGACGCTGCCGCCGGGCTACTTCCCGCCGGGCGTCACGCCGAAGACCACGGGTAACTACACCCGGCCGGTCAACGGCCAGGGCGGCTACCTGTACGGCTTCGAGTTCGCGGTCTCCGTGCCGTTCGACCTGATGACGGAATACCTGAACGGCTTCGGTGCGAGCTTCAGCTACTCCTACACGAAGAGCGACATCGAGATCGAGGGCGTCGTGACGGGTTCGGCCTCGGACAACATCCCGCTGCCGGGCCTGTCGCAGGACGTGTGGAACGCGACGCTGTACTACGAGAACTACGGCTTCGCGGCGCGCATCGCGACGCGCTACCGCTCGAAGTACATCGGCGAAGTGACGAACTTCGCGAACGACCGCGCGCTGCGCTACGTGGACGGCGACCAGATCACCGACGCGCAGCTGAGCTACACGTTCGGCGGCGATACGATGATGAACGGGCTGATGGTGCTGTTCCAGGTCAACAACCTGACCAACGAGCCGTACATCGCGTACTCGGAGAACAAGGAGCGGATGCTGGACTACCAGGAGTACGGTACGCAGTACCTGTTCGGCCTGAACTACGCCTTCCACTAACCAATAACCACGGACTTCACGCCGGCGCTTGCGCCGGCGCGGAGATCCGGGACCTCGAAGCCTCCGCCGGTTCGCCGGCGGAGGCTTTTTCTTAGTGAGGACGGGCGCCCGTGGTGACCGCGGCTGGCGCGGTCGCGCCGGCGGCGACGCTGCGCCAGGAGATTGCCGCGAGCGCCAGGCTCACGGCTCCGATCAGGAAGATCGCGCCCTTGTCGGCCACGCCGCTGACGAACGTGCCGATGCCGAGGCTGACGACCAGCTGCGGCAGCACGATCGACAGGTTGAACACGCCCATGTAGAGACCGATCCGCGACTGGTCCACGCGCTGCGACATGATCGAGAACGGCAGGCTCACGATTGCAGCCCAGCCGATGCCCATCACGGCCATCAGCAGGTACAGCGCGACCGGCGCATGCGCGAACAGGTAGACGCCCGCGAATCCCGCGGCCATCACGACGAGGCAGGCGGCATGCACGCGGACCACGTCGTAGCGCGCTGCGAGCGGCAGCAGCACCAGCGCGGGCAGCGCGGCGGCGACGGCATTCAGCGCCAGGAAGCTGGTCGAGAGCACCTTGCCGGTCGAGTCGGCATCGAGCCCGGGGAAGCGCTGCTGCACGAATGCGATCATGTAGACGAACATCGTCTGCACGCCGATCCAGCTGAGCGAGTTGGCCGCGAGCACCTTGCGGAAGTCGACGAGGTCCTGGCGTGCGAACTCTGCACCACGGCTCCGCGCGGCGAGCGTCTGCCAGAACAGCAGCAGCGTGAGCGCCGCGCATACGGCCTCGAGCATGAGTCCCGGCGGCTGCACGCCGACCAGCTTCAGGCCCATCGCGATCACGTCGTACGCGAGGATCGCCCACAACGGCCGGATCAAGTCGAGGATCTGCGCGAAGCTCGTGCTGCCGGTGCTGACTGCGGACGCGGCTGACCCCGAGGCGCCCGGCAGCACACGAGGTTCCTCGATCAGCAGCGCGGGAGATATCGAGAACAACACCACCAGCACGGCGGCGACGTAGATCAGTGCGAAGTTGCCGAAAATCGCGCCGATCGCATACGCGAGCACGCCGAACGACCCCGAGACCGTCTGCATCCACGTGTAGCCGCGGGTGCGCGCGATGCCGGCCGGCGTGACATCCGTGATGATCGAGCGTGTCGGATTGAAGCTGACGTTGATCGAGAGATCGAGCGCAAGCGCCACCGCGATCGCCACTCCGATCACGGCGTCGAACCCGAGTTTCTGCGAGATCACGCCGATGTACGGCAGCGCCAGGATCATCAGCGCGGCGAGCAGGCCGCCGATGATGATGAACGGCCGCCGCCGGCCACCCCAGAACCAGACCTTGTCGCTGATCACGCCGATCAGCAGCTGGCCGATGATGCCCGCGAGCGGACCGGCCGCCCAGACGAGGCCGATCTCGTGGATGTCGAGGTTGTACTTCGTCGACAGGATCCAGCTCAGCACCGAGATCTGCACCGACAGCGCGAACCCCATCGCGGTCGCCGGCAACGTAAGCAGCACGAGGAACGGGGTGGACAGTCGTCGCTGCATGCCGAGCATTCGGGGTCTCCCTGGGTGTGTTCTTGTGCGGCCGGCCCGGAGCATTTCGCGCCGCGCGGGTCCTGTCAATCAAAGGCGCGGCCAGCGACTCAAGGCTGCGTGACTTCGCAACACCGGTTCTGCTCAAATCGAAGTCCGATGACGCCAGGCAACGGTCCGGGCAATGACGACTCTTGCGCTGCCGCCCCGGCGGCACCTCTGCGGCGCCTGCCGCTGGGGTCCGTCGCGCCCACGGGCTGGTTGCGGGCGCAGATGCTGCGCGACCTCGAGCACGGGTACGCAGGGCGCCTCGACCGGTTGAGTCCGCACGTAGCGCGCGACCTGTATCGCGAGCGACTGGAGTTTGCGACCGGCCACGCGGGCTGGTGGGACGCGGAGTCGCGCGGCAACTGGCTCTGGGGCTACACGATGCTGGCGTACCTCGGGAATTCGCCATTGCATCGCGGCCGTGCCGACGAACTGGTGGCGCAAATGCGCGCCACGCAGGACGACGACGGGTACATCGGCATCTACTCGGTGGGCGCGAGGTTTCCGCCGGGCGGCGTCGAGAACGGTGAACTCTGGGCGCAGTCACGCGCGCTGATGGTGATGCTCTCGCATCATGAGTTGACCGGGGACCCGGCCAGCCTCGAGTCGGCTCGCCGGGCGGCCGACCTGACGATGCGCAACTACGGCGATGGTCGGCCGCACTTCGGCCGGGCCAGTACCCAGCAGGATCGGACCGGGCTGACCCACGGGCTGTGCTATGCGGACGCGCTCGAGACGCTGTTCGAGATCACTGCCGACGATCGTTACCGACGCTTCGCCTGCTGGATGCTGCAGGACTTCGATCGCTGGCAGGTGCCATTCCCGAACGACGATCTCGCGGCTGCCAACCTCTCCGATCCCGGCCGTAGCCTGCGCGGACACGCGGTGCACACGGTGGAGCACCTCCGGGCCGTTGCATTCGGCGCCTCACCGGACACTGCTCGCCGCGCGGCGGCGCTCCGGAAGCTGCGGCTCAGCGCCACGCCGAGCGGAGCCGTGAACGGCGACGAGAGCCTGCACGGCCTGCCTTGCCCCGACGCAGCATATGAATACTGCACGCTGACGGAGCTGCTGTTCAGCCTGGGCCGCCTCGCGCAGCATGATGCGGACGCGACCCTCGGCGACTGGATGGAGCGGCTTGCGTTCAACGCGGCCCAGGGTGCTCGCGCGGCGGACGGACGGGCGCTCGCCTATCTGTGCAGCGACACGCGCCTCGACGCCGTCGCAAGCCGACCCGACAGTTACTCGCTGCTGACCGGCCGCCACGGACGCTTCAAGCTCTCGCCGACGCATGACGACGTCGCGTGCTGTTGCAACCCGAACGGCACGCGACTGCTGCCGCACTACGTGGCGTCGATGTGGCTCGGCTGCAGCGAATCGCCGGGCCTGGTCGCTCTCGGCTACGGTCCCAGCGAACTCAAGACGCAGGTCGACGGCAGTCGCGTGACGGTCCACCAGTGCACGGACTACCCGTTCGAGGACGAGGTCCGATTCACGGTCGCGGTCTCGGCGCCGGTGCAGATGACGCTCTGGCTGCGACGTCCCGCCTGGGCACGCGCCGTCGACGTCGCCGGCGCGGAGGCACGCAGCCGGGATGGCTGGATCGTGATCGATCGGTGCTGGCGTGACACGACGTCATTCTCGGTCCGGTTCGACGTCCCGGTGGGGGCCGAGCCGTATCCGGCGGGAGAGATTGCAGTGCTGCGCGGCCCGCTGCAGTTCGTGCAGCCCATCGTTCACCGCAGTCGACCGATAGTAGCGGTTGGCAGAACGGATTGGCTCGACGAGGAGCTGGTGGCGGCAGACCCCGGTGATATTGCGGCCGCCACGCCGATATTCGATACGTCACTCGATGACCTCGGCCTCGTCGTCGAGCGTGACGCCGCGTTCGATGCCGACGACCCGTGGAGTCAGCCGTCGCTGCGGCTCGCGCGTCCCGGGCTAACGCTGGTGCCCCTGGGCTGCGCCGCGCTGCGTCGCGCGGCCTTCATCGCCCGATGAGGAAAGCGAGCGGCTGATCGACCCGCAGCCGCCAGGCCTTCTCCGAGTGCTCGGCGCCCTCGAACTTGCGCGTGATCCAGTTCCTGCCCTCGACGTAGCCCGCCTTGCGCAGCATCTCGTTCGCGCGCAGCTGGTAGCGCTCGTAGGTCTCGTCCAGCGTCGCGGTGCCGTAGTCGAAGTAGTACTTGTGAGTTGCGGGATCGGGCAGGTGCGCGGCGAAATCATCGAGCGCGATGCCGTTGCCCGCGGGCCAGTGAGTGGAAACGCAGCCCGCGCCTCCGTACACGTCCGGGTACCTGCTGATCGCGTATTGCGAGACGAGTCCACCCATGCTCGAGCCCATGATGGAAGTGTCGGCGCGACCCGGCAGCGTGCGGTAGTTCGCATCGATGAACGGCTTCAGTTCCTCGACCAGGAATGCGAGATAGCGGTCGGACACGATGTTTCCCGGCGGCGCGGGCGTGGAACCCGGGACATTGAAGTCGATCGAGCCCTGCCCGGCGCCCTGCCCGGTGCCCTGCACAGCCCGCTGCGGCATGTATTCCTCGCGCCGCTTCGGCGTGTTCCACACGCCGACGACGATTGCCTCGCGGACTTCACCCGCGGCGATCATCCGCGTCATCGTCTCGTCGATGCCCCAGTCGACGCCGCCGTAGGACGTCGCCGGATCGAACAGGTTCTGGCCGTCGTGCATGTACAGCACCGGATAGTGTTTGCCGGGCTCGCGGTCATAGCCAGGCGGCAGCCAGACATCTACATTGCGAGCGGCCACGTGCTGCGAGGGCATCGACGGGTAACGCAGCACCGTGCCCGTGATGCCGGGTCCCATGACCGGCACTGGTTGCGGCGCAGCCTGCACAGGATCAATCGCGCCGAGCACGACCGCGGCTGTCACGATTGCAGGCAGCATCGACGACATCGGTGCTTCTCAGTTCAGTTCCAGGATTGTCGCACTGTGCGCCGGCGCGGCGATGCCCTGGTCCAGGCGGAACGGCTGCTTCGTGATCACGTCGGTGCCCGTCGTCGCGCTGCCGATCACCTCATGGAAGCGCTTCGTGTCCACCGTCTTCGCTTCGTCCGCATTGTTCAGGATCACCATCACCTTCTGTGCATCGGTATGCCGGAAGTACACGTACACGCCGTCGAACGGCACGAACTGGGTCAGCTTGCCATCGTGCAGCGCAGGCGCGCCGCGGCGCCACAGCAGCAGCTTGCGCATGTACTCCTGCATGTCGCGCTGTGCCGGTTCCAGGCCCTGGCCGGTGAACGCGTTCACCTTGTCGCCAGGCCAGCCGCCCGGGAAATCGCTGCGGATCACGCCGTGATCTTCCGTGCCCCTATTGCCCATCAGGATCTCGGTGCCATAGAAGATCTGCGGGATGCCGCGCGTCGTCAGCAAGAACGCGATGGCCATCCTGTCCAGGTCCGCGCGGTCGCCGAGCACCGTGTAGATGCGGCTCACGTCGTGGTTATCGGCGAACACGACGAGGTTGTACGGATCCGGGTACAGGCCGTCGGTCGCGAGCACGCGGTAGATCCTGCGCAGGCCCGTGCCCCAGCCCTCTTTCTCGAGCAGCGCCTGGCCGACGGCTTCCTGCAGCGGGAAGTCGAACAGCGACGGCATGTAGGACACATAGCCGTCGTAGTTCTTCCTGCCGCGCTGCCAGTACGCGACGGTGACGGGGTTGCCGCTCCACTCCTCGCCGACGACGTTGATGTCCGGGTACTCGTCCATCACGCGGCGCGACCATTCCGTGAGGAACGCGCGGTCCGAGTAGGAGTAGGTGTCTACGCGCAGGCCTGACAGCCCTGCGTACTCGATCCACCAGAGCGTGTTCTGGATCAGGTAGGTCGCGAGGTACGGGTTGCGCTGGTTCAGGTCCGGCATCGCCTCGACGAACCATCCGTCCGCGAACGTGCGCCTGTCTTCCTCAGCGCCATGGGGATCCTGCAGCGACTCGCGGACGTGGTGCGTGCCCTCGAACCTGCCCTTGTTGTTGATCCAGTCCGGCGTCGGCATGTCGCGCATCCACCAGTGTCCGGAGCCGATATGGTTCAGAACCACGTCCTGGATCAGGCCGATGTTGCGTTTGCGCGCATCGATCGAGAGCTGCCGATAGGACGCGTTGGTGCCGAGGCGCGGATCCACGCGATAGAAGTCGGTGATCGAATAGCCGTGGTAGCTGTACTGCGGCTGCGCGTTCTCGAGCACCGGGTTCAGCCACAGCTGCGTGAATCCCATGCCCGACACGTAGTCGAGGTGGTTGGTGATGCCCTGGATGTCGCCACCGTGACGCCCGAGCGCCACGCCGCGGTCGAGCCCGTCCTTCAGCTCCTTGACCGAGTCGTCAGCGGGATCGCCGTTCGCGAAGCGGTCCGGCATGACGAGGTAGATCACGTCCTGGGGGCCGAAACCCTTGCGCTGCGAGGAGCCGGGTTCACGCGCCTGCAGCGGGTATTCGTACTTCGCGACCACGGAGCGGCCGCGGCGGAACTCGATTCGGGCCATGCCCGGCCGCGCGTCCTGCGCGATCTTCAGGTTCAGGAACAGGTAGTTCGGGTTCGCGACGCGCTCGACACCCGTGACCGCGACGCCCGGATACTGGACCGAGGGCTCGAGGTCGGCGACGCGCTCCCCGTGCACCATCAGCTGCAGCCGGTCGTCCTTCATGCCGACCCACCAGGAGCCTGGCTCGATGCGCTCGACGCGGTCGCTCGCCACGGACTGGGTCGTGAAGAGCGCCAACAGCAATGCAACCAGCCACAGTCTCGACATCCCCGATCTCCTCTTCGATTGCGCGGCAGTGAACCATCCGGGGCGCGGCTCCCACAAGACCCTGCATACGTTTGCAGCGGACGCGGGCGCGGCGGCAGCCGGCTCCGGGCGTTGCTAGACTCCGATGGGTTCGGGGGGTGACCGGAGAGTCCGTCGATGAAGTTCGCATTGGCTGCCACGCTGGCTTCGCTCGCGATTTCGCTTACCGCTGCCTCCGCCGCGCAGGCCGCCGACGTACGGTCGCCGGACGGCCGCATCACGGTGACCGTCGATGTCGACGAAGGGGGCATTCCGCAGTACTCGATGAGCTACCGCGGCGCGGAGCTCATGCCACCGGGCGCGCTGGGGTTCCGCTTCCAGTCGCAACCGGCGTTCGACGACGGGTTCCGCGTGGCAGGCAGCGCGACGTCGAGCCATGACGACACCTGGGAGCAGCCGTGGGGTGAGCGGCGCTACGTGCGCGACCACTACAACGAGTTGCTGGTGAACTTCGAGTCGGCCACCGGCGCGCCGCGGCGGTTCGGCCTGCGGGTCCGCGTGTTCGACGACGGTTTCGGCTTCCGCTACGAGGTGCCGGAGCAGCCGGGGTACGCGGCGCTCAATATCACGGACGAGCTCACCGAGTTCCGCCTGAAGGACGATCCGAAGACCACCGCGTGGTGGATCCCTGGCCGCCGCTGGAACCGCTACGAGTATCTCTACAACACGACGCCGCTCGCCGCGATCCAGATGGCGCACACGCCGATGACGGTGCGGCTGCCGACGGGAGTGCACCTGAGCTTCCACGAGGCAGCGCTCGTCGACTATGCAGCCTACGTGCTCGACCAGCGCCGCGGTGGCATCTTCAGGACGAGCCTGACGCCGTGGTCCGACGGCATCCGCGTGAAGACGCACACGCCGTTCAAGACGCCGTGGCGCACGGTGCAGGTCGCGCCCGATGCCGCGTCGCTGCTGAACTCGAGCCTGATCCTGAACCTGAACGAGCCGAACGTGCTCGGCGACGTGTCGTGGGTCGAGCCCGGCAAGTACATCGGCATCTGGTGGGCGATGCACATCAACCGCGCCACCTGGGGCTCCGGTCCAAAGCACGGCGCCACCACGGCGGAGACGAAGCGCTACATCGACTTCGCCGGCGCGAACGGCTTCGACGGCGTGCTGGTCGAAGGCTGGAACGTCGGCTGGGACGGCGACTGGTTCCACAACGGCAAGCAGTTCCGGTTCACTGAGCCGTATCCGGATTTCGACCTGAAAGCGGTTGCCGAATACGCGCTCAGCAAGGGCACCCGGCTGGTCGGCCACCACGAGACCGCCGCCGACGTCGGCAACTACGAGCCGCAGGTGGCCGCGGCGTTCGACCTGTACGAATCGCTCGGAGTGCGACAGGTGAAGACGGGCTATGTTGCCGACGCCGGCGACATCCGCCGCATCGACGAGAACGGAGTCGAGCTCCACGAGTGGCACGACGGGCAGTTCACCGTGAACCACCACATCCGCCTGCTGCAGGAAGCGGCGAAGCGAAAGATCAGCATCAACACGCATGAGCCAGTGAAGGACACCGGCCTGCGACGCACGTACCCGAACTGGCTGTCGCGCGAAGGGGCTCGTGGCCAGGAATACAACGCCTGGGGCAATCCAGTGAATCCGCCGGAGCACGTCGCGATCCTGCCGTTCACGCGCATGCTGGCGGGGCCGATGGACTACACGCCGGGCATCGTCGATCTGACATTCGATGGGCTCGATGCCAAACACCGCGTCAAGCACACGCTCGCCAAGGAGATCTCGCTGTACGTCGTGCTCTACAGCCCGGTGCAGATGGCGGCGGACCTGCCCGAGAACTACGCGAAGCATCCGCAGGCGTTCCAGTTCATCAAGGACGTGCCCACCGACTGGGACGAAAGCGTCGCACTCGCGGGCGAGGTGGGTGACTATGTCGCGATCGCGCGCAAGCAGCGCGGCGCGGCCGACTGGTACCTCGGGGCGCTGACCGATGAGAACGCCCGCTCACTGACGCTGAAGCTCGATTTCCTCGACTCGAAGGCACGCTACGTCGCGGAGATCTATCGCGACGGCCCGCAGGCAGACTGGAAGACGCGTCCGTACGACCTCGTCCTCGAGAAGCGACCGGTGACCGCCGCCGACACTCTGCAGCTGAAGCTTGCCCCGAGTGGCGGCACAGCCGTGCGATTCCGGAAGCTGCCGTGAACGTCCGCATCCTGCTGGTCGTCGCCTCGCTGGTGGCGAGCGTGCTGATCGGGCTCAGCCTCGCCTCTCGCGGGCCGGGCGCGACCGCCTCCCGCGACGACCAGGTCACGATCGGCCTGTCGCTCGATACGCTGAAGGAAGCACGCTGGCAGGCGGACCGCGACATGTTCGTGAAGCGCGCCGGGCAACTCGGCGCCAGGGTGCTCGTGCTCGCGGCCAACAACGACGACACGGTGCAGGTCGGCGACGTCGAGAAGCTGATCACCAACGGCGTCGACGTGCTGGTGATCGTTCCGCACGACGGCACCGCGATGGCCAAGGCCGTGAAGCTCGCGCACGACGCCGGGATCCCGGTGATCGCGTACGACCGCATCATCCGCGACAGTGACCTCGACCTCTACGTCAGCTTCGACAACGAGCGGGTCGGGGAGCTGCAGGCGCGTTACCTGCTCGACCACCTGCCCACGCCGGGCAAAGGGCGCATCGTGCGTATCTACGGCGCCAAGACGGACAACAACGCTGCGCAGTTCAAGCGAGGGCAGGACAAGGTGCTCGAGCCTTACATCGCGCGCGGCGACATCGTCGTCGTGCACGAGGACTGGGCCGAGGACTGGAAGCCGGAGAACGCCAAGCGCATCGTGAACGCCGCGATCACGGCGAGCGGCGCGAACATCGATGCAGTACTCGCGAGCAACGACGGCACCGCGGGTGGCGCCATCCAGGCGCTGAGCGAAGAGGGCCTCGCCGGCAAGGTGCTGGTCACCGGCCAGGACGCCGAGACGGTCGCGTTGCAGCGGATCGCGGCCGGAACGCAGACGATGACGATCTACAAGCCGTTGCAGACGCTTGCGACCGGTGCCGCGGAACTCGCGGTGCGGCTCGCCGAGAAGCGCATCGTCGTCGCGAAGCAGACCGTGGACAACGGCAACGGCCCGGTGCCGGCGGTGCTGTACGACGTCGTCACGGTGACTCGGGACAACATCATCGACACCGTCGTGCGCGATGGCCAGGCGAGCTACGACGACGTCTATCGCGGCATTCCCGCAGGCGAGCGGCCACCACGCCCATGAGCAAACGCACCGTGCTCGAGGCCCGCGATCTCGTCAAGCGATTTTGCGGGCTCACCGCGCTCGACGGCGTCAGCTTCGATCTTCGTGCGGGCGAGGTGCATGCGCTTTGCGGCGAGAACGGCGCGGGCAAGTCGACGCTGATCAAGCTGCTGTCCGGAGTGCACACGCACGGCAGCTACGAAGGCGAGATCCTGATCGACGGCGCACCCGCGGCGTTTCGGTCCACGCGCGACGCCGAGCGCGCGGGCATCGCGATCATCCACCAGGAACTGGCGCTGTTTCCGGAGATGTCGGTCGGCGAGAACCTGTTTCTCGGCGTGCTGCCACGCCGCCACGGCCGCATCGACTGGGACCAGGTGTACGCACGCGCCGCGGCCACACTCGCCGAGTGCGGCATTGCGCTCGATCCGGCCGCAAGAGTCGGCGATCTGGGCGTCGGTCAGCAGCAACTCGTCGAGATTGCGCGCGCCGTGTCGCGCGACCCGCGGGTGCTGGTGCTCGACGAGCCCACGGCAGCACTGGCGCAGCACGAAATCGGGACGCTGCTCAACCTCGTCCGGCGCCTCCGCGACCGCGGAGTGGCCTGCGTCTTCATCTCGCACAAGCTCGACGAGGTCTTCGCGGTCGCGGACCGCATCACGGTGCTGCGCGACGGGAAGGCGCAGGGCACGCTCGCGGCCGCCGAAACGGATGCCGGCGAAGTGATTCGTCGCATGGTCGGCCGCCGCATCGAGGACCACTATCCACGCCGGCAGTCGGCCCCCGGCAAAGTGCTGCTCGCGCTGCGGAGCCTCGAAGTCGTCGCGACGCGAGGAAAGGGAGTACACCTGCGGGACATCAGCTTCGACGCGCGGGCCGGTGAGGTGCTCGGCATCGGCGGCCTGATGGGCGCGGGACGCACCGAATTGCTGATGCACCTGATCGGACTGTGGGGAAAACGACGGGCGGGGACGGTCGAGCTCGAGGGCGTGCCGTGCCATGCCCGAAGTCCGCGCGATGCGCTGGCGCGCGGCCTCGCGCTCGTGACCGAGGACCGCAAGCGCTACGGGCTCGTGCCCGAGCGGGGCGTGGCTTTCAACCTGTCGCTCTCGTCATTGCGGCGGCTGCGTCGAGGACCGTTTGTAGATCGCGACGCTGAAGTAGCGCTGGCGAGACGCACCGCGGACGATCTCCGGATCCGGGCGCAGGACCTCGAACAGCCGGCGGGCACGCTGTCGGGCGGGAATCAGCAGAAGGTCGTGCTTGGACGGATGCTGCTCACGGAGCCACGCGTGCTGCTGCTCGACGAGCCGACGCGGGGCATCGACGTCGGCGCGAAGCTCGAAGTCTACGAACTGATCAACCGGCTCACGGCGGCGGGCCAGGCGATCGTGCTGGTCTCGAGCGAGCTCGGCGAGCTGATGGGCATCAGCGACCGGATCGTGATGCTGTGCGAGGGCCGCGTCGGTGGCGTGTTCGAGCGCGGATCCGCCACGCAGGAAGCACTGCTGGCCGCGGCGATGGGCCGCGAGGAGCGTGCGGCATGAGGTCCCGCCCATGAGCCGCTTCGCAACCCGCGAACTCTCGATGGTGATCGCGCTGGCGGCGATCTGGGCGTTCTTCGCATGGCAGGAGCCTGTGTTCCTGTCCGCCCGCAACCTGTCGCTGTTGTCGGTCGAGCTGGCCGTTACCGCCGTGCTCGCGCTCGGCATGCTCGTCGTGCTGTTGCCGGGACAGATCGACCTCTCGGCAGGCAGCGGCGTGGGGCTCGCGGGCGCCGTCGCCGCAGTGCTGGTCTTCTGGCACGACGTCCCTGCGCCACTCGCGATGCTGGTAGCCGCTGCCGGCGCCGTGCTGGCGTGGTCGGCGATGGGCGCGCTGATCGCGATCGAGCGCATCCCGGCATTCATCATGACGCTCGGCGGCCTGCTGGTGTTTCGCGGCCTGCACTGGCTCGTGATCCGGAACCAGACCGTGCCGGTCGTCGAGGGCGGCAGCGAAAACTTCTATTCGCTGCTCACGACCTACTACCTGCCGTCCGTGGCCGGCTACGTGCTGGCAGCACTGGCCATCGCGGCCATGGTGGCGTCTACGCTCAAAGCGCGAGCCAGGCGGCGCTCCTACGGATTCGCGATCGACGACGGTGAGCTCACTTTCCTGAAGCTGTTCCTGCTCGCGCAACTCGTGCTGCTCATGGTGATCGTCACGAACGGCTATCGGGGCGTGCCTGTTGCGCTGGTCGTGCTCGCGCTGGTGGCCGTCTTCGTCCACCAGCTCGTGACGAACACTCCGTTCGGCCGCTACCTGTATGCGATCGGCGGCAACGAGGAAGCAGCTACCGTCTCGGGGGTGCCGGTACGTGCCACGATCATCGGTGCCTACGCGATCATGGGTGGCATCGTCGCGCTGACCGGGTTCATGCAGACGGCTTATTCGGGCGCGTCCACGTCCACGGTCGGTTCGCTGATGGAACTCGACGCCGTGGCGGCCTGCGTGATCGGGGGCACCAGCCTGCGCGGCGGGCGAGGCACGGTACTCGGGGTGCTGTTCGGGGCGCTGATCATGGCGAGCCTGCTGAACGGCATGACGCTGATGGCGGTGTCACCCGAGGCCAAGTACATTGCGCGGGGCACGGTACTCGCGCTCGCGGTGTGGCTTGACCTGAGGCTGGGCAAGAGCCGGTAGGGAGAACGACGAATGCGTAGGACACAGCCGGAGCTCGGCTTCTGGCAGATCTGGAACATGTGCTTCGGGTTCCTCGGGATCCAGTTCGGATTCGCGCTGCAGAACGCGAACGTGAGCCGCATCTTCCAGTCGCTGGGCGCGTCGATCGACGACCTGCCGATCCTCTGGCTGGCCGCGCCGGTCACCGGGCTCATCGTGCAGCCGATCATCGGCTACATGAGCGACCGCACCTGGGGCAGGCTCGGTCGCCGCCGGCCGTACTTCCTGGTCGGTGCGCTGCTCGCGACTGCAGCTTTGGTGATCATGCCGAACAGCCCGTATCTGTGGATCGCAGCCGGCATGCTGTGGATCCTCGACGCGTCGATCAACGTGTCGATGGAGCCGTTCCGTGCCCTGGTTGCGGACATGCTGCCGGACCGTCAGCGCAGCCTCGGCTACTCGATGCAGAGCTGGTTCATCGGCGTCGGCGCGGTGGTCGCCTCCGCGCTGCCGTGGATCCTCGCCAACTTCTTCGACGTCAGCAATGTCGCCGGGCCAGGCGAACTGCCGGAGTCAGTGAAGCTCGCGTTCTACCTCGGCGCCACCGCGTTTCTCGGCGCAGTGCTGTGGACGATCTTCTCGACGAAGGAGTACCCGCCGGAGGACTTGGCTGCATTCAGCGGACACGACCTGGCCGCAAAGCACGACACCGTGCTCGCGAGGACTCCGGCGCAGTACCGCAAGGCGGCGCTCGCGTGGTCCGTCGCCGGCCTCGCGTTCGCCGCCGCCGTCGCGCTCTTCGGCTGGGACAAGCAGCTCTACGTGCTCGGCTTCGGGCTCGCGGCATTCGGCGTGCTGCAGTTCCTGACGGCGGCGAAGCAGCAGCGCGGTGAGACGGACGGGCTGCTGCACAGCGTCGTCAACGACCTGTTCCTGATGCCGAAGGTGATGAAGCAACTGGCGGTCGTGCAGTTCCTGTCGTGGTTCGCGTTGTTCGCGATGTGGATCTATGCCACCGCGGCGATCACGGAACACCACTACGGCACCAGGGACACCGCCTCGGCCGCGTACAACGACGGTGCGAACTGGGTGGGTGTGCTGTTCGCCGCGTACAACGGCTTCGCGGCAGTCGCGGCGCTCTTCATTCCGAAGCTGGCCGCGGCCGTCGGCCGGCGCCGCGCGCACCTGGTCGGCCTCACGTGTGGAGCGCTCGGGCTGGTCTCGATGCGCTTCATTGACGACCCGAAGCTGCTGCTGCTGTCGATGGTCGGAGTCGGCATCGCGTGGGCGTCGATCCTGTCGCTGCCCTACGCGATGCTTTCGCACGCGGTGCCGGCCCGGAAGATGGGCATCTACATGGGCATCTTCAATTTCTTCATCGTGATCCCGCAGATCCTCGCCGCGAGCGTGCTCGGCATCCTGGTGCGGGTGCTGTTCGGCGGCCAGAGCATCGACGCACTCGCACTCGGCGGCGCGCTGATGTTCCTGGCGGGACTCGCGTCGCTGTGGGTGGAGGACCGCGAGGAACGATGAAGATCAGAGCGCGGCGTTGCGCGCGCCGCAGGACGTTCGCACGACCAGGCGCGGCGGGATCAGCGCGGAGTCCACGGTCTCGCCGGCGATTACGCGCAGCAGGTTGTCCACGAGCATTTCGCCCGCGCGCTCGGTGTCCTGCTGGACCGTCGTCAGTGGCGGATTGAAGTGTGCGGCGGCCATGATGTCGTCGAAGCCGACGATGGCCACGTCGTTTGGCACGGACAAGCCACGGTCCCGCAGTGCGCCGACCACACCCATCGCAATCCGGTCGCTGGCCGCGAACACCGCATCGAACTGCGCCCCGGCGTCCAGCAGACGGATAGCCGCTTCGTAGCCTGCAGCCTCGCTCGACTGTGCGTCGACCTGCAGGCGGGGGTCGGTCTCGATGCCGGCCTCGCGCAATGCGCTGGCATAGCCGGCGTACCGCAGCCGGAACTCGGGCCAGTGGCGCGACGCGCCGCCCGCGAACGCGATGCGCCGCCGGCCCAGGCCGAGCAGGTGGCGAACAGCCTGTTCCGCGCCCGCGGCGTTGTCGCTGCACACATAGCGGCCCGGCATGGCATCGACGATCGGGCCCCAGATCACGAAGTTCGCGCCGTTGTCGGCGAGCTGCTTCAACCGCGGCATCGACGCCAGGTAGTCGCCGTAGCCGAGCAGGATGATGCCGTCCGCGCGGTTGCTGATCTGGTAATCCGTGTACCAGTCGTCGCTGAGCTGCTGGAAAGAGACCAGCAGATCGAGACCGCGGTGCGCGGCTGCCCGCGTGATGTGACCGAGCATCGAGAGGAAGAACGGGTTGATCTGCGCGCCGTCGGCGGTGTCCTCGAACAGCAGCAGCGCCAGCGTGTGGCTGCGGCGCGAACGCAGGCCAGCCGCGCTCCGGTCGGTCCGGTAGCGCAACTCGTCGGCGATGGACTTGACGCGGGCCCGGGTCTCTTCCTTGACCAGCGGGCTGTTGCGCAAGGCACGCGAAACCGTGGCCTGCGAGACCTCGGCAAGCCGCGCGATATCACGCGATGTCGTTCGAACGTCCTTCATTCTCCCCCCGGCGGCGGCCGACGCTACCATGCGCGCCGTTCGCGCCGCAATCGACCGGCGGCGCCGGGCGGGGGTCAGCGCCGCGACATCTTCACCTCGGGCGCGAGGTCCCAGGTGCCGTCGTCATCCGGGCACGCCGTGGTGCGGCCTTCGCTCAGGCCGAACTTGCCGGTCGCAATCAGCCGGAATTTCCGGCAGCCGTCGGCCGAGACGGCCTGGTCGACCGGCGTGAGCTGCCACGTGACGCCGGTGGCCGAATTGAGCCACGTGACGCTCTGTCCCTCACGGGCGAGCTCCAGCGCATGCCCGGCGCAGGAGCGGTCGGTCCTGTCCATGCGTCGTCCGATCTCGGCGCCAATCGCGGCTCCGATCACCGTGCCAACCACGATTGCCACGGCCCGGTTGCCGTTGTGACCGATCTCGGCACCGACTGCGCCACCGGTGATGCCGCCGAGCACCGCACCGACATCCTCGCGGTTGCAGTGGCCGGACTGCACGCCATAGTCGTCGTTCCAGCTCTTGCCGCTGTAGCCGGCATACGTCGAGTCGTTCTTCTTGCGCCAACCATGCGCCGGGGCCCACGCGGGCGGCGTGGCGAGCGCGATGCACGGCATGGCCAGCGTGAGGATCGCGAGCGCGCGGGAAACAGTGTGTCGCTCGCGTGAACCGGTCACCTGATCGCGGAGTCTCATCGCTGTCTCCTCGCGTCGGCGGGCCCGGGCTGGGCCATGGCGTCGACCCTACGCCCGCACGGTTTCCGCCGGACCGGCATCGGCGGGCAACGTGATGACGTTCACAAAAGGGCGAAGGCGTATATTCGGCGCGCAACGGATAAGGAGTCGTCACCATGCAGGCCAATGAGATCACCCGCCGAACTGTGCTGGCGCAGGCGGGAGCGCTATTGTCCGGACTTGCAATCGCCGGCAGCGTCCGCTCCGCAGGCGCGACCAGCCCGACCAAGAGTGGCATTGCAGCCGCACCAGACGCCGCCGCCGGACACATCAGGGTCGGCGGAGACCTCACCGTGAACCGCCTCGGCTTCGGTGCGATGCGCGTGACGGGTGCGGGTATCTGGGGCGATCCACCCGATGTCGAAGAGGCGAAACGCGTGCTGCGTCGTGCGGTCGAGCTCGGCGTCGACTTCATCGACACCGCCGACGCCTATGGCCCCGACACCAGCGAACGCCTGATCGCCGAGGCCCTGTACCCGTACCGGAAGGGACTCGTGATCGCGACCAAGGGCGGCCTCGTGCGGCCAGCCCCCGACAAGTGGGATCGCGACGGGCGTCCCGCGCACCTGCGCGAGGCCTGCGAAGCCAGCCTGAAGCGGTTGCGGCTCGAACGCATCGACCTGTACCAGTTCCACGCGATCGATCCGAACGTGCCGCTCGAGGACTCGCTCGGCGAGATCGCGAAGCTGCAGCAGGAAGGCAAGATCCGTCACGTCGGCGTGTCGAACTTCAACGCGGACGAGCTGGCGCGGGCACGCAAGATCGTGACGGTGGTCTCCGTGCAGAATCGCTACAACGTTGCGGACCGTTCCTCGGATCCCGTGCTCGCCGTGTGCGAGCGCGACGGACTGGCGTTCATTCCATGGTCGCCGTTGTCGCAGAACCCACGGGAGTCGAATGCGGGCGCGCGGGTCGCTCTCGAGAAGTGGGCCCAGCAACGGGGCATCTCGATGCCGCAGGCCGCGATCGCGTGGTTGCTCGCAAGATCACCCGTGATGCTGCCGATACCCGGTACGTCGAAGGTGAAGCATCTTGAGGAGAACGTCGCCGCTGCGGCGCTGAAGATCACGCCGGAGGAGATGCGCGCGATCGGTTGAGGGCTGGTGTCAGCGATCGGCGGCGCGACCGGGGCTCACAGGCCGAGCGTCCGGATCCACAGGCCCGCGACGGTCGTGAGCCCGATGTCGCGGCCTGCGATGCGGCCCTCCGGGTCGAGCACGTAGTAGGTCGGGTAGCCGCGAACGTGAAAGGCGGCGCCGGTCGCCTGGTCTCCCGCGAGCACGGGCATCGGCAGCGCGTGCCGCGCGGCATAGTCGCGCAGCTCGGCGATCGACGACCAGTCGAGCCCGACCAGCACCACCTGCACGTCGTTGCCGCGCAAGCGGTGGAACCAGCGCAGCTGTGGGGAACTTGCGGCGCACACGCCGCACCATGGGGCGAAGAAGTAGACGACCGCGGGTTTGCCGGCGAGGTCCGCGTTGCTCCATCGGCGACCATCGAGGCCGGTCAGGTGAAAAGCTGGTGCGGCCGTGCGTTGGTCCGCGGGCAACAGGTCCCGGGCCCGCCACGCCTGCACACCTGCCACGATCACGACGAAGACGCTGATCTCGACGGCCAGCCGCTTCAGGCGCGCTCGGTCGAACCGCATTCCCGGTCTCAGCGGGACTTCTGTGGTCGCGGTCGCGCCGGAACCCGCGGCAGCCCGGTGTGCTGCGTGCGGAACGGCTGCGCAGCCTTGCCCGTCGTTGCTGGCTTCGCTCCTGCCGTTGCCTTCGGCTTGCGCTTGCCCTCGTGCGCGCGACCGGTGCCGATCGGCTGGTACGTCGGCACGAGATGCTGCTTGCCGTTACCGATCAGGTCGGCGCGTCCCATCTGCCGCAGCGCTTCACGCAGCAGCGGCCAGTTGTTCGGGTCGTGGTAGCGCAGGAACGCCTTGTGCAGGCGGCGTTGCCGAATGCCCTTCGGAATGAACACGTTTTCCGAATTCCGCGCGACGCGGTGCAGCGGGTTCTTGCCCGAGTAGTACATCGCGGTCGCGGTCGCCATCGGCGACGGCAGGAACGCCTGCACCTGGTCGGCGCGGAAGCCATTGCGCTTCAGCCACAGCGCGAGCTCGAGCATGTCCTGGTCGGTCGTGCCCGGGTGCGCCGCGATGAAGTACGGGATCAGGTACTGCTCCTTGCCCGATTCTTTCGAGTACTTGTCGAAGAGCTCCTTGAAGCGGTCATACGTGCCGACGCCCGGCTTCATCATCTTCGACAGCGGCCCTTCGGAGATCGCCTCAGGTGCGATCTTGAGGTAGCCGCCGACGTGATGCTGCGCCAGCTCCTTCACGTACTCAGGGGATTCGATCGCGAGGTCGTAGCGCACGCCCGACGCGATCAGCACCTTCTTGATGCCGGGAAGCGCCCGCGCGCGACGGTATAGCTTGATCAGCGCGGAGTGGTCGGTGTTCAGGTTCGGGCAGATGCCCGGATAGACGCACGACGGCTTGCGGCACGCCGCCTCGATCTCGCGCGACTTGCACGCGACACGGTACATGTTCGCCGTGGGGCCGCCGAGGTCCGAGATCACGCCGGTGAAGCCGGGCACCGTATCGCGGATCGTCTCGATCTCGCGGATCACCGAGTCCTCGGAGCGGTTCTGGATGATGCGGCCCTCGTGCTCGGTGATCGAGCAGAACGTGCAGCCGCCGAAGCAGCCGCGCTGGATCGCGATCGAGAAGCGGATCATCTCGTACGCCGGGATCTTCGCGTTGCCGTAAGACGGATGCGGCACGCGCTGGTACGGCAGCTCGTAGATCGCGTCCATTTCCTTCGTCGTCAGCGGGATCGGCGGCGGGTTGAGCCACACATCGATGTCGCCGTGGCGTTGTACGAGGCAGCGCGCGTTACCCGGGTTCGACTCCATGTGCAGGATCCGCGACGCGTGCGCGTACAGCACGGGGTCGTCCGCGACCGTTTCGTACGACGGCATGCGGATCACGCTGTGCTCGCGGTCGATCGCCTTCGGGAGCCGGCGGTGAAAGCGCAGCACCGACTCGCTCGGCGTTGCTGCGCCATCGCCCCGGCCTTCCGGGTCTGTCCGGGAGGACGCCGTGAACCCATCCCTGGGGGCTCCGACCGCGGCGTCCATGCCGCGCACGGCCTCCCGGATCGATCCGGAAGACCGCGCCGCTGCCGTGGCGGACGACGCTTGTGCGGGGGCTGCGCCCCCCTTCGCCGGCTCGGCCGCGTAAGGATCGACCGGCGGGTTCAGCGCTCCTGGGATGTCGAGCGACGTCGAGTCGATTTCTGTCCAGCCGTCTGGCGTCGTTCTGCGCGCGAACGCGGTGCCGCGCAGGTCGCGGATCTGGTCGATCGGCGTTCCGGCCGCGAGCCGGTGGGCGATCTCGCAGATCTGCCGTTCCGCGTTGCCATAGACGAGCAGGTCTGCCTTCGCGTCGAGCAGCACCGAGCGCCGCACCTTCTCGGACCAGTAGTCGAAGTGCGCGATGCGCCTGAGCGATGCCTCGATGCCGCCGATCACGACCGGCACGTCCTTGTAGGCCTCGCGGACGCGCTGCGAATAGACGATCACGCAACGATCCGGGCGGGCGCCGGCGACCCCGTGCGGCGTGTACGCGTCGTCGCTGCGGATGCGGCGATCCGACGTGTAGCGGTTCACCATCGAATCCATGTTGCCGCCGGTCACGCCGAAGAAAAGGTTCGGCTTGCCGAGCTTCATGAAGTCGCGCGGGGAGTGCCAGTCCGGCTGCGAGATGATGCCGACTCGAAAGCCCTGTGCCTCCAGCAGTCGGCCGACGATCGCCATGCCGAAGCTCGGGTGGTCGACGTAAGCGTCGCCCGTCACGACGATGACGTCGCAGGAATCCCAGCCGAGCTCGTCCATCTCCGCCCGCGACGTGGGCAGGAACGGCGCCGGGCCGAAGCGGTGGGCCCAGAACTTGCGGTAGGAGAAGAGGTCGCGGGCAGGCTGCATGGGGCGGCAGTTTAGACCAGCTCCGGGTCAGCCCCCCTCGCCAGTCCGCGGCATTTATCGGCGTATGCGCAACGAACCCGTCTCGCGGGTCGCACCTCGGCGGGCCAGCATCGGTTTGACGGCCTTCCGGGTCGGTGACGACAATGAGGTACCAAAATGGTTGCCGAATGGTGCTACATGACCAACCTGACGCTGAAGAACGTGCCGGCCGAGCTCCACGCACGCCTCAAGGCCAGCGCCGAGAGCAACCGCCGCAGCCTGAACGGTGAGATCCTCGCGCGCCTCGAGGCGCAGTTGACGGCGCCGGCTATCGACGTCGAGGCCGAGCTACGCGCGCTCGAGGAATTCGTCGCTGGCCTGCCGCGGGTCGAACACGGTCACGTCTCGAAATTCAGACGAGCAGGACGCGCGTGATCGTCGTGGACTCGAACGTGATCGCCTACTGCTGGCTGAACGGCGAGCGAACGGCGCTCGCGCACCAGATTCGGCGGCGCGAACCGGAGTGGCACGCACCTGTGCTCTGGCGTTCCGAGATGCGCAGCATCCTGGTCGGTTACCGGCGCGACGGCAGCCTGACCGCCGCGCAGGCATTCCGGGTGATGGAGGCTGCCGAAGGCGGCATGGCCGGCCGGGAGCACCACCTGCCGAATGACCAGGTGTTCGAACTCGCCGGCCAAGCTCGGCTCTCGGCCTACGACAGCGAATTCGTGGCGCTGGCCCACATCATGGGTGTCCGGCTGGTGACCGAGGACCGGGCGATTCTGTCGGCCTTTCCGGAGTTCTGTGTCACCATGCGCCGCTTTCTGGAAATTCAGCAGAAATGAAATGACACTAGACTTTCTAAAGAATATAGTCTTGCCATGGCTGCGCCGTCGCCCGTCCCGTCCGCAGATCCCGAGTCAACCGCTGTCCTGACCAAGGCGGTCATCCGTGCGGCTGCGCTGCTGGACCTGACCCAACGGCACGTCGCCGAGACGCTGGGCCTCTCCGGCCCGACGGCGTCGCGCCTCTTCACCGGCAAGTACCGCCTGTCACCGACTCGGTCGAAGGAGTGGGAACTCGCGGTGCTGTTCGTGCGCCTGTTCCGCTCGCTCGATGCACTCTGGGGTCACGACGCGACCGGCCGCACCTGGCTGCGAACCTACAACACCGCGCTTGGGGCCGAGCCGCGTGAGCTGATGCGGACCGCGACCGGCCTGGTGCGCGTCGTTGACTACCTGGACCACGCGCGCGGTCGCGTCTGAGGCGCGTTCGGCCTCGCTCGACCTGTGGCGCGGCGTCGAGGCGCAGCACGTTGCCTCGACGATGGCGCTCGTCGACACCGTTGCCGAGCAGGTCGTGCTCGAGCGCCTGGTCGAGGCGTCGAAGCCGCCGGTGCCCCGTGAGGTCGCGCGCCTGGGCCTGCACTGGTTGCTGTTCACGCCGTTTCGATACGCCCCGCCGCCGGGCGGCTCGCGATTTCGCGGCCCGAACGATCCCGGCGTCTTCTATGGCGCCGAGCAGCCGCGGACCGCGTGCGCCGAGGTGGGGTACTGGCGCTGGCGTCACCTCATGGACTCGCCCGGACTCGCGGCGATGCCGCCGCGACCACAGACAATTTTCAGGACTCCGGTGTCGGGGAGCACGATCGACTTGCGGATCAGGCCGTTCGACCGTGATCGCGCCACATGGACGCATCGGTCTGACTATTCGGGCTGCCAGGCCATCGGCCGCACGGCCCGGGAAGCGGGAGTCAAAGTGTTGCGCTACCAATCGGTGCGCGACTCACGACACGGCGCATGCGCTGCAGTGCTCGGTGCGGATGCCTTCGCCGTAAAGATGCCGGTCGAACAGCAGGGCTGGATCCTGACAGTCACGCGTACGCGCGTGGTCTGGCAGCGCAGCGATCCGCTCAATCCCGGGGTGTTCGAGTTCAGCGCGGCGGGGTGGTGAAGACAGGTGCCTGGCACCGAATTCGGAAAAGGAGAATGTCCCCGTGCTTCACGCCAGCGTGTGATAGACCTTCTGCACGTCCTCGTCCTGCTCGAGCTTGTCGATCAACTCGAGCACCTCGGTGGCCTCGGCCTCGCCGAGTTCCGTGGGCACCTGGCAAATGTACTCGTGCTCAGCGGAGATCGGGTTGATGCCCCGGTCCTCGAGCGCCTTCTGCAGCGTGCCGAAATCCTCGAACAGGCACCGTGCCACGAGCTGCGGCTCGCCCTTCTCGTCGGTGCTCTCGCCGAATTCCTCGAGACCGTGGTCGATCAGGTAGAGCTCGAGGTCGTCCGCATCGACGCCCTCCGGACTCAGCCGGAACACGCCCATGCGCTTGAACTGGAACGCGACGCTGCCCGTGGTGGCGAGGTTGCCGCCGTGCTTGCCGAAGGCATTGCGCACGCTGGCCACGGTCCGCGTCGGATTGTCGGTCGCGCATTCGACGAGTACCGCGACTCCGTGCGGGCCGTAGCCCTCGTACATCACTTCCTCGAAGTTGGCGGCATCGCGACCCGAGGCGCGCTTGATCGCGGCCTCGATCTTGTCCTTCGGCATGTTCACGGCGCGCGCGTTCTGGATGCAGCGGCGCAGCGTCGGGTTCGAGTTGGGGTCGGGGCCGCCCTTCTTCACGGCAATGGTGATTTCCTTGCCGATGCGGGCGAACTGCTTCGCCATCCGGTTCCAGCGCGCGAACATCGCGTGCTTGCGGACTTCGAAAATGCGTCCCATGAAAGAAGACCTGCGTTGCGAGGGCGCGCAATCTACCTGAAGGGCGCGCTGCGGGCCAATCGGGCCAGAACGCGGATCATAACAACTGGCCAAATAAACGGCCTGCGAAGTATCGTCTAGAGATAGCCAATTGTCAATCTGCCCTGAACGCCGGACGCGACGCTTGAGCTTCTACCACCACTACGTCTATCCATTCTGGATCGACCTTGCGCTCTCGACCCGCGCATACCGGAAGGCGCGGGCGCGAACGCTCGCCCCGGCGCAAGGCCGCATCCTCGAAATCGGCTTCGGCACCGGACACAACCTCAAGTACTACCCGGACAACGTCAGGCGCATCGAGGCCATCGACACCGACATCGATCTCGACCGCTACTCGCAGCCGCGCATCGCCGCGTCGCGCATCGACGTCGACTTCCACCACCTCGACGCCGCGCACCTGCCGTTCGAGGCAGAGAGCTTCGACACCGTCGTGAGTACGCTGACGCTGTGCTCGATTCCCGACGTCGAGCACGCGCTCGGAGAAATCCGTCGCGTGCTGAAGCCCGGCGGGCAATTCCTGTTCCTCGAGCATGGCCGGGCGCCCGATGCGTCGCTCGCGCGCTGGCAGGATCGGCTCACGCCCGCCTGGAAACCGGTCGGCGGCGGTTGTCACCTCAACCGCGAGATGCACGAACTCGTCGCCAGCACGGGGCTGCGGCTCGACCCGGTCAAGAGCTACTACCTGAAGGGCATCCCGCGCCTGTTCGGCTACATGACGGAAGGCGTGGCGACGAAGGTCGCGAGCTGACCTGCGACCGGCGATGCGTCGTCCACGGTTGCGATTGCTGCATTGCGGAGTGACTGGGCCGGCGCAGGCGCGTACAAAGTCATCGACAGCCGCGCGCGACCGCGAGTTGCGTCTGCGGGACTGGGGGATGCTGGACGGGGGGTTGGAAGTAAAGGCCACGGACGGCTCGAGAGACGAGGAAGCCGCGGGTAGCAAGTCTACCCGCGGCCTTTCTCATTCCGGTCGCAGCAATCCCCCGGCTCGTCGCGGCCGCTCGCGAATGCGGCGATTCGTGCCGTAAACTCACCCTCGATGGCCTGCCTATCCCGGTCCCCTCCCGCGGGAGGCCGGGGCGTGAAGGAGTGAAAGATGATCCGGCACTTTGCGGCCGTGGCGCTGGCCGCGCTCGGCCTGGCGACCATCACCGGCTGTTCGTTCAGCTACGACAGCGACATCGATGACGCCGTTTCGCACGAATTCGGCTCAGACCATTTCTCGGCGGGCGGGCTCGTCAATCTCACCGATACGGTAGCCGGTGATGCTTTCCTCGCGGGCGGACACGTCACGGTCGCGACCGAGGTCAAGGGAGACCTGGTGGCGGCGGGCGGCGAGGTGTCGATCGGCGGCAGCGTCGGTGACGACCTCTATGCGGCCGGTGGCAACGTCAAGGTCGACGCGATGGTGACCGGCAACGCCCGCATCGCCGGCGGGGACGTGGAGATCGGTCCCGCCACGGTGATTGCCGGAGCCGTGTCGCTCACCGGCGCCCAGATCGAGTTCGACGGCAACTCGCACGGTTACCTGCAGGCCTCGGGCGCGTCGGTGCGCATCAACGGTCAGGTGCACGGCGATGCGGAGGTCCGCTCAGAGGAACTGGTGATCGGCCCGGAGACGCAGATCGGCGGCAAGCTCGTCTATCGGGGCCCGGCGTCGCCGACGGTGCCGCAGGGCGCCGTGATCGCCGGCGGCATCGAGTTCCACCAGACCAACGCCGGTCACTACCTGAACGAGACCAGTGAGCCGATCCGCGAGACGGTCAGCTGGGTCGGCAAGGTGCTGTGGTTCGTCGGCGTGTTCGTTGCCGCTACGCTGTTCCTGCTGGTCTTCCCCGGCTTCGCGACCCGCGCTGCGGATGCAATCGGGCGCGACCCATGGCGCGTGCTCGGCCTCGGTCTCGCGGTTCTCGTCTGCGTGCCGTTCGTGGTCGTGATCCTGTTGATCACGATCATCGGCATTCCGCTCGCACTGCTGGTGATTCCGCTGTACCTGTTGCTGCTGTTCCTGGGCTGGGTCGTGACAGCGCTGTTTGTCGCGCAACGCGGTCTCGGGCTCGTGCGTTCAGGCCAGCCGGTGACGTTCGGCTGGCGGCTCGTGGCGCTGTTCCTCGCGCTCGTTGCGCTGTGGCTCGTGCGGCAGGTGCCGTTCATCGGCGGCCTCGTTGCACTCGTCGCGCTGCTCGCAGGCATCGGTGCGCTGGTCTGGCAGGCCTGGTCGCGGCGCGAACCGCACGCGACGGCGACGGGTTGAAGGATTGCTCAGCCGCGAGTGGCTGCGGGAGACGGCGGCAACGCCCTGGCCGCCGTTGAGCGGGCCTGCCGCGCTCGGGGCCGGCGCATTCATTGCGTGGATGCTGCTGCAGGCATCGACCGGCGACCGCTGGGTGCCGATCCTCGATCACGCGAACCTCGCGTTCCACGAGGCGGGTCACCCGATCTTCGGCATGCTCTCGGACCGGCTTGCGGTCTACGGCGGCACGCTCGGGCAGCTCGCGTTCCCGGTCGCGACGACGATCGCGTTCTGGTCCCGCCGGCACACGCTCGGCTTCGCGCTGTGCTTTGCGTGGACCTGCCAGAACCTGCTGAACATCGCGACCTACATGGGCGACGCGCGCGCGATGGAATTGCAGCTGGTCGGCGGCCTCGACCCGCTCGATGCGCACGACTGGCGCGAGATCTTTTCGCGCTGGGGCATGCTGGACGCGGACACGGCCTGGGCCGGACTGACGCGGCTAGTCGCGTGGACGGGCGGGGCGTATATCGCGTGGTGGCTGGTGCGCCGCTGGCGCGATGGGACCGAGGCGTGAACGCAGGGCCGCGGAGGGCCATTCGTCGATGAATTACCTGCCACAACTGTTCGCCATCCTGGTCGGCGCGGGGCTCACGATCCAGGTCGGCATGAACTCAACCGTGCGACTCGCGATCGGCTCGCCGGTGATCGCGACGATCGTCAATTTCGGCGTGGGTCTTGCAGCGCTGGTGTTGCTCGCCATCGCGTCCGGTGCGCGCATCGCGCCGGGCTCGGTGGCCACGGTGCCCGCGTGGGCCTGGTTCGGCGGCCTGCTCGGCGCGACGTACGTCGCGGCCACGACCGTGCTCGGCCCGAAGCTCGGGGCGGCCGCGCTGCTGGCGCTCACGCTCGCCGGCCAGATGGTCGCCGCGCTCGTCGTCGACCACTATGGGATCATTGGCTTTCCGCAAAGCCCGATCACGGCGTCCCGCCTCGCGGGCGCGGCGCTGCTGGTCATGGGCGTGCTGCTGATCATGCGTCGCTGACCCGGAGGCCGGCATGGCAAGGACACCCTCGACGATGCTCGCGCTCGGCACGAGCGCCCCCGATTTCGACCTGCCGGATTTCGACGGCAAGCGCCACGCGCTCGGCGATTTCGCAGCATCGAAGGCGCTGCTGGTGACGTTCATCTGCGAGCACTGCCCGTTCGTGCGACATATCCGCGGCGAGTTCGCGCAGTTCGCCCGCGAG
This sequence comes from uncultured Gammaproteobacteria bacterium, assembly GCA_963696545.1. Taxonomy (GTDB): domain Bacteria; phylum Pseudomonadota; class Gammaproteobacteria; order Steroidobacterales; family Steroidobacteraceae; genus RPQJ01. Next base: position 68,461 of record CAVOKQ010000008.1, read on the forward strand.
TATTCGAGCCGCGGCCTCGCGGTCGTCGCGATCAACTCGAACGACCTCGATGTCTATCCGCAGGATGGTCCCGACGCGATGCGCGAGGAAGCACGGTCGCTCGGCTACGTGTTCCCGTACCTGGTCGATGCCACGCAGGCGACGGCGCGGGCCTATCGCGCCGCATGCACGCCGGATTTCTTCCTGTTCGACGGCGACCGGCGGCTCGCGTACCGCGGCCAGTTCGACGACAGCCGGCCCGGCAACGGCAAGCCGGTCACCGGGGCCGACCTGCGCAGGGCCGTCGACGCGGTGCTTGCGGGCGCGCCGGTGGACGCGGACCAGTTCCCGAGCCTCGGCTGCAACATCAAGTGGAAGCCCGGCGCCGAGCCGGACTATTACGCACGCTGACGCGGAGCGGTTGCGCTCCGCTCAGGGCGCGCCGCTTCTCTGCGGGAAGCTGTCGACGATGTCGCGTGCCATCTCGGCCGCCGTGTGGATGCCGCTCTCGGTCGAGCCGCTGCGCGTCTCCGCGGAGATCATGCCGCGCCACAGCAGGCGTTCGGTGCCGGGCTCGTCGACGAACACCATCACGCTGCCGTCGGTCACGCGTTGCTCGCGCGGAAGTTCAGACGCGGCCGGCGGCGGTGCGTTGCTCTGCATCAGCACGTCGTCCGGCAACGGGGCGCCGAAGCGCGGCCGCTGCGAGGTCACGTACTTGCGGGTGCCCACGATCTGGTAGCTGACCAGCATGTCGGCCGCCTTCGGGTCGGGCACCTGCGTGTAGCCTTTCTTGACCAGCCCGGCCACGACAGCGTCACGGATGTGCTGGTCGGTCGAGGCTGCCACGGTGGGATCGACGGCAGCCACGGTACCGAGCTCGCCACCCGTCCAGGCGAACTTCCGCTTGCTGGCGACGTTTGCTCCGGGCACCTCATAGTCGTCGACCTGCCACGACGAAGAGGCGCAGGCGACGGCCAGGGCAAGCAGCGGCAGGACGAGCCAGCGAATCGATCTCATGGCGTTCTCCTCGGCGGTCGTGAACGGTATAGAGAGGGCCGCGCCCTCGTGTCAACGGCGTCGCGAGCACGTGACTGGCGGCGTGCGGCAGGCATGTCGGCCGGCCGCACCCAGTCCGCCAATTATCTATTTGAATCATGCGCTTGCGAGCGACCGGCCGGGCTGCCACATTCCCGCATTGCGTGCCGCCGCACCAGGGCGCACGTTGAGCTCAGGGATCCACGACAGCGGAGGTTGCCATGAGCCGATTCCGCATCCTCGTCGCCGACCAGGCGGAGGCTATTTTCTACGATTCGCCCACGCTCGCGGCCGCACCGCGCGAAGTGGCCCGCATCAGCAACCCGGCCGCGCATCTGCACGATCGCGACTTCAACAGCGATCGGCCGGGCCGTAGCTACGAGAGCGTCGGCGGCGCCCGGCACGCGATCGAGCGTGAGAACGACCCGCGCCAGCGCGAGGCCGAGGGGTTCGCGCGCCGCATTGCGCGCAGGCTCGACGACGCGCGCCGCAACGAAGACTTCGAGCAGCTGGTAGTGATTGCGGGACCGGCGTTCCTCGGCATGTTGCGTGCAGCGATGTCGAAGCCGACGCGTGCCCGCGTGGTGCACGAGATCCACAAGGACCTGGTGCACGGGCCGATCCAGGTGCTGCGCGAGCACCTCGTCGAGTGCGCAGAGGAAATCGCCGCCGCCTGACGCCGGTCACCCGACCGCGCAGCAGCGTTCAACTCCGTCGGCTCCAGCGTTCGACGCGCCGACGACTTGTCCGCGCGCCGTGCCGGCGCGGAAGACGGTGCAGCCCTTGAGTCCGAGGGCGTGCGCCTGTTCGAACACGCCCGCGAGCGCCGCACGCTCGAAGCACGCTGGCAGGTGGATCGTTTTCGAGATCGCGCCGTCCACCCAGGGCTGCAGCGCCGCCTGCATCGCGAGGTGTGCTGCGGGATCGACCTCCTTCGAGGTGACGAAAGCCCGCGGCAACGGTGCCGCGCCGCGCAGTTCGCGCCACAACCGGACGGCATGGTCGGTCACGGGGAACTCGAGCCCGTGTCCCGAGCGGTCGAGCACCCGCCGTGTGCCTTCGAATTCGAAGATCGGCTCGCTGCCGCTCGAGACGTTGCCCGCGAGCAGGCTGATGGTGCCGGCCGGCGCCACGACGGTCAGGTGGCTGTTGCGGATTCCCGCAACCGCGATGCGATCGCGCAGCGACGCCGGCAGCCGCTGCACGAAGCGGCTCGCGAGATAAGGGTCGCGCTCGAACGCAGGAAAACGGCCTTTTTCGCGCGCGAGTTCGACGGACGCCGCGTAGGCCGACGTGCAGATGGTGCGCATCGCCGCGGCCGCAACTTCGCGCGCAGCCGGCGAGTCGTAGCGCAGGCCGAGCATGCAGAGCGCGTCAGCGAGACCGGTGATGCCAAGACCGATGCGTCGCGTGGCACGCGCCACCGCGGCCTGTTGCGGCAGCGGGAAGTTCGTCACATCGAGGACGTCGTCCAGGAAGCGGACCGCCAGCGCCGCAGTCGCGGCGATGGCCTCGAGATCCAGTGATGCGTCGGTGGCGAACGGCGCGCGAACGAATTGCGGCAGGTTGATCGAGCCAAGGTTGCAGGCGCCGTACGCGGGCAGCGGCACTTCGCCGCACGGATTGGTTGTCGAGAGCCGCTCGCACCAGCCGAGGTTGTTGTCGCGATTGATCGTGTCCACGAACAGCACGCCCGGCTCCGACGATTCGTAGGCGGCGTCGAGCAGTCGCTGCCAGACCTCGCGCGCCCGCACCACGCGAGATGTGGTCCCCGCTCCTTCCGGGTGGGTCAGCGGCCAGTCCGCATCGTTGCGCACGGCTGCGAGGAACCGGTCGCTGACCTGCACCGACAGGTTGAAGTAGTGCAGCGCCGCCGGGTCGCGCTTCGCGTCGATGAACTCGAGGATGTCCGGGTGATCGTCACGCAGCGTCGCCATCATCGCGCCACGCCGGCTGCCGGACGCCATCACGGTGGCGCACATCGAATTCCAGACGTGCATGAACGACACCGGTCCGGACGCGGTCGTGCCCGCCGTGGCCGCGCTGCTGCCCCGCGGGCGCAGCGTCGAGAAGTCGCAGCCGATGCCGCCGCCGAGCTGCAGCGTCACCGCGGATTCCTGCAGCGCAGAGAAGATGCCCGGCATCGAGTCGTCGATGCGTCCCATCACGAAGCAGTTGAGCAGCGTGGCCGACCGGCCGGTGCCGGCGCCGGCGAGGATGCGCCCGCCTGGCAGGAAGCGTCCGTCGTCGAGCAGGTCCCGGAAGCGCCGGTCCCAGTCCGGAAGCCGCGCCGGTTCTGCCGCGGCGATGGCGCGGGCGACCCTTGCACGCGTGCCGCGCAAGTCGGCATCGGCCGGCGGCTCGGGTCCCGGCCACCGATAGCGCTGTTGCCAGACCCAGCGCTGCAGTTCGTCGTTTGGCGACGTCATCAGCGGGCTCTTTGGGCTCCACCTCGTCCCATCCTATGCTCGCGGGCCGCGGTCCAACAGCTTGGGAATCCCCACGATCCCCGGCCGGCAATCTGTGACGCGCCTCCCCGCCGGCTGCGGGACCCGTTGGTACGGGGCGCGCGGCAGCGCATACTCTCGACCCGATGAGAACCGTGCTGCTGGCATACGAGCGCGAGCAAGACCTCGCGGCGATCGAGACGCTGCTGCAATCCCGCGGCCATCACGTGCTTCGGGCCCAGACCGGACTGGAGGCACTCGAGATCGCGCGCCACGAGCAGCCCCAGGCAGTCGTAAGCGACGTGCTGCTGCCGCTGCTCGACGGCTTCGCCCTGTGTCGCCGCCTGAAGGAAGACCCGCTGCTGCACCACCTGCCGGTGTACCTGCTGTCGTTCCGTATCGAGGGGCCGAAGTACGAGGCGTTCGCGGCCGAGGTCGGGGCAACCCGGTTCTTCCCGCGCGGCTCGACGCTCGAGGAGCTGGCTGCGGCCATCGACACGCTGAAGACTGGCACGGACACGATGCGCATGCCCGCCCTGGTGCCGGAACTGCTCGACCGTCGCGAGCAGGACCGCAAGCGCGTCGTCGATCTCGAGCGGCAGGTGCGCGAACTCGAGACGACGAACCGTTTGCTGGCCGTCGCCGAGCGCGTCGCACGGCAGAAGGTCGAGCACGATGCGCGGGAGCGCGCCGAAGCTGTCGCCGCCGAGGCCGCCCGCCTGCAGGAGGTGCAGGCGAAAGTGCACGCGCTCGAGGCGCGTCAGCACGAGTTGTCGGCCGCCGAATCGCAGGCCCGGGGTGCCGCCGAGGAGTCGCGGGCCGAGCTCGCGCGCGTCGCCGTGCTCGAATCGCGTCTCGCGGAACTGCAGGCCAGCCGCTCGGCCGCGCAGGCCGTGGCGGCCGACGTGGAGCGCGTGTTCATGTCGCAGCCCATGCCGGCGCTGCTCTCGGACATGGAAACGCAGCAGGTGCGGGCAGCCAACGATGCGGCAGCGGCATTGGTCGCCATCGCACCCGAGAAACTGCCGGGCCGCTCGCTGGCCGAGCTGTTGCCCGGCTATGTGCCCGGCGAGGATCCCGCCCGCACCGTGGACTTCGATTTCACGCGGCCCGACGGCACGCAGGCCATCCTCGAGCTGCGGCGTGTCTCCATCTCTTATGCGGGGCGACCTTGCTGGCTGACGATTGCGCGCGACGTCACGCTCGAGCGTTCCGAGCGGGCCGTGCAACAGGTCGCGGCTTCCCGGGCGACGGCGCTCGAGGAAGCGCCGGTCGGAACCTGCGTCATCGACGCAACCGGCCAGATCCGTCACGCGAATGCCGCGTTTCACGCGTTGCTCGGTCTCGAGGCCGGGCAGGCCGACGGCTTGCCGCTGCAGCAGTTCGAGCTTGGAACCGCCGGGGATTCCACGATCCGCAGCATGGCGATCGGCAGCTCCGGCCAGATGACGCAGGAGACCCGCTGGCGACGTGCCGACGGCTCGGTATTCGACGCCGAGGTGTCGGCGACGGTCGGCGGCGGTCGGGGTGGCGGGCGGGTGCTCGTCGTCCGTGACGTATCGGCGCGCCGTCGCGCGCAGGAGCGCGCCGAGCGCGACCTGCGCAGGTCGAACGGGCTGCTGGAACTCGCCCAGCACGCGCACTCCTACACAGAGGCCGAGACGCTGGCGCGGGCGATCGAGCTCGCGCAGCAGCTCACCTGCAGCGAGGCGGCGTACGTGTTCCTTGCGACCTCCGACGCCGGCCAGTTCGAGCTGGCAGCGAGGCGCGATGGCGTCGCGCCCACGGCCGAGGAACTCTCGGTCCTGACTCGCTGGCGTGGGCTGCCCCGGCTGACACGGCGCTGTACGACTGCCTGAGCTCGCAGCGGTCGACGGTCCGCGAGGGCTCCGAAGGCACCGGCGGACTGCGCCAGGCCGGGCTGCCTGGCTCGCTGCACCGCCAGCTCGCCACGCCGATGCTCGACGGCGGACGCCTCGTTGGCGTGCTGCTGCTGGCGAACAAGAAGGAATCGTACGACGAAGACGACCAGCGCCACGCGGCGCAGGTCGCCGATGCCGTGGCAAAGCTGCTGCGCCGCCGCCGGTCGGACGCCGAGGTCGTGAGCGCCATGGATCACATGGAGCGCGTGATGCTCGGTGCGGTGGAGGCGGTCGGAGCGCTCTCCGAGTCGCAGGATGCGTGCAAGACCGGGCGTGCGAAGCGCGTTGCGGAACTCGCGGCCGGCATCGGCACTGCGCTTGGACTGCCGGGCCACTCGGTGCGCGGCCTGCGTGTCATGGGCCAGCTGATCGACGTCGGCATGCTGCAGATCCCGCGCGAGCTGCTGTGGCGGCCGGGCACACTCGCCGCGGCCGAGTTCGAGCTGGTGAAGACGCATCCCGAGCGTGGCCACGAAATCCTGCGGCGGATCGAGTTCCCATGGCCGGTCGCCGAGGCCGTGCGGCAGCATCACGAGCGACTGGACGGCTCCGGCTATCCGCGTGCGCTGAAGGGCGAGGAGATCCTGCTCGAGGCGCGGATCGTCGCGGTCGCGGACGCGGTGGAGGCCATGATGTCGCCGCGGCCCCACCGGGCGGCGCTCTCGCTCGTCGCCTGTGTCGAAGAACTGCAGTCCCAGGCCGGTCGCCGGTACGATGCGCGGGTGGTCAAGGCCTGCGTCAAGCTCCTGCGCGAGCGCCAGGCACAGCCGGAGCCCGAGGTTCCTGCCGACCAGCGCATCGCCTGAGGCGACTGGATGCACCTGCAATTCTTCGGCGCGGCCGGTGAGGTCACCGGCTCGTGCCACATCGTTGAAGTCGGCGGCCGGCGGCTGCTGCTCGATTGTGGACTGATCCAGGGCGGTGCCGCCCCGGACCTGCGCAACCGCGAGCCCTTTCCATTCGAGGCCGGTGACATCGACGCGGTGGTCCTGAGCCACCCGCACATCGATCATTGCGGACGCCTGCCACTGCTGCACCGGCGCGGCTTCCGGGGCCCGATCTTCGCGACCGCCGCCTGCCGGGACCTCGCCCGGATCCTGCTGCTGGACAGCGCCAACATGCAACAGCGCGACGCCGAGCGCGAGACGCGCAAGCGGCAACGCAATGGCGCCGGGAAGCCGGTGCAGCCGCTCTACACGCTGGATGACGCCGAGGCGGTATTGCGCCTGTTCCGCGTCGTGCCCTATCACCAGGCCTTCGACGTGCTGCCCGGTGTCGTGCTGACGTTTCGCGATGCCGGCCACATCCTGGGCTCGGCGAGCGTCTGGCTGCACCTCAGCGAAGCCGGCGTCACTCGCACCGTCGCGTTCAGTGGCGACCTGGGCCAGTACGATTCACCGATCCTGCGCGATCCCGAGCCGGGCCCGGCGGCGGACTTCGTCGTCATGGAGAGCACGTATGGCAGCCGCCTGCATCGTGACCGTGACGCGACGCTGGTCGAGTTCGGCGAGATCCTGCGGGCAGCGCGCGCCGACGGCGGCAACGTACTGATACCGGCCTTCGCCGTCGGCCGCAGCCAGGACCTGCTGTACGAGATGGGCACCCACTTCGACGCCTGGCGGCTTGCCGACTGGCGCATCTTCCTCGACAGCCCGATGGCGATCGAGGCGTCGGAAGTCTACTGGCGGCACCCGGAGCTCTACGACGAAGAGGCCACCGCGGTGCGCGTCCGGGCGGGAAAGATGCCAGACCTGCCGAACCTGACGCTGTGCCGCTCTGTCGAGGAATCGATGGCGATCAACCGGATCGCGAGTGGCGCGATCGTGATCGCGGGCAGTGGCATGTGCACCGGCGGTCGCATCGTGCACCACCTGAAGCACAACCTGTCGCGGCCGCAGTGCGACGTCGTCTTCACCGGATACCAGGCCGAGGGCACGCTCGGGCGCGCAATCGTCGACGGCCGCGACGAGGTGCGTATCCACGGCAGCCCGGTGCGTGTCGCTGCACGCATCCACACGCTCGGCGGCTTCTCCGCGCACGGGGACCAGGGGGACCTGCTGCGCTGGTACGCAGGCGTCGGTGGTCGGCCTCCGGTGTGGCTGGTGCACGGCGAGCGGAGCGCGTCCGACGCGTTGCGCGACGAGCTGCGCAAGTCCGGTGCCCATGCGGAAGTCGCGGCTCCGGGAGTCCGGCTCGACCTCGAGGCGAAGACTTGAAGCGGGCGCTCGCCGGGGCCGTCAACGCGCAGCCGCGCGAGCTCGGCGGCGCCGTGGCGGCGTTCATGTGCGCCTTCTTCATGTTTTCCGCGTACTCCATCCTGCGGCCGATCCGCGAGACGATGGGCCTGACGTCGGGGGTCGAGACGCTGCCGGCGCTGTTCTGGGGAACGTTCGCGGGTATGTTGCTGGTGCAGCCGGTGTACGGCTGGCTCACGTCGCATTTCCGGCGCTCGGCGTTCCTGCCGTGGGTGTATCTGTTCTTCGTGCTGAACATCCTCGGCTTCTACGCGTGGTTCAACCTGCAGGCCGACCACACGTGGATCGCGCGCGCGTACTTCATCTGGCTCAGCGTGTTCGTGCTGTTCGTCGTGGCCGTGTTCTGGAGCCTGATGGCGGACGTATTCACGCGCGAGCAGGCGGGCCGGCTGTTCGGCTTCATCGCCGCGGGATTGAGCCTCGGCGGGCTGAACGGGCCCTTTCTCGGCAAGCAGCTCGCCGAGCCGCTCGGCACGATCAACCTGCTGCTGGTGTCCGCTGCTTTGCTCACGGTGTCGCTCGGCTTCATGCTGCTGGTGCTGCGCTGGCACCGGGCACACGGCGAGAACACCGCGGCAGGTGCGGACCGTGACGAGAAACTCGGCGGCACCGCACTCGCGGCCTTCCGCCAGGTGATGCAGTCGCCGTACCTCGCGCTGGTCGCGTTGTTCGTCTTCCTGCTCACCTGGGTGTCGACGTTCCTGTACCTGGAGCAGCAGGCGATGGTGGCCACGACGTTCACCGATCGTGACTCGCGCACCGCCTTCTTCAGCACGATCGACTTCTGGGTACAGGCCGGATCGCTGGTGATGCAGCTGTTCCTGTTCGGCCGGTTGTTCCGCTGGTTCGGCTTCCGCGCGCTGATCGTCAGCATCCCGGTGCTGATGACGGCGGGCTATGCGACGCTCGCGATGTTCCCGACGTTCGCCGTGCTGGTCGGCGTGATGATGGTCCGTCGCGTCGGCGAGTATTCGATCACGCGGCCGTCGCGCGACGCGCTGTACACGGTCGTGTCGCGCGAGGAGAAGTACAAGGCGAAGAGCCTGATCGACACGTTCATCTATCGCGGCGGCGATGCCACGGCGGCGTCGGTGCACGCATTCATCAAGGCGACGTTCGGGCTCGGCGTCAGCGGCATCGCGTGGTGCGGCGTCGCGATCACGGCCGTGTGGGCCGCGGTCGCCTGGACGCTCGGCACGCGCTACGGTGGCCTCAGCCGTCGACGTTGAAACGCAGCGTCACGTAGGAGCGTCGCGGCACGGGCTGGCCGTTCGCAAGCCGCGGGCGGAAGCGCCAGTGGCCGACCGCCTCCGTTGCTGCGGCCTCGAAGACGCCGCTGGGCCGTGCGTCCACGACCTCGATGTCAACCACCGCGCCCGTCTCGGTGATCGTGAACATCAGTTCGACCCAGCCCTCGACGCCGCTGCGCAAAGCGGCAGCGGGGTAGACCGGGTCGGCGGCGTAGATGCGATCCATGTCGTCGGCCTGTACCGCAAACGCGCCGACGGAACCCCTGGCCGGTGCTGGCGCAGGCTCGCTCGACGGCACGGGCTGGGTTCGGGAGTCTTTCACGTAGCCGGCGGTCGGCAACGAGGGCACGGGCGTGCCGGGAATCCGCGCGCCCTGGAGGCGCTGCTCGGCAATAGCGGCCTTCGCCCGCAGGTCGCCGGCATTGCTGTACCGGGCGGTGAGCGGATCCGGTCTCACGACCGGGTCGACCACCGCGCGGGTCGCACGGGCCGGCACCGGTTCCGCGGTTGGTGTAATGGGGACCGACTGCAGCGTCGCGACCGATGCGACGGTCGGCCGCGGCTCCGCAGGCAGCGGAGCCGGTGGCGGCACCGCCGGCGGCAACGGCTGCGGCGCAAGCAGGCGCGCGAGCCGCGTTGTCGACTCGTCGTCCGGAGCGACCGCCTGCAGGCGGGACAGCAGGCGCTCGGCCTCGTCGCGATTCCCTGCTCCTGCGGCGTTGCGCGCCTCGAGCGCGACCTTGGCCACGGTCTTTTCGAGCCCGGCGCGAGCCTCAGGCTGAGCTGGTTGCGCCAGCAGCACTGCCGCAAACAGGTCGAGTGCATTGCGGCCGACCGGGGACTCGTACCGCCCCGCGTCGAACGCAGCGCGGGCGCGGGAAAGAACCGGGTCTGCCTGCGGGCGCGCGTCCGGCGGTGTGGAGGTGCGCGAGGCGGTTCCGGAAGCAGAGGTGCCGGCCCCTGGGCCCACGCGATCGCCAACCAGCAGTCCGATCAAGGCGACGAACAATGCCACGCCGGCCGCGACGAACAGCCACTTGCCTGGATCCATGCGCCGCGGCAGCACGGTCGAAAGCGGCAGCAGCGGCTGCATCGTCCGCGACTCCCGTCGTTCGACGTGGCAGCGGATCGCCGCCTGCAGGAACATACCTGCCCGTTTCGCCGACAGCGGCTTGTGCATGAAGCGGTAGACCCGCCCTTCGCTGATCAGCTGGGCGAGCAGCGCCTCGTCCTCGCGACGACCGGCAACCACCACCACGATGTCGGGGAACTGTTCCGAAATCTGCTCGACGAGCGTCGTCGGCTGGGTCGAGACGGCCGCCATGTCGAGCAACAGCACGCCGCAGCGCCCGGTAAGCAGCAGGTCGACCGACTCCTCGGCCGACCGTGCGCGCCACACTGGATTGCGCTCGCCGATCGCAGCCTTGATCGCGTCGAACAGGACGAGATCGGCCGAGAGCACCACGACGTCCACCAGGACGCCGGGGTCGCGGAGTTCTCCCGCGGAATCGGGTGGGCGTCGGAATGCTGGGCTGGGCATCGGGCGAATTGCGCACCATGTTGCCCGGAAGGTCCACAGCCGGAATGCGAAAACCTGAGGCAATTCAAAGTTCAGGCGATCCGGCACCCGCCTTCTGGACCGGGTCCAGCACTGGCGTCGCTGCGCCGGTGATCGTTGCGGACTCGACATAAGACTGACCCGCGAGCATGATCGCCGCCAGTCCAGCAGAAGGCCGGTACACCGGCTCACTCGGAGCACGATGACGCCGGTCAGTTTTACGTCGCGGATCGCGGCGGAGCATCGCGAAGCGCTCGAGCAGCTGCTGTTCTTCAACGGCTGCCAGGACCGCGTTGCGCGCGGCATCGTGGATGCAATCGACAAGTACGGCCCGCCCGAGATCGTCGCGGATGCCGAATGGCTCCGCGTGAAGGTGGCAGGCCTGCCAGACGTGCAGTCGCTGTTCGTCGTGGATGACGCGACCGGGCGGCCGCTCGGCGTCGCCGTCTACACGCGCGCCGACCTCGAGCACGTCACGGTGCTGCACGTCGGCCTCGGCGAGGAGTACTGCGCCGGCGGCGAGCGCGAGAGCTTGAGGCTGCTGCTCAGGCTGATGAGGGAGATCCGCCGCTCGTCGAAGCGCGTCAAGGGAGTGCGCCGGCTCAGCGTGCACTACGGCACGCAGCGAGTCCGGGCCCAGGCCTGATCAGCCACGCGGTTCGCCTAGCAGGTCGCCGATCATCATCCGCACGGCCTTGATCTGCGGCGCCGATCGGGTCGCGAAGTCTTCCCCCTCGTATCCCCACCAGTCCCAGCAGCCCATCGGGTTCAGCGGCTGGTAGCTCGGCTCGATCTGCGGGAACAGCAGCACGACCTGGTTCGCCGCGGCCGTCTCGAGGTAGCCGGATCCGAGCACGAATTCACGGCCGACGAGCGAGGCGCCCTGCTTGCAGCCGTGGAAGACCACGTGCAGCCGGCATTTCGTCGCGCCGCCGCTGCGGCAGTCCTGCGGGACGAACAGCAGTCCCTTTGCGGCGAGCCCGGCGCTGCGCGCGGCATCGGCATACGGCTGCTGGTCGAACTCGGCGAGTTCGCCTTCGCGCGGCGCGCGCCCGGGCTTCATGCTGCCGTAGAGGAATCCGAGCAGTTCCGCCGCGCCGTCGTAGTCGCACTTGCCGACGAACGGCGGCTCGGTCACGTCGCACGGCTTGGCATCGGCGCGCGCGGTCGGGAACGTGTGGCCGGCCCGCTCGAGCTCGACGCGCCTCACGTTCGCCGGGTCGACCAGCGCCTCGTAATACTCCTGGACGGCATCCGCGACCGGCTTCTGTACGTACGGGTCGAGGCTGCCGTGGAAGATCCAGACCCGGTCCGACGCAAGGCCGGCGATCGGATCGATGGCGCCCTCGAGTGCGAGCTGGCTCGTCAATTCGATCAGGCCGCCGGTTGGGATCCTTTCGTCGGCCTTCATGCAGCGCCCGAGCGAATGCCGGATCGAGCCCGACGAACAGTAGTACGGGGCTCCGGCGATCAGTGCCGCGCCATTCACGAGCTGCGAATGCGCGACGTGGAACTGGGTCGCCATGCTGGCGCCTGCGGAGAGGCCCGAGACCGTCACCGAGGCCGGGTCGATCGGCAGCGGTACGAGCCGACCGGCGTCGGTCGCGGGCTTGCTGCAGGCCGCAAGCATGATCGCCATTGCAGCGAGAGCGCAGACGCGCACCCGCGAACCAGCCGGGCCCATTGTGACGAACTCCGAATCGTTGACCACCGGTCATACTCCTGCCGTCACGACGGCAGGATCGCCGGTCCGTGATGTTCTGCGAGGCGTCGCCAAACGAGTTGCTGCGAGATGCCGCCCGAGAGATAGTGTGGCAGTCAGTCGAGGTCTCGATCGCCGCAGCCGGGTAGCGCGATTCTGTCCAAACCGCAGCGCTGCCGCAACGAACGTCGGGACACTCTGCCAGGACCAGGACGACGAGGATACGGTGATTCGTGAGCGGATCGAATTGGCAGGACAGGTATTTCGCCTCGAACGACGGACTGCGGTTGCACTACCGTGACTACGCCGCCGCGGAGCCCGGCCGCGTGCCGGTGCTCTGCCTGCCCGGGCTGACGCGCAACTGCCGCGACTTCGAGACGGTCGCGCCGCGCATCCAGCGGACGCGCCGCGTGCTGTGCGCGGACCTGCGCGGCCGTGGACTGTCACAGCACGACCCGAACTGGCAGAACTATCACCCCGGTACTTATGTAACGGACGTCGCGCGGCTGCTCGCGGATGCGGGCGTGCCGCGCGTGATCATCCTCGGCACGTCGCTCGGCGGCATCCTCGCGATGCTGGTCGCGGCGACCACGCCGCAGGTGCTGGTCGGTGTGATCCTGAACGATGTCGGACCCGAGGTCGCCGCCGAGGGTCTGAGGCGGATCTCGACCTACGTCGGCAAGAGTCCGCAGGTCGGCAGCTGGGCCGAGGCGGCTATGCAGGCGAAGGCCACCTACGGCCTCGCGTGGCCAGATGCGAGCGATGACGACTGGATGAATTTCGCGCGCCGCAGCTATACCGAGGTCGAAGGCATGCCGCGGCTCGCGATGGACCCGATGATCGGCGAGGCCGTGCGGGCCGCGCCGGCCGGCGCTGCGCCCGACTTGTGGCCCGTGTTCGGCGCGCTGAAGCCGATCCCGACGCTCGCGTTGCGCGGCGCGATCTCGGACGTGCTGTCGCAGCAGACGTTCGACCGCATGGCGACGGAGAAGCCCGACCTGGTGCGTGTCACGGTCGCCGGCCGCGGTCACCCGCCGATGCTCGACGAGCCCGTCAGCGTCGCGGCGATCGACGCGTTCCTCGCACGGCTCGATTGACCGATCGCACAGGCCCGCGACTGATGCGCATACCCGGCAACACGACCGCGTGGCTGCAGGTGGCTCTCGCGGGCCTCGGCCTCGTAACGGTGCTTGCGCTCGCGGCGCCGCTCGGGTGGCCGTTCGAGCTGTTCGCGCATTTCCGTGCGCAGTACGCGACAGCGGCACTCTTGCTTGCGGTCGTGCTGCTGCTGCTCGGCAGTCGGCGCGCTGCCGCCATCGCGGCAGTGCTCGTCGTGTTTCACGCACTGCCTGCAATGCAGCGCACGGTGGCGGACGAGCCGTCGTCGGCCTGCAGCGGTCCGGCGTTCACGGTCGTCACGGCGAACCTGCAGTTCAGCAACCACGATACGGGGCGCTTCATCGACTGGCTCGAAGCGCATCCGGCCGACCTCGTGGTGCTGCAGGAGGTTACCGGAGCCTGGCAGGGTGCGCTGCTGCAGGTCGCGGGCTATCAGCACCGCAACTTCCACGTGCGCGAGGATCCGTACGGGCTCGGCGTGCTGAGCCACTGGCCAGTCGAGGAGTTCGAACTGCAGGACCTGGCCGGCGACGGACTACCGTCGATGTCGGGTCGTGTCGAGATCGAAGGGCAACCGCTGCGGTTCCTGGCCCTGCACACCCACTGGCCGGTCCTTCCGGGACTGGCCCGTCAGCGTGATCGCTCGCTAGACAATGCCGCGATGCTGCTGCGCTCGGCGAGTGGTCCGGCCGTGGCACTCGGCGATCTCAACCTGACCGCCTACTCTCCGGTGTTCGCGCGTTTCCTCGAAGCGGCCGGCCTGCACGACGTGATGAATGGCGCGCGCTGGCAACCGACGTGGATGGCCGGCTTCTGGCCACTCGCACTCAGGATCGACCACGTTCTGGTCACGCCAGATCTCTGCGTCGAGCAGGCCGAAGTCGGACCTTCGATCGGCTCCGATCACCGGCCGGTGATCGCCCGCCTGCGATTCGCAGCCACCGCCGCCAACTGAAAGCCGCAGGCGTCGCGCAGCATCCTCCCCGAAGCGCATGAGTGCGCGTTCCTTGGTGCCGTTCCGGGTGCCGGTGGGCTTCCCGAAACCGTCCGCGGCATGGACGCCGCGGCCGGAGGCCCCAGGGATGGGTTCACGCCGTTTTCGGGAAGCCCTCCGACATCCGGATCGGCCCGGGGACTGACAGCTCCGAAAACGCTTCGGGGCGAACGCCGCGCTCAGTCCGCGGCGAGCGTCTCGCCGGTCGGTGGCGGAAACTCCCGGCAGCACTCGATCAGCCAGCCGCGAAACCGCACCACCTTCGGCAGCGAGAAGCTGTCCGGCGGCGCCACCATGTACCACGCATTGTGCTGCTGCACGCTCGGCATCATCGGCCGCACGAGCCGGCCGGCGGCGAGATCGGCCGCGACCAGCGACCACCGGGCGAGCGCGACGCCCTTGCCCTGTTCGACCGCAGTCAGCGTCGCCGCCGAGTCCTCGGCCATCGGCACCGTCTCGGCGCGCGTCGTGTCGCCGCCGACTCGCCGCAGCCAGGCCACCCACGGCTCGGCCCGACTGTGGATCAGCGTATAGCGGGCGAAGTCGTTCAGCGTCTCGATCGGCCCGAGCTTCGCCAGCAGCGCAGGGCTGCAGACCGGGAACACCCACTCGTCGAGCAGCCGCTCGGCCTTGAGCCCGGCCCACTGGCCCGACCCGTACAGGATCGCGGCATGGAAGTCGTCGCGGCTGAAGTCGAGCGCCGCGCGCGACGGGCCGAAGCGGACCTCGATCTCGGGATGGCGGCGCGTAAACTCGCCGAGCCGGGGCAGCAGCCAGCGCTGCAGGAACTCGCTCGGCACGCTCAGGTTCAGCATGCCGCCGACCCGTTCCCGGCGCAGGCGATCCACCGCGCGGCGCAACTCGTCGAGACCGCGGCGGACACCCGGCAGCAGCTCGGCGCCTTCCTGGGTCAGCGCGACGGCCCGGGTGTGGCGGCGGAACAGCGGCACGCCGATGTCGGCCTCGAGCGACTTGATCTGCGCGCTGACGGCCGCGGTGGTCACGCCAAGTTCCTTCGCGGCCGCGGTGAAGCTCAGGTGCGTCGCAACTGCCTCGAAAACGCGCAGCGCGTTCAGCGGCAACCGGCCGGGTTCGACAGACATCAAGACCGCCTCGAGTAAACTATTGGTTGACAATACTTTCCAGCAGCCTTGTTCGCAAGGCCTTCGGTCTACGTCTATCGAGGGAAACTGAAAAAATGAACCAACGCACGAACTTCTCGACCGGCACGCCCTGGGAGCCGGTCGTCGGCTACTCGCGGGCGGTGCGGGTCGGTCCGCACGTCTGGATCGCCGGCACCACAGCGACCGGCCCGGACGGCCGGCTCGTCGCGCCGGGTGACGCCGCCGGGCAGGCTCGCCAGGTACTCGAGAACGTCAGGATCGCGCTCGAGCGGGCCGGGGCGCGTCTCGAGCACGTCGTGCGGACGCGGATCTATGTCCGCGACGTCCGCGACTGGGAAGCGGTCGGGCGGGTGCACGGCGAGTACTTCGGCGCGATCCGGCCGGCATCGGCGATGGTCGAGGTCAGCGGGCTCGTCGACCCGGCAATGCTGGTCGAGATCGAAGTCGACGCATACGTGACCAGCTGAAACCGCGCCGGACGCCAGCACGAATTAGTGGGCTCGGAGGAACACCCCATGATCACCGCCTGCCGTCTCGGCGTGATCGCGCTCGCCGCCATGCTGTCAGCCTGCTCGTCCACGCCCACGATCCCGACCGCGAAGAACGTCGACCTGCCGCGCTTCATGGGCGACTGGTACGTGATCGCCAACATCCCCACCCGGTGGGAACGTGAGGCGTACAACGCCGTCGAGTCCTACAAGCTGGACCCGGACGGGTCGATTGCCACCACGTTCACGTTCCGCGAAGGCGCCTTCGACGGTCCGGAGAAGGTGATGCGGCCGCGCGGGTTCGTCCGGGACCGCACGACGAACGCGACCTGGGGCATGCAGTTCGTCTGGCCGATCAAGGCCGAGTACCTGGTTGCGCACGTGGACCCCGGCTACACCGAGACGATCATCGCCCGCAGCCAGCTCGACTACGTCTGGATCATGGCTCGCAAGCCCGTGCTTGCCGAGCGGGATTACCAGCGTCTGGTCGGGATGGTCGCGGAACTGGGGTACGATACGTCGAAGCTGCAGAAGGTTCCGCAGCGCTGGGGAGAATGAATAAGGAGTCGCCATGTCAGTCGCAAAAATCACCGAAATCACGTCCACATCCAAGAAGAGCTTCGACGACGCCGTCGCCAGCGGCATCAAGCGGGCCAGCAAGACGATCCACGGCATCTCGGGTGCCTGGATCGCGGACCAGGAAGTCACCGTCAAGGCCGGCAAGGTCACCGAGTACAAGGTGCGCCTGAAGCTCACGTTCGTCCTCGACGACAAGTAAGCACTCGTCAGCGCGTCCGCGGCTCGGGCCGCGGCGCACAGGAGTACGTCGATGAAGCGCTGGAGTATCGCTGCGGTCGCGTCGTGCCTGCTGGCTGCCTCGATGGCGATGGCGGCTCCGCCGCCGGTCACGCCGCAACAGTTGCACGAGCTGCAGGCGCAGAACGATCCTTCGCTGCTCGTGCTCGACGTGCGCTCGCCCGAGGAGTTCGTCGCGGGTCACGTACCGGGCGCGGTCAACATTCCGCAAGACCAGGTCGCGTCGCGACTCGCCGAGATCCCGAAGGACAAGGAAGTCGTGCTGTACTGTCGTTCAGGAAGGCGCTCCGGGCTCGCCGCTGAAACGCTCGAAGCCAACGGCTACAAGAACCTGCGGCAACTGCAGGGCGACATGCCCGGCTGGGAGAAAGCGGGCCTGCCGGTTGAGGCCGCCGGGCAGAAGCCGACGGACTGAGCCGCGCTCAGGTGCCGAGCGCCTCATCGAGATCGGCGATCAGGTCCGACGCGGCCTCGAGCCCGATCGACATCCTGAGCAGGTTCTGCGGCGTGCGGCTCTGCGGCCCTTCCACGGACGCGCGGTGCTCGATCAGGCTCTCGACACCGCCGAGACTCGTCGCGCGCGTGAAGATCTTCACGCGCGCTGCGACGCGCATCGCCTCTGCAGCGTTGCCGGGCACCTGGAACGACACGACGCCGCCGAAGCCCTCGTGCATCTGGCGTACGGCCAGCGCGTGACCGGGATGCGTCGCGAGCCCGGGATAGTAGACGCGCTCGACGCGGCGATCCGATTCCAGGAACCGGGCGACTGCGGCCGCGCTCGCGGCCTGTGCCCGGACGCGCAATGGCAACGTCGCGAGACTCCTGAGCACGAGCCAGCAGTCGAAAGGCGACGGCACGCCGCCCCCGGTGCCCTGGAAATCACGCAGCCGGTCGCGCACCACGCCGTTCTCGCGCACGACCAGTGCGCCGCCGAGCACGTCGCTGTGACCACCGAGGTATTTCGTCGTGCTGTGCATCACGAGGTCCGCGCCGAGGTCGAGCGGGCGCTGCAGGATCGGGCTCGCGAAAGTGTTGTCGCAGGCGAAGAGCACGTCACGTTCGCGGGCGAGCGATGCCAGTGCTGTGATGTCGCTCACTCTCAGCAGCGGATTCGACGGCGTTTCCACCCACAGCATCGCAGCCGGTGATTCCAGCGCTCGCGCGACGAGTGTCGTGTCGGTCGTATCAATGAATTCCGCTGCGAGGCCCCACTTCGGCAGCAGCTCGCGAAGCTGCTTTGCCGTGCCGTGGTAGCAGTCCGACGAGCAGACGATCCGCCCACCGGGCGCCGCGAGCGAGAACGCCGCGAGCGTTGCCGCCGAGCCCGAGGCGAACGCAATTGCATCCGCGCCCCCCTCGAGCGCCGCGAGCGCACGCTCGAGCGAACTGCGATTCGGGTTGCTGATGCGCGAGTAGTTATGGCCGCGCGGGTAGCTGCCGTCCGCATCCCGCTCGAACGTGGTCGACAGCTGGATCGGTTCGCGCAACGCACCGGTGGCGGGGTCGGGCTCACGCCCGGCGTGCACGGCGAGGGTCTCGATCTTCATAGGGGTGGGTCGTACTCCTGCAGGCCCACGACCAGCAGGCCGGGACCGCCGTGGACACCGAACGCCGTGCCGACCGGCAGCAAGCGCCGGTAGACGACGTTATCGCCGCCGAATTGCTCGAGCAGCCAGCGGCCGTCCGCCTCGCTGTTCGCATGCCCGACCAGCACGCGGTACTTGCGGTCGGAGCGTATGTGACGGTGGACGTAGCGCGCGAATTTCTCGCGCAGGTTGCGGCGCCCGAACAGCACGCCTCCCGCGGTGACTTTTCCGTCGCGATTGTGCAGCACCGGCATCAGGCCGAGCGTGTCGGCGACGGTCTTGATCCAGCGCGGGACGCGTCCGCCGCGCACCGCATACTCGAGCGAGCCCATCAGGCCGAAAGTCCGCGTGCGCGGCAGCATCGCGCGCGTCGCCGCGATCACTCGATCCGCGTCGTAACCAGCCTGTGCACACTCCGCAGCGTACATGGCCACCAGGCCTGCGCCGAGCGAGGCGTTCTCCGAGTCGAGCACCGTGACCTTGCCGTGCGCGCTGACGCGTGCGGCCGCGCTCTCGGCCGACGCACACGTGCCGCTCACCTTGCGCGTCAGGTTCACCGATACGACCGCCGCATAGTGCGATGCCAGGAATTCGAACTGCCGCCGGAAGTCGCCCGGTGGCGGCTGCGACGTCTTCGGGTGATGCGGGTTACGCAGCAGCTCGTCGTAGAACTCTTCAGGCGTCATGCCGATTCGGTCCAGGTAGCCCTGGTCGCCGAAATGCACGCGCAGCGGCACCATGTGGATGTCGAGGCGGTCCATCTCGTCCTCGGGTATGTCCGCGCCCGAGTCGGTGACCACGGCGACCTTGCGGCCGACAAGGTGCGCCGCATGCTGCTGCCGCTGCATGTCGTCGGCCTTTTCTGCCGACACCGTTCCGTAGCGGCCCGCGATCCGGAACACCTCTGCCGGGTCGTTGACATGGATGTGCACGCGGACCTTGTTCTGCAGCCCACCGACGACGAGGCTGCCGCCAACCACCGACAGGTCCTCACGCAGGTGGCGCCGGTCGATGCGATCCCCGACCACGACGCATTCGGTGCAGTACCGGTACTCGAGATCTTCCTCGCCGCCGGCGGTCCGTTCGGCCGTCGCGTCGATCACCAGTGGCACCGGCGCCGCGGGCTCGTCTTCCGCGCCGCTCGCGATGTAGTCGGTGACCCCGGAGATGAACTCGACGAAGCCCAGGCCGCCGGCATCGACGACGTTGGCCTTGCGCAGCGCTTCGAGTTGCAGCGTCGTGCCCTCGAGCGAATGCTGCGCAGCCTGCACGCCGCGGCGCAGCAAAGCGCCGAAGTCGCGTACACCTTCGCGCCGCACGCGATTCAGCTCATGCGCGAAGTCCGTGAGCACGGTGAGGATCGTTCCCTCGCGCGGCTCGCTCAGGCTCTCGCGCGCGTAGGTGGCGCCACCCTGCACACCGTCCGCGAAGTCGTCGCCGCTCAAGTCGCGCAGGTGACCGAGCCGGTCACAGAGGCCGAGGAAGAACTGCGCGAGGATCGCGCCGGAGTTGCCCCGCGCACCGTCGAGCGCGGCGTCTGCAACGCGCGTGAGCGTCTTGCCGGCGTGCGTGTCCGGCCAGCGCTGCAGCGTTCCGAGTACGGCACTCATCGTCAGCGCGAGATTCGTGCCGGTGTCGCCGTCCGGCACCGGGAAAACGTTGATCTTGTTCAGGTGCTCCTGCCGCGACAGCAGCCGCAGTATGCCGGCCTTGAACGCCCGGTTGAGGCGCAGCCCGTCGATGCTGTCGGCAGTCATCGCGACCGAATTCAAGCGCGTCTCGCGTCAGTCCCGCGACAGCAGGAACTTCCGGCCGTTCATCTCCAGGACCACGCCTTCCGGTGTGATCTGCCGTACGACCGGGCCCTCCTGCAGCTGGTCGCCCTCGCGATACTTGTGCGCGTTGATGAACACCATGCGTTCCGCGGGCTTGTTGGAGTAGACGTGCAGGTCGAGGCTGAGCGCTGGAGCGCCGCCCGACGCAGCGAGTTCGTCCGCGGTTGGCAGCTTCGGACCCGAAGCTGCAGCGTTGCCCGAAGCGGGCGGCGCGGCCGAGTACTGCTGGGTACCCAGTGTCGCCGCTTCCGGCAGAGCCTCGTACACGACGCTGCCACGCTTCGTCTGCGTCTGCCTGACCGCGGGCGGACCCGCCGGAACCGCGGACGCCTCGGCGACCAGTTCCGGATCCGCGGCAGGCGGACCGGCCTGCATCTCGTCCTCGAGTGGATTGCGCGAGCCCGCATACGACGGCTCGGCCGCGCGCGCCGGCTGCAACATCGGCGGTGGTGTCGGTGCTTCGGCAGGCGCAGTCTGCGTCAGTGTCACCTGCGCGGGTGCGGGGGTCGTCGCAGCTGGCGGCGGCTGTTGCGGTGCCGGCGCAGCTGCAACCGGCGCTGCGGCGACCGGCGTGCGACTGGCCTTGCGGATCAGGAACACGCCGACCGCGACCAGGTTCACCAGCAGCAGCGCGATCGCGGCCGTGGCCCAGACGTTGCTGCGCGGCTTCGCGGGTGAAACGGCCACTTCGACCAGTGCCGGGCCGGTCTGCCTCTGTCGCTCGTGCTCGGACTTGCGCAGCGCGTCGAGGATGAACGACATGCTTCAGCCTCCCGCGACCTGGTTGACGATGGTCGGCGAACCGGTCGCGCCGATGACCGTGTCGAGCACGATCTGCGTCTGCACGCCGGCGACGCCATCAACCGTGAGGCGATGCTGGCGCTGGAAGTCCTGCACCAGCCGCGTCAGGTCGTCGTCGTAGGCGTCGCTGCTCGGCGCGCGCCGGCAGCCCCTGCGCCGTGCGCAGGCTCTCGCGCAACCACCGCACGTCCGCGCCGCGCATGCCCGGCGTAAGGGCCTTTGCGACCGCCATCGGTGGCCGCCACAGCAGCAGGAAATCTCCGAACCAGTAACGCGACGCCGACGCGATCGGCACCTGTCGCGACTCGCCGCCGAATTCGAACGTCGCCGATTCGTCGGACAGCGAACTCAACACGACCTGGTGCGTGCGGCCGACGTCGTCCGTCAGCGTCAGGATCGCCGGGCGATTCAGGGTGCGCAGCTGCGCCCACGAGCCCTTCTGGAACAGGCACTCGAGGTCCTGACGCGCGGCTTGGTCGCAGCCGCGGCCCTTCGCGGCGTCGTAGCGTCACGCCCCAGAGCGAGAACAGCTTCGCGAGCGCCGCCTCGGTCGTCGTGTCGTTCGCGTGTCGCGCGAGCAGTTCGTCGAGCGAGACTTGCGGCGCGGGCGCAGGCACCGTTGCGGCCGCTGGCTGCACCGGCGGTGGCGCGGTCGCCTCCACACTCGCAGTTGCCGCTGCCGCAGGCGCACCGACCTCGGCGGTTGCGGCTGTTGGCTTGCGCGCCGACCACAGGCTCACGAGGCCGACGGCCACGAGCGCAACCGCCGCCGCGACCGCCGCCGCGGTACCCCACTTGAGCCACGGCGCCGGGATCGGCCGCCCGTAGACTTCCGATGCCGCCTGCCTCACGAGTGCGCCGCCGACCCGGTGGTCTTCCTTGGTGAACGCGCCGAGCAGCGCTCGATCGCAGATCACGTTGATCACGCGCGGCACGCCACTCGCGAGGCGGTAGACCTCGCGCAGTGCCGCAGGCGTGAACGCTTCGGCCGTTGCACCTGCCACGCGCATGCGGTGCTTCACGTAACCCGCGGACTCCTCGGCGGAGAGCGGGTTCAGGTGGTAGCGGCCAGTGATGCGTTGTGCAAGCTGCCTGAGCTCCGGCTTGTCGAGCAGATCGCGCAGTTCCGGCTGGCCGATCAGGATGATCTGCAGCAGCTTGGTGGTCGCCGTCTCGAGGTTCGTGAGCAGTCGCACCTGCTCGAGCGTCTGCGTGCTCAGGTTCTGCGCCTCGTCGACGATCAGCACGACGCGGCGGCCGCGCGCGTGCGTGTCGAGCAGGTGGCGACCGAGCACGTCCATCAGCGTCTTGGTGCTGCCGCGCCCGGCCTCGGGCACGGGCACGTGCAGCTCTTCGCAGATCGTCAGCAGGAACTCGGCGGGCGTGATGCGCGGGTTCAGGATCAACGCGACGTCGGCATGGCCCGGCAGCTGTTCGAGCAGGCTGCGGATCACCGTGGTCTTGCCCGTGCCGACCTCGCCCGTCAGCTGGATGAAGCCGCCCGCCTCGTTGATGCCGTACAGCAGGTGCGCGAGCGCCTCCGCGTGCCGCTCGCTGAGGTACAGGTAGCGGGGGTCCGGCGTGATCGCGAACGGCTTTTCCTGGAGTCCGAAAAAGCTCGTGTACATGCGGGGTTAGGTCATTCCGGCGCGCGTGGGTTGGCCGTCAATGATGCCTGCCGGACAGGGTCTTGGCCAGCGCCCGGGCCGCGCTGGAACCGTGCCGGGTGCGGTGCGTGAGCCTGCGTATCCCCCGGCAATTCCTGATTCGCCGACTGCGGCTGGCGCGCTATGCTGCAATGCAGCAGCAGCTGTAGCCCAGTACACCAACCGAGAAGCCCAATGATCGTCGAAATGCAGGATTTCATGAACGAGCAGACACAGGCCCTGGCTGGCCAAGCCCAGAAATTCCGCAAGAACCCGGTCGGGTTCATGCGCAAGGCCCTCGTCAATTCGGCCGAGGGTTTGAAGTCGCTGAAGCGTCCGGTGCGCATGGTGGCGCACTCGGGCGTGAAGCTCACGGCGGTGTCGCAGAACACGCTGGCGAGCCTCATTGAATTGCAGTCGGAGGCCATCACCGCCGCGCTGGCAAGTGCGGCAACGCGCCTCGAGCGGGCCGCCAGGTCCGACGGCGTGGTCGACCTGGTGCTGAACCAGGCCGAGATGATGCCGGCGACCCGCGATCGCATCGTCGATGAAGCGGCCCGTGCGGTCGAGATCTTCAGGCATGCAGGCCGCGACGTTCGCAAGGTCGCGACGCACGCCTATGCGACAGTCACCGGCAGGACCGACGACGAACTGGCCGAGGCGAGAAAGATCGCCACCCGCAAGGCGAAGCGGACTGTCCGGAAGGTAAAGACAGCAGTTCGCAAGTCGAGTGCGCGTGCCCGCAAACTCGCGGCCTGAACCTCGGCAACGGCCGCACCGAACGATAGAGACTCCACCGTTCTCCCCCTGATTGCGCCCTCTTTGGAGGGCGCTTTTTTTCGTCTGTGATCGCGGCGACGACCGTCGGCTACGCTCGCAGCGCAAGGTTGCCCTCCGGTTTGACTGCCCCAGGAATTGGTGGTGTATTCCGATCGGGCAGCAACGGCAGGTGCGCATGAAGAAGACCATCCTGGGCGTGGCACTGGGTCTCGTAACGTGGATTGTCGTGGCGTCGATCGGTAACCGATTGCTGCGCGCCGGCATCGCGGGTTATCGGGACGTCGAGGCGGCGATGACGTTCACGCATTCGATGCTGCTGGCGCGGCTGCTGCTCGGCGCCGTGTCGTCTCTTGCCGCTGGCTACGTTGCAGCCTGGACGTCCGGGGCTGGCGGTGTCGCAGCGAAGGCGCTTGCCGGCGCGCTGCTGGTGATCTTCGTGCCGACGCACATCGCGCTTTGGGCGAAGTTCCCGGCCTGGTATCACCTCGTGTTCCTGATGTCGCTTCCATTGCTGGCCGTCGCAGGCGGGAAGCTGCGCCGATGAATACCGCACCGATAGCCGCACCTGCGTCCGTCGCCTCTTTGTTCTGCGCCGGGCTCATCGCCCTGCTCATGTCCGGACCTGTGCTCGGGGCCGTGGAGCGCTACACGATCATGGCCAGTGGCCGGCCGATCGGGACGCTGGTGGCCGACGAGGCGGGAGGCACCACCCGCGTCAGCTATGACTACAAGAACAACGGCCGTGGCCCGACGATCGCCGAGACCGTGCACGTTGATGCGGCCGGGTTGCCGACCAGCTGGACAGTGACCGGCTCGACCACCTTCGGCAGCAAGGTGGACGAGACGTTCCGCCTGCAGGGCGCGAAGGCGAGTTGGCGCGATGCGACGGGGCCGGGTTCGACGACGGTCAAGGGGCCTGCGCTCTATGTGGCGCAGAGTGCGAGCCCCTGGGCGCTGGAGCTCTATGCGCGGGCGCTTGCGAAAGCAGGCGGGACACTGCCGGCACTGCCGGGCGGCACGTTGCGGCTCGAGCAGGTCGGCAGCATTGAACTCAAGGGACCGGCCGGGGCGCTGCCCGTGACGGCGCATACGATCACAGGAATCGGTCTCGAGCCCGACACGCTGTTCCTGGATTCGGCGCAGCGCCTGGTCGCCTATGCGACGCCGGAATTCATCGTGGTGCGCAAGGGCCTGGAGGCCGAGGAGGCGAGGCTGCGCGGGCAGGTTGCCGAATGGGATACGCAGCGGCTGACCGGCTACCAGGCGACGCTGGCTCACAGGCCGGCAGGCGACCTGAGGATCGCCAATGTGCGGGTGTTCGATCCCGAGCGACTGGCGCTTTCGGCGCCGGTGTCAGTGCTGGTGCGCGGCAACCGGATCGTCTCGGTGGATGCGCCCGACGCGCGCGTGGACGGCGAGACGGTGGTGGACGGGCGGGGCGGGACGCTCACGGCGGGGTTCCACGAGATGCATGCGCACCTCGGCCAGTCGGACGCGCTGCTGAACCTGATGGCGGGCATCACCACCGTGCGCGACATGGGCAACGACGATCCCGTGCTCGACAAGCTGGTGGCGCGGATCGAAGGCGGTGAGCTCGCCGGGCCGCGGGTGGTGCGCTCGGGCTTCATCGAAGGCAAGAGCGCGACCAACGCGCAGGCCACCGTGGTGGTGGACAACGAGGCCGATGCGGTGAAGGCGGTTCAGGACGCAGCGCAACGCGGCGTGTTCCAGATCAAGATCTACACCAGCATCAATCCGGCCTGGGTGCCCGCGATGATCAAGGAAGCCCACAAGCTGGGATTGCGGGTGGCCGGGCACATCCCGGCATTCACGACGACCGACGCGATGCTGGTGGCAGGGTATGACGAGATCACCCACGCCAACCAGCTGATGCTGAACTGGGTACTGAAGCAGGGGGACGACACCCGCACCCTGCTGAGGGTCACCGCGCTTAAGCGCTTCAACGGGTACGACCTCGGCAGCCCGCAGGCGGTGAAGACGATCGGGCTGATGAAATCCACCGGGGCGGCGCATGACCCGACGCTGGTTATCACGGAGCTTCTTACCAAGGGTAGAAAGGGGAGCTTCCCGCCCGGTGCGGCCGACTGGGCGGCGCACATGCCCGTCGGGATCCAGCGCGACCTGAAGCAGCCGCTGCTGGACATGCAGACGGCGGAGGATGACGCGGCTTATCGCGGCGCCTTCGACACCGCGCTGGAGGTGATGCGGCGGCTGAACAGCCAGGGGACCCTGATCCTGCCCGGGACCGACCTTGGCGGGAGCTTCTGGTATCACCGCGAGCTCGAGCTCTACACGCAGGTCGGCATGTCGAATGCCGAGGTCTTGCGGCGGGCGACCTATGACACGGCGCACTACCTGCGGCGCGGCGACAGCTTCGGCGACGTGAAGCCCGGCCTGGTCGCGGACCTGGTGCTGATGCCGGGCGATCCCGTGGTGGACATCAAGGCGGTCAAGACGATTTCGATGGTCGTGAAGGACGGCACCGTGTATTTCCCGACCGAGGCCTACGAGGCGATGGGGATCGAGCCATTCACCACGGTTCCGCAAGTGAGCGGCGCGGGGTTCCTTTGACTTACCCATCACACCGACTCGAGCACGTCACCGCCACCGCCAGCGACTGGGGCCTGTCCCAGCCGAAGGAACACGGCGAAGACGAACGCAAGCGCTCCCTTGCCGCGGTCGCTACGGACCTGAACGGCCGGCTGAAGCAATGCTGCAAGAGCGCCGATTCCCCGTCCGGCGCCGCGCTCGAGATGCGCCGCCACCTGGCACTTTTCACTCGCTATGGTTTGCCCAATCCGAAGGCGACGCAGCTGGTCAGGGACCTGACGATGAAGGCGTTCACCGCGCACAAGCGCTGACCCGGTCACAACCCATCGAGATCGACGCATGAACAGTAAAGCTCCGCTGTTGCTCTGCGCGCTGCTGTTCGCAGGGCCCGTGACCGGTGCCGATACGCCGGCGCCGACGGCGCAGAAGGCGGTGCTGGTCACGGGCGCCAGTACCGGCATCGGCCGCAAGATCACCGAGCGACTCGCCGCAGCCGGATACTTCGTGTATGCGGGTGCGCGCAAGGACACGGATCTGCGCGAGCTCGATGCCATCGACAACGTCGACTCGTTGCGCCTCGACGTCACGAAGCCTGAAGAGATCGCCGCGGCAGTCGAGGCGGTCGGCAAGGCCGGGCGTGGACTGTATGGCGTGGTGAACAACGCCGGAGTCGCGATCGCCGGCCCGCTGCTGCAGACGAAGGAAGAGGATTTCGATTTCCTGTTCGACGTCAACGTCTATGGCCCGTACCGCATCACGCGCGCGTTCGGCCCGTTCGTCGTCGAGTCGAAGGGACGGATCGTGAACATCGGTTCGATCTCGGGGATCCTGTCGTCGCGCGACCTCGCGGCCTACAGCATGAGCAAGCACGCGATCGAGGCGATGACCGACTCGCTGGCGGGCGAGGTAGCGCCGCTCGACGTGAAGGTCAGCGTCGTCGAGCCCGGCAATTTCCGCTCCGAGATCGGCAAGAGCGCGCAGATGCGCTCGGGCACGCCGAACCGGCTCGCCGATCGATCGAAGTACAAGGAGCCCGATGAGGTCGCCGACGCGGTACTGCGTGCGCTCTCCGACCCGAATCCGCAGCGGCGCTACATGGTGGTGCCGAGCCAGGCCGAGGCCGAGCTGACGATCAGGAAGCAGATCGAAGAGCTGGTGCAGCTGAACGGCAAGCAGCCGTACAGCTACGATCGCAAGGCGCTGGTCGAGATGCTCGATGCGGCGCTGGCGGCCGCGCAGCAGGCGCCATAGCGAGGCGGCCGGGCTGCCGCAATCAGCGCGCTCCGCCCGTCACTTCGGGAACATCAGCTGAACCTGCGCCCGCAGCTGCCAGTTGGCGCCGAAGTCCGGGTGCACGACGTTGTAGTACGCGCTGAGCTGCGTGTTCACCGGCAGCTTGCCGAGGTGGAAGATCTTGCCGACCCCGCCGCCCAGCGGCACCGTCCATGCTTGGTCGCTGTCGGCCTTCCAGTCCACCGTGACGATCGGCGCACTGGTCAGGTAGAGGCCGCCCTTGAAGTTGTAGTTCACGAAGGGCTGCATGAGCCCGTTGTTGTATGCGCCGCCCGTGTTGTCACTGGAGAGTGACCAGACGTTGTTCGCCAGCACGCCATACACCCACGGGTCGCCATGCTTGATTCGCAGCACGACGGCCGTGGGTCCAAGGCCCCAGTTCTTGTTGCCGAGGTCATTGGTGTCGGTCGGCATCTGCACGATGGCGCCCGCGCCCCAGATCAGGCCGCCGGCCGTGGGTTTGCTCGGCGAGAAGAATCCCGACATCTGGATGTCGCCGAGTCCGAAGCGCGTGCCCTGCCCCGGGTAGAACCCCGGTTGCCAGATCAGCGGCATGATCGTGCGCGTGATCAGGTTCCAGTCCTCGTTCAACTTGATCGGCAGCACCGGCTGGATGTTCAGGATGTCCTGGGTGCCATCCTGCGGCCCGACGTTGAAGTTCGTGTTGTTCTGGAACGGCAGGCTGACCAGGTTGCCGACTGGATTCTGCGCAAGCTTCGCGAGTTCCTCGGCACTCATTTCCGCCTGTGATGGCGCAGCAGCGAGAACCGCGAGACCGATTCCCAGGCAGGCCCGTAGTCGTCGTGTGGATCGAATCGTCATCTCGCGGTCTCCTCAATCGCTCTCGCGAATTACTGGCGCGGTCCGCCGGCGAAGCAGCCGCTGCCTGCCGTGCCGGCGCATTCAGTACGCCTTGGCCGGCCCGATCTGCGGCGCACGCACGGGCTTGGCCATGCCGAAGAAGATCACCACGCCCTGGCCGCCGCAGCGAGTCGACAACGCCTCGGTCGCACCGGGGTAGCAGCTGTCGATGTCCTGCCAGTTGTTGATGGCCCAGACGTCGCCCGCAGGTCCTATGGCAATGTCTGTCTGCAATTGCAGGCCACCGCCGACGTAGCCGCCTGGCGGCGAGATCTGGTCGCCCGTCTTGAAACCTGGCGGGCAGTGCTCGGTGCGCGCGCCGCACAACTGCACGATCGGGCTCGACGGCATGGCGAAGTTGCTGACCCACACGTTGTCATTTCCGTCCACCACCACGGCCCACGGGCCCGGCAGGCCGCCGCCCTTGAACGGCGAGCCCGGGAACTGCGTGCCATCGGGTCGCAGCAGAGTGATGCTGCCGCTACCCCCCTTCTGCTCCGACATCGTCTTGGTCAGGTAATCGGACGCCGACAGGACCCCGCCTTTTTTCAGGTGCACCGCCATGTCGACCATGTGCGCCATGCCGATCAGGCCAGACCCGAAGCGGTTGGTGACCCAGACATTGCCCTGGCTGTCGATGTTGAGCCCGCTGTTGTTGGTGCGCACGTCGAGCTTGACGGACTTGCCCGGGTCGGCCGCCGGAAAGCGGATGACATGGAACGAGCTGTCCGATACCCAGATGCGATCCTGCTGGTCGATGGCCAGGTGGAACGGCGCTGTGAACGACTTGCACGGCTCGGCACTGTCGCCCTCGCAGACGATCCTGCCGTTCTTCCAGTCGCCCTTGGGGAAATACAGCAGTTGGCGCTTGGAGATACCCAACGCCCACACGTCGCCGTTGGGGGCGGTGATGATGCCCTGCATCAGGCCGAGTCGACCGCCGAAGTTGATGCCGTCGGGCGGCGTCAGTGGCCTGCCATTCCTGTCGAACACGGTGATGGACTTGCTGCCGTAGCTGGACAGCCACACGTTGCCCTTCAGGTCGATCGCCGCACCGAAGGTGCCGCCCTCCATGCCACCGCCCGTGAAGCCGGTGGTGATCGGCGACAACGGCTTGCCGTTGGGATCGAACTTCGTCGCATGGCCCTGCCACAACGCGTCGTTGGCCTGCCAGCCGATGGTGAAGTTGTCACCGACCCACAGGTTGCCCTCGGCGTCGAACATCGCCTTGCCGCCGGCGCGATAGCCGCCGCCGTCGAACTTGAGTGGCAGTACCCAGGCGCCGGGCGAGATCTGCAGGTACGGCATGTACGGCACGGCGCGCATCGTCCTGCCTTGCGATACCGGATAGAACGCTTCGAGCAGCGCAAAGACCCGCTCGGGCCGGTACCACGGATACTTCGCGATCGAGTGTGCGGCCGTCAGGGTGTCGGTCGGAGCCGGGCCGGCCGGGCCCCTGGCTGCAGCGAAAAGACTGCTGCAGGCATCTGCTCTGACTTGCGTTACACACCCGGCGAGCGCGTCGGCCAGCGACGCGAAGTTGGCCATCGTCGTTGTCTGGCCACTGTTGAGCGGATCCTGGATCACTGCGCCCCAGCCGCCCGTCGCGATGTCCACGAAACTCGGGACGTTGCCGGCCGTGATCTTCAGCTGCAGCGGCTGGCCCTTGATTGCCGTGCCGTCGATGAACTGGTTGTGCGTCCACACCGACGCGACGGTCGTCATCTCGTTGATCGTGACCCTGGGCGGAGCCGTTGCACCCACCACTGTCATCAGCGAAATGGCCGGATTCTCACTGCCCGCCTTGCTGGCTGCGGGTTTGCCGCCCTTCGCGACCAGGTACAGGGACGAACCGCGGTCCGGTGTGCCGACTGCGTTCAACACGAAGCTGCCGTCGGCAGCGGTTTTCACCTGCGCCAGTTGCTTCGGAGTATCCGGGCCCGCGGCCCACAACGTCACCGTCGAGCCGGCAATCGGCGCGCCCGCACCGAGGACCCGACCGCCGATGCTGCCGGCCGAAAACGCAGGCGCCGTCAATGACAGACCCATGATGGCCGCCAACACCATCGGCAGTTGCCCGCTCGTGGCGGGGACTCGAATTCGCTCTAGAACCGTCATGCCTGTCTCCTCAACGGCGGATGCAGTCATTGCAGACAACAAAGCGGCCCCGATCGAATCCGAGGCCGTCGCATATCGCGTCCGCGAACAGGGCGCCCCGACCGCGGGGCCGTGGCGCCTGCCGAAGACTAGCTACCCGTCGGCATCGGAATGCTGACGCCTTCCTTCTGCAGCATTTCGCGCACGAGCTTGAGTGCAAATAGGCTAGCACCGCGATAGGCGAATACTTTGATAACCTACGGGTTATCATGATTACACCGCTACGACTGCGGCATGCGGCCAGCCTCGCCGAGCACGGGAGCTTCAGGCGAGCCGCCGCAACGCTGCGCATCTCACAGCCCGCGCTGACCAAGAGCATCCAGGCGCTGGAGGCGGCGCTCGGTGTGAAGCTCTTTGAACGCCGGCGGGATGGCGTGATTCCGACCGAATTCGGCAGTCTGGTCATCGAGCACACGCGCGACACGGAGCGGGCGGAAGGCGAACTGCTGCGCAACATCAAGCTGGCCGCCGGCCTGGAAACCGGGTCCCTGCGAGTGGGCTCCGGTCCGTTGCCCGGTGCAATGTCGGTGTATCGGGCGGCAGGGGCACTGCTCGCCAGGCATCGGAATCTCAAGATCTCGCTGCAGTCTGCAAACTGGCGCGAGGTCGTGATGGCGGTCGCCGAGGAGAAAGTGGACCTGGGTATCAGCGAGCTCAGCAGCGCATTGCTCGACGACTCGCTACAGACGGAAATGGTTGGTCAGCATCGTGCGCATTTCCTGTGTCGGACAGGGCATCCGCTTCTCGGGGAGCGCCGCATCACCCTGGCCGAGTTGTTGCTGTACCCGTGGGCGACGACGCGCCTGCCGAATCGCATGAGCACATTGTTTCCGTCTGGAACCGGACGCGCGGGCGACATCGACAAGCTCAGTGGCGACTTCGTGCCAGCGGTCGAGGTCTGGGCACCGGTTCATCTGGGCCGGTTGGTCGAGCAGAGTGACGTCATCGCGCTCGGCACGCTGACGCTGGTCGAACAGGAGTTGACGTCGGGCGCGGTCGTCATCGTCCCGACCGAAGGTCTCGATCTGCGTGCGGCCTACGGCTTCGTGTACCTGAAGAGCCGTACGCTGTCGCCCTCCGCCCGGGCCTATATGACGGAGCTCCGCAACCAGGAGCGGCTTCTCGTGAAACACGAGACCCGCCTCGAAAGCCTGTACCGCGGCGCCCATCGCAGGACACCTGCCTAGAGGGCGCTACTTGATGCTCGCGGCAAACCACCGTGCACGCGTCGACTGGAACTCCGGCAGAGTTTCGCTGCGATCCACGTGTGCCTTGAGCGCCGGATAGCGGGACGCATCGGCGAAGATCTGCAGCGAATCGTCCAGCATCGTGCAGATGCAGGCGACGGTGACGTCGGCCTGTGTCAGTCGATCGTCGACGAGCCAGCGGTCCGGGCCGCTGTCGCGGCAGGCCACTTCGAGCAGCCCGAGCGCTCCGTGCATCTGCTCGCGGCAGCGCGCCACCCAGGGCTCGTGATACTTCTCAGGCGGCCGCACCATCCGCTCGTGCAACTGCTCCCGGGCCTTCTCACCGGCGCCGATCGCGAGCGACATCAGCCGCAGCGCCTCGCGACGCGGCGAGCCCGAGGCCGGCAGTAATGCGCGCTCCGGGCCGACCCAGTCGTCGATCGCATCCAGGATCGCGCCCGACTCGACCAGCACCGTGCCGCCGTCCATCACCAGCACCGGTACGCGGCCCAGCGGGCTGTACTCGCGGATCCGGTCGAAATCGGCGCCCACGGACCAGTTGCCGTGATCGAACGGCAGCCCGACGTGTTTCAGCGTGACTGCGACACGGCGGACGTACGGCGAATCGAACATGCCAATCAGCAGCATCGGTCTCGACCTCCCGTCACCGGCGTCCGGCCGGCGGCTTTGATTCCAGTGAGCTCGCGGGCTTCAGCGCGACCTTGCCGAATTTCTCACGGATCCTGTCTACGGCCGAATCGAGTTCGCGATTGCGCGCGGTCTGCGTTGCGGTGAACAGGTCGAGCTGCGCGGCAGGTGCGAGGTCGCTGACGCCGACGCCGAGCAGGCGCAGCGCGGCGCGCGGCTGCGTCACCAGCCATTGTTCCAGCAACTCGAGTGCGACCGCCGTGACGACGCGCGTCTCCTGCGTCGCGGGCTCGATGTGCCGCTGCCGCGTGTAGGTCATGAAGTCCTTGCGGCGGATCTTCACGGTCACGCAGCTCGCGGCGAGCTCGCGTGCGCGGAGACGGGCGCAGGTCTTGTCCGCGAGGCGCACGATTTCCGCGCGCAGCTTCGCGTGATCAGCGACGTCGTCATCGAACGTCTCCTCGGCACTGACCTGCTTCTCGTCGACATCCGGCACCACCGGACGATCGTCGATGCCGGCGGCGCGCTGCTGCACGCGCTCCGTGTAGCGGCCGAAGATCGGGCGCAGCTGAGCCGGATTCGCCCGGCTTAATTCCCCCAGGGTGCGGATACCGAGTGCCTCGACCTTCGGCGCGGTCTTCGCGCCGAGCCCGAACAGCCGCCGGATCGGCAGCGGGTCCAGCAAACCGCGCACTTCGTCCGGACGCACGTACACCAGCCCATCGGGCTTGCCGAGGTCGGACGCGATCTTCGCGACGAGCTTGTTGGGCGCGACGCCCACTGATGCAGTCAGCTCCGTGCGCTGGCGGATCAGGCGCTTGATCTCGGCGGCAATGTGTTCCGGCACGCCGAGCGTAGCGATGCTGCCGGTGACGTCGAGAAACGCCTCGTCGAGCGACAGCCCCTGCACCAGCGGCGTGAACTCGTGGAACACCTCGAAGATGCGTTTCGACTCGGCCGAGTAATGCGAGATGCGCGGGTGCACGCACACGGCGTCGGGACAGCGCCGCAGCGCCTCGCGCATCGGCATCGCGGAGTGCACGCCGAACCTGCGCACTTCGTAGCTCGCGGCGGCCACGACGCCGCGGCCGCCGGTGCCACCGACGATCACGGGCCGCCCGCGCAGCGCGGGATCGTCGCGCTGTTCGACCGATGCGTAGAACGCATCCATGTCCACGTGCAGGATCCAGCGCTGCGGAGCGGTCACGGTTGACCCGCCGTCAGAGCGTGAGCGCCGTGTAGAAGAGCAGGCCGAGGACCGTGATGACCATGCTGAACAGGTACGCGACGCCGAGGATCGAGTACTTGACCAGCGTGACGAAGCGCCCCTGGCCATACACGCGACGCATTGCCCGGTACAGGTAGTACGGAATGTAGAGCACGAACAGGAAGATCACGATACCGCTGGCGGCGCTGAAGACCGTGCCCGCGAAGTTACCCTTGGTCCAGGTGGCGAGTCGCTCGAGCAGCACGATCGCGATGCCGCCCAGGAAGAAGAACGCGTGGTAATGCACGACGAACAGCAGGTGCTCGACGTAGTAGCGCCCCGAGCCGAGGTACAGCACGTAGATGACGGCGGCGATCAGCGGCAGGAAGATGAACATCATCTTCGGGATGTTCTCGAACAGCGCGCGGCCGTAGCTCGGCGTATCGGCGACGATCTTGCGGCACGCGCTGCGCAGCCGTGACTCGGCCTGCTTGCCCTCCGGCCCGAAGTCGACCTTCAGCGTCTCATCGCCGCAAGGGTCCTTCAGCATCTTCTCGACCACGGCCAGATCCTTGGGCGACGCGGACGCAAGCTTCGTCTCCATTTCCTTGCGTGCCTTCGCCTGCTCGTCCGTGGGCAGGCGCTTCACGAACGTGTCGACCAGCTGCTTCTCCTGCGCCGTGAGCTGGCGCGGTGGCGGCGCCACCTGGCCCGTCTTCGAGTCCGGCTTCGATTTCGCGGCGGCGTCCTTCGCCTCGCTCGTCGCGGTCCCGTCGCCGTCGCCCGGAACCAGCTGCAGGTTGGCCTCACCCTTTTCGTCGACGTTGAACTTCAGGTCGCCGCCGGGATCGTTGCCGAGCTGCGCGAGCAGGAAGAACGCGACGCTCAGGATCAGGTACATGCGGAACGGCGGCGTGTAGCTCGCGCGCCGGCCGCGCAGGAAGTCCTGCGTCAGGAGTCCTGGCCGGAACGCGAGCGGGACCAGCGTGCGCCACAGTCGCGAGTCGAAGTTCGTGATGTCGCCGAGGACGTCGCGCAGCAGGCCCCACAGCGACAGCACGCGCACCGTCGCGCGCTGGCCGCAGTGCGAGCAGTGCTGGCCGGTGAGCACCTCGCCGCAGTTGAGGCAGTTCTCCGTGGACACCTTGCCGCGGATGAACTCCTCGCGCTGCGCGAGGGCCCTGGGTCGCTCGGAAGCGCGGTCACCGAACCGCGCAACCCCGGTGGCGTGCATCCGCGCCGCGTGATTGCGCAGATAGTCATCGAGCGCGGCCTGGTCGTGCAGGCGGTACTGCACGGTCCGGTGAATCCTGCCCGGCACCGGGGCCGCATCGGCGAGCACTTCCGCGGACAGGAATCCGGGGAACTGCAACACGTCGGCTATGTGATCGCGCAGCCACGTGTCGAAGCGACTCTCGATGGCGGCGTCCGCCTCGAGATCGACCTCGTAGACCACTTTGCCCGCGCTCGGCAGGATTTCACTCACGGGCGCAAGCGTACCAAAACGCGGCGAGCCGGACGGCGCGTCGACCATCCGGCTCCCTGTGTGCCGCGACCGCCGGGTGTCAGGCGATCTGCCGCAGCGGCCGCGCCTCGTCCTCGGCCTGCACGCCCGCCATCAGCTCGTCGGTCGAGAAATCGTCGACGTTCACCAGGTCCATCACCTTGCGGTCGTATTCGCGCAGCAACTCGGCCTCCACCGGCGTGATCAGCCCGAGCGCCTGTGCCTGCTCGATCTGGCCCGGCAGGTCGAGTGCGGTGATACGGCCGGTCTTGACGCCCTCGACGCGGATGCGCTTCTCCAGAGGTTCCGCATTCATCGAGAGCACCAGCGCTTCCTGCAGCAGGCCGATCGGGTTGCCGGGCTCGATCGTCCGGTAGATGCCGTCGCACAGCCGGTCGCGCACTTCCGACGGCATCATCAGCGGCTCGACGATCTTCCGCCCGAGCCGGTCGCTGGGTGCGAAGTAGGTGCGGCCGCGCGGGAAGATCACCAGGCGCATCGCCCCCGCGAGCCAGCGGTTCGGGAAATTGCGCAGGAAGCCGTGCATCTGCTCCTGCGCCTTGTAGAGCAGCGAGCGACAGCTCCACTCGACCAGCGGCAGGTCGGCCTCCGGGCGGCCCTGGTTCTCGTAGTGCTTCAGCACCATGGAGGCCATGTACAGCGACGACAGCACGTCCCCGAGGCGCGCGGACAGGTGCTCCTTCTGCTTCAGGTAACCGCCGAGCGACAGCATCGCCATGTCCGTGGCGAACGCGAACTGGGCGCTGAACTTGTTGATGTGCTGGTAGTAGCGGCGCGTCGGCTCGATGTCCGGCGCGGCTGAGAACCGTGCGAGCGTCGTCGCCATCACGAACGAGCGCGCGGCGTTCGACAGCGTGTAGCCGATGTGCCCGAACAGTGCCGCGTCGAAGTCGCGCAGGCTCTTGCGCTTGTCCTTCTCCTTCGCCGCGCTCATCTCGGCGAGCACGTACGGATGACAGCGGATCGCGCCCTGGCCGAGGATCATCAGGCTGCGCGTGAGGATGTTCGCGCCCTCGACGGTGATCGCGACCGGCACCACCTGGTAGCCGCGGCCGAGGTAGTTCTTCGGCCCGAGGCAGATGCCCTTGCCGCCGTGCACGTCCATCGCGTCGTTCGCGACCTGGCGACTGAGCTCGGTGCAGTGGTACTTCAGCATCGCGGCCGGCACGGACGGTTTCTCGCCGCCGTCGATCGCGCCCGTGGTGACGGAGCGCGCCGCATCGACGATGTAGGCCGCGCCCGCCATGCGCGTCAGCGCGGCCTCGACGCCCTCGAACCTGCCGATCGACTGCGAGAACTGCTTGCGGATCCGCGCGTACGCGGTCGAGGCGAAGACCCCGGCCTTCGCGCCGCCGGTCGCGCTCGACGGCAGCGAGATGCAGCGGCCGACCGACAGCTGCTCGACCAGCATGCGCCAGCCCTGGCCGGCCATCTTCGGCCCGCCGATGATCGCGTCGAGCGGCACGAACACGTCCTTGCCCGCGAGCGGGCCGTTCTGGAACGGCACGTTCAGCGGGAAGTGACGACGGCCGATCGTCACGCCCGGCGTGCCGCGCGGGATCAGCGCGCAGGTGATGCCGTAGTCGGTCTTGTCGCCGCCGAGCAGCCGGTCCGGGTCGTACAACTTGAACGCGAGGCCGATCACGGTCGCGACCGGCGCGAGCGTGATGTAGCGCTTCGAGAAATTCAGGCGCAGGCCGACGACCTCGTGGCCTTCGTACGTGCCGCGGCAGACCACGCCCGTGTCCGGGATCGAAGCCGCGTCGGATCCGGCGCGCGGCCCGGTGAGCGCGAAGCAGGGGATGTCCTCGCCGCGCGCGAGCCGCGGCAGGTAGTGGTTCTTCTGTTCTTCGGTGCCGTAGTGGAGCAGCAGTTCCGCCGGACCGAGCGAGTTCGGCACGGCGACGGTGGAGGAGACCGTCGCGCTGCGGCTCGCGAGTTTCACCAGCACGCACGAGTGCGCGTAGGCGGAGAACTCGAGCCCGCCATACTTCTTCGGGATGATCATCGCGAAGAAGCCCTTCTTCTTCAGGAAATCCCACACCTGCGGCGGCATGTCGGCGCGCCGGTGCGTGATGTCCCAGTCGTCCACGATGCGGCAGAGTTCCTCGCAAGGGCCGTCGACGAATGCCTGCTCCTCGGCCGTGAGCCGCGGCGCCTTCGCAGTGAGCAGCTTCGGCCAGTCGGGCTTGCCGCTGAAGATCTCGCCGTCCCACCACACGGTGCCGGCTTCGAGCGCCTCGCGCTCGGTGTCGGACATCGAAGGCAGCATGCGCCGATAGACCATCAGGAACGGCTTCGTGATGAACCGCATGCGCAGCGCGTCGACGTTGAGCGCCGCAAGTGCCGCAAACGCGAGCCACAGCAGCGCGAGCCACAGTGTCGAGCCGCTGCCGAGCAGCGTGTATGCGAGCAGGGCCGCACCGATGGCGATCGTCGCCGTCACCAGCGATACGCGCTGGTACGCGAGATAGAGCGCGCCGCCGACGAAAAGCAGGAGCCAGAAGAGAGTCATCACGGCTGCCAGTCCTCTTCAGGTCGGGCGGGACGGATGGCCCCGCCGAGCGGCCGAATATGCCTGTACTTGCTGCGCTGCCGCAACAAAATCAAACCGGGCGCTACGGCTTGAGTGCCGTGCGCCCGGTCGCGGGATCAGCCCGCCCGGAGTCGCGTCAGATCAGGTCCTTGACCCCGTCGCGCTCCTCGAGCAGCTCCTTGTGGGTCGCGTCCATCTTGCCGCGGCTGAACTCGTTGATCGCAAGACCCTGCACGATCTGGTAATCGCCGCCCTTGCAGGTGACCGGATAGCCGTAGATCACGCCGGCGGGGATGCCATAGCTGCCGTCGGACGGCACGCCCATGCTGACCCAGTCGCCGTCGGCGGTGCCGTGTACCCACGTGTGGATGTGGTCGATCGCCGCGGACGCCGCGGACGCCGCCGACGATGCGCCGCGCGCCTTGATGATCGCCGCGCCACGCTGCTGCACGATCGGGATGAACTGCTCCTTGTACCAGGCGCCGTCCACCAGCGAGAGCGCCGGCTTGCCGCCGACCGTCGCGTGGTGCAGGTCGGGGTACTGCGTCGCCGAGTGGTTGCCCCAGATGATGACCTTGCGCATGTCCGTCGTGTGCGAGCCGGTCTTCTCGGCGAGCTGCGACAGCGCGCGGTTGTGATCGAGTCGTACCATCGCCGTGAAATTGCGCTGGTTGAGACTCGGCGCGTTCTTCATCGCGATCAGCGAGTTCGTATTGGCCGGGTTGCCGACCACGAGCACGCGCACGTTGCGATCGGCGACCGCATCGAGCGCCTTGCCCTGCGCCGAGAAAATCTGCGCGTTGGCGAGCAGCAGGTCCTTGCGTTCCATGCCCGGGCCGCGCGGGCGCGCGCCGACCAGCAGCGCGACGTGGCAATCCTTGAACGCGACGCGCGCATCGTCAGTCGCGACGATCCTGTTCAGCGTCGGGAACGCGCAGTCGTTCAACTCCATCACCACGCCCTGCAGCGCGCCGAGCGCCGGGGTGATTTCGAGCAGGTGCAGGTTGACGGGCGTGTCCGCACCGAGCATCTGGCCGGAGGCCACCCGGAAGGCGAGGGCGTAGCCGATCTGGCCCGCCGCGCCGGTGATCGCGACGTTGACAGGGGTCTTCATGAAGTCTCTCCGCTGGTGTTCCTGGAAGCCGAGCCGCTGCGCCCACCCCGGTCAAGGGGTCGCGCCCGGCGGAATCCCAATACTAACGCGAGGCTGCCAGCCGTCCGGTAAGGGTCTGCCGACGCGGCAGGTGCCCCACTTGCATTTTGGTTGGTGTTATAGTCAACTATAACAGTAGTCAATCCAAGGGGGCACATGGGGTGGGGGAAATGAGCGCAGGGAGCAGGCTTCTGGCCACGGTCATCGCGGGCATTGTCTGGATCATTGCAGGATTCTCGGTCGCGTCGGGGCCACTGGCGCCGAAGGCCATCACGCCGGTGGTCCTCGACGCGGCCGTGAACTGCGTACAGCAGGCGACTCCCTGACGGTACAGGGGTGACGGAGGGTGTTCTGCTACAGTAGAGCAGCGCAGCACCCAGCCGTCCGGTCGCATGGATTCACACTGGAACGACAGCCAGCCGATTTATCGCCAGCTCCGCGACAAGGTGGTGGCGATGATCCTCGAAGGCGCACTTGCCGACGGCGACGCACTGCCTTCCGTGCGCAATGTCGCGGCTGATTTTTCGCTTAATCCACTCACCGTTCTGAAGGGATACCAGCAGCTCGTCGACGAAGGCCTCGTCGAGAAGCGGCGCGGACGCGGCATGTTCGTCACCGCGGGGGCCCGTGTGCAGCTGCTGAAAGGCGAGCGGCAGAAGTTCCTGGAGCACGAGTGGCCACGCGTGTCCGCGACGATCGAGCGACTCGGGCTCGATGCGGAAGAGCTGCTGCGGACCAGGAAAGTGAATAGTGGGTAGTGGATAGTGGATAGTCAGACGAAACGGGCCGGCCTTGCCGGCCTTCTTGCCGTCCACTACCCACTATCCACTGCTCACTTCCTCGTCACGCCAGCGCAGCATCGCGCTGCTCCGGCTCCTTCGGCGTGATCGACGGCGGCAGCATCTTGTACATCACCGGCGTCACCAGCCGGCCGATCAGCGTCGATGAGACGAGCCCGCCGATGATCACGACCGCGAGCGGCGAGTAGAGGCCGGAACCCTGCACCGAGAGCGGCAGCAGGCCGCCGATCGCCGTCGCCGACGTCAGCAGGATCGGCAGGAAGCGGATCTCGCCTGCCCGCGTGATCGCCTCGTCGAGCGCGACGCCCTGCTCGCGCAGCTGGTTCGTGAAGTCCACCAGCAGGATCGAGTTCTTGATCTCGATGCCGATCAGCGCCACGAGACCCACCATCGCGGTGAATGAAAGCGAGTAACCGGACAGCAGCAGCGCGATGAGCCCGCCGGCGACCCCGAGCGGAATCACGCCCGCGACGATCAGCATCGAGCGGAAGCTGCCGAACTCCAGGATCAGCACCGCCAGGATGCCGAACACCGCGACCAGCACCGCGGTCCCCATGCCGCCGAAGCTTTCCTGGCGGGCTTCCGCCTCGCCTCCGATACGCAGGCCATAGCCCGGCGGCAGACCCATCTTGTCGAGCCGCGACAGCACCTCGCGCGTGACCTTGCCCGTGTCATAGCCATCGTCGGGGTACGCGGTGACGTTCACTTCGCGCATCCGGTCGTGACGCTCGATGACGCTCGCGGCTGCAGTGAATTCCGGCGTCGAAACCTGGCGCAGCGGTATCGTGCGCCCCGTCATCGTCGAGACTTCGACCAGCCGCAACGCGTCGATCGTCTGCCGGCCCTGCATCGGCAGCCGCAGCGTGATGTCGTACTCGTCGCCGTCCGCCTCGCGGAACTTGCCCGCGCTCAGGCCGGCCACCGCTGCTCGAACGGTCCGGTCCACCTCGATCGGCGCGACGCCAAGCAGCGCGGCCTTCTGCGAATCGATCCTGAGGTCGAGGTCCGTGCGCAGCCGGCGCAGCGGGTTGTCAACGTTGCGCGTGCCGGGCGTCTGCGCGATCACGGCCTCGGTCTTCGCGGCAAGCTCACGCAGCTGCCCGAGGTCGGGCCCCGAAACGGCGACCTCGATCGGCGCGTTGATCGGCGGCCCGTTCTGGTACGGCTCGAGGATGATCCGGGCACCCGGGTACTCCGCGAACTTCGTCCGGATCCTCTCGTACAGCCGCGGGCTGCGCCGAGGGTCGAACTCGTGCAGCTCCGCGAACACCTCTGCCACGTTCGCGTTCGTCTCCTCGGGAAACGTGTTGTAGTAAACGCGCGGGTTGCCGCGGCCGAGGTTTGCGAACCAGTGCTTCACCTCCGGGTGTCGCGCGAGCTCGTCCTCGACGAAGCGCAGCGCCCGGTCCGTGTCCGCGAGGCTCGCGCCGTCCGGCGTCTTGATCGTGACGTGGAACTGGGGAATGTCGGCCGCCGGGAAGACGCTCACGCCAATCAGCGGCACCAGCGCCATCGCGGCCACGACGAACGCGAGCGCGGCCAGCAGCGTGCGCCGCGGCCTCGCCAAAGCAACGCGGAGCGCCGGGGCATACACGCGGTGGATGCCTGACATCAGCGCCTTCAGCACGCGGTTGCCCTCGCCGGTCTCGCCCTCTGGCCGCAGGATCCGGCTGGCGAGGAACGGGATCACGGTCAGTGCAACGAACAGCGACGCGGCCACCGTATAGAGCACCGCGGCCGGCAGCGAGCGGATGAACTTGCCTGCGCCTTCGGGCAGGAACAGCAGCGGCAGGAAAGCGAACAGCAGCGTCGCGGTGCAGCCGAGCACCGCCAGCGCAATCTGGTCGGTCGCGGCGACGGCCGCCTCGAATCGCGAAAAGCCCGCGCGAAGGTAACGCGATATGTTCTCGACCACGACGATCGAGTCGTCGACCAGCAGGCCGAGCGCAAGCACGAAGCCGGCGATCGACAGCTGGTTCAGCGAGAACCCGGTGAAGTACAGCAGCGAGAGCCCGATCGCGAGCGACAGCGGAATCGAGATCATCACGACTGCCGAGGCGCGGAGCCCGAGCGGCAGCAACGTCAGTATCACCAGGCAGATCGCGATCGCGAAGTCGATGCCGAGTCGCGTCAGCCGGTGACTCACGTTGCGGCTCTGGTCGAAGCCGCGCTCCAGCCGCACGCCCTTCGGCAACTGCTTCTCGAACGCGTCGATCTTCGCGTGGATCCCGTTGCGCACTTCGAACACGTTGACGGCGTCCTTGGCGCTCGCGGTGATGAAGGCCGCCCGCTCACCCTTGAAGCGACCGACGTAGCTCTCTTCCGCCGTGCCCCAGCTCACCTCGGCGACGTCGCGCAGCTTGACGATGCGGCCGTCCCGGCTCGCGACGACGGTCTCGGCGATCTCGTCCAGCGAGTCGTACCCGCCCGAGGTCTTCAGGTTGAACTTGCGAAGTCCGACGTCGACCGCGCCGCCGGGTACCGTGGCGTTCTCGCCGCGCACCGCCGTCTCGACCTGGCCGAGCGAGACGCCTGCACGGCCCATGCGCTCGAGGTCGATCGCGACCCGCACCTCGGGGACAGGAACCGCCCAGTACTCGCTGCGACGTACGCCGGGCACGGTCTCGATCGAGTCGCTCAGGTCCTCCGCGAGTTCCTTCAGCTCGCGGTAGCTCGCACGGTCGCTGACGAGAGCGAACTGCACGATATTGACGAGCCCCGAGCCCGCCTTGCGCACCTCGAGCGAGGCGAGGTCCGCAGGCAGCTGCGAGCGGATGCGGTTCACCTCGCGCACGACCTCGTCGTACTTCTTGTCGGGGTCGGTGTACCAGTGGAACTCCGGCTGGATCACGCCGACGCCGTCGAGCGAGCGGCTGTCAATCTGCTTGATGTCGTCGAGTTCGCTGATCGCGTCCTCGATCGGGTCCACGACGAGCCGCTCGATGTCCACCGGGTCCGCGCCCGGATATACCGCCACGACCGTCGGGATCGGCACGTGGAATTCGGGGTCCTCGGAACGCGGTATGTTGACGAGCGAGTTGACGCCGACCGCGATCAGCAGCCCGAACAGCACCAGCGTGAACTGCCAGCGCTGGACGCTGAAGGCCCAGATGCGCATCGGCGCCGCCTCAGCCCTGCCGACCGACGACGCGCACGGACCTGCCGTCCGCGAGCCAGGCTGCGCCGTCGGTGATCACCTGCTCGCCGACAGCCAGGCCTGCTTCGACGATGATGCGATCCCCGACCATCGGGCCGACCGTGACCTGCCTGCGGCGTGCGATGCCGTCACGCGGGTCGAGCACGTACACCGTGGCCTCATTGCCGTTCGCCTCGACGATCGCAGTGATCGGCACGACCATGCGCCCGGCCTGGCCGCGCGTGTCCGGGTCGCGGATGTCGAGCAGGACCTTCGCAACGAGCCCCCGCGCGAAACGCGCGCCATCCGGCGACACTTCGACTTCGACCTCGAAAGTCCCGGTCATCGGGTCGGCGCTGGACCCGACGCGCGTCACCTTGCCGGCGAACTCGCGCCCCGGGAATGCATCGAACGAGACCCGGGCCGTATCACCCAGGTTGACGCGAACGGCATCGCGATCCGCGAGTGCGGTACGGACGATCCAGCCCCCATCGGTCGCGCCCATGACGATCACCGGCTGCCCCGGCTGCACGAGCTCGTTCTGGTCCGCGAGACGCTGCAGCACCACGCCGTCGCCAGGTGCCTCGATGCGCGCGAACCGCGCATTGAAGCGCGCGGTCTCCAGGCTCGAGCGCGCGACGTTGTAGGCCGTGGCGAGGTCCTGCACCTGTTCCTCGGTGGCGACTTCGTCGGCGCGCAGGCGCCGGCCGCGCTCGAGGTCGCGGCGCGCCTTCTCCGCGGCTTCGCTTGCCTGCGCGACGGCAGCGTCCACTTCCGCGCGCTTGATGACCGCGAGCACCTGGCCGCGGCGCACGCGGTCGCCGACGTCGACCGCGACATCGTCCACCAGCCCGCCGACCTTGAACGACAGCCGGTACTCGTCGCGCGGAGTGAGCACGCCGACC
Source organism: uncultured Gammaproteobacteria bacterium (assembly GCA_963696545.1). GTDB lineage: Bacteria > Pseudomonadota > Gammaproteobacteria > Steroidobacterales > Steroidobacteraceae > RPQJ01. The sequence goes on from CAVOKQ010000008.1 coordinate 111,780, forward strand.
GAGCGGACGTCGCCTGCGACCGCGATGGTTTCGACAGCTTCGGCACGTACTGGTGCCGCGTCGGCTTGCGACCCCGCATCCGGCGTCGAATCGCGGCCGCAGGCCGCCAGCATCAGGGCGGCAAGCGCCACGGGGACGTAAAGCCTGGTCACAGCAACTCCTTGCCGGCGGCACGCGTGCCACCGATCGCGAACTCGAGCTCGGCGAGCCGCGCGAGGAACTCGGCGCGCACGCGGTTCAGGTTCAGCTGCGCGTCGGTCTGCGTGCGCCGCGCGTCGATGAACTCGGTCTGGTTGATCTGGCCGAGGTCGCGCTTGCGTGACGCGATGCGGAAGCCCGCTTCGGCCGCCTCGGCGCGCTTCAGCGCCGTGCCGAGCGACGCATCGGCGACCTCCAGCGTCTCGAGCGCGCGCTGCACGTCGAGCCGTACCTGCTGGGCAGCAAGATCCCGCGTGGCGCGAAGCTCGTCGGTGAGTGCGCGCGCCTCCGCAAGCGCGGCCTGGTCGGCGCCGCCGCGGAACGCGTTCCAGCGCAGCACGACGGACGCGAGCACGTAACGCTCGTCGTCGCTGAAACCATAGTCCTCGCCCTGGATGCCGGCTTCTGCGCCGATCGCGAGAGTCGGCTTGAAGGCGGCGCGCGCCAGGTCCTGCTGGGCCAGGCTGCCGGCAATCGCAGCGTCGAGGCTCTCGAGTTCCGCGCGCTGCTCGGTTGCGACCCGTTGCATCACTGGCAGGTCCAGGCGCCTGCCGGCCACTCGCTCGACGAGCCGGTTGCGGAACCTTTCGACGGTTGCCTCGTCGATCGTCGCGGTGGGCACCGGCGACGAGAGCGGGGCGTTGCGCAGCAGGTTCACGTAGCTCTGGGCGATCCGCACGCGGGCCTCGACGGCACGCCGCTGCTGCACGATCTCGAGCAGGTCGGCCTCGGCGCGGAAGACGAAGTCGCGCGTGATGCGACCGTTGCGGTAAAGGCTCTCGTTGGCCGCGAGGTTCGACTGCGCGACCTCGAGCGTGGCATCCAGCACCAGTGCCTGCTGCTGTGCCGCGAGCCACTCGTAGTAGGCCTGCTTCGTATCGCGGATCACGCGCGTGCGCAGCCCGGAGAAGCTTGCTTCGGAGCGGTACAGGTCCTGGCGCGAGGCCTCGACCGAGGGACCGAGCCGCGGATCGTAGATCGGCTGCGCGGCAACCAGGCGTGTGTTCTGTTCCTGCGGCAGCAGCAGCTCGATCTGCTCGTTCTTCACGCGCGGAAAGGCCGGCGGCTGTCCGGACTGCACCAGCAGCTGATCGAGTGTCTCGTAAACCGGGTTCAGCAGGTCGCCGACCGGGAACTCGATCGTGCGGCCGCCATTCGCCATCGAATAGCGCGCGTCGAAGTCGACGACCGGCAGATAGCGTGCGCGCGCCTGGTCGAGTGCCGCGACGCGTTGCTGCACGCTCGCCGTGCCGGCCTGCAGTTCGAGGTTGGCAGCGAGTGCGTCATCCAGCACCTGTCGCAGGCCGTCCTCCACGGTGCCGGCGGACTCGGCCACTGGCACGGCGGGATCAGCAGCTGGCGCGATTGGAGCAGGCATCACTTGTGCCGCTGCGAGCGCAGGCTGCACACAGGCAATCAGCGCCGCAGCGAGTGCGAGCTGGATACGCAAAGCTGCTGCGCACATCGCGGCTCGATCTCGTAAGCGGGTAACCATGACGAGTGCCTGCTGCTCAGGGCCGCAGCGAGCCCAGCAGCATCGCAGTAGCGTGGTCGATGAACTGCTGCACGGGCACTCCCTCGTGCTCGATCTGGCCTGCCTTGCTGGAGGCGATCTGGATCACGCCGTGCGTAAACGCCCAGAGCGACAGCGCGGTCACGTAGGGGTTGCCGAGATCACCGCGGATGGAGCCATCGGCAACGCCGCGGTTCAGCGAATCGACGAGTGTCTCGTGGACGCGGTGGCCGGCGCCCATGCACGCCAGCTCGTTCGGCGGTACCTCGGCGCCTTCGCAGGCTTCCCCGCACGCATGCGACTGGTAGCGGGCGCAGGCGTCGAAGTAGTGCGGCTGCTCGCGCGAGTACGCGACGTAGGCGCGACCGATCGCCTCGATCTGGTCGATGCCTCTCGCCTTGCCGGAGCGGGCCACCTCGAAGCGGCTGCGCAGGCTTTCGAGCGCCCGCTCGACCAGCGCGAGGTGCAGGTCGGCCTTGTCCTTGAAGTAGACGTAGACGAGCGCGCGACTGAGGCGGGCGCGGCGGGCGACCTGTTCCATCGTGATCGCGTCCCAGCCAGCCTCGGCGTACAGCGCGTCTGCGGCGTCCACGATCTCGGTGCGGCGGCGGTCGCGTTCTTCCTGGCGGCGTTCGGCGATGTACGACATATCGTGATCGTGGCAGCGCACTGACAGCATGTCAATGATTACACTGCTGTAAAAACACTGTAAACATGTTCGCCAGCACAGCTGTTCGCTGATGGCCTCGAAGTTGATTCGGAAGAGACATAAAGCCATGTAATTATTGAGATTAGTGACCGTTACCCGGCCATCCGCGCGGTCAAATGCCGCCCGCACCCCCGCCGATCGAGCGGGCCGATCGGTGCCATCAGGAGGTTCTGTTGGAGGCCTGCGGGCCGGAGCGGACAATGCCTCTCACCCAGGACCGTCAGTCACGAGGAATCGCCATGCACAGCACGAGGATCGACCTGTCAGTCAAGGCCAGGACCCGGATGGTGGCCGTGCTGAACGGCCGCCTCGCGGACGCGCTAGACCTGCAGCTGCAAGCCAAGCAGGCGCATTGGAACGTCAAGGGCCCGTCGTTCATCGCGCTGCACGAGCTGTTCGACAAGATTGCCGGCGAGACCGCCGCCCATGTCGATGACCTGGCCGAGCGCATCACGGCACTCGGCGGCGTCGCCGAGGGAACCGTGCAGGCCGTCGCGGGCCGCTCGCGCCTGGATCCTTATCCGCTCGAGATTTCCGACGGGCGCGCGCACGTCGACGCGCTGGCCGCCGCGGTCGCGAAGTTCGCCAAGGCGGTGCGCAAGGGGATCGACGAGGCAGCGAAGGCCGGCGATGCGGACACCAGCGATCTCCTCACCGGCATCTCACGCAGCGCCGACAAGAACCTCTGGCTGCTCGAGGCGCACCTGCAGGCGGATCGCTGAGGACGTCGCGACCGGAACGCCCTGCACCGCGGGTCAGCGCATCTCGGCCGCCGACACGATACTGGCCGCAGCGCGCCTTGCCTTGTCGCGCGCGGTGTCGACGTCGGTGGCGGTGGCGAGCGCCACGCCCATGCGCCGCCTGCCGCGCACCTCGGGCTTGCCGAACAGCCTGAGCTGCGTGTCAGGCTCGACGAGCGCGCGCTCCACCGAATGAAAGCGGATGTCGCTCGACTCGCCCTCGAGCAGGATCGCGCACGAGGCGGACGGACCGAGCTGACGGATCGCAGGCACCGGCAGGCCGAGGATCGCGCGCACGTGCAGCGCGAACTCGGACAGGTCCTGCGAGACCAGTGTCACGAGGCCGGTGTCGTGCGGCCGCGGCGAGACCTCGCTGAACCAGACTTCGTCGCCGCGCACGAACAGCTCGACGCCGAAGATGCCCGTGCCGCCGAGCGCATCGGTGATGGCAAGCGCAATCCGCTGCGATTCTGCGAGCGCCGCCGCGCTCATCGGCTGCGGCTGCCACGACTCGCGGTAGTCGCCGTCGACCTGGAGGTGTCCGATCGGCGCGCAGAAGCTCGTGCCGCCCGTGTGCCGCACCGTGAGCAGCGTGATCTCGTAGTCGAAGCGGATGAATCCCTCGACGATGATGCGGCCCGCGCCGGCCCGGCCGCCCTGCTGCGCATAGTCCCAGGCGTGCTGTACGTCGGCCGCGCTCTTCACGACGCTCTGTCCCTTGCCCGATGAGCTCATCACCGGCTTCACGACGCACGGCAAGCCGAGTGCGGTGACCGCGTCCCGGTAGGCTTGCTCGTCATCGGCAAAGCGATACGGTGAAGTCGCGAGCCCCAGGTCCTCGGACGCCAGCCGGCGGATTCCCTCGCGATCCATCGTCAGCCGCGCCGCGCGCGCTGTCGGGATCACGCGGAATCCCTCGCGCTCGAGATCAAGCAATGCAGTCGTCGCGATGGCTTCGATCTCGGGAACGATCAGCGCAGGCTGTTCCTTCAGCACCAGGTCTCGAAGTGCCTGCGGGTCCAGCATGTTCAGCACGTGCGAGCGGTGCGCGACCTGCATCGCGGGTGCATTGGGATAGCGATCCGCCGCGATCACTTCGACGCCGAGGCGCTGTGCCTCGATGACGACTTCCTTGCCGAGCTCGCCGGCACCGAGCATCAGCAGACGCGTTGCGGAGGGGGAGAGTGGTGTGCCGAGGCTGGGCATGGGAAAGGGGAGTCGGAAAAGGGGGTAGGGGGCAGGGGATAGTGATGCGGTGACGGCCGTTGGTGCAAGAGCTCCGCGCTGCTCCCCGGAGCGGATTATCACCCCATCAGCAGCCGGCTCTCCTCGTGCTCGAGGTCCTCCGGCGCGCCCCAGAGGATCAGCACGTCCCCTTCGCGCAGCTGCGTGGTCGAATCGGGACTGCGACCGACGATGCCGTCGCGGCGCAGCGCATTGACCCGGACCTTGCCGCGGTCGAGGCCGAGCTCGCCGATCGTGCGTCCGACGGCGCGCGCCCCCGGTGGCAGCACCACCGTGCGCAATTGCTGCCGCAGCGGATGGTCATCGTCGAGGTGGCGTGAATCACGCTTGCGGAACACGTTGCGCAGCACCGCGTAGCGATCGTGGCGGATCTGCTCGGTGGTCTCGAGCACGTCCTGCGCCGGCACGTCGAGAAACAGCAACACGTGCGCGACCAGCGCCAGGCTGGTTTCGAACGTGCCAGGGATGACCTCCGTCGCTCCTGCTGCCTGCAGCGCGTCGAGCTTCGAGTCGTCCTCGGTACGCACCAGCACCGGCAGCTCGCTCCGCAGCCGCCGCGCCGCCCTCACTATGCGCAGTGCGGTCTCCGGGCTGTCGAACGACACGACCAGCACGTTCGCATGCTCGAGCCCCAGCGCGCGCAGCACCTCCGGCTCGGACGCGTCGCCGTACACGACCGGGTCGCCGGCCTGCCGCGCGTCGCGCACGCGGAAGGGATCGAGGTCCAGCGCGATGAACTCGAGGCCACGCTGCTCCAGCACGCGGGCGAGGTTTTGTCCCACCCGCCCGAACCCGCAGATGATCACGTGCTCGCGCCGGGCGAGCTCGCGCGTTGCGACCGTCTCGAGCGCCACCTCGGTCGGTTCGACCGTCTGCCGGCGCAGCATGAAGTCGGCGATGCGGCCGTTGTACTTCACCAGCAGCGGGCCGAGCAGCATGCTGAGCGCAACCGCGGTCAGCAGCGGCTGGATCGCGGCGGAATCGACGGCGCTGCCCTTCAACAACAGCAGCAGCACTGCGAAGCCGAACTCACCGCCCATCGACACGACGATGCCGGTGCGCAGCGCCTTGCGCGAATTCGGCACGAATTGCCGCACGATGATCGTCACGATCACCGCCTTCAGCACCAGCAGCGTGACGAGTATCAGCAGCACGAGAGGCAGCTGCGTCAGCAGCAGCCGCAGGTCGAGCAGCATGCCGACCGAGATGAAGAACAGGCCGAGCAGGATGTCCTGGAACGGCTTGATCACCGCCTCGGTCTGGTGCCTGAACTCCGTCTCCGAGAGCAGCATGCCCGCCAGGAACGCACCGAGGGCCATCGACAGGCCGAGCGCGTTCGTCGCCCAGGCGCCGCCAAGCGCGACGAACAGCACCGTCAGCGTGAACGTCTCGGTGCTGCGGTGGCGGGCGATCTCGCTGAACAGTGGTCGCAGCGCCCAGCGACCAAGCGCCAGCACGACCAGCAACGCGATCATTGCCCGCCCGACCATCCCGAGCAGCCACGCCGGACCGGGCATCTGCCCGGCCTCGCCGATTGCCGTGGCGAGCGCCAGCAGCGGCACGAACGCGAGATCCTGGAACAGCAGTACGCCCACGGCCAGGCGCGCATGGGTGCGGTTGATCTCGAGCTGGTCGCCGAGCTGCCGCAGGATGATCGCGGTGGATGACATCGCCAGTGCGCCGCCGACGACGACCGCGACGGCGGGCTCGAATCCCAGCGCCCACGCCATCCCTCCGACGGCCGTGGTCGTGAGCAGTACCTGCAGTCCGCCGATGCCGAGCACCTCGGACTTCATCGCGATCATGCGCGCGAGCGAGAACTCGAGGCCGAGCGTGAATACCAGGAAGACGACGCCGATCTCGGCAAGCAGCGCGACGGCCGCAGCGTCGGACGCGAGCGCGAGCGCATTCGGCCCGAGGATCATGCCGACGATCAGGTAGCCGAGGATCGGCGGCAGCGAAAAACGTCGCACGAGGCTCAGCACCACCACCGAGCCCGCCAGCAGGATCAGGATCTGCGATAGGACGTTGCCGGTCATCTCTGCTCACCCATGCGACGTGACGATGCTAGCATTCGCGGGCGAGCGCCATTCGCATGGAACCCTTTCGATCATGACCGTCTCCGTGATTGCGGGCCGTGCAACTTCCGGTGATGAGCGCGACCGGCTGAAGATCGCCGGGGATTGCCGCATGGCCGATGCTCCCGCGCTCGATTCCGCGCTCCGTCGCCTGCGCGCGGCACCGCCGCCGTCGCTGGCCGTCGACCTGACCGAAGCCGGCGAGCTCGACATCGGCCCCTCGTGGCTGCTGTACGAGACGGTCACGATGCTGCGCGCCGGTGGTACCAGCGTCGCGCTCGTGGGACCGGCACCGGAGCACTTCGCGTACCTGGACGGTCTGGCAGCAAAGGGCGAGGCGGGCGCTGCACCGGTGACTGGCGGTGGCCCGCTGCACTGGCTCGTGGATTTCGGCAAGCGCGTGGAGGCACGCGGCCAGAGCTGGTACGAGGCACTGACGTTCGGCGGACAGCTGATCGTGACGGCAGCGAGCCGCTGGACCCGTCTCGAGCGGCTGCGGATTCCTTCGGTCGTGCGCCACGTCTACGAGACCGGCGTGCAGGCGATCCCGATCGTCGCGGTGATCGCGTTCCTGATCAGCGTGATCTCGGCATACATCGGCGCGCAGCAGCTGCGGCCTTTCGGTGCGGAGATCTTCACGGTCGACCTGGTGGCGATCGGCGTGCTGCGCGAGCTCGGCGTGCTGCTCACCGCGATCATGGTCGCGGGCCGCTCGGGCAGCGCGTACGCGGCGGAGCTCGGCGTGATGAAGCTCAACGACGAGGTGGACGCGCTCGAATCGATGGGCATGAACCCGTACGAGCTGCTGGTGCTGCCGCGCGTCGTGGCGCTGGTGATCGCGATGCCGCTGCTCACGGTCGTTGCAGACGCGATGGGACTCGTGGGCGGCGCCGCGCTCACCCGCTACCTGCTCGACCTGCCGTGGGAACAGTTCGTGGCGCGGCTCGACTCCGCGATCGGCGACACGACGTTCTGGGCAGGCATGGTGAAGGCGCCGGTCTTCGGCCTGCTGATCGCGCTCACCGGCACGCTGCGCGGCCTGCAGGTGCGCGAATCCTCGCGCGAGCTCGGGCGCCTGACGACGGTCGCGGTCGTGCAGTCGATCTTCCTGGTGATCCTGGCCGACGCGTTCTTCGCGATCCTGTTCCTCGAGATCGACTTCTGATGAACGCGCCGCAGCCGCTGATCTCAGTTCGCAACGTCGTCAACCGGTTCGGCGCGCAGGTGGTGCACGACGGCGTCAGCTTCGACGTCTTTCCGGGCGAGATATTCGGCATCGTGGGCGGCTCGGGCAGCGGCAAGTCGGTGCTGCTGAAGACGATGCTCGGGCTGCGCCGGCCGACGTCGGGTGCCGTCGCGCTCGAGGGGCGCGAAATCACCGCGATGAGCGACGATGAACTGCGCGAGGTGAAGCGCCGCTACGGGGTGACTTTCCAGCAGGGCGCACTGTTCTCGTCGCTCACCGTCGCGGAGAACATCACGCTGCCCGTCGCCGAGGCGATGGACCTCGACGAGGCGTCGTTCGCGAGCCTGGTCGAGCTCCGGCTGCGCATGGTGGGCCTGCCGGACGGGACGGCGTCGAAGTACCCGGCGCAACTCTCTGGCGGCATGGTGAAGCGCGCGGCGCTGGCACGCGCGCTCGCGCTCGACCCGGTGCTGCTGTTCCTCGACGAGCCGACGGCGGGGCTCGACCCGATCGCCGCCACCGAGTTCGACTCACTGGTGCTCTACCTGCGCGACACGCTGCACCTCACCGTCATCATGGTGACCCACGATCTGGACACCCTCGCGCGGACATGCGACCGTGTTGCGGTGCTCGTCGACGGCAAGGTCATCGTGGATACGCTCGAGGGCATCGTCGCGAATGATCACCCGTGGATCCGCGAGTACTTCCACGGCGCACGAGGGCGCGCGTTGAGGACGCAGGCAGGAGGGAGCGATGGAGCGTGACGCGAAGTACGCCGCGGTGGCCGCGTTCGTGCTGCTCGCAATCGCGTCGGCCGTCGCGTTCGTGTGGTGGTACTCGGGCCGCGGCGACCGTCGCGACTACGTCCGCTACGAGATCTACTTCGACGGCTCGGTGAGCGGCCTTTCGCGCGGCAGCCCGGTCCGCTACCTCGGCGTGGACGTCGGTCGCGTGCGCAACCTGGCGGTCGAGCGGGACAACCCGAGCCGCGTGCGGGTGATCGCGGAGGTCGACTCCGAGGCCCCGATCACCGGCGCGACGCTGGCCCGGCTCGGGCTGCTCGGCCTGACCGGCCTGCTCTACATCGACCTGCAGCAGGACGCGGTCGTCGGACCGGTTCAGCCGCTGGCCGAGGGCCGCAACTACCCGATCATCCGGTCACGCAAGGGCGACATCGAGGCGACCGTCGAGAAGCTGCCGGACCTGCTCGCACGGGCCGCCGGCGTCGTGGAGCGACTCGAGGTGCTGCTGTCGGACAAGAACCTCGAGGCGGTGTCGTCGACGCTTGCCAACTTCAAGAGCGCTTCCGGCGACCTGCCGGGAATCACCCGCGACGCCTCGGCGCTCGCTGCGCAGTTGCGCAGCACGTCCACGGAGGTCAATGACTTCGCGCGGCAGCTGCGCGGCCTGACGGACAAGACCGGGCCGCAGATCGAGGCTTCGCTGGTCGACGTGCGTGCGACCGCGGAGAAGCTCAGCCGCACGGCGGACAGCCTCGACCGGATCGTCGTCGGCAACGAGCCCGCGCTCGCGCAGTTCGCGGGCAGCGGCGTATCCGAGATCCAGGCACTGATCGTCGACCTGCGCGGCGCCAGCGACGAGGTCCGCGCACTGGCGCGCAGCCTGCGCGACCAGCCGTCGAGCCTCGTGATCGAGCAGAAGGAAAGCGGCAAGGAGATTCCACCGTGAGACGGGTTGCGTCGATGCTGGTGTCCGCATTGCTGTGCGCCGGATGCGTCGGCTCGGTGTTCCAGTCCGACGTCGAGCCACCCGACCTTTACCGGCTGGACCCGCCGTCGAGTGTCGCGACTGGAACGGCGCTGGCACAGGCGATCGGCGTGGCGCGCCCGCGGGCGGCGTCCTCGCTCGATACGAGCCGGATTGCGGTCGTGACGCCGGGCCACGGCTTCGACTACCTCGCCGGCGCGCGCTGGGCGGATGCCGCACCGCAGATGGTGCAGCAGTTACTGGTCGACGGGCTGGGCGCGCCGGGTGGATTTGCAACTGCGTTCGCATCGCCCAGCCGTGTGCCCGCCGACCTCCTGCTCGACTCGGAGCTGCGGCATTTCGAGGCGGTCTACGCGAGTGCCGACTCGGCTCCGAGCATCGTCGTAGAGCTGCAGGCGAGCCTGGTCGACACGCGGCGCGGGCTGCGTGTCGCCAGCTTCGATGCACATGCGGAGGTTGCGGCGGAAAGGAATGACCGGCGGGCAGTCGTCGCGGCCTTCGAGCAGGCGACCGGGCGCGCGGTGGCGGACGTCGCTGAGCGTGCGAGGGCGGCCGCCGCAGCGTCCACCCGCTGATTCGCCTGGCTCAGGCTGCGAGCATGTCGAGCCGCCGGCCGAGTTCGAGCTGGTCCCGGACACAGACGCATCCGTCGGGCAGCGCAGCCTTGTCGAGCAGCTGTGCCGCCGAACCACCGACCCAGACGGCAGCGCCCGGATCCAGTGTCCGCGACGAGCGCCTGGAGCTGCTGCGGCACTTCGGACAACTGCTCCTGCAGCATCACGCTCAGCGCCACGATCGAAGCGCCGATCTCGCGTGCGAACCGGGCGATTTCCGGCGCCGGCAGGTCCGGCCCGAGGTAGTGGGCCTTGAAGCCGCGGCTCGCGCAGACGATCGCGGCCATCAGCAACCCGAGCTCGTGTCGCTCACCGGGCAACGTCGCGAACACGATGTCCTGGCGCCGCGCACTGCGGTCGTAGGTCTCGAGCACCAGCCCGAGGTGGCGGCGGATCGTGCTCGACACCATTCGTTCCTGGGAGATCGCGAGTTCGCCCCGGTGCCAGCGTTCGCCGACCTCGCGCAGCAGCGGTTGCAGCACCTCGACGAACAACTGCTGCGGCGGCAGCAGCGCGATGGCCAGCGTCAGGATCTGCTCGCACTCGGCGGCGCGGAAATCGCGGGCGGCGTCGAGTATGCGTCCCGCGAAGCCGCCGTGCCCGGCGGGCACCCGGGGGACCGATCCCTCCTGGACCAGGCCCGCCAGTTCGGTGTCGTCGAGCTTCGCCAGGCGCCGGATCGGGTGCCCGCGCTCAGTAGCCTCACGCAACAGGCGCAGCCGGAGCACATCCTCGGGCCGATAGACGCGACGGCCGGTCGAGTCCCGTTGCGGGGCCACGATGCCGTACCGGCGCTCCCATGCCCGAAGCGTCTCGACGGTCAGTCCAGTTGCCTGCGCTACGGCCTTGATCGAGTACATGCGCCGAAATCATACGCCCTGGACAGGTTTTGTAACAGCCAATAGCACTGAAAGGCTGTACAAAGTATTGACACCGGCAGGACGGATCGGGATGCTGAAGCCGTCAACGATGACCCCCGTTCAGGCGGACCTCCGGTCCGCCTTTTTTTCGCGCCAGATCCGCGGGCGGTGCCGGCTCAGGCGGGCAGGCGCAGGATCGGGTGCTCGCCGGTGGCCTGGCGCTGGATCGTTTCGAGGAACTCCTGCGCGGTCATCGGCTCGCCGAACAGGCGGCCCTGTCCGAACTCGCAACCGCTGTGCAGCAGGAACTGCCGCTGTTCCTCGGTCTCGATGCCCTCGGCGAGCACCTGCAGCCTGAGGCTGCGACCCATCTCGATGATCGTGCGGACGATGGTCGCGTCGTCCGGGTCGCTCGCGGCATTGCGCACGAAAGACTGGTCGATCTTCAGCGTGCCAATCGGGAACTGCTGCAGCGCGCTCAGGCTCGAGTAGCCGGTGCCGAAGTCGTCGATCGACAGGTGCACGCCCATCGCGCGCAGCTCGTCGAGCAGCGGCAGCGTCCGCTCCGCATCCATCATCAGCGTCGTCTCGGTGATCTCGAGTTCGACGCGACTGGGCGAGACGGCGTGCTTCTCGAATACCGACCGGCAGCGCGGGATGAAGCTCGCCTGGCTCAGTTCCTTCAGCGAGAGGTTGATCGCCACCAGGCCCGGGTCCGACACGCGCTTCTGCCACACGGCGTAGTCGCTGCAGACCTGGTTCAGCACCCACGCGCCGATGTCGAGGATCAGCCGCGACTCCTCGGCCAGCGGGATGAACTGGGCCGGTGCGATCTCGCCGTGGCCCGGCAGCCGCCAGCGCAGCAGCGCCTCGGAGCCGACCACCAGGCCGCTGGCCAGGTCCACCTTGGGCTGGTAGCGCAGCACGAACTCGTCGCGCTCGAGCGCGCGGCGCAGCTTGCTCTTCAGCAGCAGCCGCTCGACCGCCGCCGCATTCATCTCCGGCGCGTAGAAGACGTGGCAGTTCCGGCCGGCGCGCTTCGCGTGATACATCGCCGCGTCGGCGTTGCGGATCAGGTCGATCACGTTGTCGCCGTTCTCGGGACAGGAGGCGATGCCGATGCTCGCGGTGACCTCGAGCTCGTGCTCGCTCACGTGCTGCGGCCGGGCGATCTCGGTGAGCAGCAGCCGCGCGAGCGACGCGGCCTGTTCGTGACGGTCGCGCTCACCGTCCGAAGTCTCGGCGAACACCGCGAACTCGTCGCCCGCCAGCCGCCCGATAACGGACTCCTTCGGCAGGATGCGGCCCAGCCGCTCGCTCACGGTCTCGAGCACGCGGTCACCGGCCTCGTGGCCGAACGTGTCGTTGATCTCCTTGAAGTTGTCGACGTCGATGTACAGCAGCACGAGCCCGCGACCCTGGCGCAGGCCGCGCGCGATCGCCTGCTGCAGCAGGTGCTGGAACTGCATGCGGTTCGGCATCTTGGTCAGCGCGTCGAACCGCGCGAGGTAGCGGATGCGCCGCTCCGCGCGCTTGCGCTCCGTGATGTCGCGCATCACGAAGATGCGACCCTGGAAGCGTGGGTCCGTGCTGGAAACGTCGGACGCCGTGACCGACACGGGGATCGTCTGGCCGCGCGCGGTGCTCACGACCGTCTCGCCGGGCTCGCGCAGGACCTGCCCGACGCTGAAGACCTGCCGGTGCTGCTCCGCGACGAGCGACATCAGGTCCAGGCCGACCAGCTCGCCGGGCGGGTGCCCGAGCAGTGCGCCCGCAGCCGCGTTGGCCGTGCGGACGCGACCGTCCGGCGCCGTCACGAGCACCGCGTCGCTCATGCTGTTCAGCAGCGTCTCGAGGTAGTCGCGCGAGATCGTCGTCACCGTGAGTGCGCGGCGCATGCGTTCCAGCGAATCTTCGAGCGCCGCGATCTCCGGCACGCCGCTCGTCTGCACGGGCTCGGCGTAGAGCCCGCTGCCGATGCGTTCGGCGCTCGCCATCAGCGTGGACATCGCGCGGTCGATCCGCGCGATCAGGCGGGACGTGACCAGGCCGCCGAGCGCCGTGAGCAGCAAGCCGATGCCGCCGATCAGGGCAAGCCGTCCGGGATGTTGCCCGTCGTGGCTTTCGGTCAGCGCGACCATCATGGTCACGGCCGCAGTGAGCAGCAGGCCGACCAGCACGACCGTGAACACGTAACGGAACTTGAGTTGAGTCCCCTGCATCTTTCGACCCGGCGAGCAGCGCGATTGCCTCCGTGTGCAACCGTTCTTGTTGTAGCGACCTGTGCGCATGATAGCCCCGGGCGTGATGCCGGGGCGACAGCTAAATGCAGCGCAAACGCATTGAAATGTGGCAAGTTTTCCGACACTTCGGGCCGGAGCCGCGCGGTGAGCGCGCGCGAGTCCGGTATGCTTGCGGTCCGAGGCCTGCTGCGCATGAATGAACTGGAACTGACCGGCCGCGCCCATACGCACATCGTGGAACTCGAGCATCCGCGCTGTGCGCTGCACTACCAGGCAGTGACGTCGTTTCTCGCAATGCGCGACGCGGCGATGGCCGCCGGCATCGACCTCGTGGCCGCATCCAGCTTCCGCGATTTCGAGCGGCAGCTGCTGCTGTGGAACCGCAAGTGGCGTGGCGAGCGGCCGCTGCTGGACCGCGGCGGCCAGCCGATCGATCCCGCGACGCTGGACGATGCGGGCCGCGTCGAGGCCATCCTGTGCTGGTCGGCGATTCCAGGCGGCAGCCGGCACCATTGGGGAACGGACGTCGACGTCATCGACGCCGCGGCGATGCCGCCGGGCTACCAGGTGCAGCTGGTGTCCGGGGAGTATGCCGACGACGGCGTATTCTCGCGGCTGAGCCACTGGCTGGACGAAAACATGGGCCGCTTCGGTTTCCACCGCCCGTACGCCACCGCGGGCTGTGGCGCGGGCATCGAACCCTGGCACCTGAGCTATTCACCGGTGTCGTCCGAGGCGCTCGAGGCGTTCACGCTGCCCGTGCTGCGCCGGGCCATCGAGGGCAGCGAGATGCTCGGCAGGGCACAGGTGCTCGAGCGCATGCCGGAGATCTATACGCGATTCATCCTGGCGGTCGATCCGCCGGCACGGCCTCCGGTCAGCGGACAATGAGCAACGCGGAGCTGATTTCGTACGCGGTCGTTGCCGGCTCGACGATCGCCATCGTCGTCGGCTGCGTGCTGCTGCACTACGAGGCGCTGTCGCACCTGACCGGCGTGCTGAAGCGGATCCACATGCGGCCGCGCCCGCGCATCCTGGTGATGATCCTCTCGCTGCTGGTGATCCACGTCGCGGAGATCTGGATCTTCGGACTCGGGTACTGGGCGCTGACGCTGGACGCTTCCCACGGAGAGCTCAGGGGGCCGCACACCGTCGGACTGCTCGACTGCGTGTACTACTCCGCCGTCTGCTACACGACGCTGGGCCTCGGCGACCTGGCGCCGGTCGGCAACATCCGCTTCATGACCGGCATGGAAAGTCTCGCGGGCTTCCTGCTGATCGGCTGGTCCGTCTCGTTCACCTACCTCGAGATGGACCGCTTCTGGCGCGGCTGAGGCCCGGAAATACGCTCGATGCGCAAGGTGCACACCGCGGAGTCGACGATCGAGATTGCGCACCTGCGCAACGTGCTCGAGTCGGAGGGCATCGCCTGCATCGTGCGCAACGACAGGCTCGCCGGCGTGATCGGCGAGATTCCGTTCATCGAGTGCTGGCCCGAGCTGTGGATCGCCGAGCCAGGCCAGGAACTGCGCGCACGCGGCCTGATCGAGCAGGCGCTGCGGCCGCGTCCCGCAGGCAAGGCCTGGGTGTGCCCGGCGTGCGGTGAGCGCATCGATGCGGCTTTCACCGAATGCTGGCGATGCGCCGGGGCGAACGATGCGGAGGGAACCGACGCGTGAAGACGCTCGTCATCGATCGGCGCTACAACGGACCGCCGGACTCCGGCAACGGCGGCTACGTGTGTGGGGTGTTCGCCGTCGCGACCGGTGGCGACCTGCGCGTGCGGCTCACCGCGCCGCCGCCGCTCGACGTGCCGCTCGACGTATCGAAGGACGACGGCGGCGACTGGGAGCTCCGTTCGGCGACCAGCGTGATCGCGCGCGGGACGCCCGCGAAGCTGCGGCTGGACGTGCCTTCGCCGCCGCAGTACGTGCAGGCGGTCTGGGCCTCGCAGCACTACGCAGGCTTCCGCGAGCATGCGTTCCCGGACTGCTTCGTGTGCGGACCGCACCGGCGGCGCGGTGACGGACTGCGCATCTTCCCCGGCATGCTCGATACCGGGATCGTCGCCGCGCCCTGGTTGCCTGCCGATGCGCTGGACGGCGGCGACGGCAAGGTCGCTGTCGAGTACCACTGGGCCGCGCTCGACTGCCCCGGTTATTTCGCCGTCTCCGCAGGCCGGCGCGTCATGGTGCTCGGCGAGATGCAGGCTCACGTGGACCGCTGCGTGCACCCGGGCGAGCCCTGCACGGTGATCGGCTGGAAGCTCGGCAACGACGGCCGCAAGCACTACGCCGGCACTGCAATCTTCGACGAGGACGGGGAGCTGTGCGCGCGGGCTGCCGCGACGTGGATCGAGGTGCGGACGTAATCAGCCGCGCTTCGCGAGCACGGCCCCGAGCAGGCCCGCCATGCACAGCACCACGCCGGGCCACGGTGACGGGCCGACCGCGAACCACACGAGGCCGCCGAGCAGCGCCGCGCCCGAGATCACGGTGGCGTCGCGTCTGCGCGCACTGGCGCGCAGCTCTTCGCGCAGCTGCTCGATGCCGGCCTGCTCCACCTTGAGCCGGAACTTGCCTTCCGACGCCTGCTGCACGAACTGCTGCAACACCTGCGGCATCATCCTGAACGCCTCGCTCAGGTCCGGCAGCTGCCGGCGCAACTGCTCGGCGAGGTTGCGGCCGCTCAGCCGGTCCGCGGCCCAATCCTTCAGCACGGGTTGCGCGGTCTTCCACAGGTCGAGCTCGGGATAGAGCTGGCGACCGAGCCCTTCGATCTGCAGCAGCGTCTTCTGCAGCAGGATCAACTGTGGCTGCACCTGCATCTGGAACCGGCGCGCGGTCTCGAACAGGCGCAGCAGCACCTGCCCGAACGAAATCTCCGCCAGCGGCTTGTTGAAGATCGGCTCGCAGACGGTGCGCACCGCGGACTCGAGCTCATCGACGCGCGTCTCGGCCGGCACCCAGCCCGAGTCGACGTGCAGCTGCGCGATGCGGTGGTAGTCGCGGTCGAAGAACGCGAGGAAATTCTCGGCGAGGTAGTGCTGGTCGCGGGCGTCGAGCGTGCCGACGATGCCGAAGTCGACCGCGCAGTACTTCGGGTACTCGGGATCCTCGAGCTGCACGAAGATGTTGCCGGGGTGCATGTCGGCGTGGAAGAAGTTGTGCCGCAGCACCTGCGTGAAGAAGATCGTCACGCCGTTCTCGGCGAGGCGCTGGATGTTGGTGCCGCGGCGGCGCAGCTCGTCCATGTCGCTGACGATGACGCCGCGGATCCGCTCCATCACCATGGCTTCCGGACGGCAGTAGTCCCAGTACACCTCCGGGACGTGCAGCAGGTCGGAGCCCGCGAAGTTGCGCTTCAGCTGCGCGGCGTTCGCCGCCTCGCGCATCAGGTCGAGCTCGTCGATGATCGTCTTCTCGTACTCGCGGACGACCTCGACGGGCCGCAACCGGCGACCTTCGGTCGCATAGTCGCGCGCGAGGCCCGCGACGACGTACATCACCTCGAGGTCGCGCTCGATCTTCTCGCGCACGCCCGGGCGGATCACCTTGACGACCACTTCCTCGCCGGATCGCAACCGGGCCGTATGCACCTGGGCTATCGATGCGGCGGCCAGCGGCTGTTCGTCGAACTCCTCGAATACCTCGCCGACCGGACGTCCGTAGGCTCGCTCGACGATCGCGCGGGCCTCGCTGCCCGGGAACGGTGGCACGCGATCCTGCAGCTTCTCCAGCTCGTCGGCGATGTCCGGCGGGATCAGGTCGCGGCGCGTCGAGAGCGCCTGGCCGAACTTGACGAAGATCGGCCCGAGTTCCTCGAGCGCGAGGCGGATGCGTTCGCCTCGCGAGCCGCCGCGCTTGCGCTCGAACCAGGTCGCCGGAGAGAGGTAGAACAGGAAACGCAGTGGCCGGAACAGGTGCGTCGCGAGGATGATCTCGTCGAGCCCGTGCCGCACGAGCACGCGCTGGATCTGCAGCAACCGGCCGATGACTCGAATACGCATGCGAGATGATCAGCGGGCGGCGGCTGCGGCCGCGTGCCTCGACCCGCGCGAGCCTGGCATCGAGCCGCTCCGCATCGTCGCGCAGCTGGTCGACGCCGGACAGGAACTCCTCGACCTCGGTGCGCGTCGGCAGGTCGCGGCCTTCTTCCTGCAGGTACTCGGCCACGTTGGTCGCGAGCGAGCCGCCGGCCTTGCGTCCCCAGTCCAGGATGCCGCGGGCGAAGTTCGCGACCTGGCGCGCGGCCACGTCGCCGATCACGCGCGACAGCTCCTCCTCGAAGTCGGGCTGCGCCTGCTCGAGCAGTTCGCGGAATTTCTGCGCGACTTCGGCGTCGCCCTCGATGCGCACGCCGCCGCCTCGCAGCGCGCCCTCGGCGCGCGGCCCGGCGAGCGCCAGCAGCGCGATTGGCGTGCCGGACAGACTGGCGTCGGTGTTGCCGTCGTGCCGCGAGGAGAGCGCGACGCGCCCGCCATCGGCCCTGAAGAAGAACGCCAGCGGCGTGCCCTCGACCGTCAGCGAGACGACCCGGCCGTCGAGTTGGCGGCAGAGCGCCTGCGCCTTGCGCGAGTCCGCAATGTTACGGTTCAGCACGTCCGCGAGGCGCTCGAGCAGCATGTCAGTACCGGAAGCCCTTGTGCAGCGCGACGATGCCGCCGCTCAGGTTGTGATAGCTGCAGTCCTCGAGACCGGCCTCACTCATCATGGTGCGCAGCGCCTGCTGGTCCGGGAAGCGGCGGATCGACTCGGCCAGGTACTGGTAGCTGTCGGAGTCGCCGGCGACCCGCTTGCCGAGCCAGGGCAGCACGCTGAACGAGTAGACGTCGTAGATCGGCTTGAGTCCCGGCACCACGGGCTTCGAGAACTCGAGCACCAGCAGCCGTCCGCCGGGCTTCAGCACTCGACGCATCGAGGCGAGCGCCGCGGCCTTGTCGGTAACGTTGCGCAGCCCGAAGCCGATGGTCACGCAGTCGAAGCTCTCGTCCTCGAACGGCAGGCATTCCGCGTTGGCGATCGAGAACCGCACGTTGCGGATCAGGCCGCGGTCCAGGAGCCGGCTGCGGCCGACGCCGAGCATCGCCTCGTTGATGTCCGAGAGCACGACGAGTCCGCGTTCGCCGACCTGCGCGGCCATGCCCGCGGCGAGATCACCCGTGCCGCCCGCGACGTCGAGCGCCGACTGGCCCGGTCGCAGTCCGGTCTGCGACAGCGCGTAGCGCTTCCACAGCCGATGCACGCCGGCCGACATCAGGTCGTTCATCAGGTCGTACTTGTCCGCGACCGAGTCGAAGACGGCGCGGACGTGGCGGGCCTTCTCGTCTTTCGGGACTTCCCTGTAGCCAAAATCGACGGAGGCCGAAGGCCTTGAGGTCGTCGGCCTGGTGGTTGGCGGTTCGCTCATAGGAGCCGTCATTCTACGCGGTCAGGTCAGAACCTGTCCGTGAGGGAGGGTCGGGGGAGTGGTCTCCCAGGGCGTCGCGCCGCATGGACGCGGCGCGCGAGCCGCCATGGACGGCTTTACGGCGTCCCTGGGGGACCACTCCCCCGACCCTCCCTCTGGACTGGGTTCAGGCCTTGCGCTTAGGTGGGACGGGCGTCGGGTAAGGCAGCCCGAGCTTCGCGAGCCGGTCCAGGTAGGTCTGCCACTTCCCGGCGCGGGTGCGGCCGAGTTCGTGGAGGTACGCCCAGGTATAGAGGCCGGTGTCGTGTCCGTCGTCGAAGACGAGCCGAACCGCGTAGTTGCCGATCGGGTCCACGGAGCGGACGCCGACCTCGTGCTTGCCGAGCTGCAGCGTCTCCTGGCCCGGCCCGTGGCCGCGCACTTCGGCCGAGGGCGAATAGACGCGCAGGTACTCGAACGGCAGCTCGTAACGCGAGCCGTCGTCGAAGGCGACTTCGAGCACGCGCGACCGCGAGCGCAGCTTGATCTCGGTAGGAATCGGGTCGCTCATCGGTCGGTCTGGCCGGCGCTACAGGATGTAGCGGGCGAGGTCCTGGTCCTTCGCCAGCTCGCCGAGGTTGCGATCCACGTAGGCCGCGTCGATCACGACCGACGCGCCCGAGCGGTCCGACGCCTCGAACGAGACTCCCTCCAGCAGCCGTTCCATCACCGTGTGCAGCCGGCGCGCGCCGATGTTCTCGGTGCGCTGGTTCACGTCGAACGCGACTTCGGCGAGGCGGCGCACGCCGTCCACCGTGAACTCGATCCGCACGCCCTCGGTCTCGAGCAGCGCGGCGTACTGGCGGCACAGCGACGCATCGGGCTCGGTGAGGATGCGCACGAAGTCCTCGACCTTCAGCGCCTCGAGCTCGACCCGGATCGGCAGGCGTCCCTGCAGCTCCGGGATCAGGTCCGAGGGCTTCGACATGTGGAACGCGCCCGACGCGATGAACAGGATGTGGTCGGTCTTCACCATGCCGTACTTCGTGTTGACGGTGCAGCCCTCGACCAGCGGCAGCAGGTCGCGCTGCACGCCCTCGCGCGACACGTCCGCGCCGGCCGTCTCCTGGCGCCGCGCGATCTTGTCGATCTCGTCGATGAACACGATGCCGTTCTGCTCGGCGCTGGCGAGGGCCTGCGTCTTCAGCTCTTCCTCGTTCACCAGCTTGGCGGCTTCTTCCTCGGTCAGCAGCTTGAAGGCTTCGCGCACCTTGAGCTTGCGCGTTCGCGTGCGATTGCCGCCGAGGTTCGAGAACATACCCTGCAGCTGCTGCGAAAGCTCCTCCATTCCCGGTGGCGCCATGATGTCGACGCCAACCGGCACCGCGCGGACCTCGATCTCAATCTCGCGATCGTCGAGCTGGCCTTCGCGGAGCATCTTGCGGAAGCGCTGCCTCGTGTCGCCTTCGCGCGCGGGCTCGGGCTCCGTGCCGAAACCAACGGTACGGGGACGGGGCAGCAGTGCATCGAGCACGCGCTCCTCCGCTGCGTCCATCGCACGTGGCTGGACTTTCTCGATCTCGACCTCGCGCGTCATCTTGACCGCGATGTCCACGAGATCCTTGATGATCGAGTCGACCTCGCGTCCGACGTAGCCGACCTCGGTGAACTTGGTCGCCTCGACCTTGACGAACGGCGCGCCCGCGAGCCGCGCGAGCCGGCGCGCGATCTCGGTCTTGCCGACGCCGGTCGGGCCGATCATCAGGATGTTCTTCGGCGTGATCTCGGTGCGCAGCCGCTCGTCCACCTGCATGCGCCGCCAGCGATTCCTGAGCGCGATCGCGACGGCGCGCTTGGCCGCGCCCTGGCCGACGATGTGCTTGTCGAGTTCCTGGACGATCTCGCGGGGGGTCATGGAGGACATCACAGCGTCTCGATCGTCGTGTTCCGGTTCGTGTAGATGCAGATGTCCGCGGCGATGCCGAGCGCCCGCTCGACGATCGCGCGCGCATCGAGCTCGGTGTTCTGCAGCAGTGCGATCGCGGCGGCGTGTGCGAACGGCCCACCGGAGCCCACGGCCATCAGGTCGTGCTCGGGCTCGATGACGTCGCCGTTGCCGGAGATGATGAACGAGTGCGTCGCGTCGGCGACGCAGAGCAGCGCCTCGAGCCGGCGCAGGCTGCGATCCGAGCGCCAGTCCTTCGCGAGCTCGATCGCGGCGCGGGTCAGGTTGCCGTACTGCTGCAGCTTGGCCTCGAAGCGCTCGAACAGCGTGAACGCATCGGCCGTGCCGCCGGCGAAGCCGGCGATCACATGGCCCTCGTGCAGGCGGCGCACCTTCTTTGCGTTGCCCTTCATCACGGTGTTGCCGAGCGTCACCTGGCCGTCGCCGCCCATGGCGACGAGGCCGCCGCGCCGGACGCAGAGGATAGTGGTGCCGTGCGGGTCGAACGAACTCATGGCGCGGGCTCTCGCTTTCGCCTCGCCCGGGGGTGGGCTGCGTCGTATATCCGGGCGAGGTGCTGGAAATCAAGGTGGGTGTAGACCTGGGTCGTGCTGATGTTGGCGTGACCCAGCAGCTCCTGCACGGCGCGCAGGTCGCCGGAGGATTCGAGCAGGTGCGAAGCGAACGAGTGGCGGAACATGTGCGGGTGCACGTGCTCCGGCAGGCCCTGCCGCAGCGCCCACTGCGCGATGCGACGCTGCACGATGCGTGGCCCGAGCCGGCGGCCGTTCACGCCGACGAACACCGCCGTCTCGCCGATCCCGGCGAGCGCCGTGCGCTCCGCGAGCCAGCGCGACAGTGCCGCCGCGGCGTGCTTGCCCACCGGCACGATGCGGGCCTTGTTACCCTTGCCGAGCACGCGGACGGTGCGGTCGCGCAGATCGAGGTCGACGAGGTCGAGCCCGAGCAGCTCCGCGAGTCGCAACCCCGACGAGTAGAAGAGCTCCATGATCGCCTTGTCGCGCAGTCCGAGCCGGTCGTCGGTGCGGAACTCGAGCAGCCGCGCCATCGTGTCGGCATCGAGCGTGACCGGCAGGCGCTTGCGGGCCTTTGGGGCCTGCACGTCCGCCGACGGGTCACGCTTCAGCTCTCCCTCGCGGATCAGGTAGCGGAACAGGCTGCGAGTGGCGGAGAGGCGCCGCTGCACGCTGCGGGGCGACAGCCCGCGCCGGTGGCACTGTGCGGCAAAGCTCCTCACGTGCTGGGGATCGAGCCCCTCCCAGGCTGCGATGCCCTGTGCAGCGCAGTACTCGAGCAGCGACCCGAGGTCGCGCGTGTAGGCCGATTCCGTGTGCGGCGACAGCCGACGTTCGTTGCGCAGGCTCTGCAGGAAGCGGGTCACCCCGTCCGCGAGCGTCTCGCTCATGCGCCGCGGGCCGTGATCGCCTCGGTAACGATTTCGCTGATGCGCACCAGGTAATCGGTGCTCATGGTCGGCAGATAGCGCTCGGTGTCGTGGCTCGCGATCGCGAGCAGTCCCAGCGCAGCGCGCTCGCCGAGCGGGATCAGCACGGTCGAGCCCACGGGCACGCTCTCGGTGCCGAACAGGTAGTCGCGCTGCGTGTCGCGGATCTGCCCGCTGCGCGGCCGCGCGGATTCGAAGAACGACTCGAACAGCTTGAGCTCGGCGCAGCCGCGCGGCACGACTCGCACGTGCGTGTTCTGGTAGCCCACGAGGCCCGGCAGCGACGGATCGGTGAGCAGCACCAGCCAGCGCGACGCACCGAAGTCCTCGCGCAGCGAGGTCTCGAGCGCGGTGATCGACGTGCCGAAGTCGCGGGCGCGCAGCAGCCGGCGCGTGAGCCGGTGCACCCGGTCGGTGATCGCGTCGTTGGCGCGGCCGTTCTCGATCAGCTCGTGCAGCTTCTGCTCGAGCGAGCCGTGCTTCTCGCGCAGCACCAGCACCTGGCGCTCGACCAGCGACACCGCAGCACTGCCGCGCTGGTGCGGGAGCTGCAGGCGCGCGAGCACGCCGGGGTGACGCTCGAAGAATTCCGGATGGCCCACCAGGTACTCGCCGATCTGTTCCTCGGCCAGCAATCCAGGTTCGCGAATCGGCTGCTTGTTCATGTCGTTCTCCCCGGCACCGCGTCAGACATCGACGGTGCCCTCGAATGCGGTTTCCGCCGGTCCCGTGAGCCAGATCGACTCGCCAGGCCCCGGCCACTGCACGCTGAGCCGTCCGCCGGGCAGGTCCACGCGGACTTCCTCGGCGAGCGGCCCGTGCCTGCGTCCCACGGCCACCGCGGCGCACGCTCCGGTGCCGCAGGCCTGCGTCTCGCCGACGCCGCGCTCGAAAACCCGCAGGCGCACGTGGTCCGGCGCGACGATCTCGAGGAACCCGACGTTCACCCGCCGTGGAAAGCGGGCGTGATTCTCCATTGCGGGTCCCACGCTGTCCACCGGCGCGTCACGCACCGAGCGCACGCGGATCACGACGTGTGGGTTGCCGATCGATACGGCGCCGAACTCGACCGGCCCGGTCGGCAGCTCGAGGCGGTAACTTGCCGACTCGCGCTCGGCTTCGAACGGCAGCGAGCGCGGCGCGAAATCAGGCACACCCATCGCAACGGAGACGAGGCCGTCGCGGCGCAAACGTGCCTGCACGAGCCCGCCGGGGCTGTCCATCGTCAGCGGCAGTTCCTGGCGCGCCGCGCGCGTGGCGACGAGCCTTGCGATGCAGCGCGCGCCGTTGCCGCACTGCTCGACCTCGGAGCCGTCCGCGTTGAAAATCCGGTAGTAGACGTCCGTATCGGGGCGGCGGGGCGGTGACAGCACCAGCGCCTGGTCGAAGCCGATGCCGGTGCGCCGATCGGCGAGCCGGCGCAGGGCTGCAGCGCTCGGCACCGCCTCGGGGCGTTCGGCGTCGAAGACGATGAAGTCGTTGCCGAGTCCATGCATCTTCGTGAACGCGAGCCGCATGGCCCAAGGATAGCCGACGCTCAACGTCGCCGTGCGCGCATTTCCGCGAGACTCGCTGCGACGCCGGAAGCAACGCTCGGGTAACACGGCATGACGCCGAGTTCGTTGCGCATCCGCGCCGTGTCCACGCGCCGCGATTCGACGAGATACGCGAGCATTCCCGGGCTGATGCGCCCGGCTGCCTCGGCCAGTGACACGAGTGCCGGCGGCGGCAGGTCCGCGAGCCGGGCCGTCGCCTGCAGGAACACCGTGGTGCTCGCGTGATCTCCGTCGCCGACGTTGAAGACACCTCCGACCGGACGCTCGATTGCCGCGACGCAGGTCGAGACCAGGTCGTCGACGTGAATGCGGTTCGCGGGCCCGGAATCCTCGGGCCTGAGCGCGGGCTCGCCGCGCCGCAGCCGCTCCAGCGGCAGGCGATCGGGCCCGTAGATGCCGGGCACGCGCAGCACGACCCAGCGCACGCCGCGCGCTTCGCACCACGTGCGCACGGCCTGCTCCGCCGCCACGCGGCGCCGCGAACGGTCGTTGCCCGGCGCCACCGGACTCGACTCGTCCACGCTGCCTCCGGCCGTGTCGCCGTATACACCGGTCGTGCTCATGTAGACGACGACCTCGGGCCGTGAGCCGCCGAGTGCGGCAAGGAACCGTTCGACGCGCGGATCCGTCGTGCCGATTTCGGGCGGTGGCGCGAGGTAGAGAATGGCCGCGCCATGCGCGACGGCCTCGATGTCGCGAGGCAGCGGGTCCGCGTCGAGGTCTGCCGCGATGGAGTCGATTCCTCCGGCCTGCAGAGCCGCGGCGGCTTGCGACGAGCGCACCAGTGCCACGACCCGCCGGGCAGGTCGCATCCGGGCGGCCAGCCGGCGGCCCACGTAACCGAATCCCGCGATCAGGCACACGCGATCCATGCGCCAAGGATACGCGAATGGTTCCGCACGGCCCGCGCGCCCGGGCGCTTCATGGCATCCTCCGCTCATGCCCCAGGTGACGCTGATCCCGACTGGCCAGTCGTTCCTGGCCGAACCCGGCGAGACGGTACTGTCCGCCGCGCTGCGCGCCGGCCTCAACCTGCCGCACAGCTGCAAGGGCGGGCACTGCGCATCGTGCCGGGCCAGGATCGTTGCGGGAACCGTCGAATACTCCGGCGAGACGCCGCCCGGCATCACGCCGGACGAAGTGCGTGCAGGCTTCGCGCTACTTTGCCAGGCCCGGCCGCTGACGGACCTCAGGGTCGAGACGCGCGAAGTGCGTCCAGCTCCAGATGTGGAGGTGAAGAGCCTGCCGTGCCGCATCCAGCGGATGGAGCGGCTGGCCGAAGACGTGATGGCGGTGTTCCTGCGCCTGCCCGCGGTCGAGGAGTTGCACTACCGGCCCGGGCAATACCTCGACGTGATGTTGTCGGAGGGGCGCCGGCGCAGTTTCTCGATCGCGAGCGCGCCGGCCGACGGGCGGCAGCTGGAACTGCACGTGCGGCGTGCGTCGCAGAGCGGATTCACGGCCCAGCTGTTCGACACGCTCAAGTCCGGCGCGCTGCTGCGCATCGAGGGCCCACTTGGCCAGTTCTGGCTGCGGACCGAGTCGCCCCGGCCGCCGCTGATGATCGGTGGCGGCACCGGCTATGCGCCGCTGCGCGCGATGCTGCGGCAGCTGGTCGCCACGGGGGACCGGCGGCCGGTTACGCTCTACTGGGGCGCCCGCGATCGCGACGGGCTGTACGAGCACGAATGGCTCACGGAGCTCGCTCGCACGCGCCCCGGGTTCATCTATCACCCCGTGCTGTCGGATGTAACTGCCGCCGGAGAAGGCTTCCGGCGGGGCCTCGTGCACGAAGCCGCGCTTGCCGATCATCCCGACGTCGCCGGCTTCGATGTCTATGCCAGCGGCCCGCCGGCGATGATCGAGGCGATCCGCAGCGGCTACGTCGCGCGTGGTCTGCCGCGCGAGCAGCTCTACTTCGATTCCTTCGACTATGCGCCGGACACGCTGGCGCGGATGAAGGCGACGCCGTCGCGCTGACCGGCCTGCGAAGTCAACGACGCCGCAGCCGGACTCGCGGCAGGTTCGGCCGCCGCCCGACGGACTTCGTGACGGCCTGGCGCAGGCACTCCGTCGCCTTCGCATGCTCGCCCATCTGCTCGAGCAGGTCCGCGAGGATCAGGCTGTTCTCCTGGCTCGGGCGGCGCGCGATGCTCGCCTCCAGGTAGCTCCGGGCCTTGCCGAACAGCTCCGCCCGCAGGCAGAGCCGCGCGCAGCTCGCCAGCAGCTCGGGGTCCTCGGGACGCTTGCGCAGCCAGCCCTCGGCACGGTCGAGCGGCACCAGCGGGTCGGGCAACGCGAGGTCGCCGTAGAGACGCGTTGCCGTCGGATCGGTGCTGTCGTCGATCAGTTCGCGCAGTACCTTCTCCGCGGTCGGGTGGTCCTGGCAGGCCATCGCTGCACGCGCGTAGGTCACGATCGACGCCGGAAGCCTGCGCACGCCGCGCGGCAGGTCCGACCAGGCTTTCTCGAGCCGCGACTGGTCGCCACGCTCGCCGGCAGCGCGGATTTCCTCGAGCGCCACCTGGGCGAGCAGCTCGTTGACCTGCGCTTCCGGCAGTTCCTTGGCACTGCGCAGCCGGGGCGCAAGCTTCAGCAGCTCGGCGCCACGGCCGAGCTTAGGGTAGAGCCGCGCCATCAGCTCGAGACCCCGCGAGTTGAGGTCGCCAGAGGCGTCGAGTTGTTCCAGCGTCTGCAGTGCGGCCTCGTCCTGCCCGCGGCGCATCTGCATCTCGGCCAGCGTGACCAGCGCGGCGGCACGTTCATCCGGCGCGTCTTCCTGCGCACGCGCAAGCCACTCGTCGCGGCGCTCGACGGCGTCGAGCAGGTCTGCAGCCCGGGCCGCGACGAGGTAGTTGGCGGCCGGCGAATCCGCGTCCGGTGCGGACCGCGACAGCAGGTCCTCTGCGCTCTTCCAGTTGCCCGCCGCGAGGTCGAGCAGGCCGCGCTGCGTGTCGTCGCGCGCCCGGCGCTTGCGACGCTCCGCACGCAGCGCTGCGAGTCGCGCGCGCGCGTTCACGGCGTTGATCACGCCGCGCACGGCGAAGTAGGCGCCCACGAGCAGCAACGCGAATACCGGCAGCGTCGTCTCGAACAGGGAACGGCCGACGCGGATCGCGACGTAGCCGGGATCGATGAGCAGCAGGTGCGCCAGCAGCCCGCCGGCCACCAGCGCGAGTGCGACGATCACCGCGCCCTTCATGGAGTCGCTGCGTTGCCGCGCATCACGCTCTGCAACTGGCGTGCGGCAGCGCCCACGGCGGGCAGCGGCGGCGCGATGTTCACGCTGCGCAGTGCCGCGAGTTCAGTCCTGGCGGCAGCGGTCTGCGGCGACGACACGTCGAAGAACTGCTCGAGCCAGGCGCTGGCAGCCTGCAGCGACTGCTGGTACGCGGCCGCGTCCGGCTCCATCGCCGCGATGCGCGCGGCGAACATCAGCAGGTCGAGGTGCTGCCGGCGCAGCGATTCCTCCTCTTGCGTCACGAGCCGGGTCGTCGCGGGGTCGATGCGCTTCAGCGACACGAGGTCGCGCATCGCCTCGGCCAGTCGGTGCACGCCGCGCTCGAGCGGCCCCTTCGGCTCTGGCTCGTCCTGCGGCCGTCGCGCAACGGTCGCCGGCACGCCGAGCACCGGCAGCGTCGGTACCGCGGCCTCGATGGAGCTGATCCGCGCCAGCACCGCCGTGAGATCGGGCACCGGCACGGCACGCAGCGCAGTGAGCTCTTCGGCGAGCAGGCGGCGGACGTCCGCCACGGCCGGGTCGTTGAGCGTGGCGAGCCGGGCGTCCGCGGCGGCCATCGCAACGACTGCGGTGCCGACATCGTGCTCGAGCTTGAGCCGGCGTTCCCCGAGTTCGAGCAGGTACATCGCCTCGGCACGCACCCAGGCGCGCTGTGGCGCTTCGGTCCGCGTGCGCAGCTCCTCGACGCTCTGTCCGAGCTCGCCCACCTGCGCTGGCAGTTCGCGCAGTCCCCGTAACTCGGTACGCGTGGCGCTCTGCGCGGTGTCCAGCCGGGCCGTCAACGTCGAGAGCTGTCCCGACAGGCGGTCCTGGCTTGCCCGCAATTGCGTCACCTGTGCGTGCAGCCGGTCGATGCGGTCGTCGAACTGCGCGAGGCGGAAGTGCGCGTACAGGGCAGCCGCCAGCGCAGCCAGCGCGATCGCAACCAGCATCGGGCTTGCCCCGTTGCCGGCGCGCCGGGCATTCATCTCGCTGGACAGGGATTCGATTTCGGCGGACATCGGCGGTGCGCGGACTTCCACGCCGATCCTATCATGCGCGGTCGGCCGGACTGCCTCCGTTCAGGCCCGCAAGCAGCGCCTCGAGCATGGCCTCGTCCTCCGCGCTGCGCGCCACCACGAGCGGACCCCGCCATTCATGCCGGCGGGCGGCCTCCGCGACCCGCTCGCCGGGCACCAGCAGGCGCGCTTCGAGCAGCGCCGGCACGCGTGACGATGCGAGCGCGAGCAGCGACTCCAGCACCTCGACCGACGTGACCGCGACGACGGCCGTCTCGCACCGGCACGCACGGTCCAGTGCCTCGATCGCACCGGCGATCGGTGCGGCGGGCACGCGCCGATAGACCTCGGCGATCACGACCGTTGCGCCACGGTCGGTGAGCCCGGCCCGCAGCGCATCGCGCCCGCCGACGCCCTTGACGATCAGCACCTGCTTGCCGGCGAGCTTCGCAAACTCCGGCAGCGCGAGCAGGCCCTCGGTGTCCGCCCCCGACGTCGGAATCGCCGTGACGAGAAGTCCGGCGGATTCGAGCGCACGCGCAGTCGCCCGGCCGATGGCCGCTACCCTGGCCCGCGACACGCGCATCGGTGGCGCGTGCGCGACCGCGTTCGTGCTCGTGTAGACGATCCAGTCGAACGACCCGGCCGCGAGCGCCGCGCGCACGTCCGCCCCGAGCGGCACGGACTCGATCGCGAGCGTCGGAAACGCCACGGTGTGCGCGCCGTGTTGTTCGAGCAACGCGATGAAGCGGGCCGCCTGGCGCGCCGGCCGTGTGACGACGACGACCAGCCCGTCGAGCGCGCCGCTCACGACGTGGCCGCTGCCTCGGCGCGCAGCCTGTCCAGCAGGCCGCCGGCGCCGGCCGCCTGCATGCGGTTCGCCAGCGTACGACCGAGCTCGACCGCCTGTCCGGCCTGGCCCCGGATGCTGTCGCGGTAGGTCTCGCGACCATCGGGCGCGCCGATGAAGCCGCGCAGCGTGAGCTCGCCGCTTGCCAGCGACGCGTGCGCGGCGATCGGCGAGTGACAGCTGCCACCCAGCGTCTGTGCAAACGCCCGTTCCGCCGACAGACGCACGAACGAGTCCTCGTGGTGCAGTGCGGCGAGCAGCCGTCGCGCGCGGGCGTCGTCTTCGCGGCACTCGATGCCGATCACGCCCTGGCCGACTGCCGGCACCGACAGGTCGAGGTCCAGCACCTCGGTGATGCGCTCGCCGAGCCCCAGGCGCTCGAGCCCGGCGCAGGCCAGCAGGATCGCGTCCAGGCTGCCTTCCTCGAGGCGGCGCAGGCGCGTATCGACGTTGCCGCGCAACAACTCGAGCGAGAGGTCCGGCCGGGCGCTGCGCAGTTGCGACTGGCGCCGTGGGCTCGACGTACCCACGCGCGCACCCTGCGGCAGGTCCGCAAACCGCGCGTAGCGCAGCGACAGGAACGCGTCGCGCGGATTGGCGCGCGGCAGCGCGGCGGTGATGCAGAATCCCGGCGGCAACTCGCTCGGCACGTCCTTCATCGAGTGCACCGCGATGTCCGCGCGACCGTCCTGCATCGCGACCTCGAGCTCCTTGACGAACAGGCCCTTGCCGCCGACCTCGGCGAGGGCGCGGTCCT
Source organism: uncultured Gammaproteobacteria bacterium (assembly GCA_963696545.1). Classification (GTDB taxonomy): domain Bacteria; phylum Pseudomonadota; class Gammaproteobacteria; order Steroidobacterales; family Steroidobacteraceae; genus RPQJ01. The sequence goes on from CAVOKQ010000008.1 coordinate 141,094, forward strand.
GTACGCGGTCGCCCTGCGTGCTCATCGGCACGAGCTCGACCGGCGTGTCTGGATGTGCGGCGCGGAGCAGGGCGGCGACGTGCTCGGCCTGCCACAGGGCGAGCTTGCTGCGTCGGGTGGCGATGCGTAGCGGTTCAGACACTTGCGACTCCAGTTAAAGCCTGTTCAGTGCTGCTGCTGCGCGGCGGCGGAGCGCCGTTCGTTCTCGTAGCGGAACAGCGCGACCAGCAGGCCGAGCACGATCGGCCCGAGGAACAGGCCGATGAATCCGAATGCGGACAGTCCGCCCATGACACCGACGAACACCGCGAGTGTCGGCACCTCGGCGCGGCCCGAGATCAGCAGCGGGCGCAGGAAATTGTCCACCATGCCGACGGCGATCACGCCCCACAGCAGCAGGAAGATGGCGTGGGGATAGTCGCCGTGCAGCGCGAGGAAGATCGCGCCGGGGCCCCACACGATCGTCGTGCCGACCAGCGGCACCAGTGCGAACAGTGCGGCGACCACGCCGAACACGAGTGGCGACGGCAGGCCCGCGATCCAGAAACCGATGCCGACCAGCGTGCCCTGCACCAGTGCCGTGAGCCCGATGCCCATGAATACCGCGCGGGTGACTTCGGCGAGGTGCTGCCACAGGCGTGTACGGCGCTGCTCCTCGATCGGCAGCATGCGCACGACCTTGGTTGCAAGCTCAGGCCCGTCGCGCAGCACGAAGAACAGCACGAACAGCATCAGCAGGAAGCTCACCAGCGTGCCGAGCGCGCCGAGCACGAAATTGCCGCTCGACGATGCGAGGAACTGCAGCACTTTCTTGCTGGCCGCCACGAGCCAGCCCTGCACCTGCGCGATGGTGATCCCGGTGTTCTGCCCGAGCCATTCGAGCGGCTGCGCCAGCCACGGGACGTGCCCCAGGTCGAGCGAGGTCATATCCGACATCGTCGGTACCTGGGAGTCGAGCTTGCCGAGCAGCTGCGCGGCCTGCGCCGCGACGGACCCGGCGATCACGGCCACCGGCAGCAGGAACAGCATCACCGTCAGCAGCGTCGTGACCGCGCTCGCGAGTCGTGGCCGGTTACCGAGGCGGCGGGTGAGCCGCAGGTTGAGCGGTGCGAGCAGCGCGCCGAGCAGCACCGCCCACAGCAGCGGCTGCCACAGCGGCGTAACGATACGCCACACGAGGTACGCCAGCGCTGCAAGCAGCAGCACGGCCCCGAGCCGCACGTAGAAGCGCCTGTCGGCGATCTCCCGCTCGTCGGGCAGCGTGGTCGTCGATTCGCCGATGTCGTCGCCGGAGTCCTTCACTCAATGACCGCCTTCGAGTCGCCGCCAAGGGTGCGCACGGTGACGTATTTCGGGCCCGCCGGGAAGTGGGGCGCGTCCCCGGTCCGGACGGGGGCAGGCCCGCGGGCCTGCGCTGCAATCAGGGTCACCGGCGCGGAGGGTCCTTGTCCGCGCGCGGCGAACAGAGCGTCCTTGAGGCGGAAGAGCGTCGAGATGTCCTCGTCGCCGTGGCCCTGGGCGACGAGCTGGCGGTAGTGCTCGAGCGTGGTCTCGACCACCGGCAGCTCGACGCCGTGGCGGGCGGCCATGTCGTGGCAGATGCGCAGGTCCTTCTCGTGCAGGCGCACGCGGAAGCCGGCCGGATAGGCGTCGCGCACCATGTTCGGCGCCCGGTTCACGAAGTACCAGCTCGAGCCGGCGCCCTTGCCCAGCGTCTCGATCAGCTTGTCGAGCGGCAGGCCTTCGGCCTTGGCGAACGCCATTGCCTCGGACACGGCCTGGATGATGCCGGCGCACATGATCTGGTTGGTAGCCTTGGCGGCCTGGCCGGAGCCGGACGGGCCGAAATGGGTGATCGTGCGCCCCATCGCCGAGAGCACCGGAGCCGCGCGCTCGAACGCCGCCGTCGAACCGCCGACCATCACGGCGAGCGTGCCATCACGCGCGCCTTCGACCCCACCGCTGACCGGGGCGTCGAGGAAATCCACTCCTTGGGCGGCGAGCCGCTGCGCCGCGGTGCGGGCCGTGTCGCTGCTCACGGTCGAGCAGTCGATCACGATGGACCCGGGCCGCAGGCCGGACCGCATCGCCTCGACCATCTCGAGCACGTCGCCGTCGGCCGAGACGCAGAGCACGATCACGTCGCAGGAGGAGGCGAGTGCGGCCGGGCTTGCGGCCGCGGCGATCCCGAGCTCGGCGGCGAGTTCGCCGGCCCGCTCGGGCGTGCGATTCCAGATTCCGCGCAGCAGTCCCGCCGCGTGCAGGTTGTGCGCCATGCCCCGGCCCATGGCGCCGAGGCCGATGAAGCCGGCGGCGAGGCTCACGTCACAGCCCGGCGCAGAACTGGTCCATGACCTGCTTGGCGTTCGCGCGGGCCGCGTCGATCTCCGCGCTGTTGAGGTAGCGGCGCTGGCCATCCGGGCCGTCCTCGTAGAGGCGTTGCGCATCCATGTAGCCCTGGTAGCGCTGGCGTGCGTCCGCGCACTGCTTGGCCTTGTCCGCGGCCGAGAGTTGCTTTGCCTGGGCAGCGTCCTGCGCGCCCGTGACGGTCTTCTGGGCCGACGCGTCGTCTGCCGCGTACTGCTTCATCTGTTCCGCATAGCGCTTCTGCACCGTCGCAGCGTCGGTGGTCGTGTTGGCGATGCCGACCTTCTGCGCCGGGATCGTCGCCGGCGTATCCGTGTAGATCGGACGGCCCTGCGCGTCCTTGGTCACGTACACGTCTCCCGCCTGGGCTCCGCCGGCGAGCAGCAGCGCGGCCATCAGCGTCACTGTCGTTTTCATTCGGGCAGCCTCCATTACCATCGTGCGAGTCTAGCAGGGCCAGGCGGCCCGACCCCCTTGCCGGCGGCCCGCTTCCCGCCAAAATGCGACGGACGGCGCACCTGAAGCAAAAAAAGCGGGCGCACGAGGCGCCCGCAAGCGGGGGAGAAGACGACCGCACCAGGAACCGGCCGTCTTCCACAGACTCCGTCAGTTGTAGGCGCGCTCGCCGTGCGAGGCCGTGTCGAGGCCTTCGCGCTCCTTGTCCTCGGTGACCCGGAGGCCGACCACGAGGTCCACGAGCTTGAACGAGACCGCGGCGACGACGCCCGACCAGACCAGGCTCACCACCACGGCCCAGAGCTGCGCCTTGAACTGCGCGCCCATCGAGTACTCGGCCACGGCGTTCGCGACGTAGTCGTACACGCCGGTGCCGCCGAGCGACGGGGCACAGAACACGGCCGTCAGCAGTGCGCCGATGATTCCGCCGACGCAGTGGACGCCGAACACGTCGAGCGAGTCGTCGTAGCCGAGCTTGTTCTTCAGGCTCGACACGGCCCAGAGGCAGACGAGACCGGCGATCGCGCCGATAGCGATCGCGCCCATCGGACCGACCCAGCCGCAGGCCGGGGTAATGGCGACCAGGCCAGCGACCGCTCCCGACGCCGCACCGAGCATCGTGGGCGTGCCGCGGTGGATCCACTCGGCGAACGACCAGGCAAGCGCTGCTGCAGCGGTGGCGAGGATCGTGTTCGCGAACACCATGCCCGTGAAGCCGTTCGCCTCGAGGCCCGAGCCGACGTTGAAGCCGAACCAGCCGACCCACAGCAGCGACGCGCCGATCATCACCATTGCGACGTTGTGCGGCGGCATCGAGGTCGTGCGGTAGCCGATGCGCTTGCCGAGCATCAGCGCGCCCACCAGGCCCGCGATGCCGGCGTTGATGTGCACCACCGTGCCGCCCGCGAAGTCGAGTGCGCCCTTCTGGAACAGGAAGCCCGCGGCGGCCGTGGCCGCAGCACCTGCGTCGGCGTCGGTGTACGCGTCGGGGCCTGCCCAGAACCACACCATGTGCGCGATCGGCAGGTAGGAGAACGTGAACCAGAGCACCGTGAACAGCAGTACGGCGCTGAACTTGATGCGCTCGGCGAACGCACCGACGATCAGCGCAGGCGTGATGCACGCGAACGTGAGCTGGAAGATGAAGTAGACGTACTCGGGGATGACCACGCCCTTGCTGAAGGTCGCCGCGACCGAGTCCGTCGCGAGTCCTTGCAGGAACAGGCGATCAAATCCGCCGATGAACGCATTGCCGCTGGTGAACGCGAGGCTGTAGCCGTAGATGGCCCACAGCAGCGACACCATGCAGAAGATCATGAAGACCTGCATCAGCAGCGACAGCACGTTCTTCGAGCGGGCCATGCCGCCGTAGAAGAGCGCGAGGCCCGGGATCGTCATCAGGATCACGAGCACCGTGGAGGTCATCATCCAGGCGGTGTCGCCCTTGTCCGGCACCGGGGCGTCTCCGGCGAATCCGAGTGCGGGCGCGAGCATGGCGCCCAGGGCGAGCGCGACGGCCCATGGGCGGCGTCGGGCGGCGGTCGGCGTGTTCACTGGCTTTCTCCTGTCTGTCGGTCTGTCTGAATGAATGACTGTGCGCGGCGCCGGCTCAGACGGCCTCGGCTCCGCTCTCGCCCGTGCGGATCCGCACGGCCTGGTCCAGTTGCGTGACGAAGATCTTCCCGTCGCCGATCTTCCCGGTGCGGGCCACGTTGGTGATCGCCTCGATCACCTGCTCGACCACCGTGTCGTCGACGGCGATCTCGATCTTCGTCTTCGGCAGGAAGTCGACGCGGTACTCGGCGCCGCGATACAGCTCCGTGTGGCCGCGCTGGCGCCCGAAGCCCTGCACCTCGGTGACGGTGACGCCCTGCACGCCGATGTCGGCGATGGCCTGCCGCACTTCATCGAGCTTGAACGGCTTGATGACCGCGGTGATGAGCTTCATGAGTACCGGTCCTCCGGGCGTGGCGATGGGTTCCGGGGACCTCGATGCAGGAAGCGTGCCACCGATCGCGCGGCGCGCGATCAAGCCATTTCCCGCGGGACAGCTCGGCGGCGCACCATCTTGGAGCGGTGCACAGCCCGGGCGCCTCACGCCGGGGCGCAATCTCTTACACTACCCCCTACCCCCTGATCATTGATCAATCTCCATGGCCTTCGACCCCCGCATCATCGACGACCTCGCCCGCCGGCTCGCCGGTTCCGTGCCGGAAAGCGTCGTGGCCCTGCGCCGCGACCTCGAGCAGAACTTCAAGGGCGTGCTGCAGAGCCAGCTGGCGCGCATGGAGCTCGTCACGCGCGAAGAATTCGACGTGCAGGCCGCGGTGCTGAAACGCACGCGCGAGAAGCTCGCGGCGATCGAGCGGCGCCTCGCCGAGCTCGAGGGCAAGTCCGGCTGATTCAGTGCAGCAGCCGCGGCGCCACGTCCGCGGCGATGAAGAGCCCTATCACGACCAGGAACGCGCCGAACAGCTTGCGCAGCGTGGCCTGCGGCAGCTTCTGGCCGAGCCTCTGTCCCGCAAAGCTGCCCACGACGCCGATGGCGGCGACCGTCAGCAGGGTCGGCCAGTCGAGCGCGAGGCCCTCGTGCTCCGAGCACGCCGAGGTACTTGCCGAAGCCACTGAACGAGTTGAGCGTGATCACCGCGAGGCTCGTGCCGACGGCGCTCGGCATCGTGACGCCCGCGAGCAGGACCAGCGCCGGAACGATCAGGAATCCGCCGCCCACGCCGACGAGCCCACTCAGCAGGCCGACACCCATGCCGCCGCCGACGACCGCGAGGCGCCTCGGTTCGTGGCCGGGTTGCGTGACCATGCCGCCGCGCAACATCCGCCATGCGGCGAGCAGCATCACGCCGGCGAACAGCCCGAGCTGGACCTGGCCGGGCACCCAGTGAGCCAGCGTTGCGCCGACCCAGGCGCCGGCCATGCCCGGCAGGCCAAACCACGCCACGTTGCGCCAGTCCACCTGCCGGCGCAGCGCATAGGGCACGCAGCCCGCGGCGGCAATCAGCCCGACGACCAGCAGCGAGCCGCCGATCGCGAGCTTGTCCGGCTGACCAACCAGGTAGTGCAGCACCGGTACGGTCAGGATCGACCCGCCCGAGCCGAGCAGCCCGAGGCTGAGCCCGATCGCGAGCGCGCCGAGGAGGGCGAGCAGCAAGGTCGGTGCCCGTGCGCCGTTATCCGCCGCAGGTCGTTCCGCTGCGCCTGCGGGCGGTACCGGTGCGACCGGGCGGGGAACCGGGTGCACAATAGATGTCCTGCAGCAGGGCCATCACCCGCGTCACCGGCCCGGGGGGCAGCGAGTAGTGAATCGACTGGGCGTCACGGCGGGTCTCGACGAGCCCGGCCTCGCGCAGCAGCGCGAGGTGCTGCGACAGCGCGGACTGGCTGAGATCCATGCGTGCGTTCAGTTCGCCGACCGACATCGGCCGCTCGAGCAGGTTGCAGAGCACGAGCAGGCGCTGCTCGTTGCCGAGCGCCTTCATCAGCTGAGCCGCATCGGCCGTGTGCGCCTTCATCTGGTCGAGCGCGACCGGCCCGCGTGCGGCGAGCCCGGTGCGGCGGCGTACGGCTGGCGTCATTTGCAGCTCCTCGTCCCGGGGTGGCCGTGATTATATTTCTGTATTGACTAATTTAGCAATCACTAATATGGTGCGGTTCCTGCCATGCACACAGGTATTCCATTGCAGCCGTCGGTCACGCCGTTCTTCCACCAGCCGACCGGCACGTGGACCTACGTGGTCGCGGACCCCGCCTCGCGCGTGGCCGCCGTGATCGATCCGGTGCTCGACTACGACTGGCGGTCCGGCCGCACCGGGACGAAGTCCGCGGACCTCGTCGTCGCGCACTGCAAGGCCGACGGACTGCAGGTCGCCTGGATCCTCGAGACGCACGCCCATGCCGATCACCTGTCCTCCGCGCCATACCTGCAGTCGCGGCTCGGTGGCCGGATCGCGATCGGGCAGGGCATCCGGCAGGTGCAGCAGACGTTCAAGCGCATCTTCGGGCTCGGCGCCGAATTCGCGGCCGATGGCAGCCAGTTTGACCTGCTGCTGGCCGACGGGGATCGCGTCGACATCGGCGGAATCGACGCTCGCGTGATCGCGGCGCCGGGACACACGAACGACAGCGTTGCGTACCACTTCGGTGACGCGCTGTTCGTCGGTGACACGGTCTTCATGCCGGACGGCGGCTCGGCGCGTTGCGATTTCCCTGGCGGAGACGCCGCCGAGCTGTACCGCACGGTGCAGCGGCTGTACGCGCTGCCGCCTGAGACGCGCGTGTTCGTCTGCCACGACTATTCGCCCGGCGGCCGCGAGCCGCGCTGCGAGACCACGATCGCCGCCCAGCGCGAGGCCAACATCCACGTGCGCGACGGAGTGAGCGAGGCAGCTTTCGTCGAGATGCGCCGCACGCGCGACGCCACGCTCGACGTGCCGAACCTGATCATCCCGTCGGTGCAGGCCAACATCCGCGCCGGCCGCCTGCCGCCTGCCGAGGCGGACGGCGTCAGCTACTTCAAGGTCCCGCTGAACGTGCTGGGCCGCCCGCTCTGACCAACTCCATCAATCACCGGTCGCTTCACATGACTCACCACGACACCGTCACCAACGCCACGCCCGAGCAGGTGCGCGCCTGGCTGCAGGCCGGCGAGATCCTGCTGGTCGACGTACGCGAGGCGAACGAGTACGCGTTCGAGCGCATCCACGGCGCACTGCTGTATCCGCTGTCGACGTTCGACCCGCTGGCGCTGCCCGCCGAAGGCCGCCGGCTGGTGCTGCAGTGCGGCTCGGGCAAGCGCTCGTTGATGGCCGCGCACAAGCTGCAGGCCGTAGGTCACGGCCAGCTCACGCACCTTGCAGGCGGTATCCAGGGCTGGAAGGCTGCGGGACTGCCCGTGATCCGCATCGACGTGCAGACCGGCCGCGTCGTAGACGACGGCCGCCGCTGAATACCCCGCGAGGAGCCGCGACATGAGCATCGATCGAATCGTACTGGCGTTCGCGGGCCTGATGGTCCTGCTGAGCCTGCTGCTCGGGATCTACGTCAGCCCGTACTGGTTCTGGTTCACCGCGTTTGTCGGCGCGAACCTGCTGCAGTCGGCGTTCACCGGCGTCTGCCCGCTGGTGCTGATACTCAGGAAGATCGGCGTGCGCCCCGGCGCCGCGTTCTGATCGCGGGGAAATGACCATGAGCCGAGTTGCGATCAAGGCCCGGGGCGCCGCGTTCCTGGTCGCGCTGGCAGCGCTCGCATCCTCCAGCGCGGTGCCCGCCGTGGACACCGACGGCGCGGCAGTGCTGAAGACCGTCAGCGTCGCCGCCGCATCCGTGCCCGACGAACGACTGCTCGATGGGACCGTCGAGGCGGTCAACCAGGCGACGGTGTCGGCCCAGACCGCGGGCCGGATCGAATCGATCAGCTTCGACGTTAACGACTACGTGACCGCCGGTTCCGTGATCATCCGCATCAGGAGCACCGAGCAGGCCGCGAGCCTGATGCAGGCGCAGGCGGCGCTGAAGGAAGCGACCGCGCGCGAGGCTGAGGCGCAGACGCGCTACCAGCGCATCAACGACATGTACCAGCGCCGCGTGGTGGCGAAGGCGACGCTCGACGAGGCGAGCGCGGCTCGCGATTCCGCGGTCGCACGGTTGATCGCGGCCCGGGCCGGGCTCGACGCGGCCCGCGAGGGCGTGGCCTACACCGAGGTGCGCGCCCCATACTCCGGCGTCGTGACCCGGAAGCTCGTGCAGGTCGGCGAACTCGTCTCGCCGGGCACGCCGCTGATGACCGGCGCCTCGCTGGACGCGCTGCGGGTTGTCGCCGAGGTGCCGCAGAGCGTCATCGAGCAGGTCCGCAAAGTCCGCAAGGCGGTCGTGTACATCGACGGCAAGCGGATCGAGTCGACGGGGCTGACGTTGTTTCCGTCCGCAGAGCCGCAGACGAACACATTTCGCGTCCGCATCGATCTGCCGAAGGGCGTGCAGGGGCTCGCGCCGGGCATGTTCGTCAAGGTGGGGCTCGTGACCGGCGAGGCCGACCTGCTGCTCGTGCCGCGTATCGCCGTGGTCGAGCGCAGCGAGATGCGGGCCGTCTACGTCGTTGCGCCCGACGGCCGGGTGAGCCTGCGACAGGTCCGGCTCGGTCACGCGCGCGGCGACCAGATCGAAATCCTCGCAGGACTCGTCGCCGGCGATGCGGTTGCGCTCGACCCGGCTGCGGCCGTGGCCCGGGCACGCCAGCAGGGCGGCAAACGTGACTGAGAAGCTCGGTTTCAGCGGCCGGGTCGCCCGGCTGTTCCTCGACAGCGAGCTCACGCCGCTGCTCGGGCTGACCGCGCTGCTGCTGGGGCTCTTTGCAGTGTTCGTCACGCCGCGCGAGGAAGAGCCGCAGATCAACGTCACGATGGCCAACGTGATCGTGCCGTTTCCCGGCGCGAGCGCGCAGCAGGTCGAGAACCTCGTCGCGACGCCGATGGAGAAGGTGCTGGCCGAGATCTCGGGCGTGAAGCACATCTACTCCGTCTCGAAGCCGGGCGCTGCCGTGATCACGGTGCAGTTCGAGGTCGGCGAGGATCGCACCGGGGCGATCGTGCGCCTCTACAACGCGATCTACTCGAACCAGGACTGGCGGCCGGCCGGGCTCGGCGTGCTGCAGCCGCTGGTGAAGCCGAAGGGCATCGACGACGTGCCGATCCTGAGCCTGACGCTGTGGACCAAGGACCCGGAGCGTGGCGCACACGAATTGCAGACAAGTCGCTCATGCGATCGAGCCCGAGCTGCAGCGCGTTCCCGGCACGCGCAACGTCTACACGATCGGCGGGCCGGACGAGACCGTGCACGTCACGCTGGACCCGCAGCGCCTCGCGGGCTACGGGCTCACGGTGAGCGAGCTCGCGGGCTCCCTGCAGGCGGCGAACGTCGTTCAGCACGCCGGCTCGCTGGTCGCGAACGGGGCGGACGTTCCGGTGCAGGTGGGCGAGTTCCTCGCGGATCGCGACCAGGTGGCCCAGCTCGTCGTCGCGATGCACGAAGGCCGTCCGGTGTACCTGCAGGACGTCGCGACGGTCCGCTCCGGTCCGGACCAGCCGGAGCAGTATGTCTCGTTCGGCGCAGGGCCGGCCGCCGAGCGGATCAACGTGCAGCTCGACGGCACCGCGCCTGCCGTTACGATCGCGATCTCGAAAAAGCCCGGCGAGAACGCCATCGACGTCACCCGCTCCGTGCTGGAGCGCGTCGAGCTGCTGCGCGGGACGTACATTCCAGACGGCGTCGAGGTCACGGTCACGCGCGACTACGGTGTCACCGCGAATGACAAGGCCCAGAAGCTGATCCAGAAGCTCGCGTTTGCGACGGCCTCGGTCGTGCTGCTCGTGTGGCTCACGGTCGGCTGGCGCGAGGCGGTCGTGGTTGGTGCGGCGGTGATCATCACGCTCGCGGCGACCCTGTTCGCGTCCTGGGCCTGGGGCTTCACGATCAACCGCGTGTCGCTGTTCGCGCTGATCTTCGCGATCGGCATCCTGGTGGACGACGCGATCGTCGTCGTCGAGAACATCCACCGCCACATGGCATTCGGCAGCGGCGGCCTCGGCGACATCATCCCGCGCGCGGTCGACGAAGTGGGCGGACCGACGATCCTGGCCACGTTCACCGTGATTGCGGCACTGCTGCCGATGGCGTTCGTGTCCGGGCTGATGGGCCCTTACATGAGCCCGATCCCGATCAACGCCAGCATGGGCATGCTGATCTCGCTGGCGATCGCGCTGGTAGTGACGCCGTGGATGTCGAAGCGGATGCTTTCGCACACGCATGCGATCGCAGCGGAGCCGGCTGGCGAGTCGCGGCTGCAGCGGTTCTTCGAGCGCACGATCGCGCCGTTCCTGCGCAGCGAGAACGCCCGCAGCAACCGGCGCAAGCTCTATCTCGCGACGCTGGGCGCGATCCTGCTCGCAATGTCGCTGGTCGTCGTGCAGTGGGTCGTGATGAAGATGCTGCCGTTCGACAACAAGTCGGAGTTCCAGGTCGTCGTCGACATGCCGGAAGGCACGGCGCTTGAGGAGACGGCGCGAGTGCTCGACGACCTGGCCGCCGAGGTCGCGAAGCTGCCCGAGGTCACCGACTACCAGGTCTACGCAGGCACGTCGGCGCCGATCAACTTCAACGGACTGGTGCGGCAGTACTACCTGCGCGCAGGCCCGGAGTTCGGCGACATCCAGGTCAATCTCATCGACAAGCACCATCGCGACCGCAAGAGCCACGAGATCGCCGTCGCTGCGCGGCCCGCGCTGGCGGCGATCGGCAAGGCGCACGGCGCGTCCGTGAAGGTCGTCGAGGTGCCGCCGGGCCCGCCCGTGCAGGCACCGCTGGTCGCGGAGATCTACGGTCCGTTCGACGACGTGCGACGCCAGCTCACGCAGGTGGTGCGCAAGGCGTTCGACTCCCATCCCGACATCGTGGACGTGGATGACAGCCTGCCGTCAGAGCGCACGCGGCTCGTCGTCTCGATCGATCGGCAGAAGGCGGCGCTGCTCGGCGTCGACCAGGCCGAGGCGGTGCAGGTGCTGACTGCCGGACTTGGCGGCTTCGACGCGACCTACGTGCGCACCGGCCGCGAGACCTCCCCGATTCCCGTGCGGCTCGAACTTGGCGTGGCGGAGAAGGCGCGCGTCGAGGACGTGCTCGCGCTCGAGGTCCGCGCACGCAGCGGCGCGCGCGTGCCGATCTCGGAGATTGCGGTTGTCGAGCAGCGTCCCTACGACGAGGCGATCTACCACAAGGACCTGCTGCCGCTGGCGTGGGTCAGCGGCGATGCGGTCGGCGCGACCGACAGTCCGCTCTACGGCATGTTCGAGGTCGTGAGCGCGCTCCGCAAGGACCTGCCTGACAGCGCTTCGCTGGAACAGCGCTTCTTCAGCGCTCCGGAAGATCCGTACCGGCCGACGCTGAAATGGGACGGCGAGTGGCAGATCACGTTCGAGACCTTCCGTGACATGGGGCTCGCGTACTCGGTCGGGCTGATCCTGATCTACCTGCTGGTCGTCGCGCAGTTTCGCTCATACGCGGTGCCGCTGGTGATCATGGCGCCGATCCCGCTGACCATCATCGGCGTGTTGCCCGGGCACGCGCTGCTCGGCGCGCAGTTCACCGCGACCTCGATGATCGGCATGATCGCGCTGGCCGGCATCATCGTGCGCAACTCGATCCTGCTGGTCGATTTCATCAACGTGGAGATCGAACGCGGGCAGCCGCTGGCGGACGCGGTCATCAATGCTGCAGCCGTGCGCGCGCGACCGATCGCGCTCACTGCCGTTGCGGCGATGACCGGCGCGTTCTTCATCCTCGACGACCCGATCTTCAACGGGCTCGCCGTTTCGCTGATCTTCGGGATCCTGGTGTCCACCGCGCTGACGCTGGTGCTGATACCGATCCTGTATTTCAGTTATCGCAGCAGACAACGCGCCGCGTGACGCGGCCAAGGGGGAAGACATGGCCAAGATCGTGGTGATGGGTGCGGGCCTCGGCGGCGTGGCCTGCGCGTACGAGATGAAGAAGAAGGTCGGCAGCGGTCACCAGGTGACCCTGGTCGGCAGCAGCCCCTACTTCGAGTTCACGCCTTCTAACCCGTGGATGATGGTCGGCTGGCGCACGGCACCCGACACTCGCGTCGACCTCGCGAAGCCGCTCGCGGACAAGGACGTCGCGTTCGTGCCGAAGATGGTGCAGTCGATCGATGCCCCCGGCTCGACGCTTAGCCTCGAGGACGGCTCGACGCTCGGTTACGACTACCTCGTGATCACGACGGGCCCGAAGCTCGCGTTCGAGGAAGTGCCGGGACTCGGCCCGAAGGGCTTCACGCAGTCGGTGTGCACGCACGGGCACGCGCAACAGGCCTACGAGCGTTACCTGCAGTTCGTCCAGGCGCCGGGACCGATCGTGGTCGGTGCCGCGGCCGGCGCCAGCTGCTTCGGCCCGGCGTACGAGACGGCGATGATCCTCGACACGGACCTGCGCCGCCGCAAGGTCCGCGACCGCGTGCCGATGACCTACGTCACGCCCGAGCCGTATATCGGTCACATGGGGCTCGGCGGAGTCGGCGACAGCAAGGGGTTGATGGAGTCGGAGATGCGACAGCGCCACATCAACTGGATCACCAACGCAAAGATCACTGGCGTCGAGGACGGCGTGATGACGGTGGCCGAGCACAACGAGGACGGCACCGTGAAGAAGGAGCACAAGCTGCCCTTCAAGTACTCGATGGTGATTCCCGCGTTCAAGGGGGTGGACCCGGTCGCGGCCGTGCCAGAGCTCTGCAACCCTCGCGGCTTCGTGCTGATCGACGAATACCAGCGCTCGAAGAAGTACCGCAACATCTTCTCGGCCGGCGTCTGCGTTGCGATTCCGCCGGTCGAGGTCACGCCCGTCGGCACCGGCGCGCCCAAGACCGGCTACATGATCGAGTCGATGGTGAGTGCGATCTGCGAGAACGTAGCTGCGGAACTCGACGGCAAGCCCGCTACGGCGCGCGGCACGTGGAACGCGATCTGCCTCGCGGACTTCGGCGATACCGGCGCGGCGTTCGTGGCGCTGCCGCAGATCCCGCCGCGCAACGTCACGTGGGCCAAGCAGGGCAAGTGGGTGCACGTTGCGAAGGTCGCGTTCGAGAAGTACTTCCTGCGCAAGGTGAAGACCGGCTCGGTAGCGCCACTGTACGAGAAGTACGTGCTGAGCACGCTCGGCATCGAGTCGTTGAAGCAGTAGGGGATGCGTGCTGATGAGGACGGCAGGTTGGCGCATCGGAATCCTCGCGGCGGCGATCGCGGCCACGGCGGCTCCGGCGGGCGCAGAGACGCTCACGGAGGCGTGGGCGCTCGCTGACGCGCAGGACAATGCGCTGGCGGCCGTCCGCAGCCAGGCCGAAGCCGCCAAGCTCGATGCCGCTGCCGCCCGCGCGCAGCGCTGGCCTTCACTGGCCGTCGGGGGTGCGTACACGCGGCTCGACGACTCTCCCGCGTTCGACTTCGGGTTCACCGGCTTGCCGATCGCGCCGCCGGAGCTCTTCGGCGGCGACGACTTCTGGATGGGCGCCGCGACGGTGACGGTGCCGCTGTTCACGAGCGGTCGCATATCGTCGAGCATCGCGGCGGCTGAGGCACGTGGGCGCGGCGCCGGTGCGCAGGTCGAAGGCGCCGAGGAGGACGTGAAGCTCGCTGTCGCGGACGCCTACGTCGGCGTGCTGCGTGCACGCAGGGCGCTCGAGGTCGCCGACAGCAACGTGAAGTCGCTCGAATCGCTGGTCAGCGACATCGGCGCGATGTTCGAGCGTGAGCTGGTGCCGAAGAACGACCTGCTGGCGGTGCAGGTCGCGCTGGCCGATGCGCGGCAGGGGCGGGTGCGGGCCGCGAATGCCGCGGAGCTGGCACTCGCGTCCTACAACCGCCGCGTCGGTGAACCGTTGACGCGGCCGGTCGACCTGGACGAGACGCTGCCGATCCCGGCGGGCCTGCCGAGCGATCCCGGCCAGCTGGTGCAAGTGGCCGTCGACAGGCGGTCCGAGCTCAAGGCGCTCGACGAGCAGGCGACTGCGTATGGACAGCTCGCGAAGACCGAGCGCGCGCGCGTGCTGCCGCAGCTGAGCCTGACCGGCGCATACAACTACCTGGAAAACACGTTCCTCGACGACGAGGATTTCGCATCGGTGGGCGTCGGCGTGCAGTGGGCAGTGTTCGACGGCGGCCAGGCGCGCAAACGTGCCGCGGCGCTCGAGCGTTCGCGCCGTGCCACCGAGCAGCAGCGTGCCGACGTTGAGTCGCTGATCGCGCTGCAGGTGCGTCAGTCGTGGCTCGACGTCGAGGAAACGCGACAGCGGATCCAGGTCACGGCCGATGCCGTGGACCAGGCCGAGGAGAACCTGCGCATTGCGCGGGAGCGTTACGGCGCGGGGCTCGGCACGCAGACACAGCTGCTCGAGGCCGAGTCGCTGCGCGTGCAGGCGCTGACGAACCGCGATAACGCCGTGCTCGATGCCGGGCTCGCGAAGCTGCGGCTCGCGCGCGCGGCCGGATCGCTGTAGCGCGCATCCGCCGCGCAGGCCGGCCGGCCGTCAGTCGTCGCGCTTTAGCAGCGACGCAAGATCTGCGAACGGCGAGTGCGTCGCGCCGCCGGATTCGCTGGCACCGGCCGTCAGTGGCCGGGTGTCGAGCTGGCGCTGGTGCTCGTTGTCGTGGCAATAGACGCACAGCAATTCCCAGTTGCTGCCGTCCGGCGGGTTGTTATCGTGGTCGTGGTCCTTGTGGTGGACCGTGAGCTCGTACACGTTCGAATGATCGAACTCGCGTGCGCAGCGGCCGCAGACCCAGGGATAGAGCTTCAGCGCACGGCCGCGATAGCTCTGCTCGCGCTGCTCCCGCGCCTTGCGCGCGTCGGCCACCAGCTGGTCGAGGCGGGCGTGGTTCGGCTCCACTCGCTTGCGCGTGGTCATCGGGTCATCACGCGGCGAGCGTTGCGCCAGGCGCGGCGCCGGTGCCGGCCGTCAGCGCGCGTCCGAGCCTGCGCGAGCCGAGTACCGGCGTGAACTCCGCTCCGGTCCAGACCTGCTCGCCGGCGATGAAGACGGCCGTCACCACTCCGTCGGAGCGGTTCACCAGCTGTTCGTGCTCGAAGATGTCCCGATACACCATGCGACGGTTCGCGTCGGTGTCGTAGCGCAGCAGGGCCTCGGGATCGACCAGCACGACGTCCGCCTGCGCGCCAACGTCGAGGCGACCGGCGTCGATGCCGAAGAACTCCGCGGGCTCGCGCGTGAGGCGGCGGACCGCGTGCGTAACTTTCTCGATGGACTCTCGCGCCGCGATCTGCAGCGTCAGCAGGTTGCCGTCGAAGAACGCGAGGTTGATCAGGTGCGCGCCACTGTCGTTGAACCCCGGCAGCATGTGCTCGTGGAACAGCAGCTGCTTCAGTATCTCGGGCCGGTCGTTGGCAATCGTGAACCACCAGCGCAGGCCGCGATCGTAGCGGCGCACCAGGTGCAGCAGGAACGCGCCTTCGCGGCCGATCGGGTTCGGGAACGACGCGAGCGCTTCACGCTCGGTTTCGCTGCGAGCAACGTCGGTCTGGCCGCGCTGGAACTGCTGCAGTCGCTGATAGATGGTGGCGAATGTCTCGCCACGCCACTCGGGCACGGGGCAGCGCTCGACGTGCATCGCGCCGAGGTCCCGGTTGAACGTCGAGACCGCCCCGGAATCGTGCCACTCCTTCACGAACAGGTCGCCGAATGCCTGCGTGTCCATCACTCGTCGACGCTCGGATGCGTCCTCGATGTCGCACGACATCAGCTGCCGCGTGGAGTCGAACTCCTCGAAGATCGGGCAGATCGCGCCTTCGGCGAACATGCGGAACGGAGTCGCGAGCACCTGGAAATGGAAGCGGCCGTTGACGAGCCGGGAGTTCAGCAGCGAGGCGATTGCCGGGAACAGCTTCCAGGTGTTGCGCTCGTGGGTGAGGTCGACTGCCGTCAGCGCCGACGTGCGCAGCGGCTTGCCGAACAGGCGGCCGCTGGTGAAGAAGAAGCGCAGGAAGGTGGCCACGCGGTTCGCGGCGTCGGGGGTGCACTGCCAGACGCGGTCGTGCCGGCGCACGGTGTCGAGCAACGACCGGAGCTCGCCCATCGACGCGTGCTGTGCGGGAATGCGCTTGTCGGTGTGCGGCGCGTTCGCGAGATAGTGGAACGGGATCGCGTCGGTCGAGAATCCAGCGTAGCCCTGCTGCATCGCCGCTTCGAGCAACTGCTGCATGCGGCCGAATTCGTCCGCCGTGGGTGCGCGGCTCACCGCGGCCTGCGTGCCCATGACCTCGATGCGGAGCATCGAGTGCGGCAGCAGCGGCACGACGTTCGGGCCGAGCGGCAGCGTGTCGAGGTGCGCGAGGTAGCCGGCCGTCGAGTTCCAGTCGATGCGGTCGACGACCTTGCGCAGCACCGACTTCGGGATGTTCTCGACGCGCGTGAAGCAGTCGAGGATCGGGTCGTCGCCGTTGCGGCGCTGCGAGCCGAACGCGGTGCCGAGGCTGCAGTTGCCGACGACCACGGTCGTGGTGCCGTGGCGCACTGATTCGGGCAGGCCGGGCGCGAGTTCGACCTCGAGGTCGAGGTGCGTGTGGATGTCGAGCAGGCCGGGCATCAGCCACTGGCCCGTGGCGTCGACGGTGCGCCCGGCTCGATCGGCGGGGAGGCTCGGGCCGCGCGCCGCGATGCGTCCGTCGCGAATGGCGACGTCTTCACGACGGGGAGGCGCCCCGGTCCCGTCGAAGACCAGGGCGTTGCGGATCAGCATGGTCCAGTCTGCGGTCATTCTCAGGTTTCCGTGGCGACAGCCGGCTCGACACTTTTTCGTGGCCGCCCGCGCGGCGGATGCCGCGACCTCGGTGTGTGGGCCGTGTAGCTGGCTGCCGCCTCGTTGATCGAAAGCGTAAACGGACTGCGCACGGTCACGCCGCCGTAGGCTGCGCCATCCTGCATGTCCTCGGACAGCAGGACCGTGCAATTCTGCGACTGTGCCGAAGCGACGATCAGGCTGTCCCACCAGCTCAGCTTGAACCGTCGCTCGACTTCGCGGCCGTGCCGCAGCAGGTCGACATCGATCGACTGCGGATTCCAGCAGAGCAGCGCCTGGACGTCATCCCATGCGTCGTCGGCATCGAGCCCGGGTCGGAACTTGCGGGTCGCATTCGTGTAGTACTCGCTGAGCACCTGACAGCTGGTGCGACCCGACTCTTCATGCCACAGGTGCTCCACCCAGGTTGCCGCCAGCGGGCGCTTGACCGGCTCCGTCAGGTCCCGCCGGTAAAGCAGCACGTTGCTATCGACGAAGACGAGCGCGGTCATGGACCTCCTCCCGCGTCAGGTATTTCTCCCCGGGCGCTTTCAGGGCGACCGGGGGCTTCGACAGGAATCGCCGCATGGCGTCCTGGTAGGCCGCGCCGTCGCGCATCTGCTTCTGCAGGACTTCGCCCACGAACCGCGAGACGCTGATCCCCTGGGCGGCGGCGGCCTGCCGGGCCCATGCCGCGGTTGCGGCATCGAGCGTGATCGTAACGTTCTTCATCGGGCCACCTCGTATCGGGTGGCCTATAATAACACGAAAACAGTGTCTTTTATCGATCAGTCGGCCAGCACCCGCCCGGGATTCAGGATCCCGTTCGGGTCCAGCGAGCGCTTGATCTGCTTCATCAGCGCGAGTTCGGCCGCGTTGCGCGACAGCGGCAGCCACGGTTGCTTCTCGAGGCCGATGCCGTGCTCTGCCGAGACCGATCCCGAGCGCGCCGCGAGCGGCTCGTACACGCACTTCTCGATGCCCTTCTTCGCCTCGAGGCTCGGTGGTCCCGCCACGATGATGTGCAGGTTGCCATCGCCCAAGTGCCCGAACACGAAGCGGCGATACGCGGGCCATTCCTTCTCGACGCGTCCGAGCGCGTCTGCGAGGTAGGCCTCCATCTCGCCCACGGGCAGGCTGACGTCGAACGTCACCGGCATGCCGAGGCGGAAGAACTGCTCGATATCGTCGCGCAGCGCCCAGAGCGATTCCCTCTGCGCCTTCGAGGTCGCGATGATGGCGTCGGCGACCATGCCCGACTCGATGGCCGCGCCGAGCGACTCCTCGAACTGCGCCTGGTCACGCGTCTCGTCGCCGCCCGAAGACTCGATCAGCACGTAGAACGGGTGATCCTGCGGGATCGGTGCGGTGCCCTTCGCCGGCGGCGTCGTCACGAGCCGGTAGAACTCGTTCCACATCACCTCGAACGCCGACAGCGCTCCGCCGAGCGACGCATCCATGTGCTTCAGCAGCGCCGTGACGTCGGAGAATTTCGAGCATGCAACCATCGCCGTCTGCGTGCTGCGAGGTGCCTCGCGCAGGCGCAGCACGACGCGCGTGATCACGCCCAGCGTGCCCTCGGTGCCGATGAACAGCTGCTTCAGGTCATAGGCCGCGTTGTTCTTGATCATCCGGTTCATCGACGAGATCACGGTGCCGTCCGCGAGCACCGCCTCGAGGCCCAGTACCGAGTCGCGCGTCATGCCGTAGCGGATCACGCCGTTGCCGCCGGCGTTGGTCGCGACGCTGCCGCCGATGTGCGCCGAGCCGCGCGCGCCGAAGTCCACCGGGTACAGCAACCCGTGCTTGTCGGCTTCCTCCTGCACCTTCTGCAGCGGGACGCCGGCTTCGAGCGTGATCGTGCGCCCCACCGGGTCCACGGACTCGATGCGGTGCATGCGCTCGAGCGACAGCGCGACCTCGCCGGGGCCGGCCACGCAACCGCGCACGAGACCGGTGAGACCGCCCATCGGCACGACCGGCTGCCCGGCCGCACTGCACGCGGCGAGCACGCGCGAGACCTGCTCGGTGTTCGACGGCCGGACGATGGCCAGCGCCTTGCACGGGCTGAAGTCGGCCCAGCCCACCTGGCGGGTGCGGACGTCGTCGCCTGTGAGCACGCCGTCGCGGCCGACGATGTCGATCAGGGTCTGCAGGTCGATGGTCATGGTTGTCGTCCTTCCCGATGTGTGTCAGTCGGCGGCGAGCCGCCCGGCCGCCGCGTCGAAGGCTGTGCAGAGCGCCGCGGCTTGCGCGTCCCGCGTCACGGGACTCACGAGCATCATGTTGTGAAACGGGGCGATCAGGCAACCGCGGTTCAGCAACGAAAGGTGCATCGCGCGTTCGAGCGCCGGTGCGTGCGCGGCTTCCGCCTCGGTCCCGCTGCGCAACGGACCGGGCGCGCAGATGAACTCGACGCGCGCCCCGACACGGACCACGTGCCACGGCAGGCCGAGCCGCGACACCGATGCCTGCAGTCCCGCGGCAAGCGTGCCGGCCAGGCGTTCCATGTGCGCGTAGGCCTGGAGGGTCATCACGCGCTCGAGGGTCGCTCGCATCGCAGCCAGTGTCAGTGCATTGGCCGACAGCGTCGTGCCCATGCCGGAGTGACCCGGCGCCGTCCGTGCGCGGGCGTCGTCCAGGCGACGCGCGACGTCATCCGTGAAGCCCCAGACGCTCGCAGGAACGCCGCCAGCGACAGGCTTGCCGACCACGAACAAGTCAGGCTCGAGTCCGTATGCCCGTGTGTAGCCGCCGGGTCCCGTGGAGATCGTGTGCGTCTCGTCGATCAACAGCAGCGTGCCGGTCTCGCGCGTGAGGCGCCTGAGTTCGGCGTGGAAACCCGGCTCCGGCAGCACCATGCACGAGTTCGTCATCACGGGCTCGGCGATCACGCAGGCGACGTCGCGATGTGACAGCGCCTCGGCGAGCGCCGGGACATCGTTGAATTCGACGACGCGCGCGAGTGCAGTCAGGTCGGCCACCTGGCCGAGCAGCCCCGGACGATTGACGGCGCGGCCGTCGACGAGCCGCACGAACGTCTCGTCCACCGTGCCGTGATAGCAGCCGTTGAAAACGAGTATTTTCGGTCGCCCGGTGGCTGCGCGCGCCACGCGGAGCGCAAATCGGTTCGCGTCGGTGGCGGTCGTGGCGACCTGCCAGTGCGGCAGGCCGAAGCGTTCCGCGAGCAGGCGCCCGACCGCGATCGCATCCTCGGTCGGCAGCATGTAGGTGAGGCCGCGGGTCGCCTGGCGCGAAATTGCTTCGGCCACCGCGGGCGGCGAGTGGCCGAACATCGAGCCGGTGTCGCCGAGGCAGAAGTCCGCGTACTCGTTGCCGTCGATGTCGCGCAGCACCGACCCGTGCGCTTCCTCGACGACGAACGGGAACGGCATCGGCCAGTCGCGCATCCAGTGCATCGGCACGCCGTCGTAATAGCCCGCGATGCCGTGACCCGTGCGCTGCTGCGAGCGTGGGTGTCGACGCACGTACTCGGCGCTCTCGGACTCGAAGACCGCGGCGATGCGGGCGAGAGGGATTCCGCCCAGGCAGGGGTTCATGACTGGCTCGGTTGCGGCGACGAAGCGGGGATTGTAGTGGCCCAGGCAGGGCCAATTGTTCGCACTCACTGCCATTTGACAGAATCTTTGGCGTCATATATGGTCCGCGCCGACCACAAATGCCCCTCGTTCATATGGCGCGTTCGGTGCCGTCCGCGGCATCTCGCGAGCGTACCTCGCAATGCGGCGGGGCGATGGTGGTGCACTTATCACTGACCCCTCCCCGATTGGAGTAAACGGCTTGCGGATGCCTTCCTGCCGCCGCGCACTGGCGCGGCTCGCTCTGCTTTTGTCCCTGCTCGCACCCGTGACCACCCCTGCCGCCGATGCGGATTTTCGTCGACTCGCGCAGGCCGCCTCGCGCGATGGCGGATTCGAGGATTGCGCGACGGATTGCCAGAAGCAGATTGACGCGCGCATTGCCCGCTGCCCCGGCTATCGCGAAGTTCTCGATCCGGCGGACAAATCCCCGCCGACACCGAAATGCAAGGCGACCGCCATCGAGCAGTTCGAGAGCTGCAAGGCGCGCTGCCCGGCGCCGCGCTACTCCGCGCAGGGATAGCCTATGAGATCAATGATGATGCGGGCGACGGTACTGGCCGTCGCCTTCGGGGTGGCACTTTGCTCGGCGGTTGATGCGCAGGCGGCCGTGGGGCGCGCCGTGGGCCTGGCGGGGGTCTCGGCGAGCGGCACCTCCGGCTACTCGCTGCCGATCTTCGCCCCGCCCGGGACGCACGGCCTGACGCCGTCGCTCACACTCACCTACGACAGCGGGCTTGGCAGCGGCTGGATCGGCGAGGGCTGGGCGATTGGCGGATTGTCCGCCATCGCGCGCTGTCCGCAGACGGTGGCGCAGGACGGGGCGGCGCGCGGCGTGCTGCTCGATGCCTACGATCGTTTCTGCCTGGACGGCAACCGGTTGCGCCTGGCCTCCGGCACCTACGGCGTCGCCGGCTCCACCTACCGCACGGAGATCGAGACCTTTGCACGCCTGACGGCGAGCGGCACGGCGGGCAGCGGCCCGGCCTCCTTCACGGTCGAGCACAAGAACGGGCTCATCTACGAATACGGCACCACCGGCGACTCACAGATCGAGGCACTCAGCAGCAGCACCATCCGCGAGTGGGCGCTGAGCCGGGTTCGGGATCGCAGCGGCAACGCGATGACATTCGCCTACACCGAGGACGCGACCAACGGCGCCTACCGCCTCGCCAACGTCCAGTACACTTCGAACAGCGGGCAGGGGCTCGCCGCCGTCTACAAGCTCGAGTTCTTCTACGAGACGCAGCCGGCCGCGGAGATCGACAATCGGTATTTCGGCGGCAAGCTGGTCAAGGACATCGTGCGCCTCACGCGCGTGGACGTGACCTACTCGGGTGCGATCGTGCGCCGTTACAACCTCGCCTACGAGTCGAGTCTGTCGAGCGCCGGCAACAGCCGCGTGCAGTCGATCCAGGAGTGCGCCGGAAGTTCGGGCACGGACTGCCTCACCGCCACGACGTTCACCTACCAGAATGGCGTGGCCGGCGTCGGCGGCGAGGTCTCCTCCGGCGTCACGGTGCCCGCCACGCCGTACCTGCCGCTGGACGTGAACGGCGATGGCCGCACGGACGTCGTCTACTCCTCGAGCGCGACCTCTGGCAGCGGCACCTGGATGGTGATGTTCGCGAACGCGAGCGGCGGTTTCAACACGCCGGTGAACAGCGGCATCGCGAACACCAACTACAGCCAGGCGATTGCGACCGACTACACCGGCGACGGCTTCGGCGACTTCCTCGTCCCGCTGAGCGGCGGCACCTGGTGGCTCGTGCAGGGCACGACCTCGGGGCTCGCGAGCGCCGCAAACACGGGCATCACGGCGACCGGCGCGGGCGGTAACGCCCGCACCATGGACCTGAACGGCGATGGGCTCGACGATCTCGTCTACGCGGTCGTGACCGGTGGGACGCACTCGGTGCAGGCGCGGCTGCGCTCGGGCAGCGGCTACGCGGCCGCGACCTATGTCTACGGGCCGGTCTCGAGCCCGTATGCCATCGTGGGTCCGGTGTTCGGCAACTCGGAGTTCTCCGGGCGGCAGCGCAATCCCGACGTGAACGGCGACGGCCGTGCGGATTTCCTCGTGCATACCACGGAGTACGACCCCGGCATGGGATACATCCATTCCTGGGAGATCGTGCTCGGCGGCAGTGCCGGCGTCATCTACGTGGGTAACTTCCAGATCGGCGGCGGCCCGTACTGGCCGGACCTGAACGGCGACGGCTGCTCCGACTCGGTCTATACGTGGGGCGGCTACTGGCGCTACCGGTTCAGCAACTGCGCCACCCTCGGACCGGAGTACGTGGGCGCCGTCGTGAGTGGCCTGCCGCAGACACAGGCGGTGGCGCTCGACTGGGACGCCGACGGGTTCGACGACATCGTCGGTGTCAACCAGACGACCTTCGCGGTCGAGTACATGCGCTCGAGCGGCGAGGCGCTCGCCGCGCCGGCGAGCAGCGGCGTCACGAACCCCACGATCGCGCTCGTCACGGGCGACGTGAACGGTGACGGCCTCGGCGACCTGCTCTACCGCACCGCGAGCAATGCCTGGGCGTACAAGCCGCACGCGGGGGTGGCGCCCGACCTGCTCGATGTGGCGGCAGACGGCTTCGGGGTCACGCAGAACTTCGATTACGGCGTGCTCACCGATCCGACGCTCTACAGCAAGTACACCGGCGCCGTGTTCCCGGAGGCCGACCTCCAGCCGAATCGATGGGCCGTCAAACTCGTCACGGCCACCGATCGCACCGGCTATGGCACGACCTACACCCTCGGCTACACCTACGAAGGCGCCCGCGTGAACCGGCAGGGCCGCGGGTTCCTCGGCTTCGCGAAGCGCATCACGACCGACAGCCGTAACGGCTACAACACGAAGACCGAGGACGCCTACCTGCAGAGCTTCCCGTACACGGGCCTGCTCGCCTCTGCCACGCTGAAGCAGTCCTCCGGGACCAAGCTGCGCGAGACCACCAACACCTGGGCGACGCTCTCCTGGGGCCCGACCGAACCGCGCTCCTTCCCCTACCTGTCCTCGAGTTCCAGCAAGGACTACGAGCTCGGCGGCACGCACTACCGCACCGTCACGACGGCCGTGAACGGCGGCGCCGCAGGTATCTCCACGACCTCGGGCCTGGTGACCGACGCGACCACGACAACGACCGAGGTGGCGACCGGCGTGAACGCCGGATCCTCGCGTTCCGAGCGCACCTGGCACAGCTCGGTCTACGACGACACGACCAACTGGTGCCTCGGCCGCCCGCAAACCACGCAGCTCATCGCGAGCCACACGCTGACGGACGGCAACACGATCACCCGCACCACGGGCACCACCTGGGACGGGACGTACTGCCGCCCGAGCCAGGTGATCGAGGAGTCGGGCAGCGGCACGCTGCAGGTCACGACGGGCCTCCTCTACGACGGCTTCGGCAACGTGAACTCGCAGACCGTAACCGGCATCGGCATGACGGCGCGCACCACGACCGCGAACTGGGGCACGAGCGGCCAGTTCCCGACCTCCATCACCAATGCGCTGAGCCAGACGACCTCGCGCGGCTGGAACTACAGTCTCGGGCTACCGGCGTCCGTCACCGACCCGAACGGCCTGGTGACGAGCTGGAGCTACGACAACTTCGGGCGACGCACGATCGAGACCCGGCCCGACGGTACGAGCACGGCATGGACCTACGCCAGCTGCACGACCTGCGGTGCGCGCGTGAAGTACACCGTGCAGCAGCAGCCGAAGACGACGGCCGCGGCGGTGATCCGGACGGATGAGTTCCGCTACGACGCGTTCGACCAGGAAGTGACGCGCCTCACACCTCAGGCCGCGGGCGGCAATGCCCAGGTGCGCTATGATCGCGACGCGTTCGGCCGCATCACCCGCTCCTACGTGCCGTACTGGAACGGTGGCGCCACCAACGGCTATGAGGATACCGGGTTCGACGTGCTCGGCCGCGTGACGGGCACGGGAGACTACAACGCCGCCGGATCCCTTTACCGTTCGACCGCGACCGCCTGGAACGGGCTCAGCGCCACGACGACCGACGCACTCGCGCACACCACGACCCGCGTCGTGCTCGCCTGGGGCCCGGACACGCGCGTGACCGATGCGGGTGGCGGCAGCACCAACTACCTCTCGAACGCGTTCGGGCAGCTCACGCGCATGACCGACGCCTACGGCACGATCGTGATGCAGGCGGCCTACAATATCCGCGGCATGACGACTTCCGTCACCAACGTGAACCGCGGCACGACCACGCTCGTGCCGAACGCGCTCGGGGAGGTGAGCTCGGAGACGACCGCCAAGGCGCAGACCCGCAGCTATCTCTACGACGCGCTCGGTCGGCTCACCTCGCGCACCGAGCCCGAGGGGACGTCCACCTGGACTTGGGGCACGAGCGCCCACAACGGGGCCTCGGCGAAGTACATCGGCGGCTTGAAGTCGGTGTCGGGCCCCGGCTACTCGGAGACCTACACCAACGATGCCTACGGGCGGCTCAAGACGCAGGCGGTGAGCTCGGATGCGAGCTACACGATCGATCTCGCCTACAACGCACTCGGCACGCTCGACACGCTCACCTACCCGACCAGCACCTCGGGCTATCGCCTGAAGCTCCAGTACGATTACACGAACGGCCTCCCGACCGCGATCAAGGACTTCAATGCACCGACCACGGTGATCTGGAGCCGCACGGCGAACGACGCCCGCGGTGATGTGATTGACGAGACGCTGGGCTCGAACCTCAAAGTCGTCACCGGCCGCGACCCGCTCACGGGTCGGATGGACTATCGGCAGGCCGGCGTGGGCGGCGGCAGCGGTGTCCAGAACCTCGCCTACCTCTACGATGTGAACGACAACTTGAGCCAGCGCGGCGATGCCAACCAGACGGGGACCTGCAGCGTCGGCGGCGTGGGCTCCAAGCTCTGCGAGACGTTCACCTACGACAGTCTCGATCGGCTCGACACGGTGCGCCGCAACGGCACGCTCACGCTCGACGCCAACTACGACCTGTCGGGGAACCTCACCAGCCGCTCGGACGTGGGGACGTACACGTATCACGCCACCAGGAAGCACGCGGTGACCGCGGCGGGCTCGAACAGCTTCGCCTATGACGCCAATGGCAACGTCATCACCCGCAACGGCGCGACCTTGGGCTGGGCGAGCTACGACCTGCCGACCTCACTCGCCTCCGGCGGCAACACGGCGAGCTTCGCCTACACGCCGGAGCGCGCCCGCTGGCGGCAGATCGCGGTGACCGCCGGCGTCACCGAGACCACGATCTACGTGGCGGGGGTCCTGGAGAAGGTCACGAAGCCCTCGGTCACGCTGTGGAAGCACTACGTGGCGAGCCCCACCGGCATGGGCGCGGTCTACGTGCGCCGCTCGGACGGGACCTCCGACACCTACTACCTCACCACCGATCAGCTCGGCAGCACGGACCGGATTCTGAAAGCGGCCACCGGCACCGTGCAGGTGGCGGAGAGCTTCGATGCGTTCGGCAAGCGCCGCGGCAGTGACTGGCAGGGGGCGCCCAGTGCGGCGGACCTGACCGCGATATCAAACTCCACGCCCGACGGGTTCACGGGCCACGAGATGCTCGATGGCGTGGGGCTCATCCACATGAACGGGCGGGTCTACGATCCGACCGTGGGGCGGTTCCTGTCAGTCGATCCGATCGTCCGCGACATCGATGCCAGCCAGAGCTGGAATGGCTACGGGTATGTCGAAGGACGCACACTGTCGGCGACGGATCCGAGCGGCCACTCTGCTTGCCCGGGGCGCATGAGTGGCGATAGCTGCGATATCAAGCCCGAAGAGAGTTGGAAGCGCGAGCGCATGCTGTCGCGCGATAGCTACCGGTCGATCGGCGGATATTGGATCGGCGACAACAGTCCCGCTTGGCGGTTCGATACCGGCGTCGAGGGCATTGGCGTTGCGGCGCGCAATCCAACCTGGGTGTCCACGGGATTCAGCTGGGGAATGCTGGGTCAAGCAAATGTCGGCCAGGGTGCCGGCATGCGAGACATGCCTTCACAGCCGGCCAGCGAGCCCGCGGACGTGGCCTCAAGGCAGGATGCGAACGCGACGCTCGAAGAAGTCATTATCGATGTGGTCGCGAAGCACAAGAAGTGCCTCGCAGAGTCTTACGGACGGGCATTCGATGTCGCGTACGACCTCAGCCCTTTCGCGGTCGTCGGTACAATTGTGGAATCGGCCGCAACTGAAGTAGCCGAGGACATGCTCGCGCGCCAGGCGAACAGGAACAAATACGCGGGGGCTGGCCGAAGGCTGGGCGCAGTAGGAAGCAGGCAAATGCGCACGCTGGTTCAATTCAGATACTTCAACGCGGGCATGACCGTTGCCAGCGCAGCGGCAACTGGCGTCGTGATTGGTGCGAATATGTTCTGTGGCTATTCCGGACTCTAGACGATATGGCGCGACTCTTTCGCTTCGCTGGCGGCATCTTGGGGTTCGTCATGATGCTGTTCGGCGTGCTCAATGTCTTCGTTGGTCCAGAAGGTGCCGTCCGCCGGTGGGCTTTTTCAGTAGGTTGGATTGCTATGGGCTTGGTGTTTCTCCGCTACGCAATTCGTGGGGACGGTCGGGCCGGCTCCGGAAAGCAAAGTGATCGTAAGCACAGCGGGGATTAGACGATTGTTGCCACCATCGGCGGCTTGAAGTCGGTGTCGGGCCCCGGCTACTCGGAGACCTACACCAACGATGCCTACGGGCGGCTCAAGACGCAGGCGGTGAGCTCGGATGCGAGCTACCAGGTCGACCTCGGCTACAACGCACTCGGCACGCTCGACACGCTCACCTACCCGACCAGCACCTCGGGCTATCGCCTGAAGCTCCAGTACGATTACACGAACGGCCTCCCGACCGCGATCAAGGACTTCAATGCACCGACCACGGTGATCTGGAGCCGCACGGCGAACGACGCCCGCGGTGATGTGATTGACGAGACGCTGGGCTCGAACCTCAAAGTCGTCACCGGCCGCGACCCGCTCACGGGTCGGATGGACTATCGGCAGGCCGGCGTGGGCGGCGGCAGCGGTGTCCAGAACCTCGCCTACCTCTACGATGTGAACGACAACTTGAGCCAGCGCGGCGATGCCAACCAGACGGGGACCTGCAGCGTCGGCGGCGTGGGCTCCAAGCTCTGCGAGACGTTCACCTACGACAGTCTCGATCGGCTCGACACGGTGCGCCGCAACGGCACGCTCACGCTCGACGCCAACTACGACCTGTCGGGGAACCTCACCAGCCGCTCGGACGTGGGGACGTACACGTATCACGCCACCAGGAAGCACGCGGTGACCGCGGCGGGCTCGAACAGCTTCGCCTATGACGCCAATGGCAACGTCATCACCCGCAACGGCGCGACCTTGGGCTGGGCGAGCTACGACCTGCCGACCTCACTCGCCTCCGGCGGCAACACGGCGAGCTTCGCCTACACGCCGGAGCGCGCCCGCTGGCGGCAGATCGCGGTGACCGCCGGCGTCACCGAGACCACGATCTACGTGGCGGGGGTCCTGGAGAAGGTCACGAAGCCCTCGGTCACGCTGTGGAAGCACTACGTGGCGAGCCCCACCGGCATGGGCGCGGTCTACGTGCGCCGCTCGGACGGGACCTCCGACACCTACTACCTCACCACCGATCAGCTCGGCAGCACGGACCGGATTCTGAAAGCGGCCACCGGCACCGTGCAGGTGGCGGAGAGCTTCGATGCGTTCGGCAAGCGCCGCGGCAGTGACTGGCAGGGGGCGCCCAGTGCGGCGGACCTGACCGCGATATCAAACTCCACGCCCGACGGGTTCACGGGCCACGAGATGCTCGATGGCGTGGGGCTCATCCACATGAACGGGCGGGTCTACGATCCGACCGTGGGGCGGTTCCTGTCAGTCGATCCGATCGTCCGCGACATCGATGCCAGCCAGAGCTGGAATGGCTACGGGTATGTCGAAGGACGCACACTGTCGGCGACGGATCCGAGCGGATGGTCAACCGTCGACAATCTCAAGAAGAACACCCAGCATCGCGCCGATCCGCCGCGCTCGGCCTGGGTGACCTCCGTATATGGGACGTTCCATCAAAGCTTAGGCTCGCGCATCAATGCCGACGGTTCCGAGGAAATAGTCATCTCCGGCTACTGGAGCTTCAGCAATCCTTACAGTCTGGTCGGCCTGCGTGAGCCGTCGCTGCGCGTTGGAGAGTATCCGGCTCCGTCACGACTGGCGAACGAGGATGCCGAGAGCGCGTCAACGGCGCCGCAAAGTCCGCAAGACCCATGTGGGAGTGTAATCACCACTTACCCCAGTCGATCCCGCGAGTTGGCGACTCCAGCCCCTGGGACAGGACAAGGCGATCCTGACTATGGCACGCGGCCCGGGGGGCATTGGGGGCTCGATTTGGCCAATCCTGCACACGCGCCCGTGGTCGCACCGGGGAATGGGGTGATTTTTCGACAGGATTTTCGCGACCCTGGATATGGCGGGCAAGTAATCATTGACCACGGTGCTGGCGTGTACAGCATGTCCGGACACCTGGAGTCGTTTGCATCAACGAGAGGGTCTCACGTCCACGCCGGTGACTCCATTGGACGTACAGCGGTTCCCGGCGTACGTCCTGGTTCAGGAAATCTCGGACGAGGAATGTCGCCGCATGTTCATTTCGAAATCAGACTGGGCTCGCCTCTCGCTCACTCGGTGGGAGGGAATCCCATCGACCCGAAACTCTGTTTGCAAGGGAATTAGAGCCATGCTCTTTGGGCTCGCGATACTCGCAGCGACTTTTTCATGTGGTCTCGACGCACCGTCCTGTTTCTCCCGCATTGATGGGGAAATGAGTTCTCGACGCCTAGGAACGGCGCCCGCGAAACCCTTCGGTGAGTTGGTCGAAGATGGAGAAGGGCAATGCGAACGGCTTCCCTTCTCAACTTGTTCCTACAGAGAGGGCGCATACATATTTTATTTCCGAGAGGGAAGACTCGTTTCAAAGCAGTTTGTATTTTCGCGCTCAACGCCAAATGGGCCGTTCGGACTCAACAGACGGCATAGTGCGACTGACGTTGTCACGAAGCTAAGTCCGTATGTCGGGGGAAAGAATGCAACCCGAATCGATGGCGCCATCTTCTATGAACTTCAGTGCCCTCCCATGAAGTGTCGACTCGACATCGAAATGAATGTGACCGGGATTGAGAGTATCCGCTTGTACTATTCCGATGCCGTCTAGTTCATCGAGCGCTCAATGGAAAATGATGAGGCAACTCATTCGCTCACTGCGAGTGTGTCATTTCTGATGTTACCGACGACGACAGCCTCGACCGGCTCGACACGGTGCGCCGCAACGGCACGCTCACGCTCGATGCCAACTACGACCTCTCGGGCAACCTCAGCAGCCGCTCCGACGTCGGCAGCTACACGTACCACGCGACCAAGAAACACGCGGTGACCGCGGCGGGCTCGAACAGCTTTGCGTACGACGCCAACGGCAACGTCATCACCCGCATCGGCGCCACGCTCGGCTGGGCGAGTTACGACCTGCCGACCTCGCTGGCCTCGGGCGGCAACACGGCGAGCTTCGCCTACGCCGCGGACCGCTCGCGCTGGCGGCAGATCGCCGTGACCGCCGGCGTCACCGAGACCACGATCTACGTGGCCGGGATCCTGGAGAAGGTCACCAAGCCCTCCATCACGCTCTGGAAGCACTACGTGGCCGCCCCGACGGGCATGGGGGCGGTCTACGTGCGCCGCTCGGACGGGACCTCTGACACCTACTACCTGACGACCGACCATCTCGGCTGCACGGACCGGATTCTCAAAGCCGCCACCGGCACGGTGCAGGTGGCGGAGAGCTTTGATGCGTTCGGCAAGCGCCGCGGCAGCGACTGGCAGGGCGGGCCGAGTGCGGCCGACCTCACCGCGATCGGCAACTCGACCCCCGACGGGTTCACGGGCCACGAGATGCTCGATGGGGTCGGGCTCATCCACATGAACGGCCGGGTGTACGATCCGAGCGTGGGGCGGTTCCTGTCGGTCGATCCCGTCGTCCGCGACATCGACGCCAGCCAGAGCTGGAATGGCTACGGATATGTCGAAGGACGCACACTGTCGGCGACGGATCCAACGGGGTTGTTCCTGTCCTGGCTATTCAGCAAGGGCAACGTCAGGCCGGAGGGTGACCCGCCACCGCTGCCATCGGGCAATTTCAGCTACCGGACGACGCACGAATTCTGGGTCACCGAATTCGTATTCAATCGCACGATTGGCGATTTCGCGACGATGTGGGGCGGGCGGGAAAATTCGCTGCAGGTCTCGAGATCGGCAAGCGAGAATGCCGGCGAGTCGGCGCAGTCGCTGCCGCAATCGCAGCAGCCTTCGCAGCAGTGCTTTAAGCCAGCTAAACCTCAGGATGGCGGCGACATCATCGCGGACGCCATCGTTGGATTTGGCGATGCGTTCCTGATCCCGATTCTTGTTCGGAACCTGTTCGAAATCAGCGGTGAATTCGACTACGACTCGCCCGCATATGTGGGCGGGATGATTACCGGAACGCTCTGGGGAAGTGCCACAATTGCCTTGCGCGGCGGGGCGGCGCTGGGCGGCACCAAGTTGGGTCACGCGCTGAATCACAATCCAACCATACGGCTCGGTCCGGGGCGCATGCCTGCGGCCGGTCCCGGGCTGCCATCTGGAACCGGTGTACCGAGAATCTCTGTTGGGTCGCGGCCCGGTGGTCCCCACGGAGATCTTCGATCTCGCGTTCCCCACCTGCCTCCAGTGGGTGCACTCGCGGAGGGCGGCAATGGATGCTAACGATCACCTCCAGGAGTTGATGCGGTTGCCCTTTTCCGAGATTAGGGAACTGCCTGAGAGCAGCTCCCTGGACGTTGTCGATGAAGAAGGGAAGGAGTGCCAACTCGTCACTTGGCGAGAGCGACTCGGGACTGAATGCTGTCGAGTTGTGGTGTCGCAGCACAGGATGTGCGGTCTCGGCGTTAGCTCTTTAAGGAGCGCACTCGGGTTCACGATCAGTTCCACCGGGAGAATCGAAATGTTGGACCCTGCGGAAGCGGAGCGGTTGTTCTTGTAGGGCCGTCCGGGAGGCGACGCGGGATATCCACGGCGCTACTCTACCGGCTCACCGATCACGAGATGCTCGATGCCGTCGGGCTCATCTACATGACAAGAAATGGTCGGACCCATTTCTTGAAGCGCCGCAGGCGGGCCCGCAGGGCGAGGGCCAGGACAGGCCCGAGTAGCGGGCGCGTGTACGATCCGACCGTGGGGAGGTTCCTCGGCGTCGATCCGATCGTGCGGGACGCCACAGCCAGTCAGAGCTGGAATGGCTATGGCTACGTCGAGGGACGGGTGCTGTCGGCGACGGATCCGACAGGCTGGTCGACCGACAATCTCAAGAAGAACACCCAGCATCGCGCCGATCCGCCGCGCTCGGCCTGGGTGACTTCCGTTTACGGCACGTTCCATCAGAGTGGGGAGTGGGGCATCAATCCCGACACCGGCATCGGGGAACTCATCACGACCGGCTACTGGAGCTTCAGCAATCCTTACAGTCTGGTAGGACTGCATGAGCCGTCGCTGCGCGTCGGGGAGTATGCGGCTCCAGCACGACTGGCGAACGAGGATGCCGGGGGGCCGCCAACGCGGCCTCAAGGTGAGCAGCCTGCCGATACGAACCCATGCAATTTTTCCGGAATGTTTGCCGCCGGCAAGACGTACCCAATCACAAGTCGATTCGGCTCAAGGGTGCATCCAATTACTGGGGAAACCAAATTCCATGAATCGCCCCGAGATTTCCAGAGACCGCGAAGATTGAGTGGAGTCAGCACCAGTCCGACGCGGCGATCAAGCAATGGCCTCGCTGTCGGCAATCCGTGTCTCTGCGGCCTTGACCATGGCCGTGAAGCGGGGATCGCCGCGGAGGCTGTCCATGTCGGGGTCCGCCTTCGCGTGATTCAGCAGGCCGACGCCGATCTTCTCGAATAACGGGCCGAGCAGCGCGATTGCGCCATCTGCATCATGCAACTGCGTGGCGAGCGTGCAGGCGAAGTTGTAGCGCATGTTCATGTTATCGGGGTCGATCAGCAGCGCGCGGCTCATCCAGCCCTTCGCGCTCTCGGCCTGTCCGAGCAGCGCCAGCGCATAACAGCAGAAGCCCATCGCCGCGCCGTTGCTGGGATCCTGCACCAGCGCCTTTTGCGCGCGGGCTACCGTGAGCTGCGCGGACCTGCGGGCGCCCGCATCGTCGCCGAGCGCCGTGTAGCAGGTCATCAGCATGTTGACCGAACTGACGTCCGTCTCCACCAGAGACTGCGCCTTCTCGAAGTGGCGGATCGCGTCTTCCAGCCGCTTCTGGCGGAAACGCAGGTAGGCTGCCGCGCGATTGACCTCGTAGGACTCGGCGTCGAGCGCCAGTGCAACCTCGATTTCTGCTGACGCGTCGTCGTGTCGACCGCCCTCCGAAAGGATTCGCGCCTTGATCGCATGCGCCTCGGCCAGGTTCGGGTCGAGTGCCAGGGCGCGCTCGGCGGCGACCAGTCCGTCCTCGCCCTGGCCGCCAGTCGCGAATCGAATCAACATCTGCCCGACGGCCATAAGTGCCCAGGCATGCGCGTAGTTCGGGTCGATCTCCGTGGCACGGCGACACAGGCGAATGATCGCTTCGTTGCGACGCACGTCGAACTCGTTGCCGGTCGCGTAATGCTGTCTCGCCATCAACAGCAGGTTGTAGGCCTCGGGATCGGTCGTGCCGCGCTGCTCGATGGCCTTCTTTTCCTCAGGCAGCAGCTTCAGCTTCAGCGCCTTGACGATCGCCTGCGAGATCTCGTCCTGCAGCGCGAAGATGTCGTTCAGGTCGCGGTCGTAGCGCTCGGCCCACACGCTGTCGTTGGTCGATCCGTCCACCAGCTGCGCCGTGATGCGCACCCGGCCGCCGGCCTTGCGCACGCTGCCTTCGAGCACGTGGCTCACTTTCAGCTCGCGGGCGACCTTCGGCACGTCGACCTGCTTGCCCTTGTAGCTGAATGCACTGTTGCGCGAGGCGACGGCGAGTGCCGAGACCTTGCTCAGGTCGGTGATGACGTCCTCGCTGATGCCGTCGCTGAAGTAGTCCTGCTCCGGGTCGCCACTCATGTTGGCGAACGGCAGCACGCAGATGCCGATGCGAGCGGCCGAGGCGGTGGAGGTTGCCGGCGCAGGGGCAGCATCCGCGGACGAGGCTTTGCCGGCGCCCTGACGGGCAATCATCGCGCCGAGTGCGCGCAGCAGTGCCTGGCACTGCGGGCTGGCCGCGTCGTCGCCCCAGCCGTCGAGTTCGGTCGTGTGGATCGCGCGCACGTCCATCGGCAGGTTCGCGCCCTCGAAGCGCACCGGCACCAGCGTGCCGCGATCGGCGGCTTCGCGTGCTTCACCGCGCACCCACCGCGACGCCACCGAGGTCGGGGTCCACACGACCACGACCGCCCGTGCAGCCTTCAACTCGGCCTCAATCTGGTCGTCGAACTGCTGGCCGGCGTCGATTTCCGGGTCCCACCACACGGACCAGCCCTTCGCCTCGATTGCGGCGACCAGCGGCGCGACTCGCACCTTGTCGCTGCGGGCATACGAAACGAAGACGTCAGCCATGGTGCGCGGACCTCGACCCCTGGGTAACTGGAAACCGCCTGCGGTGCAGTAGCTTAACCCGGTCGCGGCGTCCGAGGGCGCGGCTGGTACGCGGGCGCTCGCTTTCTTGACGCTCCCCGGCCACCCGTAGATACTGCAAAGCAACATGAATGTGCGCCCGGACACGACGCTCGATCGCCTCTGGTGGTGGCGCCACTCCTAGGAGTGGGCCCGGCCGCGCACGTTTCGTACGCAGGAATCCAGGAACCCATCTCCGCGATCAACCGGGGATGGGTTTTTTTGTGCGTCCCCGGGTCCTCGCGACAGAGGAACCGTTAAGTGACGACCAGCCTGTTCGACATTGCCGCCGACCTCGACACCCCGGTGTCGGCCTATCTGAAGCTGAAGCCGTTCCGGCCGCGCTTCCTGCTGGAAAGCGTGGAGGGCGGCGAGCGGCTGGCCCGGTACTCGTTCATCGGTTTCGGTGATTGCCTCGAATACCGGCTCGACTCGTCCGGGCTGCGGATCGGGACCGAGCGGCTGCCCCGTCCGGCCGACCAGTCCGAACTGCTCGAGTCCCTGCGCCGCGCTCTCGCCGAAGCACCGCGTCCAGACGTCGCGACGCGGGGTTTCCCGCTGCTCGGCGGCCTGGTCGGCGTCGCGAGCTACGACCTCGTGCGGTATTTCGAGCGACTGCCGTCGAAGGCGCGCATCGACGACGACAGTCCCGACGCCCATTACCTGGCCCCACGCTCGCTGCTGGTGTTCGACCACCTGACGCGCCGTGCCGCGCTGTTGCACGCGGGCTCGGAGCACGAACGCCAGAGCCTGCGCCGCGAGATCATCCGGGCGCTGCGTGGCGGCTTGCCCGGCCCCGCGTGGCAGGCGAGCTTCAGCACCCCGGACGCGAGCCTCTCAGAGGCGGAATTCCTCGACGGCGTAGCAAGGACCAAGGAGTACATCGCGGCCGGCGACGTCTACCAGCTGGTGTTGTCAGTGCGCTTCTCGGGCCGCTGCGACCTCGATCCGTTCGAGGCGTATCGCGCGCTCAGGCTGCTGAATCCGTCGCCGTACATGTATTTCTGCGAGCTCGGGGATCGCACTGTCGTAGGTTCCTCGCCCGAGGCGCTGGTGAAGTTAAACGGCCGCCGCGCGCAGATGCGCCCCATCGCGGGCACGCGTCCCCGCGGGGCCGACTCCGATGAAGACGCGGCGCTCGAAACGGAACTGCTCGCCGATCCGAAAGAGAACTCCGAGCACGTGATGCTGGTGGACCTCGCGCGCAACGACCTCGGCCGCGTGGCAACCGCGGGCTCGGTGCACGTGCAGCCCTATCGCTCGATCGAGCGCTACAGCCACGTGATGCACATCGTCAGCGGCGTGCACGGCGAGCTCGCGGCCGGCAAGGACGCGTTCGACCTGTTCGCGGCAACGTTCCCGGCCGGGACGCTGGTCGGCGCGCCTAAGGTGCGCGCGATGGAGATCATCGAGGAACTCGAGCCTGTGCGCCGCGGGTTCTATGGCGGCACGGTCGGTTACTTCGGCCACGGCGGCGACATGGACCAGGCGATCACGATCCGCACGATGGTGTTCCACGGCGACACATACAGCTTCCAGGCGGGCGCGGGCATCGTGGCCGACAGCGTGCCGATCAGCGAGTACCGCGAAGTGCTGGCGAAGAGTGCGTCGGCGCGACGGGCGATGGACCTCGCGCGGGAGGGCCTGTGATGTCGCAAGCGCCCCGGTTGCTGCTCGTCGACAATTACGACAGCTTCACCTACAACCTGGTGCAGGCATTCCTCGTGCTCGGCGCCGACGTGCTGGTGCATCGCAACGATGCGATCACGGTCGAGGAGGCCGAGGCGCTGGCGCCGACGCATCTGTGCATCTCGCCGGGGCCTGGCACGCCGCACGATGCAGGCGTATCGATCGCGATGATCAAGGCGTTCGCAGGCCGCATCCCGGTCTTCGGCGTGTGCCTCGGCCACCAGTCGATCGTCGAGGCGCTCGGTGGCGACGTCGTGCGAGCCGGACGGCTGATGCACGGCAAGGTGTCGAACGTCGAGCACGACGGGCGTGGCATCTTTGCCGGCCTGCCGCAGCCTTTCGCTGCCGGTCGCTACCACTCGTTGATCGCGAAGCCCGAGACGTTGCCGAAGGTGCTCGAAGTCTCGGCGCGCACAGCCGAGGGCGAGATCATGGGCGTGCGGCACCGCGAGTTGGTCGTGGATGGAGTGCAGTTCCATCCCGAGAGCATCCTCACGCCGGACGGACCGAGGCTGATGGGGAATTTCCTGTCGCTGCGCGGCGGCCGGCGCGGATCCTGAGCGAACACCGCTGATGGCCGAACTGCGCGACATCCTCGAGCGACTGCTGCAGCGGCGCGATCTTGCCGAGGCGGAGGCGGGCGAATTGCTGGTGGCGCTCACCGATTCCTCGGTCGCGCCGGCGATGGCGGGCGCGCTGCTCGCCGCGCTGCGCGCAAAGGGAATCACGGCCGACGAAGTGCGCGGCTTTGCAGGCGCGATGCGCGGGCTCGCGCGACGGCCTGAGTTGCCGCCGGGTCCGCCGGCCATCGACATCGTCGGTACCGGCGGCGACGCGTCCGGCAGCTTCAATCTCTCGACGGGCGCATCGCTGCTGGTCGCGGCGATGGGCGTGCGAGTCGTGAAGCATGGCAACCGCTCCGTCTCGAGCCGTTCCGGCAGCGCCGACCTGCTCGAGGCACTGGGACTGCCGCTGCCGCTCGACGAACGGGCAGCCGGCGAATGCCTGGCCTCCACCGGCTTTACGTTCCTGTTCGCGCCTCACTATCACCCGGCAATGAAGGAAGTCGCACCGGTGCGCCGCGCGCTCGGCGTGCGCACGGTGTTCAACCTGCTCGGGCCGCTGACGAATCCCGCGGAGCCGCCGTTCAGCCTGATCGGCGCCTACAGTAGCGATGCCGCGAAGCTGATGGCCGACACGCTCGCCGGCATGCCGATCGAGCGCGTCTTCGTGATCCACGGCGAGCCGGGCTGGGACGAGGCCACGCCGGTGGGACCGTTCGAACTGTACGACGTGCGACCCGGCAGCGTGCGGCGCGAGGTCCGCGACCCGGCGACACTCGGCATGGCGCGTTGCAGGCCGCAGGATCTCGCGGGAGGCGACGCCGCGCGCAACGCCGCTGGACTGCGCGCCGTGTTCGAGGGACGCGATCGAGGTCCGCATCGAGACGCGATCGTGCTGAACACCGCGCTCGCACTCGAGGTCACCGGTGCGGTGCCGAACGCCGCCGAAGGGGTGCGCGCAGCGCAGGAATCAATCGACCGTGGCGACGCAGCGCGACTGCTGGACCGACTTGCGGAGTTCGGGCGCGGCATGCACAAGGATCGCTGAGGGAAGCACGTGTCATTACTCGCCGACATGGTGCGTTCGAGCTTCCGCCGCGTCGCGGAGGCACATGAGCGCATGCCGGAGGCCGCGCTCCGGGCCGCCGCGCTCGGAACGCCGGCGCCGCCACCGCTGCAGCTCGACGCCGAGGGGTTCGACGTGATCGCGGAGCTGAAGCTGCGCTCGCCCTCGGTGGGCGACCTGTCCGCCAGCACGATCGATCCGGTGCGCCGGCTCGAGGAATACGCGGAAGGCGGCGCCGCGATCTGCTCGATCCTGACGGAGCCGACGCTGTTCGACGGCGACCTCGAGCACCTGCGCCTTGCGGCCGACACGCTGCAACCATACGGCGTGCCGGCGATGCGCAAGGATTTCCTGGTCGATCCATACCAGGTGCTGGAAGCGCGTGCGTACGGTGCCTCCGGCGTGCTGCTCATCGTGCGCATGGTGCCGCACGATCGGCTGGTCGCGATGATGGACTGTGCGGCCGAGCTCGGGCTCTTCGTGCTGCTCGAGGCATTCAGCGCGAGCGACCTGCAGGTCGCGGAGAAGATTGCACGAGAGCGACAGGGGCGCAGCGAGCAGGTGCTGATGGGCCTCAACTGCCGCGACCTCGACACGCTCGAGATCGACTTCAATCGCTTCGCGCAGCTGCGCAGCCGCATGCCGCTGCAATGGCCGTGCGTTGCCGAGAGCGGCGTGCAGACGCCCGAGGATGCCGCGCATGTCGCGCAGCTCGGCTACCGACTCGCGCTGGTTGGCACCAGCCTGATGCGGCGCAAGGACGCGGCGCACGCCGTACGCGAGCTGATCCAGGCCGGTCGCAAGGCGCGGCAATGAGCCGGGCATGACGCGCCTGTGGATCAAGATCTGCGGTCTCACGACGCGTGAGGCGATCGAGGCGGCCGCGGACGCGGGCGCCGATGCCGTCGGGTTCGTGTTCCACGAGTCATCGCCGCGCAACCTCGCGGTCGACGAGGCGATCGACCTGCAGTCCGCGGTGCCGTCGCGAGTGGAGCGGGTTGCCGTGTTCATGCACCCG
This sequence comes from uncultured Gammaproteobacteria bacterium, assembly GCA_963696545.1. Classification (GTDB taxonomy): domain Bacteria; phylum Pseudomonadota; class Gammaproteobacteria; order Steroidobacterales; family Steroidobacteraceae; genus RPQJ01. The sequence continues at coordinate 179,925 of CAVOKQ010000008.1, forward strand.
TCGCAGCAGTTCGTCGATGAGGTCGTCGCAGCCATCCGCCCCGACTGGGTGCAGACCGACCTCGAGGACTTTGCGTTGCTGCGCCTGCCGCGGGAGCAGGGCGCGTTGCCGGTGCTGCGCAGCGGACGCGCGTTGCGCGAGCCGTTGCCGGAGCGCTGCCTGCTGGAGAGCGCGCGCAGCGGCATGGGTGAGCCCGCCGACTGGCACGAAGCCGCTCGTGTCGCGACCGCGACGCAGGTCGTGCTCGCGGGTGGGCTCGACGAGCGCAATGTCGGCGAGGCGGTGCGCACGGTGCGCCCGTTCGGCGTCGACGTGAGCTCCGGCGTGGAATCGAGTCGCGGCGTCAAGGACGTCGCACGTATTCGTGAATTCATCCGGGCAGCCCGTGCGGCGGAGTCCGGCCGGATGAACGAGGAGAATCGCCGATGAGAATCGAGTCGCTGAAGATCGATCGCGAGGCACTGCTGGCACAGATGCTGAGCGGCGCGTTCCCCGACGAACGGGGCCGCTTCGGGCCGTTCGGCGGCCGCTACGTGCCGGAGACGCTGGTGCCCGCGCTCGATCGCCTCGAGGAAGGCGTGCGCACGATCCTGCGCGATCCGGAATTCCGCGCCGAGTTCGAATCGGAACTGCGCACCTGGGTCGGCCGGCCGACGCCGCTGACGCTGGCGCGCGAACTGTCACGCCGCTGGGGCGCGGAGGTCTGGCTGAAGCGCGAGGACCTTGCGCACACGGGCGCGCACAAGATCAACAACGCGATCGGCCAGGCGCTGCTCGCAATGCGGCTCGGCGCGAAGCGCATCGTCGCCGAGACCGGCGCCGGGCAGCACGGCGTGGCATCGGCCGCGGCGTGCGCGCGCCTCGGCATGCCGTGCGTGGTCTACATGGGTGCGGTGGACATGGAGCGCCAGGCGCCGAACGTCGGACGCATGAAGCTGCTCGGCGCCGAGGTCGTGCCGGTGACGAGTGGTGACCAGACGTTGCGCGCGGCGATCGACGAAGCACTGCGCGACTGGGTCTCGGACCCGAACGGCACGTACTACCTGCTCGGCTCCGCAGTCGGGCCGCACCCGTATCCGTACCTCGTGCGCGAGTTCCAGTCGGTGATCGGCATCGAGGCGCGCGCGCAGATGCTCGACCAGGCGGGCGCATTGCCCGACGTCGTCGTCGCCTGCGTGGGCGGCGGCTCGAACGCCATCGGCATCTTCCACCCGTTCGTGACGGACATGGACGTGAAGCTGCTCGGGCTGGAGGCGGGCGGCACCGGCACGGGTCTCGGGCAGAATGCGGCGTCGCTCGCGTACGGCACGCCGGGCGTGCTGCAGGGCTGCTACTCGCTGCTGCTGCAGGACCAGCACGGCCAGATCCAGGAGACGCATTCGGTATCGGCCGGCCTCGATTATCCGGGCGTGGGCCCGGAGCACGCGCTGCTCGCGAGCGTCGGTCGCGTGAAGTACGAGGCCGCGGAGGACGACGAGTCGCTGGCCGCGCTCGCCGAGTGCTGCCAGGCCGAGGGCATCCTGCCCGCGATCGAGAGCGCTCACGCATTTGCCGGCGCGAAGCGCTACGCACGCGAGAACCCGGGCAGCCGCATCCTGATCGGGCTGTCGGGCCGCGGCGACAAGGACATGCCGACGCTGCAGCGCACGCTGCTGAAGGGGAAGCTGTGATGACCACGCCGCGCGACACGATCAGCGACGCGATTCGCGCGACGGCCGCCTCGGGACGCCCGGCCGTCGTCGGGTTCATGACCGCGGGATTCCCGGACCGGGCCGGCTTTCGTGCCAACCTCGCGGCGATCGGCGGCCAGGCCGACGTCGTCGAGATCGGCGTGCCGTTCAGCGACCCGATGGCCGACGGCATGACGATCCAGCGCGCGAGCCAGGTCTCGCTGCTGGGCGGATTCACGCTGCCGTGGCTGCTCGACGAACTGCGCGGCATGCAGCCGAAGCCGAAGGCGCCGCTGCTGCTGATGAGCTACCTCAATCCGCTGCTGGCGTACGGCCTCGACAGGCTGCCCGAAGCTGCGGTGCAGGCGGGGGTGTCGGGATTCATCATTCCCGACCTGCCATACGAGGAGAGCGCTGAGGTGCGCGCGGCGTTCGACCGGGTCGGCGTCGCGCTGGTGCAGATGGTCACGCCCGTCACGCCGCCCGAGCGCACCAGGATGCTCTGCGAGGCGAGCCAGGGATTCGTCTACGCGGTGACGATGACCGGCACCACCGGCAAGAGCGTCGCAGTGCCCGACGACGTGCTCGCCTACATGGACCGCGTGCGCGCCGTGTCGCCGATCCCGGTGTGCGCAGGATTCGGCATCCGCGGTCCGGAACAGGTGACGCGGATGAAGGGCCACGTGGACGGCGTGGTCGTCGGCTCGGCGCTCGTCGAGGTGCTGGAGCGCGGCGAAGATGCCGCCGCATTCCTCAAGTCGCTTACCGGGGCCGCTTCCGGCTGACAACGACGGAACCGTCGCATGCACTTCGCCGTCTGCGTCTTCTGCGGTTCCTCAGATGGATCCGATCCCGCGTTCGCCGACGCGGCGCGGACGCTGGGCGTCGAGATCGCGCGCCGCGGCTGGACGCTCGTGTACGGCGGCGGCAGCGTCGGGCTCATGGGCATCCTCGCGGATGCGGCGCTTGGCGCAGGCGGGCGCGTGGTCGGCGTGATACCGCGCTTCCTGTACGAGTGGGAGGTCGGCCACGACGATCTCACGGAGCTCGAGATCGTCGAGACGCTGACGGAACGCAAGGTGCGCATGGGCGACCTCGCCGACGCATTCCTGAGCCTGCCGGGCGGCATCGGCACGATGGACGAGTTGTTCGAAGCCCTGAGCTGGGCGCAGCTCGGCCTGGAGACCAAGCCGAACGGGCTGCTGAACATCAGCGGTTATTACGACGGGCTGATCGCGTTCCTCGACCAAGCGGTGCAGTCGGGCTTCGTGAAGCCGAAGCATCGCGCGCTGCTCCACGTGGGCAGCGATCCGCCGGAGCTTCTCGATCGACTCGCTATGCGGTCGCGACCGTCGTCCTGAGGTGGTCGATCACCAGCGTCCGCATGTTCTGCAGCGGATTTTTTTCCCAGGTGAAGCAGGGCGGCTGGCGTCGCAGCATCGACCAGCGGCGGGTCTGCAGCACCTGCTTCAGGTACTCGAGGTTGCCGTCGATCGCTTCCATGTAGGGATTGCGGCCGCCGAACAGCACCTCGAAATAACGGTATGCGCCGCCGAACTCGCCATCGAGCCGCGTGCGCATGGTCTCCGCGACGAACTCGGGCGTATGCCGCAGCACGTCGAGTCCGGAGCCATACACCACGTCGAGCCCGCCGTCGTCCTTGCGTGACAGCGCCACTCCGCCGAGCACGAACTCGGGGTACAGGCGGTCGCGGCATTTCTCGAGGTAACAGCGATCCGACATCTGCGCGACCATGTCCGCGGTGCCGACCAGATGCCCGACCTTGCGGTCGCGCGGGTCGTCGAGGCGGATCTGGTCGAACGCCAGTTCATAACCGGTGAAATGCACGATCTGCGTCGCCACCGGCACCCAGTCCGCCATGCCGATCGTCGGCAGGTAGCGCGCCAGGAAACGCGCGCTGCGGCCCACATGCGTCCGGGTGAACTCCGCTCCGTTACGGTGCTGAGTATCGTCGGTCTGGCGGATGTAGCCCGCGTCGTGGAACAGCGCCACGACGATGCCCATCACCGCGCGATCGGCACCGAGCCGCTGGTCGGGAGTGTGCGACTTGTCGTAGCCCGCGAGCAGGCGCGCCATCGCGAGCGTGTCGTCGAGCGTGTGCTGCAGGTCGTGGTAGACGGTGTCGCAGCCGAAGTAGCCGGGGAACTGCCCGTTGAACAGGCGCTCGAAATCCCCGAAAGCGGCGGTGATGCGATCCGCGTGACTGCCCGGCCAGGTCTGTGCAAACAGCTCCTCGACCGCACGGCGAACCGCCGCAACCGAGCTTACCTGTACGGTGTTGGTGACGTCGTAGTCGCTGCGTCGATACCGCATCGCCGGATTCTTCGTCTTCTCGGCGGCTCGCGGCCGCCCCAGTCATCGATATTGCCGCGAGTGTATGCCTTCGCCGCAGGAACACCAGAGTAAAAAAAACCGACACCCGGCGGGACCGCGCCTATATGTCAAACCTCGCGAGCACCGGCGTGTGGTCCGAGGGCCGCTCCAGCTTCCGCGGGGCCTTGTCGATGAGACTTGCCACGCACTTTTCGGCCAGTTTCGTGCTCGCCAGGATCAGGTCGATTCTGAGACCCGCGTTGCGCCGGAAAGCCATCATCCGGTAGTCCCACCACGAGAAGCTCTTGTCCGGTTGCTCGAAGCGCCGGAAGCAGTCCTGCAGCCCGAGCGCCAGCAGTGCCCGCAGCGCCGAGCGCTCCGGCTCGCTCACGTGCACCGAGCCCTCCCACGCCTTGGGGTCGTGCACGTCGCGGTCCTCGGGTGCGACGTTGTAGTCACCGAGCACGACCAGCTGCGGGTGACGCTCGAGCTCGCCGGCGACGTGCTTCGTCAGCGCCTCGAACCAGCGCAGCTTGTACTCGAACTTGTCCGAGCCCACGGTCTGCCCGTTCGGCACGTACACGTCGATCACGCGCACACCCGCGACCGTCGCCGCGAGCACGCGCTTCTGCTCGTCCTCGAAGCCGGGGATCCCTGCCACGACGTCCGCCAGCGGCTGCTTCGCGAGAATTGCCACGCCGTTGTATGTGCGCTGTCCGTTGAACGCGACGTGCATGCCGAGCGCCTCGATTTCCTCGCGCGGGAAGTCGGGGTCCGGCAGCTTCGTCTCCTGCAGCGCGATCACGTCTACGGGATTCGCCGCTAGCCAGTCCTTCAGGTGCGGCAGCCGCACGCGCAGCGAGTTGACGTTCCAGGTCGCGATCAGCATGGTCAGGCCGCGAGACCCATCTGCCGGAGCAGCGGCTCGATCTCCGGCTTGCGGCCGCGGAACTCGACGAATGCCTCCATTGCGTCGCGGCTGCCGCCCCGCTCGAGTATCGAGTTGAGGAAGCGGCGGGCGGTCGCGCGATGGAACACGCCGTGTTCCTCGAACGCACCGAAAGCGTCGGCGGAAAGCACCTCGGCCCACTTGTAGCTGTAGTAGCCCGCTGCGTAGCCGCCGGAGAAGATGTGCTGGAAGCTGTGCGGGAAGCGGTTGAACGCCGGCGGCCGCACGACGGCCACCTCGTTACGGACTTCGGCCAGCGTCTCGGCGATGCGTGGCGGGCTGCCCGGCTGGTACTCGGCGTGCAGCCGGAAATCGAACAGCGCGAACTCGAGCTGGCGCACGGTCTGCATGCCGGCCTGGAACGTGCGCGTGCCCTGCAGCTTCGTCAGCATCTCGATCGGCAGCGGCTCGCCGGTGTCGACGTGCGCTGAGATCAGCGGCAGCACCTCGTCGCGCCACGCGAAGTTCTCCATGAACTGGCTCGGCAGCTCGACCGCGTCCCACGGCACGCCGTTGATGCCTGCGACGCTCGGGTAGTCCACGCGCGTGAGCATGTGGTGCAGCCCGTGGCCGAACTCGTGGAACAGCGTCAGCACGTCCTGATGGGTCAGCAGCGAAGGCCGGTCACCCACGGGCGGCGTGAAGTTGCAGACCAGGTACGCAACCGGCAGTGACTGGTCGCCGGACATCCGCATGCGGCCCACGCATTCGTCCATCCACGCGCCACCGCGCTTCTTCGGCCGCGCATACAGGTCGAGGAAGAATCCGCCGCGCGGCGTGCCGTCGCGTTCGACAATGTCGAAGTAGCGCACGTCCGGATGATAGACGGCGGTATCGGGCCGTCCGACGATGCGCACGCCGTAGAGCCGCGTGACGACGGTGAACAGGCCCGCGAGCACGCGCGGCAGCGGGAAATACGGCCGCAGCGCCTCTTCCGACACGTCCAGACGCTCACGCTTCATGCGCTCGGAATAGAACCCGACGTCCCACGACTGCAGCGGCCGGCCCGCGAACTTCTCCAGTTCGGCAAACTCGCGCTGCGCCGCCTGGCGGCTCACTCGCGCGAGCTCGCGCAGGAATTCCAGCACTTCGGCCGGCGCGTGCGCCATCTTGGTCGCGAGCGAGTACTCGGCGAAGCTCGAAAAGCCCACGAGATTCGCAGCCTCGTGCCGCAGCGCCAGGACCTCGGCCATCAGCGGCGTGTTGTCCCACTGCCCTGCGTGTGGCCCCTGGTCCGAGGCGCGGGTCACCCAGGCCTCGTAGAACTCGCGGCGCAGCGGCTCGCTCTCGGAGTGCGTCATCACGGCCTGGTAGTTCGGCGCGTCGAGTGGCAGCAGCCAGCCGGGCTTGCCCGCGGCTTCCGCGGCCTGGCGCGCGCGTTGTACCGTCGTCGACGGCAGTCCGGCGAGCTCGGCTTCGTCAGACACTTCGCGGGACCACGCGTTGGTGGCGTCGAGCACGTTCTCGTCGAACTTCGCCTGCACGGTCGCGAGTTTCTCCATGATCTGGCCGAAGCGCTGCTTGCGATCCGCCGGCAGCGAGACACCGGCAAGGCGGAAGTCGCGCAGCGCGTTCTCGAGCAGCTTGCGCTGGGTCGGATCGAGGCGCTCGCCCTCGGCATCCATCACGCGCTGGTAGGCCGCGCAGAGGCGCGCGTTCTGCGCGAGCTCCGTGTGATACGCGGTCAGCAGCGGCAGGCACGCGTTGTAGGCGGCGCGCAGCTCATCGCTGTTCATCACGCCGTTCAGGTGGCCCACCGGCGACCACGCGCGCGCCAGGCGGTGATGCATGCGCTCGATCGGCGCCACGAGACCGTCCCAGCCTTCGGCGCCGCCGTCGAGCAGCGATACGAGCGTGCGGCGGTTGCGCTCGAGCAGTTGCCGGACGGCTGGCTCGACGTGTGCGGCCTCGATCGCCGGGAAGTCCGGCAGCGGGGAATCCGTGAGCAGGGGGTTGGTCATCGCGCGCCCGGTCGGTTTGAACGAGCGGCCATTCTATGCTGATCGCGGCTCAGCCCAAGACCCCTTGCAGCAGCCAGCCGAGCGCGTAGGTGGCGGCCACGAATCCGACGAACGCCGCAATGGCGCGCCGGCGGTAGCGCCGGGCGATGTCGCCTTCCGGAAATGCGGCAATCAGGAACAGCTGGCCGCTGTCGGGCCGGCGGACGACGTTCAGCGCCGGCTGGGCCGGCCGCTCGCTGGTCCGTGCGTCGACAGTGCGCTTTGCCTCCTCGCGGGCGTGCTCCCATTCGCCGAGGCTCACGTGCCCATCCCGGTCGCGATCGAACCGTTGCACGAGGATTGCCGGGTCCTGCTTCCATTCGGCGAGCAGTGCAGCGATTTCGGCCGGCCGGTCGCGCCCGGTCTCCGACGTGTGCGTGGCGAACTGGCCGAGCACGTACAGCTGCTCGTGCTCGTAGATGCGTTCCTCGAAGTAGCGGTACTTGCGTCCCTGCGAATGCAGCAGTCCGTCGCCCGGGCCCTGGGTCGGCCAAGGCGTGCCGCCGTACCAGGTGGTGGATTCGCCGACCATGATCTCGGCCCCGCCCGGCTGCACGATGCACTCGCCGGTGCCGTCGTCGAGCAGGAAAGGCTGCCCGGACTGGCCGGAATTGATCGTCTGCCACGACTGCCGGCGCTTGCCGCTCGGGCCGCTCTCGGTCCGCTGCTGGATGCGGTAGCGCCACCAGACGCAGGGCCGTTGCGTCAGCGGCGCGGGATTCCCGGTGCCGTCGAGCGGGCGGCAGCGGCCCGCGAGCTCGACGTAACCCTGGGCCGCCGAGCGGATGCGCGAGGTCGGCGTGTCCTCGATCAGTCGCGCGATGTGCATCGAGCGGAACGCGAGCCGGCCGCCGCCGGCGACGGCGAACCCGAGAATCAGCAGCCAGAACCAGAAGTCGGACGGGTCAGCCAAACAGCTTGCCCAGGTCCACGTCGCGCTTCTGTTCCTCGGTGAACTCGAGCAGCGAGGACTGCTGGAAGTCGAACATCCGCGCGACGACCAGGTCGGGGAAGGTCTGGATGCGGATGTTGTTCAGGTTCACGGCCTCGTTGTAGAGCTCGCGGCGATCCGCGATCGACTCCTCGAGTTCCGTGATGCGGCCCTGCAGGTGCCTGAAGCTCTGGTCCGCCTTCAGGTCGGGATAGTTCTCGGCCACGGCAAACAGGCGCCCGAGTCCCTCCCGAAGCTGCTGCTCCGCGGCGCCGACGGCCTGCACGTCGCCCTTGCCCTGCGCCTTGAAAACCGCCGAGCGGGCCTGCATCACGCGTTCGAGCGTCTCCTGCTCGTAGCCCATGTAGCGCTTGCAGGTCTCGACGAGCTTGGGCAGCTCGTCATGGCGCTGGGTCAGCAGCACGTCGATATTCGCCCACGCCTTGCGCACGTTGGCGCGCAGCGCGACCAGGCCGTTGTAGACGCGGACGATGTACGCGGCTGCGACGACCAGCAGCGCGAGGAACAGCAGCAGGACGACGACCATTGTGTGGCTCCCTGGCGGCAAACGGGCCGCCGGCGCGCAAGATTGCAGGCTCCGGACCCCGACCGTCTAGACTACGCGTCGCAAATTGCAGGAATCGCCCGCATGCCCACGCAGCCCTATCTCGGCACCCACCCGACGCTCGGCGAGGGCGTCTACATCGACCCGACCGCGCTCGTGATCGGCGACGTGGTCCTCGGCGACCAGGTCTCGGTGTGGCCGATGGCCGTGGTGCGCGGCGACGTGAACCACATCCACATCGGCGCCCGCAGCAACGTCCAGGACGGCAGCGTGCTGCACGTCTCGCGGCCGTACCCCGGCAACGACACGCGGCTGGGCGCTGCTGATCGGCGAGGACGTCGTGATCGGCCACAAGGTCGTGGTGCACGGCTGCACGATCGGTAATCGCGTGCTGGTCGGGATCGGCGCGATCGTGCTCGACGGCGTGGTGGTCGAGGATGACGTGATGATCGGGGCCGGCGCGGTCGTCACACCCGGCAAGCGGCTCGAATCGCGCGGGCTCTACGTCGGCAACCCGGCGCGCCGTGCGCGCGAGATGACCGAGGCCGAGATCGCCCGGATCCCGATCATGGCCGACTGGTACGTGAGGCTCAAGAAGGACTACGAGCGCCCTTAGCCGTGCGATTGCGCAGCGCGGTCAGCACCGGCGCCGTGTCCGGCCGCACGCCGCGCCAGAGCTCGAACGCCTCGGCGGCCTGCTCGACCAGCATGCCCCAGCCCTGCTCGGCCCGGCCCGCACCGAGGCGCTTCGCCCATGTGACGAATGCCGTGTCGCCACTGCCGTACGCCATGTCGTAGCAGGTCGTCATCGAGTCGACGACACCGATCGGGATCACCGGCACTTCGCCGCGCAGGCTCGCCGACGTCGCGTTGATGATCAGGTCGAAGCGCTGGTTCTCCAGCGTCGCATAGTCGCAGCCGCGGATCGCGCCGAAGTCGGCGAACTCGTGCGCGATGCCGGCCGCGCGCTCCGCGGTGCGGTTCGCGACCACGAGCAGCCGCGGCTTCAATTCCAGCAGCGGCCCGATCGCTCCCCGCGCGGCACCGCCTGCGCCGAGCAGCAGGATTCGCGGGGCAGTCAGTTCGATCTTCAGGTTGCGCGTCAGGTCCGCGAGCAGGCCGGCACCATCGGTGTTGTCGCCGATCAGGAGCTCGTCGCGCCGCACGATCGTGTTGACCGCGTCGGCCACCTGCGCGCGCGGCGTGAGCTCATTGACGAGGTCGGCCGCCGCACGCTTGTGCGGCAGCGTGACGTTCACGCCATCGCCGCCGTTGCGGAAGAACTCGAGCACCTCGCTGCGGAATCGCTCCGGCGGCGACTCGTACAGCCGGTACACCATGTCCTGGCCAGTCTGTTTCGCGAACAGGCCGTGGATGAATGGCGACCAGCTGTGGTGCACCGGGAAACCGAAGAGGCCGTAGGAGGCTGGCATGGGGAAATGTGCGCTCTCTATGTAGCCACTCCGCCGCCCGGCGCGCGAAGTACGTCAGGATCCCGTCCGCGCCGGCACGCTTGATCGAGACCAGCGACTCGAGGATCACCGCCTTCTCGTCGAGCCAGCCATTCTGCGCGGCGGCCATCAGCATCGCGTACTCGCCGCTCACCTGGTAGACGAATGTCGGCGCGCCGAAGCGGTCCTTCACGCGCCGCACGATGTCGAGGTACGGCAGCCCGGGCTTGATCATCACCATGTCGGCGCCCTCGTCGAGATCGAGCTGCACTTCGCGCAGCGCCTCGTCGGAGTTCGCCGGGTCCATCTGGTAGTTGTACTTGTTGCCCTTGCCGAGGTTTCCCGCCGAGCCCACCGCGTCGCGGAACGGGCCGTAGAAGCTCGACGCGTACTTGGCGGAGTAGGCGAGGATGCGGGTGTGGATGTGGCCGTTCGCCTCGAGTGCGTCCGCACCGCGCCGATGCGGCCGTCCATCATGTCCGAGGGAGCGACGATGTCGGCGCCGGCCGCGGCATGCGAGACCGCCTGCTTCACCAGCGCCTCGACGGTCACGTCGTTCATCACGTAGCCGGTCTCGTCGATGATGCCGTCCTGTCCGTGCGTGGTGAACGGATCGAGCGCCACGTCGGTGACGACGCCGAGCTCCGGCAGCGCCTTCTTGAGCGCGCGCACCGCGCGCTGGGCGAGGCCATCGGGATTCCACGCCTCGCGGCCGTCGAGCGACTTCGCCTCCGGGGCCGTCACCGGGAACAGCGCGATCGCCGGCACGCCGAGCTTAGCGATCGCCTCGGCGTCGCGCAGCAGCTCGTCGATCGTCACGCGGTCCACGCCAGGCATCGACGGTACTGCCACGCGCTGCTTCGACCCCTCCATCACGAACACCGGGTAGATGAAGTCGCCGGGCGTGAGGGTGGTCTCGCGCATCATCCGGCGCGAGAAATCGTCGCGACGCATGCGGCGCATCCGCACTCGCGGGTACTGGGAGGGATGTGTGGTGGTGCGACATGCTCGACTCCAGGCTCCACGGGCTCGGGTTTGCGCCGGCGCGCGCGCGCGGGCTATGTTGCCGGACGAACCCAACCCGGGCGGGGTGGTCGTACCCCGTCCGCCGATCCGAAATAAAACCGTAGTTTGTCCGGTCTTTATACATGAACGCGCCGTTTGCCGGAAAGCACGGGGAAGCCGCATTTGCGCGGCTCTGCGACGAGCTGCGGCCGGATCTGTACCGATTCGCCTTCTGGCTGGCGCGGGACAGGCAGGTGGCCGACGACGTGGTGCAGGAGGCCCTGTTGCGAGCCTGGCGCTCTCGGGAGAGCCTGGCGGAGACGGGAGCGTTCAAGCCCTGGCTGCTCGCGATCGTGCGCCGGGAGCACGCGCGGTTGTACGAGCGCAAGCGCTTCGAGACCGTGCCGGTGGATGACCTGGTGGGCAGCGAGTCGCCGGAGCTGGCGGCCGCGGAGGAGCAGGAGACGATGGACGTGCGACGGGCGATCTTCGCGCTGGAGGACGACTACCGGGAGCCGCTGGTGTTGCAGGTACTGATGGGGTACTCGACCGACGAGATCGCGGAGCAGCTCGGCCTCACGCAGGGGGCCGTGCTGACGCGCCTGTTCCGGGCGCGGCACAAGTTGCGCCGCCAGCTCGGGCTCGTCGCGGTCGGGGAGGCGGAATAGTCATGGAATGCCTCGAATTCCGACGGGCCGCAGGCGCAGATCCGAAGCACTTGAGTGTCGAGGCCGCGGCGCACCTGGATGCCTGCCCGAAGTGCGCCGAGTTCCTGCGGCAGACCCTGGTGCTCGACGAGAAGATCCTGGCCGCACTGCGCGTGCCGGTGCCGGAGCGCGGTGCCACTGCCTTGGCGCCGAACGTCGTGGCGTTCCCGCGAATCGAGCGACGTCGCTGGCTGGCGCTCGCGGCCAGCATCGCCGGCGGCGTGATGATCGGGTCGTTGCTGTGGGTGAGCGCGCCTCGCGCGTCGCTGGCCGAGGACCTCGTGAAACACATGGCTCATGAGCCAGGCGTCATGGTGGCGTCGTCCGCGCCGGAGGACGCTTCCAAGGTCGAGCGCGTGATGGAGCGGGGCGGCATCCGGTTGCGGCCCGATGCAGGCATGGTCAGCTACGCGCAGACGTGCCGGTTCCGCGGCGAGAAGGTGCCGCACCTCGTCGTGCAGACCGACTCCGGCCCGGTGACGGTGATGGTGCTGCGGGATGAAAGAGTCACGGCGCCCGTGAAGTTCGCCGAGCAGGGCTACGTCGGCACGATCGTGCCCGCCGGTCCGGGCAGCGTGGCGGTGATCGGCCCGACGGGCGCAGACCTGTCGCAAGTCGCCGCGCGAGTTGCGGCTGCGGTCGTGTGGTAGGGGACGACCAGTATTTCTGCGGTTTTGCGCACGATTCCCGGCTGGCGACAGCCCTGGTCGGGGTGATACGATCTTGTGGTATTACGATAATCATATCGATCAGGAATTCGTATGACGCACACCGTGACGGTTTCGCCCAAATTCCAGGTGGTGATTCCGCTCGCCATCCGGGAAGCGATGGGGATCAAGCCGGGCCAGAAGGTCCAGGCGATACAGTACGGTGACCGCATCGAACTGATCCCGGTCCGCTCGATCCGTAAGAGCCGCGGAATGCTCAAGGGCATCGATACTTCCGTGCCGCGCGACAACGACCGCGTATGAACGTCGTGGACTCCTCGGGCTGGCTCGAATACCTGGCGGGAGGCCCGAACGCGATGTTTTTTGCCCCAGCGGTGGAAGCGACGGCCGACCTGCTGGTGCCGACCATTTCGATCTTCGAGGTGTTCAAGCGCGTCCTGGCGCAGCGGGACGAGTCGCTTGCGTTGCAGACGATTGCGCTAATGCATCAGGGTCGCATCGTGGAACTTTCGGCACCCCTGGCCATTGATGCGGCACGGCTGTCCCGGCGTGAGGCACTGCCGATGGCCGACAGCATCATGCTTGCCACGGCACGCGCGTTCGGGGCAACTCTCTGGACGCAGGATGCGGACTTCGAGGCGATCCCGGGCGTGCGCTACAGGCCCGTGAGGCCAATCTGAATGAGCGCCAAGCCTTCCCTCGCTCCCGATTCGCGCCCCCGCTGCGAGTGGTCCTATGGCGGCATGAGCGAGGCGTACTTCCGCTACCACGACGAGGAATGGGGCGTCCCGGTCTACGACGATCGCAAGCAGTTCGAGTTCCTGATCCTCGAAGGCGCGCAGGCGGGCCTGAGCTGGTCCACGATCCTGCGGAAGCGCGATGGGTATCGGGAGGCGTTCGCGGATTTCGACGTGGAGAAGGTCTCGCGCTTCGACAAGCGCAAGGTCGAGCGGCTCATGCAGTTCCCCGGCATCGTGCGCAATCGGCTCAAGATCGAGTCGGCGATCAGCAACGCGAAGGCCGTGCTGAAGTTGCGGGACGAGGTCGGCTCACTTTCGACTCACCTGTGGTCTTTCGTCGGCGGCAAGCCGATCGTGAACAAGTGGACCGCGATGAAGCAGGTACCTGCGACCAGTGTCGAGTCCGACGCGCTCAGCAAGGATCTGAAGAAGCGCGGGTTCAAGTTCGTGGGCTCGACGATCATCTACGCGCACATGCAGGCCACGGGCATGGTCAACGACCACACGGTCGCGTGCTTCCGGCGCGCGGAGTGCGTGAAGCTGGCGTCCGGCGGGCGCTGACTCAGCGCAGCGGATTGACGATGCGCACGCCAGCGATCAGTTGCCCGTCGTTCAGGTCCTCGCTGTAGAGAGTCTCCGCGCCCGACTGCTCTGCGGCCGCGACGATCAGCGCATCCCAGAAATCGATCACCGCAGCCTCGCTCAGTTCGGTCGCACGCAGGATGGTCTCGGGTGTCGTCGGGCTGGTCACCCATGGCGCGTACGCCCGGACGATCTCCCGCGCTTGAGCCCTGCCGAGCGGGCTCTGCAGCTTTCGCGTGACCGTGACGAAGAATTCCTGGAGCACCTGGACCGACAGGACCCCCGTGTGTTCGCTCCAAAGCCGGCTACAAAGTGCCCTGGCGAGCTCGCGCTTGGGTCCGGCGTCACGATCGTGTGCGTAGATCAGTACGTTGCTGTCAACGAATGCGATGCCGTTCATGCAGTGCGCCTCGATCCGTTATCCGAGCGCCCCCCAGCGACATGCCGTCGTCCAGCATCGCGGCGGCGCGCCGCCGGGCCGATTCGTATTCGCGGTCTTCGGCAACCAGTACACGCAGTTCTTCTGCAAGCAATGCGCTGACACTGAGGCCACGGCGGGCAGCCACAGCGCGTGCGCGCTTCAGCAGCGCACCATCAATTGCGAGCGTGATGTTGTGCTTCGCGGCCATCGGAGCCGGATCCTTGGTGGTCAAGCCTTCACGTAAATTACGTGAAGCATGATTAAGCGTCAATTTCATGGTGAATGTCCCAGAGCACACAGGCTCCCCGCAAGCGTGCCTGCCCCGACGCCTCGCGTCATCGCGAGATTGTGGTGCGAACGATCAGATTCGCGTTCCTGGACCCGGAAACGGCCTGCCGTCACAGTCGATGACAAAAGGCACACATTGTCATCGCATATGGACAGCAAGCCGTTCCGATGGAGTCACGACAAGAACGCGTGGCTGAAGCTCGAGAGGCAGATCTCATTCGAGAAGATCGTGCTCGCGATCGAGCGTGGCGGCCTGCTGGATATCGTGGCGCATTCGAATCCAGAGCGATATCTGCAGCAGCGGATGCTGGTCGTCGCCTCGGGTGGGTATGCCTGTCTCGTGTCGTTCGTCGAGCAACCCGAGCACTACTTCCTGAATACCGTCATCCCGAGCCGCAAGGCGACGCGACAATACCTGAGGCAGGGTGAGCATGAAGACTAAGCGAAAAACGTCTGCGGATGAACGCCTTCTCGAGCGCTACGAAGCGGGAGAGTTCGTATCCACTTCGCCTGCAAAGGCGGAACTGAAGAAGTTCCGAGATGCCGCGAGAGCAACGCTGGTCAAGGACCAACGCGTCAACGTCCGGCTGTCGTCAGAATTGCTGCACAGGCTGAAGGCGCGCGCAGTCGAAGAGGGACTGCCGTACCAGACGTTAATCGCGAGCGTTCTCCACAAGTTCGTGACGGGTCGTCTCGTCGACCAGTACGGCTCCCCGATGGCCAGGCGAGCGAAGAGTGCACCTCATCTGGCACGAGTCCGGGGCACAAGGAATGCAGTCCGCGTCGGGCAGGGTCGCTGACGCCGCCTACTCCGGCACGATCCACTCGACCTTGCTGCCGCCGAGCCCCTCGGGCGACAGCAGCTTGTGCAGCTGCGGCAGCAATTCCTGCAGCCGCGCGTCCAGCTGCCACGGCGGATTGACGATCACGAGTCCCGCGCCGCTCATGCCGACCTGCGCGTCGTCCGGCAGGACACGGAGCGACACGTCCAGCACCCTGCGAATCCCGGAGCGCTCGAGGCCCCGATGGAAGCGCACGGGCCCGGCGCGGTCGGTCAGCGGGTACCAGACGCAGTACATGCCCGTCGGCCAGCGCTCCTGGCCGACCTCGAGCCCCGCGAGCACGTTGTCGAATTCGAGTTCGGACTCATATGGCGGGTCGATCAGCACCAGGCCACGGTTCTCGCGCGGCGGCAGGTGCGCCTTGAGTGCAGCGTAGCCGTCGCCGTCGATGACGGACACGAGTCGCTGCCGGTTCAACGCAGCCCGCAGCGCATCGGCCTCCTTCGGCAGCTTTTCGATCAGGACCATGCGGTCGTTCGGTCTTCGCAGCCGCCCGACGATGACGGGCGAGCCCGGGTACGCGGTAATCGCGCTATGACCCTTGCCGGCCGACTCGCGCACCAGCTGCACGTAAGCGGCGACCTCCGGTGGCAGCGATGCGGAGGGCAGGTCGAGCAGCCGGCCGATGCCGGCCTTGTACTCGCCGCTACGCTGCGCTTGCGACTCGCTGAGGTCGTACAGCCCGCGGCCCGCGTGCGTGTCGAGGAACAGGAAGGGCGCGGACTTCTTTTTCAGATGCTCGACGAGCATCATCAGCACCACGTGCTTCAGCACGTCCGCGAAGTTGCCGGCGTGGAAGGCGTGGCGGTAGTTCATGGGTCGGCTGTGTAGCTGCGGAGGACGCCAGATGACTACAACGATACAGTACTGTGGGTCGGGCGGCCGCGTTCAGACGATTGGGGCGCGACGGATCGCTGTGACTCTTTCGGTTGCATTGATGATGTGCGCCAGCGCGCCCGGGCATTCGACAACGCCGCAGCAATTGCACGAAGCAGCCACGCAAGGCGCGCTCCAAAGCGTTACCGAGGCTGCGCTGCAGGACGCCGAGCGCGAGACGAAAATCGAAAAATCGAAGCTGCGCATCGTCAGCGCGGAGTCGGTTACGTGGTCCGATGGATCGCTCGGCTGTCCGCAGGAGGACACGATGTACTCGCAGGCGCTGGTGCCCGGGTTTCGCGTCCTTATCCAGGCCGGCGAGAGGCAGCTCGATTACCACGCCAGCGCCGACGGTGGAATGGTCTTGTGTCCACCGGAGCGCGCCATGCCGCCCGTCCCGAACGACTGAATTGGCATTGCCTCGCGGCGGGCGCCGCGTTCAGCAAAAAGAAAACGGCCCGGGTGGCGTGAGCCACCCGGGCCGCATCCAGGACGGCGAACCGTCCCGTTTCAGCGTCAGACCGGTCGCTTACTTGGCTTTCGCCGTGCAGCTCGTGATCTTGCCGTGCTGCTGACCAGTCAGGAGTCCGGCCTTCTTGGCCGCGTTGGTCACGCCGTTGACGCAACTGACGAACTGGCCCTTGTTCTTCGCGCCGGCGGCACATGCCTCAACCTGCACGTTCAACAATGCTCCGTTCGGCAGCGCGTTTGCGACGCCCGTATCGCACGAGTCAACCTTCAGCGTCTCGAGCTTCCAGCCGATGTCCGCCATCAGTGACGGCGTCAGGTCCAGATTCTCGTTGGCACGCAGCCCCGGGGTGATGAACGGCTCCATCAGCAGGCTCGGTGCTGCCGTCACGTCGAAGTGCGAAATCGACGATCCGAGCGCCACGGTGCGCGGTGCGTAGAGACGAACATAGCCCTCCGCAACGCCGGCCAGTCGGCTCGAGTCGATGAAGTACTTGGCGGTGACTGCTGACACCGGCAGCGCAGCCTTGATCGAGTCGCCAGCGGCGTTCGAAATGCCAATGGTCGGCACGGTCACCGTCGAGTCGGTGCCGCCCGGCTCGAACGATGGCCGGCCGAGCGTATTGGCGATGATCACGCCTGTGGCCCCCGCGAGCTGGGCGTTCTTTGCCTTGACCGTGAAAGTGCACAGGCCACGGTCGACGAGGGCGATCTTGCCGGCGACGGACGCAGTTATGGGTTCACAAGCGTCCGTTGCGGTCCCGCCGCCAGGTGCCGCTACGCCGTCGCTGGCAAGGACCACCTGTCCGTTGAAGTTCGCCGCGCTCGGTGCCGGACCGAATCCCGCGGCCCCATACTCGACCTCGCTGGTGATGCCGCCGGTGGTGACGCTGATGCCCTCGTACGGGCCAAGGACCAGTCCCGCGTTTTCGCTAACGGACTTGCCCGCCCAGACGACGCGACCGTTGTTGACCGCCGAGAACCGGATCTGGGCCGGCGTGAACGTGTCCCACAGCCCTTTCAGGTCGAGGTCGAGCGTGTTGGCCATGTAGACGTCGGGGAGGCCAAGTGGCGTCGAGCCGTTAGCTTCATTCGCGAAGTTCTGGAAGCCGAGTCCGTGCGAGACTTCGTGCATGAATGTGTCGAGGAAGTCGATCTGGCCCGGCCCCGGATTGCTGTCGAGGCCGTAGTACCAGCCCGGACCCGCGATGCAGTCCGGCTTGCCGACGTCGCCGTTGAAGTTCGCAATGATGTCATCGTTGCCCGGGCTGCTGGGATCAAAAGCTGAGACGGGGTCAAGCGGTCCGGGAGACAGATCAAAGCCCGAAATCGCGTTCGCGAGCGCCGAGCCGTACCAGTGATTCGTCAGCGGCGCGTTCGGAAAGTCAGCCCAGATCTGTATCGCGCCGGCCTGCGCCAGTGTGCCGCCCGACGCGGTGCAAGAAAGGCGCGCGAACGAGCCCTGCACGACAATCGTGGCGTCGCTCGCCAGTGTCTTGCCCCAGAGTTCGAGGGCCTTCTTGTAAGCGATCAGGCGCTGCTGACCGACCGTCGTACCGGCATTGCCGCCGACGGGTGTGGCAGGAGTCGGATCATTGAAGCCGACACCAGGGGCGTCGAGGTTATTGACGATCATGTTGGCGCCGAAGCTAGGCGCCGACAGGAACGCTGCGGCGATGGCCGTCGCGATGAGTGTCTTGTTCATGTTGTGCTCACTTCGTAGGCAGTTCGGTTGCAGGAGCGGCGGCGTGCTCATACGCTGGGTTCGCGTGGCTCACGACGAGATTACCGCTGGCATCTCGACGCGCCTGTACCGTTACCAGGTAATCCGGTCCGAGCACGGCGGACTTCATGCCGCTTGCGTACGTACGCACCCGTACCGGCTGCGCATCGGCGCTCGGCTCCGCGATGCCGCTCGCTCTCCGGGCGGCCTTCTCAGCGTCGAGAAGGTCCTTGAGTTCCTCCTGCGTGGGTGCCCGAAGCTTCCCTGAGTCCTTGTCCCGCACCGCGCGCATTGCGTCCATCGTGGCCTGTGTGTCGTCGGCCAGCACGTTCGGTGCGGCCAGAATTGCAGCAAGCGACGCTGCAAGGGCCAGTGATCTCATTTTCATCTGGAGTCTCTCCTGTTAGTTGTAGCTCTGGCACCGCCCCCCCTTGCCTGCAGCTCGCGCGCAGGCAGTCGAGTCGCAGCTGGCGGCAGCCCAGCCCTCTTGTTCTCAATAGACGACCAAGAGCTGTGGCTTTGCGGCCCCGCCTCGCGGCGGGTGTGCCCTTCGACCGGTGCCGTGGGGCGGAAACTACTCAGGTCGATCGCGGAAAACAAGGTGTACAGAGATTGGCTACGAACGGAGCTCGGCGAGCCAATCCCGCGGCCTTAGAAAGTCCCTGTACAGGCGCTCTTCGTGCGTCCCCGACTCCGGCTTGTAGTCGTACTCCCACCGCACCAGCGGCGGCAGCGACATCAGGATCGACTCAATTCGCCCGCCGGTCTGCAGGCCGAAGATCGTGCCCCGGTCGTAGACCAGGTTGAATTCGACATAACGTCCCCGGCGGTAGAGCTGGAAGTTTCGCTCCCGCTCGCCGTATAGGGTGTCCTTGCGTTTCGCGACGATCGGCAGGTACGCCGGCACGTAGTGATCGCCGACACTGCGCATGAACGCGAACGACTTCTCGAAGCCCCACTCGTTCAGGTCGTCGAAGAAGAGCCCGCCGACGCCGCGCGTCTCGTTGCGATGCTTCAGGAAGAAATACCTGTCGCACCAGTCCTTGTACTTCGCGTACACGTCCGGCCCGAACGGATCGCATGCAGCCTTGGCCGCGCGGTGCCAGTGCAGCACGTCCTCCTCGAAAGGGTAGTAGGGCGTGAGATCGAATCCGCCGCCGAACCACCACGCCGCAGGTTCGCCGTCCCTGATCGCGACGAAGTAACGTACGTTCGCGTGCGACGTCGGCACGTAGGGATTGCGCGGGTGGATCACCAGCGACACGCCGGTCGCCTCGAAGCTCGCGCCCGCAAGCTCCGGCCGTTGCGCTGTCGCGGAGGCTGGCAGCTTGCCGCCCATCACGTGCGAGAAGTTGATGCCGGCCTGCTCGAACACCGCGCCCTCGCGCAGCACGCGACTCTCGCCGCCGCCGCCTTCCGGGCGCACCCATGAGTCGCGACGGAACTTCGCGCCGCCGTCAGCCTGCTCCAGCGCGCTCGTGATCGAGTCGTGCAGCGTGCGGAGGTAGGTGATGACCTGTTCGGTCGAGGGCGGCGCTGAGTTCATGAGGCGGATTGAGTGGGTCTACGGCAGGGGCAGCAAAGCGTAGCGGCAATTTCGGTTCGAACCCAATAGAAATGCAAATGGAATTCTCCTTTGAGGAACTCGCAAGCTCCAGTCAAGCACTCCTGGGTCGCCCGCATGCCAACCGTTCTCCGACATGGACGCTGGAGATTCTTCTTCTACAGCAACGAAGGCTCGGAGCCGCCCCACGTGCACGTCGAATCGGGGGAGGGTACCGCCAAGCTTTGGCTCACTCCCGTCGCTCTGGTAGGCTCAACGACGATCAAGTCCGCTGAGACTCGCGACATCGAGAGGTTCGTCCGGCAGAACCGGACGCTGCTGTTGGAGGCATGGAATGAGCACTTCGGCCGTTGAAGCCGTGCCGCGCGCCACTTCGGTGCGGTGCTCGGATGACGAAGTCATCGTCACGCTGGACGATGGCCGCACGCTTTCGACCCCGTTGGCCTGGTTTCCGCGCTTGCTTGCCGCGACACGTGCGCAACGGGCGGACTCACGGCTGGTCGGAGGTGGCGAAGGTATTCGCTGGGACGCGCTGGATGAAGACTTGTCGGTGGCGGGGCTCCTGAGGGGAGAAAGAGCCCGGAACTGATCTGCGGACCCTGCACCTTGCCTCCCCGCCGGCGGGGGAACAGTTCAGGTCAAGGCGCCTTCTTCGCCGGCGCCTTCTTCTTCGCTACAGTCTTCTTTCCGGCAGCAGCCTTTTTCTTCGGCGCCGCTTTCTTCTTCGCGGGTTTCTCCGCACCAGCCTCGGCCGAGTCGGTACCCGCCGCAGCGGTCTTCGCCGTCGCAGTCTTCTTCCCCCACTTCCCCTTCCGCTCCGGCGCCGCGGCGATCAACGCCTGGCACTCCTCGAGCGTCAGCGACTTCGGATCGCGATCCTTCGGGATCTTGCCGTTCTTCTTGCCGTCGGTGATGTACGGGCCGTAGCGGCCGTTCAGCACCTGGATGCCGGCCTCGGGGAATTCCTTGATCGTGCGCGCAGCCTCGATCTCGATCTTCTCGCGGATCAGTTGCCGGGCACGCTCCTCGGTGATCGTGTACGGGTCGTCTTCTTTCTTCAGCGACACGTACTTCTTCGCGCCGTACTGTGCGTAAGGCCCGAAGCGGCCGACCGCGATCCTGATCGGGTAGCCGTCGTCCCAGGGCCCGAGCGTGCGCGGCAGCTTGAAGAGCTCGAGTGCGTCGGCGAGCGTCACGTCGTCCATGCTCTGGCCGGGGCGCAGGCTCGCGAACTTCGGCTTCTCCACGTCGTCGCGCGTGCCGATCTGCGCGAACGCGCCGTACTTGCCGTAGCGCACGCTCACCGGCCGGCCCGACACCGGGTCGATGCCGATGTCCCGCGCCATCGCCACGTCCGAGCGCGTGACGTTCGCCTCGACGTCGTCGATCTGCTTCTTGAGTCCCGCCCAGAAGCGGTCGAGCACCTTGACCCAGTCGTCCTCGCCGCGGGAGATGCTGTCGAGCTCGTCTTCCATGCCGGCGGTAAAGCCGAAGTCGACGTAGCGCTCGAAATTCCCGGTCAGGAAGCGATTGACGATCTTGCCGAGGTCGGTCGGGATGAAGCGCTTGTTCACCAGCTCGCAGTACTTCTTGTACAGCAGCGTCTGGATGATGCTCGCGTACGTCGAAGGGCGGCCGATGCCGTATTCCTCGAGCGCCTTCACCAGGCTCGCCTCGGAGAAGCGCGGCGGCGGCTCGGTGAAATGCTGCTCCGGCTTGATCGCGAGCAGCTTCACGCGGTCGCCGACTTCGAGTGCGGGCAGCCGACGATCGTCCTCGTCATCGAGCGTCACGTCGTCGAAGCTCTCGCGATACACCGCCAGGAAGCCGGGCTTCACCAGCGACGAACCGTTCGCGCGCAACGTGTTGCCCTTGCCCGCGGCGAGATCGACGGCCACGGTGTCGAACACCGCCGCCTCCATCTGGCTGGCCACGGCGCGACGCCAGATCAGCGTGTAGAGCTTGTGCTGGTCGGGGTCGAGCTTGCCCGCGAGCTGCTCGGGCGTGCGCGCCGCCGACGTCGGGCGGATCGCCTCGTGCGCTTCCTGCGCGTTCTTCGACTTCGTGCGGTAGACGCGCGGCGAATCGGGCAGTGCCTCGGCGCCATACAGGCGGCCGATCGTACTGCGGATCTCGCGGACCGCGTCGATGCCGAGGTTCACCGAGTCGGTACGCATGTACGTGATCAGGCCCACCGGGCCTTCGCCGAAGTCGACGCCCTCGTAGAGCCGCTGCGCCGTGCGCATCGTCCGCTGCGCGCCGAAGCCGAGCTTGCGCGAGGCTTCCTGCTGCATCGTCGAGGTGGTGAACGGCGGTGACGGATTGCGCTTGCGCTGCTTCTTGTCGACTGCGGCGACCGACAGCGCGCCTCCGGCCGACTGCTCGAGCGCGCGACGCACTTCCTCGGCGCGCCCGGCATTCGTGATCGTGAATTGCTCGACCTTCTCGCCGCCGAACTCGGTGAGCCGCGCGTTGAACGACTGCCCGCCCTTCTCGGCGTCCGCATCGACGGTCCAGTACTCGCGCGGCTTGAACGCTGCGATCTCTTCCTCGCGCTCGCAGATCATGCGCAGCGCCGGGCTCTGCACGCGACCCGCGGAGGCGCCGGACAAGCCGGCCTTCTTCCACAGCAGCGGTGAGAGATTGAAGCCGACCAGGTAGTCGAGCGCGCGGCGGGCGAGGTACGCCTTCACCAGCTCCTCGGCGATCTCGCGCGGGTGGCCGATCGCCTCCTGCACGGCGTTCTGCGTGATCTCGTAGAACACGCTGCGGTGCACGGCCTTGCCCTCGAGCGCGCCCGAGTCCTTCAGCAGCTCATAGAGGTGCCACGAGATCGCCTCGCCCTCGCGATCGGGGTCGGTGGACAGATAGAGCGAGTCGGCCTTCTTCACGGCGCGCGCGATCGCGTCGACGTGCTTCTTGTTCTTGTCGATCAGCTCCCAGCGCATCGCGAAGCGGCGCAGCGGATCGACGGCCCCTTCCTTGGGCACGAGGTCGCGGACGTGGCCATAGGACGCCATCACCTCGAAGTCCTTGCCCAGGTACTTCTTGATGGTCTTCGCCTTGGCCGGCGACTCTACGATGACGAGATTCCTGCTCATTTTTTCCGGTGTAGTTCCTGTACCCCAGAAACGATCATGCCGCGGGGGGCCGCGGCATCCGTTTCGGACCTCGGCTGGGCGGTCTCAGTGGACCGCCCCGGAGTGCTCTTCGAACACCAGGTCCTCCATGCGCGAGAACGCGGTTTCCTGCCCGGGCTGGCTGAAGAGCACCATCAGCACGACCCACTTCAGCTTCTCGATGTCGATGTCGTCGCCCTCGAGCGCCATCAGCCGCTCGATCACCAGCTCGCGCTGCGTCGGCGACAGGATCCCGACCTGCTCGAGGTGCACCAGGAAGCCCCGGCAGTCCGTGTCGAGCCGCGCCAGCTCCAGCGCATCGAACACGCGGATCGCGCGCGCGGTGGGCGTAGGCCCGGACCTCGACGGGTCCGCCGCCAGTTCCTCGAGCCAGCACAGCGCCCGTTCCACCTCTCCGGACGGGAATCCGGCGTGCTCGAGTTCCTGCTTCAGCGTCTGGCGATCAGGCTCTTCACCCTCGTCCAGCTCGCCGTCGAAATAGTTCTCGAAGAGATAGATGAGGATGTCGAGGACGCCTTCCTTCATTCCTTATTTCCCCGGCAGCCGTCGGCAGAAAAGTCCGCCGGGCTGCTGTGCGACCCGTCCGTCGAGCTCGAGGATGAGCAGCATGGACGCGATCGCCTCGGCCTTGAGTCCCGTTCGCGCGACGAGAGCGTCGACGCCGGCCGGCTCGAAGCCGAGCGCATCTAACAGGATTTCGTAATCCTTGTCCAACGCGGGCCCGGAAACTTCTTGTGCGTCAGTCGCTTCGGGGTGCGTCGCCGGCCTCAAGCCCGCGAGCAGCGCGCCGAGCTCGGTGAATATGTCGTCAGCGCTCTCAACGAGCTTCGCGCCCTGCCGGATCAGCCTGTGGCAGCCGCGCGAGAGCGGGCTGTGGATCGAGCCCGGGATCGCGAACACTTCGCGCCCCTGGTCGCCAGCGAGCCTTGCGGTGATCAGCGACCCGCTCTGCAGCGCGGCCTCGACCACCAGCGTCCCGACCGACAGCCCGCTGATCAGGCGATTGCGGCGCGGGAAGTTGTGCTTCAGCGGCGCGTTGCCGGTCGGCAGGTCCGACACGAGCGCACCGTGCGCGGCGACCTGGCGCGCGAGCTCGGTATTCTCGCGCGGGTAGATACGATCGAGCCCGCAGCCGAGCACGGCGATCGTGCGCCCCCTTGCCGCGAGTGCGCCGCGATGGGCTGCGGAGTCGATGCCGAGTGCGAGCCCGCTGGTGATCGCGAGCCCCGCGTTGGCCAGATGGCGCGCGAACTGCATGGCGGTGTCGCGGCCGATCGCCGTCGGGTTGCGGCTGCCGACGATGGCAAGCTGGGGCATCGCGAGCGCCGCGGCGTCGCCCTCGACGAAAAGCACCAGCGGCGCGTCCTCGATCCTCGCCAGCAGCGCCGGATATTCCGGCGAATCCCAGGTCACGAGCTGCCGTCCGGGGCCAGCGAGCCAGCGCTCGTCCGCAGCGATCGCCTCGGCCGCGGGATTGCGGATTGTCTCGATCGCGGCCTCACCGAGGCCGAGTCCGGCCAGCGCGGCCCGCGATTCACGCAGCAGTGCGAGCGGATCCAGCGTCGAGCCGTCCGGCCGGCGCAGATGCCCCGCGTGCAGCGACTGCGCGCGGGCGAGCGTCAGCCACGGTTTCGGGTCTTCCATGGAAAAAGAGCCTACCGGGATCGCTCCCGGCAGGCTCTGGTTCAATCGTGCGCGTTCGTGTCGTTCTGCGCGAAACGCTTCAGCGGTAGTAGTCGGCGGCGCCGGTGTCGGAGTGCCCGAAGTCCGGGTGCTTGATGAAATCGCCGACACGCATGACCTGCGTGGACTCCACGACGATGCCGTAGCTCATCCGGTCGTGCACCTGGAACAGCATCAACGTGCCGCTGCGCTCCTTCGGCAACTGCACGGTATCGTAGGTCGCCGTGTAGGCCATCCAGTTCTGTCCGCGGCTGTGCAGGTCGCGAACTTCCTGGCCGCGCGCGAAGATCGCGACCACGTTGCCCGCCACGAGACCATCGCGCTTGCCGCGGTTGATCGCCAGCGTCGAGTACTTGCCGCCGACGGACAGGTCGCCTGCGGCGATCGCGAGCACTTGGCCATCGAGCTTCAGGTTCGACGGGGCGCTGACCAAGAAGTCGTCGCCGAACGCCAGTTTTTCCGGCACCAGCTTGTCGCCCGGCAGGATCTCCCGGCCCGAGTCGAGCACGGTGAGGTGCGTGAGTGCGTCGTCGTTCCACTTGTTGCCGCCGGTGGTCGTGATGACCTCCACCGTGGCCGCATAGATCGCCGCGTAGCCGAGCAGGTCGCCGTCGTCGGGGTCGCGCAGTTCTTCCCCGACGTGCAGGACGGTGAACCGAGCGCCCGGTGCCACCTTGCCGAGTCCGGTCGCATAGGTCTCGTTCGCGGTGGAGCCGATCAGGTGCCTGTCGCGGAAGCCGACGATGTACGGCGCGTCCTTCACCGTCTTCTGGTCGAGCAGGCTCGGCCGCCGCGTGAACTTCATCAGCACGTCGTACGGGACGGTGCGGATCGCCTTCGACAGCGGCTCGGAGCGCACTTCGGGCGACAGGCGCACGGCGCCGGCCCGGTCGACCGTCACCCGCGGCTTGCCGTCCACGTACACCAGGCGCAGCACGTCGCCCGGGTAGATCCAGTGCGGGTTCTCGATCTGGGGGTTCACGTACCAGATCTCGGGCCAGTACCACGGCGACTTGAGGAACACGCCGGCGATGTCCCAGAGGGTGTCGCCTTTCTTCACGACATAAGTCTCGGGCGCGTTCGGCGCCAGCGGGACCGACATCGAGCGGCCCGAGGCCTGCGCCAGGGCCGTGGCCGGGACGGCCATGCCGAGCGCCACGCCGCAGCCTGCGATGGCCAGGGCCAGCGCAACGGCGCGGATCCAGTGGCCCCGGACGATCGAAACGTTGGGGGCGACTCGCTGCATTCGATCCATCCCTTTCTCCATCGGGTGTCGGGGTCGCGACCGTCGCCTTATAATCCGGCGCGCCAGTGGGGCGCTGCCGACCACGTCTCAGTCGGGCGATCCCGTACGGCGGCGATGGTCGGTCCGGGGCGCTCCCGCGGTCACTAACTTCAAGCCTGGCTTAACTTTAGCAGCATTTTTGAAAGAATGGCGAAGCTCACGATCCTCGAATTTCCCGACCCGCGGCTGCGCACTCGCGCCGTTGCGGTCGCCGCCGTCGACGACGGCATCCGGCAGCTGCTCGACGACATGCTCGAGACGATGTATGCGGCGCCTGGCGTCGGGCTCGCGGCCACGCAGGTCGACGTGCACAAGCGCGTGCTCGTGGTCGACGTCACGCAGGAGCAGAATCGCCCGCTCGTGTTCGTGAACCCGGAGATCATCGAGCGCGAGGGCTCGACCGAGGCGGAGGAGGGTTGCCTGTCCGTGCCCGGGATCTTCGACAAGCTCTCTACCCGCTCCGAGCGCATCGTCGTGCGCGCGCTCGACCGTCACGGCAAGCCTTTCGAGATCGAGGCCGACGGGTTGCTCGCGATCTGCATCCAGCACGAGATGGACCACCTCGAGGGCAAGCTGTTCGTCGACTACCTGTCCGAGCTGAAGCGCACCCGTATCCGCAAGAAGCTCGAGAAGGAGCGGCGCGAGCGCGCCGCGAACGGCGGGCGCCGCGAGCGCTCGACCGTCCCCGTGATCTGACGGCGGCGCGGCCCTGCCGCGCAGCACGGAACGCACACGCCCCATGACGAACCGGCTGCGCATCGTCTTCGCCGGCACCCCGGAGTTCTCGGTGCCCGCGCTCGACGCCCTCCACGCGGCGGGACACACGATCGCTGCCGTCTACACGCAGCCCGACCGTCCGGCCGGGCGTGGGCGCACGCTCGCCTCGGGTCCGGTGAAGAAACGCGCGCTGGAACTCGGGCTGCCGGTCGAACAGCCGGTCTCGCTCAAGTCGCCGGGGCCGGTCGCGAAGCTCGCCGGGTACGCGCCCGACCTGATGGTGGTCGTCGCCTACGGGCTGATCCTGCCGCAGCCGGCGCTCGACGTGCCGCGGCTCGGCTGCCTGAACATCCACGCTTCGCTGCTGCCGCGTTGGCGCGGCGCGGCGCCGATCCATCGCGCGATCCTCGCGGGAGACACGCGTACCGGCATCACGATCATGAAGATGGATGCTGGCCTCGACACCGGCCCGATGCTGCTGGTACGTCCGCTCGACATCGGGGCGAGCGAGACCTCCGGCAGCCTGCACGACCGGCTGGCGGCACTCGGCGCCGAGGCAGTCGTGGCTGCAATCGACGGCTGGCTCGCGGGCACCCTCGCGCCCGTTGCGCAGCCCGCGGACGGTGTCACCTATGCGGCGAAGATCCGCAAGGAGGAGGGCCTGATCGACTGGTCGCAGCCGGCCGCGGCGATCGCGCGGCAGGTAAGGGCGTTCAACCCCTGGCCCGTCGCGGAGACTCGCTGGCAGGGGCAACAGTTGCGGATCTGGGAAGCCGAAGCGCAAGGCGACGCGCGCGCCGATGAGCCGGGGCGGGTGGTCGAGGCCGGCAACGGGCGACTGCTGGTCGCCACCGGGTCCGGCCTGCTGCGGGTCCACCGCGTGCAGCTGGCCGGTCGCAACGCTGCGGGCGTGGCCGAATTCCTCAACGCAAACAAGCTCTTGGGCGCGCGGCTCGGTTGATGGCCACGGCCCCGTCACCGGCTGAGATCCGCGCGTCCGCCGCGAGAATCGTGGCGCAGACGCTCGAACACGGGCGCTCGCTGGACGAGTTGCTGGCCGGGGACGAGGACCAGGGCTCGGCGCGCGGGCTCAAGCGCTCGCTGTGCTACGGCACGCTGCGCTGGCACTTCCGGCTTGCCGAGATCCTGCGCCGACTCTGCGACCGGCCGCCGGACAAGTTGGCGCCGGAGCTGCGGGCACTGCTGGAGGTGGGGCTCTTCCAGATGCTCTCAGGCGAGGTGCCGCCGCACGCGGCCGTCGCCGAGACCGTGGCCGCCGCGAGAGTGCTCGACTTCGGTAAGGCCAGCGGCTTCGTGAACGCCGTGTTGCGGCGCTTCCAGCGCGAGCGCGATGCCGTGCTGGCCGC
Source organism: uncultured Gammaproteobacteria bacterium (assembly GCA_963696545.1). Lineage (GTDB taxonomy): Bacteria > Pseudomonadota > Gammaproteobacteria > Steroidobacterales > Steroidobacteraceae > RPQJ01. The sequence continues at coordinate 207,901 of CAVOKQ010000008.1, forward strand.
TGTCGATGCGGATCTTGCTGCGCGGACCGCGCACCCCCGCTGGTTCGTGGCGGCCCTGCGGCGTGATCGTCCGCAGGCGGTCGAGGCGATCCTGGAGGCCGGCAACGTTCATCCGCCGATGTGGCTGCGGGTGAACCGGATGCGGACCGAACTCTCCGCCTATGCGGCGCAGCTGGAGGCCACTGGCCGCACCGTCCGGCGGCATCCGTTAGCGCCGGACGCGCTGCTGATCGAGCCGCCGACCGACGTTCGCTCGCTGCCCGGGTTCGCCGAGGGACTCGTGTCGGTGCAGGACGCCGCCGCTCAGCTTGCCGTCGAGTTGCTCGATCCCCGACCGGGCGAGCGGATCCTCGACGCCTGCGCCGCGCCCGGCGGCAAGACCTGCCATGTGCTGGAGCGCGTCGCCGGCCGGGCCGACGTCACGGCGCTGGACGTGTCCGAGCCGAGGCTCGGTCGGGTCCGCGAGAACCTGGCGCGGCTCGGGCTCGAGGCCCGGGTGCTGGCGGGCGACGTCGGCGAGCCCGCGGTCTGGTGGGACGGCCGGCTGTTCGACCGGATCCTGCTCGACGTCCCGTGTTCGGCGACCGGCGTGATCCGGCGGCACCCGGACATCAAGGTGCTGCGGCGGCCGAACGACATCCCGGCGCTGGCCCGGCGCCAGTCCGGGATGCTCGAGGCGGCCTGGGGGTTGCTCCGCCGCGGCGGCACGCTGCTGTACACCAGCTGTTCGGTGCTCCGGGCCGAGGACGAGGGCGTGGTGCAGGGGTTCCTGGCGCGAACCCCGGATGCCGTGGACCAGACGGCCGACCTGACCCGGGGCTGGCCTGCCCGTGCGGAGGGCTCCGGGCCGGGGTACCTCGTTCAATCGGGGGAGGCCGACATGGACGGCTTCTATTATGCTTGCCTGGGTAAGCGCCCCTGACGTTGGTAATGAGCAACAGCTTCCGCCTGTCCCGCCGAGAAACACCGCAGTTGTTGCGGCGCGGCGTGATGTTGTTGCTGTGCTTTCTAGCAACGACTGTTGCGCCGATGGCCCATGCCGAGTCGAAGGCCGTGGTCCGGACCGCGTCGATGGCACTCGACACGACCCAGGACGTCTACGCGCTCGACGCAAAGACCGACATCACGTTGCCCGAGGACGCGCGCAAGGGCATCGAGGCCGGGCTGACGCTGCGCCTGACGTATCAGATCGAGCTGTATCGCGTGCGGCGCTACATGCTCGACGCCACGGTCGCCACGCTCGAGCAGGCGAGCGAGCTCAGCTATCACGCCCTCAGCCAGCGCTACCTGGTGCGTAACCTGAACACCGGCGAGCAGCAGGACTTCGGGACGCTGCAGGCGGCGCTCGAGGCGCTCGGCGACCTGCGTAACCTGCCCGTGATCGACTCCGATCTCGTCGAGAAGGGGCCGGCCTATGAAGGCCGGATGCGCGCGGTGGTCGATCTCAGCACGACGCCTGATGCGCTGAAGTGGCTGCTGTTCTGGTCCGACGACTGGAGCGCCACCAGCGAGTGGTTCACATGGCCCTTCCGACCCTGAAACGCGCCGTGTCCGCGGTCGTGATGGGCGTCGGTGGCCTGCTGTGGCTCGCTGCCATCCTGTTCATGGCGCAGACCGCGCAGAACTCCGAGCAGTTCAGCCGGCTGCACCCGTGGATCCTGATGATCAACGTGGCCGGCCTCGTGGTGCTGGTCGCGCTGCTCGGCACCAAGCTGACGCAGCTCGTGCGCGACTGGCGCGGCCACGTGATCGGCTCGCGGCTGAAAGCACGCATGGTCTGGATCTTTGGCGTGCTCGCCACGCTGCCGATCCTGCTCGTGTACTTCTTCGCCGTGCAGTTCCTGAACAAGGGCATCGACAGCTGGTTCAACGTCGAGATCAGGAAGAGCCTCGACGACGCACTGGTGCTGAGCCGCTCGGCGCTCGAAACGCGGATGCGCGAGCACCTGACCGACACGCAGCTGGTCGCGGACGAGCTGATGCTCGAGGGTGGCCCGATGCCGGGCCTGCTCGAATCGATGCGGCGGCAGGTCGGGGCGGTCGAGCTCGTGGTGGCGACGGAGTCCGGCCGCGTGATCGCCGTGAGCAAGGGTCTGTCGGCCGAGGTCGTGCCGGACGAGGTGCCAGGCGAGGTGCTGATGCAGCTGCGCCAGGGCCGGCCGTTCGTGAGCCTCGAGCCGCAGTCCGAGGGCGGCTACATCGTGCGCACCGCGGTGCCGCTCGGCGAGCCGGTGCCGGGCAGCGAACGGCTCGCGTTGCAGGCCGTGTACCCGGTCGCGGAGCGGCTCGGCGCGCTCGCCGACACGGTGCAGGCCGCGTACAAGCAGTTTGGCGAGAAGGACTACCTGCGTAAGCCTCTGAAGGCGAGCTTCATCCTGACGCTGACGGTCGTGCTGCTGCTGTCGCTTCTCGCCGCGTGGTACGGCGCGATCTTCACCGCGCAGAAGCTCGTGCAGCCGATCCAGGACCTCGTCAAGGGCACGCGCGCCGTCGCCGAGGGCGACCTCGACACGCGTCTGCCGCTCACCTCGCACGACGAGATGGGTTTCCTGGTCCATTCGTTCAATGACATGACGAAGCGCCTGCGCCGCGCACGCGAGGACCAGTTGCGCGCGCAGCAGGCCGCCGAGACCGAGCGTGCGAACCTCGCGGTGATCCTCGCGCGCCTCTCGACCGGCGTCGTGTCGCTCGAGCCCGACCTGCGCGTGCGCACAGCGAACCGCGCGGCGAGCCTGATCCTCGGCGAGGACCTCGAGCCGAGCGTCGGTCGGCTGCTGGGCGAGCTCGGCGACGGCGAGGGGCTGCTGCACGCAGTTCGTCGAGGCGTGCCGCGCGCGCATCGCCGCGGGCGACGTCGAGTGGCGCGAGCAGCTGACGTTCCAGGTCGGCGGCGCCGGCCGGCGCGTGATCATGTGTGCCTGCACGCCGCTGCCGGCCGAGGGCGATGCCCCGGGCGGCTACGTGCTCGTGTTCGACGACATCACCGTGATGCTGCAGGCGCAGCGCGAGGCCGCGTGGGGCGAGGTCGCGCGCCGTCTCGCGCACGAGATCAAGAACCCGCTCACGCCGATCCGGCTGTCGGCCGAGCGCATGCGCCACAAGCTGCTGCCGTCGATGAACGAGAAGGACGCGCAGCTGCTCGACCGCGGCACCGAGACCATCGTGCAGCAGGTCGAGGCGATGAAGGAGATGGTCAACGCGTTCAGCGAATATGCGCGCGCACCGCGCTTCGAGATGACGAGCCTGAACATCAACAAGCTCGTGACGGAAGTGACGGACCTCTACCGCGCGCAGGTCGCGGGACGCCGCGTGCGGCTGACCGTCACGCTCGACCCGGCACTCACCACGGTCGTGGCGGACCAGGGCCGGCTGCGCCAGCTGCTGCACAACCTGCTCACGAATGCCGTCGAGGCCCTGGACGGGCACGCGGACGGCCAGATCCTGGTGTCCACGCGGCTTGCGAGCCGCGAGGGCGACGAAGTTGCGGAGATCGCGGTCGAGGACAACGGGCCGGGCTTCCAGCGCGACCTGCTCGGGCAGGTGTTCGATCCCTACGTCACGACCAAGGTGCGGGGCACGGGACTCGGGCTCGCGATCGTGCGCAAGATCGTCGAGGAACACGGGGGTTACGTCGAGGCGGACAATCGCGCCGGGGGTGGCGCGCGCGTGCGGATCGACCTGCCACTGACTGAGACAACAAGGGGCCAGGCCGCGCGGCGCGAGCAGCGCCGGCCGGAGCCCAGGGAGAGCGTGCATGAGCAACGCGCGGATACTGGTGGTGGACGATGAGGCCGACATCCGGGACCTCGTGCAGGAAATCCTGACCGAGGAGGGCTACACGGTCGAGGTCGCGGGCAACGCGGCCGAGGCGCGCGCCGCGTGCGCGGCGCAGTTGCCGGACCTCGTGCTGCTCGACATCTGGATGCCGGACACCGACGGCATCAGCCTGCTGCGCGAGTGGCAGCAGACGCTCGGGCAGCAGCTGACGGTCGTGATGATGTCGGGCCACGGCACCGTCGAGACTGCAGTCGAGGCAACGCGGCTCGGCGCGCTCGACTACGTCGAGAAGCCGCTGTCGCTGGCCAAGCTGCTGCGCACGGTGCGCAGCGCGCTCGACGAAGGCGGAGCGTCGCAAGCAGGCCGCCCGCACGCTGATACCGCCGCTGCTCGCGCCCGTGGGCCGCAGCCGGCTGATGCGCGAGTTGCGCGACCAGGTGAAGCAGCTCGCGCCGCACGAGGCGCCGGTGCTGATCGTCGGCGAGCCGGGCACCGGACGCGAGGCATTCGCGCGGTACATCCATTCGCTCGGTTCGCGGGCGAACGGCCCGTTCGTCACCGTCGTTGCAGGTGCGCTCACGGGCGAAGGCCTGAGGCGATGCTGTATGGCATCGGAGTCGAGCGGCGCCGTACGCAAGGGCCTGATCGAGCAGGCCGAGCGCGGCATGCTGTTCATCAACGAGCTGGGGGACCTGTCGAGCGCGGCGCAGCGCCTGCTGTTCGCGGCACTCGACACCGGCACTTTCCGTCGCGCCGGCGGTTCGACGCCGGTGCGCTTCGAAGCGCGCGTGATCTCGTCTGGCCAGCCGGGCTTCGAGACTCGCGGCCCCGAGCCGTTCCGCGATCGACCTGCTCTCGCACCTGAACGTGCTGGTGCTGCGTATCCCGCCGCTGCGCGACTACGCGGAGGACGTGCCGGACCTGCTGCGCTACTACGTCGATCGCCTCGTCGACGACGAGCGGTTGCCGTTCCGCCGCTTCGGCGTCGCGGCGCAGAACCGGCTGCGCAACTACCCATGGCCGGGCAACATCCGCGAGCTGAAGAACCTCGTGCACCGGCTGCTGATCCAGGGTGGCACCGAGGAGATCCGGCTCGACGAGATCGAGCGCGAGATCGCGTCGATCGCGCCGGCCGACGAGCCGCTGGTGAAGCAGGACCTGCTGTCGCTGCCGCTGCGCGAGGCGCGCGAGCACTTCGAGCGGGCCTACCTCACGCAGCAGCTGCAGCTCTCCGGCGGCAAGGTCGGCCAGCTTGCGAAGCGCGTCGGCATGGAGCGCACGCACCTTTATCGCAAGCTTCGTTCGCTCGGCGTGGATTTCCGGCAGACGGAGGACTGAGCGCGGCGCGGGCAGGCGCCTGCCGCGCCCGCGTTACTGGCCCGGTGGGCGGGCTGGAAAATCCCGCATCACGTCAGCGACGACCGCCGAGACCGCCGCGGGCTCGAGGCTGCCTTTGTTCACGCGCGTGGACACCCGGCTCTCCCAGACCTCGGCGTTCCGTGCCGCATCGACGACGTGCACGACCAGGGTGCCTTCCTGGTAGTTGCGCACGCTCGGGCTGCCGACGTTGATCGACCCGCCGACGTTACTGCCCCAGCTGCCCATGCCGATGCCGACCTGTACCGGGTTGTTCTCGACGCGCGTGGCGCTCGAGGTCTCGTAGAGCACGCGCAGGTCCGCGCCCTCGGGCACTTCGGTGTAACCCTTGCGCCGCATCTGGTCCGCGATCGCGGTGCGGATGTTGCGATCGAGCAGCGTCAGCGGCTGGTCCTGCGCGTTCACGCCCTGCGTCGAGGGCAGGGCGAACGTGCGGAACGCGGCGAAATTGACCGAGGGGTCGCGCTGGGACTGGGGTTGCGGCGGCGCGCTGGCGCAGGCCCCCAATAGCACGACGGCCGGCAGGCAGTACTTCAGTACTCCGCCGATCGTTCGCATGCGGTTACTTGGCGGCGGCGACGATGTAGTCGACGCCATTCATCACCGACTGGTCGCTGAAGTCGGTGCGCCCGCCCTTCGGTGGCATGTACCCGGCCTTGCCCTGGAAGCCCTGCAACGCATGCTTGTGCAGCGTGTCCATGCCCTGCGCGATGCGTGGCGCCCAGGCCGCCTTGTCACCCAACTTCGGGGCACCCGCGACGCCTGCGCCGTGACAGGCGACGCAAGCCTGGTTGTAGACCTGCTCGCCGGTGAGGTCCGCTGCTGCGACCGCGCCTGCGGCCGGGCCGGCGGCGACTGGCGGCGCGAGCGCAGTGTTGTCCTTGCCGGCGACCGCGACGCGCGCCACGGGCGCGATGCGCTGCTCGAGCTGCCGCTCGAACACCGGGTCCTCGGCCCTGTTGGCGAGCGAGGTGTTCGCCGCGATGATCCGGGCAATGATGATCAGGCCGATCGTGACACCCACGAGGATGCCCAGCACCAGCATGAAGGTGTCGAAGAACGTGCGGTCGTGCGATGCGCTCACGGAAATCCCCAGGGCTGGCGCCGGAAACGAGGTCGCGAAGTATAACTTGGGGACCGCCCGGCTGCGCCAGCCCGGGATGGACGCCCTTTCTGCCAAAGGTCTATCATCCGCGGCCCCAGCGCAGCGCCCGTAGCTCAGTTGGATAGAGTACTGCCCTCCGAAGGCAGGGGTCACAGGTTCGAATCCTGTCGGGCGCGCCACTCATTTCATGGTCCGTTCCGGACACATGGGTAACACGCAAGGCCGGGCCGCCGTCATTCAGCCCGCGACCGCCCTCACCACGTATCCACCGGACTTCTCGTCCTTCTCCAGCTCGATCAGCCTGCGGGCCTGCGCTTCCTCGAGCAGCTGGCTGAAGCTGCGGAACCCGTGATACGTCTCGTTGAACCCGGGGCGCTGGCGCTTCAGCGCCTGCTTGATCATCGAGCCCCAGATCTTCTCGTCCTCCTCGCGGTCCTCCGCGAGCGCCTCGATGGTCGCGAGCACGAGATCGAACGCTTCCTGCTTCTTGTCGTCCTCGGACTTGGCGGCGTGCCGGGCCGGGCTCTCCGGCGGGGCGGCCTCGCTCGCGGCCGCAGGTGCTGGCGTCGAGGCGGACGCCGCAGCGGCGTTCTTCTTTTCCGCCGACTGCTTCGCCGGCGCCTTGCGCCGCCCGCTGCGCTGCTCTTCCTTGCGCACCAGGTCGTCGTAGTAGATGAACTCGTCGCAGTTCGCGATCAGCAGGTCGGAGGTCGAGCTCTTCACGCCGACGCCGATCACGATCTTGTTGTTCTCGCGCAGCTTGCTCACCAGCGGCGAGAAGTCGGAGTCGCCGCTGACGATCACGAACGTGTCGACGTGCGACTTCGTGTAGCAGAGGTCGAGCGCGTCCACGACCATGCGGATGTCGGCGGAGTTCTTGCCGGACATGCGCACGTGCGGGATCTCGATCAGCTCGAACGAGGCCTCGTGCATCGGCGCCTTGAATTCCTTGTAGCGCTCCCAGTCGCAGTAGGCCTTCTTGACGACGATGCTGCCCTTCAGCAGCAGCTTCTCGAGCACCTTGCCGATGTCGAACCTGGAGTACTTGGCGTCGCGGACGCCCAGGGCCACGTTCTCGAAGTCGCAGAACACGGCCATGTTGTTGATCGTGGGTTTTGCCATGCGCTAATCCTACACCCGGGCCAGCACGAGAGCGGCGGCCACGAACATCAGCGTGCCGGCGGCGCGGTTCACCGCCCGCAGCGCGCGCTCGTTGGCGAAAAAGCGCCGGGCGCGCGAGGCCAGCAGCGCATACGCCGCGTTCACGCCGCCGATCACTACGATCAGCATGGCGCCCAGCAGCAACAGGTCCGCGAGGTCGAGTTCGGCCAGGTTCACGAACCCGGGCAGCAGCGCCGCGTAGAACAGCATCGCCTGCACGTGGCTCATCATCAGCAGCAGGCCCGCGCCGTAGTTGGGCCACAGATGTCCCTCGTGGCCGGTGGCCCCGCCGTCGGCCACGCGCGGTGGCGCCCGCCACAGCTTTACGCCCTGCCACACGAGATATGCCGCGCCTGCGAACTTGAGCACCGTGAAGACGTCGCCCAGCGAATGTGCTGCGGCCGCCATGCCGGCGGCGGCCAGTGCGAAGAACAGCAGGTCGCCGGTGACCACGCCGGCGTTGATGGCCAGTGCGGGACGCACGCCATCCGTGATCGCCCGGGCGACGATGGCAGTCACCGCCGGACCCGGCGTGAGTGCGGCGACGAAGACGGTGGCGGACAGCGCGAGGAACGCCGCCGGGGTCACGGCGCTACAGCCAGCCCTTGCGGCGGAAGTAGATGTACGGCACGACAGCGGACACGACCATCGCGACCAGCGCCACGGGATAGCCCCAGGGCTTGTCCAGCTCGGGCATGAACTGGAAGTTCATGCCGTAGATGCTCGCGACCAGCGTCGGCGGCAGGAACATCACGGCCGCGACCGAGAAGATCTTGATGATGTTGTTCTGCTCGAGGTTGATCAGGCCGAGCACGGCGTCGAGCAGGAACTGGATCTTGTTGCCGAGGAATGTCGCATGGTCGGACAGCGACTGCACGTCGCGCAGCGTGGACTTGAAGCGCCCCCGCTGGTCCTGCGACAGCGTGACGTTGGTGGCCTGCTGCACGTACATCAACATGCGCTGGAAGCTCACGAGGCTCTCGCGCGCCTTCGAGACGAGGTCGCCATTCGCGCCGATTTTCTGGATCATCGCGTGCAGGTCGCGGCTGCTCGCCGACTGGCCGTCGGTCCGCGGAAAGATCGAGTGCGACACCGAGTCGAGCTCGACCTGTACTCGCTCGAGCAGGTCGGCGATTCGTTCGACGAACGACTCGAGCAGGCCCGCGAGCAGAGTTGCCGAGGACGTGCAGGCGGCGGGCGAGCGCTCGACGTACTGCATGAAGCGCTGCACCGGCGTCGGGTCGACGTAGCGGTTCGTGATCAGCCGGTCGTTCGCGAGGATGAACGTGATCGCGCTCGACTCCGGCATCGACGTGTCGAGCTTGCTGCCGACCGTGGCGGTCATGTAGACCGCGCCGTTCTCCTCGTACAGCCGGTTCGAGGTCTCGATCTCCTTCATCTCGTCGCGGGTCGGGACGTCGACCGTCAGCAGCGACTCGACGGCCTTTTCCTCCTCGGTCGTGGGCTCGAAGAGATCCGCCCACAGGAACTCGTCCGGGAACGGCGCCGGCGGGCTGTGCTCGACCCAGGTGTAGCCGCCGCCGGTCGGAATCAGTAGTCGAAGCATCGAGGGGCCCTGTGAGTTGGCCGATCTTTTAGCACAAGGCCGCGCCGTGAGGCAGGCGACCTTCGGAAAGACGAAGCCCCGCTCGGAGCGGGGCTTCGCTGCAGCAATCGCTACCGACCGGGATCAGCCGCCCTTCTTCTCGCGGGCGGCCAGCTCGTTGACGATCTGGAACAGCTTGTCTTCCGACCCCGCCATGCCGACGTCGGTGACGTACTTGCCGGCGATCACCATGGTCGGCGTACCGGTGATCTTGTAGCGCTTGTTCATTTCCTCGGCCTTGCGGAGGTTCGACTCCACCGCGAACGACGAGTAGGCCTTCTGGAACTCCGCCGCGGGCACGCCCTTCGAGGCGAAGAACGCCTGGATCTTCTCGGGCGTGTCGAGGCGATTGCCCTTCACGTTGATCTCGCGAAAGACCTCGGCGTGCAGCTGCGGCTTACCGAGAAGCTCGATCGTGTAGAAGATGCGCGCGTGCGTCTTGACGGTGTCGTTCCACGTGGCCGGCAGGCGCACGAGCTGCACGTACGGTGCGCGACCCTTCGCATCCCACGCTTCGAGCTTGGGCTCGAGCAGGTAGCAGTGGCCGCAGGCGTACCAGAACGCCTCGACGACTTCGACCTTGCCGGCAGCGACCTCGGTAGGCACGGCGGGCTTCAGCAGCTTGTACTCGGAGCCTTCCTTCAGCGCCTGCGCAGCGGCGCCGCGGGCGGCGAGGAGGAGGATGCCGGCTGCAAGCAGCGACCGGCCCAGGGACCAGGTTGTCTTGTTCATGGCGGATTGAGACCGTCGGGACGCGGCCGGGTTCAACGCAGGCCCTGCACGTAGGAGGCGACGGCGTCGATCTCCTCTTCGGTCAGCAGTGCGGTGATGTTGCGCATCATCTGGTTCGGGTCCGTGCTGCGGGTGCCGGCCTTGTAGGCCCGGAGCTGGGCGGCGACGTAGGTGGCGTGCTGGCCATGGATCGCCGGATAGGCCGCTGGCGCGTTGCCGCGGCCAGCCGGTCCGTGGCAACCGGCGCAGGCCATCACGTGGCTGCTGACGTTGCCCGAGCGATAGACGCGCTGGCCGAGCTTGAGCTTGGCCGGGTCGGCCTCGCCGCCACGCAGTGTCTGCGAGGAGAAATATGCCGCGAGGTCCGCCATGTCCTGCTCGGACAGGATCATCGCCATCGGCGACATCAGCACGTTCTGGCGCTGCCCGCCCTTGAAGTTGCCGAGCTGCTTGACGATGTATGCCTGGCCCTGGCCGGCGAGGTTCGGCCACTCGGGACTCAGGCTGTTGCCGTCCATGCCGTGGCAGGCGCTGCACGTCGCAGCCTTGGCCTGTCCGGCCTCCTTCGAGCCGGCAGCGACGGCCGACGATGTCCAACCGAGGGCGGCCACCAGGGACAGGGCGGCGACGAGCTTCGCGGTCATGTAACCACTCCGAACGACAGGGGCGGGAGAGCCGTAAATTGTACACTACGGACCCGTCCACGCGTCCCCCCGGCCAGCCCCATGTCCGCGTACGAGCAAGTGAAATTCCTGACCAGCGCGAACCGGACGTCGCAGCTGCCGCCGGACGACGGGGTCGAGGTCTCGGTGTCCGGCCGGTCGAACGCCGGCAAGTCGAGCGCCATCAACGTGATCACCGGCCGCAAGGGGCTCGCGCGGACCAGCAAGGCGCCCGGCGCGACCCGGCTGATCAACTTTTTCGAGCTGGAACCGGGTCGCAGGCTGGTGGACCTGCCCGGCTACGGTTTCGCCGCGGTCCCGGGCGAAATGCGCCGTCACTGGGGCGAGCTGATTTCGGCGTACTTCGAGCGCCGCAAGTCGCTCAGGGGCGCGATCGTGGTCATGGATGTGCGCCACCCGCTCACCGAGAACGATTGCGACATGCTCGCGCTCGCCCAGTCGCGCGACGTGCCCGTGCACATCCTGCTGACAAAGGCCGACAAGCTTGGTCGAGGTGCCGCGAGCCAGGCCCTGGCCGGGGTGCGGCGCGAGGTGGGCTCCGGCGTAACCGTGCAGCTGTTCTCGTCGCTGAAGGGTGACGGACTGGAAGAGGCGCGACGCACGCTCGAGCGCATGCTCGACGGGCGCCAGAAAAAAGAAACCCCGGTTGGACCAGCGGATCCAACCGGGGTAGGCAAACCCGGCGTTGGGGGATGACCGGGTCATCGCCGCGCCCAGGGAGGCAGGCGGGCGACGAGCATCACGAGGACGCTCAGGGGATTAGATGGGGCCTTGCGCGCAAAGTTCAAATCGTCGCTAGAGCGCAGTTTTTTTTGACGATTGAACTGTCGTGTTAGCTGGCTCAGCGGCTTACGGCGTCTCGAGCAATATTTTCTGAAATATTACATATTGCAGAAGCCAGCGTGGCCCGCGCCTGGCCCGCGTCGGTCGCCCATGAAAAAGGGCCCGCCGTTGCCGGCGGGCCCCTCTGTCAACACGCCACGATCGACGTGGCAGCGACTGATCGATCAGAACTTGTAGAGGATCGAGAACATCAGGTTGTTGAAGTTGCCCGAGCCGGTGTCGTCGTTACCGAGGCTCGGCATGGCCTGCCACTCGAAGCGCGCGGCCCACGACTCCATGAAGTTGGCATCCACGCCCACGCCGCCGAAGAACTGGTTCGAGTTGTTCGACGCGTTGACCTTGGCAAGCTGGTTGTTCGTGGTCCCGTCGACGGCACGTGCCTTCAGGTCGACGCTGCCGAACATCGCACCGACGCGCCCGAACACTTCCCACGTGTCGTTGATCGGCCAGATGCCGAGCACGGACACCGGCCAGCCGTCGGCGCTCCACGTGCCCTTGACGATGCCGTCACCGCCGGTCGGCCTGGTCGCGTTGGCCTTGTAGGACGCGGAGCCCATGTCGATGTAGGCGACTTCCGCGGCCAGGTACGGCATCAGCCGGTAGCCGAACGTGAACATGTACGGGGTCGCGTTCTGGTCGACGGTCGACTTGTCCACGAACCACGGAGCCGGAAGCGCCGCGTCGATGTTGTTGTCGAGCTTGGTCTCGTTGATGCTGATCTTGCTGTAGCCCATGCCCGCGCCGACATAGAAGCCAGTGTCGGTGGCAAAAGCAGGAGCCGTGGCAAGGGCAATGGCGGTGGCAAGCAAGCCGGTGGTGAATTTCATGATGGTCCGTCCTATTGTTGGTTGGTCTGAGTCCAGTTCTGGACCGCACGAAAATCGCCGTGGGGCCCAGCACAGGCGTAATGCTACGCTGCAGCATAGGACCTGCGAAAGTGTGGTAAGTTCCTAGCTTGAGTTAACAGTCTGAGTCAAAAGGGCTTTTTAAGACTACTTGGGCGACTTGTGGCAAATACGCTACAGGAATGTCCAGGTCACTCCGACTGAGGCCAGATCCACCGTGTCGGCGCCCGAAATGTCGAAGAGTTCGTACTCCGCCCGGAAGCTCAGGCTCCAGATGCGGAACTGGGCGCCCACGCCGTAGGTGAAATCGGTGCCATCGTCGCCGCCCTTCAGGTCGAACCCGGACAGGGTGACGTCCGAGCTCCAGTCGATGGCGCCAGCCCGCGCGAACAGATCGACCGGCCCCAGCGGGAGGAACCCGACGGCGGACAGCGAGGCGCCGCTGACATCAGTCTTGATCTTCTGGCCGTCGACCTTGTCCTCGCCGGAGCCGAGGTCGACGTAGTTCGCCTCGACCGACAGCCAGTCCAGGAACCTCCAGCCGGCGATCACCTTGTAGCCGGTGCTGCCGGCGTCATAGTCGAATTGCTGCCCGTCGAACCGGTCCTCGAACTTCACGCCGCCAGCGCCGACGCTGCCGCCGAAGTAGAAGCCGTTGTCAGCGGCGAGGGAGGGCGCTGCAGCGGATGCCGCAGCGGCAATCACAATCGAGGGCCAGGCGAATCTCATGTTTCTGTCCTCCAGGCGGTGATCAGTGCGCCTCGTCCCAGTTGGCGCCCGTTCCTATATCGACCTTGAGCGGCACGCGCAGTTCCACGGCGGAGACCATCAGTTCCTTCAGGCGGTGCGCGACGGCGTCCACCTGCTCTTCGCGCACCTCGAGCACCAGTTCGTCGTGCACCTGCATCACGAGCCGCGCCACGGCCCGGTCGCGCAGCAGCCAGTCGTGCACATCGATCATTGCGCGCTTGATGATGTCGGCGGCGGTACCCTGCATCGGCGCGTTGATGGCACTGCGCTCGGCGTACTGGCGCAGCTGGTTGTTGCGCGAGCGGATGTCCGGCAGGTACAGCCGACGGCCGGCCACCGTCTCGACGAATCCCTGCTCTCGCGCCTGGGCGCGGGTCTCGTCCATGTAGCGCTTCACGCCCGGGTAACGCTGGAAGTAGAGCTCGACGTATTTCTGTGCCGCGCCACGCTCGATGCCGAGCTGTCGCGCGAGACCGAACGCCGACATGCCGTAGATCAGGCCGAAATTGATCGCCTTCGCGGCGCGGCGCTGGTCGGCGGTCACCTCGGCCGGCTGCATGCCGAACACCTCGGCCGCCGTCGCCTGGTGGATGTCCTGGTCTGCGGCGAACGCGGCGAGCAGGCCCTCGTCGCCGGACAGGTGCGCCATGATCCGGAGCTCGATCTGCGAGTAATCCGCTGCCATCAGCACGTGCCCGGGCGGCGCGACGAATGCCTGGCGGATGCGCCGGCCCTCCGGCGTGCGGATCGGGATGTTCTGCAGGTTCGGGTCGGTGGACGACAGCCGGCCGGTGGCCGCCACGGCCTGGTGATAGGACGTGTGCACGCGCCCGGTGCGTGGATCCACCTGCCCGGGCAGCTTGTCCGTGTAGGTGGAGCGCAGCTTCGCCATGCCGCGGTAGTCGAGGATCACGCGCGGCAGCTCGTAGGCGCCCGCGAGTTCCTCGAGCACGTCCTCCGCGGTCGACGGCTGGCCGGTCGCGGTCTTGCGCTGCACCGGCAGCCCGAGCTTGCCGAACAGCAATTCCTGCAACTGCTTTGGGGAATCGAGGTTGAACGGCGCGCCAGCAATGGCGTGTGCGGTCGCCTCGAGTTCCTGCAGCTTCTTCGCGAGCTCGTGGCTCTGCTTGCGCAGCATCGCCACGTCGATCAGCACGCCGTGATGCTCCATGTCGAGCAGTACCGGCACCAGCGGCTGCTCGATCTGCTCGTACAGCTGCCGAAGCTTCGGCAGCTGCTCGATCTGCGGCCACAGCGCAAGGTGCAGCTGCAGCGCGACGTCCGCGTCCTCTGCGGAATACTCGCCCGCGGTGTCGACCGGCACTTCGTTGAAGGGCAGTTGCTTCGCGCCCTTGCCGGCCACGTCCTCGTAGTGAATGGTCTCGACGCCGAGGTAGTGCTGCGCCACGGAATCCAGGTCGTGCCGCGTCGCCGTGCTGTTCAGCACGTACGACTCGAGCATCGAGTCGTAGCGCATGCCCCTGAGCTCGATGCCGTGGTTGCGCAGCACGTGCGCGTCGTACTTGAGGTGATGACCGAGCTTCGCGCGCGCCGGGTCCTCGAGCAGCGGCTGCAGGCGTGCGAGCACGGCCTTGCGGTCGAGCTGGTCCGGCGCGCCCGGATACGTGTGTGCAAGCGGAACGTACGCGGCGCGGCCCGGCTCGACGGCGAACGAGACTCCGACGATCTCGGCCTGCATGTAGTCGAGCGACGTGGTCTCCGTGTCGAACGACACGAGCTCGGCGGCCTCGAGGCGCTGCACCCACTCGTCGAACTGCTGCTGCTCCAGGACCAGGTCGTAGTGACGCTCGACCAAGCGGCGCCCACGCGCGACCGGGGGATCCGCCGTGTTCGCGCCGGCCGGCATTACTGCTGCGACCGGCGCGTCGGGCGAGGGCGGGGCGGACGTCTCGCCGCCGGGAAGCTGCTTCAGCAGTGAGCGCAGCTCGAGCTTCGTATACAGGCTGCGCAGCCGCTCGACGTCCGGTGCGGACGGCTTCAGGTCGCGCGGCTGCAACTCGAGTTCGAGGTCGCAGCTGATCGTCGCCAGCCGTCGCGACAGCGCAAGATCGCTCGTGTGCTCGCGCAGGCTCTCGCCGACCTTGCCCTCGATCTCGTCCTTGTGCTCGAGCAGGTTGTCGATCGTCGTGTACTGGTTGAGCCACTTCGCCGCGGTCTTCGGCCCGACCTTCGGCACGCCGGGGATGTTGTCCGATGCGTCGCCGACCAGCGCCAGGTAGTCGATGATCTGCTCGGGATACACGTCGAACTTGATCTTCACGCCCGCGCGGTCGAGCGACGTGCCGGTCATCGTGTTCACCAGCGAGATGCGCTCGTTGACGAGCTGCGCCATGTCCTTGTCACCGGTCGAGATCACGACGCGCATGCCTTCGCGTGCCGCGCGCTCGGCGAGCGTGCCGATCACGTCGTCGGCCTCGACGCCGGGAACGCGCAGCAATGGCAGGCCGAGCGCCTCGACCGTCTCGATCAGTGGCGCAACCTGCGCGCGCAGGTCGTCCGGCATCGGCGGACGGTGGGCCTTGTACTCGGCGAACAGTTCGTCGCGAAAGGTCTTGCCGGGCGCGTCGAACACCACGGCGACCAGCGCCGGCTCGAGTTCCTTCTGCAGCTTCGCCAGCATGTTCAGCACGCCGAGCACGGCCCCGGTCGGCTCGCCCTTCGAGTTCGTCAGCGGCGGCAGCGCGTGGAAGGCCCGGTAGAGGTACGAGGAGCCGTCCACCAGCACCAGTGTGGGTGTCTCACCCACCGGTCTTGTCACCTGCGGCCGGCGGCAACGACGGCGGCGTTTCGACCGGGGTGGCCGGGGTGCCCGGCGCAGTCGCGGGCGAGGAGGCGGGTGCCGTGGCCGGAGCAGCCGTCGGTGCACCGGCTGGCGCCGCAGGTCCCGGCCGGGTCGTCACCGGGCCTGGCTTCTCCGGCAGGTACAGCGGACCCTTGAGCCCGCAGCCCGCGACCGTGAGCGCGGCGACCAGGACGGCGAGGCCAGCCCGGGCCATCATCGCCTTGCCGGTCCGGCCGAGGCCATGGCCGCGCCCTCGAGCACCGAAACCGTCAGCCGCGAGATGCACGTGAGGCGGCCCTGGTCATCCTCAATCCGGATGTCCCAGACATGAATGCGGCTGCCCACGTGGATCGGCCGGGCGGTCCCGGTAACCCGCCCGCTGCGCGCCGAGCGGACGTGGTTGGCGTTCACCTCGACGCCGACGCAATAGAACCGCGACAGGTCGACGCAGTGCTGCGCGGCCACGCTGCCAAGCGACTCTGCCAGCACGACCGAGGCCCCGCCGTGCAGCAGGCCGAACGGCTGGACCGTGCGGTGGTCCACCGGCATCGTCGCGCGAATGTAGTCCGGGCCGATCTCGACGAACTGGATGTCCAGATGCTCGTTGATCGTGCCGCGCGAATACTGCTGGATCTCGTCCAGCGTGAACGGTTTGAACCAGATGCTCATCCGGGGATCCCTGCCTGGGGTGGCGTGATTGTAACCCCCCGGCCCCCGGTTACCGCGCGTGGCGCCGCAGGCCCCGAAAGTGCAGAATTGCTGCAAAGCAAAAGGTCCGCACCGGAGCGTTCACATGACTGATTACCAGGCACCCCTGAAGCAGATGCGTTTCACGATCGAGCACCTCGTGGGGTTCGACGAGGTGAAGAAGCTGCCCCACTTCGACTCGGTGGATGCCGACACGGTCGAGGCGGTGCTGGAGGAGGCCGCGAAGTTCGCGTCCGGCGTGCTGGCCCCGATCAACTGGCTCGGTGACCAGCAGGGCGTGCGCGTGTTGAACGACGCCGTGCAGGTGCCGGCCGAGTTCTCCGATGCCTACACGAAGTTCTGCGAAGGCGGCTGGCCGGGCATCGCCGGCGATCCGGATTTCGGCGGCCAGGGCCTGCCGAAGACGATCGCGGTGGCCTGCGACGAGATGTGGGCGGCGTCGAACGTGGCGTTCGCGCTCTGCCCGGAGTTGTCGCAGGGCGCGATCCTCGCGATGGACCGTCACGGCACCGACGAGCTCAAGGCGACGTACCTCGAGAAGCTGATCTCCGGCCAGTGGGCGGGCACGATGTGCCTCACCGAGCCGCAGGCGGGTTCGGACCTCTCGAGCCTGACGAGCCGCGCCGAGCCTAAGGGCGACCGCTACCTGATCACCGGCCAGAAGATCTACATCACGTGGGGCGACCACCCCATGGCCGAGAACATCATCCACCTGGTGCTGGCGCGACTGCCGGACGCGCCGCCGGGGACGAAGGGCATCTCGCTGTTCCTGGTGCCCAAGTACAAGGTGAACGCCGACGGCTCGATCGGCGAGCCCAACGACAACCGCCCGGTGTCCGTCGAGCACAAGATGGGCATCCACGCGAGCCCGACCTGCGTGCTGGCGTTCGGCGACAAGGGCGGCGCCGAAGGCTTCCTGGTCGGCAAGGCCAATGAGGGCCTGGCCGCGATGTTCACGATGATGAACTACATGCGCCTCGGCGTCGGTGTGCAGGGCGTAGGTCTCGCTGACAGCTCGTACCAGAAGTCGGTGTCGTACGCGCGCGAGCGCGTGCAGGGCCGCGCGCCGGGCGAGAAGGGCCGCGTCGCGATCATCCGTCACCCGGACGTGCGACGCATGCTGCTCACGATGCGCTCGTTGACGCAGGCAAGCCGCGCGGTGTGCTACTACACCGCTGCGTGCCTCGACCGTGCCAACCACGGCGACGATGCGGAAGCGTCCGCGTTCTACCTGGCGCGGGCGGATCTGCTGACGCCGATCGCGAAGGCCTGGTGCACCGAGGCCGCACTCGAGGCGACGTCGTACGGCATCCAGGTCCACGGCGGCATGGGGTACGTCGAGGAGACGGGCGTCGCGCAGTTCTACCGCGACGCGCGCATCGCGCCGATCTACGAGGGCACGAACGCGATCCAGGCGATCGACCTGGTCGGTCGCAAGCTGCTGCGCGACGGCGGTGCCACGGTTTCGGCGTTCGTGTCCGACATGCGCGCCGTCGATGCGCCGCTCGCCAATGCCGGGAACGAGTTTGCAGTCGTGCGCAGCGCACTGGCGCGCGGACTCGACGAGCTGGTGCAGAGTTCGACCTACATCCTGACCGCCGACAAGAAGGATCCGGAGCTGGTCAGTGCCGTCGCATTCAACTACCTGATGCTGATCGGCACGGTGATCGGCGGCTGGCAGCTGGCGCGCGGCGCGCTCGTGGCGCAAGAGCAGCTTGCGGCCGGCGGCGACAAGCCGTTCCTCGATGCGCAGGTCGTGATGGCGAGGTTCTACGCGGAGCAGGTGTTGCCACGCTGCACGGGCTACGCCGCAGCCATCCGCGCCGGCAGTGGCTCGATGATGGCGCTGAGCGCAGAGAACTTCTGATCGCATCTTCATGTCGCGCCCGGCCCTGGGTCCGTCGATTGCTGCCGTCCCGGCTCCCGGCGCGGAAGCCTGGTCGCCGCTGGCTGCGCACCAGGGACGCGTGCCGGACTTGCTCGGGCCGTGGCTCGCCGAGCCGGGGCTGCTCACGGCTCGTGTGCGCGCAGCCTGCGGCGATGCGATGTCGCTGCGGCTGCTGCGGCTCGAGCGCGCGCCGCTCGCACCGCAGTTGCGCTGCGCGCTCGGCGTCGACGACGTGGATTGCCTGCTGCGCGAAGTCGAGATCGGCTGCGGTGCGACGCGCTGGATCTTCGCGCAGTCGGTGTTCCCCGAGTCGACCGTGCAGCGCTATCCGTGGCTCGCGGACCTCGGCGACAAGGGCCTCGGCGAGTCACTGGCGCGCATCGAGGACGTGCGGCGCGAGCCGCTCGAATACCTCGAACTCCCGAATTCGCACGAACTCGCCCGCGCGGCGCTCGGTACGTCGGATACGAGCCGTGCGCTGTGGGCGCGACGTGCCGTCTACCGGCTCGGTGGCTGGCCGATTCTCGTGCAGGAAGTCTTCCTGCCCGCGCTCGGTCGCTGCGGCTGAGCCTCTCCCCAGGAGCAAGCCATGACCTACGTGATCCCGGCGCCGGCCCAGGCCAGCGTCGAAGTTGCGGGCAGCAACCAGCGCTTTGCGGTGCACCGGGTCTACTGCGTGGGCCGAAACTACGCGGCGCACGCGCGCGAAATGGGCATGGATCCCGAGCGCGAGCCGCCGTTCTTCTTCAGCAAGCCGGCAGATGCGGTGGTGCCGAACGGTGCCTCGGTGACTTACCCGCCGCGCACCACGAACCTGCACCACGAGATCGAGCTCGTGGTCGCGATCGGCACGGGCGGACGCGACATCCCGCTCGCGAACGCGCTCGCGCACGTATTCGGCTACGCGGTCGGCAACGACCTGACGCGGCGTGACCTGCAGTTCGCCGCTCGCGAGAAGGGGCAGCCGTGGGACGTGTCGAAGGGCTTCGACCACTCGGCACCGGTGTCCGCGATCCGGCGTGCCGCGGAGGTGGGACACCCGGAGCGCGGCCTGATCTGGATCGAGGTCAACGGCGAGCGCAGGCAGCAGGCGGACCTGTCCGAGATGATCTGGAACGTTCCGGAGATCATCGCCGAGCTGTCCACGTTGTTCGAGCTCGTGCCGGGCGACCTGATCTTCACCGGCACGCCGGCCGGCGTCGGTCCGGTGCAGCGCGGTGACAGCCTGGTCGGTGGCATCGACGGGCTCGAGACGCTGCGCACGACGATCGTTTGAGTCCGCGCCGGCGGGGGAGAAGTGGCCATGTCGTTCAGGCTCTACACGTACTGGCGCAGTTCCGCGGCGTTCCGCGTCCGCATCGCGCTGAACCTGAAGGGACTCGAGTATGAGTCCGTGCCGAAGCACCTGGTGCGCGACGGCGGCGAGCAGCGCAAGGCGGACTACCTCGCGCTCAATCCGCAGGGCCTCGTGCCCGGGCTCGAGCACGACGGCGCATTCGTATCGCAGTCGCTCGCGATCTGCGAGTACCTCGAGGAGATCCGGCCGGAACCGCCGCTGCTGCCGGGCAGCGCACTCGATCGTGCGCGCATCCGGGCGATGGCGCTCGCGGTCGCCTGCGACATCCATCCGCTCAACAACCTGCGTGTACTGCAGCACCTGCGGCGTGAATTCGGCCAGGACGAAGAAGGAGTCAACCGCTGGGCGCGCCACTGGATCGCCAGCGGTTTCACGGCGGTCGAGCAGTGGATCGAGCGCTACTCGACCGATGGTCGCCACAGCTATGGGTCCACGCCGACACTGGCGGACGTCTTCCTGCTGCCGCAGGTCTTCAATGCGCGGCGCGTGCACACCGACCTCGCGCCGTTCCCGCGGATCGTCGCGGTGGCCGATTACCTGCTCACGCTGCCAGCGTTCGCGGCGGCGCGTCCCGAGGCGCAGCTAGATGCCGAGTGAGCCTGTAGCGCCCCGCCGGATCAGCCGGGCTAATATCAATCATTGCCGCGCCAGTATCGTCGCAGGAGCAGTCGCATGGTCACCGCAGTCGTACTGATCAAGGCCCAGACCGACAAGGTTTCCGCGCTCGCGGAGCAGATGGCCGAGCTCGAGGGCGTGAGCGAGGTGTTCTCCGTCGCTGGTCAGTACGATCTCGTCGCGCTGGTGCGCGTGCGTGAGAACGACGACCTCGCTCGCGTCATCAGCGACCAGGTGCGCAAGCTCCCGGGCATCGTCAGCTCCGAGACGCTGATCGCGTTCAAGGTCTACTCGAAGCAGGACATCGAGGCGGCGTTCTCGCTCGGGCTCGACTAGAGCGTGCCGCCCAGGCGTCGCAGCGCATCGGGCTGGAAATCGCCGAGCTTCCCCTTCACGCCGAACTGGATCGTGTCCCTGATCTCGTTGTCGTAGCCGCCGGTCAGGTAGCCGCCGTTCTGCAGGTCGTGGTAGATGCCGAAGCGATACCACGGCACCAGCGCGTCGTAGCACTGGATCAGTCCGTGCAGTGCGACGCGCCACAGGCCGCCGCGCAAGTCGTAGGCATCCTCCATCAGCACGCTCCAGCTGTCCTCGTCGAGGTAGAACGTGCGCTTGCCGTAGATGTGCCGCGCCCCCGGCTTCAGCGTGCCTTCGACGACCCAGACGCGGTGCAGCTCGTAGCGCACCAGGTCGGAGTTGATCGTGCCCTTGCCGATGATGTCCTTGTACTTGATGGACTTGTCCCCCAGCTTGTAGACGTTGTAGGGGACGTAGATTTCCTTCTTGCCCAGCAGTTTCCAGTCGTAACGGTCCGGCGCGCCGTTGTAGGCGTCGACCTGGTCGGTGACCAGCATCCCCTCGGATCCGTCGTTGACGCCGTCGTAGTTGAGGTCCGGCGCGCGGCGCACCCTGCGTGCCCCGGCATTGTAGATCCAGGCCGAGCGACTCTCCGCCACCTGGTCGACCGGCTCGTGCACCAGGAAGATCGTGCCCTTCAGCGTCGCGGGCTCCGTGAAGTAACCGAGCGCGTAGAAGAGGCGGTTCGGCTCCGGATCCTCGATGTTCTCCGCGTAGATGCGCTTCGAGGTGAAGCCGATCTTGTAGTAGTCGCCGCTCGCGCGGACCGGGAACGAGTGGCCGGAGCGGATCGCGCCGCCACCGACGTAGCGGACGAGATGGTTCCAGATGGCCTGCAACCCGTTCTCGGGAATCGGGAACGGTGTCGTCGAGCCGCCGAGGTCCTTCAGCCCGAAGCCCTGCAGGTTCACCTTGCCTGCGCGCGCCGCCACGCGGTCCGTCACTTCCTTCGGCAGCGCAGCCGTGCGCCGCGTCGTGTACACGTTGATCTTGTACTGCGGGTACTTCTTCAGCAGCGCGATCTCGCCGGCCGAAAGCTTCGACTCGTACTGCGCATGGTTGGCGCCGGTGATCGTGAACAGCGGCTTGTCGTTCGGGAACGGATCGGCGTAGCCCTTGTCGCGCGTCCAGCCTGCCGGCGGCTTCGTCAGGCCGCCATCCCACGCGGGAATCGTGCCGTCCGCGTTGCCGGCACGCTCGGCGCCGACCGGTGTCAGGTCCTTGCCGAGCCGCGAGTAGTCGGGTGCGGCGACCGCCGCGAGCGGCGCCAGTGCGAGGAGTGCGATCAGCATCGAGCGTAACGGGGACTGGCGGAACATCCGGTTCTCCTGTGCGCGGTCGCGGCCGGAGAAGGATGACTGCGCCGGCGGCAAAGTCAACGAGCGGCCGGCGGCTCCGTGGCGACCAGGGGGGCGGCCTGGACCTCGACCGAACTCTCCAGCGTCGACGGCGGGATGCTGATGATGCCGGTAACCGGCGAATAGAACTCGAGGATCAGGAACAGCGCTCCGGCGGCCGCGAGCCCCGCGAGGACCGTCGCCGTGACCGTCGTCCGGTTGACCGGAGTCAGCAGTCCGAAGCCCATGAAGATGACGACCAGCCACGATACGACAATCGCCATCAGTGGCCGCTGCGCACGCGCCTCCTGCAGGCGTTTCAGCTTGAAGCCGGACCGCTCGATCGCGAGCACGTAGCTGAGCGCCTGGCCCTGCAGTGCCGAAACCTGTGCGCCAGCGACCGGCATGGTGCCGATCGCGCCCGACAGCCGGTCCATGGCGTCGAGCCCCTTGGCGCCGTCGCGCTTCGGCAATGCCGTCGCGTGATTCGGCCAGACGGTCGCGACGGCCGAGCCGACGAGTTGGCGCAGCAGCAATCGGGCCGGTTCCGCCTGGGGGCCGGAGTGCTCCAGGATCCGGTCGAGCGCAGCGACGTCGGAAGAGATTTCCGTGAGCTCCTGCTCAACCTCGGCGTAATACGCTTTCGCCGAACTGACGAGGAACCCGATGACGAGCGCCGTGAGCGTCACGACGAACCCAAGGGACCGCAGCACCGCTTCCCGCGACGAGTCCGCCTGGTGCTCTGCGGGCAGGCGCGCGCGGAGGCTCATGCCGACGAGTGCCGCGCCGAGCATCGCGGCGAGGAAAAACAGTGCGAGCAGCAGGTCCTGCATTGGTCGCTCCGCTCATTCGCCGCGCAGCTTGCGGCCGACCCTACGATACGCCTCGCGGAACGGGATGCCTTCCTTCGCCACGAGTTCGTTCGCCCTGGTGGCCGCGTGGATGTCCGGGTCGAGCCGGATGCGCTCCGGTACGAATTCGAGCTGTGGAATCGCGGCCGCCATGATGTCGAGCGACTCGTGGCAGACGTCGAGCGAGCGGAACAGCGGCGCCTTGATCAGCTGCAGGTCGCGCTGGTAGCCGGAGGGCAGCTTCGCCGTGATGCCGAGCACCTCGGTGAGGCACGCGTGCGCCGTGGCCGTCCGTCCGCGCACCAGCTCGAACACGTCGGGGTTGCGCTTCTGCGGCATGATCGACGAGCCGGTCGTGAACGCGTCGGGAAGCCGCACGAAGCCGAACTCCCGCGTGTAGAACAGCAGCAGGTCCGAGCTGAGCCGACCGAGGTCCTGCATCAGCAGCGCGACCTGGAACAGTACTTCGGCCTCGGCCTTGCCGCGCGAGAGCTGCACGGCGGTCACCGGCTCGTGGTTCTCCGGTAGGTCGAGCCTGGTGCGCGTCCCTTCGCGGCTGACCGGCAGGCCGGGCGTGCCGTAGCCGGCGGCGGAGCCGAGCGGGTTCTTCAGGATGCGGCGATGCGCGTGACGCAACGCATCCACGTCGTCCAGGATCTCCGCCGCGAAGCCGCGCGCCCACAGTGCGACCGAGCTCGGCATCGCCTGCTGCATGTGCGTGTAGCCGGGCAACTCGATGTGTCCCTGCTCGACGGCGAGCGACTCGAGCGCCAGCGCTACCCGGCGCGCGTCATCGGCCAGCGATTCCACTGCATCGCGCAGGTAGAGCCGCAGCGCGACGAGCACCTGGTCGTTGCGCGAACGTCCCGCGTGCAGGCGCTCGCCCGCCGAGCCGATCTTCCGCGTCAGCAGCGTCTCGAGCGCCGTCTGCCCGTCCTCGAGGTCGAGCGTCACGGACCATTCGCCGCGCGCGTGCGCCGCGCCGATGTCGCGCAGCCCGTTGCGGATGGCCTGCAGCGACTCGAGGTCGAGCAACTCGGCCTCGTGCAGCATCTCGGCGTGGGCGATCGAGGCCCGCACGTCGTACGCGACCAGCCGGTTGTCGAGCGCATGGTCCTCGCCCGCGGTGAAGCGCAACACGCGTTCGTCGAGCGGTGCACCCTTGTCCCAGAGTCGGCTCACGATGGATCTCCTCAGCCCGCGCCCTGCTCCGCGGGGCTCAACGCCTTGGTGTCCGCGACGACGAGCGTGCCCGTGCCCTCGTTGGTGAACACCTCGGCCAGCAGCGCGTCCGGAGCGGCGTACGAAATGACGTGCACCCGTCGCACGCCGCCGCGGATCGCGGCCTCGATAGCGCTCGACTTGGGCAGCATGCCGTCCGACAGCGCGCCTTCCTCGCGCAGGCGGCGCAGTCCCGCGACGTCGGTGTAGGAAATCAACGAGCGCGGATCATCGAGGCGCTCGAGGATGCCGGGTGCGCCGGTGCACAGGATCAGCTTCTCCGCGACCATGGCGCCGCCGATGGCCGCAGCGACGGTGTCCGCGTTGATGTTCAGCAGCTGGCCCGAGCTGTCGGCGGACAGCGGGCTCACGACTGGCAGGAACCCCGCGTCGAGCAGCCGCGTGATGACAGAGGCGTCGACGGCGTCGATGTCGCCGACCATGCCGTAGTCCACGACCTCGCCGCTCGCGAGCGTGACCGGTGCGCGGCGATGCGCGGTCACGAGACCGCAGTCCACGCCGCTGACGCCGATGGCCGCGATGCCGAAGCCGCGGCACAGCGCGAGCAGCCGCGTGTTGATCAGGCCGTTCAGCACCATGCTGGTCGCGTCGATCGCCGCTGCGTCGGTGACGCGCCGGCCCTGCACCATGCGGGTCTCCACGCCGAGCTGTTTCGTGACCTCGTCCAGCTGCGGACCGCCGCCGTGCACCATCACGACGCGGATGCCGAGGTGGTGCAGGATCGCGACCTGCTCCATGAACGCCTTCATCGTCGATGCGTCGCGAAACGCGCCGCCGCCCGTCTTGATGACGAAGACCTTGCCCTTGTACATGTGGATGTACGGCGCGGCGCCCCTGAGCGCGCGCACGGTCACGGCCTGTTCACCCTTGTGTCCGATCATCGTCTGAGTCACCCCTTCAGTAGGCGGTAGAGCACGGCCATCTGCACGACCATGCGGTTGGCGGCTTGCTGGATCACGCGGCTGCGTGGTCCGTCGAGCACTTCGTCTGCGACGGCAACGTTGCGCCGTACCGGCAGGCAATGCAGAAACGAACAGTCGGCGCGCGCGGGATCGAACCACGCTTCACGCACGCACCAGTCCGCGAGCGGCGAGCGCAGCTTCGATTCGGCTTCGGAGTCGCCGTAGCACGCGGGCGATCCCCATTCCTTCGCATAGAGCACGTGGGCGCCCGACAGCGCGGCTGTGCGATCCGTGGTCTCGCTCACCGTGCCACCCGATGCCGCAGCGGCCGCCCGCGCCTTTGCCATGATCGCGTCCGGCAGCGCGTAGCCCTCCGGCCGCAGCACCACGACTTCCATGCCGCGTTGCGCCGCCATGTGCACGGTTGCGGCGGGTACGGCGAGCGGCAGCGCGCGCGGGTGGTGGACCCAGCTCAGCACGAACTTGCCTCGACGCGGGACGTTGATGTCGTCCATCGTCTTCCAGTCGGCGAGCGACTGGCACGGGTGATTCATCGCCGATTCCATGTTCACGAACGGCTTGGGGCACAGGCTCGCCATCAGGTGGAACTGCGTCTCGGCTATATCGGCCGCGAGATCCTTGCCCTCGGCGAACGACCGGATGCCGAGCGCGTCGCAATATGACGCCAGCACCGGGATCGCCTCGCGAACGTGCTCCGCGGCACCCGCGTTCATCACGGCACCGGTGCGGGTCTCGACTTGCCACGTCCCCTGGCCGGGCGTCACGACGAACGACGTGCCGCCGAGGCGGCTCATGCCGGCCTGGAACGACGACAGAGTGCGCAGCGACGGGTTCATGAACAGCAGGCCGAGGATTTTCCCGGCGAGCGCATGCGGTTCCGGATGCTGCTGCAGCCAGCCCGCGAGCGCGATCAGGTCGGCCACCTGGTCGCGGGAGAAATCGGCGAGATCGAGGAAACGCTGCATGGGGAAGTGATCAGTGACTGGTGAGCAGGGGATAGTGGAAGACGGCGTCGCCGCGTCAGGCGGGAAGAGAAGCGAGGGCGTCGCGCAACTGGGCAATGTGCTGTTGCTCGAGTACGTACGGGGCAAGCACACGAACCACGTTCGGGTCGGCGCTGGTGCCGGTCAGGATGTCGCGCTCTAGCAGTTCACGCTGCACGTCCTTCGCCGGCCGCCGTGTGCGCAGTCCGGCCAGCAGCCCAGCCCCCTGCACTGACTCGACGGGACCGACGACGCACGTCTCGCGCAGCTGTTGCGCGCGCTGCCGCACGTTGGCGAGCAGCCCCTCGGTCTCGATGATGTCGACGACCGCCTCGATCAGCGCGCAGGCCAGCGGGCCGCCGCCGAACGTCGTGCCGAGGTCGTCGGTCTTCAGGTGCGCCGCGACGTGATCGGCCATCAGCAGCGCGGAGCACGGGAAGCCCGCGCCGAGCGCCTTCGCCGTCGTGATCATGTCGGGCGCGATGCCGTGCAGGTTTGCCGCGAACGGAAAACCGGTGCGGCCCATGCCGCACTGCACTTCGTCGCAGATCAGCATTGCGCAGGTCTCGCTGGTGCGTGCACGGAGCGCAGCAAGGAACGGGGCTCCAAGGTCGACGGCACCGGCGACGCCCTGAACTGGCTCGACGATGACGGCGGCCGTGTCGGTGCCGACGACGCGCCCGATCGCATCCAGGTCGCCGCGCGGCAGGAACTCGACGTCGAACGGTGCCTGCGGGAAGCCGTACCACTTGTTCATCGCGCCCCAGGTGACCGCTCCGGCGGCAGCGGTGCGGCCATGGAAGCTGCCTTCGACCGCGACCACCTTGCGACGGCCCGTGATCTTCAGCGCGAGCTTGAGCGCGTTCTCGTTCGCCTCCGCGCCGGTGCTGACGAAGAACACGCTATCGAGGCCGAGGCCCGCGAAATGCGCGAGCCGCATGGCTGCCCGCGAGCGCACCTCGAGCGGCACCGCATTGCTCTGGAACAGCAGCGACTTCGCCTGCTTCTCCAGTGCCGCAAGCCAGCGCGGGTGCGAGTAGCCGAGTGCCGCGACCGCGTGACCGCCATACAGGTCGAGGATGCGGCGGCCGTCGCGCGTCTGCAGGTGCACGCCCGACGCGCCCACGACGTCGAGCGGCCACTGCGCATACACCGGCGCGAGGTGGTCGGCCATCACGTCCATCCGGGCGCCGGCTGCATCAGGCCCGCCGTCTCCTCGTAACCAAGCATGCGGTTCATCCACTGCACGGCGCCACCGGCCGCACCCTTGGTCAGGTTGTCGATGGCGCACATCACCGCGACGTTGCGGCCATGCGCGACGCCGGCGAGTTGCGCGAAGTTGCTGGCCGCGACGTCCTTGACGCGCGGCGGTTCGCCACCGACGCGGACGAACACCGACTGGTCGTAGTACTCGCGCAGCGCAGCCGTGAGTTCGTGGCTCGTGAGCGGTTCGCGCGCGACGGCCTGCACCGTCACGTGGATGCCGCGCGCGAACGGCCCGGAGTGCGGCACGAAATTGAATTCGGCCTCGACTCCGGTGGCTGCGCGCGCCAGCACCGCGACCTCGGGCGTGTGGCGATGCGACAGCGCGCTGTAGGCGTAGAGGTCGCCGTGGCGCTGCGGATGATGCGTCCCGGCGGTCGGCTGCCGGCCCGAGCCAGTGCTGCCGGTGATGCCGGTGACGAACAGCCGCGGCGATTCGAGCCCGAGCGAGAGCAGTGGCACGCTCGCGAGCAGTACCGCAGTGGCGAAGCAGCCGGGGTGCGCTACGTGCGGCGTGTGCAGCGCGTTCAGGTGCTCCGGCACCGCGCAGGTGAACTCGGCGATGCGGTCCGGCGCCCCGTGCGCGTGCTTGTAGACGGCCTCGTACGCGGCCGCGGTCGAATAACGGAAATCGGCCGAGATATCGACCACGCGTGGGTTGGTGCCGGCCGCCTCAGCCGCGGAGAGCAGCTTGTCGACCAGCGCCGCCGATACGCCGTGCGGTGCTGCCGAAAAGACCGCGGTCACCGGGTTCGCGGCCACGTACTCGAGCACCTCGTCGTGGCCTGCGAAACGAAGATGCGGCAGGACCGGCTGCAGGTGCCGGAAGAACTGTGCCACGGGCTCGTCGGGCTGGCTGTCGGAAGCGACCGCGGCGAGATCGAGATACGGATGCGCGGCCAGCAGGCGCAGCAACTCGCCTGCCACGTAACCGGTGCCGCCGAGCACGATGGCCGGGATTCGCGCGGTCATTCGGCCGCCGCCCGCGCGAGCTGTGCCCCGAGGCCGAGACTGTCGATGATGTGGTCACCGAGCGTCGCGCCGGCCGTGATCGCATTCACCGCGCGCACGCCCATCTGTTCCTCGATGATGTTCACGCCGACGGCATTGTCGGTGGCGGGACCGGTGACTGCGCAGGGCTCGATCTCGAACCGCTCGCGCAGCAGCTTCACGCCTCCCCACGCGGCGACCGGATCGTTCGCCGACAGGATGACGGCCGACAGCGCGCGGCGGATGTCTTCTGCCGCCAGGATCGCCTCCACGCCGTATGCGCCAAGGATGCCGTCGCCGAGCTCGAACACGACCACGTCCGGCCGTCCCTGCGTCATCTCGCTCAGCATCGTGCGCGTCAGTGCCGGGCCGGAGTGCGCCGTCGTCGTGACGATACCGAGATCCGTGAAGATCATGCTGCGACGCGCGCCGGAATCCTCCATCGCGAGGATGTCGCGGCGCAGCGATACGCCGGTCGCCTTGAACGCGTGCACGGCGAGCCCGCGGTGCCTCATGCGGCTCACGATCGCGCAGGCGGCGGCGGTCTTGCCGGCCTCCATGCACGTGCCCGCGAGCGCGACCACCGGGATGCCGTGCGTATCGAGCGCAGCGGAGTAGTCGAGCCGGCGGTGTCCGACCCTGGCCGGCACGCCGATCCGCTCGCCAAGGAACGGGAACTGCAGCACGCAGCCGAGCACCCGGCAGTCGAACGGCTTGCCCTTGTCCGGGTTGACCGAGTCGCAGATGCCGAGCACGCCGCCGATATTGAGTACCTGCAGCACGTCGCCGGCGGAAACTTTCTCCGGGATGTGGCCCGAGTAGCCGAACAGCGCCTGCCGGTGGCCGAGCGCACCGACGATCACGTCGCCGCGCGAGACCTTCGCCATGCGCCCGCTGGTCAGCTCGAGCGTGTTGTAGGTCGACTTGTTGTTCAGGATCTCGACCACGAGCACGACGCCCTCTTCGCAGGGGATGTCGGTGGTGGCGATCCGGATCTCGTGGCTCAGGCCGCAGGCCTGCGCGATCGAGGCGATCTTGTCGACGACGACGTTACGCATCTGCATCGAAGTCACTCCTGGTCACGTGCCTGGAGGCCGGCCCGCGTATAGAAGATGCCCGGCAGCGCCAGCATCTTCGAGAAGCCGTGCGCGTCCTCGGCGGTCCACTCGCCGGCGGACTCGCCGTAGGCGCCCTTCGACGCCTTCATCAGCGAGAACGGCGAGGACACTCCCTCGACGAAAGCCGAGCCGGGCCGGAACAGCACGTGCACCTCTCCCGTGACGCGTTGCTGCGACGAGATCATGAACGTCTCGATGTCGCGGCAGACCGGGTCGAGGTGCTGGCCCTCGTGGACGAGGTCGCCGTACGGGGCCGCGAGCGTGTCTTTCATACGCGCCTGGCGCGCGGACAAGACGAGTTTCTCGAGCTCGCGGTGCGCCGTCAGCAGGACTTCCGCGGCCGGCGCCTCGAACGCCACGCGGCCCTTGAAGCCGATGATCGTGTCGCCGAGGTGCACGCCACGCCCGACGCCGTAGCCCGCACCGATGACTTCCAGCTGCTCGATCAGGCTGACCGGATCGAGCGCCTTGCCGTCGAGCGAGCAGGGGATGCCGGCCTCGAATCCGATCGTGTGCCGCGCCGGCGCCTTCGGGTGCGTGAACGCGTCCCTGGTCAGCACCCACGCGCTGTCGGGGATGCAGCCGTCGGAGGTCAGCGTTTCCTTGCCGCCGATCGTCGTGCCCCACAGGCCGCGGTTCACCGAGTACGCGGCACCGAACGGCGGCACGGGCAGCCGGCGCGACTCGAGGTACTCGAGTTGCTCGGGACGCTTGAACGCGCGGTCGCGCACCGGAGCGAGGATCTCGAGCCCAGGTGCGAGCGTGCGCAGCGCCACCTCGAAGCGCACCTGGTCGTTGCCCGCTGCGGTCGATCCGTGCCCGACCACGTCGGTGCCAAGCCTGCGAGCCCACTGCGCGACCGTCTGCGCCTGCAGCACGCGCTCGGCGCCGACGCACAGCGGATACAGCCCGCCGCGACGCACGTTGCCCATGATCAGGAAACGGATCACCTGGTCGAAGTAGGCACGCCGCGCGTCGACGAGGTGGTGAGCCACGGCACCAAGCGCGCGCGAGCGCTGCTCGAGCACGCGAGCCGCCGCGGCGTCGATGCCGCCGGTGTCGACGGTCAGTGTCACCACCGGCCGGCCGTAGGTTTCCGCGAGCCAGGGCACGCAGAACGAGGTGTCGAGGCCACCGGAGAAAGCGAGCAGGATGGGCTGGGCGCCCGCGGGTGTCTGGGTCATGGGAGTCTCAGCGTCCGAAAGTGGAACGGAGGTGATCGTGCAGCCGCTGCTGGGCGCGGGCACTCTCCGTCGCGATGAAGATGGTGTCGTCACCGGCGATGGTGCCGACGATCTCGGGCCAGTGCGCCTTGTCGATCGCGAGCGCAACGCTCTGTGCGGCCCCGGCGGTGGTGCGAAGCACCGTGAGCGTGGCGCCGGCGCCCCGATAGCCCTTCACGAAGGCGCGCACGTCCTCGAAATGGCTCGGCGTGAGCGCGTCCTCGGACGCGGGCACCAGGTAGCGGTCGGCGCCCTTGACGACGCCGAGCTCGCGCAGGTCGCGGCTCACGCTCGACTGCGTCGCGTCGAATCCCGCGCGATGCAGCAGGTCCACGAGTTCCGCCTGCCGGCCGACCGCAGTCTGCCGCAGGATGCGCACGATCGCGTCCCGTCGCAGTATCTGGGCATTGAGGTCGGTGGCCAAGGCGTGCGGCTCGCAGAGGTGAATAAAAACCGTCCTAATGTGCATAATTATGCAAGCGGAGTCAAGCGCGGCCGCGGCCGAAGCGCGAGAATCGAGCGGGACAAGACCCAGGGACCCTGACATGACCGACCGCCGCCTCGAACTCGCCCGCCGCCTGCACGCCGTCGCGCGCACCGGCCTGCATTTCTGCCGCGATGAGTACGACCGGGAGCGCTACGAGGAAGTCGAGCGCATCGCGGCCGAGCTGCTCGCCGGTGATTGCCTGTCGCTGCGCGAGGGATTGCTTGCGCACTGGTCGGCGGAGCGCGGCTATGTCACGCCGAAGGTAGAGGTGCGCGGAGCGGTATTCCGCGATGGCAAGGTGCTGCTGGTGCGCGAGTCGGCGGATGGTCTCTGGACGCTCCCGGGCGGCTGGGCCGACGTGAACGAGAGCCCGTCGCAAGCCGTCGAGAAAGAGGTGCTGCAGGAATCGGGGCTGCGCGTCAGGGCGGCGAAGCTCGCCGCGCTGTACGACCGCAACCTGCATGGCCACGGCGACTCCCTGTTCCACAGCTGGAAGGCGTTCTTCCTGTGCGACGTCCAGGGCGGCGAGCTGCGCGGCAGCTACGAGACGGACGCGGTCGAATTCTTCCCGACCGACGCGCTGCCGCCGATGTCGACCGGCCGCTGCACGCCCCGCCAGGTGCTGCGCATGGAGGAGCACTTTCGCGAACGGTCCATGCCGGCCGACTTCGACTAGCGCTCGATGCGGAACTCGACGTCGGCGCTCTGCTCGAGCCCGGCCTCGGCCTTCAGCGACCAGCGCGGGTTCAGCGTGTAGCGGAGCTTGACCGTGTTGATCGCCTCCGCGATCGAGATGCCATAGCTTACGAAGAGCTTCGGCGACAGGAACTTGCCGAGCACCACCTGCGTGTCGTCCTGGCCGGCGCTCTCGACCGACACCTCGTCGAGGCCGAGGCGCGTGCCCAGTCCCCCGAGCAGCAATCCCCCGCCGCTGATCGCCAGGCTCTCGGCCGCCCGGTTCACGGAGGCGACCTCGCTCGACTGCAGCGTGTTGATCGAGCGGCCGGTCAGCAGGTAAGACAGCGCCTCGTTGTTCGGCATCGCCGGCTCGGACGTGAGCGTGATGAACGGGTTGTCGAGCTGGCCGCGCACGTTGACCGCGACCTTGATGTCGGAATCCTTGATCTCGCGCTCGGCGATAAGGTCGAGCGTCGGCTCGGCGAGCGGCGCGTCCCGGTAGCTCAGCACGCCCTTGGTGATCTTCACGTACACGCCGTAAGCCTTGTACTCGCCCTCGATTACGTTGATCGCACCGTCGCCGCGCGCGCGGTCGCCGGGCTCGGTCTTCACGACGACTTCGCCGCCGAGCCGCGCCTTGAGCCCGTACGTATCCACGCGCACGTCGTCGCCAAGCCGCACGCGGATGTTGCTGCGCACCCGCTGCAGCGTGGACGGTCCGGTCTCCTCGACTTCGCCGCCGACGATGCGCTCGTCGTCAGACGTGCTCACCGAGGTGCTCAGGTCCTTCGTCGCGATCTTCGCCGTGGGGATCAGCACCTCGCCCGTGACCGTGTACATGCCGCCATCGGCCATGATCGTGAGGTCCGGCGACGCCTGGATGCGGTACTCGGGCGTGTCCGCGACCAGCAGGTTGTCCCCGGTGAGCCGCATGCTTCCGGTCATGACCCCTTCGGGCCAGCTGAAGCGGCCGTTCAGGTTGAGCGGTCCCTTGCGCGACGTGGCGTGGCCGGAGAACTCGAGCGTGTCGCCGAAGAACCGCCCGTCGAGCGTCGCCGCGGTCAGCGACAGGTTGGTCCGGTACAGGTCGAACCGGCCATCGCGCACGTGGAATTCTCCGTCCATCTGCGGATCGCCGAGCGTGCCATGCACGCGCACCGACCCGTCCAGCCGTCCCTCCGAGCGATCGATCTCCGGTACGAACAGGGGCAGTGCGGTGAGCACTGACGACTGTGCGTGGACTTCGCCGCTCAACGGGCTGTCGCCGAGTGGCCGTCCGCGCGCGCGGTCGGCCCGGAGCTGGCCGCGTAACTCCGTGCTGGCGGCCATATCCATGTCCGCCGTGGCGCGAATCTCGTCCTCGTCAGCGAACAGGTCCACGCGTCCGCCACCGATCTTGACGACATCCTTGCGCGACTTGTTGCGGCGGACTTCGAATGTCGGGTCGTCGATCAGCAACGCCGCGCCGCCGATCCAGTCGTGGCCCGGCTGCTGCTCGGCCCAGCCGCTCAGCTGCAGCTTGCCGTCGAAATCGCGGCGGCCGAGCAGCGTCGTCAGCAGCCGGCGCAGCGGCCAGTCCTGCGCGCTGTAGAGCACGCGCCACGACTCGGGCGAGCTGTGCCATTCGGCCTCGGCGCAAAGCCGGGCGTCGCCGGTGGCGAGGCACAGCGGCGCGGTCTTGATCAGCGCCGGCCCGAGTTCCAGTGCGCCGGGCTGCACGAGCCGCGCGCCGCCGTCCGGGAAATCGAACGCGGCCTCGAGCAGCTGGCCCGTCCAGGTGCGCCTGGCCACGTCGGCGGCGCCCGACGCTTCGATCGTCGCCTTGAATCCGGCGAGCCTATGCTCAGGATTGCCGCGCGACGTCGCGGTGATCCTGATGTCGTGATCGGAAGTCCTGCCGTCCGCCTGCAGCCGCACGTTCTCGTACTGCTGTGCCATCGCCTCCACTGCGGTGGCCCGCAAGTCGATGCGTGACTCGCGCTGGTCCGCGAGATCCACGTCCAGGTCGGCCTCCATCGCGTCGGCTGCAATCCCCTTGTAAAGGAAGTTGCGCACGCGAGCCTCGGCCTGGATCTGCGGTCGTGCTGCGGTACCGCGCGCGATGCCCGACGACAGCAGCTCGCCGCGCAGCGACGGGTCGATCAGGCTCAGTGACTTGAGGTCCGCACTCCACTTCAGGTCGACGTTCGGGCCCCACTGCCCGTCGATGTCCACGTGCGAACCTGCGTTTGCCAGCCGAATCCGCTTCAGGTCGTAGGTACCGGCCTTGTGCGTGATCTCGCCACTGCCGGTGAGTGGCCTGCCGAACATCGTGCCGGACAGCTTCGTGAGCCGGGCGGTCCACGGCGCGTCGGCCCTGAAGCCGCGTCCATCGATGTCGCCCACTACGTCGACTCGTCCGCTCAGGTCCGGTCGCAACGCCGACAGGTCGAGCGAACGGCCGCTCAACTGAGCGCGCCACGGCTCGTCGCCGACCCACGACACGCGGCCAGACCCGCTCAGCTGGCCGCGCAGGGTCGTGCCGTCGAACCGCCCGAGCAGCAGCTGCTCGCGGTTGATCGAGCCGGCCGCCGTGAAGTCTGCCGCGGGAATCTGCGGGCCCTGTGCCTGTGCCTTCACCTCGAACGCGTAAGGCATGCCGCCCGCTAGCGTGTAGCGACCGACTGCGCTCTGCACGAAGGCTTCGCCTGACAGCGGCCAGCGGAACTTCGACCATTCGCCCTTGAGATCGAGCTGCGGTGCCTCACCGCCGATCCGGATGGTGCCGGCCGTCGTGAGCACGAGCTCCGAGCGCGGCATCCACGCACGGAGCGACGCGATGTCGATCACGGAATCGGAATAGCGACCCGAGCCGCGGACTCGCAGCTGCTCGGCGCCGATCTGGGGCGAGGTCAACGTGCCGCTCACGCCGATGCCGTCGTGCCGGGCGTCGACCGAGAGCGAACCGCTCAGGCTCGGCAGCCTGTGCGGCGGTACCCACGGCGAGCCGTCGAATTCGATTGCGCGCAGCGTGCCGACCGCGCGTGCCTCGTGGTTCAGGTCGAGGCCCGTGCCGGAAAACGCGAGTCGCGCCGGCTTCGTGATCGATGCGTCGATGCCGAGACGATCGAGCTTGCCGTTCACCCTGGCCGCGAAGCGGTAGTCGCGCTGGTCGGGCAGGCGCCACTCGCCCGATGCTTCGCCTCGCAGCCCGAGCGGCAATGTCGCGCGGAGAAATACCTTGCCGTCGATGCGGCCAGCTGGATCCTCCATCACGAACGGGTCCACGTCGATGCGCCAGCGCGTCATGCGCAGGTCGCCCTGCACACGCTCGGCGTGCATTCGGTAGCCGTTCAGCAGCGTGACGCCGACCTTCTGCACGACGACGCCGGGCGCGGACAGGCTCAGCCCCGCCGGCAGGAAGTGGGTCAACGAGTCCGGTTGCGGCGGGCGATTTTTCAGCGTGACCTCGGCGCGACCGATACTGGCGCCCTCGACGGTGATGCGTCCGCCGAGCAGGCCCCCGATCGTGAGCTTCCCCTGCACCTCGTCCGCGACCACGCGTACCGCGGCGTGGTCCACGACGACGCGACCTGAAGTACAGGTCGCCCGCGATCGTGCCGCGCGCGCCGATGACCTCGATCTGCGCCGACTTCACGTACTTCAGCAGCGACAACGCGAAATCCAGACCCTGCGGCGTATAGAGCAGCCGATGCGCAATGAGCGCGGAGCCCGCCACGATCGCCACAAGCAGCAACAGCAGACCGCGCCACATCCACTTCATCACAGCACCTGCGTGATGCTGAGGTGCAGCCGCGGGCTCTTGCCCGGCTCGGACAGCGCCTGGGCCACGTCGAACCCGAGCATCAGCATCGGCAGACGGTAGCGTATGCCGACGCCGACCGAGTACTCGAGCGGCGTGTTCCAGTCGTCGAACGCATTGCCGGTGTCGAAGAACACCGCGCCGCGCAGGTCCTTCGGCAGGTCACGCTCGAACTGGATGCTGCCCACCAGCATGTGCTCGCCGCCGACGCCCTTGTTGCCGCTGCCGGCGGGAGCGTTCGGGTCCTTCGGGCTCAGCGAATCGAGCGCGAAGCCGCGCACGCTGTTGTCGCCGCCAGTGAAGAAGCGCTGCGACCCGGGCAGCTGTGAGAAGTCGTCGATCCAGCTGGTGCCGATCTCGCCGCGCAGTCGCACGTACCAGGGGCCGTCGCGGATAGTCCAGATCTTTTCGCCGCGTGCGTAGAAGCGCAGGTACGAGGCGTCCGAGCCGAGCGAGGCCGGGCTGCCGGTCATCTCAAAATAGTAGGCCGCGTCGCGCACCCAGCCAGTCAGGAAGTTGGGCGGCAGGCTCGCGATGCTGATGCCCGGGATCAGCAGCAGCGACCGCTCGTCGTCGGGCCCGGGGAACCGCGTGATTTCCTGGTTGAGCTTGAGGAACAGCACGCGCTGCCAGCGGCCGAACGCCTGCGTCAGGCCGCCGACGAGCTCCCAGCGCTCGCTGGTGAGTCCGCCCAGCTGCTCGTTGATGTAACCGGCGGAGAACTCGAGTTTCTCGAGCGTCGGGTCGCCGACCGGGATGATGTAGCGCGCCACGCCTTCCTGCAGCACGCTCGACACCGTCGACTCGAGCCGAAAGCGATGGCCGGAGTCGTTCACCAGGCGCCGGTCCCAGCTGAACTGGCCGCGCGGCCCGGTGTCGGTGCCGAAGCCCACGCTCGCGCTGTAGCGGTCGCGCTTGATGCGATCGGCGTGGATCGTGATCGGCACCGTGAGCGTCGCCGGGTCGCGCTCGCCGGGCGTCACCGTGACGTTCGAGAAGTAGTAGCTGTCCTCGAGCGCGAACTGCGTGCCGCGGATGCGCTCGCCGGAGAACGGCTGGCCCTCGGTGAACCTGATGAAGCCCTGCAGCAGCCGCGGATCGATCGCGTCCTGCTCGATCGTCACCTTGCCGAACTCGTAGCGGCCGCCGGTGTCGAGCGTCAGGAACGCGTCGGCGACGAGCTTCGGCGGGTCCACCTGCAGTTCGTGGCGCGTCAGCTTCGCGTCGAGGAAGCCGCGAGCGAGTGCGGTGCGCACGAGGTCGGTCTTGAGCTTCTCGTACGTGGGATGGTCGAGCCGCGAGCCCGGCCGCAGCTGCGTGCCGGACAGCACGCCCTCGATGTCCGGATCAGTCTGGCCCTGGCCGACAACCTCGATTTGCACTTCGCGCATCAGCACGGGCTCGCCGGCCTTGATCTTCAGGCGCACGATCCAGTTGCCGTCGTCGCGGGTCGTGCGGCTGCGGACCTGCGGATCGTAGTAGCCGTAAGGACGCAGCGCGTCCGCCGCTTCGTCGACGGCCCGGTCGGCGAGGCGGCGCACCTGTCCGTCCGTGAGGTCCGTACGTTGCGTGTACCGGGACAGCGAAAGGTACGAGCGGACGTTGTCCGCCATCGCACGATCGACGCCGTCCACCTCGATGCGGACCTTGTCCGGCGGGCCGAGCACTGCGGCCGACGCGCTCGACAAGGCAAGCAGCGCGATCCACGCCAGCAATCGCGCGCCGCGCCTGCCCACCAGCGTTGCATGCAACCGGCTCATGCGGGCGTCGGGTCGCCGGCGAACTCGAGCCGCGTCGCGCCGGTCTGGCGGCCGGCGGAATCGAAGCGCCTCTCTGCAGTGACCGTGCGGCCATCGTGTCCGGCGAGCACGACCGTCGAGCAGCGCGTGCCGTAGCGCTCGTTCAGCACGAACGGCGCTGACAGCGCGCGTTCCCACTCGGGCGGCAGGCCGCTGTCGGGAACGGGGTCGCCTGCAGCGGGCTCGCGGTCGTCAAGCAATTCGAACAACGCCCCGGTCCCGAGGTCGCGCTGGTCCAGCGCGGCCGCGAATCGTTCGCGAGTCTTCACGAGCTTGGGCCAGGGCGTATCGAGCCGGTCATTGCTGAGTCCGTAAACGCCCGGCTCGAGAGCACGCTCGCCACCGCTGCCGCGGTTCGAAAAATAGTGCAGTTCCCGTGCGTCGCCCACGAGCAGGTTGAATCCTGCGAAGCGAGCCGCAGCTCCGTCCAGGCGATCGACGAAGGCGGCCGGCCGATCGGCGCCTGCAAGGAAGTCCGGCACGAGGCGGCCGCGTGATGGCGCATCGGCGACCGTGGGTGCCTCGAGTTCCCGGAAGTTCGTCACGACGCCGAAGCGGCCGGAGCGCGTCACGCCCATCCACGTGCCCCCGGCACGGAGGTCACGGCCTGCGAGCACGCGACCGTCCTCGCTCCACCAGG
The DNA here is from genome assembly GCA_963696545.1 of uncultured Gammaproteobacteria bacterium. Taxonomy (GTDB): domain Bacteria; phylum Pseudomonadota; class Gammaproteobacteria; order Steroidobacterales; family Steroidobacteraceae; genus RPQJ01. Next base: position 245,844 of record CAVOKQ010000008.1, read on the forward strand.
CGAGCGGGGCGGCCGGCCGGTCGTGGAACTCGTCGCGGTTCGCCGCAACCACCAGGCGGTAGCGCGGATGCGTCATCCAGGCGAGCACGAGCAGGCACATGGCGGCTATTGTAAGCGGCGCACCCGTGTCGGCAGGCCGCGGAACCGCGGCGTCAGGGCTGCGACGCCTCGGTGCTGCGATTCCGGCCGAACAGCAGCCTGCCGGCCTTCTTCGTGGCCCAGTACAGCAGCGCAACGATCCCCGCGAGGCAGGCGAGCGGTACGACCACGGCGAGAACTGCGATGCCGGTCGCGCCAACCGTCTCGACGGTCGCGACCACTGGGTTCGCGAGTCCCGCGGTCATCACGCCGGACTTGGCGCGCAGCAGCGCGGTGCTGCCCTTGGTAAGTCCCGCTATGCCTCCTCCCGCGATGATCGCCACCGGCCACATCACCGCCGGCGGGATGTCGGCCATCACCGACGCGCTCGCCACGACTCCGGCACCGACCGCGGCCGGGCTCGCGATCACGTCGAGCACGTGATCGACACCCGGGATGTAGTACGCGAGCACCTCGAAGACGGCAGCCGTGCCGAGCATCAACAGCGCCGGCGTGCTCGACAGCCAGTTGAACCCGTCGGTCAACGGCAGGAACCCCGAGCGTGCGGCGATGCCCGCGACCAGCAGCGGTACGAAGATGCGGAAGCCCGTCGCCGCCGCAAGGCCGATGCCGAGCGCGACGCTCAGCAGTGATTCGAACGACAGTTCCATTGATGGGTCTCGACACGGGGACCTTGCGGCCGGGCGCGGTGATCCTGCCGCATCCGGCCGTCGCAGACAATTCAGAATGAGAGATGCAGCGCGTCCCAGGCGGTCTTTGCGATCAGGCAGGACACCACTGCGATGAAGACACTGCGCACGAACCCGCTGCCGTGCCGGATCGCGAGGTGGCTGCCGACCTGGGCGCCGGCCACGTTGCAGACGGCCATCGCGAGCCCGAGCAGCCAGAAGACCTGGCCCGTGAGGCCGAATAGCAGGATCGCCGCGAGGTTCGCTGCGGCGTTCACGATCTTGGCCGACGCCGAGGCGTGCAGGAAGTCGAGCCCGAAGACGCGCACGAACAGGAACACGAGGAAGCTGCCGGTGCCGGGGCCGAAGAACCCGTCGTAAAGCCCGATGGCTCCGGCACCGGCCGCGGCGAGCGCGCTGCCGTGCCGGCCCTGCCAGCGCGGCTGGTGCACGCGGCCGAAGTCCTTGTGCAGCAGCGTGTAGAGCAGCACGCCCGCCAGCAGGAACGGTACCAGCGCGCGGAATTTCGCGGGCGAAATGCCCGTCGCGATCCAGGCACCGGCCAGCGCGGCGACGAACGCGCCCGCGGCCGCCGGCAGCACCAGCCGCCAGTCGAGCCGGACGTGCCGGATGAAGCGCGCGGCGGCGCTGGTCGTGCCGGCGAGGCCTGCGAGCTTGCCTGTGCCGAGCAGGGTCGGGTGCGGGGTCGTCGGGAAGGCCGCGAACAGCGCGGGTAGCTGGATCAGTCCGCCGCCGCCGGCCATCGCGTCGACCACGCCCGCGCCGAAGGCTGCCACGAGCACGAAGACGATCTCCAGCGACACGAGTTCCCGGTCGCCCGTTCAGCGCGGCCGCTGGCCCCAGAATTTCACGCCGGGCGTCAGCCGCAGCGGCAGGCTCGATCCCGAGTCGTACCAGTCCTCGATGAGCCGGAACGACACCGACTGCGGCGGGGGCAGTCCAGGGAAACCGGACGCGATCTCCTCGCGGGTGAACCAGCGTACGTCCTCGAGTTCTTCGTCGGCGCGCGCCACGGCGCCGGGCGCGGCGACGGCCGTGAATCCGATCATCAGCGACGACGGGAACGGCCACGGCTGCGAAGAGTGGTAGTCGGCTTCGACCACGGTCACGCCGGTCTCCTCGAGTACCTCGCGCACGACCGCGTCCTCGAGGCTCTCACCGGGCTCGACGAATCCTGCGATCGTGGAGTAGCGGCCGGCGGGCCAGGCAGCCTGGCGACCAAGCAGCGCCCGCTCGCCGTCGGTGACGAGCACGATGATTGCGGGATCGAGTCGCGGAAAGTGCTCCTCGCCGCAGGCCGTGCTGGTGCACTTCATCACGTGCCCCGCGCTTGCGCTCGCGGTTGGCGCCCCGCAGGCGCCGCAATGCCTGTGACGGCGCCGCCAGAGCACCATCGCCCGTGCGTAAGCGAGCAGCCCCGCTTCGTCGGACGGGATCTGCCCGCCCGCGAGCCTGAGGTCCTCGAACGACATGCCGGCGGGCAGGCTGGACGGCGGCACCGCGCCGCGCACGTCGGCCGCGAAGCACAGCCGGCCGCGAAAATGGCCGAGCATCACGAGGTCCTCGTCCCGGATCGAGGCCCGGAGTTCCTCGTGCGCTTCGACCAGGCCGGCGGACCAGCCCTGCTCCGCACGGAGCAGCAGGCTCCGCGTTTCCCATACCGGCACCAGCAGGCTCAGCGGATCGCGCAGCCCGTTGTCGACGAATGCCGCGTCCTTGCGCAGGTGTGCGGCTCGCTCGAGGTAGGGGCCGGCGAAGACGTTCGGTGCGCGCAAGGATCGAGACTCCGGAGCGGGGCTGCAGTCTAGCAATCCTCGTCCGTCGATTCGCTCGGGTGCTCGGTGCGGCAGGTCGCGCAGTTGTAGGGCAGCACGTCGAGCGTGTCCCGGATCCACGTGGCGTGGCAATCAGGGCAGCTTGCGAGCACGTACTCGTCGCGGCTCGACAGCACCTGGCCGAGGAACCAGGCGTGCTCACACGTGATCGGAGTGTCCGGGCAGACGCACAGGAAGGTGTCGTAGACGTCGCAGAAGCGTGACACGTGCCCGATCGCCGGGCCGGGCAGCCGCGGCGGATGGCTGATCAGCCCGCAGCAGCACAGCATGCAGCCGAGCGTGGCCGCCTGGATCTCGTGGTCGACGGACTTGCGGAAGAACGACATCTGGCGGGGCGACTTCCCCCGCTTGCGCGGGGTGTGGGGTCCCGGTGAGCCCTGCAGGTAGTCGCGGTGCAGCTTGCGTATGCGGTCCCCGGAGAGCCCGGTGCAGTGACGGACGATCTGGGTCCGGACTCCGTGGGCAATCAAGCGATAGGCGACCGTCAGCCGCTGGCGGTCGCGGTCATAGCGGCAGTCAGTGATGCGCATGGCTTTCCCCTGTTTTTGTGTCTTCCCGCCATATATGGTCCAACAAGACCACATATGGAAGTCTATAACCATATGTGGTCTATTTGGACCATATTTGGCAGGAGACCCAAATGGAACCCACTGGCTACAACAGTCCAGGCCCCGATCTGCTCGCCCGCGGCGGCGTCCTGACCCCCTCCATCCGCCGCGACCTGACCGACCTTAATCGCCAGTTTCTCGAGCTCGGACTGCACGCTGAGCTGGCGCAGGACCCGCGCTTTGCCTGGTCTGGCCCGGTCCGGGCCGGTCTGCTCGGCATCGATGCGGCGACACTCGGACGCATGGCCTCGTGCCCATTTGCCCTGTTCGGGATACGGCTGCCGGCGCCGATCGCGGACAGTCGTCCGATGCCGTCCCGGGTCGAGGACGCAGCTGCAGGGATCGCGTCCAGTGAGCCGTGGCAGGGTCGATGCCAGGCCTTTGCACACTCGGCGCTGTTCGTCGCACTGCGCCTCGCGGACACCGCGCCGCTCGCCGCACGCATCGCGCTCGGGCTGTCGCCAGCCGCCGAGCTGCGCCTGAACGAGATGTGCCAGTCCGAAGTGGCGCAGCTCGCCGCCTGCCCGGACGTGATCCACCCGAGGTGGCCGGAGCAGCCGCGTTTCTGGGTCATGCTGCGCGGCGCGGCCCGCAGGTGTTCGTCGACCTCGCAGCAACGGGCCCACTGCTTCGGGATCTGCCTGCTGGGACCGGACCTCGACGGCTTCGTCGCGCCACCTTTGCCGCTGCCGAGGCATCCGGCGCCGCGTTGACGTAACCAGGGCGAGGTCACGCTCGAACCGTGCCTCGCCGTGGCCGGTGCCTGGCCCGGTGTTTCTTGTGAAGCACCGCCCGGGGCATTACGCTGCGCTCCCGCCGTTGCCGCCCCCCGGTCCCATGAAAGCCCTGTCGCTGCGCAAGCTCAGCAAGACCTACAAGACGGGCGTGCAGGCCCTGAAGGGCATCGATCTCGACGTGGACCAGGGCGACTTCTTCGCGCTGCTCGGCCCGAATGGCGCGGGCAAGACCACGGCGATCGGCATCGTGTCGTCGCTGGTCACCAAGACCTCGGGCACCGTCAGCGTGTTCGGCCACGACATCGACACCGACCTCGAGGAGGCCAAGGCCTGCCTCGGCCTCGTGCCGCAGGAGATCAACTTCAACCAGTTCGAGAAGGTCTCGACGATCCTGGTGAACCAGGCGGGCTTCTATGGCATCCCGCGCCGTCTCGCGAAGGAACGGGTCGAGCTCTGGCTCGTGAAGCTGCAGCTCTGGGACAAGCGCGACGCGGTATCGCGCACGCTCTCCGGCGGCATGAAGCGCCGGCTGATGATCGCGCGTGCGCTGGTGCACGAGCCGCGACTGCTGATCCTCGACGAGCCGACCGCGGGCGTCGACATCGAGGTGCGCCGCTCGATGTGGGAGTTCCTGCGCCAGATCAACGAGGACGGCACGACCATCATCCTGACCACGCACTACCTCGAGGAGGCCGAGAGCCTCTGCCGCAACATCGCGATCATCGACGAGGGCCGCATCATCGAGCACGATCGCATGTCGACCGTGCTGCGCAAGCTGCACAGCGAGGTGTTCGTGCTGAATCCGCGGCATCCGGTCGCATCACTGCCGGAACTGCCCGGGTATTCGTTCAAGATGGCCGAGGACGGCTCGCTCGAGGTCGAGGTGACGAAGCAGCAGAACCTGAACGACGTCTTTGCCGCGCTGTCCGCGCGCGGCATCGAGATCGTCAGCATGCGCAACAAGGCCAACCGGCTCGAGGAGCTGTTCCTGCGCCTGGTCGATGGCCGCGATGCCGCGACCGGTGCGGCGAAGCCGGCGGCCTCCGCATGACCGGCGCGACGCACGCTGAGGTGAACAGCGCCCCGAGCGCCGCCGGCGAACGCCGCTGGGTCGGCTTCCGCACGATCGTGATCCGCGAGTTCAGTAGGATCGTCCGCATCTGGGGACAGACGCTGGTGCCGCCGGCGATCACGGCGACGCTCTACTTCCTGATCTTCGGCAGCCTGATCGGCCGGCGCATCGGCGACATGGGCGGCTTCACGTACATGCAGTACATTGCGCCCGGGCTGATCATGATGTCGGTGATCACCAACAGCTACGGCAACGTGGTGTCGTCTTTCTTCGGCGCGAAATTCGGCAGGCACATCGAGGAACTGCTGGTGTCCCCGCTGCCGAACTCGCTGATCGTGCTCGGGTACGTCGCCGGCGGCGTGCTGCGCGGCCTGCTCGTCGGGCTCGTGGTGACGGTGATCGCGCTGTTCTTCACGCACCTGCACGTCGAGCACCCGCTGGTGGTCGTGAGCGCGGTGCTGCTCGCGTCGCTGGTCTTCGCGCTCGGCGGGTTCGTCAACGCGGTGTTCGCGAAGAACTTCGACCAGATCTCCTTCATCCCGACGTTCATCCTGACGCCGCTCACGTACCTCGGCGGCGTGTTCTACTCCATCAGGATGCTGCCGGAGTGGGCGCAGACCGCCTCGCACGCGAACCCGATCCTGTACATGGTGAACGCGTTCCGTCACGGCTTCCTCGGCGTGTCCGACGTCAACGTCTGGCTCGCGTTCGGCATCATGCTGGCGGCGGTGGTCGCGCTGTTCGCGCTGAGCGTGTGGCTGATGGAAAAGGGCACGGGGACGCGGGAGTAGCGGGTCACGTCCGATGTGCGGCCGCTTCGCCTTCTATTCCCCCCACGAAGCCGTGACCCGGCTGTTCGGCGTCGCAGATGCGCCGGAGGTCGAGCCTCGCTACAACATCGCGCCGACGCAGTACATCGCGACGGTGCGTGCGGACGAGCAGGGCGGCCGCGGGCTCGCGATGCTCTACTGGGGCCTGGTGCCGTCCTGGGCGAAGGAGAAATCCATCGGGGCCCGCATGATCAACGCGCGCGCCGAGACCCTCGGCGAGAAGCCGTCGTTCCGCAACGCCTACAAGCGCCGGCGCTGCCTCGTGATCGCGGACGGCTACTATGAGTGGCAGCGCAGCGGCGCCGTGAAGCAGCCCTATTTCATCACTTTCGGCAGCGGGCAGCCGTTCGGCATGGCCGGGCTGTGGGAGTCGTGGCGCGACCCTGCCAGCGGCGAGCCGCTCCAGTCCTGCTGCATCGTGACGACGGCCCCTGCCCTCGAGGTGGCTCACGTCCACGACCGGATGCCCGTGATCGTTCCGCTTGAGGCCCACGCAGAGTGGCTCGACCCCCGCAACTACGACGCGGGGCGACTCGGCTGGCTGCTGGTGCCGTGGCAGGCGGGCGGCCTCGAAGCGCGACCGGTGAGCCGCCGCGTCAACGACGCCCGAAACCAGGGGCCCGAGCTGGTCGAAGCGCTTGGCAGCCCGCAGGGCGCCGCATAGAGTCCGCGCACGCATGTCGTTTGCATCTACAATGCCATCCGGCTGGAACATTGCGAGAGCGTGGCGCGCGCTGTTCGCGTGCATCGTGCTCGGGCTGCTCGCGGGCTGCGGCGCAACGCTCATCTATCCGCGCCTCGACACGCTCGCGGCGTACTACTTCCAGGATCTCGTCAGCCTCGACGACGTCCAGTCGCAGCAACTGTCGCGCGCCCTGTCCGCGAACCTCGAGTGGCACCGTTCCTCGGAGCTCGGGAAGTACGCATCGTTCCTGCGCGGCCTTGCCGGCTCGATCGAGGAGGGCGTCGATGGCACGGAGTGGCTCCGTGCGACACGCCAGACCGAGGAATACTGGCGCGACATCTTTGCGCAGGCGGCGCCGGGTTACATCGCCGTTGCCAGTACGCTGACCGACCTGCAGGTGGACGAGCTGCTCGGCAATCTCGAGAAGCAGGACGAGGAGACCTGGCGCGAATTCGCGGAGCGCACGCCGGACGAGCAGCGGACCCGGCGCGAGAAGTCGGTCAGGCGCGCGCTCGAGCGTTTCACGGGTCCGCTCACGGCCGGCCAGCGCGCCATGGTGAGCGACTACGCGGCCCGCGCACGACCGATGATGCGCGAGTGGCGCGACAACCGTCGGATCTGGCGCGAGGCGCTGGGCGCCGCACTCGCGGAGCGAAATTCTGGCGGCGCGCGCTTCGAGCAGCGGATGACCCAGCTCATCGCCCGGCCGGACGAACTGTGGACGCCCGAGTACCGTGCGGCCGTGGAGGGCCGTCGTACGGCACTCGTCGGGCTGCTCGCCGACCTCGATGCGAGCCTCACTGACAAGCAGCGCGGATCGGCTCAGCGCGAGCTCCTGTCGCTCGCGAGCGAAATCCAGGATCTCGCTGGCGGACACGGCTGAGTGGCGCGGCGAGCGCGCGGCGGCCATGGCCGCGCGGATCAGGTGTTCAGCTGCAACCACCTCGCCAGCACGAGCAGCAGCCACGTGCGATCGAAGCGATGTCCCACGGGGCGGCGCAGGATCCGTGCATCCATCAGCGTGCGCGATGCATCGGCGACGAAGCCCGGATCCTGCGCGAGCCAACGTCGCACCGGCAATCCGAAACCCTGCTTCGGACGATCGAGGTGTCCAGGCGGCAGCCGGTCCTGCATCAGCTCGCGCAGCACGAGCTTCCCGCGCCCCGCGGCCGCATCCACCAGCAGGTCCGGGCCCAGGCTGAACGCGAATTCCACCAGCCGATGGTCGAGCAGCGGCGGCCGGACCTCGAGGCCATGCGCCATGCTGGTCCGGTCGACCTTGGTCAGCAGCCCATCGGGCAGGGTCGTGTTGATGTCGAGCCAGCGCAGCCGCAGCGTAGGGGGCAAGTCTTCCCTCCAGTACTCGCGGTACGACCAAAGCCGGTCGTATTCAGGGTCGATCAGCGCCGGGTCGAGAATCGCGTCCAGCGCCGGACCGACGAGTCCATTGCCGCGCGACGCGGCTGCAACCACTCCAGTCGCGGTCCGGCGGAACAGCGAGCGCCCGAACCGGCTTACGGGACTGACGATCCCCACAGAGCCCGCTCCAGCGCACTGACGTTCTCACGCTGCAGCTTCCAGTAGCGCTCATAGCCCCCGAACAACTCGTCACCACCTTCGCCGCTGAGCGCCACGGTGACGCGTTCCCGGGCCAGCCTCGAGACGAGGTAGCTCGCCCACGCCGCGTTGTCCCCGAACGGCTCGCCGAAGCAGCGCGCAACCGTGTCCACGGCGGTTCGCAGGTCCCCGGAGCTCGCGATCATTTCATGGTGGTCGGTGCCGAGATGGATAGCTGCGCTGCGTGCAGCATCGGCCTCCGACTTGGCTCGCTGGTCGAATCCCAGCGTGAACGTGCTGACCTTGCCCGCATAGTAGGTCGTCGTCGCCGAATCCATGCCGCCGCTGAGGAAGACCCCGATCGGCACGTCGGACACCAGCTGCGACGGCACGATCTCCCGCAGCAGTCCGTCGAGGCGCTCGATGGCGGTCGGCATGTCGGTGATCGTTACGTCGACCGGCGTGCTCCAGTAGCGCTGGAGCGTCACCCTGCCGTCCTCGAGCACCAGCGTGTGCGCGGGCGGCAACTTGTGGATCCCTGCGTAGATCGTCTTCGGCGACGGCACGTAACCGTAGGTGAGGTAATCGACGATTGCGCTGCGGTCGACCGTCCCGGGAGTCGCGAGAGTCAGCGCGCCGAGCTCGGATGCGAGCGCGAACGAGCCCGCGCGTGCAGCGTAATAAAATGGCTTGATGCCGAGCCGGTCGCGCGCTGCAAAGAGCCTGCGCCGGCTGCGATCCCAGATCGCGAAAGCGAACATGCCCTGCAGGTGGTCGACGCAGCGATCGCCGAATTCACGGTACAGGTGCAGCAGGACCTCGGTGTCGGAGTTCGATACGAACGGGCCGGGCAGTTTTCTGCGCAGCTGGCGGTAGTTGAAGATCTCGCCGTTGTAGACGACCACCAGCGGGCCGAGCTCCATCGGCTGGTGCCCGGCGGGCGAGAGATCGAGAATCGACAGTCGCGTGTGTCCGAGACACGCGGTGCCGTCGGACCAGAGTCCGACGTCGTCCGGTCCCCGGTGTCGCTGTGACTCCGCCATGCGCTGCAGCGTGGCGGCGTCTGCCCTGTCACCGATCAGTCCTGCGATGCCGCACATGTCGTGTTCACGAACCTGGATGAGGCGGGGTAGGCTTTTTCATCGACAAAGAACAGGCACGCGGCGCGTCGCCTCGATAGAATATTCGCAAAGGCCCAAAGCGTGAACCGCGGCAATCGGCAGGCGCCGCTCCTGTCCGCGCAGCGTGCATCACGCCCCGCCGTGGGGACTCATAATGGCGTGCAGGTCGGATATGGCGCAATACGACGGCAAGATCTTCTGCATCGGCTTCTACAAGACGGGCACCACGAGCCTGTACGATGCGCTGCGCATCCTCGGCTACGCCACGATCAACGGCGACAAGCCGGGCAGCTACCCGGGCGCGGACGACGGCGAGACGCTGCTGAAGCAGATTGCCGCGGGCGACTACCGGCTGCCGGCATTCGACCTGTTCGACGCCTTCACGGATGCCCCGTACATGTGGATCTGGCGTGAGATCTACCAGCTGTTCCCGAACGCACGGTACATACTGACGATGCGCGACGAGGCGTCGTGGATCGAGAGCTCCGTGAAGTTCTTCCGGGGCCGCAGGATCCGGCCGATGATGGTGTGGATGTTCGGCAAGCATGCCGATCCGTCCAACGATGCAGAGAGCCGGCAGGCGTGGCTCGAGATCTACCGGCGGCACAACGCGGAGATCCTCGAGCACTTCGCAGGACGGAACGATCAGTTCCTGGTGCTCGATCCGACGCGCGATCCGGGCTGGGACAAGCTCTGCGCATTCCTCGACGCACCCGTGCCACGGCAGCCGTGGCCACACTCCAATCCCACGCGTGAGAGCAGCCGCCTGCGACTGCTGCGCCGGCGCATCCGCCAGTCGCTGGGTCTCGAACTAAAGCTGCCGAAGGATTGAGCATGACGCGCCGAAGATTGTTCCTGGTCGACCCGCCGGCGATGTTCCTGTTGCGTGCGCGACTCGAGCGCCTGCCCGTTGTGACCGCATACCGGCGCTGGATGCGTCCGCGGCAGGCGGACGTGTTCCTGCTGTCCTACCCGAAGGCCGGCCGGACGTGGTTGCGCGTGATGCTGGCAGGCATGTTCGCAGCGCACTTCGGACGGGAGGACCTCGCGGTCGGCGAAGTCGGCGATGACGACTATCCCCGCTACCCCGGGGTACCGGTGTTCGGTGCCAAGCACGACGGCCTGCCGCAGAAGAAGACCGCCGCAGAGATTTCGGCGGACAAGAGCGAATACGCGGGCTGCCGCGTGATCCTGCTGGCCCGTGACTTGCGCGATCTCGCCGTTTCGAATTACTTCCAGGTGACGCGCCGCGAGAACCGTTACGAAGGCGACATCTCGGGATACATCCGCTGGCCGAGGGGATCGTTCGACGGGATGCTGCGTTACTACAACGTCTGGGCCGCGCAGCGGCACGTGCCCAGGGAGTTCATGCTGGTGCGCTACGAGGACCTGCGACGCGATGCTGCAGCGGAGCTGAACCGCATCGCGAATTTCGTCGGGTTGACGGGCGTGCAGCCGTCGACGCTGCAGCACGCAGTGGAGCACGGCACGTTCGAGTCGATGCGGAAACGGGAAGCCTCGAAGCCTGCGGACGGATCGTCGCTCGCGGCCGGGCGCCAGGGTGATCCGGAATCTTTCAAGACCCGCAAGGGCAGGGTTGGGGGGTTTGCCGAATACCTGGCGCCCGAGGACATCGCCTGGCTCAATCGCCGCATCGACGGCGAGCTCGATCCGTTCTACGGCTACACGTCAGCGCCGTTGCCGCGTCCGTTCGGCTGAGTCGCCGCAGGATCCATCCGGATGGGGACTCGCACCGACCTCATCGCCAGCATCCACGTCATGAAGACGGGCGGCCAGACGATGTGCGACATCCTCCGGCAGTCCTTCCCGGGGCGTCACTGCGACCTCCAGGTGAAAGGCGTGGCCACCGCCGACGACCTCCGGTTCGCGCGACGCTTCTATCCGCGCCTGCGCAGCATCGCCGGCCACAACGTGGTGCCGCTCAGCAACCTCGCGGAGGCCTGCGACTCGATCCGGTACTTCGCCTTCCTGCGCGACCCGGTCGAGCGCTGCATCTCGCACTACCAGTACCGGCGCAACAAGGACGAGACCGCGGATTTCGAGCCGTGGCTCGCACGGTTCGCGAACTACCAGGTACGATTCCTGAGCCGCACCCACACGGCCCCGGACCCGTGGGCGATCGAGCCCAGCGCCGAACGGGCCATCGAGGCCGTCGAGCGTCGCATAGGCTTCGTCGGGCTGCAGGAGCGCTTCGATGAATCGCTCGTGATGCTGAAGCGCTGGGCGGCGGACCCGGACTTCGACATCGAGTACCGGGCGCGCAACGTGGCGGCGAAGAGTTCGATCCGCAAACGTCTGCTCGGCGATCCACGCATCGTCGACCTGATTCGCGCGCACCACGCGGAGGACGCGAAGCTCTACCGCCACGTGAAGGAGACCATCTACCCCCGGCAGGTAGCGGCATATGGTCCGGGCCTAGACGAGGATGTGGCGCGGCTGCGTGCGCGGCTGCCGGCGCCGCAGCGGCGCGTCGTGGCCCGCGTCCTCGCGAGCGTGAAGCGCGGGCTCCTGTACAAGCCGCTGGCGCGGCGGCACGCGTCATGGCGCGGGAGAGAAGGGGGTAGTGACTAGGGGGTAAGGGGCGGTGAAGGAGCGGCGGCAGCTGCGGCGCGCCTCTTTCACTACCCCCTGCCGCCTGATCATTACCCGCTGGTCTTACTCTGCTTCTTCCTGCGGCTTGAACGCCGACACCAGTTCCTGCTGCTTGCGCGCAGGGACCGGGTCGTAGTGGCTCAGGTCCATCGTGTAGCTGCCTTCGCCGCCGGTGATCGCCTTGAGCCGCGACAGGTAGTCCTGCAGTTCCGCGAGCGGCACCAGCGCCGAGATCTGCGCCCGGCCGCCCGGCAGCGTGTCCTGTCCGCTGATGCGCGCCCGTCGCGTCGACAGGTCGCTGGTCACGTCGCCGATCGAACCCGCGGGCGTGCTGATCTCCACGCGCACGATCGGCTCGAGCACGATCGGCGCCGCTTCCTTGATCGCCGTGATGAAGGCCTTCTTGCCCGCAGCGACGAACGCGATCTCCTTCGAGTCCACCGCATGGTGCTTGCCGTCGTACACACTGACGCGCACGTCCTGCAGCTCGAAGCCGGCGACTGCGCCGTCCGCCAGCACCTGCCGCACGCCTTTCTCGACGGCCGGGATGAACTGGCCGGGAATCGCTCCGCCCACCACGTCATCGACGAACTCGAAGCCCGACCCGCGGGGCAGCGGTTCGACGCGCAGGTACACTTCGCCGAACTGGCCGGCGCCGCCGGTCTGCTTCTTGTGGCGGTGATGGCCCTCGGCCGGACGCGTGATCGTCTCGCGGTACGGAACGCTCGGCGGGCTCGTCTTGACGGCCACGCCGTAGCGCTCGGTCATCCGCTGCAGCATCACGCGCAGGTGCAGGTCGCCGAGTCCATACAGCACGGTCTCGTTCTGCGCCGTGTGCAGGTCGACGCGCACGCACGGGTCCTCGGCCACCATCCGGTGCAGCGACTCCGACAGCTTCTGCTCCTCGCCACGCTTCTCGGCCCGGATCGCGACGCCGAGCATCGGCGGCGGGAAGTTCACCGACTTCAGGTGGTGATGGTCCTCGTCGTGTGAGTCGTGCAGCACCGCGTCGAAGTGCAGCTCGTCGATCTTCGGCACGGCGCAGATGTCGCCGGGTATCGCCTGCGACACCTCGACGTGGTCCTTGCCCTGCAACTGGTAGAGATGCGCGATCTTGATCGGCTTGCGGGCATCGCCGACGAACAGCTGCGCTCCCGCCTTCACGGTACCCTGGTGGACACGGAAGATGCCGAGCTTGCCGACGAACGGGTCGATCGTGACCTTGAAGACGTGCGCGATGACGTGCTTCGCCGGATCCGGATCGACGCTCACGCGCGCGGCATCCGGGCCCTCGCCCTTCAGGAACGGCGGGGGGTTGCCTTCGGCCGGGTTCGGCGCGAGCTTCAGCAGTACCTGGATCAGCTCGGGGATGCCCACGCCGGTCTCGGCGGAACAGAAGCAGATCGGTACCAGGTGATCCTCGCGCAGCGCTTTCTCGAACGGGTCGTGCAGCTGCTCCGGAGATATCTCCTCGCCCTGCTCGAGGTACAACGCCATCAGCTGCTCGTCGACCTCGACCACCTGGTCGATGATCTGGGTGTGCGCCGCCTCGGCGCTGGAGAAGTCCGTTGGCTTGCCCTTCGCCTGGAAGAAACAGTCGACGACCGCCGCGCCGTTGTCCGCGGGCAGGTTCAGCGGCAGGCACGCCCTGCCGAAGGCCTCGCGGATTTCCTCGAGCACCTCCTCGGTACGCGCTTCACGGCTGTCGATCTTGTTCACGACGATCAGCCTGCAAAGCCCACGCGCCCTGCTGAACTCCATCATGCGCTGGGTCATCGGCTCGACACCGTTGACCGCGCTCACGACGAGTACGGCCGTCTCGACGGCTTCCAGCGCGCAGAGGCTGCGGCCGAGGAAGTCCGGATACCCCGGCGTGTCGAGCATGTTCACGCGCTTGCCCTGGGACTCGAAGCCGCAGATTGCGGCGTCGAGCGAGTGGAGCAGGGCCTTCTCCTGTGGGTCGAAGTCGCACACGGTCGTGCCGCGCGCCAGTGAGCCCTTGGCCTTGATCGCACCTGCTTGCGCGAGCAAGGCTTCGGCCAGAAGCGTCTTGCCCGCGCCGGCTTGGCCCACGAATGCGATGTTTCTGATGTCTGAGGTCGAATAGGGCATTGGATGCCTCCGTTTTCCTTCTAATACCGCGCAGCCAAGCATACGCCCGGCCCCGCGCGGGACCAGAGGCGTTTGCCGGGATTGGCTTGCAGGCCGGTTCAAGGTAGAAAGATGGTACTCGCGGCGGCCGTCCGGCCGCCCTCCTGAGGGTGCAGGGAATGACGACGGGCAAACGGGCCCTGATCGTGGATGATTCGCGTTCGGCCCGGGTGATCCTGAGCCGGATGCTCGAACAGCACGGGATGGCGGTCGACACGGCGGAGTCGGCGGAGCAGGCGCTCGAGTACCTGCAGCAGAACCGGCCGGACGTGATCTTCATGGATCACCTGATGCCCGGCATGGACGGTTTCCAGGCCGTGCAGGCGATCAAGAGCGACGCCCAGACCGCCACGATCCCGCTGATGATGTACACGTCGCAGGAAGGCGAGTTGTACGTGAGCCAGGCCCGGGCGCTCGGGGCCATCGGCGTGTTGCCCAAGACAGTCCGGCCGGTGGACGTTTCCCGCGTGCTCTACCAGCTGCACCTGCTGCCCGACCGTCGTCAGGGGCGATCGGCGCTGTTCGAGCGGCAAGCAGCCGGGATGGGTGCTGCGGTCGCAGCCATGCCGGCGGCTTTCGACGTCGCCCTGCCCGGGCCTGCACAGGCGCCGGCCGGCGCGGCGCCAGTGGACTCGTCGGTCGCAGCCACGGGTGGCTGGGCCGCCCCGCCGATCGCGATCTCGGAGTTGCAGGCGAGCCTGCGCCAGTCGGTCCAGCAGCTGGTGAAGGACCAGCTGGCCGAGCAGCGTCGGTTCATGCTCGCGACGTTCGAGGCGTTCGCCCGCAGGCTCGTCACCGAGATGAAGGAGAGCGCGCCGAAGGCGCCGGCGACGACGATCGTCGAGCAGTTGCCCGTCGAGCCACCGCCGCGCCAGTGGTGGCCGGTGCTGCTCACTGCGCTGCTGGCAGTGATTCCGGCCGCGGTACTCGGCGCGCTGTACTGGAAGACGCTGGAGGAGAACCGCGCGGTCGGGCAGCAGCTGACGAAGCTGCAGGCCGAGGTCGGCCAGCTCGGCAAGGCGGTGTCGGCAATCCCGCCTCCGGTCGCGTATGTCTCCCCGGCCGCCGCTTCGGCGGCAGGCGTGGTTCTCGCCCCGTCCGCCTCGGCTACCGGGACGCCGGCTACAGTGCCTGCGGCAACGCCGGCCGTGGTCGAGTACGTTCCATACGGCGAGGCGCCGTTCGCCGGCACGAGGCTCGAGCGTCTGCGCAGCGTCGCCGCACGGCTCGACCCGCAGAAGTTCCGCGGCCGCATAGTTGTCGAATCCTATGTCGGGGATTTCTGCCTCACGGGCAGCCCGGCCGATGGGTTCTCGGTGGCCGATCCGACCGTTCCTTTCCAGAAATGCGAGCTCGTCGGCAACCCGTTCGACGACTCGCTCTCACCGGCGCAGCGGCAGTCGGTCGACTTCGCGAACTTCGCGGCTTCGCTGCGGCAGCGGAGCGGGGGCGCCATCGTCGTCGAGACTGCGAATGCGGGACGTCGCAGTCCGGTCGAGTACCCGGAGCAGGCCGAGGGCAGCACCGCAGGTGCGTGGAACACCGTCGCGGCACAGAACAATCGTGTCGAATTCCGCGTCGTGCCCGCGGAGTGATGCGCCGCTTCCTTGTCTACGGCGCGAACGGTTACACGGGTGAGCTCATTGCCCGTGAGGCCGTGCGTCGCGGTCTTGCGCCGGTGCTTGCGGGCCGCAGCGCCGACGCCGTCCAGCGGCTCGCATCGGAGCTGAACTGCGAGGCCCGGATCGCGGACCTTGGCGATTCCCCGGCACTCGCACGCATGCTCACCGGCATCGATGCCGTGCTGCATTGTGCCGGGCCGTTTTCCAGCACGGCCGCGCCGATGACGCGCGCGTGTTTCACCGCGGGCACACACTATCTCGACGTCACCGGCGAGATCGACGTGTTCGAGGCGGCGAAGGCACTCGACCCGGACGCGCGCAATACGGGCGTCACGCTGTGTCCGGGCGTCGGCTTCGACGTCGTCGCCACTGACTGCGTGGCTGCGGCGCTGCATGAGGCGCTGCCAGACGCCACGTACCTCGCGCTCGGGTTCGATTCGCGCTCCGGCATCAGCGCCGGCACCATGCGCTCGACGATCGAAGGCCTGCCTCGCGGCGGCCGCATCAGGAGTTCCGGTCGTCTAGTGACGGTCGAGCATGCCTTTCGCGTGCGTGATATCGACTTCGGCGACGGCGTGAAGCAGGCGACGACGATCCCGTGGGGCGACGTCAGCACGGCGTTCCACACGACCGGCATTGCGAACATCGAGGTCTACGTGCCGATGCCGCAGAAGCAGCTCGCGGCGCTGCGACGTCTCAAGTACGTCGCGCCGCTGCTGCGGCTCGGGCCGGTGCAGTCTTTCCTGAAGTCACGTGCCAGCGCGAGGACGGTCGGTCCGGACCGCGAGGCGCGCGCGCGCTTGCCGACGTTCGTGTGGGGCGAAGTGCAGGCGCCGAGCGGCGATCTCGTGACCGCGCGCATCCGGGTCGGAAACCTCTACGAATTCACGGTGCACGCGGCGCTCGGCGTGCTCGAGCGCCTGCTCGCCGGCCCCGCCATCGCGGGATATCGCACGCCCTCGCAGATCGTCGGTCCGCGCTTCATCGAGTCACTGCCGGATTCCACGCCGATCGTGATGACGCGCGGGCGCGCGTGGGAGCCCCGGCACCCGTGAGTTCGCCGGGAACGA
This sequence comes from uncultured Gammaproteobacteria bacterium, assembly GCA_963696545.1. Classification (GTDB taxonomy): domain Bacteria; phylum Pseudomonadota; class Gammaproteobacteria; order Steroidobacterales; family Steroidobacteraceae; genus RPQJ01. The sequence continues at coordinate 262,533 of CAVOKQ010000008.1, forward strand.
ATCGGGCCGGCGGCGATTTCCGGCCGCCCGCCTGGCTGACCAACCGGCACGCGCAGTCGGTGTTCCCGAGCCTGCCGTTCCGCCGCCCCGGCGTCGAGCGTCGTTGTCGAACGTTGATCCGCGCGTCGCAATCGCTGCTGCTCGATTGCGGCGACGGCGTGCAGCTGCTCGCGCACCACGCGACGCAGCAGAGCCTCGGGCGCCCCGCGGCCTCGAGGCTGGTCGTGCTGCTTCACGGCTGGGAGGGCAGCTCGAGTTCGCTGTACATCCTGTCGCTCGGACAACTGCTGCTCGATCACGGCTTCGACGTCGTGCGCCTGAACCTGCGCGATCACGGCGACAGCCACCACCTGAACCCTGAGATCTTCCACTCGTGTCGGATCCAGGAGGTGGTCGGCGCAGTGAAACGCCTGCAGGAGCTGAACCCGGGACGTGGCCTTAACCTCGCCGGGTTCTCGCTGGGGGGCAATTTCTTCTTGCGCGTCGCCGCCCGCGCGCGCGATGCCGGCATCGATCTCGAGCGTGTCATCGCCGTGTGCCCGGTGCTCGATCCGCAGCACACGCTGGTCAGGCTCGAGAGCGGCTGGGCGCTGTATCGCAAGTACTTCGTATGGAAATGGCACCGGTCGCTGCGCAAGAAGCAGGGCGCGTGGCCCCACCTGTACGACCTCGCTCCGGTGCAGAAACTCGACAATCTCACGGACATGACGGACCACCTCGTCCGCGAGTACGGCGGCTATCCTTCGTTGCCGGTGTACCTGCGCGGCTATGCGATCGTCGGCGAGGCGCTTGGCTCGATCGTGCACCCGACGCGGATCATCTCGGCGGCCGATGACCCGATCATTCCCGCCGAGGACCTCGATCGCATCGCGCGGCCGGCCGCACTCGAGGTGACGCGCACGACGTTCGGCGGGCACTGCGGCTACTACGACGCGCGTCGCGGCAGCACGTGGATCGAGCGAGAGGTGCTGGCGACGCTCGGGAGCGCGTAGCCCACGGGCTTGCGAACGCATACCGCCAAGGCGCGAGGTCTTGGGGAATCGGGCCGCTCCAGGTCTCGCGCGCATCGAAAAGCGGGAAATGAAATTCGGTGCCAGGCACCTAATTTCATTTCCCGCTTTTCGGCGACCCTTGCGCCGTCGGACCCGAGGCAACGTCTCAGTTGCTGGTCATTGCGATGGATCCGGCCTCGGGTCAGCGACGTCGCGGCGGCGCTCGACATGGAGCGGCCCGATTCCCCAAGACCTCGCGCCCTGGCGGCCCGGTTGCGCGACCGCGTGGGCCAAGCGCTACCGCGCGCCGCGCTGGCCCATCTCGCGCCGCCAGGCTACGAAGCGCTCCGCGAGTCGGACGTTGCTTGAAGGAGCGAACGTCTGCTCGATCGAAGGTGCCGACCAAGTCCGCGGCTCGCCGGCGGCGAGAAACGCGATGCCACGTGCCGTCGCTTCCCGTACGGCGTACCGATCGACCGGCAATCCACTCACGTCGGCGAGCGCGCGACAGAGGTAGTCCACGCGCGACAGCCCGCCCGAGATGAAAATGCGATCGAGAGGCGCGGCCTGCTGCATTCTCTCCAGGTTCATGGCGAGCAGGAACGCGATGCTCTCGACCACGGCGACGAGCTGCCGCAGGTCGTCACCGCTGCCGACGAATTCCGCAGGAAAGTCGGGGTCCCAGAACGGTGCGCCGAGTCCTCCGACTCCGTTCATGAACAGCGGCACCTGCGCCCCGGCTGCGACCTCGAGCGATGACAACGCGCGCTCGACGTCGACCGCGACTCGGTCGCGCAGCCAGTCGATCGCGCTGCCTGCCCCGTTGACCGTGCCTTCATGGCTGTACGTCGCGGCCCCGGACTCGTCTGACCGGAGCACGCTGCGCAGTAACCCGTCGGGCAGCGGCATGCGGGCATCGGCCGCGCGCTGCACGAATGCACCGGTACCGACATTCACGAGTGCGACCGAGCGTCGTGGCGAGCCGAACGCGAACGCTGCCGCGGACTGGTCGCCGCTGCAGGCGGTCAGCGGAATCCGCCGTGCTGCGACCGTCATGTGTCCGAACGGGTGACGGGTCGGTACGCAGCGGGGCAGCTGGCCTGCGTCCACGTCGAACGCGTCCAGCAGTTCCGGCGACCAGTCGAGCGCGGCGGGGTCGAACAGCAGTGTGCGCGACGCGTTCGCCGGGTCGGCCACGACCGGCCGTTCGTCGAGCAGCCGCGCCAGCAGGAAGCTCGACAACGGCCCGGCCGCGAGATCGTGCGCCCGCGCCGCGCGCTGCACGGCCGGAACGTGGTCCAGGCACCAGCGCAGCTTGCTCGCCCCGTAGTGCGCCGACAGCACGAGTCCGGTCATGTCCCGAATCGCCGCGGCATGGGGGCGCAACCGTTCGAGCCACGCGGCGTTGCGTCGATCCTGCCAGGAGATCGCCGCGGTGAGCGCCCGGCCGGTCGAGCGTTCCCAGCAGACGACTGTCGACCGTTGGGTGGCGAGGCCCGCGGCAACGACGGCCTGATGGCGAGCCACCTCCGACTCACAGGCGTCGCGGGCCGCGACCTGCAGGGACCGCACGAGCTCGTCGGCGCCCTGCTCGACGATGTCCTCGCCGTCGCGTGTCGTCGCGACCGGGACGTGAGCCGCGGCCAGTTCACAACCGGAGGAGTCGAACAGCACCGCGCGGCTGCCGTGGCCACCCTGGTCGAGCGCCAGGACCAGGCCGGGCGCCGCCTCTCTCACCACTGCCGACGGCTCTCCTCGTAAGCTTGCTGCAGTACGCGCACCGCCATCGTCTCGACATAGCGCGCGCCGCGCTGCTGGCACTCGCCGGCGGTCTTCGCATCCCGCACTTCGTAGAGGGCCCAGGCCCAGGGCCCGGGCCAGAGAGGCTCATCGCCGGTCGGCAGGCGCTCGAGGTTGGCGAACATGAATTCGGGCGCAAGCGCAGCGGCCTCGGCGCGCGTCTCATCCGTGTATTCGGAAATGACCCAGCCGATGCGCGCGCCCGTCATCATGCGCAGCACCTTGAGGCTCGGCAGGTCGAACGAGATCAGCACGCAGCGGTTCATCACCGGCTTCAGCACCTCGGCCACCCGGCGCAGGACGATTTCGCGACCGAACCTGCGCAAGCTGCCGCGCTTCACTTCGACGAACGCCGTGACGCCTTCCCATCCGGTCATCGCGTCCACGACCTGCGCGAGCGACGGCGGATACGTAAATGCGAAACGGCGCCCGAAGCGCTTGATCTCGCCCACCGGAGTCTCCGCGAACCGGGCCCACGTCATTTCGTGCACGACGTCGGCGCGGTCCGCGACGCGCTCGAGGTCGGAATCATGGAATACCACCGGCACCTTGTCGGCCGTCAGGTGCACGTCGAACTCGACGTGCTTGACGCCCAGGTCGACGGCGGAGCAGAGGGCCTGCAGCGTGTTCTCCGGGAACTCGGCCGCATTGCCGCGGTGCGCAATGATCTCCGGTAGGGGCGTGCCTTGTGTCATCGATCTACCCGTTATGGCGCCGACTGACGCATTGTGTCACCTGCAAACGCGGCGCATTGAACCATAAGTACATGATTCGGGGGGATAGTCGACGTGGCACGGGACTTGCTTCGGGTCCACGGGGCTGTCCCGTACAGGTGCGACCAGATGTCTTCGGAAGTTATCGCGTTGCTTTTTCCCGACCCGGGCCAGGCCCGTGAAGGATCGGCGCAGCCGGTAACGGCGCTGGTGCGCGATGCCGAGGGGCCCATGGAGCTGCGGGACGTGCTGGCCGATACGGCCCTGATGCGACAGGCGCGGCTCACCGGGCGCTTCAACTGCGGCAAGCCCATTTTCGATCCCGTCACCCGCGAAGTGATCGGCTACGAAATCGAGCCGATGGCGGTGCGCTGACAGCGACCGTCGCCTCCGGGGCAACGGTCCCCTGAGCTATAGTCGCGCGCGTGAACGGAGCGCGCGGCAACCGACCACAGCAGGACCCGACGGTGTTCGGCCGCATGCGCCGGACACTGCGTCGCCTGCGTCTCGAGCGTGGCGGTCCGGCCGCGCCGATCCTGTTCCGCAAGTCTGCCGCCCCTCCCGAGGTCGAGCTCGCGATGCGGGCGGTACTCGTGCTGCTGCTGATGTCGGCGGTGTTCGCGGTCTTCCTGCTCGACCGCAGCGGGCTGCAGGACAATATCGACGGCGACGTCTCGGTGACCGACGTCATCTATTTCACGATGATCACGATCACGACCGTCGGCTACGGCGACATCGTCCCGGTGTCCGACGCGGCGCGGCTGATCGACGCCTTCTTCGTGACCCCGGTGCGCATCTTCGTCTGGTTCGTGTTCCTGGGCACCGCATACCAGCTGGTCTTCCAGCGTCTGATCGAGGAATGGCGCATGACGCGACTGCAGAGAGAGCTGCAGGGCCACGTGGTCCTGTGCGGCTTTGGCCACAGCGGCTCGATTGCCGCGTCCGAGCTGCTGCTGCGGGGGTGGAAGCCCGAACAGGTGGTGGTGATCGACCCGGACGCGAACGAGGTGCAGCGAGCCGCGGACCGGGGCTTCATCGGCATGCACGGCGACGCCTCCAGCGAGGAACTGCTGAAGGTCGCGGCCGTCGACCGGGCGAGCTCGGTGATCGTGAGCGTCGGCCGCGACGACACGATGGTGCTGATCGTGCTGACGATCCGGGAGATCGCGAAGCGGGTGCGCGTGGTCGCGCGGGTCGGCGAGCAGGAGAACGTCAAGCTCGCGCGCTCGAGCGGGGCCGACGTGATCGTCTCCCCGCCGCGCTTCGGCGGCTACCTGATGGCGGATGCCGTCACGAGCAACGCCACCGTCGACTTCATCGCCGAGGCACTGACGTTTCGTGGTGGATTCCAGCTGCACGAACGCGACCCGGTGCCGGCCGAGATCGGACGTGCGACACGCGACATGGTGGGTTCGCTGGTCGTGGAGATCCGCCGCGACGGCCGGCGCATCGGCTGCTGGCAGGACCCCGCGCTCGTGATCGAGCCGGATGACCGGCTGCTGGTGATCGACTCGGATGCCGCGATCGAGGCGGCCAGGTAGGCGGGGAGACATCGCCCCGCCGCGCCGTTGGACTAGACCCGAGAACTGGGTGAGGTGGACGACGCGGCGGAGCGATCGCGCACGATAAGGTCAAGCGCGCGTGCGCATTGTGCGTGCAACTCGCGCGAGAGTCCAGATGCCCTGTCGACTTCTTAGCGTGCACCGACGCCGCGTCAGCCGGTGCTCTCGTGCTCGCTGCCGGTGAGTGCATGCGCCCGTGTCAGCGTCACGACGTTGCCGGAAGAGACCGCGCTGGTCGCTGTGCCATCGGCCATGTGCTCGAGCTTGCCGTCCACCGTGGCGCCGCATTCGATGCGCAACTGACGGTAGCGGATGTTTCCGGTCACGCGCGCGCCGGCCTGGAGCTCGAGGAAGTTCTCGACCTGGAGGTCGCCGCGGACCGTGCCGTTGATCACGGCATCGTGAACCCTGGCGCCGCCGACGATCGTGCCTGACTCGCTCAGCACGAGCAGGCCGCGCGCATCGTCCTTGCACTGGACGATTCCTTCCACTTTTCCGTCGATGCGCACTCCATCGGTGATGAGCACGTCGCCTGCGATCTCGACGCCGGCGCCGATCAGGCTGGAGAGCCGGGTGACGTCAATCGGCAGGTCGGTTCTGCGGCGAAACATCGATCGCACTCCGTGAAATGTCCGTGGAAGATCTATTGCGGCGCGCGTGGCCGGCCGCGCTGCGCGTCGAGGAAATCGATCTGGCTGCGCAGCTCCGCGATGCGCTCGTTCAACGACGCGACCTGCTGGTCGAGCGAGGAGCGCGTGGCGCGCTCGATGGCGAGTTCCGCGCGAAGGCTGGCGAGTTGCGTCTCGAGGGCGGCGTTCCGGGCCTGGAACTCGCTCAGGCGCGGCAGCGGCTTGCCGCCGTCCGTGTAGTGACGCAATGCGAGCACTACCGACAGCGCGAGCAGCGCGACGACAACAAGTGCGTGCAGGCCCGTGCGCAGGCGCCGGGTCGAAGCCAGCTCGAGGCGGGCGGACGACAGGTGTCGCGTGGCGGAACCCGCGAGCGATCTCATGGGCGTCCAGTCGAGGCGTCCGCGCGCGCCAGGTAGTCCCGGGGCTCCACACGGATGCCGCGTCGAATCACTTCGAAGTGCAGGTGCGCGCCGGTCGAGCGGCCCGTCGAACCCACTTCCGCAATTGCCTGCCGTGGCATCACGAGATCGCCCGCGCGGACCAGGACCCGGGATGCGTGGCCGTACAGCGTCGCGAGGCCGTTGCCGTGATCGATCACGACGGCGTTGCCATAGGCGCCGTCCGCTCCTGCGACGATGACCCGCCCGCCGGCGCTGGCGAAAATCGGCGTGCCTGCCGGCGCCGGGAAATCGAGGCCTTCGTGTCGGGCCGGTCGGCCGGTGAACGGATCGCGACGAGTGCCGAAGCCCGAGCTGGTCGAGCCCGTCCGGACGGGCCAGCGGCTCGGGAACGCCATGCTCGCGAGATCGTGCGCGACGGTCAGGTCGGACAGGTGCGTCACCGCGCCTTCGAGCCGCGCGAGTTCATCCTCGAGTCGTGACAGACCCGTGCGGAGATCACCGTGACCATGGTCGCCTGCGCCCGGCGACGCGTAATCGTGATGGAGTGGAATGAACGGACCGCCGCGCGGCAGGGAATCGTCAGGGTGCGGGGTCCGCGCAACCGGTCGCGCGTCCGTTGGCCGGGCCACGCCGAGACGCCGTGCCAGTGTCGCGGCTTCGCTTTCCACCCGCGTCAACCGGCCGGACAGGGCTCCGATCCGATCGATCAGTGCGCGGCCCTCGGGATGATTGAGATCGAGCCGAGACGCCGGGCGGGCGAGCGGTGGCACCGCCGGTGCGACTTGCGCTGCACGGTAGCCGAGTGCATAGCAGGCCGACATCAGCAGCAGCAGGGCAAGGGACGCAGCGGTGATGAGTGGCCGCGCGTCGACGGTTCGCAGCGTCGAGCGCGTTACGGGACCGACCGAGAAGATCACAAATGCCACGGGCGTGCCCTCGCGTAGCCGGTTCATCGACGTCAGGTTGCCGTGGATACTTAGCGCGAGTTCCAGCTCCGGACAATCGTTGCGGGCGCGGCATGTTCATTCTGTGACCGACGGCGCAGCTTGGCGGTGCCAATCCGCACGGCGGACCGCGATACCGGACGGGATGCGCACTGCAGCGCAGCAGGTCGGGTTGACCCAAAGCCATTACCGGGGTCATGTATCGCCATGAGCAGCATACAGTCCAGAGTCACGGCGCAGGAGCAGATCTGCGTGCCGGCCGAGGTGCGGCGCAGCTGGCCGCGGTTGAGATGCTGCTCAATCACGAGCGGCTGACGATCCAGGATGCGGACGCCGTGCAACGCGCGCTCGCGGGTACCAATCCGCGCACCGACTGTGTGGTACTGGGACCGGCGTCTCTCGCGCGCATGGGTCCAACGCTGGGATACTCCCCGCATGGGACGCACGCGTGGCACTTCCACACACAGGCGCGGATCGGGTTGGGCGATCCTGGCGATCTGCGCGTCATTGCTGGTGGGTTGCGGGGGCGGCGGCTCCGGCGGCGGCGGGGGAACACCGCAGCCACCTGCCGATGTGACACCGCCCACGGTGCCGCAGGGCCTGGCTGCAAGCGCCGCGTCCAGCACACAGATCGTCGTGAGCTGGCAGGCGTCGTCCGACGCCGGCAGCGGCGTGGCAGGGTATCGCGTGTTCCGCAACGGCGGAGCGACGGCCGTTGCGACGGTGCCCGGCACGTCGTTCACCGACACGGGGCTCTCTGCGGCGACCCGGTATTCATACGCCGTGCTGGCGTTCGATGCGGCCACGCCGGCCAACGAGTCAGCACTCTCGGCGCCCGCTGCGACCACCACGCAGGCTGCCACGCCGATCGTGGGGCTCGACCGGCGGCCCGACAATCCGAGCTGCGTCGCCGGCGAACGGCCGGCGCAAGTCGTGACGCTCGCGACCGAGCGAGCGTTTCCGAGCCTGCCCGCGTTCTCCAGCGCCGTCCTGATGCTGCAGGCGCCCGGTGACGCGGCGCGCTGGTTCGTCGTCGAGCAGGGCGGCACGGTGCGGGTGTTCGACAACCAGCCAACGGTTGCGACCAGCCGCAGCTTCGTCGACATCACGGCTCGAGTACGCTCCGGCGGCGAGCAGGGGCTGCTCGGCATGGCGTTCCACCCCGGCTATCCGGCCGATCCGCGCGTGTACCTGTCTTACACCAACGCGACCAACGGGCTGGTGTCGCGCATCTCCGAGTTCCGCACGCGCGACGGCGGCCTGACGCTCGATCCCGCGACCGAGCTGGTCCTGCTCACGGTCGCCCAGCCCGCCACCAATCACAACGGTGGCAACATCGCGTTCGGACCGGACGGATTCCTGTATGTCGGGTTCGGCGACGGCGGCAGCGGCGGGGATCCGTGGGGCACGATCGGCAACGGCCAGAACCTGACGACCCTGCTCGGCAAGGTGCTGCGCATCGACGTCAACGGGTCGACCGGCACCGTGCCGTACCGTATCCCGGCGGGCAATCCGTATGCAGGCAACGCACTTTGCAGCACCGGAGCGGGCACGCAGAACTGTGCGGAGATCTATGCCTACGGACTGCGCAACCCGTGGCGCTGGAGCTTCGATCGCGGCAGTGGCGAGTTGTGGCTCGGCGACGTGGGTCAAGGCACGATCGAGGAAGTGGATCGCATCGTCGCCGGCGGCAATTACGGCTGGCGCTGCTTCGAGGGTACCCGCGCCTACAACGCCACGTGCGGTGCGAACGCGGGAAGCAGCCGGCCGCCGGTTGCGCAGTATGACCACACGGTCGGCCAGTCCATCACCGGCGGCTACGTTTACCGCGGCTCCGCGATGCCGGCGCTCGCGGGCCGCTATGTCTTCGGCGATTTCGTGTCGGGACGCATCTGGCACATCGCCAGGGACACGCCGCCGACGCTCACCGTTGCAGCGGGCTTCGACAGTGGCCTGTCGATCGCTTCGTTCGCGCAGGACAGCAACGGCGAACTGTACGTCGTTCATTACGGTGGAACGCTGCACCGCCTCCGCCCGGGTGCCGGCGGCGGCGGTTCGGTGCCGGACAAGCTGTCGGCCACGGGTTGCGTCGATCCGGCCAACGCCACCAGGCCCGCGGCCGGCCTCGTGCCGTATGCACCCAATGCGCCGTTCTGGTCGGATGGCGCCGCCAAGGAGCGCTATCTCGCATTGCCGAATGGCGCCACGCTCAGCACGACCGCGGACGGCGACATCGAGTTCCCGAACGGCACCGTGCTGCTGAAACAGTTTCGCCTCGGTGGCCGGCTGGTGGAGACTCGGCTCTTCATGCGGCACACGGACGGCGAGTGGGCCGGCTACAGCTACGAGTGGAATGCACAGGGCACGGACGCCACGCGCGTGGTCGGTGGCAAGACGGCGCCCGCAGGCAGCCAGTCATGGGTGTTCCCGAGCGACGCCCAGTGCCTCGCCTGCCACACGGCTGCGGCCGGGCGCAGTCTTGGTCTCGAAATCGCGCAGCTGAACGGGCCGTTGCTCTATCCGCAGACCGGCCGCACTGCGAACCAGCTGGCCACGCTCGACGCGATCGGAATGTTCAAGCCGGCACTCGCGACTCCGCCCGCCGCGCTGCCGGCGCTGCCAGACCCGTTCGGATCCGCCGGGACGCTGGCCGAGCGGGCACGCGCCTACCTGCACACCAACTGCTCGCAGTGCCACCGCCCGAACGGAGGCACGCCGACGGATCTCGACCTGCGCTACACGACACCGTTGTCCGGCACGAACGCCTGCGATCGCGTGCCTCAGGCCGGTGAGCTTGGACTGGCGAATGCGCGGATCGTCGCGCCGGGCGACGCCGGCCGGTCGGTGCTGGTCGCGCGAGCGAACCGTCGCGACGCATTGGCGATGCCGCCCCTCGCCAGCACGGTGGTCGATGCGGCTGGCGTCGACCTGCTGAGCCGCTGGGTCAACTCGCTCGCAAGCTGCAACTGACGCAACGAATCGCAAACGGTTCGTTGCGCGCAGTGATGACACCTGGGGCACGTTTCGGTGTATGATTGTTGCATTGCAGCAATCTACTCAGGTGCCGGTCATGGTCAGCAAGGTCAAACAGTTCGTCAGTGAGCAGCGGCAGCTGCTGGCTCGTCAGGCCCGCAAGCTTGGGCAGGCGCCCGGCAAGGTGGTGCGCGGAGCCGCCGCCAGGTCTGCAAAGCGCATCAAGGCGCTGCAGGAGCCTTTGCGTACGGTCACGCACTCGGGTGTGAAGCTCACCAACGTGTCGCACGCGGCACTGCTGGACCTGATGGCGCTGCAGCTCGAGGTCGTCACCTCGGCGCTGTCCGACGCGGCAGCGCAGCTCGAGCGTGTTGCGCAGTCCGACAACGTTTCCGACCTGGTGCGCGGACAGGCCGATGAACTGCGCGCGACCCGCACCCGGGTCGTCGACGACGTCAGGCGCGCGGTCTCGATCGTGCGCGATGCAGGCCGCGGCGTGCGTGACGTCGCGACCGAGACCTATACGCAGGTTGCCCGGCCCGCGCAGGCAAAGGCACGCAAGGCGAAGACGACGCGAGCGCGCAAGGCAAAGCGTGTGGTCCGCAAGACGACGGCGCGGGCGAAGGCGAAGACGCGCCGCGCCCGGGCACGGTAACGCGCCAGCCGGATATCCAACGATCTCCCCCTGATTGCGCCCTCTTCGGAGGGCGCTTTTTTGTCCGCCTGGCGCGCGGGTCACCGCGCGACCGGGATCAGTACCTCGTTGCGGCGCATGAACCAGGGCGTGAATGGCGGGTTGTAGCGCGCAAGGATCGGTTCGCCGCGCGGCACGAGTCCGCGCGCCTTGATGGCATCGCGCAATTGGCGCTCGGCGTCGCGGTAGTTGCTCTCGGTCCAGCGCCCGGAGTAACTCCAGCATGCCATGAGGCGCGCCGGCACCTTGCGGATCTCGATGGCCGGGTCGAGTGGCTTCGGTGCCGTCTCGAGCGTGAACTTCGACGGCAGCGTGAACGCGACCAGGAATCCCGCGCCGTCGGCGGTCTGCGAGACCGGCGCCGTCATGCTGATCTTCTCGCCCTGCGACTGGGTGACCGGTGCGGTCATCGCGATCTTCTGCCGGCTCACGTTGTTGCCGCTGATGTAGCGGAACAGGCGCTGGAAGGCTGCGTTGCCGGCGTCCGTGAAGCTGGCTTCGACGCGGGTCTCGGCCACGATGTACGCCGGGTACTCGCGCAGTTCGAACGCGCCGTCCTGCGTGAGCAGCTTGAATGCCGGTTCCTCGATGGCCATGGCAGCGGGACTTGCGAGCACTGCGACGACCGCCGCGAATGGCGCGGCTCTCAGCGCGTGCACGTCTGGGGACTCCTCGGTTGGGGCGTTCAGCCTGGTATCCAGTCTACGCCGCGAGGCGCAGCGGGCGGCGTCGGCAGTACCCGTCGGCAGCAGTGACGCCTGTTGCCGCAAGGCGAAAAAAAACCCCGCCTGAGCGGGGTTGTCGTCCTTCATCGCGGCACTCGATTCTGTTTTTCTCGTTGTGCTTCTTCTTGCGCCGCCTTGATCGGGGTATTGCGTACCAGATCCTTGTTGTCAGTTGCGCTTCCGTTCATCCCCCAGCGGATCTTTTTCCCGTTTCCTTCTTCCTCGTCCGTCCATCACCACCATCCACACGAGGACGGTGAAGACTAAGCAACGTCCGTGCCAGAAGTTTCTGGTCTCTTTCGAATCAATGAGTTAGGTGCAAATTCCTGAGGCCCCGCGTGAGCCTGCGACTGTTTCGTCATCAATCCGTAAAGAAAGCCGACAGCGACCGGGCGGCCCGGCGGCCCATGACGGCGACCAACGAGTTGGAGACAATGAACGCACTGCTGCGGACCCCTCGAGTCTGCGGACGAGCCGAGGGATCCATGCGGAATGACTCAGCGGGAGTTCGACGCCAGACCGGTGCCACGACGATCGGGCTGCTGCTGCTCGGGCTGGCACTTGCCATCGGACTGATTGCCTCGTCGATCGTCGTGAGCCGCAGTCTCGAGCGCATCAAGCTCGCAGGCGACAAGATCACGGTGAAGGGTTACGCGGAGGAGAAAGTCGTGTCGGACGCCGGCACCTGGCGCGGAACCGTTACCGTGCGCGCGGCGGACCTGCAGGCGGGCTATCGCCAACTGGAGCAGGACTCGACGCGCGTGTCGAACATGCTGAAGTCCACCGCAGGTGAGGGCGCGGCCGCATCGGTCGGTCCGGTCGTGACTCGCACCGTCTACGAGACCGGGCCCGGCGGTGTGCAGACCGGTCGCGTGTCCGGCTACGAGCTCGAGCGCAGCTTCGAGCTCTCCTCGGGTGACGTCGCGCTGATCGGGCGCATCGCTGCGGACGCCTCGGGGCTGATCAGCGAGGGCGTCAATATCAATTCGTGGCCGCCGCAGTACTTCTTCGGCGACCTGAACGCGGTGAAGGTGCGGCTGATCGGCGCCGCGACAAAAGATGCGCAACTGCGTGCCGAGCAGTTCGCTTCGAACAGCGGCGTGACGGTCGGGCCGCTGCGGTCGGCCTCGCAGGGCGTGTTCCAGATCACGCGGCCGAATTCGAACGACACCGCGGACTACGGCAGCTACGACACGAGCACCGTGGAAAAGGTCGTGAAGGCCGTGGTGACGGTGGAGTATTCGGTCGCGCGCAAGTAGCGGCGCTCGCCGGGGCGCCGCCGACACTTGCTAGAACGCGTTGATACCCGTGAGTTCGCGGCCGATCGTCAGCTGGTGGATCGTTTCCGTGCCCTCGTAGGTGATCACGCTCTCGAGGTTGAGAGCGTGACGGATCGGCACGTACTCCGCGCTGATGCCCGAGCCGCCGAGGATGTCGCGCGCATCGCGTGCGATGTCGAGCGCCATGCGGCAGTTGTTCCACTTGGCGAGCGATACGTGCGACGGTGACATCGTGCCCGCGTCCTTGAGCCGGCCGAGCTGCAGCGACAGCAGTTGCGCCGTGGTGATCCTGCGCGCCATCTCGGCGAGCCGGATCTGGATCGTCTGCGTCGCGGCGAGCGGCCGCCCGAACAGCACGCGGGACTGCGAGTAATCGAGCACTTGCGCGAGGCAGGCCTGTGCCGCGCCGATCACGCCCCAGGTGATGCCGTAGCGTGCCTGCGTCAGGCACGACAGCGGTGCCTTGATGCCGACCGTGCTGACCGGGAGCATGTTCTCCTCGGGAACCACCACGTCCTCGAGGAAGATCGCGCCGGTGATCGAGGCGCGCAGCGAGAACTTCTTCTCGATCTCGGGCGCCGCGAGCCCCTTGGTGCCTTTCTCGACGAGGAAGCCGCGGATGCCTTCCTCGGTCTTCGCCCAGATCACGAACAGGTCCGCGATCGGCGAGTTGGTGATCCACATCTTCGCGCCGTTCAGCACCCAGTCGCGGCCGCGGCGCTTCGCGTGCGTCTTCATGTTGGCGGGGTCCGAGCCACCGTGAGGCTCGGTGAGGCCGAAGCAGCCGATGATCTCGCCGCGCGCCATCGGCGGCAGGTACTTCTGCTTCTGCTCCTCGCTGCCGTACGTGTAGATCGGGTACATGCACAGGCTCGACTGCACGGAGACGAAGCTCCTGAGTCCCGAGTCGCCGCGCTCGAGCTCCTGGCAGATCAGCCCGTAGCTGACGGCGTTCATGCCCGCGCAGCCGTAACCCTCGAGCGAGCTGCCGAACAGGCCGAGGCCGGCAAGCTCGCCGACCAGTTCGCTCGGGAACGTGTGGTTCTCGAAGTGCTCGCGGATGATCGGCAGCACCTTCTCGTCGACCATGCGGCCGACCGAGTCCTTGACCATCTGCTCTTCCTCGGAGAGCAGGCTGCGCACGTCGAACAGGTCGAGCTTGTCGAGCGCTCGCGAGGACTTCTTCTTCATCGTCTCAACAGGGTGTGCGGCCACGTCTGTGCTCCGGGTGAAATTGATGGTGATGCGGTCAGCCTGCGCTGCGGCCGCCGAGTGCGGCGACGAGATTCTCGACGCGCCGCTTCGTGGATGTGCCGATCGTCACGGCCTGCTCGAGGTCTCCGGCAGCCTTCGCGGCCAGTGCCTTGTCCCAGAGTTGCTGCTGTTGCTTGAGCCCAATCTTAGCGGACTCGAGCATGGCCTCGCTCACTCCCGGCGGGACTCTCTTCGTCTGCAGCGCCTCGGCGACGTATTCCTCGGCGCGGGTGAGTTCCTCGGGAACCTCCTTGACCAGCGAAGCCCATTCGCCATCAAGCAGCTGCGCGAACTCGGCCTTCCTGGCCGATGAGGCCGCGGACAATCCCTGCGCGTTCCCAAGGATCGCCGGTGCAGCGTCCAGGATGCCCTGGTAGTCCTTGTCGAAGAACCGGATCTTGAGCTGGGTCACCTGGCCCCTGGCAGCCGCGACCTGTCCCGGGATGTACTTCGTCGCCTGGTCGCCGGCCGCGTCGATCGCGGCGTCGATCTGCTCGATGGCCTGGCGGGCCGGCGCGCTCTCGTCTTGCGGAGTGCAGCCCGTCGCGAGGAAGGCAGCGAGCAGCGCGGGCAGCAAGCGTACCGGCGTGGCACGGAATCTCATCAGGACACACCTTAATGATCCCGGACGTGGGACCGACCTTGGGTCCGCGGTATTTTACGTGCTTCGAAGCCGGATGCCCGCCGGTTGCGAAATCATCCGTGCCGACATGCGTTACGCCTACCACGCCGACTATTTCGTGCCGATGCCGCCGGGCCATCCTTTCCCGATGGCCAAGTACCCATTGTTGCGGGATCGGCTGCTCGCGGAGGGACTGCTCGCAGAAGCGGACCTGCTCGAGCCGGCGGAGGCTGATTGTGATGACCTCGCTCTCGTGCATACGGCCAGCTACCTGCAGCGGCTCGAAGCCGGATCACTGGATCCCGCGGAGGTGCGCAGGATCGGCGTGCCGTGGTCCGCCGCGCTGTGGCGGCGCTCGCGGCTGGCCGCGCAGGGCACGATCATGGCTGGGCACGCCGCAATCGAGGATGGGCTGGCGGCCAACCTTGCGGGCGGCACGCATCACGCCTTTGCCGATCACGGCGAGGGGTTCTGCGTATTGAACGACGTCGCGGTCGCTATTCGCGTGCTGCAACGCGAGCGACGCATCGACACGGCGCTCGTCGTCGACCTCGACGTGCACCAGGGCAACGGCACGGCCGCGATCTTCGAGGACGACCCGCGCGTCTTCACGTTCTCGATGCACGGCGAGCGCAACTACCCGACACGGAAGATGCGCTCGCGTCTCGACGTGGGGCTCGGCGATGGCATCGGAGACGAGGACTACCTCGCGCTGCTGACTCGACATCTCGAGGACGTCCTGCAGCAGTTCACGCCCGACATCGTTTTCTATCTCGCGGGCGTCGACCCGGCCAGCGGCGACCGGTACGGGCGGCTCGCGCTGTCGGACGAGGGCATCCGCCGTCGCGACGGGCACGTGCTCGAAAGCTGCGTTGGCCGCAGCCTGCCAACGGTCATCACGCTGGCCGGCGGATATGCGGCAACTCCGGAGCGGACCGCGGATCTGCACTCGATCGTGTTTCGTGAAGCAGTCGCCATTGCCCGGCGCCGCGCCGCGGGACATCATTGACGGCATCCGTGGCTCTCACGTTCAAACCCATCGCCGGGGCGCGTTCGTCCTGGCCTGTACCGGAGTAACTCGATGCTGATTCGTCACAAGGCTGGAATACTGTCGATGGTCGCCGTGTCTGTTGCGCTCTCGGGTTGCGCCTCGATGAGCGGCCCTGAGAATCAGAAGACGCGCCAGGGCGCGGGCATCGGGGCGCTGGCCGGCACGGCCATCGGCCTGATTGCGGGCGGCGGCTGGGAAGGCGCGCTGATCGGCGCCGGCGTCGGTGCGCTCGCGGGCGGCGCGGCCGGCAACTACATGGACAAGCAGGAAGCGAAGCTGCGCAAGCAGATGGCCGGCACCGGTGTCGAGGTCGTGCGCAAGGGCGACAACCTGACGCTCGACATGCCCGGCAACGTGACGTTCGCGTTCGACAGCGCGAAGCTGAATCCGCAGTTCGATGCGGTGCTCGACCAGGTTGCGCAGACGCTGGTCGAGTACAACAAGACGGTGATCCAGGTCGCCGGCCACACCGACAGCACCGGCAGCCATGCGTACAACATGAAGCTGTCCGAGCAGCGTGCCGCCAGCGTCAAGACGTACCTGGAGAGCCGCGGCGTGCCCGGGGCGCGCATGGTCACGATCGGCGCGGGTCCGGATTACCCGATCGCCTCGAACGACACCGACGCGGGCCGCGCGGAGAACCGTCGCGTCGAGATCACGATCGTGCCGGTGACGCAGGAGACGCTCGACCAGGCGAAGAAGCAGGGCTGACGAAAAATCGGTGCCTGGCACCGATTAAAAAGCCCTCTCCCGCGCGAGCAGGAGAGGGCTTCGTACTTATCAACCGGAAAATCGGTGCCAGGCACCGATTACGATTAATATTTTGTCAACCGCGGGCTGTCTCGGCCTCAGGCTTCTTCGGCGACCACCAGCTTGCGGAGCTTCTTGATCGCATTCGCCTCGATCTGGCGGATGCGCTCCGCCGACACGCCGTACTGGTCGGCGAGGTCGTGCAGCGTCGCCTTCGCATCGCTCATCCATCGCGCGCGCAGGATGGCCTGGCTGCGGGGGTCGAGCTGAGAAAGCGCGTCCGCCACCTTGTCGGACACGTCGTCGTCCCACTCGGCGCGCTCCACCGCGATCGCCGGATCGGAGTCCGGCGCCGGCAGGTAGGCCGACGGCGAGTAAGTGTCCTCCTCGTCGTCGGCATCCGGCGACGGATCGAACGAAAGGTCGCGCGACGACAGCCGGCGCTCCATCTCGGTGACCTCGCTCGCGCTGACGCCGAGCTCGCGTGCCACCGTCTGCGTCTCCTCCGCCGTCAGCCAGCCGAGGTTCCGCTTGTACTTGCGCAGGTTGAAGAACAGCTTGCGCTGCGCCTTGGTCGTGGCGACCTTGACGAGCCGCCAGTTGCGCAGCACGTACTCGTGGATCTCCGCGCGGATCCAGTGCACGGCGAACGACACGAGCCGCACGCCGACCGTCGGGTCGAAACGCTTCACGGCCTTCATCAGGCCCACGTTGCCTTCCTGCACGATGTCGCCCATCGGCAGGCCATAGCCGGCGTAGCCGCGGGCGATGTGCACGACGAAGCGCAGGTGCGAGAGCACCAGCTGCCGGGCCGCCTCGAGGTCGTTCTCGCTGCGGAAACGGGTCGCGAGCGCCGACTCGTCCTCGCGGTTCAGCACCGGGATCCTGCCGATCGCGTCGAAGTACGCGTCGAGGCTCCCGATCGGGCCGACGAGGGCCAGTTCGGCCGGGTTGCGGGCAATGAGCGCGGTGGTGGTCATGTACTTAACGGGTCCTCCCCAAGCATCGGCTGCAGATATTAGCAGTCGGAACTTTAGAGTGCTAAATACCTGGGAAGTTCACCGACCAAACCGTCCGGAATGGCTGTTTTTTAGTAATACTTTCAACAGGTTGCCGGCGAGCCGCCGCGGCGCCCCGGGGCGCGGCTACTTCGGCTCGATGCCCCGCAGCTCTCGGGTGGCCGCAATGAATGACCCGAGCCAGCCGAGCAGGATGCCGCCCAGGATCAGCGCCAGGCTGCCCTGCACGCCAAGCCCGTGCAGCGAGAAGCCGCTGCCATAGAGCCCGGCAATGCGCCGGACCGGGTCGCTCAGCACCAGGATCACGATGATCACGATCAGCCACGCGATCGCGCCGCCGCCGAGCCCGTACCAGACGCCGTTGTAGAGGAACGGCCGGCGCACGAACGCGTCGCTGCCGCCGACCAGCTTCGTCACCTCGATCTCGTCACGCCGGTTCTCGATGTCGAGCCGGATCGTGTTACCCACGATCACGAGGATGCCGAGCGCGAACAGCCCGGCCGCCAGCAGCACGACGCGCCGCACGACGTCGAGGATCGCGTTGAAGCGGCTGACCCACTCGGTGTCGAGTTGCACGACGTCGACGCCGGGCAGCTGCTTCAGTTCCTCAGTGAGCGTCGCGACGTGCGCCGGGTCGCGGAAGGTCTCGGCCGGCCGCACGATCAGCGCGTGCGGCAGCGGATTCTCTTCGAGCGCGTCGAGGGCGGCGCCGAAACCGGAATTCTTCTTGAACTCCTCGAGCGCCTTGTCGGCTGTGACCAGGCTGACGTCCGACACGTCGCGTCGCTTGCGGATGCGATCGGCGATCGATTTCGCGTCGGCGAGGCTCGCCGACTGCTTCATGTAGACGGAGACGTCGAGCGCGCCGCTCCAGCCGCCGCTCGCCGCCCGCACGTTCTGCACCAGCACGTGCAGGCAGGCCGGCAGCGCGAGCGCGATGCCGATCACGAGCACGGTCAGCAGCGTCGAGAACGGCTTCTGCCACAGCCGCCCGAGCGAGCCCACCATCGTCTGCACGTGACGTTCGAGCCACTGCTTCATGGCTGGTCGCCTCGCTCGGCGACGATCGACGGCAGTGGCATGGGCGTCAGCGACTCAGGTGCCAGCGACGCTGGTGCCAGCGAAACGGTCGGCGGCGCATCCGCTCCGCTCGCGACGCGACCGCCTTCGATCACCACCCGCCGCACGCCGTAGCGCTCGATCAGGTGGATGTCGTGCGTCGCCACCAGCACCGTGACGCCGACCTCGTTGAAGCGCTTGAAGATGTTCATGATCTCGACCGCGAGCTCGGGGTCGAGGTTGCCGGTGGGCTCGTCCGCGATCAGCAGCGACGGCTTGCCGACGATCGCACGCGCGATGCCGACGCGCTGCTGCTCGCCGGTCGAGAGCTCGATCGGCCGGTTCCGCTCGCGGCCGAGCAGGCCCACCTGGTCGAGCGCCGCGCGCACGCGCTTCGTGACTTCCTTCTCGGGCTGTCCCGCGATCACCAGCGGCAGGCCCACGTTGTCGTAGACGGGCCGGTCCATCAGCAGCTTGTGGTCCTGGAACACGATGCCGATGTCGCGGCGGAACGGCGGGATCTTCTTGCGCGGCAGCGTCGCCGTGTTGTGGCCGTTTACGATCAGCGTGCCGCGTGACGGGCGCTCGATCAGCGCGATCAGCTTCAGCAGCGTGCTCTTGCCGGCGCCGGAGTGGCCCGTCAGGAACACCATTTCGCCGCGCTCGATGCCGAGCGTCAGGTCGCACAGCGCCTCGCGGCCGTTCGGGTAGCGCTTCCAGACGTTGTCGAAGCGGATCATGCCGATTCACCACCGCCGCGGGCGGGGGAGAGCACGGCCTCGACGAACGTCTCCGCGTCGAACACGCCGAAGTCCTCGGCCGACTCGCCGATGCCGACGAACCGCAGCGGGATGCCGAGGCGATCCGCGATCGCGAGCACGATGCCGCCCTTGGCCGTGCCGTCGAGCTTCGTCAGCACGATGCCGGTGACGCCGAGCGCTTCGTTGAACTGCTGTGCCTGCGTGAGCGCGTTCTGGCCCTGGCTGGCGTCGAGCACCAGCAGCACCTCGTGCGGCGCGCCGGGGTCGAGCCGCCCGAGCACCCGCTTCACCTTCTTCAGTTCTTCCATCAGGTTGCTCTGCGTGTGCAGGCGACCCGCGGTGTCGGCGATCAGCACGTCGGCGCCGCGCGCCTGCGCGGACTGCATCGCGTCGAAGATCACGGCCGCGGGATCGGCGCCTGCGGCCTGCGCGATCACCGGCACGCCGTCGCGCTCGCCCCAGATCTGCAGCTGCTCGATCGCCGCCGCGCGGAAGGTATCGCCGGCAGCGAGCACGACCTTGCGGCCGTCGTCCGACAGGCGCCGCGCGAGCTTGCCGATCGTCGTCGTCTTGCCCGAGCCGTTCACGCCGACGACGAGGATCACGTACGGGCGCGCGGTCGCTGCAATTTCGAGTGGACGGCTCACCGGGCCCACGATGTCGAGCATCGAGGTGCGGAGCGCGCCGAGCAGCGCGTCGAGATCGCCGAGCTCCTTGCGCGCGACCTTGCCCCGGAGGCTGCCGAGGATCTTTTCCGTGGTCTCGATGCCGACGTCGGCCGCGATCAGCCGTGTCTCGAGCTCGTCGAGCACGGCGTCGTCGATCTTGCCGCCCGGCAGCAGGTTCGCGAGATCGTAGGTCAGCCACGAATCGCCGCGGTTCAGCTTCGCCCGCATGCGCGCGAAGAAGCCGGGCTGCTGCGCAGCGGCTTCGGGCGCGGCCTCGTCGGGCTTCTTCGACTTGAAGCTGAACAGTCCCATGGTCCGGATTGGCGTGGCGGGGCGAGGATTGTAGCGGATGCGTCCGCGCGCAGCCGAACGGTCGCGCAAACAAAAAGGGCGGGTATCGCTACCCGCCCTTGCTGCCGTCGATCAGACGGAAGCTGTTACTGCTGGATCACCGCCGGGTTCGTGATCACCACGAACGGGCCGCCAGGCTGGCTCGCAGAGGTCGCGAACTTCACTGCCTGCGTCTGCATTTCGACAAATGTGGCGGGGCTGGTGGACGGATCCAGCAGCGATCCGTGCGAACCCGCCGTAAACGTAGTGAAGGCGCCCGAGCCTTCGGAGACCGCGGTCGGTCCAACCGCGCTGATCTTCTTCAGCTGCCCGGCTGCAATCAGCCGATCGGTCGCGCTGTTCGGCACGACAGTGTCACCTACGACCTTCTGGACGTGCAGCGCGACTTCCTTCTGTGCATCGTAGATGTGGTTGACCGGATCGCCTGGATCGAGGACGGTCTGGAAGTCGCGGAAGAAATTGTTGAACAGCGTCGAATTGTCGACCAGCCCGATCGCCCCGAGGCCCGCGCGGATCGACGGCCCGAAAGACGGCGAATCGAGCGCGAGCTTCGCGATCAGGCCGCCCGGTACGTTCAACGTTGCGGTGCGCAAGTCGCTGCTAAAGTGAACGTGCACGCCACCTACGATCCCACCCAGTGATTGGCCGAGGTAATGGATGCGCGCCTTGTTCACGTCCGGCGTGCCGTCGGCGTTGAGGTCCAGGTTTGCAACCGACTTCGTGAGCGTGATGTGGTCGGCTTCGCCCTGGCGCCAGTTATCGCGAGACGTCAGCGGGCTGCTCAGGTTGATCCAGTGCTGGGCCGACGCATCGATCTTGCCGTCGGCTGGCGGAGCACCGGTCGTGTTGTTCACCAGGTCGACGTTGAACGTCCGCTCGTTGTCCTTCTGGTAGAACAGGTTCGTAGTGTCGGTGATGCCGTGCAGCGGCATGTCGATCGCTGCTACGACGAAACATACTTCTGCGAAAGCATCTGCGACTGCAAGCGCATCGGTCCGGTTGCGGCCAAGGCCGTGCTGGAAGATGAGGACCGGCCAGCCAGCCGTCGGCTTGACGCAGGCCCCGCCTGCCGCCGTGGCGTTCGGCACCGTCACCAGCAACGGAATCGTCACGTCGGTCGTCTTCAGCGGCACCGGGTTGAACCGCGTCAGGTTGCGGCTGGTCGGGTCGCCAGCCGGCGGCGGGCCTGCCGCGGTCCAGTAGTTCGTGAGGATGACGCGGTCGCTGGTGCTGGCCGGCTTCGTCAAGAAGTAAGGGACCTTCGTCGTGCCGACAAAGATGTTCGCCTTGCCCGCGGCCCCCGGGAGGGCCTGCTTGGTCGTCAGGCCGGTCGCCTGCACCACGGTCGGCTGCGCGGTCGTCGTCGCCGCGAGCACGGCAAACGTGTCCTCGACCGACTGAGTAGAGAAGCTGTAGCTCAGCACGATGTCGTCGGTGTTGAACTTGACCGCGGAGGCAATGGCGAGCTGCGCCTTCGCGAAGCCGCAAAGGCCCTTCGACGTCGCATCGGTGAAGTTGCTGCAATTCGCAGGTGCCGCTTTCAGGGCAGCATACGTCTCGCTCGGCTGTACCGGGTTGCCCTTAAGGTCGCGGATCGCGTTCGTGAGGTACACCATGTAGCCGATGTTCACTGCGCCCTTGCTGGACGCAGCGGTGTCACTGGCGTGACGCGCACGATCCTGCCGTCGCTGTCGACGTCAGTCGACACGGCGGCGATGTAGTCCACGCCGTTCGTGAGCACGCGGCTCACCGGGCTCGTGACGCCAGGCGGCAGTTCGGCCGCGGAGGCCGGTGTCTTCGTCGCGTTGCTGAGGTACACCTCGACCATGCGCACGGCGGTCGAAGCCGTCAGCGACGCGGGATCGACTGGCATGCTGAAACTCACGTTGCTCGGCGCTGTGGGCGACCAGCCGTCGAGCGTGTTGAGCGGCACGCCCCAGGCCGTGAACGGCTGGGCGTTGTAGGGCGCAGGGATGTTCAACGTGCCGTCAGTCGAACCGAAGAAGAAGAAGTCGTTCGGCCACGGCGTCTGCCCGGCCAACGGATTGTATAGAGCGGTGAACGTCGTCGGCGCAATCGAATCCGGGAAGTTCGGATCCTTCTGGCTCAGGTCGCAACCACTCAAGCCCACGCCCGCGATTACGGCAAGCGCAACGAGCCGCTTCTTGGCATCTACCATGTGTGCATCCCCTTGGTCCTGACCGCGCGTAAGATCACGCGTTGTGTGTGACTAATCGGCTTGAAAGCGTACGCTGGCCCGGGGATGCCGCGCAAGAAAGATAAAACCACGATTCGCGACCCTGCTGCGACCAGTGGACGTTTGCTGCTCCGCATCATTGGCGGCGAGTGGCGCGGGCGCAGGATCCACTTTCCTCCGGTCGAGGCGATCCGGCCGACTCCGGACCGTGTCCGGGAAACCGTCTTCAACTGGCTGCAGGCCGACACGCCCGGCAGCCGCTGCCTCGACCTGTTCGCGGGCAGTGGCGCGCTGGGGCTCGAGGCCCTGTCGCGGGGGGCGAGCCGGGTCGTGTTCGTCGACGTCGATCCAGCGGTGACTCGGCACCTGTCCGACACGCTGGCCAACCTGAAGTGCGACCGGGGCGAGGTCGTCCGGTCGGATGCCGCTCGTTTCCTCGCAGGCACACCGGAACCGTTCGACATCGTCTTCCTGGATCCGCCGTATGCGGCCCGGGCACTCGCCGAAACCTGCCGGCGGATCGACGCGGGCGGGTGGCTGCGCCGCGGCGGTCTCGCCTATGTCGAGGACGCCGCCTCGGCCGGACCGCCCGAACTGCCGCCGGGCTGGACCCTGCTCCGCAGCAAGCGCGCGGGCGAGGTGGGCTATCATCTGGCGCGCCGCGAGCCACAACACGTCGAATAGCGAGGTCTCATGGGCAGCCGTGCGATGTATCCGGGGACCTTCGACCCGTTCACCAACGGGCACAACGACCTGGTGCGCCGTGCGTGCCGGATCTTCGACCGGGTCGTCGTGGCCATCGCGGCCAACCCGGGCAAGACGCCGCTGTTCACGCTCGAGCAGCGCGTCGGCTTCGCGAAGGAAGTGCTCGCGGACGTGCCGAACGTCGAGGTGATGGGTTACACCGGCCTGACCGTGGATTTCGCCCGCAAGAACGGGCTGAACGTGATCGTCCGCGGACTGCGCGTCGTCTCCGACTTCGAGTTCGAGTTCCAGCTCGCCACGATGAGCCGGCACCTGTCGAGCGAGGTCGAGACGGTGTTCCTGACGCCGACCGAGCAGTTCAACTTCATTTCCTCGACGCTGATCCGCGAGATCGCGAGTCTCGACGGCGACATCCGCGAGTTCGTGCACCCGGTGGTTGCCGCCGCGCTGCAGGCCCGGTTCGCGAAATAGCGAAACGGGTCGCTTGCACCCGATTTGCGGGGTGCAGGCGCGGCCGTAGCGGGGGAGCATCGGCGTCGAGGAAAGGACGCCCATGACGCTGCGACACTGGCCGGACGCCGAACGCCCGCGAGAGAAGCTGCTGAAGCTCGGCGCGGCATCGCTGAGCGAAGCCGAACTGCTTGCGATCCTGCTGCAGACCGGCCCGCCCGGTCGCTCGGCGCTCGACATGGCGCGCGGGTTGCTCGGAGAGTTTCGATCGCTGCGCGGGTTGCTGACGGCCGAGCGCCACGCAGTCTGCCGCGTGCGGGGGCTCGGCGATGCGAAGTACGCACTGCTGCAGGCTTCGCTCGAACTGTCGCGCCGTCACTACGCCGAGCTGATGCAGATGGGTCCCGCGCTCGCGAACCCGCGGGCCACGCGCGAGTACCTTCGCGCGCGGCTTCGCGACCGCGACCACGAGGTCTTCTGCTGCCTGTTCCTCGACAACCGTCACCGCGTGATCAGCTTCGACGAGGTGTTTCGCGGCACGATCGACGGCGCGAGCGTGCACCCGCGGGACGTGGTCAAGCTCGCGCTGGCCCGGAATGCCGCTGCCGTGATCCTCGCGCACAACCACCCGTCGGGCATCGCGGAACCGAGCCAGGCGGACGAGCTGATTACCGGCCGATTGCGCGAGGCGCTGGCGCTGGTGGACATCCGCGTGCTCGACCACATCGTCGTGGGCGATGGGGCATGCGTATCGTTTGCCGAGCGGGGGCTGCTGTGAGCGGCGGCACCGTCCGAAGGTTGCCGGCTGTAGCCGCTCCAACTAGACTAAGTCGGACTAAACTGGAGTTTGGCCCGATGAGCACGATCGTCAACGTCCACCAGGCGAAGACCCACCTTTCCCGGCTGCTCGACGAAGTGGCCGCGGGCGGCGAGGTGGTCATTGCCAAGGCAGGCAAGCCAGTTGCAAGGCTGGTGCCGCTGGAATCGGTCGTCCGCAGGAAGAAGCTCGGGCTGCTGAAGGGCAGGATCAGCGTGCCCGACGACTTCGACGACCCGTTGCCGCCGGAGATCCTCAAGGATTTCGAGGGTCGATAGATGCGGCGCGTGCTGCTCGACACTCACCTCTTGCTCTGGGCACTCGGGGACCCGGCGCGGATTTCTGACCCGGTTCGCGCCATGATCAGCGCGTCGGAGGTCTACGTAAGCGCTTCATCCATATGGGAAATAAGTATCAAGGCGGCGCTCGGAAAGCTCGCGGCGGACCCGCGTGAAGTGCTCGCCGCGCTCGGCCCCGCCGGCTTCCTGGAGCTGGCTGTGACCGGCGAGCACGCCGCCCGCGTGGCCACGCTGCCGGCCATCCACCGTGATCCGTTTGATCGCCTGCTCGTCGCGCAGGCCCTCACCGAGCCGATGCACCTGTTGACGACAGACAGGGCCCTGGCGGGCTACGGCGAGATCGTCACCGTCGTCTGACCGTCGCGTCCTCTTGGCCTTGCCTCCAGGCCGCCCCGCTGGTATAAAACGCGGCTCGTTTACGCGGGGATGGCCTCAATGGCCAGCCCGACCTGAGGATCCAGCCATGTCCAGAGTCTGTCAGATCACCGGCAAGAAGCCGATGAGCGGGAACACCGTTTCCCACGCCAACAACAAGAACCGCCGCCGGTTCCTGCCGAACCTGCACGTGCAGCGTTTCTGGCTCGAGTCCGAGAAGCGCTGGGTCAGCCTGCGCGTGTCGGGCAACGGCATGCGCACGATCGACAAGAAGGGCATCGAGGCCATCGTGGCCGAGTTGCGCGGCCAGGGCGTCAAGGTCTGATTCCGGAGTAGCCGACCATGCGCGACAAGATCAAGCTGCTTTCGACCGCCGGCACCGGTCACTTCTACACCACGACCAAGAACAAGCGTCTCCACCCGGAGAAGCTCGAGGTCAAGAAGTTCGACCCGAAGGCCCGCAAGCACGTCACGTACAAGGAAGCCAAGATCAAGTAAGGCGTTCGCGCCTGCTGGTCTCGCGAAGAACCCGCCACCCGGCGGGTTTTTCTTTTTCCGGTTGCTGTTTCCTGCTATCCACTACCCACTACTCCCTGATCATTACCCCCCTTTTCTTCATCGCGTTGCTTCGTGCCCGAACTTCCTGAAGTCGAAACCACCCGCCGCGGCATTCGCTCGGCGCTGCGCGGCTGCGCAGTCACGGGATTCGTGCTGCGCGAACACCGGTTGCGCTGGCCCGTGGATCGAAAACTCGGTCGCGAACTCGCCGGCCAACGCGTCGTCGACGTGCACCGCCGCGCGAAGTACCTGCTGATCGAGCTCGAGCGCGGCACGCTGCTCGCGCACCTCGGCATGTCCGGCAGCCTGAGGGTATTGCCGGCCGACGCGCGGCTGCTCGCCCACGATCATTACGACCTCGTGCTCGATTCGCGACAGTGCCTGCGCTTCAACGATCCACGCCGGTTCGGCAGCCTGCACTGGGTGACGGGGGACCCGCAGCAGCATCCGTTGCTGGCAGGCCTCGGCCCTGAGCCGCTCGAGCGCGGGTTCGACGCCGATTACCTGGCCTCGAAGGCGAAGCGGCGTCGCGTGGCGATCAAGCAGTTCGTCATGGACCAGCGCATCGTCGTGGGCGTCGGCAACATTTATGCGAGCGAGGCGCTGTTCCGCTCGGGGATCAACCCGCGCCGTGCCGCGGGCCGAGTGAGTCGCGAGCGGTTCGCGCGGCTGGTCGACGCGGTCCGAGACGTGCTCGGCGAGGCGATCCGCCAGGGCGGCACGACGCTGCGGGACTATGTGAACGCGGAGGGCACGCCGGGGTATTTCCGCCAGAAGCTCTTCGTGTACGAGCGGGCGGGCGAGCCGTGCCGGCGCTGTGGCACGCCGATCCGCCAGATCACGCAGGGCCAGCGCTCGACTTATTACTGCCCGTCCTGCCAGAAGTAACGGCCGGTTATGGCCTAAGACCTTCGCGCGGGACTGCGGAACGTCCCTTTGCCGCGCCGAACTGGGCCGCCCCATAATGCGGCCATGGGGTCGTCAACATCGGTGCGCGTCCTGCTCGGCGTCTCGGGCGGCATCGCTGCATACAAGAGCGCCGAGATCGTCCGTCGCCTGCGTGAGCGTGGCGCCGAAGTCCAGGTCGTGATGACGGCCGGTGCGCGGCAGTTCGTCACGCCGCTCACGTTCCAGGCGTTGTCGGGCCGGCCCGTGCGCTCCGATCTCTGGGACGAGGCTGCCGAAGCGGCGATGGGCCACATCGAGCTTGCACGCTGGGCCGACCGGATCCTCGTCGCACCCGCGACCGCCAATTTCATCGCGCGACTGGCGCACGGGCACGCCGACGACCTGCTGGCCACGCTGTGCCTCGCAACCGACGTGCCGATCAGCATTGCGCCTGCGATGAACCGCCTCATGTGGTCGAACCCGGCCACACAGGCGAACGTCGCGTTGCTGGGATCGCGCGGCGTCACGATCCTTGGTCCCGGCGTCGGCGACCAGGCCTGCGGCGAGACGGGACCCGGCCGGATGCTCGAGCCCGCGGATCTCGTGGAAGCAATTCTCAAGGCCGCGCCCGCCGCCGTTGCGGCGGATGCAGGTGTGCTCGCTGGCCGCAAGGTGATGGTCACCGCGGGACCCACGCGGGAGCGCATCGACCCGGTACGATTCATCACGAACCGCAGTTCCGGAAAAATGGGTTATGCGGTGGCAGAAGCCGCGCGCGACGCGGGCGCCGAGGTCGTGCTCGTCAGCGGTCCGGTGAACTTGCCGGCGCCGCCGGGCGTGCGACGAGTCTGCGTCGAGACTGCCGAGCAGATGATGTCCGCCGTGAATGCAGACCTGCCCGGCACCGACGTGTTCATTGCCGCGGCGGCCGTCTCGGATTACCGGCCCGTGCAGGTCTCGTCGGAGAAGATCAAGAAGACCAGCGATTCGCTGCTGCTCGCGCTGTCACGCACGCCGGACATCCTTGCGACGGTGGCGGCCGGCAAGTCGCGGCCTTTCGTGGTGGGATTCGCTGCGGAAACGCAGCACGTGGAACGCAACGCGCTCGCGAAGCTCGAAGGCAAGCGGCTCGACATGATCGCGGCCAACCAGGTCGGCGATGGGCTCGCGTTCGACTGCGACGACAACGCGCTCACGGTCTACTGGCCCGGCGGCAAGCGCGAGTTGCCGAAGGCCGGCAAGGCTAGGCTCGCCGCGCAACTGATTGCCGTGATCGCGGAAAAATTTGCCGCGGACGGGCAGGGTGCGGCACCGGCCGTTCATGGCTCGAAGTCCGGGAACGCAGCGTCCGGATGAGTGCCGCACGCAAGCCACGTCCGCTGCAGGTGCGCGTGCTCGATCCCCGGGTCGGCAGCGAATTCCCGTTGCCCCACTACGCGACCAGCGGCTCGGCCGGGCTCGACCTGCGCGCGTGCCTGGATGCGCCGCTCACGCTGGCGCCGGGCCAGACCGAGCTCGTGCCGACCGGCATCGCGATCCATCTCGACGATCCGGGGCTCGCGGCCATGCTGCTGCCGCGCTCCGGGCTCGGCCACAAGCACGGCATCGTGCTCGGCAACCTCGTCGGGCTGATCGACTCCGACTACCAGGGCCAGGTGATGGTCTCGTGCTGGAACCGCGGCCAGTCCGCATTCACGATCCAGCCGGGCGAGCGGATCGCGCAGATGGTGATCGTGCCCGTGGTGCAGGTGGAGTTCGAGGTGGTCGACAGCTTCACCGAGAGCCACCGCGGCGCGGGGGGCTTCGGCAGCTCAGGGACTACTTGAGGCCCTTCAGTTCCTTGAAGCGCTCGATGTCGGAGCCGAACGCGCTGCGCAGCTTCTGCTGCTCTTCCGTGTTCTTCGCAAGTTCCTGCACATAGACCTGCAGGCCGTTCACGGTGTTGACGATGTCTTCCGCGACATGGTCGGGCAGCACCGGCGCCTTCGGTGACGCGCTGTAAGGCCGATAGCGCTGCACGTCCTCCACCAGGCGCGCCTCGCGCTCTTTCAGGTTGACGATGTACTGCTCAGTCACGTGTGCCTGCTGCACCAGCAGGTCGAGGCGCTGGTCGCGCAGCCGTTCGATGTCGGCCACCGAGAGATAGGTTGCGATCAGCGTCCGGTCGCGCTGGGCGTCGGCCTTGTGGCCTTCCTCGATGGATTTCTGCGCGGCGACCGCTTCCAGCGAGCGCCGGCCCGGAATGACCCGGACCACGCGGCCCGTGACGTCCATTACCTCGATGTCGGCTTCCATGCATTCGGGCGGGATGTTCTGCCCGAAATACGACTGGCCCCTGGCATCCTTGCAGCGGTACACGACCTCTCGCGGGTCGATCTTCCTGACCTGCTTCTTGCTGGACGACGCCAACGCCGGTCCGCTGCACACGACGAGCATTGCCATCGTGGTCACGGCCAGGGTCAGGGACTGCCTCGGAATCATCCGCATGGGCCGGGATTCTGCGCCGCGGTTACCCGCGACACCTATTGTCAGACTTCAGGTTTGTGAACTATGTCAAACCGCGGGGGGTTTCACACCCCATATCGGTCCCGGTAGGCCCGGACGGCGGCCAGCGTCGCAGCGTCGCCGGCGGCCTCGAGGTGGGCCATCAGGTCCCGGAGCCTGAGCACGCTGACGACGGGCAGGCCGAAGGATTCCTGCACTTCCTGTACGGCCGAGCGCTCGCCTTGTCCGCGCTCCTCGCGGTCGAGCGCGATCAGCACGCCGGCGGGCGTCGCCCCGTGCGAGCGGATGATCTCGACCGATTCGCGGATGGCCGTGCCGGCGGTGATCACGTCGTCGACGATCAGCACCCGGCCCTTCAGCGGCGACCCGACGATCACGCCTCCTTCGCCATGGTCCTTCGCCTCCTTGCGGTTGAATGCGAACGGCAGGTCCAGGTTCTCGTGCTCGGCGAGCGCGGCGGCGGTCGTGGTCACCAGCGGGATGCCCTTGTAGGCCGGGCCGAACAGCATGTCGAACTCGATGCCCGACAGCGCGGCGGCCCGCGCGTAGTAGCGGCCGAGCCCAGCGATCGCATGCCCGGTGTTGAACAGGCCCGCGTTGAAGAAGTACGGGCTCAGGCGCCCGGACTTGAGCTTGAACTCGCCGAAGCGCAGCACGCCGAGCTCGAGGCACGAGCCGAATGAAGTCAGGTTGGTGCATGGGCGTACTTTATACTGCGCGGCCATGCGCATCGTCACCCTGAACGCGAACGGCATCCGCTCCGCGCAGCGCAAGGGGTTGTTCGACTGGCTCGAGACGCAGGATGCCGACGTGGTGTGCATCCAGGAGACCAAGGCGCAGGAAGACCAGCTGTCTGACCCCGCGTTCCGTCCGCACGGATACCACTGCCATTACTTCGACGCCGAGAAGAAGGGCTACAGCGGCGTGGCGATTTACTCGCGTGAGAAGCCGCAGCGAATCGTCGCCGGGTTCGGCTCGCGGGAGTTCGACGCCGAAGGTCGCTACATCGAGGCGCAGTTCAAGGGCCTGAGCGTCGTCTCCGTCTACCTGCCGTCCGGCTCGTCGAGCGAGCAGCGGCAGCAGGCCAAGTTCCGCTTCCTCGAAGCGTTCATGCCGCATCTGCAGGCGTTGAAGCGCAAGCGGCGCGGCTACGTGCTGTGCGGCGACTGGAACATCGCGCACAAGGAGATCGACCTGAAGAACTGGCGCTCGAACCGCAAGAACTCGGGCTTCCTGCCCGAGGAGCGCGCGTGGCTCGACGATGTCTTCGGCGCAGTGCGCTACGTGGACGCGTTCCGCGAGGTGAACCCGCACCCCGAGCAGTACACGTGGTGGTCGAACCGCGGCCAGGCCTGGGCGAAGAACGTCGGCTGGCGCATCGACTACCAGGTGTTGAGCCCGGGGCTGCGCGGTAGCGTGACCGGCGCCTCGATCTACAAGGCGCAGCGGTTCTCGGACCACGCGCCGCTGACGATCGATCTCGACCTGTGACACAGTCAACCGGCACCGGATCGAGCGCCCCCGCGGCCGAACGCAAGCCCTGGTGGCGGGGCTGGCTCGACGCCGTGCGCGCATACAGGAACCCGCGCGTGCTGGCGATGCTGTTCCTCGGCTTCTCGGCCGGGCTGCCGTTCATGCTCGTGTTCTCCACGCTGTCGGCGTGGCTGCGCGAGGTGGGCATCGAACGCGCCACGATCGGCATGCTGTCGTGGGTCGGCATCATCTATTCGGTGAAGTTCTTCTGGGCGCCGGTGGTGGACCGGCTGCAACTGCCCGTGCTCGGGCGCCTGCTCGGGCGCCGTCGCAGCTGGATGCTGGTCGCACAGATCGGCATCGCGATCGGGCTCGTCAACATGGCGCACCTGAGCCCGGTCGGGCACCTCGGCACGGTCGCCGCGTTCGCGCTGCTGGTCGCATTCAGTTCCGCGACGCAGGACATTTCCGTGGACGCGTGGCGCATCGAGGCCGCGCCGCCGCTGATGCAGGGCGCGATGGCTGCGGCCTACCAGCTCGGTTACCGGATCGCGCTGATGGTCGCGGGTGCGGGTGCGCTATGGATCGCCGCGGACTACGGCTGGACCGCGGCCTACACGACGATGGCGGCGTTCGTCGGCGTCGGCATCGTGACCACGCTGCTGATTTCGGAACCCGCGCCGCGCGTGGCGCGCGAGACGCTCGCTCAGGAGCGGCGCGTCATCGCGTGGCTGGAGCACAAGGGTCACTGGCCGAAGTCGCTGCAGGCACTGGGCTCGTGGTTCATCGGTGCGGTCGTCTGCCCGTTTCTCGACTTCTTCACGCGCTACGGCAAGCGACTTGCGCTGCTGATGCTCGCGTTCATCGCCAGCTACCGCCTGGCCGACTTCACGATGGGCGTGATGACGAACCCGTTCTACCTGGATCTCGGCTTCACGCTGAAGGAGATCGCCGCGGTCGCCAAGGGTTTCGGCGTGTTCATGTCGATCCTCGGCACGCTGATCGGCGGCGTCGTAGTGGCGCGCTACGGCATCGTCCGCACGCTGGTGCTCGGCTGCGTCGGCGTGATCATCTCGAACCTGATGTTCGCGGTGTTCGCGTGGCTGAACCAGCCGAGCCTGAGCGGCCTCGCGGTCGTGATCAGCGCGGACAACGTGTCGATGGGGATCGCCGGGACCGCGCTGATCGCGTATCTGTCGAGCCTCACCAGCGCGTCGTACACGGCGACGCAGTACGCGCTGTTCTCGTCGATGTATGCGCTGCCCGGCAAGCTGCTGATGGGCACGTCGGGATTCGTCGTGGACGCGGTCGGCTATCCGGTGTTCTTCGCGTACACGGCCACGCTTGGACTGCCGGCGCTCGTGCTGCTGTACCTGGTCACGCGCCAGCAGGCCAGGGCCGGATCGGGCGTGGCGGGCGGCTGATGGTGGAGGTGGATCTCGCGCGGGTGATCTGCCCGCTGCACGAGCTCGCCGACCCGGGCGCGAAGGGATTCACGATGGGCCCGGGCGACTGGCCGCTGCGTGGCTTCGTCGTGAGGAAGGGCGCTTGCGTGCGCGCCTACGTGAACCACTGCCCGCACGCTGGATTCCCGCTCAACTGGACGCCGGACCGATTCCTCGCGCCCGAGGCGCCGTTGATCCTGTGCGCGATGCACGGCGCATTGTTCGAGATCGAGACAGGACTCTGCGTGTCTGGCCCGTGCGCGGGAATGAAGTTGCGCGCATTGCCCGTTCGCGTGGCGCACGGCTACGTGACGCTCGACGAAAGCGTGCCGCTCGAGGAGCCAGCCGACCTCGGCCGGTGATTCAGTAGCGATCGGCCTCGTCGGCTTCGGGCAATTCGATTTCCGAGTATCCGGACGCCTCGCCGCGATCGACGAACTGCAGCGGGTCGGCCCAAGGCTTAGAGTTGCCTGGCTCGGGTTCGTATTCGTTCTCGGTGTCCTCGGGCTCGACGTCGAGCGAGCCCGTCCAGTCTTCGGGCGCCTCGCAGGACTCGATCTCGTCCTCGAGCCATTCGTCGACCTCGATTTCCTCGACGGTGCCGTCGAAGTACTGGATCTCGATCGTGCGATCGTCGCGATCGATGGCCACGACCTCGAAGGATTCGCCGCCGGTGCGCCGATACCACTGGCCGATGACAGGTGCGGGCTTGGCCATGATCTCAACCTCTGCGAGTCGCGGTACTCGTGTCCCCTGGATGTCCTTAGCTTCCCTTGTAGTCCTGCGCGAACCCGAGTTCAAGTAGCGGAATCTGCGAACTGCGATTGTTCGACGAACTGGTGAAATTCTCTTCTGCCGTCCGCGGCGCTAGCGCTTGCGGAAGCACAGGTCCCAGACTCCGTGCCCGAGGCGCTGGCCGCGGCTTTCGAACCGCGTGAGCGGGCGGCTGTCCGGGCGCGGCGCGAATCCAGCCGCGAATTCGTTCTCGAGCAGTGGGCAGGCGCCGACGACGTCCAGCATCTCGCCGGCGTAATGCTGCCAGTCGGTGGCGAGCCTGAAGTGACCGCCACTTTTCAATTTCCGTGCGACGAGTTCGACAAACGGGGCCTGCACGATACGGCGCTTGTGATGCCGCTTCTTCGGCCACGGGTCGGGAAAGTACAGCAGCACTTCATCGAGCGAGGCGTCCGGCAAGCGCCGCTCGAGCACTTCGACCGCGTCGCGGCACGCGACCCGCACGTTCGCGAGGCCGAGCGCTTCCGCGCGCAGCATAAGGTGACCCACGCCGGGACGGTGGACCTCGATGCCGAGGAAGTCGTCGCCGGGATGCGCTGCAGCAAGGGCGACCAGCGACTCGCCATTGCCGAACCCGATCTCGAGTGTGCGCCGCGCACTGCGTCCGAACAGCACATCGAGGTCGAGCATTTCGTCGGACTCATCGCCAATACCGTAGACGGGCCAGAGATCGCGCCACGCGCGTTCCTGCGCAACCGTCATGCGACCGGCACGGGCGACGAAACTGCGGATTGCGCGTCGGTGCGCGATGGTGTTGGGCCCCGGGCCGGCCGGCGGCGGCTCGTCTGGTATCGTGGGTGCCAAGTCGATAAAGTCCGGTACGGGGGACTGGAATACCAATCATACGGCGCACGAATGCGCCCGGGAGCAAACGATGGCCAACAGTTCAGGAATCCTGTCGAGCTTCGGCGGCAACGCCGGCGCGCTCGTGCGCCGCACGTGGTGGGTCTTTCTGCTCGGAGGCATCGCCTCCGTGATCTTCGGCATTCTCGCTTTCGTCAATCCGGG
The DNA here is from genome assembly GCA_963696545.1 of uncultured Gammaproteobacteria bacterium. Classification (GTDB taxonomy): domain Bacteria; phylum Pseudomonadota; class Gammaproteobacteria; order Steroidobacterales; family Steroidobacteraceae; genus RPQJ01. The sequence continues at coordinate 296,299 of CAVOKQ010000008.1, forward strand.
TATCGCACTCCTGGTGCTCGCGATGTTCTTCGCGGCGTCGATCCTGGTGGACGGTGCGCTCAACGTCGTGGGCTCGCTGCAGCACCGGGAGAAGGACGGCTGGTGGCTGATGCTGCTGATCGGCATCCTCGGCCTGGTCGTCGGTGCGTACGCGCTGCTGAATCCGCCCGTGAGCATGATGGCCTTCATCTACCTCGTGGCGTTCCAGGCGATCCTGCTCGGCGTGTTCCTGGCGATGCTCGGCTACAAGGTCCGGGCGGCCACGTCGCGCGAGTGGATCCTGTACCTCACGGGCGCGCTGTCGATCCTGTTCGGCGTCCTCGTGGTGATCAACCCGCTGGCCGGCAGCCTATCGATCGTGTACCTGATCGCGTGCTGGGCACTCGTGATCGGCGTGCTCAAGGTGTTCTTCGCGTTCAAGGTGAAGAACCTGCCCGAGCAGATCGGCAACCGGCTCAGCGCGCGGCGCTGAACCGGGGAGATTCGTCGCGCACGTCCTGCGCCCGTCGCTTGCGGCGGGCGCAGGTGCGAGCACTGCGCGCGCACTACGCGCGCAACTGCCACCCCTCCAGTCGCCGCCGGTACCTGTCAGGCAAGCGCGCGGGACCGTTCGCGTCCGCGAAGACCATCACGGCGTCGGACACGCTGACGCACAGTCCGTGCTGGAACATTCCCATGCCGAACGTGTACGAAGAGTTGCCGATCCTGAGCACGCCGACGCCGATCTCGAGAGCGCCCGGATAGCTGGCCTCGTGCAGGTAGTCGATAGATTGGTGTGCGATCAGGATGCGCTCGCCCGTCGGCATCGGTATCCGTTCGCCGGCAAGCATCTCCGTGTTCGCCGCGACGCGCGCTTCTTCGTAGTACTGTGCGATCGCGACGTTGTTGATGTGCCAGAGCGGATCCACGTCCGCATAGCGGGCGAGGATGGGCACCTTGAGCGGGTAGTGCGCCGGATCGAGGCGGTGCGAAGGGACCTTGGTCATGATTCGATTGACGTGCCGGTGAACGCACCGAATGATAGCCGTCCTCGCCCATGACCGCCGTCCAGTTCCGCAATCCAGACGTCCGACTCTCCGCAGCGCTGGCCGCGACGGCCCGCGCGGTGCAGGGGCACGCCGTCACGCTGCGCGAGCTGCTGGGCTACGTTGGCGAGCAGGGCCTGCTGGTCTTCTGTGCGATCCTCGCGATGCCGTTCCTGATCCCGGTATCGCTGCCGTTCATGAGCACGGCGCTCGGCCTGCCGATGCTGCTGATCGGCGTGGCCATCATCCTGGGTCGTCTGCCCTGGCTGCCCGATCGCGTGCTGAACCATGCGCTGCCGTCGGACACGGTGCAGCAGGTGCTCGGTCGCGCGCAGCGGGCCGCAGAACGGTTCGAGCACCTGGTGAAGCCGCGGCTGCTCGCCCTCACCGATTCCGCGCTGGTGAACTCGGTGCATGGCGTGACGCTGGTCGTCGTCGTGCTGCTGCTGATGGCTCCGTTGCCGCTGGTGCCGTTCGCGAACACCTTGCCCGCGATCGCGATCATCCTGCTGTGCCTCGGGATCGCGGAACGCGATGGTGTACTGCTGATGATCGGCTACGTGGTCGCGCTGATCTCCACCGCGTACATCGGCTCGCTGCTGTGGTTCGTCGTGCATGCGGGCATGAACGTCGAGCAGGTCTACGGCACGGTGCGCGGCCTGCTCGGCGGGCTTTTCGGCAGCTAAGGCACGGGCGGGACTGGCTTTTTCCTGTTTGGCCGGCGTCCCCGGGGCATTCGTGTAGAATGCGCAGCAAGTTTGCCGCCGCGCAGTCCGGTCTGCGCACAGGAAAATTCGGTGCCAGGCACCTATTTTCCAGCCGGAAAATAGGTGCCTGGCACCGAATTTTCCTCGAGCAAGCTCATCGTGGTCTGCATTCCGCGCCCCCGATCCCGTCATTGAATCGATGACGCTTCGACCGGTTCCCGCCTGAGCGGGAGAAGCGCAATGGAAACCACATGTCCTTCGACCAACTCGGCCTTTCGGCCGCCCTGCTCCGTGCCGTGCAGGAAATCGGGTACACCGTACCCACGCCCATCCAGACGAACGCGATCCCTGCGGTCCACGACGGCCGCGACCTGCTGGCCGCCGCGCAGACCGGCACCGGCAAGACGGCTGCTTTCGCGCTGCCGTTGCTGCAGCGCCTCGAGGAGGAGCAACCGCAACCCCCGCGGCTCCCGCGCGCCGCGACTGCTCGTGCTCGTGCCGACACGCGAACTTGCCGCGCAGGTCGGCCAGTCGTTCGTCGACTTCGGCCGCCACCTGCACCAGCGCACGCTGCTGATCTTCGGTGGCGTGAGCCCAAGGCCGCAGATCGAGGCGCTCCGCCAAGGCGTGGACATCGTCGTCGCGACGCCCGGCCGCCTGCTCGATCACATCAACGAGCGCGCCATCGACGTCACGAAGGTCCGCTACCTCGTGCTCGACGAAGCCGACCGCATGCTCGACATGGGATTCATCCGCGACATCCGCCGCGTGCTGGCCGCGTTGCCGAAGCAGCGCCAGAACCTGCTGTTCTCCGCGACCTTCTCCGACGAGATCCGCACGCTCGCGAAAGGACTGCTGCACGACCCGCTCACCGTCGAGGTGGCGCCGCGCAACGCGCCCGCCGAGCTCGTCGAGCATCGAGTGCATCTCGTCGAGCAAGGCGAGAAGCGTGCGGTGCTGAGCCACCTGCTGCGTGAGGGCGCAACGCCACAGACGCTGGTGTTCACGCGCACCAAGCACGGCGCCAACCGGCTGGCCGAGCAGCTCGAGCGCGACGGCATCAACTGCGCCGCGATCCACGGCAACAAGTCGCAGAACGCGCGCACCAAGGCGCTGGCGGACTTCAAGGAATACAAGGTGCCAGGTGCTGGTCGCGACCGACATTGCAGCCCGCGGCATCGACATCAACGAGCTGCCGCAGGTCGTCAACTACGAGCTGCCGCACGTGCCCGAGGACTACGTGCACCGCATCGGCCGCACCGGCCGCGCGGGCAGCTCCGGTCATGCACTGTCGCTGGTGGCGAGCGACGAGCGCGATCGGCTGCGCGCCATCGAGCGCGTGCTCGGCCGCAAGATCAACGTGCTGCCGCTGGATCGCACGGGGATCAACTTCGAGCGCGAGCCCGCGCAGCGCGCCGCGCGCCCGGCGCAGCATTCGCAGCCGAAGAAGGCCGCGGCACCGAATGCATCGCGCGGCCGGCCGTCCTATCATTCGCAGCACCGTGGCGCGGGCCGCGGGCAGGGCGGCGGCGCGGGCCGCCCGAGCGGGAGTGGTGGCAGGAGAGGCTGATGCGCGGAGTGACGACTGCAATGCTGCTCGGTCTGCTGACCGGCGCGATGGCGGTTGAGGCAGCGCCGGCCCCTGCGCAGGGCGGTGCCGGTGCGCCCGCAGCCGTACGCGCGCAGGCGCGCGACATCTTCGAGACCGTCATCGCGATGCAGACGTCCGAAGGCCACGGGCAGGTGCCCGTGATGGCCGAGTACCTGGCCGGCAAGTTCAAGGCGGCCGGATTCCCGGCGGAGGACATCGAGATCCGTCCGCTCGGCGAGACCGCGTCGCTCGTGGTTCGCTACCGGGGCCGCGACCGGCAGGCCAGGCCGATCCTGCTGCTTGGGCACATGGACGTCGTCGCGGCGCGGGCCGAGGACTGGGAGCGCGACCCGTTCAAGCTGGTCGAGCAGAACGGGTATTTCTACGGCCGCGGCACGGCCGACATCAAGAACGAAGTCACGCTGATCACGACGACGTTGCTGCGCCTGAAGGCCGAGGGCTTCGTGCCATCACGCGACCTCGTGATCGCGTTCTCCGGCGACGAAGAGACGACGATGCTGACCACGCGCGACCTCGCGCAGCATCTCGCGGGCGCCGAGTACGCGTTGAACGGTGATGGTGGCCAGGGCGTGCTGAACGACGAGACCGGCAAGCCGGAGGTCTACTACATCCAGGGCGCGGAAAAGTACTTCGCGACGTTCGAACTGACCGCACGCAATCCCGGCGGCCACAGCTCGGAGCCTCGCGCGGACAACGCGATCTACGATCTGGCCGATGCGCTCGAGGCGCTGCGCAAGTACCAGTTCCCGGTGATGTGGAACGACTGGACGCTCGGGAATTTCGCAGCCACGGCGAAGGTTACGCCCGGCCCGATCGGCGAGGCGATGGCGAAGTTTGCAGCGAACCCGCGCGACGCGGCCGCCGTGCAAACGCTGTCCGCCAGCCCGCAGTTCGTGGGCAAGCTGCGCACGACCTGCGTGGCGACGATGTTGCGGGGAGGGCACGCGGAGAACGCGTTGCCGCAATCGGCGACCGCGACGGTGAACTGCCGCGTATTCCCCGGGACGCCGCTCGAGGACGTCAAGGGCACGCTGCAGAAGCTCGCGGGCGACAAGGTCGAAGTGAAGGGCATCGGCGACCCGCAGCCGAGCGATCCTTCGCCGCTGCGTCCGGATGTCGTCGCCGCCGTGACGCGGGCAGTTCACGCGGATTTCGGCGGCGTGCCGATCGTCCCCGAAATGGCGGCCTACGCCACCGACGGCTCGGTGTTCCGTCGCGCCGGGATCCCCACGTACGGCGTATGCAGCCTGTTCATCAGGGGCAAGGACGAGTATTCGCACGGCCTCAACGAGCGCATCGAGGTCGCCTCGTTCTACGCCGGGCTCGACCACTGGTACCTGCTGCTGAAGGACCTGGCTGGCACGAAGCACTGATGCCCGGCCGGGCGTCGGTGCGCGAGCCCCGCTTACTCGCTGTGCTTGCCTGAGTCCCGTCGCTCAGCGCGCTCGGTCAGTGAGCGCGTCGTGAACAATGCGACGAACGTCGCCACGACGACCGCGACGTAGAACTGTCCGATCAGCGCTTCGATCGACGCGAGGGACCTTGCCACCGGCGAAGCCGGCAGCACGTCGCCGTAACCGACGGTCGAGAGCGTGACGAGGCTGAAGTACATCAGCTCGCCCCGCAGCTCGCGCGGCGTCATCTGCTCGAGTGGCTTCAGCAGGTGCAGCGCCTCGGGATTCCAGATGAGCAGCACGTAGTACAGTTCCGAGAACACCATCGCGATCAGCAGGTACGCGACCACCATCGCGAAGATGCCGTCCAGCGTAGGGCGCTCGGCCCGGAACACGAAAATCAGCACGCCGACGATGCACGCGACCGTCACAGGTGCGACCAGCGCGATGTCGATCGTACTTTCGACTCGCACCAGCTGCGGCAGGATGTCCAGAATCGACACGGTCGACGCGAGCAGCGAAATCGCCCAGAGCGCCCCGATGACCTTGCCGGCCAGCCGCCACTGCGGGTTCGCCCAGATCGTGACGAGGATCAGGTCGAACAGCAGCACGTGGATCGCCACATGCCCGCCCGCGCGTGTCTCGATGTAGGGGGCCACCAGCAACCAGGCCATGATCACGAGCGTGAGCTGCAGGAATCGCCACTGGGAGGCCGTGTGCCGCGAGACCGGGTCCATGATCCTTCCCATGTCGTTGTAGCTGGGTGGACGAGGCGAAGTCTGGCCGCCGGGCGCAGGCCTGTAAACACCGGTCCGTGATCGGGCCACCCGACGTGCCTCGCATGAGCGCCGGGAATCCCGTATTCAAACCGCCGCCACCTGATTCATCATCAGTCCCGCCCCGGACAGCCGAGCCAGCTACATGGAGCCACGACGAACGTCGTCCCGCCACGGCCCGCCGGCACCGTTGCGGATGCTTCCGAACCTGCTCAGCGCGGGACGCATCTTTGCGGCCCCGGTACTCGTGTTCCTCGCGGCGACGGGCCATGAGACGGCGTTTACGTGGGTGCTGGTCCCTGCGCTGCTGTCGGACATCGCCGACGGTCTCATCGCGAGAGTCTTTCACCTGCAGTCGAGGCTTGGCGCGTTGCTTGACTCCGTCGCTGACACTTTGCTGCTGTTCGCCTCGATCTACGGAATCGTCGTCTTCCACCCCGACGTGCCGCATGACCACGCGACGATCGGCGCGGTCGTGATCGGTGCCTGGCTGCTCGAGAACCTCGTGGCGCTCGTGCGCTACGGACGGCTGTCGAGCTTTCACACGTATCTGTCGAAGATCGCCGGCTACCTGCTCGGCATCTTCGTCGGCGTGCTGTTCGTGTTCGGCTTCGAACCCTGGCTGCTGTATGCGGCGGCCTTCGCAAGCGTGATCGGCAACTGCGAAGAATTGCTGCTGTTGGCGATGTTGCCGAAATGGCGCGCGGACGTGCGTGGCGTGTTCTGGGTACTGCGCGAGCAACGCGCGGGAACGTCCGCGTGAAGTGGCTGGCGATCGCGAATCCTGCCGCCGGCCGCGCCCACGAGGCCGAGCACATGCTGCGCCGGCTGCGGGAACTGAAGGACGTGGACGCCGAAGTCGTCCACACGAAGATACCGGGCGACGCTACCCGGCTCGCGCGCGATACCCGCAGCTTCGACGGCGTGATCGCGATAGGTGGCGACGGGACGATCGCCGAAGTGCTGCAGGCGATGGACCTCGAACGACAGCGGCTGGCCGTACTGCCTGCGGGACATGGCAACTGTCTGGCACGTGACCTCGGCGTTGCGAACCCCGCGCGAGCGCTCGCCGCCCTGCAGCGTTGCGACTGCCGTCCGCTCGACCTGATGGAGGTCCGCATCGAGTACGCCAATGGACGGATCGAGCAGCGTCTATGCGCCAGCACACTCGCGGTCGGGTACGTTACGGACGTGGTGATGCACGGTCGCCGGCGACTGAGTGGATTGGGGCGGGCGGCCTATGCGGCTGCGGCCATGATCGTGGTGCCGCAGCCGTTCGAAGCGTGCCTGTCGGTGCAGGATGGTGCAGGCCGACCCGGGCGCTACACTGGCGTCGTGATCAACAACACTGCACACCTGGCGAACTTTCGGGGCTTCCCCGACGCGAGCGCGCACGATGGCGTCCTCGACGTAATGGAGCAGGGCTTTCGCTGGCCGCGGCAGCTGCTGCACAACTTCGCGGTGCTGGCCGGCAGCCGAGCATTCGGAGCGCAGGCCATGCGCCAGGCCGCTGCAGTACGACTCGAGCTGGCGTCGTCGCACACGCTGATGGCCGACGGGGAACTGCTGCATGAGGTCACGACGGTAACCGTGCGGTGCCGGCCAGCCGCGGTCCGGTGCGTGGTGCGATCGACATGATGCGCGGTGTCCTCGCCATCACGATGCCGGGCTTCATGCTCGGTGCGATTTTCATGGCGCTCGCGAATCGCAATACGACTGCAGAGATCGCCCATGCGCGGTGGCTCAAGCTCGCCGTCTTCTTCCTCATCGTGCACGTGGTGCTGGCCGTGAGCGCGGCCGGTCGCCCGTGGGTGACGGCGCTCGTTGCCGTGATACTGGCGGCCGGTGGCGTGGAACTCACCCTCGCGTGGCGCGCCATGCAACCGCCGCGCCCTTCGCGCGCCTGGATCCTGTTTGCAGTCATCGCCGCGCTGGCCCTGGGCGCAAGCTGGTACCTGCCGTCGTCGGTATTCGCGTTTCTCTTTCTCGTCACGGCCGCGTGCGATGGCTTCAGCCAGGTGACAGGGCAGCTGGTGGGTCGCGTGAAGCTCGCACCGCGAGTGAGTCCTCGCAAGACTGTCGAAGGACTCGCTGGCGGTCTCATCGCCGCGGTCGTGGTGGCGCTGCTGCTGCGCGACGTGCTCGGCGCCGGGTTGCCGGCGACAGTCGTGATCGCTTTACTGACAGGCATCGCCGGGCTGGCGGGAGACCTTGCCGCGTCGTGGGTCAAGCGGCGCGCGGGGATCAAGGATTTCTCGGCCGCGCTGCCCGGGCAGGGCGGTTTCCTGGATCGATTCGACAGCCTGCTGGGCGCGCTGGTACTCGTCGGTCCGTTGCTCGCAGTAGCAGGCCGCTGAGGGCCGGTTCGGAGCCTCATGAGCCCAGCGGAGAATGACAGCAGGTCCGCCTGGCGCACGCGATTCGACCGGTTGCCGGAAAAGGCGCGGCTCTTGCTCGTCGCGCTCGCCGGAGCACTGATCGGGCTCGCGACCTACCAGTTGATCTACTGGATCAATCCATTGCAGCCGCGGGCGCCGACGAGCTGGCTCGCCGCCTTCGTCATCGGCGTACCGCGGCAATACTCACTGCACCGCTCGCTCACTTTCAGATCCGGCGTGCCCTACGCACCGCGCCTCGCCCGCGCTTACGTCCTCTACTCCTGCATCGCGATCGTGACGACGTCGCTCAACTGGTGGCTGGTCGAGCGACTGGCAGTGCCGCATCACCTCGCGTGGCTTGCGTGCATCTCGACGACCGGCGCGATCAACCTGTTCGCCCTGAAGCCGTTGGTCTTCGGGCAGCGCGCCGATGGCGGCGGGGCGTGAATTGCCCGCCGTTAGCCGTGCCGGCCGTGCGCGTTGCGACCCGGGCGCGGGCCACCTAGAATCACGGGCCGGCGCGGGTGTAGTTCAATGGTAGAACTGTAGCTTCCCAAGCTACTAACGTGGGTTCGATTCCCATCACCCGCTCCATCTCCTCCGAGTCCAAAGGTGCCAACGGCCAACGTGAAGCCACGTCTGTCGCTGAAGGCTAATCGGCAAGCCATGGCGTATCGGCGAATGCCTTCGCCTCTTCCGCGCTGCCAGGCTTGAAGAACTCGTGAATCGAATCGTCGCGATAGTAGCGCCAGAAGCCCGCGTCCAGGTCCGGGTTCGTGATCCGGAAGTCGCCCCGCGCTGCGCTGTCGTCAAGGAATTTGCGATAGGCGTCCAGTGGTTCCGGTCCACCCTGCTGGAAGATTATCCTGCCCCCATAATGCTGGTAGAGAGCGCGATTGATCTTCCACTGCCGAATGAAGGCCGTCGCGATTTCATCGCGCGCAGCCTTGTCCTCGGCCGACTTCTCGCTACCTGGCAGGGGGCCTGTGTAATTCGGGTCCTTGCTCAGGGCCGCACGCATGTGCGCGATGTACGCAGACTTCTCCGCGTCCGTGACGTCGATGCCTTTCTCGGCGGCATATCGGTCGGTCAGCTTTTGCAGCACGATGTATTGCAGCTCGTCAGCATCCTGCGTGTGGATGACTGTGCCGAGCACCTCGCCCGCGACCGGCAGCTGGACGTCGCCGTACACGGCCGACGGCGCAGTCGCATCGGTTGCAGCAGCCGAATCGCGCGGCGCAGTGTCGGCCAACGGGATTGCGGGTCGAACGGGCGGCGAACCTGCCGGCTTGCCGCCGCCGCATGCCGCCAGCGCCAACGCCGCAATCGACAAGAGAACGCCTGGATATGGGGTCATCGTGGGATCTCCGGGTTGCGGGAATGCAGGATTCCCCAGGCCAGCACTGGCCATACGAGCAGATTCATCACCACTGTGTTGACGACGGCGCCATAGACGAGCAACCCCGCGCCCAGCGGCGAATCATCGTGCAGGTTCGCGAGATCAATGCCGACGGCCCGAGCTGGCTCGATGAGCAGCACCATGGCGAGCGGACCGATGTACTTGCCATACAGGTCGTTGATTCCGTGCGTCGCCATCACGAGCGCCACGATGGCGAGACCAATAGGAACGCTCCATCCCTTCCCTCGACGACTCAGGAAATAGCCCACGCCAACGCCGGCAGTTGCCCCCCAGATGACATGGCTTTCGGTGCCGAGCGCCCAGCGCCCTGGGATGGCGGTACGCAGGTCGGCCCAGCCGCTTCCCGGAAAGCCGCTGGTCGCGAAGTTGGCCGCGAACTCGACGATGGCGAAACCCAGTCCGCCGAGCGCGCCGTAGACGATGCCGTCCCGCATCGAGAGGCCGGACCGCAGCCCGAGAGCGACGACCACGAGCAGCGGCAACAGCTTGGTCAACTCCTCGAGCGGTCCGACCACGACCCAGTACGGCAGCAGCCCGCTGTCGATGATCGAGTGCATGACGCGGGACGTGATCGGCGCGAACAGGATGACGAACGCGACGCTGCCCCAGACCAACGGTGGCGGCTCAGGCTCGTGCCGGTCGAGGAACCGGATGGCCCAGAGACTGGGCAGGTACATCGCGAATGCGATGAGGAGTGCCGCGAGCATTGCCCCCGGCTGGAGGCCGAAATACCTGACGTACGTCGGCCACGCGAAGAGGACTCCGGCGAGCAGTGCGGCGACGACCACCCACCGCCCGCCGGAGCGCATGATTACGGACGGTACAGGTCGACGCTCAGGAACTGCCGTTCGGCGTTGAACGAGCAGATGAATACCTGGGCGCTGGTGCCGTACTGGCCCCAGACCTCGTACATGCCCTGCGTCTGCTTGGCATTCTGCGTGGTGATGTCGCGCGGGCTCACCTTGAACTTCGCCGACGCCTCACCCGCGCAGAAGCTGGACATGTCGGCGACGGCGATGGCGCCGGCAGCGCCGCCACCGCCACCGCTCGACGACGACGAGGTGCCGAAGGTCACGATGATCTTCTTGCCGCCTTCCCACTTGAATTCCTGCGTGTTGCCGCCGGCCTGGGTGCGGATGACCTTGTTGCCTTTCTGGTCCTTGAAGTGGTTGGGCTGGTTGCCCGGGGCGAGGCTGTAGGTTTCGCCATTACGCATGTCGAGGTCGATGTAGCCCTGGCGCTGCGAGAAGGTGCACGGGCCCGACTGACCCTGCTTCGTCTCGCCATCTTTTCGCACCTGGCACGTGGCCTCGTTGGAGTCGGCATGGGCCGACGAGGCCCAACTGCCCATGGCGAGCATGACCAACGAAGCGCAAAGCGATACGGTCTTATTCATGGTGCTTCCTCTACAGGTTTGTGTTTGCAGGGTGGGGCGGTCGCGCGTGCGCGATCAGCCCCCGAAAACGAATGCGTCGGGAATCTCGTAAACCTCGACCGCGCCGATCCGGACGATGCTCCAGTCGTCACGGCGCTCGACCTTGAACGACGCGTCCGCGTCGGTGGCTGCGACCTTGCCGTCACGGAAGGTGATCACGCGGCTGCCGCCGTCGGGTGTCGTGACGTGGACGGTTCCGCCGCCCGCGGCGCGCTTCACGCCGGCATCACACTGGCTCATCGGCTTGTTAGGTTCCGCGACGCAAGGGATCTTCGCTGTCGCGTGGAAACCGGTGCCGGGCACCAGCGCGTCGTGACTCGTCGCGCCGTGTGCCGGGCCCGAGACGATCATCTCGAGGCGGTAGTTGGCAACCTCGTTACGGCGTGCGGCGCTGCGCATCATGTAGACGCGGATCTTGTAGTCGCCGGTCGCGGGCAACTGGCCCTCGTACTGGTTCTCGCTCACCGAGCCGTTGAAGAACGCAACCTCGGTCTCGCCGGGCGCGAGGATGTTGAAGTAGGTGGCGGTATTCTTCGTCGCCATGCTGACGTTCATGGACTGCCCCTGGGACGCGTGCAGAACGTAGTCGACCGTCTGGTAGCCCGTGATCGTGCCGTTGACGGTAGCGCTGTTCGCGCCCTTGGCAAACTGGACGCGCTGGGTGCGGATGCCGTCGTCCGCCAATGCGGATTGTCCGAGCAATCCGGACATCAGGCCGACGAGAAGCAGGCCGCGGAAGGCACTCGTGGTTGGGTGGGTCATGGCGGATAAGGTGACCTTGCGCCTGGAGTTGGAGGTGACCGATTAGCGTATCGCGCGCCCTGAGGACCGGCTATCCGAATTCCGCATTCACCGTCCCTCGCTGGCCGGCTTCCTGCAGGGCTCGCACGCGGTGCGGCACGGGTACGGGCACAAACGGAGCCTGGCGCAAGGGTCCGGCAAGGGGGGTGGCTCGTATCGGCCGAGGATTACCGCCAATTCGGCTCCGGTGGGGCAGGGGCGGGATGGAGGTCGGGGAATCCGGGATATCGTCACTGGCCGAATTGCGAATTACTTGTCACGCTGTCCCGGCACGCCGCTCGAGCAATCATGACGCCCGTCTCCGTACTCGCCGTTCCGCCGCCGCCGCCCAGTGCGAACCGCATCGGCAGCGACGATCCCGACGAGATCACCTCGTGGGTATCCCGGCGTGACGGCGATCATTCGCGGGTCGTACACGGCACGGGACCGTACGGGTTCCAACTGGCTCGTATCGAGACGCCTGTCGTGCAGATTGCCTGGGCCAGTACGCGACTTGCGAACACGCTGCGCGCCCGCTTTCGACAGCCGACGTTTCATGTCCCGCTCGGCGGAGTCCAGCGGTATGTGTACGGCCGGCGCGGGGTCGAGGCGGCCATGGGACGGCTGGTGTTCATTGCTTCGGGTACGGAGGTGACACGCCACAGCGACGGCGATCCCGTGGTGGCCATCGAAATCGACGCTTCCACGTTCGAGTCCGAGTTTCGTAGTCGTCGCGGGAGCGATCGCACCGAGCGGCCGCGAGTACCGCAGACGCTCGACCTCGCGGAGCCGCAACAGCGCGAGGTCACCGAGGCGATTGCCGCCCTGGTGCATGCGCATCTTCCCGGTGCTGCAGCAACGGCTCGGATACACGGCGAGAGTCGCGTGCTTTCCGCGCTGGCCGGGACATTGACCTGGTCCGTTGGGGATGGGGCCGCTCCGCTGGCGATCCAGCGCCTCAAGCATCTCGAAGACTGGATCGACGCGCATGTAAGCGAGGCGATCACCCTGGGCCGACTCTGCGAAGTGGCGCAGATCGGCGAGCGCTCGCTGCAGCTCGCGTTCCATGCGCGACGCGGCATGTCACCCATGCGCTTCGTTTGCGAGCGGCGCCTTGCCGCGGCCCAGCGTCGATTGTTCCGGGCCGGGCCGGACGAAGATGTCACGGCGATCGCCACCAGCCTCGGCTTCACGCACCTCGGGCGCTTCGCCAGTGCCTACGGCGCAGCGTTTGGCGAATCGCCGTCGCGGACACTGGCGCGTGGCCGCCGATGGATCCAAGTGCGCAGTACTGCCGCTTCCGCCCGTGACAGCGGCGGACAGTAACCACACGGTGACACGACGGTCGGTTGCCCGGGCCGCGCTTGGAATGCTCGTCTGCCTTGCGGGCGGCATCGCATGCCACGACACGACGCAGACTGATTTCGCTGCGGCCGACCTGACCCGGCACGGCTTCGTGCGCGACGAATCGTTGGTACGCAAGCTGGACGGCAAGACGATCCGTGTCAGGGGCTTCGTCGACCACGCCAATCTCTACGGGGATCAAGGCGCACGCGAGATTCTCAGTGAATGGTGGAGTGGCGAGAGCCGGGATGCGGCAACGTGGCGATTCGACTTGAAAGCCCGCGCTGACGACAGGGCGGGCCGCTCCTTTGCGGTGTACGTATGCAATGACCCGGACCGGCGCATGCTATTGAGTGCAATCGTCGACGACGCCCGGGCGGGCCGGGCAACCCGGGTCGACGTGACTGGAGCCCTGCGCACGTTTGTCGCGCCGACCAACGCCGTTGCCGAGACCGGCCTCTACCTCGAGGTCGGCGCATCGAACGGGGTCGTCCTGGTTCGCTGACCTGCTCCTCGCAGGATTGAACGCGCTGCTCTGGCGGAAGATCTTCCGTCCTCGAGATCGGGCAGGAAGGTTCGCTGCAAATTCACACGCCAATCACACGCGAGACCATCGCCGCCTGCAAGCGATTGATGCGACGAGCAGAGCAGGGAGGCTCACGTGGGTTCGATTCCCATCACCCGCTCCACTTTCCCGCCAAAGCGGACCACGATTCTCGAAGCAATGGGATGGACCCCTCCCCACACCTACGGCATCGAGTGCCAGACTGGAGCTGTGAAGTTACCAGTCACGGAATGAGGAGGGGTCGTCATGAAGCTTACTCGCGTGGGTGTGGATTTGGCCAAGCAGGTCTTCCAGGTGCACGGCGTGGATCGGGCGGAGCGCCCGGCCTGGTGCAAGCGTTTGAAGCGCAGCCGATGGATCGCGGATCTGGAGCGCGACGTCGAGCCAGGCGCCGAGATCGGCATGGAGGCTTGCGGCGGAGCGCATCACTGGGCGCGTGTTCTGCAAGCGAAGGGCTACGGGGTAAAGTTGATCGCCCCGCAGTTCGTGAAGCCCTACGTGAAGACCAACAAGACCGATGCGAACGACGCCGAGGCAATCTGTGAAGCGATGAGCCGGCCGAGCATGCGGTTCGTGGCGGTGAAGACGGTCGAGCAGCAAGATCTGCAGGCCGTGCATCGCGTGCGCTCGAGCCTGATTCGGGAGCGGACGGCGAAGGCCAACCAGCTGCGCGGGCTGGTCTATGAGTACGGTCTGGTGGCCCCTCGCGAGATCAGTTCCCTGCGGCGAGCGGTTCCCCAGTGGCTGGAGGATGCGGAGAATGGCCTCACCTTACGCTTCCGATCGCTGCTGGCCGGCTTGTACCGTGATCTGAAGCAACTCGACGAGCGGGTGCGCGAGCTCGATCAGGAAGTCGCCGCGATCACTCGTGAGCACGAGCCCGTCCGGCGACTCATGCAGATCAACGGTGTTGGCCCGTTGATCGCCAGCGCGCTGTACGCGCTGGTCGGCGATGCGAGGCAGTACCGCAACGGTCGTGATCTGGCGGTGGCATTGGGACTGACGCCTCGGCAGCACAGCTCGGGCGGCAAGGAGAAGCTGCTGGGCATCAGCAAGCGCGGCGACAAGTACGTGCGCACGCTGCTGATCCACGGCGCACGCTCGGCGTTGCGCACGGCGCCAGGCAGGACGGATCGGATCAGTCGCTGGGCCTTGGCGCTCGCGGAGCGCTCACATCCGAACGTCGCAGTGACGGCGCTCGCCAACAAGACCGCCCGGGTCGCCTGGGCGATGCTGAGGCACGGAGCGAACTATGAACCGGAACACGTGGCGGCCTGAGGCCGCGCGTCCCGACTGATCGAGGAGAGTATCACCGCGGTTGCGAGCACTCCGAAGGATGGCGAACAGGTCGAACCGGCGTCGGAATAACCTGGGAATGTCCACGGGCGAGAAGCCCGGCAAAGCAATGAGGAGCCGACGCGCGCATAGCCCATCGTGGCCCGACCTCGGCTGATCGAGGTCAGACAGAGGCCGGATATACGTGAGCAGTCGTACCTCGTCGCCAGAGAACGGAGTGCTAGCAAAGTGGGGTGGGGTCCATATACGGACATTCGCGACCGGGTACTTGCGGCCACAACGAGCCGTACGGTGTTGTCGCCGATAGCAGTCGTTCGACGCCGCCACAGGCCGGATTCGGAAGCCGCAACGGACGCTCGACGAACTCGTCAGAGGTCGAGAGTCAACAGAATTCGTACCAGACTCCCGGTTACCGACCTGTAAGAACTCCGGCGCAAGTCACGTACGCGTCCTTCGGTGAGTGTGTCGGTAAAGTTTCTCCAGGCGGGCTTCATTCTTTACCAGCAACTGCTCGTGAGTACGAATCTCCGCCATGTAAGCCCGGGCGGCGGGCGAAAGTGGTCGACTCTTGAGGTAAACGAAACCGTAGCCCCCATGAAGATTGAGGCCCTCTGCCAGCACGATCACGACGGATCCGCTCTTTAATTCGTACTCGACCGAAGTCAGCGGCCCGAGGGCCAGGACCTCGCTCTTTGCGATCAGCGTGCCGAGGTTCAGCGGAGCCGAAAGGTCGATTGCTGGAACGAAATCGCCGCTGAGGGCATCGATGTAGCCTGCGCGCTTGATGGATGGCGGGAATGCTTTGGCCATGCGCGGCGGAAGGCGGGTGGTTGCCCAAGGGTATTCCAGCAGCTGAGTCAGGGTGATGCGACGTTCTCGAAGAATCGGATGACCAGCGCGGCATAGGAAATGCACGCGGTGCTGTCCGATTAAATCTTTCTGCAACGAGTCGTCGTGCATGGCGCCGCTGATCTCGGCGATTCCGAGATCCACTTTCTTCTCGACGACGGCATGGATGACCTCCCGCCAGCTGGCTGACTGAAGCGAGATCCTGAGGTTCGGATGTTCGGCGAGCAACGCGCCCGCCGCTGGGTAGACCGACATCATGCCCGGCAATGGTCCGAACGCGACGTTCAATGATCCGGTTTCCAGGCCGGCCACGAGGTGTATCTGGCGCAGGAGTTCGGATTCCGCGAGCACCATGCCACGGGCGTGCTCCAGGACCAACCTGCCAAATTCAGTGGGCAGCACTCCGTCGCGGCGGCGCTCAAAGAGCTGCACTCCCAAGGCAGCCTCCAGCGCCTGGATGCTCTTTGTCAGTGCAGGCTGCGAGATCCGCAGCGTTGCGGCGGCTCGCCGGAAGCTGGCGTGTTCAGCCAGGCTCGCCGCGTGACGCAGGCGGAGAGGAGTAATCACGATAACTGTCAGGTTATCAGAATATTCATCGCCTCAGATGGTAGGCTATTTATCGTCGATTCGAGTCCACTATTGGCCACCCGTAATTGGCTGCGCGGTCTTGTCGCTCCATGCGGGCAGTCGGAGGTCATCGGCAGTGCTTTTTCAAGGAAACCTGGAATGAAACTCAAACTCTCTGCAACTTCAGTCGTGGTGATCGCGATCACCGCCGGGCTGTTTTGGGCAATGCCTGTTTCGGCGGCCACGCTGAGCGGCCGGGTGCTGGGCGGCGGTGCACCGATCGCGAACTCGACGGTGACGCTGTGGGCCGCCAGCGCGACTGCTCCGAAGCAGATGGCGCAGGCGAAGACTGGCGCTGACGGGCGCTTCACGATGACGACTCCCGATGGCGTCGCCGCGGGTACCAGCCTGTATCTGGTTGCGCGTGGCGGTCAGCCGACGGCGAACAAGACGAGCGGCGACAACCCGCATATCGCATTGCTAACAGTGCTCGGATCCAGGGTCCCGGCGACAGTGACGATCAACGAGATGACGACGATCGCGTCCGTGTGGACGCACACCCAGTTCATCGACGGCACCGCGATCAAGGGCCAGCCGCTGCAACTCAAGATCGCGGCGGGAAACGTGCCGAGTTTCGTCAACCTCGCCAGCGGTGGTTGGGGCGCGACGATCCAGGACCCGCTGAACAGCGGCCAGACGCCAACGATGGCCAACTTCGCCACGCTGGCCGACGCACTCGCCGGATGCGTGACGCGGGTGACGGCGGATGCGTGCAGCAAGCTCTTCGCGGCGTCCAAGTCGCCGAAGGGCGAGGTCGCTAGCGACACGCTGTTGGCGGCCGAGTTGATCGCGCGCAATTCCTGGTTCCAGCCCGAGCGCGTGTTCGCACTGCTCGAAGCGTTCTATCCGGTGCCGGCAGGCAAGACCATGCGCGCGGTGCCGTACATGCCGTACTTGAGCTTCGCGCCCAGCGCGTGGGTTCTGCCGCTCAAGTTCGACGGCGGCGGGTATCGCGCCGGCGGCAAGGCGATGTTCGACAGCGAGGGCAATCTCTGGGTCGGCAACAACTTCACGGTGGGATGGCAGGGGCGCGATGACCTGTGGCAGGGCAATGCCACCAAGTTCGACCCCAACGGCAGGCCGCTGTCGCCGATCACGACCGGGTTTGCCGGCGGCGGCATGCAGGGCGGCACCTTCGGCGCGGCGGTCGACGCCAAGGACAACGCCTGGCTGACCAGTTACGGCGGCAAGTCGATCACCGTGTTCGACAAGAACGGCAAACCGCTGACGCCACCGGAGGGCATCACCTTCAACGGCAGGCTTGGTCTTATGCAGGGCATCATCGTCGTGCCCGGAACGGGCGACGTATGGGCGCTAGGCGTGTCGAAGGGTCAACTACTGTTCTTCCCCGGCGGCGACTATACGAAGGGCCGCATCGTGTGCGAGGGCCGCAAGGTTGAACCCTGCAAATCATTCATGGGCCCATTCCATCTCGCCATCGATAAGCAGGACCGTATCTGGGTTACCAATGGGATTGGCGGGCACGTCAACCGTTTCCCCGCTTCCGATCCGACGAAAGTCGAGAAATTCGAAACGGGCTGGAGCGGCAGCGGTCTGAACATCGACAGCCAGGGAAACGTGTGGGTCACGAATCGCCTGGGGAACTCGTTGACCAGGAGTGTCCTCATGGGCGAACTGCTGGCGAAGGCGCTGAAGGGGGGTAACCCCGATCCGGACCTGACGCGGGCGATGTCGAAGCAGACGGCGTCCGACGGCGGCAGCGTAACACTGTTGAAGCCGGACGGCTCGCAGTATCCGGGCTCTCCGTTCACCGCCGGCGGGCTGCCGGGTCCGTGGGCTGTGGTTGTGGACGGCAACGATAACGTCTGGATTTCGAACTTCGCCATGCCCAACAGTCCGATCACGCAGTTGTGCGGCGTGCGCACCGAGAATTGTCCGCCCGGGTTCAAGACAGGCGATCAGATTGGGCCGCCCAATGGCTACGTCGGCGGCGGCTTGCAGATGCAAACCGATCTCGCAATATCGCCGTCGGGCGACGTCTGGGTAATGAACAACTGGCAGGACATAAACAGTTGTCTCTCCCCGCCTAACGAGGCGCTTTCGACCCGCTGTGGCGGCCAGGGCGTGACGATCTTCTTCGGCATGGCCAAGCCGGTGCGTACTCCACAGATCGGGCCCGCGCGGCCCTGGTAGGGCCAGAGCGCCAATTCACCAGTCAGGAGTCAAGAGCATGATTACTCGAGTCAACCCGCGACTGCTGGCCTGTGCCGGCATTGCTCTCGCGGCCCTCGCCGTGGCTCCCGTGCATGCCGAGATTAGCACCGAGGAACTCGCCAAGCTGGCGCAGAACCCGGTCGGCAACCTGATCAGCGTGCCGTTCCAGAACAACACCAACTTCAACTACGGCCCGCTCGAGAAGACCCAGAACATCCTGAACATCCAGCCGGTCTACCCGATCCACGTGAGTGATGAGTGGAACATCATCACGCGCACGATCTTTCCGCTGCTTTGGCAGCCGGAACTGTACCCGGGCCAGGGCTCGACGTTCGGACTGAGCGACACGCAGTTCTCGGCATTCCTCTCGCCAGCGCAGCCCAAGGGTCTCATCTGGGGCGTCGGCGGCATCGCGCAGCTGCCGACCAACACGAGTGAGGTGCTCGGCAATGACCGCTGGGGTCTCGGCCCCACGGCGGTCATTCTCAAGATAGAGCACGGCAGCCCATGGGTGTACGGGGTGCTCGCGAACAACATCTGGTCGGTGAGCGGATCGAACTCCTCGCCGCCGATCAACCAGATGCTGGTGCAGCCGTTCCTGAACTACAACTTCAAGGGTGGCGCGTACCTCACGAGCGCGCCGATCATCACCGCGAACTGGCAGGCGGACAGCGACGACACCTGGACCGTGCCGATCGGCGGCGGCGTGGGCAAGATCTTCCACCTGGGCAAGCTGCCGGTGAACAGCCAGATCAGCGCGTATTACAACGTCGAGACGCCGACCTACGGCCCGGACTGGCAGCTGCGCGTGCAGGTGCAGTTGATGTTTCCGGAGTGACGGTCTGCGCCACCAGAGAACCGAAATCCACAATCGAGGCCAGTTCTCTGTTTGAGAACTGCTCACAGAATAGAAGACATTGACATGTTGAAATCCGCAATCCCCCGCCGCGCCGCACTGGCCGTCTCCGTTGCGCTTGCGCTGGTCGCAGCTGCGTCGGTCGCGCAGGACAAGGCGCCACAGGCATCACCTGAGCAGGTCAAGGCCATTGAGACCTGGACCTATACGCTGGCCGTGCAGGGTGCGGCGTATTGCGCGCCGCTGGTCGCGATGTACAACCTGCGCTCCTCTGTAGCCTTCGGGCCGAAGCCGAAGGCCAAGCCGAACACGTTCTGGCGCCTGGACGACATTTCCACGCCCGCGCTTTCCGCCGAATCGGGCTACGTCTCGCCGAACGCAAACGTGATCTATGGCTTCGGCTTCGCGGACCTCGGCGCCGAGCCGGTGATCCTCACCGCCCCCGACTCGGGCGGTCGGTACTACATGATCGAAGTCGTCGACATGTGGACCAACGCGTTCGTGTATCCGGCCGGCGGAGCGTCCGGCTACAAGGGCGGCAAATTCGCGCTGGTCGGCCCGGGCTGGAAAGGCACGCTGCCTGCCGGCGTGAAGCGCATCGACGCCCCGACTCGCTGGCTCGAACTGCAGCCCCGCGTGTACGTGAAGGACGAGGCAGACCTCGCGGCAGCCCGCAAGGTGCTCGCGGGCGTCACACTGCAGCCGCTGTCGGAGTTCACCAAGGGCGCCGCGCCGAAGCCGGTGGCGTACAACTACGAGACGCCGAAGATGGCTCCCAAAGTGGCGACGAGCCACATGAAGTTCGACGATCCGGCACAGTTCTGGTCCATCTGCTCGGCGGCCATGAACGAAAATCCGCCGCCCAGGAACGAGATTGAAGCGGTCCTGCCCCAGTTCAAATACCTTGGCCTCGAGCTCGGCAAGCAGTGGAAAGCCGATTCCGTGAACCCGCTGATCCTCGCGCAGATGAAGAAGGCGTCCGCGGAGATCGGCGACTTGGCGCTCGGCACGATGCCGCTCGCCGGCCGGCTCGCCAAGGGCTGGGTCATTCCCCCGGCCAACACTGGTTTCGGTGGGACCGACTACTTGTCGCGGCTCGACGTCGCCGTATTCGGGCTGACCGCCAACTCCGTGACCGAGGCGATCTACTACTCGGGCGTGCTCGACGGCAACAACCAGCCGATGACGGGCGCGAAGAAGTACACGATCACCTTCAAGGGCCCAATGCTCTATGCGAAGCCGGTGCCGCCGGGATTCTGGTCGGTGACGATGTACGACAAGGAGACGAGCTACACCGTCCCGAACCCGATCAATCGGTACAGCCTCGGTAGCCAGAGCAACCTCAAGAAGAATCCGGACGGATCCTTCACCATGTACCTGCAGGCGACGAGCCCCGGACCGGACAAGGAAGCGAACTGGCTGCCGACGCCCAAGGGACCGTTCTACCTGATCCTGCGCAATTACGCGCCGGTGCCTGAGCTTGCAACTGCGCTGAGGAATCCGGCGACATTTGAAGGGCCGCCGGGCGTGATGCCGGTCGATGAAAAGTGACGGTGCAGGCACCTTCGGATCCCGAATCCATGGCCTGTTCGCGACGCCTTTGGGCACGATGGTGAACTAGCCGCAGGCTCCAGTGTCTCGGTTGCGGGCCGTCCCGGTGTGGGGACGGCCCGCTGCTTTAGCGCCGCCGCCCATCGCGCCGGCCGTGTGCCATTGCCGCGGGCGTCTGCTTCTTCACGCACTGGAATGACCGCTCAGGGGTCGATCCCGGGCGTACAGCGTCCGCTATTGGGGCGCTTTTCTTCTTTCGCTAGGGATGGTTCGCTGGACATTCACACGTGAATCACACGCAGGAACATCGCTCTTCGTAAGTGATTGATCGAGTGGGCGCAGCCGGGCGACTCACGTGGGTTCGATTCCCATCAACCGCTCCAACAAATCCAATGTCTTGAAAGGGCCCTCCGGGGCCCTTCGTCACTTCAGGGCGGGCAGCGCTGGAATGGAGTCGCCTGCGGCTGCGCCGGCCATGGGTCGATTGGCTTGATGTTTAACGTTATGCGTTATAAGCTGGCTGCGTGATCAAGAGCTTCGGTTGCGCGGAAACGCAGCGCTTTTTCGAGACCGGCAAGTCGAAGAGGTTTGCGTCGATCGCAACCGTTGCGGCGCGCAAACTCGCGATGCTCGATGCTGCGCACACCCTTGAGTTCCTGCGATCGCCGCCTGGCAATCGGTTGGAAGCGCTGCGAGGCGATCGCAAGGGTCGACACAGCATTCGTATCAACGACCAATTCAGAATCTGCTTCCGGTGGACCGATGACGGGCCGGCGGACGTGGAAATCGTGGACTACCACTGAGGTGAGCCAAGTGTTTAAGAATGGCATGCGGCCCGTCCATCCGGGCGAAGTGCTCCGCGAGGATTTCATGGTCCCGCGGGGTCTGAGTGCCAATGCCCTGGCGAAGGCGCTGAACGTCCCGGCGCCGCGGATCAACGACGTCGTGCGCGGGCGGCGGGGTGTGTCGGCGGACACGGCGATGCGGCTGGCTCGTTACTTCGGCGGAGATGCGAGGTCCTGGCTGAACCTTCAGGCAGCGTACGACCTGCGGGTCGCTGAGATAGCCAGTGGGAAGCGAATTGCCCGGGAGATTGCGCCTGCGGCAGCATGATTTTCGGCTGCCGCGGCACGGCCGCACGTCAATCACACGCGTGATCATCGCCGTCAGCAAGTGATTGATTCGACCGGAAGAGCGGCGTGACTCACGTGGGTTCGAGCCCCATCACCCGCTCCACCCTCCCGCCAGGCTGGGGCCGCACCAGCCAAGTCCAGCCAGAGCAGCCACGAGCAGTCGCACGGCTGGCGCTGCACTCCCGCTTCGTGCAGGGAGCGCAGCACTCGAGCCTTACTGGGCCGGGTAGACGGTCTTCCCTTCCTTGATCGTCTCGAGGACTTTGATGTCCTTGATGGTCATCGGATCGACCTTGGTCGGATCGGCCGACAGGATGACCAGGTCGGCCAGCTTTCCTGCCGTGATCGAACCCTTGGCGTCCTCCTCGCGATATTGGTGGGCGGCGCTCGTCGTGATTGCCTGCAGCGCCTCATAGGCGGAGATGCGTTGGTCCGCCCCGAGCGTTCCGCCCGAGCGCAGCGGCCGATTGACCGCCGTCCAGACCGTCATCATCTGGTCGACCGGTACGACGAAGGCATCGGTGTGATTGGTGGGCGCGAGGCCCAGGTCGATCGCCGCCCGCATCGGGCTGATGAAGCTCGCCTGCTTCAGGCCCCGGTTCGCCACGTGCGTGTCGCCGAAGAAGAACGTGTGATCGGTGAACAGCGCCGGGATGATCTTCAGTTCCGCGAACGCCTTCAGCTGGTCCGGCCGGATGAACTGGCAGTGGATGCAAACTGTACGCCGATCCTTCGCGGGCTCGGTCCCGGCCGCCAGCTTGTGCGCCTCGATCAGGAAGTCGATCGCGGCGTCGCCATTGGCGTGCATGAGCACCTGCAGGCCCTTGTCGTAGCAGGTCTTCATCGTCGCCTTCATGGCGTCGGGCGGCAGGCCGGCTTCGCCCTTCCAGTTCTTCTCGCCGGCGGGACCGCCGGTCAGATACGGGGTCGTGAACCACGCGGTCTTGCCCTGGGGGCTGCCGTCGGCGGTGATCTTGCAGCCGCCGAGCTTCAGGTGATTCTCATACTTGCCGAATGTCTCGGGTGGCGAGGTCTTCCAGATTCCGTCGAGGTCCGTCATGAACGGATAGGTGACGACGTCGATGATCAAGCCGCCTGCCTTCGCGACACGCTGCAGCGTCGCGAGCTGGGGCGCATGGGTAGCCCCTTCCTGCGCGGTCGTGATGCCAGCGGCGGCATAGAGCAGCTGTCCTGATCGCGCGGCGAGCAGCTCGGTCTCGGCTGTGGGCGTCGGCAGCGCGGAGATCATCGGCAGGTAGCCTGTCTCCATCACGAGGCCGCTCAGGGTCTTGCCGTCCGCCTTGCGCAGGATGACGCCGCCCTTTGGCGTCTCCATGCCGTCCTTGTAACCGAACTTCTCCATCGCCTTCGAGTTGATGACGGCGCCGTGCATCGAGACGTGGATCACGCCGACGGGATTGTCGGGGAACGCCTGGTCGAGGAGGTCGCGCGTGAGCTCCGTGCCCTTCGGCATCAGGTTCTCGTCGTAGCCCCAGCCGAGAAGCAGTTCGCCGGGCTTGAGGCCCTTGGCGGTGGCGGCCTTCTTGAGCTCCGCAACGATCTCGGCCGGGTTCGATGCGGGACCGACCGGCGGCGCCGACACGTTCACCCGGTCAGCCATCGTGAGCGAATCCATGAAGTGGCTGTGCGGGTCGATGAATCCCGGCAGCATCGTCTTGCCGGCGAGGTCCTTCACGAGAGTGTCGTCGCCCTTTTGCTTCATCGCCTCGGCAACGGAGCCCGCGTACGTGATCCTGCCGCCTTGCACGACGACGGCTTCCACATAGGCAGGCTTGTCACCCTCCATGGTGAGGATCGGGCCGCCATGGATGATGAGGTCCGCACCCGAAGTCTTCCCCGTACCGGGTGCCATCTCCGCGCTCCCGGCGGATCCGCCACTCGGGGCAGCCGACGGGTCGGCGGTCTTCTGGTGGCAACCCACCGCGAGCACGGCCAGCGCCGTGACCGAGCAAATGCTGAGTACTCTGTTGAGGGTCATGCTATTCGTACCGTCATTCCCTGCGAAAGCTGTCGTCACCGCGAATATCGCCGAATCGCGTCGCAACATAAAGACCCATTCAAATCCCGCCAATCCTTGTCGGCTTGCGAGCAAAGCGCGACTGTCGAAGCTGTCAGTCGCGAAACGGGCAGAGCGGCCGGAAGCAGACGGTCGATTTGACGGTTTCCGCGAACGGTGCTGAAGTCCGATCGATGGGAATCCAGTTGTGAGTTGCCCACCGCGAAGCCACATCAAGGTCTGATCGAACGGAGGAATTGCATGGCCGAACAGCAACCCTCATTCGACGCAGCGAAGTACAAGAACGCGCAGCGAGAGCAATGGAACAAGGACGGCGCGGCATGGCGACGCTGGAATCCCACTCTGGACCGCTGGTATGGCGAAGCTACTCGCCACATGCTCGACCTGGCCAGGATTCAGGCAGGTCAGCGCGTCCTGGACGTTGCCGCCGGCGCCGGCGAACCGGCTGTCAGTGCTGCCGAACGGGTTGGCCCTGGCGGTTACGTGCTGGCGACCGACATCTCGGAAAGGATCGTCGAGCTTGCGCTCCAGGTGGCGCGTGAACGCGGGCACAAACAGATCGAGACCCGCGTCATGGACGGCGAGAAATTGGAACTCCCCGACACTTCCTTTGATGCGGTGCTGTGTCGGCTTGGCCTGATGTACATGCCGCACCCCGTGACAGCACTACGCGAGTGGCGCCGTGTCTTGAGATCGGGCGGTCGGGTCGCCGTCGTCGTCTTTTCGACGCCCGATCGAAACAGCTGGGGTGCTGTGCCAGCTTCCATCATCCGCCGGCGCGCACAACTCCCGCCCCCGGTTCCGGGGCAACCTGGACCGTTTAGCCTTGGTGATCCCGGGGTGCTTGAAGGCGTCTTCCGTCAGGCCGGATTTGCCAATCCCGAGGTTCACGCTATGCCGGTGCCCCTGAGAATGGCCGGTGCAGCCGAGTACGTGCGACTTGCCCGAGAAGCCTTCGGTGCATTCAATGCCATGATGGCTCACCTGTCTGCTCAAGAACGCGAGTCCGTGTGGAACGAGGTGGAAGATTCCATGCGTAGTTTCGAATCGCCCAGTGGGTTCGAGGTGCCGGGTGAGTGTCTCGTCGGTGCGGCCACGAAGTGATCACAAGCAGGCCCGGCGCCATCTGCAAGTAATTGGCATGGCGAGCCGGGCCGTGCGCATTTGGCTGGCCGGTCGGCTTCTGACAGATTGCGCTCATGGAACTGCGCGACCTTGGTTTCGACCGCTGGTTCGCCGAGAAGGCTCAGGAACATTGCGCCGCGGACCTGACCATCGCCCGGGTAACCGCCGTCGACAGGGCCCGATACCTGGTCCGCGACGAGCATGACGAACTGCCCGCCGAATTGACGGGCCGATTCCAGTTCGTCGCGGAGTCGTCTGTCGATCTGCCATGCGTGGGAGATTGGGTTTGCACGCGCCGGCTGGACGGCGGCTCACGCGCAAGCATTCATGGCGTGCTGCCGCGCAAGTCGTTCCTGAGACGGAAGGCTCCCGGCAAAGACATCGATTTCCAGATGATCGCGGCGAACATCGACGTGGCGTTCGTCATCCAGGCCTGCCACTTCGATTTCAACGTGCGCCGGCTCGAGCGATACCTGGTGATGGTGAGTGAAGGGCGCATCGAGCCCGTGCTGCTGCTGACGAAGACTGACCTGGTCAGCCCCGGGGAACTGGAGTTGTTGATCGGCGAGATCCGGCTCGCGGGAATCGACGCGAGAATGATCACCGTCAGCAACGTGACGGGCGTGGGCCTGGATCGGGTTCGAGAGCTGCTGATTCCCGGCAAGACGTACTGCCTCCTTGGTTCGTCGGGAGTTGGGAAGACGACGCTCATCAACCGCTTGTCAGGTGGCTCCGGGCTGGAAACGGGAGACGTCAGCCATACGGGGGAGGGACGTCA
Source organism: uncultured Gammaproteobacteria bacterium (assembly GCA_963696545.1). Classification (GTDB taxonomy): domain Bacteria; phylum Pseudomonadota; class Gammaproteobacteria; order Steroidobacterales; family Steroidobacteraceae; genus RPQJ01. Next base: position 322,163 of record CAVOKQ010000008.1, read on the forward strand.
CACGACCACGCGTCGTCAACTGATCGTGCTCGAGAGCGGGGCTCTGTTGATCGATATGCCCGGAATGCGAGAGCTGGGCATGCTGGGGGTCAGCGAAGGCCTCGACGACGCTTTCGCCGATGTCGGGCAGCTTGCAAGGAACTGTCGGTTCACGGATTGCGGTCACTCGAACGAACCGGGTTGCGCCGTGCGGGCGGCAATCGAGCGACACGAATTGAGCGAAGAACGGCTGCAGGATTACCTCAAGCTCAGGAAAGAGTCCGCATTCCACGACCTGTCGTACGTCGAGCGGCGGAAGAAGGATCGGGACTTCGGCCGATTCGTGCGTTCAGTAATGAAGCACAAGGACAAGAAGGGCGGGGACTGAGTGCACGGCACGCCTGTTCGCTGACTTGGCGCGCGATAACACGCCAATTGCACGCAGTGCCACGTTGCGTCAGATGTAGATCTTCGCCAGGCGGGCCTCGCGCTGGACGCAGAGAGCCTCCTCCTCGCGCACCGCTTGCATGACTGCCTTGGCGCCAGGCGACAGCGACCGATCCTTCAGGTGAATGAAGCCGTAACTGCCGCGCACGTCGAACGCGGACGTGCGGACGATCGCGAGCGTGCCCGCCTCCAGTTCCCGTTCAACCAGGCTGAGCGCCCCGAAGATCAGGGCGTCGCTGTTACGGGTAAACGCGGCGAGCTGCATGGGAACGTCGATTTCAATGGCCGGCACGAAGTCTCTTGTCTTCTCGTCGATTCGGCCGGCGCGTCCCGGTGGCCGCGGGAACGCTGCCGCCACCCTCGGCGGTATCCGCGTGTGCACCCACGGGAATCGCAGCAGGTCATTCAGCGTGGTTCGTCTGAGGCCTAGGATCGGGTGATCGGGTCGACAAAATGGATACGTGCGGTGTCGTCCGATCACTTCCGTGACCAGCGCCTCGTTGAGCACGGCGTCCGACAGTTCGGCGACGCCGAGGTCCGCCCGCCGCTCGCTGACCGCGGCCGTGACGTCGCGCCAGTTCATGACGTGAAGCGAGACGCCCAGTCTGGGGTGTTCGCGCATGAGACGCGCCGCGGCCGAATAACCCGACATCACGCTGGGGTACGGGCCGAGCGCGATGTCGACGTCGCCAGTCTCGAGTCCCTGCAGCAGCGCGATGTCGCGGCGCAGATCAGCCTCCGTCGAGATCATCGACTTCGCGCGCTCCACTACGAGTTCGCCACAGGCGGTCAGCGTGACGGACGTCGACCGACGATCGAACAGCTGGACTCCGAGCGATGCCTCGAGCGCCTGTATGCCGCGGGTCAGCGCCGGCTGTGAGACCTGCAGGGCCCTGGCGGCACGACGGAAGCTGCCGTGTTCGGCGAGCGCGACGGCCTGGCGAAGTCGGGTCGCGGTCAGCATGATGCATTAGATGTTATCGAAAAATAGCTAATAGGGTATCCGGATTATCGGTCCAAGTGGCCGGGAGTAGCATCCGAAGCCGGAAATCGCCCTTGGTTGGCAAGGGTGGGGTTTAGCTCGGACAGCGCAAATGGAGCTCGCATTCACATGAAGCCTCTGATCAGAAACGGCTGGATGGCCGGTCTGCTTGCAGCGTCATTCGCATCGGTCGCGTATGGCGCCGACAAGCCAAACATCCTTTTCATAGTGTCGGACGACACCGGCTACGGTGACCTCGGCCCGTATGGCGGCGGCGAAGGCCGCGGCATGCCGACGCCGAACATCGACCGCATGGCGGCGGAAGGCATGACCTTCTACTCGTTCTATGCGCAGCCGAGCTGCACGCCGGGTCGTGCGGCAATGCAGACCGGGCGCATCCCGAATCGCAGTGGCATGACGACCGTGGCGTTCCAGGGGCAGGGCGGCGGTCTGCCCGCCGCCGAATGGACGCTCGCCTCCGTGCTGAAGCAGGGCGGGTACAAGACCTACTTCACGGGAAAGTGGCACCTCGGCGAGGCGGATTACGCGCTGCCGAATGCCCAGGGCTACGACGTCATGAAGTACGCCGGCCTCTATCACCTCAACGCCTACACCTACGGCGACCCGACGTGGTTTCCGGACATGGACCCCGAACTGCGCGCCATGTTCAACAAGGTGACCAAGGGAGCACTGTCGGGCAAGGCCGGCGAGAAGGCGAAGGAAGACTTCAAGATCAACGGCCAGTACGTCAACGAGCCTGGCAAGAGCGTCACCCTGCACGATGTGACCTATCCGGATGGCGTGGTCGGCATCCCGTTCTTCGACGGTTACGTCGAACAGGCGGCCATCGAGTTCCTCGAGGACGCCTCCAGGAACAAGGGCACGCCGTTCTTCATCAACGTCAATTTCATGAAGGTTCACCAGCCGAACCTGCCGGCGCCGGAGTTCGAGCACAAGTCGCTCTCGAAATCCAAGTACGCGGACTCCATCGTCGAGCTCGATACCCGCATCGGCCGCATCATGAGCAAGCTGCGCGAACTCGGCCTCGACAAGAACACACTCGTGTTCTACACGACCGACAATGGCGCCTGGCAGGACGTGTACCCGGACGCGGGCTACACACCTTTCCGCGGCACGAAGGGAACGGTCCGCGAGGGCGGCAACCGCGTCCCGGCCATCGCCATCTTCCCGGGCAGGATCAAGCCTGGCAGCAAGAACCATGAGATCGTCGGCGGCCTCGACCTGATGGCCACCTTCGCCAAGGTCGGCGGCGTGACGCTGCCGAAGAACGACCGCGAAGGCCAGCCGATCTACTTCGACAGCTACGACATCACGCCAGTGCTGTTCGGCACCGGCAAGTCGCCACGCAACGAGTGGTTCTACTTCACGGAGAACGAGCTTTCCCCGGGCGCCGCGCGCGTCGGCAATTACAAGGCGGTCTTCAACCTGCGCGGCGACAACGGCCAGGCGACGGGCGGTCTCGCGGTGGACAGCAACCTCGGCTGGAAGGGTGCCGCGAAATACGTCGCCACGGTGCCGCAGATCTTCGACCTGTGGCAGGACCCGCAGGAGCGTTACGACATCTTCATGAGCAACTTCACCGAGCGCACCTGGACCATGGTGCCCATCGGCGAGGCGGTGACGAGACTGATGAAGACTTACGTCCAGTATCCGCCGCGCAAGCTGCAGAGCATGGGGTACGACGGGCCGATCGAGATCTCGAAGTACCAGAAGTTCCAGTACGTGCGCGAAATGCTGCAGAAGGATGGCATCAGCATCCCGCTGCCTACGGGCAACTGATCGCCGCTGACACTGTCGACCGGAGGGGCGGGCAGCCGATGGCTCGCCCGCCCCTCCCGCGATCCGCCGCTGGGGGCACGATCAGCCTGCGCCCGGTCGTCCGTGACGTGCCTGATTACGCCAGATCGAAGCGATCCAGGTTCATCACCTTGCTCCAGGCCGCGACGAAGTCCTGCACGAACTTCGCCTTGTTGTCGTCGCAGGCATAGACCTCGGCAAGCGCCCGGAGCTCGGAGTTCGAGCCGAACACGAGATCGACCCGGGTGCCCGTCCACCTGACCTGGCCGGAGTTGCGATCGCGGCCTTCGAATACGCCCGTCGGTCGAAGAAGGCCGCCACTCGGTATTCATGTCGAGCAGATTGACGAAGAAGTCGTTCGTCAGCGCTCCCGGCGCTGCTGGTGAACACGCCGTGCCTGGACTGCCCGAAGTTGGCACCCAGGGCGCGCATGCCGCCGACCAGCACCGTCATCTCGGGTGCGGTCAGGGTCAGCAACTGGGCGCGATCCAGCAGCAGCTCCTCGGCGGGCGTCTTCAGGCCTGCGCGCAGGTAGTTGCGGAAACCGTCGGCCATCGGCTCCAGCACGGCGAACGACTCCACATCGGTCTGCTCCTGCGAAGGCGTCCGTGCGTCCGGGCGAGAAGGGCACCTTGACGTCGTGGCCGGCCTTCCTCGCGGCCTCTTCGACCGCGGCGCAGCCAGCCAGCACGATGAGGTCGGCCAGCGAGATCCGCTTCTTGCCGGACTGGGCGCCGTTGAATTCCTTCTGGATGGCTTCGAGCTTCTGCAGCACCTTGGCCAGTTCGGCCGGCTGGTTCGCTTCCCAGTCCTTCTGTGGCGCCAGGCGAATGCGCGCCCCGTTGGCCCCGCCGCGCTTGTCCGAGCCGCGGAAGGTCGCCGCCGACGCCCACGCCGTGGTCACCAGTTGGGGAATCGGACAGGCCCGAAGCGAGGACCTTGGCCTTCAGCGCCGCGATGTCCTGCTCGCCGACCAGTTCGTGGTCCACCGCCGGAACCGGGTCTTGCCAGATCAGTTCTTCGGCCGGCACCTCGGCGCCGAGGTAGCGGGCGCGCGGGCCCATGTCGCGGTGGGTCAGCTTGAACCAGGCGCGGGCGAAGGCGTCGGCAAATTCCTGCGGGTTCTGGTGGAACCGGCGCGAGATCTTCTCGTAGACCGGGTCGAAGCGCAGCGACAGGTCGGCCGTCGTCATCATCGGCCGGTGCTTCTTCGACGGGTCGTGAGCGTCGGGGATCATGTGCTCCGGCTTGACGTCCTTGGCCAGCCATTGCCAGGCGCCGGCGGGGCTCTTCACCAGCTCCCACTCGTAGCCGAAGAGCATGTCGAAGTAGCCCATGTCCCACTGGGTCGGGTTCGGCTTCCAGGCCCCTTCGATGCCGCTGGTCGTGGTGTGCACGCCCTTGCCGGTGCCGAAGGCGTTCTTCCAGCCCAGGCCCATCTCCTCGATGGGCGCGCCTTCGGGTTCGCGGCCCACCAGCGCCGGATCGCCCGCGCCATGCGCCTTGCCGAAGGTGTGGCCGCCGGCCACCAGCGCGACGGTCTCCTCGTCGTTCATCGCCATGCGGGCGAAGGTCTCGCGCACGTCGCGGCCCGAGGCCACCGGGTCGGGATTGCCGTTCGGGCCCTCGGGGTTCACGTAGATCAGGCCCATCTGCACGGCACCCAGCGGGTTCTCGAGCTGCCGGTCCCCGCTGTAACGCTCGTCGCCCAGCCAGGTCTTCTCGCTGCCCCAGTAGATGTCCTCTTCCGGCTCCCAGATGTCTTCGCGCCCGCCGCCGAAGCCGAAGGTCTTGAAGCCCATCGACTCGAGCGCGCAGTTGCCGGCCAGGATCATCAGGTCGGCCCAGGAGATCCTGTTGCCGTACTTCTTCTTGATCGGCCACAGCAGCCGGCGCGCCTTGTCGAGGTTGCCGTTGTCGGGCCAGCTGTTGACCGGCGCAAAGCGCTGGTTGCCGGTGCCGCCGCCGCCGCGCCCGTCCGAAACGCGGTAGGTGCCCGCGCTGTGCCAGGCCATGCGGATGAACAGCCCGCCGTAGTGGCCCCAGTCGGCAGGCCACCAGTCCTGCGAATCGGTCATCAGCGCGTGGAGGTCCTTCTTCAGCGCGGCCAGGTCGAGCTTCCTGAATTCCTCCGCGTAGTCGAACTGCTCGCCCATCGGGTTGGACTTCGCAGAGTGCTGGTGCAGGATCCCGAGGTTCAGCCGGTTGGGCCACCAGTCGCTGTTCGACTGGGCGCCGGCAGGGTTCGGGCACCGTGCATCGCGGCGAACGGGCACTTCGCTTCACTTGACATGGTTTGCTCCTTGCGTGTTCCGTCGTGATGACTTTGGAAGGTAGGCGTGCTGCGGCTGGCAATCCAATTCATTCTGACGATGGGAACCATAGGCCAATCCCTTGATGAAGGATCCATTCGATCTCGAGCGCTTCGTCGCAGCGCAATCGGGCGGCACCCATGAGAGCGTAATCGCTGAGCTCCGCGGCGGCCGCAAGCGAGCGCATTGGATGTGGTTCGTTTTCCCGCAAATGCAGGGGCTCGGATACAGTGCGACGGCCCGGCGCTACGGCATTACCGGCCTCGCCGAAGCGCGCGCCTACCTGGAGCACCCCGTACTGGGCGCACACCTGAACGAGTGCGCGGAGGTACTCGAAGGACTGGACAGAGGGGATTCGGCCACGGACATCTTCGGCGCGACGGACGCCATGAAGTTGCGGTCCAGCCTGACGCTGTTTGCCCAGGCGGCCGGACCGGGGTCAATCTTCGAGCGTCTGATCGGCAGGTACTTCGACGGCCAGCGTGACGACCTCACGATAGCGATGCTGGAGTTGCAGCGCAGGACCTGACGGGCACTGATTTCCCATCCGTCGGATCCCGCTCCCAGGCTCCGCCAGGTGTCGGCCCGTATCGTCGTGCATGCGGTCCCAGGTCAAGGCAGTCCGCCGTGCGGCTTGGAATCCACGACCGCGGTGCCCGCGACTGCCTCGCTCCCGTCCTGCGCGGGCGTCGTGCCAATGGGCTCCGCGCCCGGCGGTCGCCCCACGAATCGACGCACCCGACCCTTCTCGCCCACGATCAGCCGGCCGATGCGCTTGCGGACCTCGAAGTCGGATTCGGTCGGCCGGGTCCGCCAGCGCAGGTGGTCGGTCCACGTCGGGCTTTCGAAGCGTTCCACCCACAGCTCGGTCGAGTCGAGGTCCTGCGACACCGACCAGGCGCGTGCGCCGTTGCGTCGACGAACTCGACCGAGCTCGTTGATCGCTGCAACGAATTCCGCTGCGTGCTCCGGGAGGACGCGATATTCGATCTCAACGATGATCGGACCCGACGCCGCGTGGATCGGAACGCTGGGAGGGGTCAACTCGGGCCTCGCATGCGGATCCAGTGAGCCGATTGGCGCCACCGAGACCGGCAGCCAGCGTGCCACTGCGAGAGAAATCAGCGCCGCCAGTCCGGCCAGCGTGAGGGACTCACGCACGCCTGAGGTCACTTGCCAGTTCACCCCACCACCAGCTGCCGAATGCGATGCCAGCGAATGCGATGGTCTGGTAAGTCGCGAGCATGCGCCCGGTCACCCAGCGTGGCGACGACAACTGCACGGCGATGTTGAAGTTGGCGAAGCCCAGCGTCCAGACCGACCCGGCGAGAACGTGCGCGAGCAGCGTGAGCGCTGTCCAGTGGCTCTGGCCGATCGCGATCATCGCGACGCAGGCCAGGGCCGACAACGCCTTGAGTTGCGTGTCGCTGGTGAAGCGCCTGCGCAATCCGGCGCTGGCCAGCGCGCCAAGCATCGCGCCGATCCCGAAGCCGCCGAGCAGCACGCCGTAGGTGAGGGCTCCGCCACCGAGCAGGTCGCGCGCGACGATCGGCATCAGCGCAGTGACCGCGGCGATCGGGATCGACTGCAACGCGGAGCGCAGCAGGATCGCCAGAAGGTGCGGCGACAGGCTCACATAGCGCAGGCCACCGGCAATCGCAGCGCCCAGCGGCTCGGGCGGCAGTTCGCTTCGCACGCTCTGCGGCTTCCATCGCAGCAGCACCGCGATGATGCCGAGATAAGAAACCGCGTTGACGATGAACGCCACGGCCGCACCGACGGTCGCGACGATTGCGCCGCCGATCGCGGGACCGAGACTGCGTGCCAGGTTGAAGCCTACGGCATTGGCCATCACGGCCGGCGCGATCTGGCTGCGCGGCACGATGTCGCCAATCGAGGCTTGCCAGGCAGGCGCCATCAGCGCACCGCCGCAGCCGACCAGGAACGTCAGCAACAGCAACAGCGAAGGCGTAGTGACGCCCGCGAGCGTCGTCGCGGCAAGCGCGACCGAGGCCAGCAGCGTGAACACCTGCGAGGTCAGCATGATCGAGCGCCGGTCGCGCGTGTCGGCGAGCGCGCCGGAGATCAGCGAGAGGAAGAAGAAGGGGAGCGCGCCGGCCGTCTGCACCAGCGCGACCCGGTCGGCCGATGGTGCGATCGTCATCATCAGCCACGAGGCGCCGACCGTCTGGATCATGCCGCCGAACGACGACACGAGCCACGCGCACCAGAACAGCGTGAACGTGCGGTGCTCGAACGGAGCGAGCGTGGCTCGGCGCCAGCGCTCGAATCCGGAGTGGCCGGCCTCAGGCGGGCCGGACATGGAGTGCTACGTCCAGACCGGCCCGCAGGTTCATTGTGGCGTTACGGAGACCCGCCTCACTGTACCTTCGTGACTGCCGGCGGCTTCCACGAACCATCCATGATCGACGGCGGCGTCTCTGTCGGCCAGTACATGCGCATCGTCACGTTGAACGATCCTGAGGCGGCGGGCAGCCAGTTCGATTCCTTGTCCTTGCCCGGCGACTCGTGCCTGCACGTAGATGTCGAGCGAGCCATCCTTGTTCTTCTTCAGCGGCATCCAGCTGCTGACCGCATAACGGTTGATCGGATTGGCCACGAAGAACGAGTTCGCGTCGTACATCGTGATCGACCAGAACGCCTTGACCGGCGGCGTCGAGTCCTTGTCGAAGTGGATCACGTAGCGATTCGCACCGTCGAGCGGCTGGCCGTCCGCGTCGATGAAGGCCGACGGATACACCGCATCCTGCTGGCAGGTTCGCGCCGAGCCCGATCAGCGCCACGACGGCACGTGCGCCATATTCGGTACCAAAATTGCCGAGCACCATCGGCGGCACGCGCCAGCCGTTTACTGGCGCACCGGTTTCCTTCGACGCGGCCTCGAGCTTCTGCAGCGCGACGCTGACCGCCTGCTCGAGCCCCTTGGCCACGGCCGGGTCGAGCTTCGACGGATCGAACTTCTCGCCCGGGACGATGCCGATCGCCTTCAGCTTCTCGAGCACTGGCGCCTCGGACGCCGGCGGCGGATTCGACTTCATCAACGCGGCCATCCGGTTGAAGAACGTCTCCGAGCTCATCGCCTTCAGCTGGTCGACGGGCGCCGTCTTCATGTCGACGTTCGGGTCGACGACGCCTTCTGGCGCCGTGTACGGCTTGCCGAAGGACGACAGCGGCACGAGCTTGTAGCCGTCCTGGATCGCATGCACCGCCGCGTAGTCGTGCGGCCCGTCGGTCTGCGTGCGACCAATGATCCACACCATGTTGGTCGGCGACTTGAGCTCAGTGACGCCCGCGGGCAGCGCGCCAGACCAGCCCGGGCCGGTGATCGCGTAGTGCCCCGGCTTCGTGCCGGTCGTGCGCTTGCCCGGGCGAGGCGAAGATGTTGGTCCACGCATCGAGCATCGGCATCAGGTAGTACCGGCCCTTCGTGTCCGGCACCGAGAGCACGATCGGCTCCTTCGACAGGTCGAGCCAGGCCGACGAATACAGCGTGTCGACGTTCGCGCGGACCACGTCCTTGAACGAGGCGTCGGGGAATTCGCGCACGTTGACGAACTGGTTCACCGGTGCCGCGAATCCCTCCGGACGCGCCACGTTGCTGGTCTTCAACCTCGTGATGTCCATGATCACGAGCGGCAGTCCGTAGACGACCGCCTCGACACCGGCCTCGAGCGCCTGCTTTTCCTTTGCCTGCGCTTCCGCGGCGGCATTCGCATCGATTGCCGGCGCGGCGGCAGTCGTTTCCGGCGCCGCAGCCGGCGGCTTCGGTCCGCCGCAAGCGGCGAGCAGCGTGACGGCAGATGCACAGGACGACAGGTTCGGCATTGTTCGCATGACGACATCCCACCCTGTCAGTGCTTGAAGGCGCAGCCGCGTCGGGCGACCGCGGTCTGCACGAATCTTATTCGTTCTGGAGCTTTTGCGGGAAGGTCCCTGCGACCGGGCGTGGTCAGCGCAACAGTCCCTGCTTGCGCGACCACGTCTGCGACGGCGATTCGCCGAATGTCTCGCGAAACGACCGCGAGAAACGGCCAAGGTGCGTGAAGCCAAGGCTGGTCGCGATCGCTGTAATGCTGTCGCTGGCCTGCGCGTTCGATATGCGGCGATGCGCGGCCGCGAGACGTCGCTCGCAGACGAAACGCATGGGCGACATGCCGCGGCGAGCCTGGAACGCCAGCTGCAGCGACCGCTCGCTTGCCTGGGCCACCTCGCACAGGCGTCCAATCGTGATTGCGTCGGCGAGATGTTCTTCGATCCATGCCTCGAGATCCGCAACACGCTGCGCCGCCGGTCGCCCGGCAACGCAGCCTTCCGACTGAGACGTCAGTGCATCGGCGAGCGTGGCGATCACTCGAGTTTCGCAATGTACTCGCTGGATCAAAGTGGCCCGAGGATCGAATGTCCGGACCAGTTCAGCGATTGCATCGCCGACAGCGTGCCGCAGCGGACCGCGAGGCTCGAGCACCAGCGGGAACTGGGGCCATGGCTGGGCGGCACCAGGGCGCCGCCTTTGCACCTCACTCGTCAGGGCCGCATCGTCGACGTCCATTGCGAGCACCGAGCCGGCATCGCTGTGACGAGACATCTCCGTGCCCGTGGATATGAACGCCATTGCACCTGGGGCGACGAGAATCCGCTGCCTGCCGAACGAATACTGCTGGGGCCCATCGATCGGGATGTGAAGCATGGGTCGCTGGGCGCAGGCGCGAAGCGTTTGGCGCAGCCTCGTTCGGCCCCAGCCCAGCCACACATGCTGGCCCTCGAGCACGGCGGCCTCGAAGCCGTACGGACCTGTTCCCTGGACGACGCGCGAGTGATAGCCGTCGAGGCGCGCCGCCCAGGACGATACCTCGTCCGGATCGTCGCTGACCATGCGCTGCGCGTAGTTCGGTGGGGTGGAAATTGCGGACATGTCGCACGCTGTAGACGGTCAACTGGTGGTTGCGGCTCGACTCAGGGTGCCAAGGATTTCGGAATCCGGCTAGCGATGCGGCGCCGGCTTCATTATCTTAAGGCCGGAAGAGCGTTCCGCCCGGCCAGCAGCACTGATTTGCCGCGAATTGAGGCGATCATGATCGAGTTTGTCGGTTTGTTCGTACAGCATCCCCTGCGCATCCTTGCGTTGGGCGCCATTTACATCACCCTCTGGGCCGCGATTCGCGCAGCGCGACCGGGACGCCGGACTAATGCCTTGTTGCTGCCGGCCGCATTCTGCCTGGCGTTCGCGGGATGGGAGTGGCTCGTCCTGGTGCGGACGCCCGAGGCAGACATCCGGGTCGACCTGTTGCTGATCTGGCCGGCGCTGCTGATCCTGACGGTGTGGTCGCTGTGGCGGGCCTTGCGTCGCTGAGCGCGGCCCCTGCTTGATCGCATGCCGCAGCCGCATTTCGGATTTCGGATAGCCGGCGAATCGGATGCTCGATATCGTCATCGGTTTCGTACCACCGTGGCCGAGCATGAATTACTTTTTCCGCAGCACTCTGCTGGCCCCGGTGATCGTCGCCCTGCTGCTAGCGGCATCGAGCCCGGCGGCGCGGGCCGCGGGTGACATCCGCACCGAGCGGGTCCACTTCGCCAAGGGCGCGACGAGCGCGGTCGTCGAGGGCACGATCACCGGCTACCAGGTCGTCGACTATGTGCTCGGAGCGTCCAAGGGCCAGTCGATGAACGTCAGCATGGCGACGAAGAATACCGCCAGCTACTTCAACATCCTCGCGCCCGGCGAGACCGAGGTCGCGTTCTTCAATGGCTCAGTGAGCGAGAATCAATACGAGGGCGTGCTCCCCGCAACCGGCGACTACAGGATCCGCGTCTACATGATGCGCAGCGCGGCGCGCCGCAACGAAAAGGCGAACTACCGGCTGGAGATGATCGTCTCAGGCAAGCCGCAGGCGACGGCCGCTGCAGGCACGGCCGCCGTCGGAAAGAGCCGGGCACTACGACGCCACCGGGAAGGTGCCCTGCGCCCAGCACAAGGGTCAGCCGATGGGGCAGTGCGATTTTGGTGTGAAGCGCACCGGCAACGGCGACGCCACGGTGGTCATCACCCAGCCGGACGGCCGCAAGCGGACGATCATTTTCACGGGCGGTCGTGCCACCGGTACAGATATCAGCCAGGCCGATGGAAGCGCCGCCTTCAGCGTGCAGCGCGAGGGCGACCTCAACATGATCCGGGTTGGCGACGAACGCTACGAAATTCCCGATGCCGCCGTGACTGGCGGCTGACGAATGGCCGCGAGTGCACCCGGAGCACTTGCTCGACTGACTTTACACAGACACACCTGCTATGGAGGCCCCATGAAGAAATCCGCTTTCCTGTCCGCATCGTTCGTCGCGATCGCGATGAGCGGCTGGCTGTCGACCGCCCACGCCGACTCCGCCGACGCGACCTGCCAGGTCCGCAAGGACGGCGAGACGAAGCAGGGCCAGTCCGGCCCCTGCACGTTTTCGCAGCGCCAGGGCTACATCGACCTCGACTTGCGCAACGGCGAGACCTTCAGCCTGAGCCCGACCGGCCAGCCGAACCAGTTCAAGGACCAGAAGGGCAAGAAGGTCGTGCGCACGCAGGCGGGCGGCGACACGCAGGAGTTCAAGTGGGAAGGTGGCAAGAAGGTGATCGTGACCTTCTCCGGGGCTCCTGCCGGCGCCGGCGCCGGCGGCGGTGGCGCGGCCGGAGCGATTGCCGTGGAGGACATGGCGCGCTACTGCGCCGGCGAGGCTTCCGCCAAGTTCAGTGTGAACCCGCGTGACATCACGACCCAGAAGCCGGCGCAGACCAAGGGCATGTGGGAGGTCTGGGGGCAGTACCCGGCTCAGCCGAGTCCCCAGGTGTTCATCTGCTCATACAACGCCGAGCGGCAGTTCCTCAGCGTCGACAAGTACCAGCCGTAATGAACCCCTCCGGCGGGCGGTGGGCGGTTCTCGCCGCGCTGCTCCCGTGGTTCGTTCCCTCGGCCGTCGGGTCGATGCGGGATGGCGTCGTCTACGGCGCACTCGGCGGACTGGGCTTCGCCATCATCGAGTTCGGCGCGAACTTCGCCGTCGACGGGTACGCGAACGAGGGGTGGGGATACCTGCGCACAGCAGTCCCCGGCCGCTGGGCCCTCGGCACCGAGAGTCACATTATCTGGGGCGCGACGGCAGGCGTCGGCGTGGGTTATCTCCTGTGCCGCCGAGGGCGAGGTTGGAGCGTGCCTGTCGGCCTCGCCATCGTGGGGCTCGTGATGGCGACGCACGGACTCAACGACCTGTTCGGCAAGTTCATCGGCCCGCTTGCGATGGTCCTGCTGGTCGAGCCGGCGCAGGCAGCGGGCGTGGACCTGAAGGCGCTCGCGGTCGAGTCGCCGCTGGGTGCTGCGTTACTGGTCTATAGCGCGGTCGTAAGCACGGACAAAGCGCGGCAGGTCACCGAGGACTCACCCGGCGTGACGGAGACCCGTGATCGTATGGATCAGGCAGTGTGGTCCGTGTGACACATCAGGCACTCCATGTGCCCCTGCTGGTTCCACTTGCGCACTTTCTGCGTCGGCACGTCGGGACCGTGACACTTGATGCAGTGCTCGGTCTCGGGCGACGGCTTCCAGACCGGCGCGACCCACTTGCCGTCGAAGAACTCATTCAGCGCCAGCGTCACGGTATAGACGACCTCGCCGGCGACTTTTGCGCAACGCTCGATCTTCGCGTCCGACTTGATCGTCGCGCCCGCCTCGAGGGCCCACTTCGACACCGAGGTGTGACACAGCGGCGACATCGCCTTCACCTGCAACTGCTTTGGCATCGGCGACAGGTCGTCGAAGCGGGTGGGTGGGAAATTCTGCTCGGCGTACCACCAGAACAGCCGGTCGACGATCTGGTTGTTCTGCTGGTAATCGTCCCGCTTCTCGCCGTACGTGACCATGTTGATGATCGTCGAGGCGCCGGCCAACGCCCCGCACAGCGTGCCGTGCCCGCCGAACCCCGCTGCCGCGTGCGCCATCAACATGTCAGGCATGGTCGTCCACGGGTAACCCACCTTCTCCTTCAGCAGGCTGAGCAGTGCGAGGTACGCCCCCGTGCCGCAGCCGCCACGCTCCTTGTAGAAGCGATACCCGCGACGACCTGCCTCCAGTGGGTCGAGCCTGACCCACTTCCACGGCAGCGGGGGCGCATCGGTCGGTGCGCCGGGGACGCCCGCAAGCGCCGCCACACTGCCGCCGACACCGCCGCCCGCCAGCAGAGCCGCGGACCCGGCCAGCACGTTGCGACGGGAAACCCGACTCAGGTCATGTTCGATCGTGCTCATGAGACCTCCGCGCGCTGGGTTTGCGGTGCGCCGGTTCGAGGCCGGCAGTCGATTCATTGCCGGCACTTGCAGGTGAATTGTCCGCCCGTCGCAGGGGCGCTGCGCTTGGGTGAAATGCCTAGCCGGAAGGCGGTTGCCGCCGGGTTCAGTGCTCGATCTGCTTCATCTGTCGCCGATAGGCCGCGGGAGTCACGGCGTGCGTCGCCTGGAAGCACTTCGTCAGGTGGCTCTGGCTGTAGAAGCCACATTCGTCGGCGATGACCGAGATTGGCAGTTCCGACGTGACCAGCAACTTCCTGGCCTGGGCGAGCCGGCGACTCTGGACGTAGCGATGCGGCGGCAGGCCCGTGGCATCGATGAATATCCGGCGGAAATGCGACTCGCTGACCCCGGCCAGCCGGGCCAGCTTCTCGCTGGGCAGCGCCTCGGCGAGGTGCGCGTTGATGTGGCGCAGCACCCTTTGCAGCCGCGAAAAGTGCACGTGTCGCGAGGATGAAGACCAGAGGCGTTCGAGGCCGTCAGCACGCGGAATACCTGCTCCAGCATCAGCCCCGCCAGTCGCGACATGAATTGCTCGTCGGCGCTCTTTTCGCTGCTCAGCTCGTCGACCAGTTGTTGTGCGGCCGCGGCCACGAGCGCGTCCGAGAACTGCATCGGTGCGCCGTGCATCGTCACCAGTCGGCACAGGCGCTCCTGGACACCGCTGCTGGGCTCGAGGAAATAGAACGCCACGTCGTCCACAGGCCCGCTGTAGTGCCAGCTCGTCGGCGTATCGGGCGGCATCAGGATGGATTGACTCGGCAGCGTTGACGAGCGCCAGCGGCGGCCGTCTCCCTCGTTGACTCGAGCGCCGCCCAGTTGCGTGATCAGTACCGGGCACTTGATTCCGGATACATCGACCTTCCTGGCCTGGTACACCCAGCGCTCAACGTAGAGCGGAGCGTCGCCGCCGATCCTCCCTTCGGTCAGCGGCTGCATTCGAAGGTCCTTGCGCACCCTGGACCACACGGCCTGTGTCATTTCGTGCCTCGCCGGAAATGAGCGAAATATACAAAAGAAGTGACCATCCCGTCGCAGGAGCGAAGCCTCTCCGGGCGCAGACTTCCAGCGACGGAAGGAGGAACCATGACCTGCGAGAGGCTCGCGACCCTGCGGATCGAAATGGAGAAAGGCGTCGCCTTCGTCACGATCGACCACGGGGAGCTCAACCTGATGGACCTCGCAATGCTCGCCGACCTCGATCGTGTCGGGCGCCAACTCGAGGCCGACTCGGCGGTGAAGGTCGTCGTGCTGCAAAGTGCGAATCCAGACTTCTTCATCGCCCACGCCGACATCAACGCGATCACCCAGCTGCCCGGGACGCCACCCGCGCGCGACGAGAAGCTCGGCTGGGTTCACGCTGTCCTGGATCGATTTCGCACGATGCCGAAAGCGACGATCGCGAAGATCCAGGGGCGCTGCAGGGGCGGTGGAAGCGAGCTCGCGCTTGCCTGCGACATGCGGTTCGCCGAGATCGGCAGGGGAGTCCTGTGCCAGCCGGAAGTCGGGGTCGGGATCATTCCAGGCGCTGGCGGATCGGTGCGCCTTCCGCGGCTCGTGGGGCGGGGCCGGGCGCTGGAGATTATCCTCGGATGCGGTGATTTCAATGCAGAGACGGCCGAGCGCTACGGCTACGTGAACCGGGCGCTTCCGGCGGGTGAGATCGACTTCTTCGTAAGCTACCTCGCCCACCGCATTGCGGGATTTCCTGCTGAGACGATCGCCGCGGCGAAGCAGGCGGCCAGCATGGGCGAGGCCGGGCTCGAGGACGAACTTGCGCGGGAGGAGGTCATGTTCCTGGAATCCGCTCAATCCGCTCCGGCGAGGCGACGCATGGCCGCTGCACTGGCCATCGGCATGCAGACGGCACCTATAGAAAGGTGCTGCTTCAACCATGTCTGGGGTCCGCTCGCCGGGCGGTGATCCGGGAAACTATCCTGTCGAGCAACAATCCATCAGTGGAGGCAACGCATCGTGACGGCATTCCGCATCCTGCTGGTCGTTCTCTGGACGATCATCGTCGTCTACACGGGCATCGTGATCGCGAATCACGGCTGGGGCCTGCTCGAGATCTTTTTCCGCGACATGGCCGCGATGGGCTGGCCGGGCCAGTTCAACCTCGACTTCACGAGCCTGCTGACGCTGTCCGCGCTGTGGGTCGCCTGGCGGCACGAGTTCTCGCGTGGCGGCCTGGCCCTCGGGCTGCTGGCCTTCTTCGGAGGAGGCCTGTTCCTCACCACCTACCTGTTTGTCGTGAGCACGCAGGCCAAGGGCGACATGAAGGAAGTGCTGCTCGGGAAGGCGCGAGCGACGAGCATGTGACTTGCGATTATCGCAGGGTCCGATGCCGTTGCACCCGGGCAAGCGAAATTTCTACTCGACTCGCAGACGCTCCAGCCGGGCGGCAACGTGCTTGTGCCAGGGAGTTCCCGCGATCGGGTCGCGGTCCTCGACGCTGGTGAGCTCGTTCGGCGACACGCCGCGGCGGATGAGGGTGCCATCGCCGAGGTGATAGTCGATCCCGTGACCGTTCGGCAGCGAGACGTGGCCCGGCTGCAGTTCGTCCGAAATCTCGACGGGCGCGTCCGCGCTGCCGCGCCGTGTCGTGATGCGCACCCGGTCGCCATCCGAGCAACCGAGACCTGCCGCATCCTGCGGATTGATGCGTAGCGTGCCGAACGGCCCCTTGCGATGCCACGCAGGATCGCGAATCGCAGTGTTGCTGGTGTCGCTGCGACGCTCGCCCGCCGACAGCACGAACGGATATTCGGCATCGCCCGGTGGCGGGCCGGCTTCGAGGCTGGCGAGCTCCGGCATCAGTTCCGGAACGTGCAGGTTGATGCGCTGCCCGGGATGCCGGACAGCCTGCCAGCTCTCGGCATAATCACTGACGGCGAACACGACGCCGGATGGCGAGCCGACGATCGCCTCGAACAACTCGTTGCCGGCGCGCAGCGGCGACCCGTCGAAGCCCGCGCGTCGCGCCGGCACAGGACTCTGTCGAACGTACATCTGGCAGATGCCCCACAGCGCCGCCGCGGGGTTCATGCCGGCGGGCAGTCGTTGCGCAAGTGCCCGGTACAGAACGACCGGCGCGTACTGTGCGACCTGCTTGTCTCGTTGCGACTTCCAGGCAAACGCCAGTCCGAAAGTGGTCAAGCCAAGGCCCGCGGCGCGCCTGAGCAGGCGATAATGACGCTCGTCCAGCTCACCGAGCGCCTCGACGAGCCGCGCGTGAATCTCCGCCTCGGGCAGGGTCCCGGGCTGCGGCTCGAACAGCGGCTGTCGCAGGTGGAAGCCGTTGCGGGGGAATTCCAGGTTGAAGAACGTGGCCTCGGCTTTCTCGAACTGGCTTGACGCCGGCAACACGTAATCTGCCTGCGCGGCCGTCTCGGTCATTGCGACGTCGATGACGACGCTGAGCTCGAGTGCGCGAAAGGACTCGCGCATCCGCTGGCTGTCGGCGAGCGAGTGCACCGGGTTCGCACTCTCGACGAACATTGCACGGAAGCGTTTCGGGTGATCGGTGAGGATCTCCTCCGGGATCACGTTGCATGGAATCAGACCCATGATGACCCGGCTTCCGGTGACGGGACTGCGGGACCAGGGCTTGTCGACCTCCGTTGCGCCGTCCGCAGGCTGCGCCTTCGGTCTTTGCCGTTTTGACCGCGACAGCCCGAGCAATGGAACGAATGCGTTGTTGGTGCCTCGGCGCGCGTAGTGGCCAGTGAGCAGCCACACGAGTCGATTCAGATAACTGACGAGCGTCGAATGCAGGTTCATCTGCACGCCGAGGTCCTCGATCATCGAGACGCTCCCGGCGCGGGCGATTCGCTCGGCGGCCAGTTGCAGCAGCGCTTCGTCGATGCCGCAGATCTCCGCGTATCGTGGCACCGGGATTCGCTGCAGGGCTTCCGCGACCGGCGCGTATCCGGTGGTGTGCTCGTCGATCCAGGACCGGGCGACGAGGCCCTGCTGCACGATGATTGCGGCGAGTGCTGCGAGGCACCACGCATCGGTGCCGGGGCGGACAGCCAGGTGGATATCCGCCATCGCAGCCGTCTCGCTGCGCCTGGGATCGATGACGATAAGGCTGCGCGCGGGATCGTTCTGGATCTCGCGCAGGATCACGCGCGTGCGGGCGAAGCCGTGCGACTGCCACGGATTCTTGCCGACGAAGACGGCGACCTCGCAGTGCTCGAAATCGCCGTGGATGCCGGAGCCCGTCATCTTTCCCTGCACCCACGCCTCGCCGGTCTTCTCCTGTGCCAGCGCATTGGACCGGTACTGGATCCCGAGAGCCTTGATCGTGCTGTCGGCGTAAACGCCGCCCAGGTGGTTGCCCTGGCTGCCGCCGCCGTAATACAGGATGCTCTCGCCGCCGTGCCGGGCCTTGATCGCCGAAGTTTCGCGGCGACCTCGCGGATCGCCGTCTCCCAGTCGATGGCTTCATGGGTGCCGTCCGGCCGCCGGCGCATCGGGCTTTGCAGCCGGTCGGCGCCGTTCTGGTAGTAGTCCATGCGCTGCGACTTCTCGCAGACGTAGCCCTGCGAGATCGGGATGCGCCTTGTCGCCGCGGATCCGCACGATGCGGCGACCCTCGGTCTGCACTTCGAGTCCGCAATTGAGCGCGCAGATGATGCAAGCAGTCTTTTTCCAGTGGGCGGGTTCCGTCGCGTTCATGGCGGGCTCCGTGATATTGCCGGGCGTCGGCTAGTCACTAGCATAACCATCGTTCCGGTGACGCGCGAAACACACACATTCCCACTCCGCGGTCAGCAGTCCGCGGGTATGGTCAACGGTTCGTGCTGCAGGCAATCTGCGACTGATGGCAGCCTAACCCAGCCGCCGGATCCGCGTGAACGGGATCGAGCTCAACGTCGTCATCGCAGGCGAGGGCCCGGACATACTGCTGGTGCACGGGTTCCCGGACGACCACGCGGTCTGGCGCAGGCAGATCCCGGTGCTGGTCGCGGCTGGCTTTCGGGTGATCGCGCTCGACACGCGCGGCTGCGGCGACAGCGAAATTCCGCCGCACGTCGAGGACTACCGGGTCGAGCAGCTGGTGGCCGACCTCGTCGGCCTGCTCGACGCGCTCGGCATCGAGAAGGTCCGGCTCGTCGCGCACGACTGGGGCGCGGCCCAGGGCTGGTACCTGGCGATCCGTCACCCGGACCGGGTCGAGCGCTACATCGCGCTGTCGGTCGGCCATCCCGCCGCTTACGCGCACGGCGGCCTGGAGCAGAAGTTGCGCGGATATTACGTGCTCGTGATCCAGCTGCGCGGCCTGATCGAGTTCCTGGCCGTCCGATTCAACTGGTTGCTGTTTCGCCTCTTCAGTGCATTCCCCGGAAGAGTTCCAGCAATGGAAGTCGCGGCTGTCCCGGCCTGGCCGGCTCACTGCGGGCTGCAACTACTACCGCGCGAACCTGGCCATGCTGTTCAATCCTGAACGACGACACGTGCGGGTGCCGGTCGTAGGTATCTGGAGCAGCGGTGACCGGTACCTGGTCGAGAAACAGATGCAGGACTCGCGGCAGTATTGCGACGCAGGCTGGCAGTACGGACGAGTCGAGGGCTGCAATCACTGGCTGCAGCTGGCGGCCCCGGAGAAATTGAATCCGTTGCTGTTGAAACACCTGCGGTGAAAGCACTGCAGGCTGCGCTCTGGCTCGCATGCCGGCGCCAGGGTGCTCGTCGGCGACCCTGCTGCTACAGCATGAAGTCCGCTGCCAGCGCGATCATGTAGACGCGGGTGTCCTCATACGTTCCAGTCAACTGCGGGATGCCGGGTAACGGCAGCGGATGCGTCAGCTGCTCGACGTTCGCGTCGCCCTGAAACGTGACGCCAAGCTCTGCGCGAATTCGCATTGCATCGTTGATGCGGCGTTCGACGCCAGCAGCGATCATCCACTGTTCGGCTACCGGGAAATACGCGGGCACACCGCTTTTCGTCGCCGGATTACTCTCGTAACCGAGTCCAACTGATCCGACCCAGTCTGCGCCGAACGCCCGTCGCGCACCGATCGACAAGCCCCACGTGTCCTGCAGTCCTCCGGCGATCATCGGAGACGACGAACCAGGCAGCTTCAGTCTCGATTCCCCGAACGTCGACCAGTCCTGCCACGCAAGGCCCAGCGCTACCAGCGTCCCGCTGTCCAACTGGTGGGAGGCTCCAAACAGCAGTTGCTGCGGCAGCGTGAAGTCGAGTCGCTGCGGCACCGTCCGGCGGCATCAGGGTGGCCAGCACCGGGTGAAGTCCCTTTGCGGTGATGTCCATCGGCACCGAATGATCGACAGGTGCGGTCCATGCAAGCCCGAGCCGAAAGTTCATCCGTCGCCTGGTACGCCAGTCCCAGCTGCCCGCCCGTGGCCCAGGACTGGCCGCTCAGCTCGACCTGGCTGTCCGGAAGTCCCGCCGGCGGTCCATAGAACATCGAATCGTTGGACAGCGCGAAGCGCGCTTCAGGTTCGGCGACCTGCGCGGCAACGGACGCGCCAATGCTCAGTCGATCCGTGGCCTGCCATGCGACGGTCGGAGCAATGTTGAAAGTGGTCAGCCCCGCCTTCTCGATGACCCGACGACCTTCCCACTGGTTGCCGGAATCGAACGAAAGGCCGAGATAGCTGTATGCCCCGATTCCGAAGATCAGTCGATCATCCGGTGGACCGCATACAGTGCCGGGATTGTGCTGACGCCCTGATGGTTCGTTGCGGATGCGGGCGTTGCATCGCTGCCGTGAAACTCGTAATCGAGTTGCAGTGGCATTGCGGCCGCTGTGACGGTGCTGTCTGATAGGCCAGCGATCGCTGCGGGATTCGCGGCAAGCGCGCTCGCGTCGAGTGACATCGCGGCGCGACCGGCTCCGGCCATGCCCATGTCCGCGCCGCCGGTTGCGGAAAGCCAGGGTCCGGCGCTCCAGCAGGGTGTGGAGAAGGCGATCAAGGCGACGGCGATCGACGCGGTCGGGGGCAGGAGTTGGCGGTTCGACATCATGGCGTGGGTTTGCGCGAGCGTTTGCATGGAGACACAGTAGCCCGCAGTCCCGCGGCGGTTTTCGGGTTTCGCCGCAACGTTTATCGTTTTCTTTCGGTACACTGCACGCCGACATGCCCAGCTCTTCGATTCGTGTGCGCCGGATCGTCAGGCGTATCGTCGGCAGCCCAGTTGCCAGCGGTCGCATCCCGGCTCGGCTGCCGCTGGTGCTCGAGCGGCACAACGCCCTGTTTGAATCGATCACCATGCCGCCGTTGCCGGTACCGCTGATGCTGGTGCACACGGGCGGCAAGCCATTGGACTACCTGGCGCCTGGACGGCAGCGCGCGAGGCAGTCCCTGCCCGGACTCGTCACGTTCGTTCCCAGGAATGTTCGCGCCGAGGTGGCGCTGCGCGGCGTCGGCGAGGGCACGGTCGTATATTTCGACGACCAGCGGATGCTGCCGGCATGGCTGCTCCGCTTCACGGATCGTGAGCCGGTGACCTTTGCCAATGAAGTGATCGCGGCGATCACGCGTCGCCTGATGGGTGAGATCGAGTCACGCTCGCAGGCCGAGCCCTACCTGAAGACGCTGGCCAATGCGATGCTGGCCGAGCTGCAGCATGAACTCGAACGCCCTCGAGTATCGGCCAGCCTTCCGTCATCGCGCGGTGAGCTCAGAATCGCGCACGCCGCCATCCAGCACATGCTGGCTCATCTCGGCGAGCCACTGGCGGTCAGGGACATGGCGCAGGCGTGCGGATTCGGCGTGACGAGTTTCTCGAGCAGTTTCAGGCAGGCCACTGGAGTCACGCCGCACCGCTACCTGCGCAAGGCCAGGATAGAGAGGTCGTGTGAGCTGCTGCGGACGACCGGACTGAGCATTCGCGAGGTGGCGGAAGCAGTCGGCTTCCGCGGCCAGGCCCATTTCTGCACTGCATTCGTCTCGGAACGAGGACTCACGCCGTCGGCTTATCGGCGTGCCTGCCGCGAAGGGCAAGTGGCATGACTTCGTGCCCGCACCGTCCTCCTTGTCCCGGTTGCCCGCGCTACGGTGAGCCCGGCATCGCCCCCGCTGCGCGTGCGGCTCTCGCTGAGATCACTCGCCTGCACGGATTGCCGGACCTCGCCGTGGTTTCGGGCGCGACGAGCGGGTTCCGCCTCCGGGCCCGGCTCGCGATTCGCGGCCGGCGCGGCGCGCCGAAGCTCGGGATGTTCCAGCTCG
The DNA here is from genome assembly GCA_963696545.1 of uncultured Gammaproteobacteria bacterium. GTDB lineage: Bacteria > Pseudomonadota > Gammaproteobacteria > Steroidobacterales > Steroidobacteraceae > RPQJ01. Next base: position 344,244 of record CAVOKQ010000008.1, read on the forward strand.
GGACGCATCGCGTCGTTCCGATCCCGAACTGCAGTGTCCATCATCCGCAGATCAATCGTGTCGCGGCGATCGTGCGCGGAGCCCTGATCGACGCCGACGTTGCGCCTTATGCGGACGCTCCCCACGTGGGCGTCGCCCGGTACCTGCAAGTGGTGGTGGAGCGCAGCTCGCAGAGTGCCCAGGTCGTGCTCGTCGCCAACAGTCCGACAGTGGAAGCGCTGGCAGCGTGCCTGGAGCTGATCCGGCAGCGACTCGGAAGCGAGTTGCACAGCCTGTGGTTCAACGCGCACTGCGAGCGTTCGAACACGATTCTCGGCCCGGCGTTTCACGACTGGAGCGGGCCAGCCAGCGTGACCGAACGATTTGGCGGACCGGCGGTGCACTACCCGCCCGGCGCATTCGGCCAGAACAATCTCGAAATCGCGGAACGCATCGTCGAGCACGTGCGCGACCAGGTCCCTGCGGGTGCGCGAGTGGCCGAGTTCTACGGCGGTGTCGGCGCCATCGGATTGTCGTTGCTGCCGCGCATCGCGGAGATCCGCATCAACGAAGTGAGCCCTCATTCGCTGCAGGGTCTGGCACTCGGGATAGCCGGCCTGGACCCGGCAGATCGAGCAAAGGTCCAGGTCGTTCCGGGCCCGGCGGGCGACGCCTTACAGGTCGCGTCGGACGCGGACGTCGTGATCGCGGACCCGCCGCGCAAGGGGCTCGACCGTGAACTGGTCGATTGCCTGTCCGAACAGCCGCCGGAGCGCTTCCTCTACGTGAGCTGTGGCCTCGAGTCGTTCAAGGAAGACACCGCGCGCCTGACGTCGAGAGGCAAGCTGCGGCTGCGTAGCCTCACCGCCTTCAACCTGATGCCGTTCACCGAGCACGTGGAGACCGTCGCCTGCTTCGAGCGCGCCTGACCGCGTCCACCGCTCGCAGGTCGAAGTTCATGGCGCGCAGTGCCCCTTTCACGCGACAATGAAGCGCAGCGGTGCAGGCAGTCTGGCAGTACCCAGTCCATGAACGGCGACAGGATCGACGCACGCAAACGGGCGGACGCCTTCGCATCGCTCGAGCGGCAGCAATTCGACCTGGTCGTGATCGGTGGCGGCGTGACCGGTGCGGGTATCGCGCGTGATGCCGCATTGCGTGGATTGAGCGTCGCACTGCTCGAAGCCCGCGACTTTGCGAGCGGCACCAGCAGCCGCAGCTCCAAGATGATTCACGGCGGCCTGCGTTATCTCGCACAGGGCCACGTCTCCCTGGTGAAGGAGACGGCCAGTGAACGCCAGATCCTGCGGCGGATTGCCCCGCACCTCGCAAAGCCGGAGCATTTTTCGATTCCTACGCGTTCCGCGAAGAGCATGGCGATGCTGCGCGCGGGTGTCTGGGTATTCGAAAAGCTCGGCAAGGTTCCGGCCGATGAGCGACACACTGTCCTCGATGCGGCGGAACTGGCGCGTCATGAACCGCTGATCAACACCGACGGGCTGAATGGCGCGGTCGTCTACACCGAGTTCCTGACCGACGACGCCCGGCTGGTGGTGGCGAACGTTCGGTCCGCGCAGGCGGCCGGAGCGACGGTCGTGAGTTACGCGTCGGTCGATGGCCTGCTGCAGCAGCAGGGACGTGTCGTCGGTGTCACCGTCAGGTCCACGTTGGCTGGAGAGGATCGTGCCGCGCGAGTGATGGCGTCCCTGGTCATCAGTGCGGCTGGGGTCTGGGTCGACAAGGTACGCATGCTGGAGGCCGGGCAGGTCGACACCCGCCTTGCGCTCAGCCGCGGCATCCACCTGGTACTGCACCGCGATCGCCTGCCCGTGAACACCACGATCGTATTGCCGACGCGCGACAAGCGGATGGCCTTCGCGGTGCCCCGCGGTCGATTCACGTATCTCGGCACGACCGATGTCTTTCACGATCGGCCGGACTACTGGCCCGACTTCGATCGGACGGATGTCGACTACCTGCGGGCCGCGGCCGAGCAGAACCTGCGCACATCGCCGATCACCGACGACGACATCGTGGCGATGTGGTCCGGCATCCGGCCGCTGATCTCCGAGCCCGGCAAGAAGCCGGGGGAATTGTCGCGCAAGGACGAGATCTGGACGTCGCCCGCGGGCCTTGTTTCGGTGGCCGGCGGAAAATTGAGCGCGTATCGGGCGATGGCCGAACACGTCGTCGATCTCGCCGTCGAGCGGCTGGGCAAGCCCGTCCGCGCATGCAGCACGGCGACGCAGCCATTGCCCGGCGGCGAGCGGACGCTTGGCGAAGGCGAAATTCGTCGGCTCGCACCCGACGCGATCGAAGCGGAACGGCTGGCGCGACTGTACGGTGATGAAGCCGCGGGCATCGTTGCGGATGGCGGCGGCGTAGCCGCCGAGGCGCGGCACGCCGTGCTTCGCGAAGGCGCATTGACGCTGGAGGATTACTGGGTACGCCGCAGCGCGCGCGCGTGGTTCGATGACCGTGCGGGTCTCGACTCACTGGAGCCAGCTGCGCTCGCGATGTCGGCGCTGCTCGGGTGGAGCGACGCAGAGCGTGTATCGCAGATCGCACTCTGCCGTGCAATCGAGCAGCAGTCGCGCAGCCCGCTGACTCGGCCTGCGGTTGCTGGAGCGGGCCAAAGGGGAATCTCATGAGACGCTGGAACGGCTGGGGCGACGATTCGATCGCGGCAGCATTGCCGCCCGAAGCCATCGACTTCCTGCGCGCAGCGATTGGTCCGGGTGTGCCGCCTCGCGATGCTGCGCTCGCCGACGTCTGCGCTCGAATCGACCGTGAGCAGCCTTCGCGTCTTGCTGCAGCAGGATCGCTCCATCCATTGATATCGACGCGCGCCGAGGACCGGCTGCGTTGTGGCGTTGGGCACAGTCTCGGTGACTGGATTCGCCTGCGCTTCGGCGACATCGGGCGGCTGACCGACGGCGTCGCGTGGCCGGAGTCCGGCGAACAGGTGCGCGAGCTCATGGCCTGGGCCCAGCAGCACGACGTGGTGCTGCTGCCGTGCGGAGGCGCGACCAGTGTGGCCGGTCACCTGATGGCGCCTGCGGGCGACCGGCTCTGCCTGACGCTCGACATGCGGCGAATGAATGCGCTGCTCGAGCTGGACGAGACTTCGCAGCTGGCACGGATCCAGGCCGGAGCGACCGGACCCGAACTGGAAGCGGCGCTGCGTGCGCGAGGCTTCATGCTCGGGCATTTCCCGCAGAGCTTCGAATACGCGACGCTTGGAGGCTGGATCGCGACGCGGTCGTCGGGCCAGCAATCGCTGCGCTATGGACGGATCGAGCAACTGTTCGCCGGTGGCACGGTCGAAACGCCGGTCGGTACGCTGACGATTCCGCCATTCGCCGCGAGTGCGGCCGGGCCCGATCTTCGTGAATGGGTTCTCGGCTCCGAGGGACGGCTCGGCGTGATCACCGAAGCTGTCGTGCGAGTCAGTCGCCTGCCCGAGCAGGAGCGTTTCATCGGCGTCTTCATGCCGGACTGGGATGCTGGAGTCGATGCTGCGCGGACGCTCACGCAGTCGCGCGTCCCGCTATCGATGCTGCGCTTGTCCAACCAGGTCGAAACGCTTACTACGCTGCGCCTGGCCGGGCACGCCAGCCAGATCGCATGGCTGGAGCGATACCTTGGCTTGCGAGGCGCTGGAGGACAGAAGTGCCTGCTGATGCTGGGCCTGACCGGCACACGCGCGCAGGTGGCCGCGAACTGGCAGCAGGCAAAGGCGGTGCTGCGTGCCCATGGCGGCGTATCGACCGGCGAACTGCTGGGCAGCAAATGGGCGGAAAAGCGCTTCACGGGCGTTTATCTGCGCAACGCCCTGTGGGAAGCGGGCTACGCCGTGGACACGATGGAAACCTTCGTACCTTGGCGCGCGAGTTCGTCGACCATGCAGTCGATGGAGGCAGCCGGCCGCGAGGCGCTCGACAGCCTCGGCGAACGCTGCCACGCCTACACTCACCTTTCGCACGTGTATGGCACCGGCTCGAGCGTGTACAGCACGTTCCTGTTTCGAGTCGGCGCGGACCAGGCCAGCACGTGGCAGCGCTGGGTGGCACTGAAGCGCGCGGTGAGTGACGCGATCGTCGCAAGCGGCGGCACGATCAGCCATCAGCACGGCGTCGGTCGCGACCACGCGCCGTACCTGCCGGCCGAGAAGGGCGCAGTCGGGATCGCTGCGCTGGCGGCGACATTCGCTCACTTCGATCCGCACGGCGTGCTCGCCAACGACAACCTAACTGGACCGCCACACTGAACGCGCATCGCGACCTGCTGCTGTCCATCGATTGCGGCACGCAGAGTGCGCGTGCGCTGCTGTTCGACCTTGCCGGCGACCTGGTCGCCCGTGCGCAAGAGCCATTGAAGGACTACCGCGTCCCGCAGCCGGGCTGGCTCGAGCACGACGGTGACGGCTTCTGGCAGGCCGCGGCCAAGTGCTGCCAGGCGCTGTGGGCCAGGGATCAGACGTGGCGTGACGCGGTGCGTGGCGTTGCGGTGACGACTCAGCGTGCCACCGTGATCCCCGTCGACGGCGACGGACGCTGCCTGTATCCGGCGATTTCCTGGCTCGACCAGCGCCGCGCCACGCAGTTGCCGGCGGTCAAGCCGTGGTGGCGGCTCGCAATCGCGATGTCCGGACAGGCGGGCACCGTGCGGCATTTCCAGCGCGAGGCGGAGGTCAACTGGCTGGCGCAGCACGAACCGGCGCTGCACGCCGCGACGCACAAGTTCCTGCTGGTGTCGGGCCTGCTGAACCAACGCCTGACCGGCCGCTTCGCGGACTCGATCGGCTCGCTGGTGGCCTACCTGCCGTTCGACTCGAGGCGCCAGCGCTGGGCCGCCGCAGCCGACTGGAAATGGCAGGCGCTGGCCGTGCGGCCAGAACAGTTGCCTGAACTGGTGCCGGTAGGCAGCGTGCTCGGCGAGGTGACTGCCGCCGCAAGCGAAGCCACCGGCATCCGCGCTGGCACGCCGGTGATTGCGGCCGCCGCGGACAAGGCCTGCGAGATCCTGGGCTCGGGCGTGCTCGCGCCGACGACGGGCGCGCTCTCATACGGGACGACGGCGACGATCAACGTCACGTCGCCGCGGTACGTCGAGGTCACTCCGGGCATGCCTCCGTATCCGGCCGCGGTGCCGGGACAGTACAGCTGCGAGGTGCAGATCTTTCGCGGCTACTGGATGGTCAACTGGTTCAAGGAACAGTTCGGTCACCCGGAGCGCGCTGCAGCGGAGACCTTGGGCGTCACGCCTGAGGAACTGTTCGACGAAATGGTCGGCACGGTCCCGCCGGGATCAATGGGCCTGACGCTGCAGCCTTACTGGAGCCCGGGGCTGCGTGAGCCGGGCCCCGATGCGAAGGGTGCGGTGATCGGCTTCGGCGACGTGCACACGCGCGCACACCTCTACCGGGCGATCCTCGAAGGGCTGGCCTACGCGTTGCGTGAAGGCCGTGAGCGCGTCGAGAAGCGCGGTCGCGTGCGCCTGACCGAACTGCGCGTCAGTGGCGGTGGCTCACAGTCCGATGCCGCCATGCAGCTGACGGCAGACATCTTCAACCTTCCGACCGCGCGCCCGCATACCCACGAGACATCCGGGCTTGGCGCCGCAATCGACTGCGCCGTCGGACTCGGGCTGCATGCGGATTTCAACGACGCCGTCGCGCAAATGGTTCGCATCGGCCGGCTGTTCGAGCCGATCGCGGCGCACGTCGCCACGTACGACGCTCTCTACGAGCGCGTATACAAGCACATGTATAAAAGACTTTCGCCGCTGTATACCGAAATCCAGCGCATCACCGGATATCCGCAAGTCGATTGAGTGAAGCGCCGCATTGCCGGCAAGGACGACGACCGATCATGTCCAACGACCTCGAGAAGAATCAGCCCGGCGGGCTGCGAGAGCTGCTCGACGCTGAGCCCAAACGATTCATCGCACGCTACAAGTGGCCCCTGGTCGTGCTGGCGGCCATCGGCGTGATCGCCGCATTCCTGCTGCTGCGTTCCGGCAACGACGCCGCCGCACCGCGTTATCAGACCGAGCCTGTCGTGACTGGAGCACTCGTCGTGAAAGTCTCCGCCACGGGCAACCTGCAGC
>CAVOKQ010000009.1:0-33148 GCA_963696545.1 uncultured Gammaproteobacteria bacterium
TCTGGCAGCTGAAGTGGGAGATCGAGGACCTCGCGTTCCGCTACATCGAGCCCGACGAGTACAAGCGCATCGCCGGCTGGCTGAAGGCGAAGCGCACCGAGCGCGAGCGCTACATCGAGGACGTGCAGCGACTGCTCGAGTCCGAGCTGGAGAAGGCCGGTGTCGACGGCGACGTCACGGGCCGTCCGAAGCACATCTACAGCATCTGGCGGAAGATGCAACGCAAGGGACTCGCGTTCGAGCAGGTCATGGACGTGCTCGCCGTGCGCATCCAGGTCCAGACCGTCGCCGAGTGCTACGCCGCGCTCGGCATCGTGCACGGGCTCTGGACGTACATGCCGGGCGAGTTCGACGACTACATCGCGACGCCCAAGGAGAACAACTACCGCTCGCTGCACACTGCGGTCGTGGGCCCGGGGCGCCTCCCGCTCGAGGTGCAGATCCGCACGCGGGAGATGCACGAGCACGCGGAACTCGGCGTCGCCGCGCACTGGCAGTACAAGGAAGGCCGCAAGGCGGAGTCGAGCTTCCAGCAGAAGATCAACTGGCTGCGACAGTTGCTCGAGCCCGCGACCCGCGCCGGCATGGAGCCCGACCTGCTCGACGGCCTGCAGGCCGAGATCTTCGAGGATCGCGTCTACGCACTGAGCCCAAAGGGCGAAGTCGTCGACTTGCCGCGCGGGGCCACGCCGCTCGACTTCGCGTACCACGTGCACACGAACCTCGGCCACCGCTGCCGCGGCGCGAAGGTCAACGGGCGCATGGTGCAGCTGAACCACGTGCTCGCGAACGGCGACACGGTCGAGATCATCCCGGGCAAGCAACCGAACCCCAGCCGCGACTGGCTGGTGCCCGCGCTCGGCTTCCTCGTGTCGCAGCGCAACCGCGGCAAGGTCCGTGCGTGGTTCCGCAAGCTCGACGAAGGCCAGAACCGCGAGCACGGCCGGCAGATGTATGACCGCGAGCTGGAGCGCCTGGGTGTGCGCGCGCTGCCGCTGCCGGAGATCCTCGATGAGCTCGGTCTCGAGAACGCCGACGCGCTGTACGTGGGCCTGGGGGAAGGCGAAATCAGCCTCGCCCAGGTTGCCGGCGCTGTCCAGCGCCGCCTGCAGGAGCGCGCGCCGCCGAAGCTGCCACGCACGACACCGACCGCCGACAAGCCCGGCAAGGCTAGCGGACTGGTCGTGGACGGCGTCGGCGACCTGATGAGCACGATCGCGCGATGCTGCAGGCCGGTGCCGCCCGAGGCGATCGCGGGCTACATCACGCTTGGTCGTGGTGTCAGCATCCATCGCGCGGATTGTGCGAACCTGCTGCGGATGCGCGACGCGCAGCCGCGGCGGGTGCTGGCCGTGGACTGGGGCGGTTCCTCGCCGGAGCGGACGTTCCCCGTGTCCGTACGCATCGAGGCGTTCGATCGGCGCGGACTCGTCCGGGACATCTCGGGCGTGCTGGCCGACGAGCGCATCAGCATCGAGGCGATGAATACGGTCACGGATCCCGCGGAGAATACGGCGACGGTGGAACTGACCGTGACCGTGCACGGGCTTGCGGAACTCAGCCGCCTGCTGGGCCGCTTCGCGGGCCTGCCGAACGTGATCAGCGCAACGCGCCGCCGCTGAGCCCCTCAGGCCCTCGCGCCGGCCACCGGGATCACTTGTTCGGGAAGTCGATCGCGCGCCGGTCCGCGTGCAGCGCCGCCTCGTGCAGTGCCTCGCTCAGCGTGGGGTGCGCGTGCATCGTCCGCTGCAGGTCCTCGGTGCTGGCAGAGTACTCGAGTGCCAGCACGGCCTCGGCGATCAGCTCGCCGGCCATCGGGCCCACGATGTGCACGCCGAGGATCTCGTCGTCATCGGTCGCGGAGATCACCTTGCAGAACCCGCCCGTGGCTTCCATCGCCCGCGCGCGGCCGCTCGCAATGAACGGGAACGAGCCAACCTTGTACGGCCGGCCGCTCTTCTTGACGTCTTCCTCGGTCTGGCCGACCCACGCAATCTCGGGCGCGGTGTAGATCACGGACGGGATGGCCTTGTAATTGACCTCCGACACGAGGCCGGCGATCAGGTCGCCGACCATCACGCCTTCTTCCTTGCCCTTGTGTGCGAGCATCGGGCCGCGCACCACGTCGCCGACGGCCCAGACGTTGCCGGCCCCGGTGCGGCACTCGTGATCGACCTTGATGAAGCCCCGCTCGTCGAGCTCGACGCCGGTGCCCTCGCCCAGCAATTCCTTCGTGAACGGCCGGCGCCCGATCGCGACCACCACCTTGTCCACGGTGACGGAGCCGCCACCAGATTGGTCGTCGTACTTGAGCACGATGCCGTCCTTGCCGCGCTCCATGCCGCTGACCTTCGCGCCGAGCCGAACGTCGACGCCCTGCTTCTTGAAATGCTTCAGCGCTTCCTTCGCGACCTGCTGGTCCGCCATGAACAGGAACTGCTCGAGCGCTTCGAGCACCACCACCTCGGCGCCGAGGCGTCGCCAGACGCTGCCGAGCTCGAGGCCGATCACGCCGGCACCGATCACGCCAAGGCGCTTCGGCACGACGCTCATCTCGAGCGCGCCCCAAGAGTCGAGCACGTCCTTGCCGTCGAACGGCACGCTCTTCAGTTCCATCGGCACCGAGCCCGAGGCGAGCACGACGTGCTTCGCCACGAGTTCGCTCTTCGAGCCGTCAAACGCCGTGACCTCGACCTTGTTGCCCTTCAGCAGCCGGCCGTGTCCCTGCAGCGCGGTGACGCCCGCGGACTTGAACAGCGACGCCACGCCCTGCGTGGACGCCTTGACGATCTTCGCCTTGCGCTTCTGCATCGTCGCGATGTCGAACGCCAGCGAGCCCACCGAGATGCCGTGCGTGGCGAATTCGGTCTGCGCACGGTGGTACAGCTCGGAGGACTCGAGCAGCGCCTTCGACGGGATGCACCCCGCGTTCAGGCAGGTGCCGCCGAACGCGTGCGTGCCGTCGTAGTTCTTCCACTCGTCGACGCACGCGACCTTGAGGCCGTTCTGCGCCGCGCGGATTGCGCACGGATACCCGGCCGGACCGGCGCCGATGACGACCACGTCGAAAGAATTGTCGGACATGGGAACTCCTCAGACCTGCAGCAGCAGCCGGGCGGGATCCTCGAGCGCGTCCTTGACGGCGACGAGGAACTGCACGGCCTCGCGGCCGTCGATGATGCGGTGATCGTAGGTGAGCGCCAGGTACATCATCGGCCGCACGACGACCTGGCCGTCCACGACGACCGGGCGCTCCTGGATCTTGTGCATGCCGAGGATCGCGCTCTGCGGCATGTTCAGGATCGGCGTCGACAGCAGCGAGCCAAATACGCCGCCGTTCGTGATCGTGAACGTGCCGCCGGTGAGCTCGTCCAGCGTGAGCGAGCCCTCGCGAGCCTTGTTTGCGTAGGCTACGACCGACTGCTCGATCTCGCCGAAGCCGAGCGCGTCGGCGTTGCGGAGCACGGGGACGATCAGGCCGCGGTCGGTCGAGACCGCCACGCCGATGTCGTAGTACTCGTGGTAGACGACGTCGTTGCCATCCACCGAGGCGTTGACCACCGGGTAGCGGCGCAGCGCCTCGATGCAGGCCTTGACGAAGAACGACATGAATCCGAGTCGCGCGCCGTGTGCCTTCTCGAAGCGCTCCTTGTAGCGCGCGCGCAGCTCGTTCACCGCCTTCAGGTCCACTTCGTTGAACGTCGTGAGCATCGCGGCCGTGGCCTGCGCCTGCACGAGCCGTTCGGCAATGCGTGCGCGCAGTCGCGTCATCGGAACGCGACGCTCGCCCCGCGCACCGGCTGGGGCAGACGCCACCTGCAGGCCCGACGGCGGCGCAGGCCGCGCAGCCGGGGCTGCGGCCGGCGCAGAATCCTTCGCAGACAGGTGTGCGAGCACGTCACCCTTCGTGACGCGACCGTCCCGGCCGCTGCCGGGAATCGCGCCGGCGTCGATCTTGTGCTCCTCGACCAGGCGTCGCACGGATGGCGCGAGCTTGTCGGCACCGCTGCCGGACCTGGCCTCGGTCCCTGCCTCCGCCGCCGTGGCGACCTTTGGCGCCACGGTCGTGGCCGCAGCCGCCGCGGGAGCAGCGGCAGCCGTCGCACCCTCCTCCAGCAACGCCAGTACCTGGCCACTGGTCACGGTCGCTCCGTTCTGCACCTTCAATTCCTTGATCACCCCGGCTGCGGGTGCCGGGACCTCGAGCACGACCTTGTCGGTCTCGAGGTCGACGAGGTTCTCGTCACGGCTGACCGCATCCCCGGGCTTCTTGTGCCAAGCGACCAGCGTCGCGTCGGCCACCGACTCGGGGAGCTGTGGAACTCTTACTTCGATGGTCATGGGTTCTTCCTGCTGGCCGCGGCGCGCAGGCGCTTCGGCGGCGGTGCGACTTCTTCGATCGTATGGGCGCGCAGCGCCGCGGCCACCAGGCCCTGCTGCTGCTCATTGTGGAGCTGCGGGATGCCGGTAGCCGGCGCCGCGGATGGTCCGCGACCGCAGTACATCAACTCACGCCGGCCCAGCGGCTCCTGCAGTCGATGCCGGATCTGGAACCACGCGCCCTGGTTCTGCGGCTCTTCCTGGCACCAGACCACGTCCTTCGCGTTCGGATAGCGATTGAGGATCGCCGCATACTCGTCGGCCGGGAACGGATACAGCTGCTCGATGCGCACGATCGCCACGTCGCGGGCTTCGTTCGCGCGGCGGGCCTCGAGCAGGTCGAAATAGACCTTGCCCGAGCAGAAAGCCACGCGGCTCACCTTCGCCGGGTCGAGATCGTCGATCTCGTCGATCACGTTGCGGAAGAAGCCCTGCGACAGGTCTTCGAGCGCAGACACCGAAAGCTTGTGGCGCAGCAGGCTCTTCGGCGTCATCACCACGAGCGGCTTGCGGAAATCGCGCACCATCTGCCGGCGCAGCATGTGGAACATCTGCGCCGGCGTCGAAGGCACGCAGACGATCATGTTGTTCTCCGCACAGAGCTGCAGGAAGCGCTCGAGCCGCGCCGACGAATGCTCCGGCCCCTGGCCCTCGAACCCGTGCGGCAGGAACAACGTGAGCCCGCAGTAGCGCCCCCACTTGGTCTCGCCCGAGCTGATGAACTGGTCGATGATCACCTGCGCGCCGTTCACGAAGTCGCCAAACTGGCCTTCCCAGATCACGAGACAGTTCGGGTCCGTCGTCGAGTAGCCGTACTCGAAACCGAGCACCGCTTCCTCGGACAGCAGCGAGTCGGTGACCCGGAAGCGCGGCTGGCCCGGCTTCAGGTGCTTCAGCGGGATGTAGCTTGCGCCGGTCTTCTGGTCGTGACCGACGGCGTGACGATGGAAGAAAGTCCCGCGGCCGCTGTCCTGGCCGGTGATGCGGACCTCGTAGCCTTCGTCGAGCAGCGTGGCGTAAGCAAGCGTCTCGGCGAAGCCCCAGTCGAGCATCATCTGGCCGGCCGCCATCTTGCGGCGGTCGTCGATGATCTTCTGCACCTGGCGGTGCAGCACGAAACCGTCGGGGAAGGTCGTGGCACGGATGCCGAGGTCCTTCAGCACCGGCAGCTTGACGCCGGTGCGTACCTGCTCGGTCCAGTCCACGTCGTGGTACTTGCTCCAGTCCACGGTGTGTACATTGCCGACCAGGCCCAGCACGTTCTTCGTCGCCGGCTGTTCGTCGCCATCGTCGAGCGAGTTGCGGTATTGCTCGACGATCTTGTCCGCGTCAGCGGCGGCAAGCACGCCCTCGCCCTCGAGCTTCCCGGCATAGATCTGCCGCGTCGTCGGCTTCGAGCGGATGGTCGAATACATCACCGGCTGCGTGGCCGCGGGCTCGTCGGCTTCGTTGTGGCCGAGCCGACGGTAGCAGACGAGGTCGATCACCACGTCCTTGTGGAACTTCATCCGGTACTCGAGCGCGAGACGGGTAGCGAACACCACCGATTCAGGGTCGTCGCCGTTCACGTGCAGGATCGGCGCCTCGACCATCTTCGCGACGTCGCTGCAGTACAGCGTCGAGCGCGTATCGCGCGGGTCGTGCGTCGTGAAGCCGACCTGGTTGTTGATGATGACGTGCACCGTGCCGCCGGTGTAGAAGGCGCGCGCCTGCGACATCTGCAGCGTTTCCTGGATCACGCCCTGCCCCGCGAACGCGGAGTCGCCATGGATCAGCACCGCCATCACCTTGTCGCCGGTCGCGTCGCCGCGGCGTTCCTGCCGCGCGCGCACCGAGCCCTCGACCACCGGGTTCACGACCTCGAGGTGCGACGGATTGAAGGCGAGCGCCACGTGCACGTTGCCCGCGGGCGTGCGCACGTCGCACGAGAAGCCCTTGTGGTACTTCACGTCGCCCGAGCCCTTGAGCTTCTTCAGGTCGTACTTGCCCTCGAACTCCGAGAACAGCACTTCCGGCACCTTGCCTAGCACGTTCACGAGCACGTTCAAGCGGCCGCGATGCGCCATGCCGATGACGATGTCCTCGACGCCGTGCGCGCCGCTCGACTGGATCAGGTCGTCGAGCAGCGGGATCAGGCTGTCGCCGCCCTCGAGCGAGAAGCGTTTCTGTGCCGGGTACTTCGTCGCGAGGTAACGCTCGAGGCCCTCGGCCGCGGTCAGGCCCCACAGGATGTGCTTCTTCGCCTCCGGGGAGAAATGCTGCTGCGTGCGGCCCACCTGGAAGCGGTCCTGCAGCCACAGCCGCTCGGTCTCGTTCGAGACGTGCGCAAACTCCGCGCCGATCTTGCCGCAGTAGATGTGCTTCAACTGCGCGATGATGTCGCGGAGCCTGAGGCGAGGCTTGATCGCATCGTTGCGGCTGCCGGTCAGGAACTCCGTGTCGAGGTCGGACTCGGAAGGCCGAGGTAATCGAGACCGAGCACCTTCGGCACGGGCCGTACCATCAGGCCGAGCGGATCGATGTCGGCTACCAGGTGCCCGCGGTTTGCGTAGATCTGGATCAAACGCGAGACCGCGCCCTGCTTCGCGGCCCCGGTGACACCCACGGCCGACGCCGTTCCGCCGCCCGCAGCCGGGGCCCGCGTCGTAAGCGCGCGCCGCGCGAGGTCTTCGATCAAAGGGCCATGCGCGACGTCCGTGCCGAGACCGCCCATTCCGGTGAAGTAGTCCCGCCAGCGCGGGTCCACGGACGCCGGGTCCGCGAGAAAGCGCTCGTACATCGCCTCGACATACGGCGCATTGCCCGCCGCGAGCGGCGTGGAAGAAAGCAGTGCCTCGAATTCGCTCATCGCGGGTAACAGTTCGACTTGTGAGGCTGTCCGGATCCGCCGGAGCATGCCGAAAAGGGCACGTAGTCTAGCGAAGTCCGGCCGGTTCTTGGGAGGAGCCGGGCCGGGATCCAACTGAAGTAGTATGGCCCGCTCCCCAAGAGAGGAAGCCCCAGTGTCCAATTCCGTTACGCTGCTGAGCCAGCGCACGCGCCCGAGCCTTGCTGCGGTCGCCTCGTCCACTCTCGCGCTCCTGATCGATTGTCGCGACGAGCCCAGCGCAGGCTGCCGATGGCCAGGGAGCCGGCGGACCCTATGGCCGCGTGCTGATCGTCGGCGTAAGTCCGGACGACAACGCCCGCTGCCGGTTCGAGCAATTCCTCGCTCGACCAGATCCAGAGTGACACCACGACCGCGATCCCGAGCTGCGACGTGGTCACGCCCCTGAAACCGCTGACACAGGCCGGTATCGAGCAGGCGGTGAGCGCACAGCAGGCCGACGCAGTCCTTGCGACGATCCTCGTATCGAAGCAGGAAGGCGAGGTGCAAGGCGGCGATCGCGACACTCGCGGCGGCGACTATTTCAAGGCGGAAGGCGTGGCTTATGCGCCCGACTTCTGGGGTCTGTACGGAGTGCCCGTCGTCTACGGTCAGTTCGAGGACTTGCCTCCCATCGACACGCTGCAGGGCACGGTCGAGGTCGAGACTCGCGTGTACGACACGCAGTCTCACACCCTGGTGCGCACGGTGAAGACCAAGGCGAAGCACCTGGAGTCGAGCGACCAGGCCGCGGCCGCGATCACGGATGACCTTGCGAAGCAGCTCCGGCGCGAAGGCGTCGTGCGCTAGGCGCCGATCGCGAAAATGGCGCCCCGGGCCGGAGTTGAACCGACGACCTACCGCTCAGCACGCCCAACAGGCATCGAATGCGCAACTCCGCACAACTGTAAGCCGCTGTTACCTAACGGGTCAGTCTGTTGGCGATTACTGCCCGCCATGCCCGCTCTTGGCGGCAACCGTGGCAGAACTGTGGCAGGTCCTGTGGGGTATGGCGGCATCGAAGGCCGGTTGGCTAGGGTCACGCCCGCAAAGTTAGGCTAAAGGACTGTCTCACTTCGGTTTCGCGGTAGGCCATGCCGCGAAACACCCCAGGCCTAACCCCGAGGTGGTCGCGCCGCCCCCGGATGTCCTCGGACGATTCCGCATCGCGCCTATAATAAAAGGCCAGCACTCGGCTGGCCTTCTTGCTCCGTTGAGCGTGTCGCTTACGCTTTGCGTCGTCGGCTCAGGCCGAGACCAGCAAGGCCGAGACCGAGCAGCGCGAGCGTGCCGGGTTCGGGCACCGGCCGCTCTCCGGGCAGGTATTGGTTCAGGCGGAAGTCGTTCAGGCCGGTGACGAGCCAGTTTGGCTGCTCCTCGGTCGGGATGGTGCCATCCTGCAGCACATTGGTGATGTGGTAAGTGTGCTCGTTCCAGACGTCACGTGTGTCGACCCAGGAGCTATCGTCGCCCCAAAGGTAGACGCCACGCTGCGGCTCCAAACCCGCAATTGTTGTTGGCGACACCGAGAATCTCGGCATGGCTGTCGGCGTCAACGTCCGCCACGAGCGGGTACTCATACCAAGTACAAGAACTCTTGGGGGTCTGAAACAGGACGCTGCCGTCGCTGCCATTGAACACCCAGAGACGAAGTTCATCGCCATAGACGACTTCGGCAGATCCGTCTCGCTGAAAATCGAACACCGAAGATCCGGTTCGATTGGAACTGCTGTCCTGGACTACGGCCTGCCATTTCAGCGTGCCATTGGTTTCGAATACAGCATACCGCGACGCCCCAGCGACTCCGATCTCAGGCTGGCCGTCACCATCGAAATCGGCGATGGTCGGGGCACCACCATAGCCGCCGCCAGGAATCGCCACGGGGCCCCACTTGACGGTCATGTCGTCGTCGAGGAGCCACACTGCCCCGTTAGCCACGAGGACGATCTCAGCCTTTGAGTCACCGTCGAAGTTGGCGACGGCGTTGTACCCATCCGGGAGGCCGGCATTCTGGATTCTGGATCGCGCCGCTGGCATTGTAGACCGTATTGCCGGCCACCACGTCCGGCGCGCCGTCAAGGTTGACATCCGACACCAGCGAAAGCGGGCCGATGTTTCCGCCTGACGCCGTTCCCGCCGTGCCGGTCCAGAGCAGCGTTCCCGCGTTGTTGAGCACCTGCTGGCCGATGATGATTTCCGGCGTTCCGTCCTCATCAAGATCCGCGATCGAAGGCGCGCCCCAGCCGATGGCCGCCAAATTGGCGCTGCGCCACTTGAACGTGCCGTCGTTCTCAAAAGCAATCAGGCGTGCCCCGGAACTATCGACGGCGATGATCTCGGGACTCTTGTCACCATCGATGTCGCCAGTCGCGACCGATGCGGCGGTATTGATGCGGTAGTTGAGATCCGTGACGGTGAACAGCTCCGTTCCATTCGTGCCGTTCAGGGCGCGCAACACACCCACCTCGACGAGACCTCCCCCCGTCGACGCGGTCGAGCCAAACACGACGTCAGGCTTGCCGTCCCCGTTCAGGTCCATCACGGACGGCGTGTTCATTACGTTCAGAGATGTCGGTTCCACCGCGCTCGATGTCCATGACCATTCCAGAGTGGGTGTCAGTGGAGTGGCCCCGATAGGTAAGGCGAACGCTGTTAGAGGAACCGCGAACAGAAGAGTGCGGACGACTTGCGGGCATTGAGCGGGCAGTTGTAGCTTCACAGTCGATCTCCTTATCGCAAACATCTTTCTCGCGTTACCGGCGCAAGGATGATTACTGAGCGCAGATTCCGTTGCGGCGTCGCACCAGTCCCAAGCCCGCCAGCCCGAGCCCCAGTAGCACCAGCGTGCCGGGTTCGGGCACGGCACTCAGGCTCAACCCCAGGCTGGCCAAGGGAACGAATGCACCACTGGCATTCCTGACAAGAAAGGACTCACCGAAGAGCGGATCAGCCAAGCCCGAGAGACCCGGCAGCACCAGGCCGGGGTCGAAGAAGTCCATGGAGACGCCGGTCGGCGAAACCGTTGCCCCCGGATTCCCGGCCAAGCCCACGGACGCATTAGCCGACATTGCGAGGAAGAAGGGAATCCCGCCTGTAACGGTAAAGGGATTGGAGCGAATGATGTAGTTGATGGTCTGGTCCGTGCCGTCCTTTGGGACGCAGGGCATCACGGCGACCGTACTTGTGATCGTGGGAGTACCGGAGCAGCCGCCGTCAAAACTGCCTTGGAACACCAGCACGCGGGTCCGCACCGTATCGGCGGGCGAAGCAATGAAGGTCAGGCTGTCGAAGAACGAGCCGCCGGGATTACCGGAATCGGCGTTCATCGTGCCCTGGATCAGCACATTCGCAGTCAGTGTCACGGCCCCGCCAATACCACCGTCGTCGACCACGAACCAGTTGTAGGCCTGCGAGAAGGAACCGATGTTCGCGCTGTGACCCGAAAGTGCGCTCGCAGCAACGGACGTCGCGGTCTGCAAGGTAGCCGCATCGGAAGCGAGGCTGTAGCTCACGCTCCGATTACCGTCGCCAAATGTCGCCGAGTCTGGAGGTGTGGCGTAACTGATGGATCCGGTGCCGTCCAACTCATAGGCGCCGCCCATTGACGTGCCGGCAGCCACGGGGCGAACGGCGCCGGTATAGGTATGCGTCGAATCCACGACGGTCGATACCAGAAGGCTTCCGGCCGGCGGCACACCCAGAATGGGCCCTCCGAGGGCGGCGTCCGACACCAGCATGAGCGCCGCCATGGCGATGTTTGCCGTGAACCCAACCGCAAGCGGATTTGCTCTCATCTTCGGCCACTCCTTTCGCTATCAGCGTCCAACCCGTCCGTGCGAGCTCCTACCTTCCGCAAGCAAGATGCGCGCCAGCACCAACCGCGGCCAATCGATTCAACAAGTTCCGATCAACATCGAGGGCAGACCACACGTATTTCAGCCGCTGCAGAGAATCCTCTGGCAGAAGAATCGACATCCGCCGCGTCGCGCGCGCGGCGTCGCTGTGCATTTCTGGAAATGATTTCTCGGTTTGCTCGAATGGCGCGAGGGCGCGCGGCATGCATCAATGTCCGCCAATCCGGAGCGGTTCTTGTTTGCAGCGCGTGCGTCCGCTCTACGCCGGCGATCCGATGAAGAATCTGTAAAGCCGTCCGTCACCGTGGTTCGGCGAAGCGCATCGACTGCGTCATCACCGTACGCGACGTGCGCCAACTCCCCTGACCTGCAGTTACCCTCACGCCACCGGCGCCCTGCGCCCCCGCTAAGGCGCCGCCTGCGCGGCGGCGAGCGCCGCATCGAGCATCTCGACGAGCGCCCCCCGGTCTTACGGTTTCGACTGCGCGCGCATCGACCTCGCCGGCTGTTCGGACAAGGCTGGCTTCCTCGCCCGCATCGCCGGTGGCACGCCCAGTCCCCTGGGAGACAAGGAGGGGAGTCATTGTAGAGGATCATGGAGATGGCGCCCCGGGCCGGAGTTGAACCGACGACCTACCGCTTAGGAGGCGGTTGCTCTATCCACTGAGCTACCGGGGCGCACGCGGAAAGTGTACCGGCGCGGCGGCCGGAAACGAAAACGGCCGAGTCAGGGACCCGGCCGTCGTGTCGTGGTGGAGCGGAAGGGGATCGAACCCTCGACCTTCGCATTGCGAACGCGACGCTCTCCCAGCTGAGCTACCGCCCCACGAGGGGCGCGCATTGTAGCACCGGGTTGCCGCCCCGCAACCTGAGCGTGCGCCGTCTGTATCATGGGCCGATGAGCATCACGATCCGGCCCGCAACGCCCGCGGATATTGGCACTCTCGTCGCCGGCAACGTCGCCATGGCGCTCGAGGCCGAGCACAAGCACCTGGACCCGGAAATCGTCCAGCGCGGCGTCCGGGCCGTGTTCGACGACCCGTCCCGCGGCCGGTATTTCGTCGCAGAAGTCGGTGGCAACGTGGTCGGGCAGGCCATGTACACGTACGAATGGAGCGACTGGCGCAACGGCAACTTCTGGTGGCTGCAGAGCGTGTATGTCGCCCCGGTCGCGCGCCGCACAGGCGTGTTTCGCGCGATCTATCGCCACCTCGAACAACTCGCCGAGGCGGACCCCGGCGTGTGCGGACTGCGACTCTATGTCGAGCGCATCAACGAAAGGGCCCAGCAGACCTACCGCAGCTGCGGCATGGTGGATGCCGGCTACGTCGTGATGGAAGTGGACATGTCAGGCGCCGTCAAAAGCGCCAGGGGGGAATGAAGATGCTCGCAAACGGCCAGAAGGCTCCCGAATTCGACCTTGCCGACCAGAACGGCGGCAGGCACACGCTGAAGTCGCTGCTGAAGGACGGGCCGCTGATCCTGTACTTCTACCCGGCGGACTTCACGCCCGGGTGCACAAAGGAAGCCTGCAGCTTCCGTGACCTGCACCAGGACCTGCTCAGGGCCAAGTTGCGGGTCGTCGGCGTGAGTCCGCAGGACGTGGCATCACACCAGCGATTTGCCGAAAAACACGGCCTGAACTTCCCGCTGCTCGCGGACCCGGACAAGAAGGCGGTCAAGGCCTATGACCTCGATGGGCCGCTGGGCTTCGGCGTGCGCCGGGGAACCTACCTGATCGGCAAGGACGGCACGATCAAGGACTCGGTGCTTGCAGATCTGCGCATCGGAGCGCACGAGGCATTCGTCAAGAAGGCGCTCGAGGCCGGCGCTGGAGCCTGATTAATTTAATAAACAGATAGTTATTGTCGTTTCCTAGAAACGATCTCGATTACCGGGGCGGCTTGCTGCGCCCGGCCACCGGCGGTTCGTAGTGCAGCCGGAATACTCGCGTCGGGCCCGGACTCGGCATCACGACCAGGAAGATCGAGTCGTAATCGTCTTCGGATAGCGCCACGCTCGTGGCGCTGAGCTCGCTCAAGACGCTCGGGATCGTGCTGGCATAACCGACCACCGCCACTGTCTTGCCGCGGTGCTCACGCTTGATGCGGCCCGCGAACCCGGACCAGTCGCTGCTCGACAGCAGGTTGATCGGCAGCTGGAACTGGTTGGCGATCGGCGCAGCTGTCTGCTGAGCTCGCCGCGTATCGGCAGCGTACAGGTAATCGACCTTGTCGCCGGCCAGGATCCCGGCCAGGTACTCGCCGAGCCCCCGCACCCTCGCCTCCCCGGCTTTGCTCAGGTCGGGATCGCCCGCATTGCCGGGCGCCGCCTCGGCGTGTCGAACGAGAATCACGACGGTCGTGCGTGCCCAACTGCCGAGCCACCAGATGCCCGCCCCGGCTGCGAGGGCAACCAGCAGCGGCACCATCAGCGGCGCCAGGTGGGGGCGACGGCGCAGCCTGGGCAAATGGTGTTCGGCCATGGCTAGCGATGATAGCCGTCAGTCGAGCGGGCGGCGAAGTTGCTGGAACTCCGGCGTTGCCCGCTCCGTGAAGCCCTCGCCATTCGCCGTTCGCTCGATGAAGAGCGCCGCGAGCCCAAGGCGGGTCGCAAGCGCCATGCCCTCCTGCGGGCCGAGCACCATCATCGCAGTGGAGTAAGCGTCAGCACGCGCTGTCGACTTGTCCACGACGCAGACCGAGGCAAGCCGGTGCGTGACGGGCGCACCGCTGCGCGGGTCGATCGTGTGGGAAATCCTGCGGCCGCCGACGATCCGGAAGTCGCGGTAGTCGCCTGACGTGGATGCGCTGAGTCCATCGAGTTCCACCAGCGCATATGGCTTGCGCTCGCCAGCCAGCGGTACTTCGACGGCTACCCGCCAAGGACGTCCAGCGGGGCTGAGGCCGCGGGCACGGATTTCGCCGCCGAGCTCGATCAGGTAATCGGTCACGCCCAGCGTTTCGAAGCGCTCGGCGATGCGGTCGACCGCGTAGCCAGGCGCGATGCCATTGACGTCCAGCTGCAGGCCCGCGACGGTCTTGCGCAATGCGCGGCGACCCGACAGCGATTGCAGCTTGTCGTAGCCGACCTCGGCGCGCAGCCGAGCCATCTGCTGCGGGTCGGGAGCGGTGACCGCCCCCGCATCCGCTTCACCGAAGCCCCACGCTCGCACCAGCGGCCCGACAGTGATGTCGAACGCTCCTCCGCTCGCGACACTGACCTCGTTGGCGATCGCGACGACCGAACCCAGCGACTCGGACACATCTACGGCCTCGGTCGTCGCTGCGGCATTGAACCGGGAAATCTCGCTCGCAGCATCGTAGGTCGAAAGATGCTGCGCAGTCTCGAGCAGCACGTCGTCGATCGCTGCTTGAAGTTTCTCGCGGCCCACGACTGCAGGTCGCCGCGCAACCTCGATCGAATAGGTCGTGCCCATCGTCGGGCCGTTGAACCGTTCCGGGGTCGCGGCCCTTCCACAGGCGACGAGCAGCAGAACCGTTGCGAGGACCAGGGACCAGCGCATCGAAGCGCGCGTGACTTAGCTGAGCCAGCCTCGCGCAGACCCCTTGCGCGCAAGAAGGACGAGGCCGATCGCGATCAGCAGCACGATGCCCTGCATGACGAACGCGCCGGGGACCGCCTTGGCCACGGCACCTCCGTTGAGCGCGAAGAGATACAGGTCTTGCACCAGGACGCCCACGAGCGACGCGATCAGGACCGGCGCGGCCCAGCGCTTGCGCATGATCAGGCCGATGCAGCCCGCGAGCCCGGCCCAGACGGCGATCGCCGTCGCGGCCACCGACCATGCAGGCCGGGCGGCGTACAGGGCCTGCATCTCGGTGCTCATCTTCGCGACATCTTCCGGCGTGAGCATCACGTCCTTCAGGTAGGCGGCACAGCCTGCCATGTTCCACAACAGGGCCAGGATGACCACCGGCAGGTACCACTTCGGCGTCGTGTTCACTTGTGTTGTCCCCCTCTGCGATCAGTTGAGTCTGCGGCCACTTCGAGCGGTGGCGACGCGAATACAACATTGAACGCGCCCGCGGTCAAATCGCAGGACCGGAGAGGGTGGGATTCACTCGTCACGTCCCTGTGCCTCGCCCCATCGGGGCGCCCTCGATGGCTACGCGATCGAGTGCGTGCAAATCGGCATCCCTGGCGATTTGTCGAACCCACGCGTCACGTGGGTTCTCACCTCCACCCTCGGGCCACAAAACAGAAACGCCCCTTGCGGGGCGTTCGTGTTTTTGTGGCGGAGAGGGTGGGATTCGAACCCACGTACACCCGTGAAGATGTAACTGGAATTCCAGTCCAGCGCCTTCGACCACTCGGCCACCTCTCCGCTGGAGGGGCCGAGAGCCTACACGTTCGGCCGGGGCCGCGAAAGCCCGGCGACAGTCAACCGGGCAGCACGCCGGCGGAGCGCATCGCCGCCTCAACCTCGGGCCGCCTGCCTGCCGACAATGGCACCAGCGGCAAGCGGATGCCCTCCCCGATCAGCCCCATCCGGTGCACCGCCCATTTCACGGGGATCGGGTTCGGCTCGACGAACAGGACGTGGTGCAGCGGCGCCACCCGGGCATCGATCGCAGCAGCTTCATCGTGTGCCCCGCGCAGCGCCGCCGCGCAAAGATCGTGCATCGCGCGCACGGCCACGTTGGCCGTCACCGAGATCACCCCGGACGCACCCGCGCGCATCAGTCCCGCCGCGGTCGCGTCGTCTCCGCCGAGCAGCAGGAATCCTTTCCGCGCCAGGCGCAGGACTTCTTCTCCGCGCGCGATATCGCCGGTCGCTTCCTTCACTGCCACGATGCGGGGGTGGACCGACAGCCGGGCGATCGTCGCCGGAAGCAGGTCGCACGCGGTTCGCCCGGGCACGTTGTATAGAATCAGTGGAACGCCTACTGCGTCCGCGATCGCCGTGAAGTGGAGGAACAAGCCTTCCTGCGTGGGACGGTTGTAGTACGGCGTGACGACCAGCAAGGCGTCGGCGCCCGCCGCCTCGGCCGCGCGCGACAAGGCAACGCTCTTGGCCGTGCCGGCCGTGCCGCTGCCGGCGATCACCGGGATTCGCCCGCCGATCCGGGCCCTGGCGCGGCGAATCAGCTCCTCGAGCTCTGACCGCTCGAGCGCGGGCGACTCCCCGGTCGTGCCGCCGACCACGACGGCGTCCGACCCCTCGGCAACGTGGAAGTCGAGCAGGCGGTCCCAGGCCTCGAAATCGATCTCGCCACCGCCGCGCATGGGCGTGACCAGCGCCGGGATACTGCCCTTGAACATGAAGAACCCTCGACCTCAGACGAACGATGCTAGTCCCCTGCCGCCCGGCGAGGCAAGGCACGCTCGCGTGTACGCGGACGGCGCGCCCCGCTACACTCGCTCTGGCAAACCATGAAACAACTCATCGCGATTTCCGCAATCGGCAATGACCGCACCGGCCTCGTCTACGACCTGACGCGTGTGGTCGTCGAGTGCGGCGGCAACGTCCTCGAAAGCCGCATGACCGCGCTCGGCAACGAGTTCGCGATGCTGATGCTGGTGTCGGGAAACTGGCACACGGTCGGCAAGCTCGAAGGCGAACTGACCAAGCTCGCCGAGACCTCCGGGCTCACGATCACCAGCCGCCGGACCGAGATCCGTCCGCCCCGGACCGACATGGTCTCGTACACGGTGGACGTGGTCTGCCTCGACCAGCCGGGCGTGCTGCATTCGCTCGCCGGCTTCTTCTCGTCCCGGGGCATCGACATCGGCGACATCTCGACGCGCGCCTATGCGGCGGCCCACACGGGCGCCCCGATGTTCTCCGTCTACATGGTGGTGCACGTGCCCACGCGCATCCACATAGCAGCGCTGCGCGAGGAATTCATGGATCTGTGCGATCACCTGAACCTCGACGCGATCCTCGAACCCCTGAAAGCCTGAGGTCCAATGGCTGACAAGACCGCCGTCGTCGGCAAGAAGATTCCCGATTTCTCCCTCCCGTCGACCGGAGGGCAGCCCTGGAAGCTCTCGGCAGCGGCGGGCAAGAACGTCGTCCTCTACTTCTATCCGAAGGACAACACCTCGGGCTGCACGAAGGAAGGGCTCGAGTTCCGCGACCTGAACGCGGACTTCCGCAAGGCGAAGACCGTGGTCCTCGGCGTGTCGCCGGATGGCCTCGCCTCGCACGACAAGTTCAGGGCGAAGTTCGACTTCCCGTTCGACCTGCTGGCCGACGACGACAAGAAAGCCTGCCAGCTCTTCGGCGTCTGGAAGGAGAAGAGCATGTACGGCAAGAAGTACATGGGCGTGGAACGCAGCACGTTCCTGATCGACGCGAAGGGCGTGCTGGTGCAGGAATGGCGCAAGGTGAAGGTGGACGGTCACGCGGGCGAGGTCCTGGCGGCCGCTCGGGCCTTGTAGGCCCCGCGAGGCACTCCCCCGACCGTACCCTCCCCCCGTTCACCGGAGCGAAGCATTTGCCGTCCAAGAAGAAGCCCACGCAGCGCCGCATCTTCCTGCTCGACACCAACGTCCTGATGCACGACCCGACGTGCATCTTCCGCTTCGAGGAGCACGACATCTTCATCCCGATGATCGTGCTCGAGGAGCTTGACGCGGGAAAGAAGGGCATGTCCGAGGCCGCGCGCAACGTGCGGCAGGTCAGCCGTTTCCTCGACGAGCTGATGGCGAACTCGAGCAAGCAGCAGATCGACCGCGGGCTCGAGCTGCCGACCGCGAAGGCGATGAACGGCGGCAAGAAGTCGCCGACCGGGCGGCTCTTCTTCCAGACGAAGCAGATGACCACCGGCCTGCCGGACACGCTGCCCGGCCACGGCGCGGACAACGCGATCCTCGCGCACACGGTCGCATTGCAGCGCGAGCATCCGAAGGCGCGCGTCACGCTGGTGTCGAAGGACATCAACCTGCGCATCAAGGCCGCGATCATCGGCGTGCACGCCGAGGACTACTACAGCGACAAGACGATCGAGGATGCCGACCTCCTGTACACCGGCGTCGAGGAGCTGTCGGCGAATTTCTGGGAGCGTGCCGGGCGCAATCTCGAGTCGTGGACCGAGCAGGGCCGCGCGTTCTACCGGATCCGCGGCAAGCTCGTCACGAGCTGGGCGCCGAACCAGTTCGTCTACCAGGGCGGCGAGCACGGCATCGAGGCGATCGTGCGGCGCATCGAGGGCGACTCCGCCGTGCTCGAAGTCGTGCGCGACTTCCGCCGCGAGCGACACGGCGTGTGGGGCATCAGCGCGCGCAACCGCGAGCAGAACTTCGCACTGAACCTGCTGCTCGACCCCGAGATCGACTTCGTCACGGTGCTGGGGCCTGCCGGCACGGGCAAGACGCTGCTCACGCTCGCCGCCGGCCTCGCGCAGACGCTCGAGACCAACCGGTTCAGCGAAATCATCATGACGCGCGTGACGATCCCGCTCGGTGAGGACATCGGGTTCCTGCCGGGCACCGAGGAAGAGAAGATGGAGCCCTGGATGGGCGCGCTGATGGACAACCTCGAGGTCCTGACACAGAGCCAGGAAGGCGGCAGCTGGGGCCGCGCGGCCACGAACGACCTGCTGCGCAACCGCATCAAGATCCGCTCGCTGAACTTCATGCGCGGCCGCACGTTCCTGAACCGCTACATCATCCTCGACGAGGCGCAGAACCTGACGCCGAAGCAGATGAAGGCGATCGTGACGCGCGCCGGCCCCGGCACGAAGCTCGTGTGCCTCGGCAACATCGCGCAGATCGACACACCGTACCTGTCGGAAACGACGTGCGGCCTGACCTACGTGGTCAACCGCTTCCGCGGCTGGGCGCATTACGGGCACATCACGTTGATGCGTGGCGAGCGCTCGCGGCTCGCGGACGTGGCTTCGGAGATGCTCTGAGCCGGGCTTGGCCCGGGGGCGCGCGGAACCCCGGGACGGCTGGACGGTCGAAGTTCCCAATGACCCGGCGAATCCACCGCAGTCTGTCCTCATTCCTGGCCGGGTTTGCGCTCACCGCGTGGCTCACCCTGCCCGGCCCGCTGTTTGCGCAGGAAGTGCAGGACCAGCTGCCCGAGATGGGCACCGCGGCCGAGTCCACGCTCAGCGTCGATGACGAGAACCGGATCGGCCGGATGGTGATGCGCGGCCTGCGCGACTCCGGTCGCCTGCTCGAGGACCCAGAGACCAACGAGTACCTGCAGTCGCTCGGACTCCGGTTGTCGAGTCTCGCGAACGAAGGCAACCGGCAGTTCAATTTCTTCCTGGTCAACGACCCGACGATCAACGCGTTCGCGCTGCCCGGCGGCTTCGTTGGCATCCACTCGGGCCTGCTGCTCGAGACCAAGAACGAGAGCGAGCTCGCCGGCGTGTACGCGCACGAGATCTCGCACGTGACCCAGCGTCACATCGCGCGCGGCATCGAAAACCGCTCGCGCTCCAGCATCGTTTCCACCGCGGCGACGCTCGCGGCAATCCTGCTCGCGGCCGTGGCCGGCATGCCTTCGAATGCCACGATGGGCGCGATCGCCACCGCCCAGGGCCTCGCGGCGCAGTCGCAGCTCAATTTCACGCGCGAGAACGAGTACGAGGCGGACCGCATCGGTATCGGCCTGATGGCGGGCGCCGGATTCGACCCGAACGGCATGGCCGACTTCTTCGAGGAGATGGGACGGCGCACGCAGCTGAGCCCGGACCAGATGCCGGAGCTGCTGCGCAGCCACCCCGTCACCAGCTCCCGTATCGCGGAGGCCAAGGGACGCATCATCGCAGCTCCCGGCCGTGCTGCCGCGCGACTCGCATCAGCTACGCCGTGACCCGCGAGCGCGTCCGCGTGCTCACGACGCCGGCGGGAGCGGATCCCCGTCGTTACTACGCGTCGCTGACCGACAACGAGCCCGACGCCTCGGTCGCGCAGGTCTACGGCAAGGCGCTCGCGCAGTTCCTCTCGGGCGATCCCAGGGGCGCCATCCCCACATTCGAGAAGCTGGTGGCATCGCACCCGGAGGTCATGCAGTTCTATACCGCGCTTGGCCAGGCGCAGCTCTCGGCCGGCGATACGAAAGCGGCACTCGAGACGCTCGAGCGGGCCCGCGAGCTCTCGCCGCGCAACGTGCCTGTGACGGTCCGCTACGGCGAAGCGCTGCTGCAGGCCGGCCGGCCGAAGCGCGCGCACGAGGTGCTGCTCGACTTGTTCAACAACGTGACGCCGTCGCAGGAGCAGATCCGGCTCACGGCCATCGCGGCGAACGCCGCCGGCGACGTCTCGGACGCGTACTCCTACATGGCCGAGTACCACATCATGGGCGGCGACCTGCCGCTCGCGATCAATCAGCTCGAACTGGCGCTCTCGGTGCCGTCGATCACCGACGTGCAGCGCCAACGCTACCTCGCCCGGCTCCAGGAGCTGCGCGAAGCGATGCCGGCCCGCGGTCGCAGCCAGCAGCCACCGCAGTCCGGCGGCAGCGGTCGCTAGCCGAAAAGATCGTGCGTCATCCTGTAGAATCGCGCACCCCGCGCCGTGACGCCGCGGTACTGGAGTCCCGGATGAACCTGCCTCTCCGAGGCCTGCCGCGCCTGGCGGCCCTTGCCTGTGCCGGTGGTTGCTCGCCGGTTGCGCAACCACCGGGCCAGCGCACGCCCGGCGATCCGCTCGAGCCGATGAATCGCGGCGTCTACAAGGTCAACGATGCCATCGACCGAGCGGCGCTGAAGCCCACGGCCAAGGTGTACACGAAGTACACGCCCTCGTGGTTCCGCACCGGCGTCGGCAATTTCTTCAATAACCTCAGCTACCCGGGCACGGTGCTGAACCAGGTGCTGCAGGGCAAGGTGCTGGCGGCCGGCCAGGACACGCTGCGGTTCCTGATCAACACCACGCTCGGCTGGGGCGGCGTGCTCGACGTCGCATCGGGAGCCCACCTGCCGGAGCACGACGAGGATCTCGGCCAGACGCTCGGCAAGTGGGGCGTGCCGGCGGGGCCCGTACCTGATGATCCCGGGCCTCGGGCCGTCGAGCGTGCGGGATTTCCCGTCCAGCGTGGCGACCCGGTTTCTCGAGCCGTTGTACTGGTTCAACACCGGCAACGCGAAGTGGGGCTCGTTCGCGCTCGACCTGGTCGATACGCGCGCGCGGCTGCTCGCGCTCGAACCCACGCTGGATCGTGTCTACGACAAGTACGGCTTCATCCGCGACGCCTACCTGCAGCGCCGGCAGTTCCTGATCTACGACGGCAATCCGCCCGAAGAGGCGGTGGATCCAGAACTGCAGCAAGCGATCGACGAGGCGAACGAAGCGATGGAGCCGCCGTCGAAGTGATGACAGCGGCGCCAAGCCCGGCGCCTGATTGTCACTGCGCGAGCAACAGTTCCTCGAGGTCCGAGATCCGCGCGATCGCGAGCATCTGCGCCGGAATCTTCTCGTAGCGGACCGAGCCGCCCTTCGACTGCGCGGCCGCGAGCCATTCGACGAGCACGGCGATGCCGGCGCTGTCGCCGGATTCGATGCCCGCAAGGTCGACGACCCACGACCGCCGCGTCCGATCAGGTCCTCGCCCAGCTTCAAGGCCCGCGCCGCGGTCTCGAACGACAGCTCGCCACTGGCGACGAGCCGTCCCGATCCGGCCTGCCCGATCGCGAAATTCGCCACCGTCATCCGGCCTTCGCGGGCGCCTTGGACGCAGGCGCCTTGCCCGCGGCCGTGTTCTCGGTCTCGAGCCGCTGGATCACCGCGTCGAGGCCCTTCGCGTCGATCTCCGTGCCGAAGTCGGTGCGGAAGTTCTTCACGTACGAGACGCCTTCGACCGTGACGTCCCACGCCTTCCAGCCTTGCGGCGTGGCGCGCATGCTGTAGTTCACCGGGACCGGCGTGCCGTTGTCGCGCTTCACCTCGCTGCGCACCGTCGCCATCGTCGCCGCCGGATCACCCTTGAACGGCAGGATCTTGAGCCTGTCGCCGGTGAAGTCGAGCATCGCGTTGCCGTATTGGCGCATCATCGACTGGATGAACGCGTCGATGAAACGCTTCTGCTGCTCCGGCGTCGCCGTGCGCCAGTGCTTGCCGAGCACCAGCCGCGCCGCGTAGTCGGTGTCGAAGTGCGGCAGCAGGTTCTTGTCGACCAGCGCGCGGAGCCTGGAAGGATCCTGGTGCAGCGCGGCGCGGTTCGCATCGATGTCGCGCAGCATGTCCTGGGACACCGTCTCGATCAGCTGCTGGGGCCCGGGACCCGGGTATCGCCTGCGCATCGGCGGCACGGACGGCGCCCAGGCAGAGCGCGGCGGCAAACAGCGGACAGCACTAGCGAACGCATGCGGAATCTCACTCCTTGGCGGGGGTGGCTGGGGCAGCGGGCGCGGTCGCCGCGGCGGCTTCGGCCTTCGCCGCGGTTTCCTTCTCGGCCTGGCTGAACAGGTACTTGCTGATCAGGTTCTCGAGCACGATCGCGTCCTGCACGAAAGCGACCTGGTCGCCGTCCTTGAAGTACTCCTCGGCGCCGCCCGGCGAGATGCCGATGTACTGCCCGCCGAGCAGGCCGGCCGTGAAGATGCTGGCATCGCTGTCGGTCGGGATCTGGTCGTAGCGCTTGTCGATGCGCATCGTGACCATCGCCTTCAGCAGCTGCATGTCGTAGCCGATCGTCTCGACGCGGCCGATGGTCACGCCGGCCATCTTCACCGGCGCGCCGGTCTTCAGGCCGCCGATGTTCTCGAACTGCGCCTTGAGCCGGAAGGAGGTCTCGGTCAGCGAGAACTCGCGGTTCGAGATCTGCGTGACCAGGAACACGATGGCCACGAGGCCGAGCAATACGAACAGGCCGGTGGATACGTCAATGGCGCGGGATGGCCGCATGGTCGCCTCGGGTCAGAGAAGGATGGCCGTCACGATGTAATCGAGCACGAGCGTCGTCACGGCGGAGACGACGACTGTGCGGGTGGTCGCCCGGCCGACGCCCTCGGCGGTCGGCTCGGCATTGTAACCTTCGAACACCGCGATCAGGCTGCAGGCGACGCCGAAGACGAGCGCCCTTGATCAGCCCTTCGCGCACGTCCTCGATGTCGACGGCGCTGCGCATCTCCGACCAGAACTGGCCCTGGTCGATGCCGAAGTACTGGACGCCGATCAGCTGCACGCCATAGAGGCTCACGGCCACGAAGATCCCGGTCAGCAGCGGCATCGATATCACGCCGCCGAGAAAGCGCGGCAGCACCACCCGCTTCATCGGGTCCACGGCCATGATCTCCATCGCGGACAGCTGGTCCGTGGCGCGCATCAGGCCGATCTCGGAAGCGAGTGCGGTGCCGGCGCGTCCGGCAAACAGCAGCGCGGTCACGACCGGACCGAGTTCCTTCAGCAGGGTGAGCGCCGCGCCAGTGCCGAGCGAGTCCTCGGAGCCGATCCGGCTCAGCAGGTCGTAGCCCTGCAGCCCCATCACCATGCCGACGAACAGCCCGCTGGTCATGATGATCACGAGCGACAGCGCCCCGGCGTTGTAAACCTGGTCGACCACGAGCCGCGGCCGCAGGAAGCCGGCCGGCGAAATCAGCAGCACCCGGCCGAAGAAACGCGTCATGGCTCCCGATGCGCGCCAGGAAGTCCTGCATCCCCTCGAGCAGCTCGTCGGACCAGGCTCATTGCAGCCCCTCGCGCGAGCCGAGCAGCTGCTCGCGGTAGTCCGGAGCCGGGTAATGAAACGGCACCGGGCCGTCGGCGAGGCCTTCCATGAACTGGTGCACCAGCGGCGAGTCGTTGGTCGCGCAGCTCGGCCGGCGCACCGCTCGCCATCGACGTGGCCATCGGACAGGATGTAGCTCGTGTCGGCGATCTGCGAGACTTCCTGCACGTCGTGAGTGACGACGATGCTGCGAGATCGCGAGCGCGTCGTTCAGCGAGCGGATCAGCCGCATCACCACGCCCATCGAGATCGGGTCCAGGCCGGCGAACGGCTCGTCGTAGATCAGGATGTCGGGGTCCATCACGATCGCGCGCGCCAGCGCCACGCGCCGGGCCATGCCGCCCGAGAGCTGCTGCGGCATCAGGCCCACGGCCCCGCGCAGACCGACGGCATGCAGCTTGGTCAGCACCAGGGTGCCCACGAGGCGCTCCGGCAGCTTCGCGTGCTCGCGCAGCGGGAACGCGACGTTCTCGAACACGTCGATGTCGGTGAGCAGCGCGCCGTTCTGGAACAGCATGCCCATGCGACGCCTGAGCGCGTAGAGCTCGTTGCGACTCAGCCCGGACGACGTCCCGGCCGTCGACGATCACTTCGCCGGCATCGGCCTTGATCTGGCCGGTGATCAGGCGCAGCAGCGTCGTCTTGCCGGTGCCGCTCGGCCCCATGATCGCGGTGACCTCGCCACGGCGAATGCCGATGTCGAGGCCACGGAACACGGCCTTGTCGCCCACCGAATAGTGAACGCCGCGCAGGTCGGCAATATTGTCCGGACGCGCAACCGGCGTGCCGCCGATCGCGGACCTGGGCTCGATGCTCACGATCGGGTCCGTCAGGCGCTGTACGCCGCCTCGAACAGGTTGATTTTCATCGGAATCCTCCGGCCGTGGTGCCCATGTGGTGCGGGGCAACGGTCCTTTCGACCGCGCGAAGTCTAGCAGGTTCAGCCTCGCGGTCCGTGCGGGCAGGCAGGGCCTCTTGGCCGCCGCCAGCGAATAGGACTAAAATTGTCCCAATTAGGAAACCCACTCCGATGTTGCGCATCAGCAAGCTCACCGACTACGGCACGGTCATCCTCGCCTGCCTCGCCACGCCGCCGGAGCGCCGCCACACCGCGGCCGAAGTGGCCGAGCGCACGCGCCTCGCCTTGCCGACCGTCAGCAAGCTGCTGAAGAGCTTCCATCGCGCCGGCCTCGTGACCTCGGTTCGTGGCTCGCACGGCGGCTACCAGCTCTCGCGCCCGGCCGCCGAGATCAGTGCCGCCGTCGATCATCGACGCGATCGAGGGACCGGTCGCGATCACCGAGTGCAGCGGCAACCACAGTGCCTGCGACCTCGAGACCTCGTGCAGCACCGGCGGCTCATGGCAGCGGATCAACGCCGCGATCCGCCGCTCGCTGGACGGGATTTCGCTCGCGCAACTGTGCGGCCAGGAAGCGGTGGCCGTGTGGCGACCGGACCTGTCCCGGCCGTTCCGCGCGCAGGCCGCGACGCGTTCCGGCGGCCGGCTGTGAGGGCCTGAACCATGTCCGTCGGAATCCCAGGACCTCGACGCGATCGTCGGCACAGAAATACCGGCACGGCTTCGTCACCGACATCGAGGCCGACACCGTCCCGCCGGGCCTCGACGAGGACGTGATCCGCTTGATCTCGCGCAAGAAGGGCGAGCCGCAGTTCCTGCTCGACTGGCGGCTGAAGGCCTACCGGCACTGGCTCACGATGCAGCCGCCGCGACTGGGCGCACCTGCAGCATCCCGCCGATCGACTACCAGGCGATCTCCTATTACTCGGCGCCGAAGAAGAAGGACGGCCCGAAGAGCCTCGACGAAGTGGACCCGAAGCTGCTCGCGACCTACGAGAAGCTCGGCGTGCCGCTGCACGAGCGCGCCCGCCTCGCCGGCGTCGCGGTCGACGCGGTGTTCGACAGCGTCTCGGTCGCCACGACGTTCAAGGACAAGCTCGCGAAGGCCGGCGTGATCTTCTGCTCGTTCTCGGAGGCGGTGCTCAAGCACCCGGAGCTCGTCGAGCGCTACCTCGGCACCGTCGTGCCCTACACGGACAACTACTTCGCCGCGCTGAACTCGGCGGTGTTCACCGACGGCTCGTTCGTCTACGTCCCGAAGGGCGTGCGCTGCCCGATGGAGCTGTCGACGTACTTCCGGATCAACGCGGCCAAGACCGGCCAGTTCGAGCGCACGCTGATCATCGCCGACGAGGGCAGCCACGTGAGCTACCTCGAAGGCTGCACCGCGCCGATGCGCGACGAGAACCAGCTGCACGCCGCGGTCGTCGAGCTGGTCGCGCTGGCCGACGCGAACATCAAGTACTCGACCGTGCAGAACTGGTACCCGGGCGACGAGAACGGCGTCGGCGGCATCTACAACTTCGTGACCAAGCGCGGCGAATGCCGCGGCGCCAATTCGCGGATCTGCTGGACGCAGGTCGAGACCGGCTCGGCGATCACCTGGAAGTACCCGAGCTGCGTCCTCACCGGCGAGAACTCCGTCGGCGAGTTCTACTCGGTGGCGCTCGCCAATCATTACCAGCAGGCCGATACCGGCACCAAGATGATCCACATCGGGCGCAACACCCGCAGCACGATCGTCTCGAAGGGCATCTCCGCCGGCAAGCGGCCAGAACACCTACCGCGGCCTCGTGAAGATCCTGCCGTCCGCCGAGGGCGCGCGCAATTACACGCAGTGCGATTCGCTGCTGATGGGCGACCGCTGCGGCGCGCACACGTTCCCGTACATGGAAGTCAGGAACCCGACCGCCGTCGTCGAGCACGAGGCCACGACCTCGAAGATCGGCGACGACCAGCTCTTCTACTGCCGCAGCCGCGGCATCTCCGAGGAGGACGCGGTGAACATGATCGTGAACGGCTTCTGCAAGGAGGTGTTCAAGGAGCTGCCGATGGAGTTCGCGGTCGAGGCCCAGAACCTGCTGGCGGTCAGCCTCGAAGGCGCCGTCGGCTGAACCAGTACACCGAGAGACCATCATGCTCAGCATCCGCGACCTGCACGCCCGGGTCGGCACCCGCAACATCCTGAAGGGCGTCAACCTGGAGGTCCGCGCCGGCGAAGTGCACGCGATCATGGGGCCGAACGGCTCGGGCAAGAGCACGCTCGCGAGCGTGCTCGCCGGCCGCGAGGGCTACGAAGTCACCGCAGGGCACGGTCGAGTACCTCGGCCAGGACCTGCTCGCGATGGAGCCGGAGGAGCGCGCCCGCGCCGGCGTGTTCCTCGCCTTCCAGTACCCGGTCGAGATCCCGGGCGTGAACAACGCCTACCTGCTGAAGGCGGCACTGAACGCGGTGCGCAAGCAGCGCGGCGAGCCGGAGCTCGACGCCTTCGAGTTCCTCGCGCTGGTCCGCGACAAGATGAAGCTGATGCAGATGGACGAGAGCTTCCTGCAGTCGCGGCGTCAACGAGGGCTTCTCCGGCGGCGAGAAGAAGCGCAACGAGATCCTGCAGATGGCGGTGCTCGAGCCGAAGCTCGCGATGCTCGACGAGACCGACTCCGGCCTCGACATCGACGCGCTGCGGGTCGTGGCCAACGGCGTGAACAGCCTGCGCGCGCCCGGATCGGGCCATCGTGCTGGTGACGCACTACCAGCGCCTGCTCGACTACATCGAGCCCGACTTCGTGCACGTGCTGTCCGACGGCCGCATCCTCAGGAGCGGCGACAAGTACACTCGCGCTCGAACTCGAGAAGCGCGGCTACGACTGGGTCCGGCAGGAGGCCGCGGTCGCATGAACGCCGCGGTTGCCGAGCGATGTCCTCGCCCGCTACGGGGCGGCGTTCGAGTCGAGCCGGGCCGTCGCGGGCGAGACCGGGCGCGCGCGCTCGCGGCGTTCGCGCGCTTCGCCGAGCTTGGTTTCCCGGCCGCGCGCGACGAGGCCTGGAAGTACACGAGCCTGCGGCGCCTCGAGTCCCGTCGCTTCGATGTGGCGCTGCGCATGCCCGCGCGCATGCGCGCTCTGCCGGCATCGCCCAGCTGTCGCCACATCGCGTGCTGGTCGTGAATGGCGCCGTCGCCGAGAGATCCGACGGTCGCCGGCACGTGCTTCCGGCGTCCGCACGCTCGAGGAGGCCTCGGCGACGGCGAGCCGCAGAGCACACTGTTGCGCGTGCCGGCCGGCGGCGGCACGGAGCGTTTCGCGGCGCTGAACGCGGCGCTCTGCCCGGACGCCGTGGTCGTGCGACATCGCCGAGCGTGCGACGCCGGACGCGCCGCTGCACTGCTGCTCGTCTCACGGCGGACCCGATGCCGCGCATGGCCCACCCGCGGGTGCTGATCCGCGCCGGCAGCCGGCAGCCCGCACGCGTGATCGTAGCACCACGTTGGTGACGGCGCCGCCGAGCATTTCGTCAACTCATTCGTCGAGGTGGAATGGCCGCACGGACGCGAGGCTGCACCTGTATCGGCTGCAGGCCGCTGGCGCGCGCGTCGTTCCTGATCGAGCGGATCGAGGCGACGGTCGGGCAACGCGCCGAGTTCGTGATGCACGACGCCGCAGCTCGGTGCCGCGCTGTCGCCGGCTCGACCTGAACGTGCGGCTTGCCGCCGCGGGTGCCGAGCCGAGCTGACCGGACTCGTTCCTCGCGGACGGCGCGCGTCACCTCGACACCCACGTCCGCGTCGATCACCTCGCGCCCGGCACACGCAGCATGCAGTCGACTACCGGGGCATCGCCGCCGGTCGCGGCCGCGGCGTCTTCAACGGCAAGGCGGTCGTCCACGTGGATGCGCAGAAGTCGCAGGCCCGGCAGTCGAACCGCAACCTGCTGCTGACGACGGGCGCCGAGATCGACATCGAAGCCCGAGCTCGAGATCTACGCCGACGACGTGCAGTGCAGCCACGGCGCCACGACCGGCCAGCTCGACCCCGCGGCGCTGTTCTACCTGCGCTCGCGAGGATCGATCGAGCACGCAGGCACGCAGCGCGCTCACCCGCGCCTTCGCAGGAGCCGTGCTCGCACGAATGGACCTGCGCCACGTCGCCGGCACGGTGCACTGACGGCTCGACGCAGCGCGCTCGTGCGCGTGCTGGAGACTCCGCCATGAGCGCCGCTCACCGGCCGCCTCGCTCCATGCCCCGCGGCCGCCTTCGACGTGGAGGCCATTCGCCGCGATTTCCCGGTGCTGGCCCAGCGAGGTCCACGGCAAGCCGCTCGTGCTACCTCGACAACGCGGCCTCCAGCCAGCGACCCGCAGTGCGGTGATCGACGCCGATCTCCCGCTACTACGAGACGACGCACGCGAACGTGCACCGCGGCGTGCACACGCTGAGCCAGCAGGCGACCGACCTGTTCGAGGGCGCGCGCGAGAAGCTGCGGCGCTTCCTCAACGCGCGCTCGACCCGCGAAGTCGTCTTCGTGCGCGGCACGACCGAGGCGATCAACCTCGTCGCACAGAGCTACGCGCGGCCGCGGCTCAAGCCCGGCGACGAGATCCTGATCACCTGGCTCGAGCACCACGCCAACATCGTGCCCTGGCAGATGCTGTGCGAGCAGACCGGCGCGACGCTGCGCGTGATCCCGATCGACGAGCGCGGCGAGGTCGACTTCGACGCATTCCGCGCGATGCTGTCGCCCGCACGCGTCTGCTGGCGCTGTCCGCACGTCTCGAACGCGCTCGGCACGATCGTGCCGGTGCCGAGCGTCATCGCCGCGGCGCGCCGCGCGGCGTCCCGCGTGCTGATCGATGGCGCGCAGGCGGTGCCGCACCTGCGCGGTGGACGTGCAGGCGCTCGACTGCGACTTCTACTGCTTCTCGGGCCACAAGATGTGCGGCCCGACCGGCATCGGCGTGCTGTACGGCCGCGAAGTCGCTGCTGAGGCGATGCCGCCGTGGCAGGGCGGCGGCGACATGATCCTCACGGTCAGCTTCGAGCAGACGACCTACAACGACCTGCCCTACAAGTTCGAGGCCGGCACGCCGAACATCGCCGGCGCCATCGGCCTCGGCGCCGCGATCGACTACCTGGAGGCCTCGGCCTCGACGCATCGCCGCGGCACGAGCACGCGCTGCTCGACTACGCGACGCGCGCCGCTCGGCGCGATCCCCGGCCTCGCCGATCATCGGCACGGCGCGCGAAAAGGCCGGCCGTCGTCTCGTTCACGATCGAGGCATGCATCCGCACGATCTCGGCACGATCCTCGACAGCGAGGGCGTCGCGATGCGCGCCGGCCACCACTGCGCGATGCCGGTGATGGAATTCTTCGGCGTGCCGGCGACGGCCCGCGCGTCGTTCGCCTTCTACAACACCCGCGCCGAGATCGACCGGCTGGTCGCCGCGCTGCGGCGTCGCGCGGGAGATGTTCGGCTGATGGACCTCAAGGACCTCTACCGCGACGTGATCGTCGACCACAACCGCACCCGCGGAATTTCCGCGCCCGAGCCGGACGCGGACCGTGAGGCCGAGGGCCACAACCCGCTGTGCGGCGACCGGCTGACGTTGTACGTCTGGCTCGACGGCGAACGCATCGGCGACGTCCTTTCGAGGGCAGCGGCTGCGCGATCGCCGACGGCCTCCGCGTCGATGATGACCGAGAGCGTCAAGGGCTCGATTGTAGCCGCGGTCCGAACAGCCTTCGGCACGAGGCGTCACGCGCGTTGACTAGCGATGACCATGAACTCGACGCTGCATAACTCGGCAAGCTCGCCGCACTGACCGGCGTGCGCGACTACCCGGCCCGCGTCAAGTGCGCGAGCCTGTGCTGGCACACGCTCGCCGCGGCCCTTGCGCGCAGCGAGCGAGGCGGAACGGACCGAGAGCCGGCCGCCGGCCTCGAGCAGCACAGTTTCGACGGAATGAAGGCGACGAGCGACCCAGGTACCTTCACTCGTGACGCGGGACGCTGTCATCGTGCCCGCCGGAGTCGAAGGTCAAACTGAAGACCGGGCCAGCCCGGCTTCATCACGCAGGCGCTCGGTGGCAGCTTCACGCGTGTACATCGAGGGCAACCTGTTCCGCCTCGCCGGCGAGGATGCGGACGCGATCGGCAAGGAAGCATCGTCCCGCCGACGCTGCCGCCGAATGCCACCGAAGACGACGTGCGCGAACTGGCCTGGTCCCAGATGCGAAACTGTTACGACCCCGAGATCCCGGTCAACATCGTGGACCTCGGCCTCGTCTATCGAATGCGACGTCACGCCGAACGCGACGGCACGCGACATCAGCGTCACAGATGACGCTGACCGCGCCGGGCTGCGGCATGGGCGAAGTGCTGGTCGCCGACGTGAAGGACAAGATCGAGATGATTCCGACGGTACGAAACGGCCGACGTCGAACTCGTGTTCGATCCGCCTGGAGCCAGTCGATGATGTCGGAAGCCGCGCGCCTGCAGACCGGCATGATGTGAGCTGGGTCCGCGTCGCCCCGGCCGCGTCGATCGCGCCGGGCGAATACGCCACGGCCGAGGTGGACGGAGTGTTCGTCGCAGTGTTCAACGTCGGCGGCGAGTTTCTCGCGGTCGAGGACGTCTGCACTCACGATGGCGGCGGGCTCGCCGGCGGCTTTGGTCGAAGGCGCGCAGGTGGTCTGCCCGCGCCACGGCGCGCGATTCTGCCTGCGTACCGGGCGTGCACTGACCCCGCCCGCCTACGAACCGGTGCGTCGCTACGACACGCGCGTGCTTTGATGGCGAAGTAGAGGTACTCGGGACGAATGAAGCGACTCACACTCGTCCGGCACGCGAAATCGACTGGTCCCTGCCCGGCCAGCCGGACTGGGATCTGCGCGCTGAACAAGCGCGGCCAGCGCGATGCGCCGGAGATGGCCCGGCGCCTGCGGGCCCGCAGAGCTGAAGCCCGACCTGATCCTGACCAGCCCGGCCGTGCGCGCGCTCGCTACCGCCACGATCATGGCGCGCGAACTGAAGGTGCCCGCAAGCATCTTCCCGGAACGATGAACGCCTCTACCTTGCGGGCCCCAACGACATGCTGAACGTCATTCGCGAGCTCGGCGGGACAGGCCAAGCACCTGATGGTGTTCGGCCACAACCCCGGTATCACC
The DNA here is from genome assembly GCA_963696545.1 of uncultured Gammaproteobacteria bacterium. Classification (GTDB taxonomy): domain Bacteria; phylum Pseudomonadota; class Gammaproteobacteria; order Steroidobacterales; family Steroidobacteraceae; genus RPQJ01. The sequence goes on from CAVOKQ010000009.1 coordinate 31,772, forward strand.
GAATTCGCGAACCAGCTCTCCGCCGGCGACCGCATCGACAACATGCCGACCTGCGCGGTGTTCACGGCGGGAGGGTCGATCTATGGAGGACTGGAGCGCGCTCGACTGGGAAAGCGGCCGGCAAGCCGAATTCGACTACCCGAAGAACCTCGCCTGAGCGCTGCTGGTGCTGCGACCACCGGTCATCGCAGCGCCCGCGACAGCACGCGACCTTCCAGGGGGGTGGGTCGCGGAAAGCAGCATGCTGCCGCGAGCGCTTTGACTTTCCAGCGCGCGCGCTGGGCGGGACTCAGAACTTGTAGACACCCTTGACCCAGATGTAGTCGCCCTCAAGGCGCTTCTTGGTGTCGAGCTCGGTCAGCCACTTGGCCTCCAATACCAGCGACCGCTTGCCGATCGGGTGGATGTAGCCGAGCACCGGGCCGAGACCGGTCGTCATGCCCTCGAAGGCACCGAGCGTAGCGCCCGAACCGCTGTCGGCGGTAACCTGCTTGAAGTAGAAGCCCTCGAGGACCAAGCGCGAGGAAATCGGAGCCCACCGGCAGGATCTGCTCGATCGCGCCGTCGAAATGCAGCAGCGAACCGCTCTTGTACTGTGTAGTCGGGTTGATCGTGTTCATCGCGTAGCCCATGTGCAGCATCGCGTTGAACCCGATCTCCAAATTGGAGTAACCGAACCCCACGACCGGGTCGAACGTGTAGTAGTTGAGACCGGGATTGCCGAGCCGGCCTTTTTCGTAGCTGCCGATCGGGATGTAGATCGGCACCAGCAGGTCGTACTGCCAGTTACCTTCCTTCCACGGCAGCATCAGCGGCACGACCGTCAGGTCGCCGAATCCGTCGACGCTGCTCTGGATCTTGCGCAACGGGTTGCCGCCAGGACGCGCCACGGCGTCGCCCGAGATGTCGAGGAACGTGTATGGCAGGAAGGTGGCCACGGTTGCGGTCGCACCACCGAATACCTTCGTCTCGAACGGTGTGTGGCCGCCGCCGAACACAAAGGTGTTGCCGGTTGCATTCACGTTCGCCACGATGCCCGCCGCCGTCGGCAGCTGGGCCTGCGTCGAGCCGTCGTAGTTGACGTACATCGGCTTGATGAAGTCGCCGGGGCCGGTCGGCGGCATGTCGATGAGCGTCGCGTTGGCACCAGGCAGGATGTGCGACGTTCCACCTTCACCCGCCGCGGCCGGATGTGCGGCAAGCAGCGCGCAGACGACGCCCACGACGAACGTCCCGGCAAGCGAGCTGGATGACTGACGACTCATTCGTGCACCCCGTTGAGCGAATAAAGCGCCTGGTAACTCTAGGACCAGCGATCCGCAACGAGAATGGCGATTTCTTCTATCCGGCGATCAGTTTGCCTATCGTGGTTCGGGC
>CAVOKQ010000010.1:0-37533 GCA_963696545.1 uncultured Gammaproteobacteria bacterium
AAACGGACGACGCGCCGCAGCCGCCGGCCGAGTCTGCTGCCTGACGACTCCGGCGCGATTCCCTCGTCCGATGAGCCCGATCCGCGTGACACGTGTCCCGTCGCGTGCGACGTGGCTTGCGATGCTGCTGGCGGGCTCGATGTGCGCATCGGTCGCCGCAGCGGCTGAGCGAGTACCAGACGCCGGAGCGGCTCTACGGGCTCGGTACACTGCCTTGCACGAGCGGCTCGAGCACAGCCCGTTCCCGCAGCACGTCTACGTCGAGTCCTTCGAAGGCCCAAGCGCGTCGCGCGGCGACGTTTACGCCGTCGTCGACTACCCGATTGCGACCGTCAGCCAGGCACTGGCGAGCCCGGCAAACTGGTGCGACCTGTTGATCCTGCATCTCAACGTGAAGTACTGCCATCCCGTAGCGCATGACGGGCGAACTGTGCTCTCGGTCGCGATTGGCAGAAAGAACGAACAGTTGCTCATCAGCACGGCGCGCGTCGAGTTCGACTACAGCGTCGCGGCGTCGCGGCCGGGTTACCTCGATGTCGATCTCGATGCCAGCGAGGGACCGCTCGGCACCGGAAACTACCGGATCAGCCTCGAAGCGGTGGGATTGGAGAAGCAGCAATCGTTCGTGCACCTGCAGTATTCCTATACGTATGAGTCCGTGGCTCGCGCCGCGATGCGCACGTACCTCGCAACAACGGGCCGCGGCAAGGTGGGCTTCACGCTGATCGGGGATCCGAATGATCCAGATCGGCAATTCATCGGTGGCGTCCGCGGTGCAATTGAGCGCAATACCATGCGCTATTACCTGGCCATCGACGCGTATCTCAGCACGCTGGCGGTGCCCGCCGCCGGGCGCTTCGAACAGAGCATCGCACGTTGGTTCGATGCCACCGAGCGCTACCCACGCCAGTTGCACGAAATCGACCGCGATGCTTACCTCGAGATGAAGCGCAGCGAATACCAGCGCCAGCAGACGCTGCAGTAAGCGATCGGCGATCGCGCAAGTCGGATCAGATGCTCGAAGTACCAGTCGCGCCCGCTCCGATCGAGGAATCTATCGGGACGTAGCAATTTCTGCCGTGGACAGGGCGGCGGCGATATGGCGACGATGAGCGGTTACGGACCGGCAGCCTGGTACACAATTGCCGGTCTGCGAAGATCAACCTGGGGAGTGCAAAATGCAGATCATGGACATGCTCGGGCAGATGGGAGGGATCCAGTCGCTGGCGCGTGAATTCGGCGTCAGCGAGTCGCAGGCGGCGAGCGGCGCCGCCGCGCTGATGCCGGCGATCCTCGGTGGCTTCAAGAAGCAGACACAAGCGCATCCCAGCGGACTGGAAGGCATCATCGGCATGCTCGGTGGGCTGGGCGGCGGAAGCCTGCTGGACGCTGTACTTGCCCCCCAGCCAACGAATGTCAGTCCGGGCAACGACATTCTCGGACAGATCTTCGGTTCCCGCGAAGTAAGCCGCACGGTTGCCCAGAATGCCGCCGGTCAGACGGGACTTGATCCGACGGTGCTGAAGAAGATGTTGCCCGTGCTGGCGATGCTGGTCGCCGGCTACCTGGCCAAGCAGCACGCCGCATCGGCGGCACCGTCGGCAGGGGGCGGGCTCGGCGACTTGCTGGCCGGCGTGCTCGGCGGCGGCCAGCCCGCCGGAGGACGCGGCGCACCGGGCCTGGCTTCGATGCTCGATCTCGATGGCGACGGCAACCCGCTGGACGACATCCTCGGGATGGCCGGGAAGTTGATGAGGTGACCACACGCACAACAGACGACGATTACCGGTCACCGTATTGGCACTCGCGCTCATGGCTGGCGGCGCTCGTCCTGTGTGCGGCGCATGCCGCAGGCGCGGAGGAGGGCACCGACGGCCAGTCCCTCGAGCAGGCCGCCAGCGACCCGACGGCGTCGCTGATGTCGGTCTCGGTACAGGACATATATGCAGGTGCCTACCACCGGCTCGATGATGAAACCGGCAACACCATCCTGCTGCGCTCGTCGGTGCCGTTCACGACCGGCAGCCTCGAGCACATCGCGCGGGTGACGCTGCCCATCCTGACCGACAGCCCCTCCGGCGAGAGCGGCCTCAGCGACCTCGTGCTGTTCGATCTCATCAAGTTCGAGAAGTCCTGGGGACGCTGGGGCATCGGGCCCGTGCTGCTCGCGCCGACCGCCACGGATGACGCGATCGGTTCAGGCAAGTGGGCCATTGGTCCGGCAGTCGGCTTCGTAGCGCGCAGCAACCAGCTGATGTGGGGCCTGTTCAACCAGAACCTCTTTTCCTTCGCGGGCGACAGCGACCGGGAGGACGTCAACGTCAGCATCCTCCAGCCCATCGTCAATTATTCGCTGCCGGACAAGTGGTCCATCGGCACGTCGGAGATGAACATCACTTACGACTGGGACCGGGACGCATGGACTTTACTGCCGCTGGGCGTGAAGCTGGCCAAGCTGGTGAAGTTCGGCAAGCTGCCGGTGCAGTTCGCCGGCGGCTATGAGTACAACTTCGCGGACGACTACGTGGCCCCGAAATGGACGGTGAACCTGACCGTCAAGTTCCTGTTTCCTATCTGAACGAGCGAGTCTTCACCTGCGCACCACGCTGATCGCTGTCCCAATGCTGCTGCTGACACTCGCCGTCGGCCGCGCTGATGTCCCAACGGCCGAGCAGGACTGCCGAAATCGAAACTCCGCAGTTTGCGAGACCGCCGGTGTTGAGTTCCTGGTCGATGGACCCTGCCCAGCCACGGCGCGGACCGTGCGCCCGCAGGGCTTGGAACGCTGCGACCAATTGGCGCCGCAAGTCACGCAAGAGTCGATCCCGACGCCAGCGGGAAATGTGGTGGCCCGGCCCGACCTGGTGCTGGTGGGCGCATTGCTGGCCGTCGGCGTCGCAGCCTGGGCGTTCCGCCGGCGCCACAGGAAGCGCAATGCTGACGACTCAACCCGCAGCGCAGGCCGGTCGGTCATGCAGAGCGTCGCCGCGGCAATGATCGCCGTGCTGGTCGCCTGGAAGTCAGCGGGCGCGGCCTTCAATCACACATTCGGAAGCTTCGACAATCACGACACGGCTGCCCCACTGCTGATTGCCGCGCCCGTGGCATTCGTAGTGTTCGTCCTGGTCGCGTTGCTCGCGTTCGCAGCCAGCAAGCAAGTTCTGCGGGTGCTGGGCAGGGCATTCGGCGACAGGCGGTGACGCCGGGCCGCTTCAGCGTCCGCGGCTGTCGGCGCTCTCGGTGGGATCCGACATGAACGCCGCGGTCGCGGCGGTACCGACCTGGTCGACCAGCGCCGGCAACAGGCCGGGTACGCTCCCCACCAGGCGCCGGGCGCCGTTGAAACGGCGCTGCCAGTAGCGCGAGTCGATCATCGAGACCTCGACCCGCTCGCCCGTGCGCGGCGCGTGAATGAACTGGTTGTTGCCGATATAGATGCCGACGTGCGAGAACGCGAAGCGCCGCGTATTGAAGAACACCAGGTCGCCCGGCTGCAGTGTGACGACCGGGATCTTCTGGCCAACCGCGCTCAGGGACTTCGCGGTGCGGGGCAGGGTGACTCCGGTCACCTGCCGGTAGACGTACTGTACGAGTCCGCTGCAATCGAAGCCCGTGGCGGGCTCGGCGCCTCCGAAACGATACATCGTGCCCACCATCTGCATCGCGTAAGAAGCGACCTGCTCGGCAGCTTGCATCGTCTGGGTCGCGAAGTCGGCCGGCGTGGCTTCGATGAAGCCCGCGTCACCCTGCACACCGCTGTCGAAGCTTGGAGTTGCCGCCGCGTCGGCAGGTTCCGACTGCTGGGCATGTGCTGTCGGTGACACCAGCGCCGCCAGGACCAGGCCGGCGGCAAAATAGCGTACACGGAGGGAAGCGGAAGGCAGCACGGGGGCGAAGACTATTGAGTTGCCGCAGCCAAGGCAACCGTTTCCGTTCACATTTCTCGAAGGGGTAGCGTATCTTCGGCAACTCATTCACGAAATGACCATCACCTCGGTCGCATTCCGGGAGACGCCGCATGACCGCACTCGTCAATCACCAGTTCAAGCTCGCCCGGCGCCCGGTCGGCATGGTCCAGCGCAGTGATTTCGACTACTCGCACGCGCCGGTCGTCGAGCCAGGCGAGGGCGAGGTACTGGTCAAGATCCTTTACATCTCGCTCGATCCCGCGATGCGCGGGTGGATGAACGAGGGCAAGTCCTACGTGCCGCCGGTCGGCATCGGCGAAGTCATGCGCGCCGGCGCCGTGGGGCGCGTGATCACGTCGAGTGACCCGGACTTCGCGGTTGGCGATCACGTCCTCGGCATCCTCGGCGTGCAGGAATACGCCGTCGCGAAAGGCAAGCTGCTCCGGAAGGTGGACCCGCGGCTGGTCCCGCTACCCGTGTACCTCGGCACGCTCGGCATGCCGGGCATGACTGCGTACTTCGGCCTGCTTGACGTCGGCAAGCCGAAGGCGGGCGACACGGTGGTCGTCTCGGGAGCGGCCGGCGCCGTGGGGCAGGTGGTCGGCCAGATCGCGAAGATCAAGGGCTGTCGCGCGATTGGCATCGCGGGCGGCAAGGACAAGTGCGACTACCTGCGCTCGATCGGCTTCGACGCCGCGATCGACTACAAGCACGAGGACGTGAAGTCCGCTCTGAAAGAGCACTGCCCGAACGGCGTCGACGTGTACTTCGACAACGTCGGCGGGGAAATCCTCGATGCCGTGCTGACCCGGCTCGCCATGCACGCGCGCATCGTGATCTGCGGCGCGATCTCGCAATACAACGAAGCGAAGATGAAGGGCCCGAGCAACTACATGTCGCTGCTCGTCAACCGTGCGTCGATGACGGGCATGGTGGTGTTCGACTACACCAGCCGCTATGGCGAGGCCGCGCGGGAGATGGCCGGCTGGTTGGCGACCGGGCAGTTGAAGACACGCGAGGACATCGTCGAGGGGCTGGAGACTTTCCCGGACACGCTGCTGAAGCTGTTCAAGGGGGAGAACACCGGCAAGCTCGTGCTGAAGGTCGCCGACGCCTAGTGCCGGACCTGCACGATGTCCGCGGCCAGCCAGCCTGCAGCGGACGCGCCTCTTGGCTTCCCCGCGCCATTCGCCTACCGTGCACACCGAGTCCGGAATTCTCCGGCCCTTGATTCACCCACTCACGAGGTCGAAAGTACCCCGATGGCAAAAGCCAAGAAGTCCGCCCGCAAGCCTGCGAAGAAGCCCGCCCGGAAGGCTGCCCCGAAGGCCCCTCAATCAATCAAGAGCGTGCTCACGAAGTCCGCACTGGTCGCTCACCTGGCGGGCACCACGGGCGCCGCTGTGAAGGACGTGCGCGCTGTGCTCGCGGCACTCGAAGCCACGATCCACTCCGCGATCGGCAAGAAGGGGGCCCGCGTGTTCGTGCTGCCGGGCCTGCTGAAGATTACCGTCACCAACGTTGCGGCGAAGCCCGCGCGCAAGGGAGTCAATCCCTTCACCGGCGAGCCTACGACGTTCAAGGCCAAGCCTGCGACGGTCAAGGTGAAGGTGCGTCCGATGAAGAAACTGAAAGACGCCGCGACCGCCTGACGCCGCTCGCTGCCCCGGGACAGGGCGATACAGCCGTGTCGCCCTGTTCCCGTCGCGTAACCGCAGCACCCGATCTTGAATCCGCTGCTCCCGCCGCTGCGATTGATTGCTGGAAGGCACTCGATTCAAACCTGGCCCGCGTCAAACTGCAGCGGAGGAGGGAGATCCATGAACCGGCGTACGGCTGTCGCTTCGATCATCGCCGCCACCTGGGCACTCAGCGCATGCGGGGTGAACTCCCCTGACGCCGCCAGAGTCGGTGCGAGCCACGACGCTCCCCGGGTGCTCGTCGATCTGCAATCACTGCCGGAAGGGCATCCGCCGGTGCCAGGCTTCGACTCGCTGCCGACGCTGCCAGAGGGGCACCCGCCGGTACCGGGCTACAGCTCTTCGCCCGCGCTGCCCGAAGGCCATCCCCGCTGCCCGGCGCGCGGGTCACTCGATGCACCACCGTCCGACGCGGGAATGGACGAGGCGTTGCAAAGCCCGTCGGAGTTGATCAGCACCTAGACCGGCTCACCGCACTTTTGCCGCCACCAGGCCTCGAGGTCCCGTAGCCCAACCCTCTCCGGTGAGCCGTTCCGCATGCGCAGCGCCGGTTGCCACCCTTGTCGCTGGTGAAGACCCGGCCCGACGGCCAGTGCCCCTTCGACGTGCGTGTCCGCGAAGTAGACGCTGCGTGCCACGATGACGGGCACACCGGCTGCGCTCGCCGCTGCCGCGCCATCCGGCGAGTCTTCGATTGCGAGCGCCTGCTGCGGGCTCAAGCCCAGCGCCGCAACTGCACGCGCATAGACCTGCGGATCTGGCTTCTTGCGCTCGACATCTTCGCCGCACACGACGACCGCAAACCACTCGCGCCAGTGCGCACCGAGATGCACCGAGAGCAGCGCCTCGACATTGGCCCAACTCGTCGTCGTCGTGATGCCCATGGCCAGCCCGTGCTCGCGACACTCCCGCATCAGCGCCATGACACCTTGCCGCAGCGCAATGGCCCCGTCGCGCACCAGTTCGGCGTAGTACCCGTTCTTCTTAGCGTGAATTGCCCGCGCCAGCGCCGTGCGCTCGTCGGGGCTCGCGGGCGCGTCCGCCCGATCCGCCATGTCGTGCATGAGCCGCTCGAAGCCGCCGCTGACGCGCAGCAGCTCGCCGTAGTGGCGATCATCCCAGCGCCACGGCAGGCCGCAGCTCTCGAAAGCGTGGTTGAACGCCACGCGATGGCCATCGCGCTCGGTTTCCGCGAGCGTGCCATCGACGTCCCAAAGCAGTGCCGCCAGCCGGTCAGAGGAGCTCACGATGGTTCCACCCGCACGCGGGGTGCCATTCCTGGGGCATGGGAGTACGCATAATGTATAGCAAGCATTAATTATTGATCGCGAATTGCGCTCAGAGAATCAACAACTTACATTAGCTGCGGCAAGGTGCAGATTGTCGCGACGGTCTGCAGTCGGCCAGAAGCAGACCATGCTTGAGTTGAGGCCGCGGACCAATCTGATTGGCCTCGCGTTGCTCAATAGGCGTGGCGCTGTTCACCTTAGCTCTGGCGCCAGCCGGCGCGCTGCTGGAACCAACGAGTGGAGGCAGAGAACGTGAATGCTGTCGAGACAATGAATATCGCGGTGGTCCGGGAGTACTTCGACGCATGCAATACCGGAGACATCGAGGACCTGATGCGCACGATGACGCCAGACGTCGCGCATTACTTCCTGCCTACAACATTTCCACCAATCCGGGGCGCGGAACACCTGGCCCGATTCTGGCGCAAGTACAAGGAGACTCTGAATCCCGCATGGAAGGTCGAGCGCATCATCGCATCAGGCGACGACGTCGTGAACGAGTGGAGTTGTGCCTGGAGTCCCCCGGGCAGTTCCAGGAGATTCATGAACAGAGGAACCGAGTGGTACGTGATGCGGGACGGAAGAATCGCGGAGGTACGGGCCTATTTCATTGCGTCTCCCGACTCTAGCGTCGAACTGAGCGAATTCCCTTACGCAGAGCGCGGATACTTGCTGTTACCAGACAGCGATTGATCCAACGCATGGTTCCGTGCGCAGCCGCTATGGCAGGCCATTTTTCCCTATTCGGGCCCGGAGAAGGAGACTGTGCCGCTCGAAGCCGCGGGCCCGAGGGCCAGCTCGGATTCGAGATTCGCATAATGTATACCTTGGGCATAACGCCCTCCTTGTAGCAAAGAAAGCAACAGACACGCCAGCTTTGGCGCGGGAAGGTTTGGCAGGGAGAGGGCTTGCCCCACGGTCGACGGCGGCCGCAACGACCGGCCAAGCACGCCGCACGCACGCCTGCCGCCACAGGTCGATCGGGCTCATACGCCGCCCGGCTCGATGCGGGGAAATCCCTCGGGGATTCTCAGCCGCAGCGCCTTCCGCGTGCTACTTGTTTCAATACTGGCAAGACCAGCGGCCGCGCCTGCGGCGCGGCCTTGCCGGTACTCCGTAGCTGAGCCAGTTCGACCGCCTGAGCCTGCGCCACCTGGTGCCACAGGGGAGCCGCCAGCAGATCGCCGGGGGTGTACCCGTAGCGACGCAGCCCGGGGGGGAACAGGCACGGTCCATGGACCTGCCAGCCGTCCCAAGTCGGCCACGGCACGTAGCCCCCACGGATCGCCAGCAACCGCAGCGCAGTCGGATTGGGGTGGCGGTCGGTGAGCCAACGCCGGTACGTCTCGGGGCTGACGAGGCAATACGCCGCGGCCTCGCGCCACGTGAACCCGCAAGCCAGATGCAGCGAACGCAGGGTGGTCGGATCGCCCATGAAGGCATCCACAAGCAAGGGGCCAACCTGACTCATTCTCCCGGCCTCTGGAGCACCGAGAGCCCCCCTCGCCGGTCCGCATAATGTATATTATGACAAATTTGGATGCTTTGGAGCCGACCGCCAGTTGACATGTAATTACATCGGTAATAACCTCAGCTCATGATCAAGCTCAAGCTCACCGCGGTCGGGAATTCTGCAGGGGTCGTCTTTTCCAAGGAGGTCCTGGCCCGCCTCAAGGTCGACAAAGGCGACACGGTTTACCTGACCGAATCTGCGGACGGCTACCGCCTCACACCGTACAACCCCGAGTTCGAAACCCAGATGGAAGCCGCGCGGAAGATCATGAAGAAGCGCCGCGCAGTACTTCGCGAGCTCGCGAAGTAGCCGCGACTGACGTCGATGACCGAGCCCGTCTGGATCGACCTCGAGGTCGTGCTCGCCATCCACGACGAACAACTGGCCGAGCACGGCGGTCAGACCGGCGTGCGCGATCGTGGCCTGCTCGAATCGGCAATGGCGCGGCCACAGAATCAGTTCGCCTACGGAGAACACGCGCTGCCGCGACTCGCGGCGAGCTATGCCTTCGGCATCTCCCGCAACCACCCATTTCTCGACGGCAACAAGCGCACCAGCCTCGTGGTCGCGGAACTGTTCCTGGACCTGAATGGCCTGGAACTGACCGCCACCGACGCTGAGTGCGTGACCACGTTCCTGGCTCTCGCCGCCGGCGACCTCACCGAACAGAAGCTCGCCGAGTGGATCGCAGCGCACTCGGCCGCACTGACCTGACGTTCTTTCTGCCAGCCCCCTTTGACGCGTCGACCGGACGCGAGGGAAAGTAGCCCCGCGACGAGCGAGCACTATCCAAGTCGCGCTGACGCAAACATGGCGTCACCGAGTTGCGGGCGACCAGACTCCAGAGGTGCTGGAGCGGACCGTCACGAGGCAGGGTCAGTCGCATGCGACGAACGCCGGCATACGGACGTGCCGGCCGCTCGCAGCGAAGCACGGACTGCGCAGCGTCGCGACCGAGTGCGAGCCTCCAAGGACGGATTAACGGCGTGTCCGCACCCGGCAAGCTGTGGAGTTCGGTCGTCCGACTCTACGGCGTGTCCCCGGAAACGCCTCCAGTCAGCGGGCGTCGCGAATCTCCGCCAACCGCTCGAGCAACCTCCGCACATGTCCCTGCTCGATCATCGCGCCCCAGTGCCCGTCACAGAACCGCTCACCCCGCACGCAATACGTCAGCATTGTCCGGATCTGATCGATACTCGCCCGCCGCACGGTTGCCTCATCCTCGAGCATGCGTCCGGCCTCCTGCGGCACGTAGTCGAAATCCATCCAACAGTCCCGACCCGCCGCCTCGAGAAACCTGGTGACGATGGCGTCGTACTTCGGCCACGGCATGACGTACGCACCGTCCGCCTGCTTCTCGCCACCACCCCATTCCCGAACCGGAGCAAACCCGTCCGCGATCAGCCGCGGCAGGAACGCGAGCAGCTCGTCGATGTCCTTCAGTGTCGGACGATTGCTCTTCACACCCGCGCCCTTTTGCATATCGCTCGTCAATCCCTGAATCAACAGCCTAGGCCCTGTGCAAGACCACTCCAAGGCGCGATCAGTGGTCGCGCGAGCTGCCATAGGCAGCGTCTGCCCTCTCAACCCCTCAGCTCTTGCACCCGATCAACTTGAAGTGCGCGCCGGACCCGGCACCCGCACCCGACAGCGCGGGGCCCGGTTCCATGCGCACTCGTCCCGCCGCCTCAATGCGCGGTCTTGATCCGCGTCCACGCGCGGTTGACCTCGCGCATCTGCTCTGGGGACCAGGATCGATCGACGGTGAGCCGCTGCATCACTGCTTCGGTCGGGTAAATCGCGGGATCAGTGCGAATAGCCTCAGCCACGTATGGCAGGGACGCGGCATTGCCATTCGCCTCGCCCACGACGTTTGTGATCGCCGCAATCACCTTGGGCTCCAGGACGTAATCGATGAACAGGTACGCGTACTCTGGATGCGGCGCATCCACGGGAATCTGCAAGAGGTCCGCCCACAGCGGAGCGCCCTCTTTCGGAACGACGTACTGCACTTCGACCGGCTGCGCTGCTTCGGCGCCGCGAGTCCGTGCCTGCTGCAGCGCCCACTCCAGCCGACCGAGACGCAGACCTCCCCACTCGCGAGATCATTCAGGTATTGCGACGAATGGAAATACCGGACGTACGGCCGCACGCGCGTCAGCAGCGCCTCCGCCGCCGCCCGGTCCTCCGGGCGCTCAGTGTTGGCGTCGAGCCCTAGGTAGATAAATGCGACCTGGAACAGGTCCGCCGGCGAATCGACCCACGTGATTCCGCACTTCGCGAGCTTCGCTGCGACCGCCGGGTCGAACACCGCAGCGAAGCTGTCGATCGTCCTCGTACCGAGTACCTTCTCCACCTGGTCCGGGTTGTAGCCGATGCCTGTCGTCCCCCAGAGATACGGTACGGCGTGCTCGTTGCCCGGATCGTAGATCGTGACCAGCCGCATGAACTTCGGATCCAGGTTCCCCAGGTTCCCGAGCTTCGACCGATCGAGCTTCTTCAGTGCACCCGCCTCGATGAGCTTGCGGGTCGGCCCGCCGGAGGTCACGACGACGTCGTACCCGGACTTTCCCGTCAGCAGCCTGGTCTCGAGAACCTCGAACGAGTCGTAGGTGTCGTAGACAACCTTGATCCCGGTCCTGGCCTCGAAATCGGCCACTGTCGTGGGAGCGATGTAGTCCGCCCAGTTGTTGACGTACAGGACCTTCTCTGGACCCTGCGCTTCAGTATCCTTCCGTCCGCCGCCACAGGCAGCGACGCCAAGCACCAGAGTCGAGACCAGCACGGCGCGAGCAGCACGTCGCATCAGTTCCCCCTGTTCTCCCGCAGGTCGTCCCTTGGCGCGAATTAGATCACGGTTACCGCACGAGTCTCGAACCCAATCAAGAGATTCCGCCTCAGATTCGCGCGGCGCGATTGCACTCAGCACGAGTTGCAAAGCAGCGCAGGACCGGGTGCCCCCGAACCGTCTTCATACGCCAGCCCCGCCGCCTCGAACAACTCGGTCACAACCGCTTCGTACCTGGGCCACGGCATCACGTACGCACCGTTCGTATCCTGCTCCCCGCCACCCCACTCCCGGACCGGAGCAAACCCATCCGCGGTCAGCCGCGGCAGGTACACGAGCGAAGCAGGGTAAGCACAGCAGATGCGGCAATGAGACTGAATGTCTCATTGCGCTGTGCGAACGCCCGAGCCTTGGAGAGGGCCGGACACCGGAGGTGGCGAAGTGAAGTGGCGCAGCGCAGTGGCAAAGCGTCGCGGAGCCGAGTAACAGCGGTAGGCTGCATCCCCCTCTCACCTCAGACATGAAGCGTCACCCGTTCGAATTGGTGACGTCAGGCACCGTCCCGAAACCCGACATTTCGCAGGCAAGAACGGCGTGGAGCAGACCCGCTCCCTGCCCTGGGTTATAATTGGCGGTTGCAGTTCATCCATTCCATGGCCCGCGAGGAACGACGTGAGTCAAACGCAGCAAGACCTTCAATTGAAAGTTTGGAAAGATCTCGCGATCAGCAAGCAGATCCTGATGAGAGCGGCCACGGACGCGCTCAAGCTCGACCCGCAGTGCACGCAGGAAGAGCTGAAGGACGCGCTCGAGGCCGCGCTGAAGAAGGTCGCCAAGGCGGATTCCGAACTCGTCACCGCCAGGAAAGAGGCGACGGTCGCCATCACTGCGCTCGAGAAGAAGCTGGCCGAGAGCGAGCAGGACCGGTCCGTTGCGCAGAAAGCGGCTGCCGAGACGAGAGCCGCATTCGACGGTGCGGTTCAGCAGATGGCCAACCAGCGCGCGGCCGCCGCGACGGTCCTGCAGCAGGTCAAGGACCGTCTGACCGAGCGCGAAATGTCGCTCAAGGCGATCACCACGGCGCTGGCAGACACCCCGGCGAACGTCCTGAAGAAAATGAACGCGCTCAAGAAGCAGAAGCGGGAAGAAGCGGATGCGCGTCGCCAGGTCGAATCCGTGCTGAATACCCTGCGCACCGAGAAGCGCCAGCAGGATCAGCGATTGGCGGATGCGCTGCGTAACGGCGCGACCTTGGTGACCCGTTATCGCGACCTGCACGCGCTGACGCTGACGCTGCGTGAGCAGCTCCAGGCGCTGGCCGCGGATGCGAAGAGTCTGCCTGAGATTCCCGAGCTGGACACGAAGCTGCTGGAAGCCGTCGAGCAGCGCACAGAAAGCACGTAAAGCGCTCTGCCCCCCAGCCGCTTCCTGCCTGCCCTCGCTGCCACACTGAACCGCTCCGAGGCGCCGGCCGCCGGCCGACGCGAGCGGCGCAGGGATCGCGCCGCGTCCACTGCCCGGCGCAGGACACTCGGGCATCTCCAGGAGGACAGGCTCGCGCGGCGTGATGATGCTGGTCGTCAAGGCGCGTGCTTCACGGCGAGGAGGGTTCACGGGTATCGCCGCAGACCGTCACGAGGCAGGGACAGTCGAGTGCGCGCTCATACGGATGTGTTCTTGGCGTGTCCCAGGAAACGGGCACCGGAAGGCGGGTGACGTACCCGCACGCGGCTCGTCGGCGTATCCCCGCAACCGCACTCCAGCCGGCGGACGTCGCGAGCTCGCCCCGCCATCCGCTGTCGCCAAACAGAAACACTTTTGTCACCAGCCCGACTCAACGACCGCGCGAAGATACTGATGTCGCAGCGATCCGCACACGACGACATCCGCGACGCAGGCAAAGCGCAAGGAACACCGATGAGCTGGGCAGACACTGTGACGGCAACCGCACTCGCCGCGCTCGCCGGGCGCACGGCCACGGCCGGCCGTGTCTCCGTTCACACGCCGTGGAGCTGGAATCCGCACGACGTGTGGCTGACGCGCGCCAGCCAGCCTCGAAAACTTGCCACCCAGCCATCAGTCAGTGACCCGTCGACCCCGCCGCACCGGGACGCTGCACTGCACGACTGAATTCGGTGCTTTTAACTCCGCCTGATCACCGGCGGACTCCCCGGCGTTTTTCCTGACGCGTCGCGCAGCGCGCTCTTGCCACCGTCTCCTCTCTCAAGAAGACGCGCATGCCCCACATCTTCATCGCTCTCCCCCGCAGCGAGCTCTACAACCTCGTGTCGCCAAAGCGATCACGTCGTGACCGAGCAGGAGCAGGCCGACATCAAGCGCGGCCGAGAGCCGTGGATGCCACGCGTCGACTACGCACCCTCGGGCGAACTCCGCCTGCACCTGTCGGAACCCGACCACAGCTGGACCCACAAGACCTGGAAGGACACCAGGACCCGACCCCTGGAAACCCAGCTCAAGAGAATCCTCACTGGCATGCTCGACTGCGCCCTCGCCCGCAAGGCACGCCACGCCGAGGCCGAGCGCCGGGTAATCGAGGAACGGGAACGCACTCGCCAGCAGGCCATCCTCCGCGAGCGCCGCACCGCCAATGAAAAACTGCTCCACATGCTCGAAGCCCAGGCGGCCGCCTGGGCACGCGCGCAGTTTCTGCGCCGCTACCTGCGCGCCGCCCGCCGCGCGCTCGGCTCACGCACCCTCACCGTCGACCTGCAGGGCACGCCCACCGATTTTCTGAACTGGGCCGAGCACTACGTGAACCAGCTCGACCCGCTGCACTCCGAGGCGCGTAACCCCGACTTCGCCCACGAACGCTCTTTCCAGTATGGCGCCGACGACACGCTGGCTTGACCAGGCGCTGGTGAGGTCAGACGACCGGGGGTTGTTCGGCCTGTGAGAGCGTGGCGCCCATCGTGGCGGGCCGCGCAGGTGCAGACGACCCTTGCCGTAGAATGGCGCCGTGAGTCGCGGATCCACGCCGATCATGAAGGGGCTCCTGCGGACCGTGATGCTGCTGCTCGCAACTGTCGCGGCCATGATCGTCGCCTGGTGTGGCTGGCTGTACGCCACGCAGCGCTCGCAGATCTATTTTCCGACACCGGAGTCAGAGAGCGCTGTCGCACAGGTGCTCTGGATCGAGAGTGCGGGTGAACGGCTCAAGGTGTGGGCTGTGGAGCGACCCGGGCCACGCGCCCTCCTCCACTTCGGCGGCAATGCCGACGACGTGGCCGGGCACATCGAGTCGTTCGTCGCCGCGTTTCCCGAACACTCGCTGTATCTCGTCAACTACCGCGGCTACGGCGGCAGCAGCGGACGGCCGTCCGAGACTGCGCTCGCGAAGGATGCGCTTGCGGTGTTCGATCACGTCAAGGCGCGGCACGTCGACGTCTCCGTGATGGGGCGCAGCCTCGGCAGCGGCGTCGCGGTGCAGCTCGCCGCCGTGCGACCGGTATCGCGGCTGGTGCTGGTGACGCCGTTCGACAGCCTGGTGAACGTGGCGAAGGAGTACTTCCGGTGGTTGCCGGTGGGGCTCTTGATGCAGGACCGGTACGAATCGGCGAGTCGTGCGCGAGAGGTTAAGACACCCGTGCTGATCGTCATCGCGGGCGAGGACGAGATCATTCCGGAGCGTCGGTCGCGGGCGCTCGTCGACGCGTTTGCGCCGGGTCAGGTTCAGGTGGTGATCGTGCCGGGCATGGGGCACAACACGCTAGACCTGGCGCCGGAGTATCTTCGAGCCGTATGGGGATTTCTCGACGAGTCGCGTGCGGGTGCTGGCGCTGCTGGCCGTAGTGATGCCGTGGCTGGCGCCGGCGCTGGCGGTGGGTGAGCTGCTGTGGCTCGTCACTTTCTGGCCGGCGGTGTTCTTCCTCGCCGCAGGCATCGTGCAGGTGCGGGGCGAGAAGTGAGCGGACCGCGCCGGGTGCCGCCAGGCATTGCGTCGACAACAGCATGCCGAATCGCATTTCGGAGAACGTGACCGTCGCCCGGCAGACGCAACGGCTCGAGCTCGACGGGGAGATCATGAATGTCGAGGTGGGCCGGGATGGCGTGATCAGCGGGCGGGTGTCGTCGCCGTAGCGTCCGGCGGGCTGCGGGTCACGGCGGCGGGCGCGTCAGTGCGGCGAGTTTCGTGAGTGCGATTCGGCAGACCGGGACGTAGAACGGCGCCCAGCGCGGGATCAGGAAGACCACGCGACAGGAGGTCGCGGCCACGGGCGTCACGCGGTGACCGGTTGCGGGGATGCCAGCGACCCGCCAGGCCCAGCAGACGCCCTCCTCCCAGTCGGTGATCTCGAAAGGGACCCAGAGGCCGACCGTGGTCTGCACGCGGCCGCGAGTGCCGGCGGTGATGACGCGCGCGGGTGAATCGACGGCGCGGACGCTCGGCCCCCACTGCGGCCAGGCGTGCGTATCGGTCAGCAGCCGCCAGGCGACGACAGCCGACGAGGCGAGCGTGGCGGAGACTTCGAGCATTGCCGTGCGTCAGCGTTCGCGCAGCGCGTCGAGCGTGCCGAAACGGGCTCATCGCGGCGGAAGTCACGCGCAGCGCCGAGATTGAGCGGTGCGTCCTGCGGCCGGGCGGCGAGCTCTCAGCGTCGACCGATCAGCAGGCCGATGACAAACGCAAAGCCTGCGACCACGCCCATCGACGGCCACGGATTCTCGTGCACGTAGCGGTCGGTCGTCTTTACCGCTGCGCGCGCCCGCGCCGCGAGGTGCTGCTCCATTTCCGACAGACTCTTCCGCGCATCGCGCAGTGATGCCTCTGCTCGCGCACGAGCCTTGGTGGCTCGTTCACTCGCGTCGCCGGCCGTCTCCTTCAGCAGGTCCTCTGTGTGGCTCACGACCGCCTTCAATTCGTGCAGCAGCCTTTCGGTGCTGATGTCAGGTGCGTGCATGAGATCGACCTCCTTGCAATGATCGTGGGGCGCGATTTTTCGATTCGCGCCACGTGTTCAGTTTACGCCCTCGCTGTGACTGCAGTGATGCGTAGATCCCTGGGACGGTAGTGCCCTGCCCTGCCGACGGGGATCGGCTACGCCCGGCGACGTCGTTGCCGGCGTACGGCAATCAGTACTGCGAACGTCAGCATGATCACCGCGAGCGAGTGCACGGGATGCACCACGATCGCGACCACCGGTGCGAGCAGTGCGCGCGCCAGGAATCGCAGCGAGTCGTGGGCGGCAATCGCGTTGGCGAGTGGCGGCGAGGAGCGATAGTAGAAATCGATGAAGGCGCGGCCGAGTGTGGAGCGCGCGATGCAACGCTTGCGCGCGGCGGACGCAGTCCTTCACCTGCGTGTCGCCATCTTCGTAGCCCGCTGCCCGGATCTCCTCGAACAGCCGGACCGCCGACAGCCTGGGGAACTCGGCCAGGCGGGCTGCGAGGATGCCGCGGAAGGGATCGACCTTGCACGCGACCGGTGGCCGCTCGGCCACTGGCCGAGCAGCGGAGTGCGCACTTTTCACCCCGAGTCGTGCGCCTGCGGAATTCATGGGCTTGCGCTGCCGGTGCGCGTGGCGCCCGGGACTCACCGAAGACGCCTTGACGGACTGGACTGCCGCGAAGTCACGCCCAACGGCCTGACGACAGTTTGATGCGCGGCGCGGCAACCACCTCAGGCGCGGATGGCCGAACGGCCGCCAACGAGCCGCGCCGGCAGCATCACGATCGTTTGCAGAAGCGCAAACACGCCCTCGACCGCGAGACCCACCAGCCGGAACGGCAGCGTCACGAGCCACACGATCGGCCAGAGCACGAGAGCCACGATCGCCAGCGGCCAGCACACGGCGAGCAGCATCAACCACAGCAGCAACTTGACCATCTTGAGTCACCCTCCCGGACCCGCCGCCCGCAACCAGGCGCGGCGAACTCGCAGTCCAGGATTCGATTAGACCATGCGCAGTCCCAGGCGTTCGACACGCTCAGCATGATTGGCCGACGAGCGCTGCAGGTGTTACGGTCAGCAATCAACGGCAGGAGTCGTCCGTGCGTTGCATTACCCTGGTAAGGTTCCCCGCTCCCGCCGGCCTGAGGGGAGCGAAACTCCGCGCCGCGCTCGAGGACTCGATGCCGCGCCGCCAGGTCGCCCCGGGCCTCGCACTCGTCGATAAAGAGACTCACACCTCTCGGATCGATGCCTGAAGGAATCCGGCACGTTGCCAGACATGCAGACGGTATTCACCATTCGCACCTCCGGTGCGGGGTTGCACGAGTTCACTGATGAAGTCGCGCGCTTCGTCCGGGAAAGCGGCCTGCGCGAGGGACTGCTGACGCTCTTCGTGCAGCACACGTCATGTTCGCTGCTGGTCCAGGAGAACGCGGATCCGGACGTGCAGCGCGACCTGCAGGAGTTCTTCCGCCGGCTGGTACCCTCCTCCGACGATCCCTCGATGCGATGGCTCGCTCACACTGCGGAGGGACCGGACGACATGCCGGCGCACATCAAGTCCGCGCTCACGGCAGTATCGCTTTGCATTCCCGTTGCGGCCGGTCGACCCGCGCTCGGTACCTGGCAGGGGATCTACCTCTTCGAGCACCGCCACGGCTCGCATGTGCGGCGGGTCGTGGGCCACTTGTCCGGCTGAGGTCGTCCGCAGGAAAGAAACCGTGGGAGATTTCGTGATGCGTTACCTCGTCTCGTTGATGCTTGTGATCGTCGGCATCATCCATCTGCTGCCGCTGTCCGGAGCGCTCGGAGCCGAGCGTCTCGCAGCACTGTACGGCCTCTCGTTCGACGAGCCGAACCTCGCGATCCTGATGCGACACAGGGCTGTTCTGTTCGGGCTGCTCGGTGCCTTTCTCGTTGTCGCGGCGTTCAGGCCCGAGTTGCAGGGCGCCGCTCTCGTCGCCGGCTTCGCAAGCGTCGTCTCGTTCCTGTACCTCGCTTGGTCCGTCGGCAGCTACAACGCCCAGATCGGCCGTGTGTTCATCGCGGATGTCGTTGCATTCGTCTGCCTGGTGGTCGGTGCCGCGGCGTATTTCTACCTGCGACGCGGGCGCTGAAGATCGACGAGGCGGATCAAGGCGTTCAGGCGTACTCGACCACCGATCCACTCGACGGAACTGTCCGGCGTTGACTGGCCCGCAGCGACGGGTTGTCATACGCTCGGGTCATCGAGATGAGTGCAGGGATCATGAGAGCACGCACCGCCGCGTTCATAGCCACGAGCCTGGATGGCTTCATCGCCCGTGCCGACGGCAGCATCGACTGGCTGTCCGAGGTGCAGGGCGTCATTCCGGACGGAGAGGACTGCGGCTATCTCGACTTCATGGACTCGATTGACGGCATGGTCATGGGCCGCCACACGTTCGAGCGGGTGCTGACTTTCGACGCGTGGCCCTACGAGGCTATACCGGTGTTTGTCATGAGCCGGTCACCAGTGAGCATTCCGTCTGAACTCGCCGGCTCGTTGCATTCCTGGCAGGGTACGCCCGCCGCGCTCCTGGAGAAGCTTGGCGCGCAGGGATTGCGCCGTCTCTACGTGGACGGCGGAGAGACCATCCAGAGCTTCCTGCGCGCGGACCTGCTCGATGAGCTCACCGTCACTGTCGTCCCGTTGTTGCTCGGCTCCGGACGCCCGCTGTTCGGAGCGCTGGCGCAGGATGTCGAACTGACACTGATGCGCTCACGCGCGTATGAGTTCGGATTCGTGCAGTCGACATATCGCGTCGAGCACGCCTGAAGAGGCCTCGCCGGGGCCGGTGACTGCGTCCGCGTGCCGTCAGGCCTGCGTCGTCATTTCCGTCGAAGTGGCGCTTCTCGGCCGTAGGCTCCAACTCAGCCGCGGATTGCCAGCAATCCAATGCCGCGCATCTTCGACCGTCGAAAAGTCTCCCAGGCAATACGGCGAGAGGCGCAGCGACTCGTAGTACCGGACGTACGCCAGGGTCTTCGGGTCCGTCGCAACCATTGCCTGAACCGTGTCCGGACTGTCGTAGTACCGCAGTCTTTCGAGCTCGGCGAAAGCCTTCAGTGCCGGCTCGGTGATGTCCGGGGCCGGCTGGCATTCGAGGTAATCGGAAATGATGTAGCGGATGCCTTCATAGCGAACGTCGCTGCACATTTCCTCGTAGGCATCGCGAAATTCCGCCAGCGTCAGCACGCCGAAGAAGCGTCGATATACGCCGTGTCCTTCCCACCTGATTCGATACGGCATGATGTCTGTCCCCCGCGAGCAGGCCCCACATGAATGGAACAAGAGTGTTCCGAACTGCCGCAGAGTCAATCCGTATTTTCTGAGGTCAGCGCCCTGCCCCACCGTCCGCACTCACCGCGTTGCGTGCAGGTTGCCGCGCATGCGCATGGCAGCCAGCCGGAGTCCTGGCTACCTGCTCGCTGCTGCCGACGGATACCGCTCCACCACTCGCCGCCTCAGCTGCAGCTGCGCAATCGGCGTCATCACCCGCCCGAGGCCACTGCAGGCCCCGCACCAGAGCCACGACCGGCCGGCGAGCCTGTATCCGTCGCCGGTACAGTGACTGCAGCGATGTGACAGTACGCGCAGCAGCTTGTCGGCCGCGCGACGGTGTCGCCCGACGCGTTTCAATCCCGTGACGTGTTGATACACACCCAATCGCTCGATCGTGCTCGGTCCAGCAGGCATCGCGGGCCTCGTCTGTGGGCTGGGAAAGCCTGGAGCCTGGAGGACTTGAGGCTCACCCGATGAGCCCGCCGGGCAATCGATCGCGGGCCCGCGGTTCAGTACGTCCAGCCCATCAGCCCAAGCCCCACCACGTTCAGCAGCACGGCGACGGCGAACAGCGTGACGGGCACGAGGATCTTGCCCCGCAACGACTTCCGTTCGATCGCAAACTTCGCGGCGAGATAGAACCAGAGGTAACCGAACACGAAGATCGGCAGCACCTCGATGATGCCGCGATTCCACCAGCGGTAGTCCCAGACCAGCAGCCCGCCCTTGTTGAGCGCGAGTTCGACGATCACCGAGATGCCCGAATAGAACAGCGCCCAGAACCACCGGTTCGGGAGGCCGAGCACCTTCGCCTGCGGGTCCTCGTCGATCGACTTGTAGTAGAGGATGCCGACGATCGCGAACATGAACATGATCTCGACGTTCCAGCCGACCAGTGTCCTCAACGCCGTCGGCCCTGGAGCGAGCCACAGTGCGCTGTAGCCGGAGACTGCGAAGATCCAGCCGTTGATCGACTCGTTGACGAAGTCCGCGCCAAACAGCGTGACGCCGGCGATCACGACGTCCCAGTTGCCGGTCTTGCGTGCTTCGCGTATCTCGACGACGTAGATGTAGAAGAGCAGCGCCAGCAGCGGCACCACGTGCCACTGCAGCGTGGTGAAATCGCGCAGACCAACGAGTGCCTGGCGGGCCGATTCGGTCATGGTCATTCCTCCAGCGACCCGATTGAGGGTCGCAGCCGCGCCCTGCGCCGGTGGTCCGTTGTCCGGAACAGCGCTGCGCTATCATCCGCATCCGGCTCGGAACTCCACCGACCGGCCAATCGATTATCCATAGTAGAGGAACGAACATGTTCAACAAGAAGATATTGGCTGCGTTGCTGGCCGCGGTGCTGGTACTGCCGGCCGCAGCCATGTCGGCGGACAAGCCCCTCGCGAAGACCGCGTCGGCTGAGGTTAAAGCAACCGTGGTGGCCGTCGACCAGGCCTCGCGCCTGGTCACGCTCAAGGGCCCGGACGGCAAGACCTTCCAGGTCGAGGCGGGCCCGGCTGTGCAGCACTTCGACCAGGTCAAGGCGGGCGACGTGGTTTCGGTAACCTATACCGAGTCGCTGGCCTTCCAGGTCGTAGCGAAGGGCGAAGCGCCGCAGGGCATATCGGAAAGCGCGCAAAGGGTCCCCGGCGGCGCCGAGGTCGGTCGCCAGGCGACGGGCTCCTTCAAGATCGATGCGTACGATCCGAACACCCACGTCCTTTGGGGCACGACTGCAAGCGGTATCACCAAGTCGATCACCGTCCAGGACCCGAAGGCGCAGGCGAAGCTGAAGACGCTGAACCCTGGCACGGTCGTCCAGGTGACGTACACCGAGTCGCTCGCGGTTCGTCTCGAGAAGGTCGGGTCGAAGTAAACGACTCACGGCGATCGTCGCGAGCCACTGCGCCCGCGACGATCGCTGACTCGCAGGGCGCCAACTTTCCGATCGAGCCGCGCCCTCCTCCATCCGCACCGCTTGCAGAACCGGCTGGCGTCTGCCGCAGCCGAAAAAAAAAGGTTCTTCTCCGATCTCCGGGGTAGGTTGAGCGGGCTCACGGTCGTCACTGCTAACTTGTTGTTACCACACATCAAGACGGCAGGAGGGCGACCGTGGCCCAAGCACATCCTATTGCCCGGCTGGGCGGCTGGGAAGGTTACGAGGTCAGTGCGCAGTGGACGGAGCGGCGAGCCGGCCGGGCCGCAAAGTCGTCAAGAGTGCCCGCTGGCTGCTGCTGAAGAACCGCGACTCGCTGCGCCCCGGGGAGAACGTGCAACTGGAGGAGTTGCTGGCCGCCAACCACGAGCTGTTCGTGGTCTACGTGCTGCGCGATGCGCTCAAGGAACTGTGGCGACACCGCGAGCCGCAGGCGGCGCTGCGCGCTTGGTACAGCTGGTACCACCAGGCGCTGCGCAGCTCCATCCCGCCCCTGATCCGCTTCGCCCAACGGCTGCGACCCTACCTGCCAGGCATCCTGGCCCACTGCCGTTGGCCGCTCGGCACCAACCTCGTCGAGGGCATCAACAACAAGATCAAGGTCATCAAGCGCATGGCCTACGGCTTCCGCGACGATGCCTACTTCTTCCTCAAGATCCGGGCCGCCTTCCCCGGAGTTGGGAGATGAACCAAAAAAAGGGCCCTCATGTGGAGGGCCCAATCAGGGGGAGATCGTTACTGCGATGCAGCATCGCAGGTTGGCGCTCCGGCGTCCATGCGACTATTGCCTACTTCCGAAGTGCGTCACGTTCGCATCCACGCCCGGGCTATATGCCCTGCCCGCGCGCCCGGTAAGCACGAAGTCGCCCGACCTTGTTGCGCCGCAGGACCGCCCGAATCGCCGCGGAACCAGTGGTCCGCAGTTCGGGTGTACGATCAACCAAGGCCGCAGAGATCGGCGCGAACCTGGTCAGCCGACCACGCGGCACGCTCCAAGAAACGACGATTACTCAGAGGGACACGAAATGCTCTATGCGACTCCCGGCGCCGCAGGCGCCAAGCTCACTTACAAGAAGCAGTACGAGAACTTCATCGGTGGCAAGTGGGTCGCCCCGGTCAAGGGCCAGTACTTCGACGTCGTCACGCCCATCAGCGGCAGCGTCTATACCAAGGTCGCGCGCTCGAGCGCCGAGGACATCGAACTCGCACTCGATGCCGCGCACGCTGCCGCCGACAAGTGGGGCAAGACTCCTGCGGCCGAGCGCGCCAACCTGCTGCTGAAGATCGCCGACCGAATCGAAGCCAACCTGGAGCTGCTTGCCTATGCCGAATGCGTGGACAACGGCAAGCCGATACGCGAAACACTGAATGCCGACATCCCCCTGACGGTCGATCACTTCCGCTATTTCGCCGGCTGCGTGCGAGCGCAGGAAGGCACCATCAGCGAAATCGACGAGACCACCGTCGCGTACCACATCCACGAGCCGCTCGGCGTCGTGGGCCAGATCATCCCGTGGAACTTCCCGATCCTTATGGCCGCGTGGAAGCTGGCGCCGGCGCTGGGCGCGGGCAACTGCGTGGTCCTGAAGCCCGCCGAGTCCACTCCGATCAGCATCCTGATCCTTGCGGAGTTGATCGCGGACATCGTGCCGCCCGGCGTGCTCAACATCGTGAACGGCTACGGGCGCGAAGCCGGCCTGCCGCTGGCCCAGAGCAAGCGCATCGCCAAGATCGCATTCACCGGCTCCACCACCACCGGCCGAGTGATCGCGCAGGCCGCGGCCAATAACCTGATCCCTGCGACGCTCGAGCTGGGCGGCAAGTCGCCCAACATCTTCTTTGCCGACGTGATGGACAAGGACGACAGCTTCCTCGACAAGGCTGTCGAAGGCCTGGTGCTGTTCGCGTTCAACCAGGGCGAAGTCTGCACCTGCCCGAGCCGGGCCCTGATCCAGGAAAGCATTTACGACAAGTTCATGGAACGGGTGCTGAAGCGCGTGGCCGCCATCAAGATGGGGAACCCGCTGGACACCGACACGATGATGGGTGCCCAGGCTTCGAAGGAGCAGCTCACCAAGATTCTCTCGTACCTGGACCTCGGCAAGCAGGAAGGTGCAAAGGTCTTGATTGGCGGCGAGCAAGCGAAGCTCGCTGGCGATCTCGCTGGCGGTTACTACGTGCAGCCGACGCTGTTCAAGGGCCACAACAAGATGCGCATCTTCCAGGAAGAAATCTTCGGCCCGGTGCTGGCGGTGACGACGTTCAAGGATGAGGCCGAAGCGCTGGCGATTGCCAACGACACGCTATATGGCCTGGGCGCAGGTGTGTGGAGCCGCAACGGCAACGTGGCCTACCGCATGGGCCGCGCCATCAAGGCGGGCCGCGTCTGGACCAACTGCTACCACGCCTACCCCGCGCACGCCGCGTTTGGCGGCTACAAGGAATCAGGTATCGGCCGTGAAACCCACAAGATGATGCTCGACCACTACCAGCAGACCAAGAACCTGCTGGTCAGCTACAGCGAGAGCAAGCTCGGCTTCTTCTGACCGGGGCGCAGCAGGGCGTGAAGCCAATCAAGGGAGCGGGCAACCGCTCCCTTTCTGCATGGAGACGAGCATGATTGATAGAGTCATCGCGACCGCGGCGGCCGTCGAACTCATCGAGCTGCTGAAGACAAAACACGGCCCCGGCCTGATGTTCCACCAGTCCGGCGGCTGCTGCGACAACAGTGCCGCCAACTGCTACCTGCTGGGCGAACTCACGATCGGCGCAGGCGACGTGTACCTGGGCGACATCGGCGGCTGCCCGTTCTACATAGGCAAGGCGCAATACGAATACTGGCGACACACCCAGTTGATCATCGACGTGATCGAGGGACACGGCGGCACCTTCTCGCTCGAAGGACCCGAAGGAAAGGCGTTTCACACCCGGTCGCGGGTGTTCACTGAAGCCGAGATGGCGGAACTGGACGCGGCCGATCGGCGTACTGCCTGATCCTACGTTATTGCCAGCCAGGACTTCACGCCAGGGTGGTCACGCACGGCGTCGTGTACGCCGACGAGCCTCGGGTAGCCCGCGAAGATCGTCGCGGGAATGTGGTCGACCTTGCCGCCGTTGAACCAGCGCACCGCCATGTAGATCTTCAGATCCACGACGTGAATCTTCGCGCCGCCGAAGAACGGCCCGGCGGTGATGTTCCGTTCCGCTGCCCTGGCCCACGCGGGCAGATAGCCTGCCACCAGTGCCTCGCGTGCTGCCTTCTTCTCAGCCTCCCCCATTCGGAGGGTCGGCGACACGCCGGCGCGCAGATCCTCCACGTGCTGCATCATCCCTTCGTGACGAGCCGCCTCGACGTCGTCGGCGGGGTGCAGTCCGTGCCGACGGCCGATCAGCACCAGGATCGCATTTGAGTGCGCGAGTGCAGGTCCACCCGGCAACTCGAGCACTGGCACGCCGCCGTAGGGCGTCTGTTCCTTCATCGCCGGCCAGTCGGCGGGCTTGATGCGCACATCTTCGAAGTCCACGCCCGCGAGGTGCAGCGCGAGACGACACTCTTCCCCGCGACTCACGGGGGCATCGAAGTAAACCAGTCTGATCTTGCTCATGGGGGAAAGGTTATCACCGCCGCAGTTGCGGATACCGGATCAGCCGCAATACGACGACGGAGACCGTGAACCGGCCCCTTCTTCTGACATAACGTGTCGCGGGCAGCGTGGGCGGGCTGCCCTTTGCCGTATCGAGTCTCAATTCGTGATGCAGCGCAGGTTCTCGCAGCACGCCATATCTACACTCCGCTAGTGACCGGATACGGCGGACGCCGTTCGCCGATCCTGGTCTTGAGAAGGAGTGTCCCGTGGCCGCGACGCTCGGTACTGCTCGTGCACAGCCGGCACCTGCGCTCGCCCCAGGTGCTCGACCGGCTCCGGCGACTCGCGTCGACGTCATCGCGGTCACCCGCGACGATGCACTGCTCGAGCAGGTCGGCCTGGCGCTAGACGGCGAAACGGGTATCCGGCTCGCGGATTCCGTCGACGCGGTGGCCGAGCACATGGAGGCCGCTAGTGCCCAGGTCATCCTGCTCGACGCGCGCGAGTACCCGGACCTGGGCGGTGCCGTGGACCGGCTGCAGTCGCTTGCCGATTCCTGCGTCGTCGTCGTGCTGGCGCCGGACTCCGCGGTGTCCGACGTAGCGAACACGGTCAGGCGGTCGGCGGTCTTCGCCGTGCTGCCGATACCGGTCGAGCCTGGCAAGACTTCGGCTGTGCTCGAGGGAGCGCGGGAAGAGGCGTTGTCGCGGGCCATCCTCGCCGCACCGCAGCCCGCAGCACGCCCGCATGCCACTCAAGTCACGGCGCCGCAGCCCAACCCCGCGCTGCCAACGCCTGCGGCTGCGCCGGCGGCGATCGCTCCGCCCGCCAAGCCACGGACCCCGGGGTGGCTCATGCCGGCCGGAATCGCGCTGCTCGTGCTCGGCATCGCAGTCACCTGGTTTCTGGTCGACCGCGCGGCACCGGACACACAGCAAGCATCGCAGGACGTCGCGATCGCTCCCGACACTGCGCCGGTCGCAGCAACAAGTGCCTCGCCGGCGCGCGTCGAGCAGGGATCGATCGAGGAATTGCTCGACAAGGCCGGGGCCGCTTTTCGCGAGCGCCGCTATGTGGAGCCCTCCTCCGACAGCGCATACCTGTACTACCGATCCGTCCTTGCGCAAGCGCCGGACAACGGAGAGGCGCGGGAGGGCATGCAGCGCGTAGCCGCGATACTGGACCAACGACTGCAGTCGGCGCTTGCGGAGCGGCGGTTCGACGATGCGGAAACCGCATTGGCGCAACTCACGCTCGTGCGGCCGGCCGACCCCGGGTCACAGGCCGCCGCAACTCGTATCGTCGAAGGCCAGATCGCCGCAGCCCTCGACGCCGCCAGGATCGATCGCGCGAGCCAGCTGCTGCAGCAGGCCACGCTGGCACGCACGTTGCCCGCCGCTCGCGCGGCGTATTGGCGCGAGGAAATAGGCCGTCGGCAGGCCGGCACGCAGGTCAACCAGCTTGCGGGCCTCGTATCTGCGCGCATCGCGGAAGGCAGGCTGCTTGAGCCCGCAGGCGACAGTGCCAGGGACTATCTCGCGCAACTGACCAGGCTGACGCCGAACACGCGGACGCAGGCTGCAGCGAGCCGCAAGCTCGGGCAGGCATTCCTGCAGCGCGCGCAAGCTGCAAGTGCGCAACGCCAGACCGCCGAAGCGGATCGCTGGCTGGCGGAGGCGCGTGCCGTTGGAGTCAGACCAGTCGGGGACCTCGCCACAGCGCCGGTGGCGTCGACACCCACCGACAACACGACCTCGACTCCGCCGGCGCCTTCTGCGACCGAGCGCCTCACCCGGCTTGTTCAGCAGCGGATCAGCGAAGGTCATCTGGTCGACCCAACCCAGGACAGCGCTGTCTTCTACTACGCTGCGTTGCGCGCGGCGGACCCGACCGGCCCGACGACTGCCGAACAGGCCCGCGTGCTTGTGTCGCAACTGTTCGACAGGAGCAGTACCGCGCTGGCGACTGGTGACCTGGAGACAGCCCAACGGTACCTGGCGGCGGCACGCCAGTTCGGACTCGACCCCGCCCGGTTCGACTCGCTCGAACAGCGCCTGGCCGCGGCGCGCCGGCCGCCAACCCCGCCGCCGGTGCCCGTGCAGTCAGCCCCGCTCGAGCGCACTTACTACGTGGCACCGGTCTATCCGAAGAAGGCTCTCGAAAGACAGCTCGGTGGCGAGGTCCAGGTTCGCATCACCGTCGATGCGGAAGGACGCGTCAAGGGCGTCGCGATCCTGTCTTCGACTCCGTCCGGAGTGTTCGACCAGGCGGTCCTGGCGGCCGTCAGCCGCTGGCGCTTCAAGCCCCCGCCGGCGGACGCCGGGGGTGTCGACGCAAGCACAATCACTTCCGTCACATTCAAACCCACGGACGGTGCACGAAGATGAATCCGATCGCGGCACCACGCAAGACAGGAAGGGCCTTGATGAGCGACCTCTTTGCTCGATTCAAGGGCCCTGCTACCGCGGCCGGATTCCTGGCACTGCTGGCAGCGTTCATCGCCACGGTACTGCTGCCGGGCTATCGACTCGCGAGCCAGCTGTCAGAAAGCACTGCGGCGTTGAAGCTCGTCAGCGAGCAGCGCAGCGCGCCGGAGGCGATGGTACGTTCGCTGGCCGCCATCAGGGACCGGCTCAGGTCCGGCAGTTACGTCGGTGACTCGATCGCCGAGCTCGCCGCCTCGAGGCGCGAGTACGACCTGGCGCTCGCCCAGCTCCGCCAGACAGGGACACCTGGCTCGGCGGAACTGCAGCGAACCGAGCAGGCCTGGAAAGAGTATCGCGCGTTGCTCGAGCCGGTGACCGTCTTCAGCGGCGTGCCCTATGTCGATTCCGACCGTTCCGGCACGCAACTCAATGCCAGCGGCAAGCGCCTGATGGACGACACCCGCAAGTCGCTGGAGTATGGACGGCAGAATGCGGCACGCATGAGCGGCAGCCTGACGGCCATTGGCACGCGACTGGAGAGCGAGTCAGTGGCCGGTGCCGCGACGCTTCGCCGCCTGATGATCGCCGGCATGGTCTTCGCTGGTTTCCTGCTGGCACTGGTCGCGCGTTTCCAATGGCTGAAGGTCCGGGAGGAACGGGCAGCGCAGGACGCGCGGCAGCAGACACGCGACATCCTGGGCACCGTCAAGGAAGGTCTGTGCCTGATCGACAGGGACTTCCGCATCGGGACAACGCATTCTGCCGCATTGGCGGCGCTCTTCAGGCGCGACTCGTTCGACGGCCTCACCTTCGAGGAACTGCTGCGCGGGCTCGTCTCTGAGGCGACGCTCGAGACCGCATCCAAGTACGTGAAGCTGCTCTGGGGCGACAGGGCCAACGAGAACCTGATCAAGAGCATCAACCCGCTGGCCGAGGTCGAAGTGAGTTTCGAGCACGACCACGGCGGTCGGGACACGCGCTACCTCGAGTTCGACTTCCACCGGGTCAAGCAGGACGGCGGTGTGCGACAGATCCTGGTGTCCGTCAGCGACGTGACTTCACGCGTCCTGCTGGCCCGGGAGATCAAGCAGTCGCAGGCTTCCGCCGATGCGCAGATGGACCTGCTGCTCGCGATACTGCAGGTTGAACCCGGCCAGCTCGAGGCGTTCCTGTCGGACTGCAATGCCGCGCTGCGGATGGTCAACAGCGTCATGAAAGTCCCGGCGCGCGGCGACGCGGATTTCCGCAAGAAGGTGGACTCGCTGTTCCGCGAAATGCACAAGATCAAGGGCGATGCCGCAACGCTGGGTATCGCGACCGTGGAGAGCCGCGCCCACTCCTTCGAGGACTCGCTGAAGGCACTTCGTGAGCGCACGGAGTTGGCGGGGAACGATTTCCTGCCGCTCGTCGTGCGCCTCGACGACATGTTTGCGCATCTCAAGGCGATCCAGGAACTGCTCGTTCGGCTCGACAACCTGCGGGCGGCTTCGGTGCTCGGGGCGGCACCGGCAGCGACCGCATCCGCACGCACGCCTCTGCCCGCGCCGGGGCCAGCACGCAACCTGGCCGGTACGCTCGAATCACTGGCCGCGCGCATCGCCTCCGATCACGGCAAGCGTGTCCGCCTCGTAACGAGCGGCCTCGAGCAGGTGCCCGGTAACTACCTCCGCGAAGTGCAGAACGTCGTGATCCAGTTCGTCCGCAATGCGGTGGTGCACGGGATCGAGGATGCTGCGCTGCGCAGCGGCAGCGGCAAGGACCCGGCGGGCCTGCTGCAGGTGGAGTTCAAGGCACGCGAGCATGGATTCGAGCTCCTCTTCCAGGACGACGGCGCCGGCATACGCGCCGACCTCGTGCGGGAGAAGGCAGTCGCGCTGGGCATCGTCGATGCAGCGCATGCCCGGACGCTGGACGAAAAATCGACGCTCGGCCTGATCTTCAAGGCGGGTCTCTCAACGCAAGACGGCGACGACCGCGACGCCGGACGCGGCGTCGGCCTCGACCTGGTGATCAAGTCCGTCAATCAGCTGGGCGGCAAGATTGCGGTCGCAACTGTGCCGGGCAAGCTGACCCGCTTCCGCGTCCTGCTCCCGGCCCAGGACGAGCGCCGCGACGCCGTCGCATAGGCGGGATCGACAGGTCATGAGCACGATGATCTCAGAGGCATGCGACGTCGGTGCGGCCGCTGCGCCTGCTGATCGTCGACGACTCGAACATCATCCGTCGCCGCATCGAGCGCTCCCAGCGACTGCCCCGGCTGCAGGTCGTCGGCACTGCACGTGACGGTCGCGAGGCGGTCGAGCGGTTCATCGAGACAGACCCCGACGTCGTCACGATGGACATCACGATGCCCCACATGAACGGCATCGAGTGCGTGGAAGAGCTGGTACGGATGAAGCCCGGCGTATTGATCCTCATCGTGTCGGCGCTGGCCGACAAGGCGACCGCGGTGGAGGCTATGGAAAAAGGCGCCAACGGCTTCCTGAACAAGCCGTTCTCCGATCGCCAGCTCAACGAGGCACTCGAAGAACTGCTGGGCGGAGCCTGACCGCGATGCTCGACGAACAGGACATCCGCACCTTCCTGCACGGAACGACCCGCTACTTCGAGGTCGCCACGCGGCAACCGGCATTCGTCGGATCGCCCTACCTGACGAGTCCCGGTGCATCGGAAATGCACGAATACACGGGTGTGATCTCCGTGTCCGGACGTCGCGACGGGGTCGTCTATTTCACGGCGCCGCGAGGCATGCTCACGGTACTGCTGATGACGATGAACGAAAGCGACGTATCGCACGAGAACTTGTGCGACCTCGTCGGCGAGGTGGCGAATACCATCGCCGGCAATGCACGCCGTGACTTCGGCAACCAGTTCGTCATCTCCGTTCCGACGGTACTGGCGGGCGGCGGCAGCAAACCGCAGCTGCCAAGGGGCGGCCAGCCGATCGTGATACCCATCAACTGGCGCAGCCACTCGGCCCGCCTGGTCGTCTGCCTGAAATAGCGCACGCGCATCGGACGCACGCCGGCTACTCGGCGAGAGAAGTGCGTGCTACTTCCTGGCCGGCTTGCACTCCACGTTCACGTCGACGGAGAACCACTCTCGCCTGGCGCGAAACACGCTCTGCTCCGTCTTCCCTGGATCGACGTACGTCGTCGTCCTGTATAGCGCCTGCGGGGCGGCGTCGTAGCGAAGATCGCAGCGCACCTTGATGTCGTTCTTGTTGGTCAGCTTGATGACCAGCATCCCGGTATTGGCCACGGGCTCGATCTTGACATCGAGGTCGTCCAGCGTCGCCGTGACGTGAACCTTGTAGTTCTGCGCAAATGCAGGGAGCATCAACGCTGCGAGTACCAGCAGCGCGCCCAGTCTGCTTGCGGCCCGCAGCCGCGAGTTGAGCGTGTTCATCATTGGCCTCGCGCGCAAACTTAGTTCAACACTTTGTACCCGCGACCGCTGAGGCAGCGCTTCACGACGTTCTGCTGGTCCTCGTCCGCCTTCAGCGCGGACGACGCGCCGCCACTCACGGCGCCGACCGCTGCCGCCTCGCCAATATCGTGGCCGATGGCGCCAACCGCTGCACCGACCGCGGCACCCGCGACCGCGCCCTTCGCGACGCCCGTGGCCGGGTTGATCTGCGCCGCGTACTGCTGGCACTCAGCCAGGTCACGCTGGTACGCGGCCATGTTGACGCCCTTGGTATCGATGATTGGTTCCGGGTGCGCCGTGCAGCCTGACGCGAGCACTGCCGCGATAGCCAGGAGTCGTTTCATCTCCTAGTACCCGCGGAGCGTCGCGACCCGGTCAGCGTGGAACCCGGCGTCGCCGAACAGTTCCTGCAATACGCGCGCACGCTTCATGAATAACCCGATGTCCAGGTCGTCGGTCATGCCGATGCCGCCGTGCATCTGCACACCTTCCTGAACGGCGCGGTTGGCGGTCGTGCACGCGCGGGCCTTGGCCTGCGAGACCAGTACCCGCGCCTGCGTCGGATTCCGGTCCACGGCCTGCAGTGCCTTCAGCACGATCGCGCGCGTCAACTCGAGATCGCAGTACAGTTGTGCCGCCCGGTGCTGCAGCGCCTGGAACTCGCCGATCGGTCGATTGAACTGCTTGCGTTGCTTCAAGTACGCGACAGTCCGTTCGAACACTTCGTCGGCCACGCCCAGCAGTTGCGCAGCAATGACCGACCGCCCGACATCGAGCATTTGCTCTAGCAGCGCGCCACCGCCGTCGGTGGTGCCGAGCACGGCCTCGGCACCAACGTGCACGCTGCGCAGACGGAGTCGCGCGGCGTTGTGGGCGTCGACCATGGCGGTCCGCTCGAGCTCGACGCCCGCGGCGCTCGCCTCGACCAGGAATAGTGTCAGTACCTCTGCGCCCGTGCGGGCTGCGACGATCAGCGTGTCGGCCACGTGACCATCCAGCACGAGGAGCTTGCTGCCATCGAGCACGAAGCCCGTACCGTCGCGTACAGCCCGCGTGTCGATCACTGCAGGGCGGTGCTTGCTGCATTCATCGACGGCCACCGCCACGATGGTCTCCGCCGCCGCAATGCGTGGCAGCAGGCGGTCCTGCTGAGCCGCGGAACCGGCCCGCGAAATCGCCCAGGCTGCCAGCACCGCAGTGGACAGGAACGGTGTCGGTGTCAGCGTGTGCCCCAGCCGCTCGCTGATCAACCCCGCCTCCACGACGGAGAGGCCGAGGCCGCCCTGCGCTTCCGGAACCATTACGCCGCTGTAGCCCTGACTGGCGAACTCCCGCCACAGATCGCGGCTGAAGCCGGTAACGTCGCGTGCATCACGGAGCTTCCGCAGGTGGGCGACCGGCGCGCGGTCCTCGAGGAATGACTGCACGCTGTCGCCCAGCATGCGTTGTTCGTCACTTGGAACCAGTGTCATGCGTTGTCTCCGTCACGCGCCCGGCAGGTCGAGAATGTGTTTGGCAACGACGTTGAGCTGCACTTCGCTCGTGCCGCCTTCGATCGAATTGCCCTTGCTGCGCAGCCAGGTGCGTGCAACCTCGCCGTCTTTCGAGCGGGGCCCTTCCCACTCGAGCGCGTCCGCGCCGCCGCTCGACACCATGAGCTCCCAGCGCCGCTTGTTGAGCTCGGCGCCGTAATACTTCAGTGCCGAGGCAACGGCCGGGTGTCCCTGGCCGCGGCGCGCCCGATCGGCGGTCATCTCGAGCCAGGCGGCAAACGCGGCTTCATCGACCTCGAAGCTGGCGAGCTGGCTGCGCAGGCTCAAGTCCAGCAGGCGACCCTGCGCATCGACACCGACGGACTCGACGGCGAGTTGCCCCGCCGATTTCTCGGTCGAGGCGCTGCCGATGCTGCTGATCATTTCGCGTTCGTGCGTCAGCAGGTACTTGGCGATCGACCAGCCACCGTGCAACTCGCCCACAAGGTTGCCGGCCGGCACTTTCACGTTGTCGAAGAACGTCTCGCAGAACGGCGACTTGCCGGAAATCAGCAGCGTGGGTCGTGCGGTAACGCCGGGCGTTCGCATGTCGAACAGCAGGAAGCTTATTCCGGCCTGCTTGCGGGCACTGTCCGTGCGCACCAGGCAGAAGATCCAGTCCGCCTCATCTGCGTATGACGTCCACACCTTCTGCCCGTTGACGATGAAGTGGTCACCCACGAGCTCGGCCCGCGTCGCGAGCGATGCCAGGTCGGAACCTGCATTTGGCTCTGAATAGCCCTGGCACCAGCGAATCTCGCCCCTGGCGATCTTCGGCAAGTGCTCGAGCCGCTGCTCCTCGGAACCGTACTTCAGCAATACCGGTCCGAGCATCCAGATGCCGAAGCTGTACAGCGGCAGCCGACAGCCGAGCGCATTCATTTCCTGCTTGAGCACGGCCGCCTCGTCCTTACCGAGGCCACCGCCGCCATAGGCCTTGGGCCACGCCGGCACGGTCCAGCCTCGCTCGACCATGCGCTCGAACCACACCCGCTGGCCCTCGGACTGGAACCGTGGGTTCCTGCCGCCCCAGTACATGTCCGCGTCCTTGACGATTGGACGGCGCATTTCCTCCGGGCAGTTTGCCTCGAGCCAGGCGCTTGTCTCCGCGCGGAATGCCTCGATATCGCTCATTTCAACCTCTTTTACCTGCGTCAATGCCAGGGCGTCACGCCGATGCCCCGTCGAAAACCTGACAGTTACTCATCGGAGACACATTATCGCATCCACAATGATGCGCCCGGACGTGCGGCGCTTTCGCGTCCTGCATCGCTGCGGATCAGCCAGCGCGTCATTGTGCTGCCGTTCGCGCAGTCGACGGGCTGCAGGACCTGGACAATGTGCGGGCGCTTGCCTTGCCTCGCAGGCACGCCGGGCGTACCTTCGATCCGGACCCCAAGACCCGAGACGAGTATATGAAATCCATCCGTTTCCTGTCCGCCGCAACGATCGTCCCGCTGGCCGCGATGTGGCTCGCAGCCCCGGCGGCCACCGCCGACGTAGTCACGGGCACCGTCACACCGCAGGGAGCCGCGGTTGTCATCGTCGATTCGACCGGCGCTGTCGTCGCAAAGCTGCCCGCCGGGCCGTACCAACTGCAGCTGCCGGTCGGCAAGTTCAAGGCCCGCTGCACGGCGCCAAAGGAGCGCGAGCAGGAGTTCCTGAGCCTCTCCGATCCCGTGACCGTCAACATCAACTGCGGCTGATTCAAAGGCCATGACCGACACACCCCGGCAACCGGACCCCGGCGGCGGCGACTCGCCGCCACCCGTCCCGCGTCACGCCGCGGGCTGGCGCGCGAACTTCCGGCTCGCGGCCGACATCGTCAGCACCCTCGCGATACCGATCGTGACGGTCGCGGCGACAGTGCTCGGCTTGTACGCCACCAACTCGCTCCGCGAACGCGAAATCGAGATCGCCAGGCAGAACAACCTGCAGTCGCTGATGAATCAGCGGGAGCAGTCGGAGACCGCACTGCGCTCCGCGATGTTCAAGGAACTCGTCGGCCCGCTGCTGCAGACCGGAATCGAAGCTCCGGCACGCGGTGAGCAGGCGGACCTGCCGCGCGCCCAGCGCCTCGCGCTGCTCGCCGAGCTGCTGACCCTGAATTTCCACGAGCACTTCGAGCTCGGTCCGCTGCTCAGGTACGTGGACACGCTTCCCGGCCAGACCGAGGACTCACGCACTCGGCTGCGCAGCACGGCGCGACGTGTGATCTCCCGCCAGTTGGCACCGATGCTCGTCGCCGGCGACGCCACGCAGGGCCAGAGCCCGGGCTTCCTCGAGATCTCCCTGAACTCCGCAGTCGCAGAACCCGCGGACGCACTGCAGTCGTGCACGATTCCGGGCTCGACCTCGCCGCCACCCGCTGGTCCGTTCGCGCTCGACTGCTCCATTACGGCGGCGGGCACGCCGCTGCACGTCACCTCGCCGGACGGCCGCGACCGGCTGCAGATCAGCTTCCGCGCCGTGCGCTGGACCGACCAGACGGTGGGGGTCTATGCGCTGCTGCTCGACCAGAAGGGTGCCCGCGAGGCCAACACGCCGCCGATCGAATTCACGCTCTCGCCGTACTCGTTCCCGTTCTCTGACAACACGCTGCTCTCGAGCGGCAACCGTTTCGGCATCTATCTCACGCGCATCGACATCATCCCCGACGTCGCGCGCGTGATGCGCCTGTCGTTCGTCTGGTTCCCGCGGGACTTCGTGCCCCCGCGCGAGCGGCCGCTGGATCTCGACCTGAGCCCGGCGCTAACAAAGCCGTCGGCACCCTGACACGGCGGCCGCACGCTCCACGATCGACCGGTCCCGACGACGTGACCTCCCCCGCCTCCCCCGACCTCGAACACTTCATCCGCAGCACTCTCGGCTGCAAGTGCCCGGACGAGGTCTTTCAGTCGATCACGACCGGCCGCGCCGACAGTCACACACGTCTCGTGGTCGGCAACCGCCTGCTGATCTACGTGATCGAGACTGCGCCGGGTTGCGCCGCAGCCAAGGCCGTGTCCAGACTGGCAGAACAGGGACTGGCGGATCGAAATGCGCAGCAGCTCAACCGCTTCCGCCTGGTGGTCGCCACAACGCAGCCGACACTGATCCTCGCCGACGCGCTGGCGAACTTCGCCGAGGCGACGGGCACCGACGGCCACGCCCACCTGCACGTGCTCGCCACCGACCAGCTGCCACCCGAACTCCGGCGCAGCCAAGCCTGACCCGTTTGGTACTGCACCCTGCTGCGATGATCTTCACCGAAGAGAACCTCACCTTTCGTCGCGAAGGCGACCGCTGGCGCAGCATTGAGCGTCCGGAACTCCTGATGCTCGAGGGCGGCCTCCTAGGCGTCGCCGTGCGACGCGAGCTCGCTCAGCGTGCGTCTGCCTTCGTCCCCGCCGCAGAGCCACAGGACAGCGACAGCGACCCCGGCGCGCGGCCGGGGTCGGTCAGGCTCGAGCGTGGGGCAGGACTCGGAACCGGTGCCCCTCAGTCGCCTCAGCCCACAAGGGTCACGATGGTGTCGCGGAAGCTGCCGTCGACCCACAGGCCGCGCGACTTGTTGACCATTTCAATGTACTCGCGGTCCTGCAGCAGCGCCGCGTTCAACTGCACCGACTTGTCGAGGCTCTCCAGGTCGTAGAACCAGTGAACGCTGCCGGTGCCGAACAATTCGACGCCGCACTTCATGTTCAGCGAATGGCGCTTGTTGAGATACGAAGTGACCTCAGCGGCGAATTGCACAGCCGCGGGCATGTCGGCCACGTGCTTGACGGCAGCCCTGCGTTCAAAGCGGAACATAGCATCCCCCTATTTGAAAAGTGAACGGTTGTCGTCCGGCGACCATCGGTGTCCTTCGTGCTGTTTCGCGGAGGGCAGCCGACAATCCGCCGGGCGTGTGCGCATATGTGCGCCGAACTGTATCCACGGCAATTCGCACAAGTGGAGGGGATGTCGCTGTCACGTTTTTCTGCAGCGAACCACGCTGGAGTCCGCGACCAGCCTCCATGCCCACTCGTCCCTGCCCAACCCCTCCGAGGCGCTGCTGTGCAGCGCGAGCCCGCGCCGCGACCGTCCCGCCTTAGATCGGAATCTTTACCCCCCACCCCTCTCTCAGTGCAGGCGCCCTGCACGCCCCCGGCCCCTCCGCACGCCCCGCCCAGTCGTACGGCGGCAGTTCCACCGACAGTTCCTTGAGCACCTGCTCGAGCCGCGGCCCTGCTGCGTGCGGCAACTCGTAAATACGCGGGCGCCCCAGATTGCAGGTTCATTGTTGGGATTCGTCTCCTACGGTACAAAATAGTCCGGCGGAGTCCACTTGCTCGTGTCGTCGACGAGCGAGAGCTTTCGCGGTTTGCTGCGTCCTGTGCAGACATCGGTGTCCTTTCTAGAAACCATGTCGTACTCTGTTCCAGTCCACTTGACCCGATTCTGGCTGCAGCTAGGTGACGTCCTTGACGTCCCAGTCATTGATTCCACGTACGCGCGCATTTCCAGTGCTTACGTCAATTGCACCGGCGGCCATGAATTCCCCGCCTGACCCGGCTCGAAAGCAGCTTGGTGAACCCTGGATCCCACAATACATATGTCCTTCGCATAGAAATTCAGCTTGGCTCGCGTTGAGCGCATGGTTTTCAAGTCAACCAGGAATAGCCGGCTGAACTGGTTTCGGACGATCACGGCGGCACGTGTCTTTGACGTTGGCCAGGAAATCGAAATGCCATCCTCGGTACTCCTCCAGACCAACTGGAGGTGCAGACTCCTGTCCGCGGTAGGTCAGCTCGGTCGACGATGGCATGTTTCCCGCCGCTTGCGGTCTTCAGCGACTGGACAGTGGAAATCACCTGCAGTTTGCTGCTCCGCGAGCGAGAGCGTTAGCGTCGTCACCGGTACTGAAGAAGTCGATTGACCACTGCTGGCCGTGCCACTCGCAGCTGACTCCCCCTACTCTGCCACGGCTGCGTCTGCCTGCGCCGCGACGATCGGCAATGCAGCGCAAAACACCATGACGACAGATGTCAGTTGATGGAGACCGAGCGCTCCCCTCTTTGCATCTCATTGCGTGCCCCTTGTGCGTTCTGAAGTACTGCGTGTACTTGACGTCGCGTAACCGCGTCGCGCCTTGGCCATTTACCCGACGTTAGCTGCTAAGTCTTCGCCAGCTCGACGTTTATTCTCTTCGCCGACCGGTTCGCGTCGATCATCCCCCATATCCACAGCAGCGGC
This sequence comes from uncultured Gammaproteobacteria bacterium, assembly GCA_963696545.1. GTDB lineage: Bacteria > Pseudomonadota > Gammaproteobacteria > Steroidobacterales > Steroidobacteraceae > RPQJ01. Next base: position 37,530 of record CAVOKQ010000010.1, read on the forward strand.
GTCG
>CAVOKQ010000011.1:0-58323 GCA_963696545.1 uncultured Gammaproteobacteria bacterium
GGCAGCAGTACCTGGTACTTGACGTCCACGAGCCGCGTCGTCTGGTCGGCGCGCTCGATGGCCCGGCCAACCTGGTGGAAGTACCAGGACTCGTCGCGGTAGAGCGTCTCCGCGGTGATGCCGCTGTGCGTCTGGCAGGATTCCTTGATGTAGCTGCACAGGCGGTTCAGGTTCTCGACCCGCAGGTCGGCCTTGCGCAGGTGACTCAGGCGGTTGTGGAAACCATTCAGCTGGACCCACATCTCGGTCGAAATCAGCGGGCGAAGTGCGCGTGCGTTCTCGCGCGCCATGCGGATGCTGCTCAGCACCGAATTGCTGTTCTGGTCGTCCAGGATGTAGAAGTGGATCACCGCGTCCGCGGTTGGACGGCGGCCGGCCGCCTTGAAAATCTGCTCGTCCCCGTACAGCCGCAGCACCGACTCCCAGTCATGTTCGCCACGTGTGTTGCGGCTGAAGGTCTCGTTGATGTCGAGGATGCGCGCGGTGCTGTTGGACCGCTCGACCTGCCGGGCCAGCCAGAATATGCATTCGGCATGCCTTGAGAGTAGGTTATTCAAGGACCCAGGTATCCTTCGATCCGCCGCCCTGCGACGAGTTGACGATCAACGAGCCCTTGCGCAGCGCGACGCGCGTCAGCCCGCCCGGCAGAACCCAGGTCGAGCGGCCGGTGACGGCGAACGGGCGCAGGTCCACGTGCCTCGGCTCGATGCCGCTGCGCGTGACCGTGGGGCAGACCGACAACTGCACGACGGGCTGGCTGATGTAATTGCTCGGAGCTGCACGCAGCTTGCGCCGGAACTCCGCCAGCGCCTTGCGGCTCGCGTGCGGCCCGATCAGGATGCCGTAGCCGCCAGATTCGCCGACCGGCTTGACCACCAGTTCCTCGAGGTGCTGCAACGTGTACTCGAGGCCCTCGCGTTCCCGGCAGATGTGGGTCTCGACGTTCGGCAGGATCGACTCCTCGTCCAGGTAGTACCGGATGATGCGCGGTACGTAGGCGTAGACCGCCTTGTCGTCGGCGATTCCAGTGCCGACGGCGTTCGCCAGCACGACGTTGCCCGCGCGGTAGGCACGCATCAGGCCGCGGACGCCGAGCATGCTCGCGGGATTGAACGCCTCCGGGTCCAGGAAGTCGTCGTCGATGCGCCGGTAGATCACGTCGACTCGCGCCAGTCCGCCGGTCGTCTTCATGAAGACGCGGTCGTCGCGAACGACCAGGTCGCGGCCTTCGACCAGCGGCACGCCCATCTCGCGCGCCAGGAAGACGTGCTCGAAGTACGCGGAGTTGTAGACGCCCGGCGACAGCAGCACGACCGACGGATCCCGGCCGATGCCGGCCGCGAGTTCCGCAAGCTGGCCAGCCAGGCGTTGCCCGTAGTTGGAGACGGAGCGCACGCCGATGTTGCGCATCAGGTCCGGAAACGCGCGCTGCGTCAGGTGACGGTTCTCGACGACGTAGGACACGCCGGACGGCGTGCGCGCATTGTCCTCGAGCACGTAGAAACGGCCGTCGCCGCCGCGGACGATGTCCACTCCGCAGATATTGACGTAGTTGCCGAAAGGCACCTTCAGCCCGCGCATCTGCGGGCGGAAGTTCGCGTTGCCGAGCACGAGTTCCGCGGGCACGATGCCGTCGCGCAGGATGCGCTGCTCGTGATAGACGTCCTCGATGAACCGGTTGAGCGCGGTGACCCGCTGCACGACCCCCTGTTCGATCGTCGCCCACTCTGCTGCCGACAGCACGCGGGGAATGACGTCGAATGGCAGGATCCGGTCGATCTGCTCGCGGCTGGTGTAGACGGTGAACGTGACGCCGAGATTGAAGAGCTCGCGTTCGGCGGCCTGTGCGCGTCGCCTGAGTTCCGCCAGGCTCAATCCGTCAATGCGTTCGCGCACCGTCTGCGTATGCGGCGCGGGCCGCTTCGCCGCGCCGAACAGTTCGCAGTAGAAACCGCCGGAGCCGTAGTCTTCCAGCAGTCCGGTGGGCCTCCAGTCGGTCATGAGTTCGCCTGTCCTTCCGCCGGGGACGGTTCAACCGGAATCACGTCGACGGCCACTTCCATCACGTGTTCGCCTCCGCCGAAGGTTACCCCATTGATCGGGCTGATGTCCCCGTAGTCGCGGCCCCAGGCGAGCGTCACGTGCTCGTCGCCTGCGAGAATGTCGTTGGTCGGGTCGAGGTCGACCCAGCCCGCGTCGGCGCACCACACCGACACCCAGGCATGCGAGGCATCGCTGCCGACGAGCTTCTCGCGGCCCGGCGGTGGGCGCGTCAGCAGATAGCCGCTGACGTAGCGGGCCGGCAGGGCAAGCGCACGCAGGCATGCCAGTTCGAAGTGTACGAAGTCCTGGCAGACTCCGCGCCGCAGCCTGAAGACCTCATCGACGCGTGTCGCGACCCCGGTGGCCGTGCTGTCGTAGCGGAAATCCCGGTGAATGCGATGCGTAAGGTCGAGAGCAGCCTCGAGCACCGGCCGCTCCAGCGTGAACGACTGCAGCGCATAGGCCGAGAGGTCGGCCGACGCGCGCGTGTGCGGAGAGTCGAACGCGAACTGCAGCGCGGCGAAGTCTTCACGAGTCCTGCGCTGCTCGAGCTGTCGGAAGACCCGGTCCCAAGGCATCGTCCGCGAGGGATCCCGGTGCTCCGGCGCGACCACGTCGATCAGCGACCGCGACTCGATCGCGAGCTGCTCGTGTTGTTGCTGGATCGTCAGGAAGGTCAGCGGGTTGCCGAAGTAATCCTCGGCATCGCTGCGTACCGCCGGATTCGGCTCGATCGAAAGCGACGACGAACGGAGAACCTGGCGATCGTGCCGGCGCGGCAGGAGGTGCAGCACGTGGTGCGAGATCGAAACCGGCTGGCTGTAGCGGTAGATCGTGCGGTGACGGACGTCATAGCGCATGCAACTCACCGGGGCGCGATGCCGGCCGTCGACACCGAATGCACGGCCTCGGCGTGGCTGAAGTAGGTGCGCGTGATGCCCGTCGTCAGCCCGGACAGGTCTGTGGCGATTCGCCCGAGCAGCGCCTCGAGCTCCGGACGGCCGCCATGGCGACTCAGGCGGCTCAGGCTCGCGATGTCCGCGAGGCGCAGTTGCACGAGCAGCTCATGCACGATCTGCTGCTCGCTCGTGACCGTCGACTTGCTCGGGTCTCGCGGCAGCTTGTCCAGGTGCTCATCGAGCGCCTCGAGCTGGAAGGCCACCGAGCGCGGATTCGTCTCGTCGAGCAGCAGCAGGTCGAGCACCGGCACAAGCTGTGGAGTCAGCAGGTAACGCGACCGGTACGTCATGAAGCTGTCGGCGATCTCGAGCACGAGGATCAGGCTGCCGTCGTCCTCGGGATCGGTCGCCCCGAGCAGGCACCCGAGCATGGCGGTCTTGCGCATGCTCCGCTCGATGCGCCGCCCCATGTCGAGAAAATGCCAGCCGAAGCTGCGCGTCATGTTCTCCTTGCACATGCCACTGAAGGCAGCCAGTCGCTGGATGCCCTGGTCGAGCTGGGGCAGGATCCCGCCGATCGTCACGTGGCGGGTCGTAGCTGCCGGGATCGGGCGCCTCGCGAAATCCTCGGGCTGCAGGCTACGCAGGATGCGCCACGAATCGAAGGAAAGGCGATCACGACTCAACGAAGCGGTGCGGCCGAGGTCGCGCAGCGTGCGCCGCAATCCGTAGGGCCGGTCGGCATCGAAAACGAGCTCGCCAAGTTGGCGGTCGAGGCATGCGCGCATCCCCGCTTCGACCTCGCCTGCGTCGGGCGGCTTGATGTCGGCCTTTGCAAACGTCGCGCGCAGCACGCGATCGATCGCCAGCAGGTCCTCGCTAGGGCGCTCATCGTCGATCATGCGGGTGACCGAACTGCGGACCTGGCGCATCAAGCCTTCGGCCCGCTCGGCGTATCGCCCCAGCCAGAACAGGTTGTCGGCGGTGCGGCTCGGCATTTCCCGCCCTGTTCGCCGCAACTCCATGGCGCCCGCACGAACGCGCCGCGTCTGGCCGGTACGCGCCTGCGAGTCGGACAGGACCCAGGTGTCCTTGCCGTCACCGAACCGGCCGAAATCGAAGGCCTGCCCCGCGTGAGGCGGGCAGAGCCTTGCGAGGCCACCGGGCATCACGACATATCCGTCCGCGGACGCTGCGACGAAGACGCGCAATGCGAAGGGCACCGGGCGCAAGCCCTGCGGCCCCATCACCGGCGTCGTCGACAGCCGCATCGGTTCGCGGGCCAGGTAAGCGAATCCCCGCCGCGCAATCAGGTCCGCCGGCCCGCCGACCCGCCACGCTTCCGCGCCGTCGGGATTCTGGGTGCCGGCCTCGCTGGCGCCGCGGTGGAAGACGTCCCGCGTCTCGAGCAGATCGAGATTTCGCAGCACGTAGTCGCGCGCATCGTCGTGGCCGCACCACCAGGTCGCCAGCGACGGCAGACGCAGATCTTCCTGCAACAGGTCATGACAGAGCCCGGGCAGGAACGGCATCAGGCTCTCGGTGTCGGCCAGCCCGCTGCCGAGCGCGTTGACGATGCTGACCGTCCCGGCGCGCACGGCCTCGACCAGGCCGGGCACGCCGTGCGGCGAATCGCTGCGCAGCTCGAGCGGGTCGCACGACGCGGCCTCGACGCGGCGGATTATCACGTCCACCGGGCGCAGGCCCTCGAGCGTCTTCAGGTACACGCGATTGTCGCGGACCGTGAGATCTGCGCCTTCCGCGAGCACGTAGCCCTGGTAGCGCGCGAGATACGAATGGGCGAAGTACCCCGACGCACTGGGTCCGGCCGTCAGCACGACGATGCGGGGCTCGGCCTGGCTGGAGAGCGCAACGTGGCCGTCGTGCACCGACTGGAAGAAACCCGCCAACTGCAGCACGCGGTTGGCGGCGAATTCGTCCGGCAGGCAGTTTCGCAGTGCGATGCGGTTCTCCAGGGCGTAGCCGCCGCCCACCGGAGACTCGCAACGATCCTTCAGTACCCACCAGCTGCCGTCGGGCGCGCGTCCCACGTCCGCCGCGTAATAGTGCAGGCGCCGACCGCCGCTTACGGGCACGCCGTGACACGGCCTCAGGAACTGCGGGTTGCCCAGCACCAGCGACGCGGGCAGGCGGCCCTCCAGCATCAGGCGCTGCTCGCCATAGCAGTCCGCCAGCACGGCATCGAGCAGCCGCGCCCGCTGGATCAGCCCTGCTTCCAGGCGGCGCCAGTCGTCTGCCGAAACGAGCAGCGGCAGCGGATCGAGGTGCCACGGCCGCGCTGCCGCACCACCCATGCCGTGGATGTCGTGCGTGAGGCTGTTCTCGTAGAGGATCCGCTCGACACGCTTCCAGCGTGCATCCATCTCGGCTGGACTCACGGCCCGCAGGGTCTCGACGAGCTTCAGCCAGTGCGGTCGCAGCTGGCCATCTGCGGTCTTCATTTCGTCGAAGACGCCCGGCAACGGCCGGTACGCGTCGAACTGCGGCGCGAGCGTCGCGTCGGTCGCTTTCGGCTGTGGCTCGATCAGGGAACTCAAGGCTCGCGCTCCTCGAAGGGTCAGGCAGAGATGCGTCGCAGATCCAGCGTCAGCGGAAACTCGGGATCCACTTCTTCGCGGGGCAGCGGAACCGGACCCGGCGAGTGGCCGAGTTCCGAGAAGCGGGCGAGCCTGCGGCTCTCGGCCTCGAACGAGTTGACCGGAAAGGTCTCGTAATTGCGGCCGCCCGGATGGGCGACGTGATACGTGCACCCGCCGAGCGAGCGGCCGGACCACGCGTCGAGGATCTCGACCACCAGCGGTGCGTGCACCGGGATCGTCGGGTGCAGGCAGCGTGAAGGCTGCCACGCGCGGAACCGGACACCGGCCACGGCCTCGTCCGCGATGTCCGTAGGCCGCAGCGGCACCCGGCGGCCATTGCAGGCGACCACGTGACGATCGGGATTGACGCCGCGTGCCCGCACCTGCAGCCGCTCGAGCGACGAGTCGACGTAGCGCGCAGTGCCGCCCACGCTCCCCTCCTCGCCCAGCACGTGCCAGGGCTCGAGCGCCTGGCGCAGCTCGAGCTCGACCCCGCCGCGCTCTACAGCGCCGTAACGCGGAAACCGGAACTCGAAGTGCGGCTCGAACCAGCGATCCTGCAGGTCGAAGCCCGCGTCCCGCATGTCGCGCAGCACGTCGCGGAAATCCTGCCAGACGAAGTGCGGCAGCATGAACCGGTCGTGCAGCGCGGTGCCCCAGCGCACGAGGCGCTGTGTGTAAGGGGTCCGCCAGAACCGCGCGATCATCGCCCTGAGCAGCAGCTGCTGCGTCAGGCTCATGTGCGCGTGCGGCGGCATCTCGAACGCGCGGAACTCGACCAGGCCGAGGCGGCCGGTCGGCCCGTCGGGCGAATACAGCTTGTCGATGCAGATCTCGGTGCGGTGCGTGTTGCCGCTCACGTCGATCAGGATGTTGCGCAGCAGACGGTCGACGACCCACGGCGCGACCGGCCCCGAGCCGGCCGCCTGCTGCATCTGCTGGAACGCAATCTCGAGTTCGTGCAGCTGGTCGTGGCGTCCCTCGTCGATCCGCGGCGCCTGGCTGGTCGGGCCGATGAAAAGTCCCGAGAACAGGAACGAGAGCGCCGGGTGATTCTGCCAGTATGTGATCAGGCTGCGCAGCAGGGCGGGTCGGCGCAGGAAGGGGCTGTCGGCCGGCGTTGCACCGCCGACCACGACGTGGTTGCCGCCGCCCGTGCCGGTATGGCGGCCGTCGACCATGAACTTCTGCGCGTCGAGGCGGCTGAGCCGTGCTTCCTCGTACAGTGTCGAGGTGATCGAGACCAGCTCCGGCCAGGTGCGCGCGGGGTGAACGTTGACCTCGATGACGCCGGGGTCGGGCGTGACCTTGATGACGTTGAGTCGCTCATCCGCGGGCGGCGTGTAGCCCTCGACGTGCACAGGCCGCCCGATCCGGGCCGCCGCGTCCTCCACGCAACCGATCAGTTCGACGTAGTCGTTGGCAGTTTCGGTCGGCGGCAGGAACACGCACAGCCTCCCGTCCCGAGGCTCGACCGCCAGCGCGGTGCGCGCTACGCCACCGGCCCCGGCGGCGCCGCCCTGCTCCATCACGCGTTGTGGATCAGCGCCCGCCGCCGCCCGGTGCTGCACCGCCAGCTGGCCATCGTCATCCGGCTCCGGACCCGACAGCGGCGCTCGCGGCGCAAATGGGTCTGCCGGCATGAAATACGGGTAGGTCTCCTTCGGCACGTGCGGCAGCGATTCGAGCGGCAACCGAAAGCCGATCGGCGAATCGCCCGGCACCAGGAACAGCCGGCCGCGTCGCGTCGTCCAGCGCTCGCTGTACCAGGCTCGCTGGTGCGGCGCGTTCCAGCGCTGCAGCGGCAGCACATAACCTACAGGCGCAGCGAGCCCGCGCTCGAACACGCGGGCCAGGCGCGCGCGCTCCTCGGGATCCTCGAGCTTGGAGTCGAACGGATCGACGTTGTCCGGCAGCCGTTGCTCGCGCGTCAGGTACGGGACCGGGTCCTCGAATGCTGGCACCGGCAGGTCCGGATCGACGCCGAGCAACGTGGCCAGCGTCTCGGTGAACTGTTTCGCGTCCTCGAGCGTCGCGTCGCCCTTGCGTTGCTCGTTCGCGATCAGCCGCGCATCGCGCCACAGCGGTTGCGCATCGCCGCGCCAGTACAGGGCAAACGCCCAGCGCGGCAATGACTCGCCCGGATACCACTTGCCCTGGCCGAAGTGCAGCAGGCCGCCCGGCGCAAACCGATCGCGCAGCCGCTGGATCAGCGTGGCGGCGAGCGCACGCTTGTGGGGCCCGTGCGCGGCAGTATTCCATTCCGGAGCGTCGACGTCGTCGATGGCGACGAACGTCGGTTCGCCGCCCATCGTCAGTCGTACGTCGCCCTGCGCGAGTTGTTCGTCGACGGATCGCCCGAGCGCATCGATCGCCGACCATTCGTCGTCGGTGTACGGGCGCGTCACGCGCGGCGTCTCGAAAATCCTCTCGATATGCATCGCAAACGAGAAGTCGACGTTCACCGCGTCCGACATGCCGGTGATCGGCGCAGCGCCGCTTGGGTGCGGCGCGCACGCGAGCGGAATGTGGCCCTCGCCCGCGAGCAGGCCCGACGTGGCGTCGAGGCCGACCCAGCCAGCACCAGGCAGGTATACCTCGGCCCAGGCGTGCAGGTCGGTGAAGTCCTTGTCGGTGCCGGAGGGCCCGTCGAGTGCCGCGACGTCCGGCTTGAGTTGGATGAGGTAACCCGACACGAAACGAGCGGCGAGCCCAAGGCGCCGCAGGATCTGGACGAGCAGCCAGGCAGAGTCGCGGCAGGACCCTTTGCGGCTGGACAGTGTCTGCTCGCAGGTCTGCACGCCCGGCTCCATCCGGATCACGTAGTCGACGTGCTGGTGCAGTTGCCGGTTCAGTTCGACGAGGAAGTTGACCGTTGCGACCGGGCCGCGATCGATCTTGCGTAGCCACTCCGTCAGCAGCGGGCCGGCACTCTCGAGTTCGAGGTAAGGCTCCAGTTCCTTGGCCGTGCGCGCCTCGTAGGCGAACGGATATTGCTCGGCTTCGGGCTCGAGGAAGAAGTCGAACGGATTGAACACCGCCATTTCGGCTACGAGGTCCACCTGCAGGCGGAACTCGCGGGTCTTCGTGGGAACCACGATGCGGGCAAGGTAGTTGCCAAGCGGATCCTGCTGCCAGTTCAGGAAGTGCTCGGCAGGCTCGACGCGCAGCGCGTAGCTGAGGATCCGGGTGCGGGAATGCGGCGCGGGCCGGAGGCGGATGACCTGCGGCCCCAGCGTCGCCAACTGGTGGTATCGATAACGGGTCTCGTGCGTCAGCGCTACATGGATGGACATGGGCTCGATTTTACGTCATTGCACGATGATCCACGGCCCGGCTGCTCCCGAGCGGAATCGAGGCCGGTCATTTCGCCCGGAATACGCCCATGACGAGCCGGACCTGACCGTCCTCGAGGCTGCGCCGTCGATGGACGCGGCCGAGGGATCTCAGCAAAATGAGCCTGGTGGGGTGCCTCCTGCCCCGCACGCCAGAACCTGAGAGCCCGCTCGACCATGCATACGCCGGCTGACGTCGTCGTGATTCCGCGCGACGTTCACTTCCATATCGACTCTGGCCCGGCCCAGGCGTGGCTCGGCGGTGATCCGGTCGCGACGGCCGTGTTCAACGCGTTGTCGCTCACGTTCCCCGAGGGAGAGCGACTCTTCATTGACGCGGTGCGCAAGTTTCGGGGCGAGGTGCAGGGGAAGCTGGCGGACGACGTACGCGCATTCATCGCGCAGGAGGCCATCCACTCGCGGGAGCATGCCGCGCTGAACGCCGCCCTCGACCGCGACCGCTATCCGGTCGAGTGGATAGAAGGCTCGGTGCGCAAGCGCCTCGCCTTCCTGCGCAAGCTCGGGCCGATGCGGATGCTCGGCGTCACGATCGCGCTGGAGCATTTCACGGCGATGCTCGCTGACACGTTCGACGGGTATCCGGAACTCTGGGCGCGGACGCCACCGGAAATGGCTCGCCTCTGGCGCTGGCATGCGATGGAGGAGACCGAGCACAAGGCGGTTGCGTTCGACGTCTTCAACGTGGTGACGAAGGAATGGACTGCGGCGCGGCGTTTCCGGTTTCGCGCTCGCCTCATGGCATTCGTCAGCGCGCACTTCGCGGTCAACATCACGCGCTACGCGGCGGCACTGCTAGAGGCCGATGGCATGGGCCGCTGGACTGCGCGCTGGCGGGTGCTGCGGTTCCTGTTCGGTTCACCCGGCCTCTTCCGCCGGCTCGGGCCCCGCTATCGCGACTGGTTCCGGCCGACGTTCCATCCCTGGGATCACGACAACCGGGCGAAGCTCGCCGACTGGCGACGAGAGTTCGACAGCCGGGCGGTGACTATTTGACGGACGACCGGAATGCGTGCGGCGGGTCGCAGTATCGACAGGTCGCTGCTCAATCGTCACCAGTGCGGCATGCGACTCGTGTAGACAGTGGTCCTGCTGCGCGTGGTGACCCTGTGCGCAGCGGGTCGGGTCGGGGAGCAATGGCTCTGTCCATTGAACTCGTCGGCCCGGCCCCTGTCCGAGTTAATCCGGGGAACGAACTGACGCCCGCGGCGATCCTGCCGCAGGTCTCGATTCGGCCCTCGGGCGCTGCGATCCACATTACAACGAGAGAGTCCCGTTTGCCGGCGTCGTGGTCATCCTGTGACCAGGCGTGGGCGCCGACGGGGGGAGAACGATCATGAACCTGTTTTTTCACCGCACACGACTTCGAGTCGTTCTGCTCGGGATGATGGCCGGCCGCGCGCCGAAGGTTCGGCGACTTCGACTGGTGCTTTGACCCTGTCCGGCGACGGATGCGTGTGAAGCCGTCAGGCAGCCAGCGCCGGATAATCGCTGTAGCCTGCCGCATCGGCGGTGTAGAACAGCTCCGCGCGCGGGGCCGCCAGCGGCGCGCCAATCTTCAGCCGCTCGACGAGATCCGGGTTGGCGATGAACGGCCGACCGAACACGGCGAGCTGCAGCAGTCCTGAGTCGAGGTGTGCCTGGGCGCTCTCCAGCGTCAGGTTGCCGGCCGCGATCAACGAGCCCTTGACGTGTGCGCGCAGCGTGCGCAGCAGTGCCTGCGGGTCGCCCGCGTTGTTCAGCTGCGGGCTGAATGCGTCCGCCAGCATCACGTGCACGTAGGCCATGTCCGCGGTCGGCAGCGCATCGAGCAGCGCGACGTGCGTCTCGAGCGGATTGGCGTCGACGATGTCGTTGAACATGTGGCCGGGCGAAACGCGAATCGCGGTGCGTGACGCACCAATTGCGGCAGCGACTGCTGCCACGACTTCGACGACGAAGCGGATGCGCCCGTTCACCGACGTGCCGTAACCGTCCGTGCGAAGGTTGGTGTTCGAAGCGAGGAACTGGTTCAGCAGGTAACCGTTCGCGGCGTGCAGTTCCACGCCGTCGAAGCCCGCTGCGCGTGCGTTGCGTGCCGCGGTGACGAATTCCGCGACCAGCGCCGGCAGCTCCGCGGTTTCCAGCGCGCGCGGGGTCGGGAAGTCCTGCAGCTGCTGCTGGTCTGTCCACATCTGGCCGGCCGGTTTCACCGCCGAAGGCGCCACCGGCAAGTCTGGGATCTGTCGATTGAGCGGATGCGCGATACGGCCGCAGTGCATGAACTGCATGAACATCTTCGCGCCCCGCGCGTGGACCGCGTCGGTCACGCGCTTCCATGCGGCAATCTGTTCAGGCGTGTGCATGCCGGGCGTGCGGCAGTAACCCTGGCCGGCGAAGCTCGTCTGGGTGCCCTCGGAGATGATCAATCCGGCGTTGGCGCGCTGCGAGTAGTAGTCGCGGACGAAGGGCTGCGGCACGCCCATCGCGTCGGCGCGATTTCGCGTCAGTGGCGCCATGACGATGCGGTTCTGCAGCGGCAGGCCGGCGAGCGTGGTCGGTTCAAAGAGACTGTGCATCGGAAGATTCTCCAGCGGGCCGTCGCAATGAGGGCGGTCATGCGATCAGGCGGACATGATGCCTGACGGTTTGGTCAGGATCGGTGTTGGACGCGTTCTGCGGTCGAACTTTCGCTTCAGGCGTCGATTGGGATTCAGAGCCGCGATCGTGGGCTGACTTGTTTGCAGTGAAGGGGTTTGACGACTGCTTTGGGAACAGGTACCTTAATAGCACAAGGTACCTGTTTTAAAGATCATGACTGACGCATCCAAGCTCGCACCGATCCGCAAGGGACTCCTGGAGTTCCTGGTGCTGAAAATCGTCGGTGCCCAGAGCATGTATGTGCCAGACATCCTGCGCAGGCTCGCCGGTACCGAGTTCACGACACAGGAAGGCACGCTCTATCCCCTGCTGAGCAAGTTGCGCCGGGAGGATCTCGTGCAATATGAGTGGCAGGAATCGGACGCCGGACCGCCGCGCAAGTACTACCGGCTGACCGACGCTGGCCGGGCACAACTCACGGCGCTGGACGAATACTGGAACCTGATCAACCGTACGATCGCGGAAATCGGACACTGAGCCATGCAACGCATTTCAACCACTGTCCGTCTCAATCGCAGCACTCTGCAATTCGACGACGCAGCGCATGCGCGCCTGGAGCAGTACCTCGCCGAGTCGGCGACCCTGCTCGAGGGCGACCCTGATCCGCAGGAAATCCTGAGTGACCTCGAGCAGGCCGTGGCCGACCAGTGCACGCGCCGCTTGCCACCGGATCGACGTGTCGTGACGCTAGCGGAACTGGAAGCGGCTCTGCAGGAGATCGGATCGGTGCAGGTGCCCGGTGCTTCACCGGCGGCTGCTGAGCACGTGACGCCCGGTGCAGCGCGTCAGTTGCAGCAGGTCAGCGACGGCGCATTGATCAGCGGCGTGTGCCTGGGGTTTGCGCGCTACTTCGGACTGAACGTGTCGGCGCTGAGGGTCTTTGCGGTGCTGCTGCTGCTGCTCTCCGGTGGCGGCGTGATTCTCGTGTACTTCGCACTGATGCTGCTGATGCCGTACGCGCCGCTTGCGTCCGGCGGCCGGCCGCTGCGCTGGCTGCCGGCCAAGTGCCGTGCGTTCACGGAGTTCCTGCGCGCGAAGTTTCATCTCGCGACGAGCTGACCCGATCGCTGGAAGCCGGCGAGACCAGGCGGAGCGCGACGGCGTGCCCTGCCCTGCCGCTGGACGCACCTACTGCGGTTCTGCAGAATGCGCGCGCGTGTCAAGCGCGATCGTCTCGCCGCGTCGAATCTCATTAACTACGGGATTAGTCCAACGACGCGGCGGGGCGATATTCACCGCCGTCGCGTGGGAGTGATCGATGCCGACGCTGCTGGTGCCGATCCCCAGTGAGGATTTCGATCCGACCGAAGCGGCGGTGCCGTGGAAGACGCTTCGAGAGCTCGGGCACAGCGTCGTGTTCGCGACGCCCGACGGAAGACCCGGCACGGCTGATCCGCGGATCCTGACCGGGCGGGGCCTGGGCGTGCTTGCCCGAGTGTTGATGGCCGATGAAAACGGCCGCCAGGCCTACGCCGCGATGGCGTCGAGTCCGGAATTCCTGCGGCCAATTACCTGGTCCGAGGCGCGCATCTCCGACTTCCAGGGCCTGCTGCTGCCCGGTGGGCACGCACGGGGAATGCGGCCGTATCTCGAGTCGACGGATCTGCAGTCGCTAGTCGCGGCCGCGTTTGCTGCGCGCCTTGCGGTGGGCGCAATCTGCCATGGCGTGGTGCTCGCGGCGCGTTCACGCACCGCAGATGGCCGGTCGGTGCTGCATGGCCGGAAGACAACCGCGCTGACGAAGCCGATGGAACTCACCGCGTGGTCGCTGACCTGTGCGTGGCTCGGCAGTTACTACCGCACCTATCCGACCACGGTCGAGGACGAAGTGACGGCCGCACTCGCGGCGCCGAGGGATTTCGTTCGCGGGCCGATGAGCACGACGCGGGATGCGCCCGGGAATCTCGACAGCGGTTTCACGGTGCGGGATGGGCAGTATCTCTCGGCGCGGTGGCCGGGGGACGCGCATCGATTTGCGACGGAGTTTGCGGGGATGGTGGCGGCGGGCCGCGACATTATGAGGTCATAACAAACACGTCATATCGGTGCCCCGCCATTGATGTAAACAGCAGGTGCCGCGCGTGGTCGATGCCACAGGCGCGGCGGATCGGGACGGGGGGTGACTGATGAACACGTTCGTGCACCGCACACAATTGCGGCTGTTGCTGATCGGCTTTCTTGCTGGCCGCGCGCCGAAGGTGCGTCGGCTGCGCCTGGTACTGAAGATCTAGTCGACGCCGGCCGTCTGCCTGAGGGTCAGGGAAGGAAGTAGACCGGGTTCGGCAACTTGAAACCGCGCTCGGCGCAGCCGCCATCGAGGTCGCTGCGCTGGTCACCCATGCTGAGCACCACCGAGTAGCCTTCCCGCTCAATCTCGCAGCGGGCCGGGGCCTTGAAGTCGGCTGCGCTGTGGAACGTCCCCGCAGGCCTCAGGATCACGCGCGTGAACGAGTAACCCTGCTCGCGGAGGTTGCGTTCCGTCGCCGCTTGCAGTCCGGAGGGTCGCCCGGTGATGAAGAAGACCGCGACGCTGAGCGCCTGCGCTCGCTGCACGAGAGCGAGCGTTGCGGGTAGCGCCTCGGCCCGGCCCATCTCCTGCCACTTGCGGATGTTGCAGGGCCCCTTGTCGAGGTCGCAGTCGCCGTTCTGGATGCGCGACCATCCGTTCACGCGGAAGGCGGGCCAGTTGGAGAGCGAGGTCTCGTCGATGTCTAGGACGATGGCCGGCTTCTTCACCGCCGGCGCGCGCTGCTCGAGCCAGCTGCGCGCCTCGGACACCATGGCGGCGACGTCCGACTGGTAGCGGCCGGAGTCGACGTATTCGTCGATGGCGCGCTGGGTGTCGAAGAGGTTCGGCACCGCGGCCGGAGGGGCTTCGTGCGGCGTGGGGGTCGCTGGCGCATGCGCGCAGCCTGCGACGAGCAGCGCGGCGGCGGCGAGGAGCAGAATCGTCTGGCGAGAAAGGGTTGTGACAGTCGCCATGTGGGGTGCTCGCTGTGGCAGGGTCGTCTGCTCGCAAATTGGAAAGTGTAGCGAATGCGGAGGCGAAGGATGGGTAGACGCCCCGGCGAGGCCCGGACGCGTGGTCCAGCCCGGCCGGGTTAATCTATCCGACCCGCCCGACCGCGAAGTGCCTGACGACCGCGTGCCGATTACCACAGAACAACTGCGCCGCTACGCGGTCGCTCGATCGCTGTTTAGACCGACGACGCTCGGCCGGGCAATTCAGAAGCTCGGGTTCGTGCAGGCCGATCCGATTCGGGCCCCGGCGCGCGCCCAGGACCTCACGCTGCGTCACCGCGTGCATGACTATCGAGCGGGCGATCTCGAACGTCGCTATCCGCGGTCGGCGCTGGAGGAGGACTTCTTCGTCAACTACGGGTTCCTGCCGCGCGCACACAGCGAGCTGATGCATCCACGCACGACTCGGCGCACGTGGACTGTCAGGCGGTGGCAGCAGGCTGACGCGGTGCTTGAGTTCGTTCGGGAGCGCGGTGCGGTGCATCCACGCGAGGTCGATGCGCAGTTTGCGCATGGCAAGACGACCAACTGGTTCGGTGGTTCATCGAACGCCAGCACGCAACTGCTGGACGAGATGCACTATCGGGGGCTGCTGCGCGTGGTGCGACGTGAATGTGGGACCCGCGTGTACGCGGCGCGGGACTGCGCGACTGCGGCGCCGCAGGACAATGCCACGATCGATCAGCGGCTGGATGCGCTCGTGGACATCGTGGTCAACAAGTACGCTCCCCTGCCTTCGCGCAGCCTCGGTCACCTGCTGAGCCTGCTGTGTGGCGGGGTCCCGCAATGGCGGGCGCGGCGGTCTGCAGCCCTGGCGCGGGCGAAACACAGACTCGCACACGCGCGGGTGGACTCGCAGGACTGGTATTGGCCGGTGACGGAGAACCCCGCCTCGCGCCGCTGGCGTCCGGACGACGCCGTACGCCTGCTGACACCGTTCGATCCGATCGTGCACGACCGCCATCGCTTCGAGATCTTCTGGGGCTGGCGCTACCGATTCGAGGCCTACACGCCGGCGCCGCAGCGAAAGCTCGGCTACTACGCGCTGCCGCTGCTGTGGCACGACCGGGTGGTCGGCTGGGGCAATGTGGCAGTCCAGGACGGCGCGCTCACGAGTTCATTCGGCTACAGCACCGGGGTCGAGCCCAAGGACGCCGCGTTTCGCACGGGCCTTGCCGCTGAGCTCGAACGGATGCACCACTTCCTGGGGCTCACGCGCTGACGGACAGATCGGCGTTGCAGGTATTGCGGCTTCTTCGGACGCGAACCTGGCGCACCGCATGTTTCAGTGACGGGAGGACCCTTCGTGCGGGAGCTGCCACGTGTCTGCGACGCCTCAACCCACTCTATACCAGCGCATTGGCGAGGAAGCAGCGCTGCGCCGCATCGTCGACCGCTTCTACGACCTGATGCAGTCGGACCCGGCGGTCGCACCACTGCGGGCGATGCACGCACCGGACCTGGGGCCGATGCGCGAGCGACTCACCGAGTTCATGACCAGTTGGCTCGGTGGGCCACCGGTCTACTTCCAGCGCAAGGACTCGCGCTGCATGGTGATGGTGCACGCGCCGATCCCGATCGACGCAGCGATTCGCGACCAATGGTTATCCTGCATGTACCGCGCGCTCGACGACTGCGCGGTCTCAGCCGATCTGCAGGCATCGATCCGCCGGGCGCTCGAGCGGATGACCGAGGACATGGTCAACCGCTGAGCGCGTGCCGTGCGGTACGGAGGGTGGGAAACGTAGGGCGGACGCTGCTGCGAGCAGAAGTTCGCGACTAGCTGCGCTGTCGCTCACCTTTGGGCGGGGCTTCGCCGCTGCTCGATTCTGCTGGCACGCCCCATTCGATCCGCCGGCTGCGGTACTGCTCGTAGTCCGGCACGAGGCGATCGTATTCCCCGTCCATCAGCGGCGAGGAGATCATGAAGTCGGCGGTCGCCCGATTGCACGCGATCGGAATGTTCCAGACCACCGCCATGCGCAACAGTGCCTTGACGTCCGGGTCGTGAGGCTGCGGTTCCAGCGGATCCCAGAAGAAGATCAGGAAGTCGATTTCCTTGCTGGCAATCTTGGCACCGATCTGTTGATCGCCGCCGAGCGGACCGCTCTGCAGTCGATGGACTTCGAAACCCAGTCGCTGTTCCAGGATGCCGCCGGTGGTGCCCGTGGCGAACACCTCGTGATGCGCCAGCAGGTCACGGTTGAACGTGGCCCACTCCAGCAAGTCCCGCTTCTTGTTGTCGTGTGCTACGAGCGCGATCTTCTTGTCGCGCAGCATCGGCACCTTCAAGGACTTCATATTCACGGTGACTGAAAGCCTCAGGCGACCTCCTTCTCCCCGGAAGGAGCAGTGAGCCGGGTCGGCGCGGTCCGGGACGCTGGTGCGCCTTGCGGTCGATCGCCGGTCAGCAGGCGGTCGAGCCACTCCGCCGTCACCGTCTCTGGTTCCACCGCGGCTGCAGCCGGCTGCACGCTTGCGCCGGCAGCTTCTGTCATCGACGGTTCGTGTGTGCCTGAACGCCAGGCCTGCAGGCGGGCAAGTAGCGCCGGCAGGGCGGACTCAGCCGGGTCCATCGCCAGGCGTGCAGTAATGGCCGAGAGGCCTATCAGAACGACGATGACCAGTGCGGCTATGTCGAGCCCCAGCAGTTGTACGGTATCGATCCAGCCCCGTTCCATTTGCAGCTCCGTGGGTCCGCGATGACCCGTGGTTTGACCGACGGCCAGACTACGCCGGATTTGCTGCGGTGCAATAACAGTTTTGTGACGGCGACAACAAGCCTTTGATTCAAAAAACGTTTATCTCCGGTTATAGCCGAGTTTCAACTGGCTGCGCCGTGAATTCACGGCGGTCGGCGGGCGATCGTTACCAGGGAAGTGGCGAGCCGTTCGCGTGCAGGAAACTGCCGCTGGTGGCCGGCGTGAGTTCGTCGATCCGTGAAAGGAGATTACCCGCGGCGGTCGCGGCGTCGACGTCGCCGCGTCCACCGGTCATCGGTGTCTGCACGAAGCCCGGGTGCAGCAGCACGACCGCCACGCCGCGCGGGGCGAGGTCGTGCGCCAGTGAGCGTCCTGCCGCGTTCAGCGCCGCCTTCGACATTCGATAGCCGTAGTAGCCGCCGGAGGTATTGTCGGCGATCGAGCCCATGCGGCTCGTGATCAATACCAGCTTCGCACCGCGGGTGAGTTGCGGGGCCAACAGCGCTGTCAGGCGCAGCGGCGCCAGCGCGTTGACATCGAACTGGTGGCGTATGCGCGCGGCGGCAGCGTCGTCCAGCGAATCGAGTGACTCCTCGGACAACACTCCAGCGTTATGGATGACGAGATCAAGCGGTACGCCGGCCACGCGCGCGGCGAGTGTGGCGCAGCCCGTATCGGTCGCGAGGTCGATGCCCGCCTCGACGCGCACCGGCAGCTGCGCGAGTTCCGCGCTCGCCTTGCGGCATGTGGCGATCACGGTCGTGCCGCGCGCAGCAAGTTGTCGCGCCAGTTCGAACCCAATACCGCCTGCGGCGCCGGTGATCAGTGCTGTGCTCATTCGTGGTCTCCCTGTCGGCCAAGTGGCTACTCGGTCGGGAGAGTGGGAACGTTGACGATAACTGCGCGGCCGCACTTCGGGCAGATGGTCATTCGCTGGAATTGCTCAGTTTCCCATCGATGCCCGCAGGGGCAGTGGATCTGGAAAAGGAGGCGCAACTCGCCAGACACAGTCTCCCGCTCGGTCACCTCGATCCCCTCCACGACGCGCTCCTGCGCCGCCTTCTCCTGGCGCGCACGGTAAGGACCTTCCGGTTCTTCCGGGACCGTAGTGGAATCGACATACACCTCTTCCGGCTCGCGCTTGCCGCGAACGTCGCGGATCCAGTCTTTAAGGTTGATCGGCATAATGATGTAGATTCATGCGCAAGTTGCGCACCTGCAGCGCTTGCGAAGAATAGTCTACTTGCTGGTGATGCGTGGCGCCTAGCGAGGCGGACGGACGAGTTCGTCAACCCCGGCAGCGTGGCTGGACTGCAGCGCGTCGCGCACGCCGGCGCGGTCGGCCTCGGACCTGTTCTGGCTCGCCTTGAACTTGCCGACGACGTCGAGGATCGTGATTTCGAAGCCAACGATCGCGCGCAGCTGCGCCTGCACGTAAGGCTGCGGCGCGTCGTCGACGGACCAGGGCGTCGGTTGCGTCCGCTCGTGATGACGGGTGAGTGCAGAGACCAGCGCATGCAGTCGGGTCGCATCGTCGTAAAACCCGATTCGGCCGCGTACGTGGGCGACGGCGTAGTTCCAGGTCGGCACGACTTTGCCGGTCCGCGCTTTTTCTGCGTACCAGGACGGCGACACGTACGCGTTCGCGCCGCCGAAGATCACGAGCACCTCCGATCCGGGTGCGATGGATTGCCAGGCTGGATTTGCGCGTGCCAGGTGGCCGCGCAGCGTGCCCTTCGATCCGTCGCGGCGCGCCAGCAGCATCGGCAGGTGATCCGCGGTGAGTCCGCCGTTCGCGGCGACGACCAGCGCGCCGAGCGGGTGGCGCTCGATGAACTCGTGCAGCAGTTCGAGGCGCTCTTCGCGGAAATGACTGGGCAGGTACATGGCTCGGGGTGGTTACGCCGGCAGGCCGGTGGCGCGGATTGTAGAACCGCTGGACGCAATCGAACACGTCGTCGATGCCCGGCTGCTCGAGACATGGACAGCCCGATCTCGCCCTTTGCGTAGAATGCGGGCCGTGACGACGTACACGCAAAGCCAGACCGAGCACGAGATCGTACTCGAACCGGCCTCCCCGGCCCTTGGCACGGTCGTGTGGCTGCACGGCCTGGGCGCCGACGGCTGGGACTTCGTGCCCGTGGTCGAGGAGCTTGGCCTGCCGGTCACGCTGCCCGTCCGCTTCGTGTTCCCGCATGCCCCGCTCCGTCCCGTCACGGTGAACGCCGGCTACGTGATGCGAGCCTGGTACGACATCAAGGCCTTCACGCCGGCGGGACGCGCCGATGCCGCGGGTCTCGCTGAATCCATCGCGCGAATGAAGAAGTATCTCTACGCCGAGATGGCGCGCGGCATACCGGCGTCCCGGGTCGTGCTGGCCGGGTTCTCGCAAGGTGGTGCGGTTGCGTTGAGCGCTGGCCTTCGGTTCACGGAACGACTCGCGGGGATCATGGCGCTGTCCGCCTATCTGCCGTTTCCGGAGCAGATCGAAGCCGAGAAGTCGGCAGCGAGCTCCGACGTACCCCTGCTCCTGTGCCACGGGCGTCTCGATCCGGTGGTCCCGGTGACGATGGGGCTCGAAGCGCGGGACGCACTGACTGCGAACGGCTACCGGGTCGAATGGCACGAATACCCGATGCAGCACGAGGTCTGCGCAGCCGAGATAGCGGAGATCGGGCGCTGGCTGCGGCAGGTGCTGCTGGGAGTGGACGCCAGGTGAGGGCTGACCCGCACGTATTCGTCGATGCGGATGCCTGCCCGGTGAAGGCCGAGACTGTGAGGGTCGCGGAACGGCATGGGTTGTCCGTCGTGTTCGTCGCCAATGCGTGGTTCGCGGTCCCGCGTGGCCCGCGCATCCGCGTGCAAGTGGTGTCTGGAGCGTTTGATGCCGCCGACGACTGGATTGCCGAGCAGGTGAAGCACGACGATGTCGTGATCACGTCCGACATTCCCCTCGCCTCGCGCTGCCTTAAGCAAGGCGCGCGGGTGCTGAAGCCGAACGGCCAGCGATTCACGGACGACAACATCGGCGATGCGCTCGCCACTCGCGAGCTGATGAGCGAACTGCGCGCATACGGCGTCGGCGGCGGCCCGCCTCCGTTCAGCCCGAAGGACCGGTCGCGGTTTCTCGAGGCACTGGAAACCGTGGTCCGCGAGGCTCGCAAGGCGCGGGAAGCCGGCGACGAATAGGCGCCACCGTGAACGCAGCCGTGCGATGATTTCGCGCGAATCAGGTCGGGAGACGAAGATGGCCAAGATCGACAAGAACAAGGCGCCCGCTGGATCCGGCACGCGCTATCCGTCGCCTCATGACGTTCCGGTCCGCCAGCGCAGCTGGCTGCGTCTTGGCGATGCGGCGGGACTCACCCAGTTTGGCGTCAACCTGGTGAAGCTGCCGCCGGGTGCCTGGTCCAGCCAGCGCCACTGGCACTCGCACGAAGACGAGTTCGTTTACGTGTTGAAGGGCGAGCTGGTGCTCGTGACCGATGCCGGCGAGGAACTGATGCGCGTCGGCGACTGTGCAGGGTTCAAGGCGGGGGTTCGTGACGGACACTGCCTGCAGAATCGATCGACGCAGGATGCGGAGTTCCTGGTCATGGGGTCTCGCGTCGAGGAGGACTTCGGCGAGTACCCGGACATCGACATGATGTTCCTGCCCGGAGATGGCGGCTTCAGGCGCAAGGACGGCTCGGAGTTCTGATATGGCGGATGTGTTCGTCTCCTATGCCCGCAGCGACAAGGCCCGCGTTGCACCTTTGGTCGCCGCCATCGAGGCGCAGGGCTGGTCCGTTTGGTGGGATCCTGAGATTGCGGCGGGCCAGGAGTTCGACCGCCAGATCGCCGCCGAGCTCCGCTGCGCGGCCGCGGTCGTCGTGGTCTGGACCCCGACCTCAGTGGAATCGCGCTGGGTGCGTGGCGAGGCGCGCGACGCAGCCGATCGGGGCGTCCTGGTCCCGGTGCGCTTCGAAGGCGCGGAACTGCCGATCGATGTGAGGGCGATTCACACCACCAATCTGGATGGGTGGGGCGACAACCCGTCCAGCCCCGCAATCCAGGAATTGCTGCGGTCGCTCGGCGCCATGATCACGCGGCAGCGTCCCCCGCAGTCCACGGTCGTCAGCCCGACCTCGCCGGCACCCTCGCCGGTCATTGCTCCTGCTGGCATCTCCATTTGCGTACTGCCGTTCGCCAACATGAGTGGCGATTCGGAGCAGGAGTACTTCAGCGACGGCATCACCGAGGACATCATCACGGACCTGACCAAGGTTTCGGCACTCGGTGTCGTGTCGCGCAATACCGCTTTCAGCTTCAAGGGCAAGGCAGTCGAGGTGTCACAGGTCGCGCGGCAGCTCAAGGTGAGCCACGTGCTGGAGGGCAGCGTGCGCAAAGCGGGCGGCCGGGTGCGCATCACCGCGCAGCTGATCGACGCCGCGAAGGACAACCAGGTCTGGGCCGAACGCTACGACCGGGACCTGAACGACATCTTCGCGTTGCAGGACGAGATCTCCGAGGCGATCGTCAAGGCGCTGAAACTGAAGTTGCTGCCGGAGGAGAAAAAGGCCATCGAGCAGCGCGGTACGGAGAACGTCGAGGCGTACAACCTGTACCTGATGGCCCGCCAGAACTATGCCACCGGCATCGAGCAGGATCCGCGGCGCGCCGAGGCCAGTATCCGCATGTGCCGCCGCGCCACGGAAATCGACCCGGGCTATGCGCGCGCCTGGGCGCTGATGGCGCTCGGGCAGATGCTGATGCATTTCGCGCACGGTCGGCGGGTGGATGATGGCCTCGCTGCTGCCGAACGGGCGCTCGAGCTGGACAACAACCTGGCCGAGGCCCATGCCGTGAAGGCGCGGATCCTGAGCCAGTATGGTCGTCACGACGAAGCGTCTGCCGAGATCGACGTCGCGCTGCAGCTCGATCCGGAGTCCTACGAGGTCAACAAGTCAGCCGCCTATCTGCGCATCCGGCAGCATCGCCTGGCCGACGCGATACCTTTTTACGAAAAGGCGATGACGCTGATGGAGACGGACGTCAACTCGCCGAGCATGTTGAAGACCTGCTACGCGGCCGTCGGCGACACCCAGTCCGTCCTGCGCGTGTCGAGAATTGCGTTTGCCCGCGCCGAGAAGATCCTGGAGCGGGACCCGAGCAATGGTGCCGCGATGGGCTACGGTGTCACCGCGCTCGCGCGTCTTGGCGAGACCGCCCGCGCCAAGGAGTGGATCAATCGCGCGCTGCTGATCGATCCGGACAACATGAACATGCGTTACAACTTCGCATGCGCTTTGACAGTGCTGAAAGAGTACGACGCTGCGATCGACGTCCTCGGCCCGCTGCTCGAGACCGCGTACATCGACCGATTGAACCATGCCAAGGTGGACGCGGACCTGGATCCGCTGCGAGACGATCCGCGCTTCAAGGCGATGATCGCGGCTGCCGAGACGCGACTGGCCTCTTCGGCTCAAGGCTGAGCAGGACGCCCGATCGACGTTCCGGCGAAGCCTTCAGTGGCCTTGCGTACGCGCCGCCGCGGCGGCCAGTTCCTTCAGTAGTTTCACCGCTACCACGGCGGTTGCATCACTTACGTCGCGCAACGGGTTCAGCTCGACGACATCGGCGCCGACCACGCGCGAACGGATGCGGGCGAGTGTCGCGACGATGTCGCGCACGCTGAGGCCTGCCGGTTCGGGATGCGAGACTCCTGGCGCGAACGCCGGGTCCAGCGCGTCGAGATCGATCGTTACGTACAGCGGCCCGTCGGGAATGGGTACTCGATCCGGCGCAAAGCCGTCCCACTCGACGACTTCGACGCCGAAACGCTCGGCCTGGGCACGGGTATGCGCATTCCAGGTCCGTACGCCGACTTGCACGAGCCGTTTGGCCAGGCTGCGTTCCATGATCCGTGCGAACGGACACGCGTGCGAACGGGGATTGCCCTCGTAGTCGTGATACAAGTCCGGGTGCGCGTCGAAGTGCAGCAGGTTCAGTGGGCCGTGCACGCGAGCAAGGCCCTCGACCAGCGGATAAGTCGCCGAGTGGTCGCCACCGATGCTGAGCAACGGCCCACGCTGTGCCGCGTCGGCAGCCGCATCAGCAATCACGTCGTGATCGGCCGGCGTTTCCGTGATCGGTACGTCACCGAGGTCCTCGAGCTGCAGGTCGCGACCGATTTCGAGGCCACATTCCGTGGCCATGTTTCCAAACTGCTGATATCGCTGCCACGCACGGCGAATTGCCGCAGGTGCCGTGGCCGGCCCGCGCTGGTACGAGGAATTGACGTCCGTCGGTATGCCGAGCAGCTGGAGCAGCTGAATTTCTCCCCGAATGGAGTGTCTATTGTTGGAGGCCGCGTGCTGGCCGACACCATTCCCCCTGCCCGGGCCTGTGGGGCATGTTACGCGTCTTTTGCAGCCCGGGTTGCATCTCCCCTTCCCGCCCCCAACACTGGACGACCATGAAATCACTGGGACAGAAGCCGGACGGGCTGCGCCTCGAGCGAATCCAGGCCTCACGACTGTGGGACGGGCGCACCTTCCGCAACATGCATCCGTTGTACCCGCGCCTGCTGAAGCCGAACGTCGCGGCGCCGACGCTGAGCGCGTTTCTGTTCGACGGCGACCGTCGCGTGCCGAACGGGCCGCTGCCGTCGATCGATCCGACGGCGGGCTGGAGGAAGAAGGCGGGGTCCGGGCTGCGCGCAACCTGGCTCGGGCACTCGACTGTCCTGCTCGAGATCGACGGCGTGCGCGTGCTGACCGACCCTGTCTGGGGACCGCGTGCCTCGCCCTCACGCTGGGCCGGACCGAAGCGCTTTCAACCGGTGCCGGTTCCAGTGCGTGCGCTGCCGGACCTCGACGTCGTGGTGATCTCGCACGACCACTACGACCATCTCGACTACCCGACGATCCGCGCGCTCGTGAAGCGCGACGTGCCGTTCGTTACATCGCTCGGGGTCGGTGCGCATCTCGAGGCCTGGGGTGTTCCCGCCGCACGCATCTTCGAGCTCGACTGGTGGGAGTCGTACGAGCACCCGAAGCGTGACCTGACGATTACGGCTGCGCCGTCGCAGCACTTCTCCGGACGAGGCCTGCGGTCGCGCAACTCGACGCTGTGGTCGTCGATGGTGATGCGGTCGCGCAAGCATTCCGTGTTCTTCAGCGGCGACACGGGCCTCACCAGCGAATACGCGGACATTCGCGATCGCCTGGGCCCGTTCGACCTGGTGATGCTCGAGGTCGGCGCGTTCCATCCCGCGTGGGGTCACATCCACCTCGGGCCGGAGAATGCGCTCGAAGCCTGGTCACTGCTCGGCAAGAGCGCCTTCCTGCCGGTGCACTGGGGCACGTTCAGCCTTGCGATGCACGCGTGGGACGA
This sequence comes from uncultured Gammaproteobacteria bacterium, assembly GCA_963696545.1. Classification (GTDB taxonomy): domain Bacteria; phylum Pseudomonadota; class Gammaproteobacteria; order Steroidobacterales; family Steroidobacteraceae; genus RPQJ01. Next base: position 24,636 of record CAVOKQ010000011.1, read on the forward strand.
GCCCGCCGAGACGCTGCTGGCGCTCGGGCCAAAGCGAGGCGTGCCGCTCGTGATGCCCCGGCTCGGTGAGCCAATGGAGCCCGCGCACTTCGAGCGCGTGGATCCGTGGTGGCGCTCCGTAGAGCGCAGCGCGCATCGTCGTGCCCCGGTCGACGCGCCCGAACCGGCGCTACCGGGCAACGTGCCCTTGCCGTTGGACTGACGCCTGGCCCTCCTCCGTGCGTGCAGGCCGGGCTCTACCGTGGCCCGACAGCCTTCAGCACCAGGTTGACCTCGTTCGGTGCGTCGCGCGTGATGACCGCATAGCGCTGGTCATTGATGAAAAGCAGTCGGCCACCGTCCTCGATCCGAGCCTGCACGGCATACGAGTGATTGGCCTCGATCTGCGCCGCGTCATAGGCGATTGAGAAATCAAACGGCACCTGCTTGCCGCCCGCGTGGATGACCTGCTCGCCGAGCACCATCGCCGGCGCGTCGGCCCGCGACACGTCCACGAGTTGCACCTTGATCACGGCGGAAGGCGGCAGCGCGATTCGCTCGCGATAGGCCACCGTGCCGGTGACTCTGGGCGACGCCCCGCCTCCCGCTTCCGGGACGGCTTTCGAAGTAGCGCACCCGGCCAGCAAGAGCGCCGCGAGTGTTATCAGACTATTGTTCATCGAAAAATACGGCTCCTGGCTGACCGTGGCCCGTCAGAATCTCAGCTTCCACGCCACTTCGCCACCACCAGGAACTGGCTCGAACGCCAGCGCAAGTCGCTCCGACAGCCCATCGTTCAGGAACGCATCGCTGAACATCAGGCCGAAGAAGTTCCCGATCGACATGCCGACCAGCACGTCCGACGGATAATGCGCGCCAGCCTCGACGCGGGCCCACGCCGTGCCGAACGTCAGTACGTCCGCCCCGACCGTGAAGGCGGTACGTGCGTCGCCGCTCATCGGGATCGACTGCAGGTTGCGCCCGGTCAACGTGTCTGCCGAGGCCGCCACCGCTGCATGCCCCGACGGGAAGCTCCTCGGATTGCCGTCCGGACGCTCGCGCGTGACCACCTGCTTCAAGCCCTCGACCGTGAGGCTCGCGGCACCGATCGCCCCTAGCCCGACCATCCCGCCCTTGAGCTTGGCGTTCCACCAGTCGGGGCCGTAGTCGCCTCCGGGTGTCGCAAGCACGCTGCCGACGTATGCGACGCCGGCGGTGACCTCGAGGTAGTCGCTCCAGTCCTGCGCGTTCTGGACGCTGCCGAACACCGGATTGCTGTCGTAAGCCCAGTCCGACACGTCCTGGTCCCAGTTGTCGATCTGCAGCACGGCCGCACCCGCAAGTGGTACCCAGACCCACGGGTTCTCCGCTGCGTGCAGTGCAGCGTCACCCACTCGGCTCCAGCCTGCGTCGAACGTCGAGCGCGCACCCCAGCGACTGCCGTCGGGCAGCGTGGTGCAGCCGGCCAGCAGCGCGAGCGCGCACGCGGCCACGACGGCCCGGCGCAATGGAATCAGCATCAGCGACACCTCAAAGGGGATATTCGTACTCGACGAAGCCGCTGTACTTCGCGACCTTGTCGTAGAGGGCGCGTGCCGTGGCGTTCGTTTCGTGCGTGAGCCAGTAGAGACGGGTTGCGCCCACCGCGCGGGAAAAATGCGCAACCGCATCGATCAGTGCTCGAGCGACGCCCTGCCCGCGTGCCGCAGGTTCCACGAACAGGTCTTCAAGATAACAGACCTTCGGCGTCCAGATGCCGGTGTGCAGCAGACAATGAGTGAGGCCAACGAGCCGACCGTCGATGCGCGCGCCGAATCCGTGGATGCCGTCCTGCTGCAGCAGACGCTGCCACGTCCTTTCGTAGGCCGCGTCCGGCAAGACGGTCTGGTAGAACGCCTTGTAAGCGCGGGCCAGGCTTTCCCACTCCTGTCGGTCCGCTGCGACCAGTGGCCGGATCTCGGGGTCCATCTCGATCTTCCCTGGGTCCGGTTTCATGACGCGCCCGAGGGCCGCGTCATGAGTTCGAGGGCTGCGGCGTGCAACGCAGGATTCGCGGCCATGATGACCGTGCCGCCCTGCATGGGCCGCTCGCCGTTCAGGTCCGTCACGACGCCACCGGCGCCTTCGATGATCGGGATCATCGGGATGATGTCGTACGGCATCAGCAGGCTGTCGACCATCAGGTCGATGCAGCCGTGCGCTACGAGCGAGTAGCCGTAGCAGTCGCCGCCCCAGCGGACCAGCCGGCACTTTGCTGCGAGCCGGTCGAACGCAGCCCTGAGCTTCGGGTTCGCGAACATCAGTGGGTCGGTGCTGTAGAGGATCGCGTCGTCGAGTCTTGCGTCGGCGCGCGTGCGAAGCTGCGTCTCCCGGCCACCGTGATAGTGACGCGAGCCGGCCTCCGGGTCCGCAAACCAAGTCTCGCCAGTGAATGGCTGGTGCATGATACCGGCGACTGCACTGCCGTCCACGACGAGCCCGAGCAGGATCCCCCAGGTCGGCAGGCCGCTGATGAAGCTGCGGGTGCCGTCGATCGGGTCGATGGTCCAGTAGGTCGTGCCGGCACCGGAAACGCCGTGCTCCTCGCCGACGATCCTGTGGTCCGGATACGCGGCCGACAGGCGCTCACGGATCAGTGTTTCGATCCTGCGGTCTGCTTCGGTGACCGGGTCGAAGTGTCCGCCGTGCCGCTTGTTGTCCACCGCGGCGCCGCGCCGGAAGTACTCGAGCGCGATCGGCCCGGCCTCCAGGACGGCAGCCAAGCCGGTTTCGAGGCAGTTGCGAACCTGTTGCGGCGTCATCATCGGCGATCGCTGCGATTCAACCCCTGGTGGCGCGACATGCTTTGCAGCCGCCCGAGGTGCGTGCCTTGACCCAAGCCTCCAGTTCCGGCCGCGCGTAAGCGTAGCTTCGCGCGCGCCGCTCGATCTCGGCGATCGCCATCTCGGCGTCCTGTCGTCCGCTCTCCGGGATCGCGCGTTGCATGTAATCGCGTAGCCGCTCTGCAACGGCAGGGTCCTCGGAGAAGCGCGCGAGCTGCGGAATGTAGCTATAGCGCGACGACTGCTCGACCATTGCCAGTACGGCCTTCTCGTTCGCCACCGCGAAATCGAACGCGCGGCCGGGATGACGCACGGACACTGCGCTGATAATTGCCGGCGACACCGTGGCCGGCGGTTCGCCACTCAGCGCGAGGTCGAGCGCACGCCCGGCAAGCGATGGATCCAGTGCCATGCCGAGCCGCACGTACATGCGTTGTTTCTCGACGGGATTCGTCTCCTTGCGGGCCCGCTCGAGCATCTGCTGCCAGACCGTCTCGTCGGCGTGACGGGCCGCGACTTGCAGCACCGGCTGGCGAATCGCCGCGGGCAACGCCGACGGGTCGGATTCGGAGCGCACGAATCGTGCACGCGATTCCGACACCACGGCTTCGTCGTCGAGCGCACCGAGCGACGTGATCAGCCTCTCGCGCAACAGCGCCGTCGTATCGCCCTCTCCGGGCTTCGGTGTCCATCCCGCCTTTTCAAATTGTGGCCGGATCCGGGCTCTTGCCAGCCCGCGCCAGTCCGCCTGCTGTGTCGAGCCGTCGAACTGCAGGTCGATTTCAGCGAGCTTCGACGCGATCGTCGTCCAGATCACGGGATCGCTGTCCGCGGGTACCGCATATTCCAGGTCCAGAAACGACGTTGCCGGGATCAGTCCCGCGCCACCGAGTGCCGAGGCGTCGCTCAGCAGCCCCAGCACGTCAACTTCGTCGATGCGGGGAAGGCTCGCACGCAGACGCGCGAGCTGCGACGCCGGGTACAGCGTGCGGAAATATCCAGCCTGGCCCGCGTTCACGACGACCGGCCCACAGCCCGGGATGCGCAGCCTCGCCGGCGAGTCCTTTTCCATGATCACCATGGACTCGGGCCCGCCATCGACCGGGCGGGCGCGGATCGGGATCCGCCACTTGACGGCCTCCTTGGCCTTCTCGTCCGTCTCGAACCGCGACTGAGTGAGTTCAATCGTGGTCTCCCCGTCCGAGCAGACAGGCTCGGACACCGTGACCAGCGGCACGCCAGGCTGCCGCGTGAAGTCGTGCGCTATCTCGGTGATCGGTTGGCCGCTTGCGGCCGCCAGCTCCTGCCAGAGATCGTCGGTGATCGTATTGGCATACGCATGCTTGCGCATGTAGCTGCGGATTCCCTCCCGAAAGGCCGCCTCGCCGACGGTGGCCTCGATCATGCGAATCACCGTCTCGCCCTTCGAATAGGCGATCGGATCGAATGCCTGGTTCGCCTGCTCGATCGAGTCGACGGGTCGCACGATCGCGTGCGTCGCGGCGCCGGCGTCGAGCTGCATCGCGTACTCGCGGGCATTCGCAACCATCTGCAGCCACGGATTCCACTCCGGGTGCAGCGCGTTCGTGATCCGGCTCGCCATCCACGAGGCGAAGCCTTCGTTCAGCCACAGGTCGTCCCACCAGCGCATCGTGACCAGGTTGCCGAACCATTGGTGTGCAACCTCGTGCGCGATCACTTCGAACACGGCCTGGCGATCGGACTGGCTCGAGCGTGCCGGGTCGACCAGCAGCAGCTGCTCGAAATAGAAGATCGCGCCCCAGTTCTCCATTGCGCCGAAGAAGCTGCTCGAGCCCGGCGCCGCAATCATGTCGAGCTTCGGCAACGGGTATGGCGTACCAAAGTACTCGTTGTACCAGGGCAGGATCTCCGCCGCGGCATCGAGCGCGAAGTTCGCCTGGCTGCCCGCTCCGCGACGCATCACGATGCCCACGTCCACGCCAGCGATGGTGCGCGACACTCGCTCCAGGTCTCCCACCGACAGGTGCAGCAGGTACGACGACATCTTCGGCGTGGGCTGGAAGCGTATGCGCCGCCGCTCTCCCTCGACCTTGCTGGACGCCTCGGGCATGTTCGAGAACGCGCGCTGGTCCCTGGGGATCGTGACCTCGAGTGCGAAAGTCGCCTTTGCAGCCGGGTCGTCCCACATTGGTGCGACGCGCCGGCCGTCCATCGGTTCGAGCTGCATCGAGAGCATGCGTCGCGGGCCCGCGTCCGTGGCGTAGTCGAGCGCGAAGAGGCCTGCCGCGCTGGTGCCGATCGCGCCGGTAAACGCAATTGCAAGGCGGTGCGGTCCGGCTGAGATCGGGGCGGCGAACGTGAACGTCGCCGTCTGCGACTCAGGGTCCAGCGCGACCGAGGCACGGTGCTTGTCGTCGAGCACGACGTCCGTCATCTCAAGGTCAAGCGCGTTCAGCGTGATCGTCCGCGTTTCGCGGTTCACCACGACGTCGATCGTCTCGCGCCCCTTGAACTTGAGCGCCGTGGCGTCCGGCTCCAGCCGGATGTCGTAATGAATGGGCGTTACGCTTCCGGGAAGGCGGGCTGGGAGCGCGTCTGTCGCGCCGGCGGCGCGCGTGACCGGGGCGCAGGCGAGCAGCACGAGTGCGGCCAGTCGTGCCGCGCGGCTCAGCAGTGATGACACGCGACTAGGCCTCGAGCAAGGCATCCGCGAACCGGCCGGCGGCGTCGGGCGCGTGCACGAAGAAAAGCGAGGGTTCGGTCAGTTCCATCTCCAGCACCACTGGCGCTCCATGCTCGTTGCGGATCAGGTCTATGCGCGCGTAGAGGGGATTGGCCTCGGCGATGGTTGCGAACGCGGCAGCGGCGACCGCACGCTCGGCGGCATCCGGCTCGCGCGGCGTGATGTGCTCCGGGGCGAACAGGCCGCTGACCAGGTCGTCGCCGAGCCGCAGCAAAGGCCCCTTGCGGATCGCATGGCTGTATTTGCCGCCGAGGTAGATCACTGCGGTCTCACCGTACTCGTCCACGCGATCGAGGTACGGCTGCAGCATGGTGCTGCGGCCCGCTCCGAGCAGCCGTGCCAGGTGTGCCAGTGCGTTGTCGCGGTCCGCCCGCTTGTAACGCGTGGTATCCCTGGACCCCGCACCGATCGAAGGCTTGACGACGAACTGGTCGAACGCGTCGCAGCACCCGACGGTGAACGCACCGGGCTGGCCCGCGAGGAAACGGTCGAATTCCGTGGCCGGATCGGTCCGCGGCTCCACGAACCGTGTCGGCACGACCGGGACGCCGGCATGTGCGAGTTGCACCAGGTAGTGCTTGTCGGTGTTCCAGCGGACCACGGCAGGCGGGTTGAAGAGCCGAGTCTGCACGGCGCAGTGCTCGGCCCAGTCCAGGAACTCGTCGATGCGCTCGACGTAGTCCCACGTCGAGCGCAGCACCGTCTTGTCGTAACGGCTCCAGTCGACGTCCGGGTCGTCCCAGAACGGCGTCTCGACCTCCGCTCCCTGCGACCGGAGCGCAAGCACGAGCGGGGGCATGTCTTCATCGAGGGCCAGCGCCTCACGGGCGGTGACCAGCGCAATCTTCGCTACCATGCCGGCACTCTAGCGGGCGCAACCTGTGCAGGCTACCGGGTCGGGCCCTGGCGACGGGCATCGCTAGCGGCGCGCGCGCATCGTCAGTGCTGCCGAACTGTCGGCCAGCGCCCGGCGACCAACGATTGGAGCGCCATCAGCGGGCTGCTTGTAATTCTAAACCTGCAGCGTATATTCCAACGGCACCTGCATGATTCCATTGGGATTTCGCATGGCGGCCGGCGGGAATTCTACATTAAGAAAACGTTTCAACCTTTTGTTTAAAAAGAAAAAGAGCTTTAACAGTGGAAGAGGTCGGAATGACTGAGAACTGGGAGCACTTGTGGCGGGCGGCGCAGGTCCTGGTCGGACCCGGCCCGGTCAAGCAGCGGCTGTGCGAGGCCTATATGAAGCACGTGCAGCATGTGGACGCTCGTGAGCTGCCGCGCGAGCTGCAGCCGGACTATGCCGCTTTGTCGGACGCGGTACATTGCGCCCGCGCCGCTGGCGGCCTCGGTACTGTCGAAGCGACGATCCGCAAGATGTCGGAAGCGGACGCCACTCGCCTCGCGGCGAATATGCTGCGGCTGTACGTAACGCTTGCGGGAGGCGACGCTCGCGAGCCGGCTACGGCGACTCCGCGTCAGTTGCGCATCGTCAGTGACGACGGCGACATTCCGGCCTTTCTCAATCGAGCTTGAATTCGATCGTATCGAAGCGCGTCGTCTCCTCGTGACGCGCCTGGCGCTTGATCGCGTCGACCAGCTGGCGCATGTCCCAGGGCACCACTTCGTCGCCCAGCTCGAGCACGGCGGGCGCGATCGTGTCATGCGAGCCGAAAGGCTCCAGCACGACGATCGGCTTGTCGAACGCCTTGGCACAGTGCAGCTCGAACTCCACCCAGTCCATGTGCCGGCGGTAGAGCGAGGCCGGGCAGATGACGATTTCGGCGTCGGTGATCTGCTTGCGCAGGCTCTCGCGCTGGGCTTCCCGGTCGCCCGACGGACGATCGGCCGGCACGCTGGTGTTGCGATAGAAGAAATTACCCGCGCTCTCGAGGTACTCGAAGATGCGGTGGTAGTCGTCGTCCTCGACCCAGACGTGCGCCACGAACAGCCGGATCGGGTTCCTCTGCGAAACGCTGCTCATGTAACCTCCGTCCAAGGCTGCTGCCTGATTCTCCCGGGGCTAGTGTAGCCTAACTGTGGCGATTTCTGGATCGCCGCCCAGACCTATAGACTTGGCCCTGAATGCGTTTCCTGCTCTACAACATCCGCTACGCCACCGGCACGGGTGCCGCGTTTCACCTGCCGATCCCGGGCGCAGGCTACCTGCGCAGCAATCCCCGCGTCCTCGAGGGGATCACCCGGTTCATCAAGGGCGCCGATCCCGACATCGTCGGCCTGATCGAGGTGGACACGGGCTCGATCCGCTCCGGCCGCGTCAACCAGGCCGAGGTGATCGCCGAGTCGCTCGGTCACTACTCCACCTACCAGTGCAAGTACGGTACCAGCTCGTTCAACACGCTGGTGCCGATCGTGAACAAGCAGGCGAATGCGTTTCTCGCGTCGCCGCGCGTCGAGGGCGAGCGCTTCCACTACTTCGACACCGGCATCAAGCGGCTGATCATCGAGCTCGAGCTCGACGACCTGTGCGTGTTCCTCGTGCACCTGTCGCTGAAGTTCCGTCACCGCCAGTCGCAGCTGCGCCACCTGTTCGAGCTGGTCAGGCAGTCCCGCAAGCCGGTGATCGTTGCAGGCGATTTCAACACTTTCTGGGGCGAGCACGAGATGGCGCTGTTCATGGAGGCCGCGCGCCTGAAGAGCGCGAACCGTGAGCGCCTGCCCTCCTACCCCGCGCGGCGGCCGCGCATGGAACTCGACTTCATCCTGCACACGCGCGGCATCGTGGTCGATTCCTTCTCGGTGCCCGAGGTCACTTTCTCCGATCACCGGCCGCTGGTCTGCGATTTCCGCGTCACCGGCGCGCAGCGCGCTGCCGCGTGATCCGGGGGACCCTGTGCTACCATCGCGCACCCGAAACGCTGCGCCGCCGACCCCCGGGCAGGTCCGGCGCCTGATGAAGCAATGACCGAGTCCCCGACCGTCGAGCTCACCCTGCTGCGCAACTTCTCGCCGCTCGACGGCCTGAAGAACGAGAACCTGCGCGCGCTCGCCCGCAAGACCGCGCTGCGCGACCTCGGCCAGGGGCGCCTGCTGTTCAAGGAAGGCGACACCGACAAGCGCACGATCTACCTGGTCTCGGGCACCGTGGAACTGCTCAGCGCCGGCCGCATCGTGGGCACCGTGACGGCGGGATCACCGGACGCAAAGCACCCGATCGCCCCGTTGCTGCCGCGGCGCTGCATGGCCAGAGTCGCGTCGGACCGCATCGAGTTCCTCTCGATCGACAGCGACCTGCTCGACGTGCTGCTCACCTGGGACCAGACCGGCTCCTACGAAGTCGGCGACCTGCAGTCCGGCGGCGACGCCGGTGGCGACTGGATGACGGTGCTGCTGCAGAGCCGCGCTTTCCACCGGGTCCCGCCCGCGAACCTGCAGGCGGTGTTCATCCGCATGCAGCGCGTCGAGCACGCGGCCGGCGACACGATCATCCGCCAGGGTGACGAGGGCGACTATTTCTACGTGATCGTGAGCGGTCGATGCGTGGTGACCCGCGAGACGCCGCTGAACCGCGAGGGCATCCGGCTCGCGGAACTCGGCATGGGCGACACGTTCGGCGAGGAAGCGCTGATCTCGGGCGCGCGCCGCAATGCCACCGTGACGATGCTGACCGACGGCGCGCTGATGCGTCTCGCCAAGGACGATTTCAATTCATTGCTGAACGAGCCGCTGCTGCGCTGGGTCGACGAGGCCGAAGCCCGGCGCATCGTCGCAGCGGGCGGCCGCTGGCTCGACGTGCGGCTGCCGAGCGAGTTCGAGCACTGTCATTTCGACAACGCGATCAACGTGCCGCTGTACTTCGTGCGCCTGAAGTTGAAGACTCTGGAGCCGGGAATCCCCTACGTGGTCTGCTGCGACAACGGGCGGCGCAGCTCGGCCGCCGCGTACCTGCTGTCGGAGCGCGGCTTCGATACGGTGGTGCTGAAGGACGGCATTGCGTCGACCGAGCTTGCCGACTCGCTGAACGCGACGACCCCGCAGTAGTACCGACGGGCCGCGTACGGCCGCCGCGGGCGCGCCCCTACATCGTATGCGTGGGCTTGTCGCCGCCGAGCGCGCCGGCGAGGTACGACTCGATCTTGCGCTGCGTGTTGCCGCGGTCCTGCTCGCTGAACTGCACGCCGATGCCGGCCGTGCGCTTGCCCTGCGCGCCTTTCGGCGTCATCCAGATGACGCGGCCGGCAACCGGCAGCTTCTCGTCCTCGCCCATCAGGTTCAGCAGCATGAACACTTCGTCGCCCAGCCGGTAATTGCTGCTGGTGGGAATGAACAGGCCGCCGTTCTTCACGAAAGGCATGTAGGCCAGGTACAGCGCGCTCTTGTCCTTGATGGTGAGCGTCAGCAGCCCAGGCTTGTTCGGTTGCCTCAACGCGGCCATTGCATCCCTCCTGTGCGTCCGAAAGAGGCTGCCAGGTCCACCAGCAGCGCCTCGACCAAGAGTTGCGGCGCCGCCGACCCCTCGAGCAGCCGGCGGACCTCGCGCACCCGGTCCACCATTCGGAACGCGGCGCTTATGTTCACTTCGGCGGCAGCCCTTTGCAACTCGCCCCCCCCTCGAACCGTGAGCTGGGTCCCACTGGGCACCGTCCGGACCCGGATTGCCTGCCCGATCCACGCCTCGAGCCAGTCGAGCCGCACGGGTAATCCGTCGCCCATCATCTCCGCCGCGGCGCCGGTTGCCTCGGCGCGGCCGCCGACCACCGCCGCGGTCAGCCCGGTCATCTGGCCCTCCAGTGCCTGGAAATGGGGCGCCATCTCGATCGCGCGCAGCGGTGCCCCGCCGGCCGAGTCGAGCAGACCCGGTGCGACCGGGCCGCCGAGTTCACGTGCCAGCCAGGCCTCGGCCAGGTCGGGCGCCGGACGCGCGATCTCGACCCGCTGGCAGCGGCTGCGGAGTGTCGCAAGCAAACCCGACGGGCGCGGCGTCACGAGCACCAGCAGCGTGCGTGGCGCGGGTTCTTCGAGCGTCTTGAGCAGCGCGTTCTGCGCGTTATGAGTCATGACCTGCGCCGGCGCGACGACGGCCAGGCGGTAGCCGCCGCGCATGCTCGTCATGCCGAGTTGCGCGCAGGTCTCGCGCACCTGGTCGACCGAGATCGACTTCTTGTCGTCGAGCCGCCTGAGCCAGTGCAGGTCCGGATGCGAGCCTGCGCGGCTCAGCGCGCATTCCGCGCATTCGCCGCAAGCCTCGAGCCTGGGCCCACGCCGCTTGCAGAACAGTGCGGCCGCGAGCGCCGCGACGAAGCGCTCCTTGCCGACGCCGGCGGGACCGTGCAACAGCACGGCATGAGGCAGTCTGTTGCCCGCCACCGCGGCCTCGAGACGGCCGCGCGCGCCGTCGTGCCATGGCAGCATCGTGATCGGCAGGACCGTGGTTGCCGCTTCCTCCGTCATCACCGGGCCTGCAGCAGCTCGCCAAGCTGCACGCGTATGTCCCGTTCGACGGCCTCGATATCGCCGGCCGCATTCACCACGCGGATGCGTCCGGGCTCGCGACGTGCCCTTGCTAGGTAAGTCGCGCGCACGCGCTCGAAGAACTCGCGACGCTCGAGCTCGAACCGATCGGCACCATCGGGCCCGTTGCGCTCGTGCGCGCGGGCAAGGCCAACGTCGACCGGTGCGTCGAGCAACAGCGTCAGGTCCGGCCAGAAATCCCGATGCACGATCTCGACGAGCGCGTCTATACCGCTCGTCGGCAGGCGGCGCCCGCCGCCCTGGTACGCGTACGTCGCGTCGGTGAAGCGGTCGCAGAGCACCCAGGAGCCACGCTCGACCGCGGGACGGACGAGGTTCTGCAGGTGGGTCGCGCGCGCGGCGAACATCAGCAGCAGCTCACACGATTCCGGCATCGGCTCGTCGCCACGTTCGAGAAGGATCTGCCGCAGCCGCTCGGCGCGTGGCGTTCCACCGGGCTCACGGGTCAGCACGGTCTCCAGGTGCTGCGAACGTAGCCATTCGGCTGCCCGCGCGATCTGCGTGGACTTGCCGACGCCCTCGCCCCCTTCAAAAGTGATGAACCGGCCCCGCACGTCAGTTGCCTTTTCTCTGCTGCCTGTAGCGCTTCAGGTACTGCGCGACCGCACGTTCATGCTCCGCCAGCGTGCGCGAGAACGCGTGACTGCCGTCGGGCTCGCCGGTCGCCACGAAGTAGATTTCGCCGCGCTCGTCCGGCTGCACTGCGGCGGCCAGTGAGCCGGCGCCCGGCAATGCGATTGGCGTCGGCGGGAGCCCTGTGCGCGTGTATGTATTGTACGGCCCGTCGCGCTCCAGGTCCGACCGGCGCAGGTTGCCGTCGAAGCCTGGCCCGAGCCCGTATATCACGCTCGGGTCGGTCTGCAGCCGCATGCCCTGGCGCAACCTCTGTGTGAATACGCCCGAGATGCGGGGCCGCTCGCTGGCCAATGCAGTTTCCTTCTCGACGATCGAAGCGAGGATCAGCGCCTGGTACGGATCCGTGATCGGCAGGTCCTTCGCCCTGCCCGTCCATGCCTTGTCGAGTTCCTGCTTCATGCGCCCGCGTGCCTGGCGCAGCACGTCGAGGTCGGTCGAGCCCTTGCTGTACAGGTACGTGTCCGGGAAGAACAGCCCTTCCGGGTGTCGTCCGGGCTCGCCGAGCGCACCCATCACGGCCGCGTCGTCCTTGCGGGCCAGCGTGACCATGAGCTCGGGTTCACGCTCCAGCGCCTTGCGCAGCTCGCGAAACGTCCAGCCTTCGACGATCGTCACCGAGTGCTGCACGACGGCGCCCGACACGAAGAGATCGAGCAGCGTGCGCGGCGTGGTCCCAGCGGGGATGTCGTACTCACCAGCGCGGACCTTCGCATCGGCACCGGTAAACCCGGCATATGCCGAGAGCCACCGCGCGTGCTTCAGCACACCGCGTTGCTCGAGCTCGCGGGCAGTCCGCGCGAGCGGCTGACCGCGCGGGATCTCGATCCGTACCGGAGCGTCGCCGACGGCCAGCGGCGACGAGAGCCAGCGATCGAACGCGAGCCAGCCGGCGATCAGTGCCAGCCCCCCGGCGAGCACCAGCATCGCGGCGAGCCGACCCCATCTCACGCGTCGGTCCCGTGCGCGCGCGTCATGATTGCCCGGGTGATCTCACCGACGGCCCATTTGCGCACACCCGTCAGTTCGCCGACGGGCCTGACGCCGGTCACCGCGTTGGTCACGAACACCTCGTCGGCTCCGTCGAGCGCTTCGGGACGGATGTCCTCGATCGAGGCGACCACGCCCAGGTCGCGGGCGGCGCCAAGCACCACCTGTCGCATCACGCCGGCCACGCCACAGTCGCGGATCTCAGGGGTCAGCAACCTCCCGCCAGACACGATGAACACGTTCGCCGCCGTGGCGCACACGAGGCGGCCGTCCATCGACAGCATCAGGCCCTCGCCGATCTCCGGGTCGTCCCATTCCGCGCAGGCCATCACCTGTTCGAGGCGATTCAGGTGCTTCATGCCCGCGAGCAGCGGATTCAGCGCAAGTCGCGTCTGGCAGAACCGCACGATCAGTGGCGGCAACGAGTCGCCGCGCGGCTTAGGCGCAGCCGACGAGACTATCCGAGTCACCGATGGCTCGGCCGGTGGACGGTAACTGCGGGGCCCCGGACCGCGCGTCACGATCAGCTTGACCGTGCCGTTGCCCGTGCCCTCGAGCACGCGGCTGCATTCCTCGCCGATCAGCCCCGGTGACGGCATCGGGATCCGCAGCCTGCGACAGCCCTCCTCGAGCCGCGCCAGGTGCAGTTTCAGGTTGCGGACGCGGCCATCGGTGGCCGCCATCGTTTCGAACAGCCCGTCGCCGTATTGCAGGCCGCGGTCATCGATGGCTATGCCGCCCGAATCGGATCCATTGATGAGGCGTCGCTTGATCATGTTTCACTCCCCAGTGCGCGCAGCAGTCCCTGCGCCTTCGCACGCGTTTCGTCCAATTCGGCGGCCGGGTCCGAGTCGGCGACGATGCCGGCACCGGTTCGGAAGTCGATCCTGCGGTCCGCGACCGTCAGTGTCCGGATCAGGATATTGAGGTCGAGCGAGCCGTCCACGCCAAGATAGCCCATCGAGCCGGTGTATGCGTCGCGAGGTGCGGCCTCCAGGCCGGCGAGCAGTTGCATGCAGCGCACTTTCGGGCATCCCGTGATGGTACCGCCCGGGAACACGGCGGCAATTGCCTGTCCGGGCGTCACGCCGTCGCGCAGCTCGCCCCGGACGTTCGAGACGATATGGTGCACGGTCGCGTAGCTCTCGACGGTCATGAATTCGTCGACTCGTACCGTGCCACCCCGGCAGATCCGGCCGAGATCGTTACGCTCCAGGTCGACCAGCATGATGTGCTCGGCGCGCTCTTTCTCGTTCAGCACGAGCTCCCGCTTCAGCGTGTCGTCCGCTGCGGACGTACCGCCGCGGGGGCGGGTTCCGGCGATCGGGCGCGTGCTGGCGAAGCCGTCGCGAATCTCCAGCAGCCGTTCCGGCGACGAACTCAGCAGCTGGAATCCGGGCAGCGCAGCGATGCCCGCGAATGGCGCGGGGTTCGCGGTGCGCAATCGAGCATAGAGGTCCGACGCGCTCGCGCAATCGGCCAGCCTCGCGCACCAGCCCCGCGACAGGTTGGCCTGGTAGACATCGCCGCGGCCGATGGCCGCAAGCACTGACTCGACGCCGCGCAGGAACCGATCCGGCGGCTCTTCCTCGATCGCGCCCTCGAGCAGCGGCCCACGTGCGGTGACCGCGGTAGCGGATGCCGCGAGGTCCGCGTCGAACTGCTCGCGAAGCGTCCGTGCGCCTGCGCCTTCGGCCAGCACGGTGACTGAGCCCGAGCTGCGGTCACGCACGATTGCGCCGCGCATGCGCCACGCGATGGCACGCGCGTAACGAGAGGTCGGCAGTCTGAGGCTCGGCTCGATCTCCCCGGCGAGCTCGTAGCCGAGATACAGGAACCAGCCACCGACAAACGGCGCGCGACTGGCACCTTGCGCGCGCTCGGCGCTGAACCAGTCATCGAGGGCGCCGAGGAAGCCGTTGCCTGAGTCCGCCGCTCGTCCCTCGAGCCGTCGATCCGGCCGCTGCACGAGCTGCTCACCCGGCAGCGCGAGCAGCACGTCGTAGCGACCGAGCGGCGCGTCGCCGCCGACGCTCTCGAGCAGCACCGGGTATCGGTCGGGAAATACCGCGTACAGCCGGGGCAACGCGTCCCCGTCCAGGGCCGCGCGAGGGGTCACCGCGGCGCGCGGAAGATGAGGCTGCCGTTCGTGCCGCCGAAGCCGAAGGAGTTCGACAGCGCGACGCGCACCGGCGCACGTCGGGCGCTGCCGGGCACGTAATCGAGATCGCACGCCGGGTCTGGATTCTCGAGATTGATCGTCGGCGGCAGGATGCCGTCACGGATGGCGAGAATCGAGAAGATCGCCTCGACGACGCCCGCGGCACCGAGCAGGTGCCCGGTCATCGACTTCGTGGAACTCACGGCCAGGCGGTGCGCGTGGTCGCCGAACGCGCGCTTGATCGCCACGGTCTCGGCGATGTCGCCGAGCTCGGTCGAGGTCGCGTGCGCATTGATGTAGTCGACGTCGGACGGGTTCAGCCCAGCGTCCCGCACGGCGGCCGTCATCGCGAGCCGTGCGCCCTCGCCGTCCTCGGGCGGGGACGTGATGTGGAATGCGTCGCCGCTCATGCCGAAGCCCGAGAACTCGGCATAGATCTGCGCGCCACGTGCGCGTGCGTGCTCGTATTCCTCGAGGACGATCGCGCCGGCGCCCTCGCCCATCACGAAACCGTCGCGGTCGCGGTCCCAGGGCCGGCTGGCGAGAGTCGGTTCGTCATTGCGCGTCGACAGCGCCCGCGCCTGGCCGAAGCTGCCGAGCCCGAGCGGGGTGAACGCCGATTCGGCTCCGCCAGCCACCATCACGTCCGCATCGCCGTACTGGATCAGGCGAGCGGCGATGCCGATGCAATGGGTCGAGGTCGTGCAGGCAGTGACCAGCGCCAGGTTCGGTCCCTTCATGCCGAACTGAATCGACACCTGGCCGGCCGCGGCGTTGATGATGCTGCCCGGGATGAAGAACGGCGAGATCTTGCGCGGCGTGTGCGACTCGAGCCACTTCGCCGTCGTCTCCTCGATCGTGCTCAGGCCGCCGATGCCCGCACCGATCGCGACGCCGATCCGCGGCGCGTTCGACTCGTTCACCTCGACGCCGGAGTCCCTGACCGCCTGCACGCCCGCCGCATACGCGAACGGCACGAACGGGTCGAACTTGCGGAGGTCCTTCGGCGACATGTAGTCCTCGGCGGTGAAGCCGACGACTTCAGCGCCGATGTGGACCGGGAACGCGCTCGTGTCGAGGCGCGTGAGCGTCACGACACCGCTGCGGCCGTTGCACGCCGCGTCCCAGGCAGTAGCAATGCTGCTGCCGAGCGGCGAAACGATGCCTAGACCGGTGACGACGACCCTGCGCTTCGTCAAGCGGCGTCCCCCTGCCTGGGCGCAGCTCAGGCCTGGCTGCGACGCTCGTTGATGTAGTCGATCGCCTGCTGGACGGTCGTGATCTTCTCGGCGTCTTCGTCCGGAATCTCGGTTTCGAACTCCTCCTCGAGCGCCATCACGAGTTCGACGGTGTCGAGCGAGTCGGCTCCCAGGTCATCGACAAAGGACGAGTCGTTGGTGACTTCTTCTTCCTTGACGCCCAGCTGCTCGGCAACAATCGCCTTAACCCGCTGTTCGATACTGCTCATTGTCTTCGGAGTCCTCTATGGGAAACGGTGCATGTCGGCCCTCCCCTCAGGGTGCCCGGCATGGGTCGCGTATTCTAAGTTAAGGGCCGGATGGGGTCCAATTGAGCGGAAAGTCGTTTTAGATCATGTACATGCCGCCGTTCACATGGAGCGTCTCGCCGGTGATGTAAGCGGCTTGCGGGGAGGCCAGGAAGGCCACCGCGTGGGCGACATCGTCGGCCGAGCCGAGGCGCCCGAGCGGGACCTGGTCCAGCAGCGCCTTGCGGGTTTCCTCGCTCAATGCGTCGGTCATGTCGGTCACGATGAAGCCAGGAGCCACTACGTTCACCGTGATCCCCCGCGAACCCACCTCGCGGGCCAGGCTCTTGGTGAACCCGATCATTCCCGCCTTGGCCGCGGCGTAGTTGGTCTGCCCGGCGTTGCCCATCACGGCCACCACGGACGCGATGTTGATGATGCGGCCGCGGCGCGCCTTCATCATGCCGCGCATCACCGCCTTGCAGGTCCGGTAGACCGACGACAGGTCCGTCTCGATCACCGACTGCCAGTCGTCCGCGCTCATGCGCATCAACAGGCCGTCATGCGTGACCCCCGCATTGTTGACGAGCACGCCCGGCGTCCCCTCGTTCGCCTCGACGTCTTTGAAGCATTGGTCGACCGAAGTGGCGCTCGCAACGTCGAGCACGACGCCGCGGCCCTTGATTCCGGCCTCCGCGAACGCAGCACCGATCGAGGCCGCGCCCGCTTCCGACGTGGCCGTGCCGATCACGCGGGCACCTCGCCTGCCGAGCTCGAGCGCAATGGCTCTGCCGATCCCGCGCGATGCGCCGGTGACGATCGCGACTTCGTTTTCGAGCATGGGGTTACTCCTTCGCCGCGGCCAGCGCGGCCGCCATCGAATCCGGATCGTCGGCCGCCAGCATGCGCAGGTCCGGCCTGCGCTCGATGCGCTTGCCGAGCGAGGTCAGCACCTTGCCCGGCCCGCACTCGACGAAGGTCGTCACGCCGGTCGCGATCATCGCGCGCACGGTGTCGGCCCAGCGCACCGGCTTGAAGAGCTGCTCGCGCAGCGCCTGGCGGATGCCGTCAGGGCTGGCGTGCGTCTTTACGTCGACCGTGTAGACGGCGGAAACGTTCGGCATCCGGACTTCGATCGAGCGGAGGCGCTCAGCCAGCTGATCGGCTGCGCCGACCATCAGGCTGCTGTGCGACGGGACGCTCACGGGCAGCTGGACCGCGCGCTTCGCACCGCGCGTCTTCGCGGCCTCGATCGCGCGCGCGACCGCGGTTGCGTGACCGGCGATGACGACCTGGCCCGGTGCATTGAAGTTTACTGGCTCGACGACCTGGCCCTGCGCGGCCTCGCGGCAGGCCGCCTCGATTTCCACGTCGTCAAGACCGAGGATGGCCGCCATCGCGCCTTCGCCCAGCGGCACCGCTCGCTGCATCACCTGTCCGCGGAATCGCACGAGGTCCACCGCAGTGCGGAAATCGAGCGCGTCGGAACACACCAGCGCCGTGTACTCGCCGAGACTGTGGCCAGCCATCGCGACCGGCGTCGGCCCGCCGCGATGCTTCCACACGCGCCAGGTGGCGACCCCCGCGGCCAGCATCGCAGGCTGCGTCTTCTCGGTCGTGCCCAGTTCCGATTCGGGACCCTGCTGGCACAGCGTCCACAGGTCATAGCCCAGCGTTTCGGATGCTTCGGCGAACGTCTGCTGCACCACGGGCTCCGTGGCTGCCAGGGCCGACAGCATGCCGACGGACTGCGACCCCTGCCCCGGAAACACGACTGCGAAAGCCATGGTTCTTCTCGTTTGCTGCTGGACGGCTGCCCCGCCCGGTCGCGGGATTATACCGGTCCCGTTCCGGCGGACGGCTGCCGGGCCAAGAGCCACAACCCAGCAAGGGCGCCGCCGATCGCGCCGTAGGTATGCGCCTGGTAGACAACGGGCAACGATATCGCGCCAGCGGTGAATGGCAGCGGTCCCACCGCGTGCTCCCACGCAAGCTTCGCCGCAAACAGCGCGGCGACCAGTGCGGTCAAGGCGTCGCGCTCGGTCCTGAGCCACGCGACCAGCCCGGCGGCCATGCACCCGTGCAGCACGCCCGAGAAGCCGACGTACCATTCGAGTTGCCGCTCGAAACAGAGGAACCCGAGGTCGATTGCAGCGGTCGAAGTGATCAGGATCAGTAGCCAGCCGCGAGGCTTGAAGTTCTGCGCGAACAGCAGCCAGACCAGCGCCAGTCCGGCGAGGTTCCACGCGAGGTGAGCCAGGTCGAAATGCACCAGGTGGGCGGTGACGAGCCGCCACGCCTCGCCCGCACGGACCGCTGCGCGTTCATAGCGCAGCACTGCGAGCGCATGCGGGCCCGCGACGAACAGCGCGACCAGCAAGGCTGCCAGGGTGCCCGGCAGCAGCCAGTCGCGGAAATCGTGACGTGCAAGTCGCTCGAGCACGGTCGATCGGAGGGCGTAACGCGCTTTTTGCTATGATTCACCGACTCTACAGCCACAGGCGCGACCACGCGATGAACTTCTTCTCCCACGCGCCCCTGCGAGGCGCGCGCCGTCCTGCGGCGGCTTCCGGCCGGAGCGCCGGCTTCACCCTGATCGAGATCATGGTCGTCGTCGTGATCCTCGGCATCCTCGCGGCGCTCGTGGCGCCGAATGTGATCCGGCGCATCGACGACGCGCGAGTCACGAAGGCGAAGCAGGACATTCGCGCGTACGAGACCGCGCTCAACCTGTATCGCATGGACAATTTCCGCTACCCCACGACGGACCAGGGGCTCGAGGCCCTGGTCAAGCGGCCGACCGACCCGAATATCCGCAACTGGAAGGAGGGCGGTTACATCGACGGGATGAAGAAGGATCCGTGGGGCAACGACTATGCCTACATCGCGCCGGGCACCCGCGGTGGCGAGTACGACCTCTACACCCTCGGCGCCGACAACCAGCCGGGTGGCGAGGGCCCCGATGCCGATATCGGCAACTGGTCCATCGAGTAATCCACTGGCGCCGGCCTGGTCCGGGCACCGTGCCTCGGGCTTCACGCTGCTCGAGGTGCTGGTCGTCATCGTCATCATCGGGATCATCACGAGCATGGCGACGATCTCGATCCACGTGCTCGGTGGCGACCACGAGATGGAGCAGGAGGCGGCACGCCTGAGCGCGGTGCTTGGGCAGGTACGCGAGGACGCGATGATGCAGGGCCAGGACGTCGGGTTCCGCGTCGACGCGACCGGCTACGATTTCCTGCGCTATGACTCGCGCAACGATCGCTGGCTCCCGGTGACCGACGACCCGCTGCTGCGCGAGCGCAGCCTGCCGGCCGGGTTGGTCACCGCGCTGGTGCTCGAGTCGCGCGAGGTGCAGCTCAAGACACGCAAGCAGGCGGACGCGCAGGCGCAGGAGGCACCGCTGTCGCCACAGGTGGTGGTGCAGGCCTCGGGCGACCTGGTGCCGTTCGAGATCGTTTTCCGGCGCGAAGGTACCGAAGAGGTCCGGCGCGTCACCGGCACCGTCGACGGCACCATCAAGGTCCACAAGGACGATGAACGCGCCCGCGGCTGAAGCGGCCGGCCAACGGCCCGCAGCGTTCGCACGCGGCTTCACGCTGATCGAAGTGCTGGCGGCGCTGGTGATCGTCGCGCTCGGCATGCTCGGCGTGATCGAGGCCGTGACGCAGTCGGCGCGCAACGGCACGTATCTGCGCGAAAAGGCGCTCGCTCACTGGATCGCGATGAACGTGATCACCGAGCAGCGATTACAGCCCGAGCCGCCTGCGGTCACGGAGAGTTCGGCCAACGTCGAGTTCGCCGGCGAACGCTGGGAATGGACGATGCGAGTCACGCAGACGCAGGTCGAGAGCCTGCGCAGGATGGACGTCTCGGTGCGTCAGATCGACTCGCCGGAGAAGTCCTCGCTCGCCACGGTCACAGGTTTCTACGGCACGGCGATCGGGCCCGCCGGTGGAGGCGTGCTCGACTGGAGCGGCTCGCAGAGCGCCAGTGGCGGGGACGGCGGCGGCGACGGTGATGGCGACGGCGACGGCAAGGATTCCGGCAAGAAGCCAGCAAATGGTGAAGGCGGCCCCCCCGCCCCCCAGGGCGGAACAGGTTCACCCCTGCCCGGCCCGTCGCCCGACCCGCAGCCGCCGCAGGAGGAAGAGTGAGAGATCGGCTGCTTCATGCCGGCGCAGCGGGATTCACGCTGATGGAGCTGCTCGTCGCGGTCGCGATCTTCGCGGTCGTGGGCACGCTGGCGCTCAGCGGCTACACGGAACTGCAGAAGCAGAGCGAGTATGCGGAGCAGCGGCTCGAGCGGACGCGCGAAGTGCAGCGCGCCGTGCAGACGATCACCCAGGACCTCGAGCAGCTCGAGCCGCGGCCAATCCGCGAGCCTCTCGGCGAATCGCTGCTGCCTGCGCTGCTCGCCCAGGATCCGACCGAATACAGCCTGCAGTTCACGCGCGCCGGCTGGAGCAACACTGCGGGCCTCTCGCGCCCGACGCTGCAGCGTGTGGGATACCGGCTGGACCAGGAGGGGCTGTGGCGTGACAACTGGCCCGTACTGGACCGCACGCTTTCGGTGGAACCCATCCGCCGCAGGCTGCTCGGGGGCGTCCGCACGGTCACGTTCCGGTTCATGGACCAGAGCCGCACATGGGTCGACCGCTGGCCAGCCGCGGCCGGGGCCGTCAGCGCGCAGCCCGATGCGCGCCAGCGCCCGGCCGCAATCGAGGTGACGCTCGAACTCGAGGACTGGGGCACGATTCGCAGGGTCGTCGAGGTGCCGGGATGAAAAAAATCGGTGCCAGGCACCGGATTTCTGCAGCTCCGCGCCAGCGTGGCGTGGCGTTGATCACGGCGGTGCTGATGGTCGCGCTTGCGACGATCCTTGCAGTGAACGTCGCGTTTCGCGGCATGCTGGACCAGCGCCGCAGCGCCACGATCTTCGCGCGTGACCAGGGCTACCAGATCGCGCTCGGTGCCGAGGCATGGGCAGCTGATTTCCTGAAGAAAGATCGGCAGGATTCGCAGACGGATCACTTCGGCGAGGTGTGGGCGCGACCCCTGCCACCGTTGCCGATCGACGGCGGTACCGTCGAGGGCCGGCTCGAGGACCTGCAGGGTCGCTTCAACCTGAACAACCTGGTTTTCCCGGATGCGACCGTGAATGCGGACGCCGTGAAGCAGCTCGAGCGCATCCTGGCCGCGCTCGACATCGAGCCGACGTGGGCCACCGCGATGGCGGACTGGATCGACCAGGATGCGCAGCCCGGCTTTCCGGACGGTGCCGAGGACCCGGTGTACACCGGCGAGAACCCGCCGCACCTCGCCGCCAACATGCCGATCACACGGTCGAGCGAGATCATGGTGCTGCCCGGTTTCGGCGCCGAGCGATATGCGAAGCTGAAGCCCTTCGTGACCGCACTGCCAGTCGGAACGCCGCTCAACGTGTGCACTGCACCCGGCATCGTGCTGGACTCTCTGAGCGAGAACTCCCGCGAGTTCGGACTCAATCCGGAGGACCTCGCCAAGCGTCGCAAGGAAGCCTGTTTCCCGACGCTGGACGACCTGCGCGGATCGCTCGGCGACGCAAACTACAACAAGTTGAAGAAGTCGCTCACGGAATCGAGCAATTACTTCCGCGCCACCGTATGGGTCACTATTGGCACCACCGAGTTCACCCTGTACAGTCTGCTCGCTCGCGGCAATGGCGGCGCGGTGCGGCCGTATCTGCGCAGTTTCGGTACCGAATGATCGTCCCGAGGTCCGATGTCTGAGACGCTGGTGATTCGCCTGCGCGCCGGGGAAGAGGCGCCGGCCTCGTGGCTGATCGTGGACGGCAACGGCGCCCGTTCGGGCCCGGTGCAGACGGGTCCCGTGTCCGATGCATTGAATCTCGTCGACGGCCGCTCGGTCGTACTGCTGTGTCCGTCGGGCGAGATCACGCTGGCAGAACCTGAGTTGCCGCTGCGTGGCGGTGCGCGCATCGCGCAGGCCGTGCCGTTCGCACTCGAGGAACAACTGGCGTCCGAGGTCGAGACACTGCATTTTGCGGTGGGCGCGAAGAAACCCGGGGCGGCGGGCACGCCGGTTGCGGTCGTGGCGCGCAGCCTGATGGACCGCTGGCACGGCGCCTGCGAAGCGGCAGGCATTCATCCCGATGCAGCCTATCCCGACGCGTCGACCGTGCCGGTCTCGCCGGGAGCGTGCACGCTGCTGCTCGACGAAGGCATGCTGTTCGTGCGCCGTCCCGATGCCCTGCCCTACGCGCTCGATGCGAACCCGCTCGAGGCTGCGCTCGACCTCGCCGTGGAAAGGCAGGACGAAGGCTCCGACGGCGAGACTGGCCCGGTCGCCGAGCACGTCGTCTTCTTCGCGAACGCGGCCGACTACGAGCAATACCGCGACACGATCGAAGGCCTGCGCGCCCGGACGGCAACGTTGCAGGTGAAGCTGCTGCCGGAGGGCGCTTTGCCGCTGCTCGCGGCGCAAGCGGGGCTCGGTGCCGGCGTGAACCTGCTGCAGGGCCCGTATGCCGCGCACTCGTCGATGGCCGTGCGGTTCAAGGCCTGGCGCCTTCCGGCGGCACTGGCTGCTGCCACGGTGCTGGTGTTCGTCGCAAGCCAGGGTCTCTCGGTCTGGCGACTCAAGCAGGCCGAGAAGAAGCTCGACGCAGAGATCGCGTCCGTGTTCGCGGCGGCGCTGCCGGGACAGAAGGTTATCGACCCGCGCGCGCAGATGCAGGGCGTGCTCGGCAGCCGCGGCGCGTCGGGCGGAGCGCTGTTGCCGGCGATTTCCGCGCTCGCCCAGGCCATGTCGCAGGCGCCGCAGGCGAAGCTCGAGTCGATCAGTTTCCGCGGCAACATCGTCGACCTGCGCCTTACGGCGCCGTCGGTCGAGGCGATCGACGCGATCAAGCAGGCCATGTCGGTCGGCGGCATTACCGCTGAACTGCAGTCGGCGACGCCGCGCGGCCAGACCGTCGAAGGCCGGCTCCAGGTGCGGGTAGGCCCGGCATGAACGTACGCGACTGGCTCGGCAACCTGGCGCCCAGAGAGCGGCGGCTCGTGTACCTCGCAGCAGGCCTGGCGGCCGTCGCGGCGGTGTACTTCGCAGTGGTGGTGCCGCTGAGCAGCATGAATTCGCGGAGCGCAGCACGCGTCGAGAAGAAGGCGGCCGATCTCGCCTGGATGCAGCAGGTGGCTCCGCAGGTGATGGCCGCCGGTGCGTCGGGCTCGCCGACCGCTGGTAACGAATCGCTGGTCGTGCTCATCGATCGAACCGGACGCGAATCGGGGCTCGGCAGCTCCGTGCGAGACCAGAGCCCGGACGGCGAGCACGGACTCAGGTTGCGGCTCGAGGGCGCGCAGTTCGACGTCCTCGTCGCGTGGCTCGCGAATCTGCAGCAGCAGTACGGTGTCACGGTGCAGGCTGCGAGCATCGACGCGGCGACCGGTCCCGGACTCGTCAACGCCAGTCTCACGCTCGGTCATGGCGCAGCCGCCGGGCCGTGACCGGTCGGCGCGCGAGGCGCCACCCGTCACGCGCAAGCCCTGGTGGCTTATCGGCCTCGGCGCCGCCGCACTTCTACTGTTTGCGATCGCAACACTGCCTGCCGCGCTCTTTTCCGGCCGGCTCGAACGCTTCGGTGTGACGGCGGTGTCGTGGTCGGGATCGATATGGACCGGCGCGGCGTCCGGTCTTGCGTGGCGCGGCACGACACTTGGGCAATTGCGCTGGACCCTCACGCCACTGTCGCTGTTGCGCGGCAAGCTCGGTGCGCACGCGCAACTCACGCGACCCGACGGTCGCGTCGAGGCGGACGTGACCGCGGGCCCGTCGGGCAACGTCGAGCTTTCGAACGCTCGCGTCGATCTGCCGGTCGAGGCACTTGGCAGCCTGCCAATCGGTCTGCCGAAGGGCTGGCGCGGACGCCTGCAGGCCGATGTCGCAGAGTTGCGCATCGAAAAGGGCTGGCCCGCCAGCGTGCGCGGCACGATCGACATGGACTCGCTCACCGCACCTCCGCCGCGCAATGCGTCAATCGGCAGCTATCACGCGGTGCTGCCAGATCCACAGGCTGCAGCCGGCACGACCGGCATCAGCGCGAGGGTCACCGACAAGGAAGGTCCATTCGCGGTGGACGGTCGCGTCACGCTCGCACCGGACCGGAGTTTCCTGCTCGAGGGCACGCTGGCCCCGCGGGGCGACACGCCACCTGCGCTGCGTCGGTCGCTCGAACTGCTCGGTCCGCCGGACGCGGCGGGACGGCGCCCGTTCAGCGTCAGCGGGACGATCTAGGACCGGTGCGTCACGACCAGGCCCGCCACGCAGAGAGCAGCGGGAAGTACAGCCCGAGTTTCACGGGCTCGTCGCCGAGGCGTCGCACCAGGGCCGCGTATCGCTCGAGCTGGGGCCGGTAGCGCTCCTCTTCGCTCGCAAGGAATCCTTCCAGATCGGCCCCTTCGTGGCTGCTGGTCTTGTAATCGACGATCCACCTCGTGCCCGATTCGTCGACGAACGTCCGGTCGATGATCACCGACACGATTTCTCCGTCGACCCGCCCGGTGAGCGCGAGCTCGTTCGCGGCCGACGCATGGCGCGGATCGAGCAGCCAGCGTCCGCGTTCGTCGTCAACCGTGCGCTGTACCGCGGTCACGACGCGGTCGACCGCCGCGATGCGCCGCTCGGCGGGCACGCCGAGCTCGGCCAGCTCGTCGTCGAAACGCCGCCGCGTCGCCGAGTCCGGGATCGGATCGAACGTTCCTTCGCGCGCGATGCGCTGCAGCTCGCGATGCACGACGGTTCCGACATGACGGGCCGTCTCCGTCGCCCAGTCGAACTCGACAGCCGGCGACGCGCCGGTGCGTCGCGTGCTTGCGGACTGGATCCGCGGCGCGCTGACCGCGGGCACCCGCCATTCGAGCGGCAGGCGCCGCAGCGGCGGATCGCGCGGAATCTCCTCAGCGGGCTCGCCCTGGATCGCTCCGGTCTCGAGCAGCCGCGACTGAAACTCGCCTTCTACCACGGGCCACAGCATGCCAAGTGCCACCGACGCCGTGGGACGCACGATCGTCGCTCCGCCCTCCTGCGCCGCTTTCAGCTGGCAGGTTCCGAACAGGTGCAGCCAGCGCTTCGCGCGCGTCGCCGCGACGTACAGCACCCGTCGCTTCTCCTCACGCAGCTTGTCCCCCTCGATTCCCTCGAGCCAGCGATACAGACGATTGGGATCCGCCCCGCTGCCGGCGATCGGCGCGACGACGATCTCGCGCGCCGCTGAACCCGGCAGTCGCGCCCACTGCAGCAACCGCTTGTCGTCGGCACGCGGCCGGCGCTCGAGTCCAGGAACGATCACGGTATCGAACTGCAGGCCTTTCGCCTTGTGCACCGTCAACAACTCGACGCGGACGGACTTGTCAGGACGCGAAGGTGCGTAGAGCTTCTCGAGCGCTTCGGCGAGCTTCGCGAGGTCGATCGGCCCGCCGGCACGGCGCTCGAGCTCCGCCAGTTCGTCAAGGTACGCCTGCGCTTCGTCGCATTCGCGCGCCGTGCCCGCCGTTGCCGGGCCTCCGATGGCCAGCCACGCTCGCTCTACCGCGTCACGGAGACCGAAGCGCCGCAACTCGGCCGGCGCCTCTGCCAGCACGCTCCAGGCACGGCCGAGCCGCGCGCGCGACGACGCGTCGAGACGTGCATGGCGATCGGGATCCTGCAGCAGCTCCGGCAGCGTCGATTCGCGCGAGTCGCCACACAGTGCGTGCAGCTCCGACAGCGTGAGTCCGCACCACGGCGCGCGCAGCGTTGCGAGCCACGCAGGGCGGTCCGCCGGGTGTGCGATCGCACGTGTGAGCGAGAGCAGGTCGAGCACGATCGGACGCTCGCCGAGCGGGTCGATGTCGGTTGCCTGGAACGGCACGCCGCGGCGCGCGAGTTCCGCGACGATGTTGACGAGGTGGCTGCGGCCCTGCACCAGGATCGCCACGTCCGCGTCCGCATCCTCCGCGAGCCGTCGCTCGACGACGTCCGCGACCTCGGCGGCCTCGAACAGCCGGCTGCGCCGGAACAGCGGGTGCACAACCACGCCTCCGTCCGCGCCGGCACCTTCGGCTGAGGTGCTCGGCGAATAGCTCACGGCACCGCGAACCATGTCGTCGTGCGCCGGCAGGATTCGCGCGAAGCACTGGTTGATCCAGTCGATCACAGGTTCGGTCGACCGGAAATTCACTGCGAGCGTCAGCGGCTCGAGTTGCAGGTCGCCGATTCCGTTCACGCGCACGTCGAGGAACAGGCCGACTTCGGCATTGCGGAAGCGATAGATCGACTGCATCGGGTCGCCGACGAGGAACAGCGTGCGACCGTCGCCCCGCTGCCATCCGGCGCTCAATCCGCCGAGCAGCCGTACCTGCGTCTCCGAAGTGTCCTGGAACTCGTCCACCAGCACGTGGCTCAGCGTCGCATCGAGAGCGAGTGCCGTGTCGGTCGGCATGCCTTCGTCGCCGAGCGCTTCGAGCGCAGCGGCCGCGAAGCGTGGATAGTCCGCCGCCCGCCGTTCCGCGAACACGACCTCCAGTTCAGCCGCCGCCAGTCGCAGCACGACCAGCTGCGCCTCGAGAACGCGCCACTCGTCGTCGGTGTAGTGCGGCTCAGGCAGCTGTCGCACGGCATGTAACTGCTGCACTGCGTCGGGCAGGCCCTCGAGCGCGAGCGTCAACTCCCGCGCACGGGCCTTGCGTGCTTTCGACTCCGGTCCGGCGGGGAAGCCGATCTTGTAGTCGAAGCTCTTGCGTGGCGTACCGCCGCTTTCCGTGAGCAGCAGAGTCGCAAGCGCCAGCCACGCCGCCGCGTCCTCTGCAGTATCCGCAGGGAGCGTATCGCAGTGCTCGAGCTCGGCGATCGGCGACTCGTTGCAGCTCGCGATCAGCGTTGCCGCGGCCTCCTTGCCGGCGACCCACGCCTCTGCCAGCAGCGCCCGCGGGAACGCCTGCGCAAGCGCCGCGAGATGTGACGCCACGAGACCGGCTCGCGCCGCTTCGAGTCGCTCGCGCAGCGCCGTACTCGACGCCTCGTTCGCGCCGGCCTGTGGCAGCTCGGCGCCCCACGATTCGCGCCGGGCCAGCATCTCGATCACCAGGCCGACGAAGCGCTGCACACGGTTGTCCACGTGCCCGAGCAACGTTGCGACGGCTGCAGAATGCCTGCGATCGCCGCCGGGCAGGTGTTCCAGCAGACGCTCTGCCGCCTCACGATAGAGTTCCCGGCCGTCCTCCTCGACGCCGAGCCCGGCGCCGAGTCCCGAAAGTACGGGCAGGCGGCGCGCGAGCCCGAGATTCAGCGAGTCGATCGTCTGGATGCGCAGCCGGGCGGGATTACCGAGCAGGTCCCAGCCGAGCCTGCGATCGACCGCAAGCGCACTGCGCGCGAGCTCTAGTGTGCGCTCGTGCAGTTCCCTGCCCGCTGCAGCGTCTCCGTCGGCGGCACGCAGCGCTCCGAGGATCCGGTTGCGCATCTCCGCGGCGGCCTTGCGAGTGAACGTGATCGCGAGCACGGACTCCGGCGCCTGCACCGTCGCGAGCAGTGCGAGGAACCGTCGCGTCAGCAGCTCCGTCTTGCCGGACCCAGCTGGGGCCTGCACGATGAAGCTCCGCGTGACGTCGAGCGCGGCTTCGCGTGCCAGCTGGTCCTCGCGTCGCAGGTCACTCATCCGCAGCACCCTCCGCGTCGGCGTCGAGCCCGGACTCGCCGATCCGGCACAACGCAGCAAGGTGGCAGTATCTGCAGGCGTGCGATGGGTCGGGCGCCAGGCGCGCGTCGCCCTGTGCATATTCCTCGGCGAGCACACGCAGGCGCCGTTGCCATGCGGCCTGCAACTCGGTCCAGGACGCATACTCCCTGGGCCAGCTCCGCATCGTGGGATCCTTCAGGCCCGGTATGGTGTCTGCCTCGCGCGCCAGTCCCACGTAGCCTGTCTCGCCCGCCCGCACGCGGCCGAACGCCAATGCGGCGACGTGCTCGCGTCCGACGGCTTCGGCGTAAAGCGGCAGTTGCGGCAGTCGTGGCCGCTCGCCGAGCCACGCGTCCGGCTCCGCATCGCCGCCTGTCTTGTAGTCGATGACTGCGAGGCTGCCGTCCTGCAGCCGGTCTACGCGATCGATGCGCAATGTCAGGTCGAGACCGCCCGCAGCGATCCTGTGGTCCTGCTCGAGCGACTCGATCGTGAACGGCGGCCGATCACGATCCTGCTGCAGCAGTTCGAGCACGCGTGCCTCGAGCCATCCGGCCTCGATCTCGAGCAGGTGCCGCATCACTCCCTGCGCCGAGCGCTGCGCAATGGCCGTCTCTGCAGCAATCGCATTGCGGACCATGGCAAGCAGGTCAGTGTCGCCAAGCGCGCAGAGTGTGCTGTGGTCACGGATGTCGCTCCAGAGCCGTGCGAGAACCGCATGCACGAGGTCGCCGCGATCGGATGCGGCAATGCCCGGCTCCGGTTCCTCGAGCGCGCGCGCACCGAGCCGCAATTCGGCCTGCGCGCGGAATGGACAGGCAGCCTGCAGTTCGAGCAGTTTCGCGCCGCCACGTGCCGCCTCCTGCGCCGAGACGGGAGGCATCGAGCCGTCCGTCAGGCGCTCGAGCTCCGGCCGCGTGGCAAACGTCTCTGCAGCGAGCGCCGGGCCAGGCCAGGTCGCCGGCGGCGATGCTGCCGCCAGCTGCGCAATGAACGCACTCGGCAGCAGCGGCGCGTCCTGATCGAACTGCGGATTGCTCAGGATCACTTCGTCGGCACTGCGGCACAGGCGTTCGAGCATGCGCTGGGCTGCGGCGGCGGCACCCTCCGCCGTCGCGCCTGGAACGCCCTGGCGCGCCTGCCAGTCGTGCGGCAGGAACGGGTCGGGAGACGCTGCGGCGGGCCACTGCGACGCCTCGAGTCCGCAGACCCACAGTCCGTCGAAGTCCATCCCGGCGCAAGTCTCCGGGTCGATGACCGTCAGGGCCGCGCGCACTTCCTGTGGCTCGAACAGCGTGCCGCGCGCCAGGTCTCGCAGCAGCGCGGCGGCCTCCGCGGCGGAGATCGTGCCAGCGTAGTCGTCGCAGGCCCCGAACTCCGCGACCAGTTGCTGCCAGCGTTGCCGGGCCTGGTGCTCGTCGCTGTCGAGGTCTGCACCAGGCCAGCCCATGGCGACCAGCAGCTGCGACCAGAGGCGCGACCAGAGGCTCGGCAGCCCGCGCCGTGGCCACGGTGCCGCGAGGTCCATCGCGGAGCGGAGCGCACGTGCCAGCAGCACGCAATGGCGCTCGCTTGCGAGCTGCTGCAGCCGGGGCAAGCCGAGGTCGGGTGACTCGCTGCGGCGGATGAGCGCATCGAGCCGCGCGCGGGCATCGGTCTCACGCGATGCGTCGGCGAGGAAGGGCGAGCGCAACAGGCGCCCCGCGAGCGCAACGTCGGCAGTTCGTGAGAATGCGTCGATCGTCTCGAGCGCTGCCGCGACCAGCGGACGAGCCGACAACGGACGAGCAGCGGCGAGCTCGAATGCCCGGGACTCGGGCGCGGGACCGCCGGCGATCGTGGCGTGCGGTGCCAGCACGCGCTCGACGATCCTGCGCACTCGATCGCGGGCCAAGGACAGTCCCGGCACGACGATGGCGAGCCGGATTCCGGTGCGACCGTCCAGGCGCTGCGCCGCCCAGCGCGCCGCGGCGTCGAGTTCAGCGGACCGGTCGCGGCACTCGACGCGCGTGACAGAGGCCTGGCGCGATGGCTCGGAACGCTGCGTCACGCTGACACCCGCCCGCTCGAGCCGCGCAACAAACGACCGCTGCGCCGGGGTCAGCGAGTCGAACCCGACGAGGCCGAGTGCCGGGCCGGCAGAAGCCGGGTGGACGAGTCCCACGGCCAGCGACTCGTCGACGCAATGCTGGCGATCCAGCCAATCCGAATAAGCGCGGGCCCAGCGTGCGAACGTACGGGCCTCTGGACGATCATCGCCTTCGGCGGCGCGCAGCGGGATCTCGAACGCGTGCATGCGTCGCCATGATTCGTAGGCCGATCGCCCGAGCAGGCCCGGCGCGACCAGGTGGGCCGTCGCCCCATCCTGTGCGGCGATCCTCTCCCAGACGAGACGTGCCGCGTCGTCGGGCAGCCAACGGCCGGTAATCCGGCCGGCCTGCCGGTCGAGGGCATACGTGCGCTCAACCAGCGTTGACCACGTGACGATGTCGGGGGTGGGCCAGACCTCGAGGCCGCTGGCCGTGCAGCGGTCGTCGTGCCGCGCGCGCAGGAAGTGCGCGAGGCGCCGCGTCGGCGCGACCCACGCGACGCCCGGCCGTAGAACGTCCTTATCCACGGCCGTTTCTATTTATAAAACAATCAATTACGATATATATTTAAAGCGAATTCAGCGCTTTGCGGTAGCGTCCACGACGCGCAGCGCCGGGTTCGGACGCGTGGCCGGCAACTCGCCCACGGCGTAGCTCTGCAGCAACTCCTCCATCCGGCCGAACACATCCGCGAGCATCTGCGGCTCGGGCAGGTTCGTGACCCGGAAGTGGTTGCGGTAAGGCACGTTGAAGCTCGAGCCCGGCGCCACGAGCACGTGCTTGTGCTCGAGCAGGTCGAGCGCGAACTGCCTGGTCGTCGAAGTCGGGAAGCTTTCTCCGTCTGCACGCCCACGAACGCGTACAGCGCGCCCATCGGTGGAGTGAGATACAGGTACGGGCTGCGGCCGACGGCCTCGATGATCGCCTTGCCGCGACTCGTACAGCCGGCCACCGGGTCGCACCGAGCTCGTGGATGCTCTGGTAGCCGCCGAGCGCGGTCTGCACGGCCCATTGGCCGGGCACGTTGCTGCACAGGCGCAGCGACGACAACAGGTCGAGCGCCGACAGGTATTCGCGCGAGTGCTCGACATCGCCGCTGAGAACGAAACCCAGCCGACGCGATAACCGCAGGCGCGGTAGACCTTCGAGAGCCCGCTGAACGTGCGCGCACAGCGTGTCGTTGACCAGCGTCGCCAGCGGGATGAACTCGCGCGCCGTCGTAGGTCATCTGGTCGTAGATCTCGTCGCTGAACACTACCAGCTGGTGTTTCTCGGCGATCCGCGCGATCGCCTCGAGCAGGTTTCCGCGGTACACGGCGCCGGTCGGATTGTTCGGATTGATCACCACGATAGCGCGCGTGCGCTGCGTGATCAGTCGACGCAATCGCTTCCGGGTTCGGGCTGAAGCCGCGCTCCGGCGGGCAGGGATAGTGCACGGCCCGCCCCTGGTTCAGGGTCACGCGGCCGTCCAGAGTGGATAGTCCGGACTGGGGACCAGCACTTCCTCGCCGCGGACCAGCAACGCACGCAGCGTCAGGTCGATCAGCTCGCTGACGCCGTTGCCGATGAAGACATCGTCGGCGGTGACACCCCGGACACCCGCGCTCCTGCTGCTGCATCACCACGGCCTCGCGCGCCGGGAAGATGCCCTTCTGGTGGCAGTAGCCTTCGGCCGCGCTGCAGGTTCTCGATCATCGCGAGCCGCATGGTTTCCGGGGCCGGAAGCCGAATGCGCCCGGGTTGCCGATGTTCAGCGAAATGATGTCGTACCGCGCCGCTCCATCTCGTGGGCGCGCTGGGCCAGCCGGCCGCGGATCTCGTAGCGGACGTTCGCGAGGCTGGGACTCGAGCGGATCGTGCGGGTGGGCATGGCCGGACCTGTCATTCAAGCTCCAATAGACCGCTGATTATGACGGGTGACCGCCGGGCTGGACAGGATGTGTTTCACGCCACGACGCCGCGCTTGCGGAGCCCCTCCACGGCCTCGCGATCGAGGCCCAGCCACCTTGCCAGCACCTCCTCCGTGTCGGCGCCCAGCGGCGGCGGAGCGCGATCGTAGACGATCGGGGTGCGCGAGAAGCGCACCGGGTTGCGGACCGCCGGCACGCTGCCTGTAATCGGGTGTGGCAGGTCGAATCGCAGTCCACGGTGCCGCACCTGGGGTTCCGCGAACACCTGCGCAAGATCGTTGATCGGACCGCAAGGCACCTGTGCCTCGCGCAGTGTCGCGAGCCACGCGGCCGTGGTACGGCCCTTGAGCAGCGTCTCGATCAGCGGCACCAGCTCACGGCGGTGAGCGACGCGCTGGCTGTTGGTCGCATAGCGCACATCGACGGCCAGTTCCGGGGCGCCAGCCGCTGCGCAGAAGCGAGTGAACTGCGCGTCGTTGCCGACGGCCAGCATCATGAATCCGTCGGCCGTGCGGAACGACTGGTAAGGCACGATGTTCGGGTGCGCGGTGCCCTGCCGCTGCGGCGGCTGGCCGGACACCAGGTAGTTCATGTTCTGGTTCGCGAGCCACGCGACCTGTGTGTCGAGCAGTGACAGGTCAATGTGCTGTCCGTGGCCGGAGTCGCGCCGCTCGTGCAGCGCGGCCAGCACCGCGGCCACCGCGTACATGCCGCACATCAGGTCCGCCACCGCGACGCCGACCTTCTGCGGGCCGGCACCGGGCTCGCCTTCCGGAGCGCCCGTGATGCTCATCAGTCCGCCCATGCCCTGGATCATCGCGTCGTAGCCCGGCTCGGCCGCGCTCGGACCGTCCTGCCCGAACGCCGAGATCGACAGGTAGACCAGCCGCGCATTGGAGGGCTCGAGGTCGCGGTAAGCAAGTCCGTAACGGGCAAGCCCGCCGACCTTGAAGTTCTCAACCACACCTTGACCAACTTCAGGACGATCCGCGGCCGGCTCGAGCGACTCGAAGAGCTCGAGGCCCTGCGGGCGGGCGACGAACCGGCCACCCACTCCAAGAAGATGCAGTCGGCCCTGACCCGCGAATACCGCAAGATGTACCGCAACCTCAACGGCATGTGCACGTTGGACCGGCGGCCCGAGTGCCTGGTGATCATCGATCCCCGCAAAGAAAAGAACGCCGTCCGCGAGGCAGCGCAAGCTGGCCACCACCACCGTGGCCTGATCGACACCGATTGCGATCCCGACGAAGTCGATCTGCCGATCCCCGGCAACGACGACAGCATCCGCTCGATCGAGCTGATCGTGAAGCTGCTGGCCGACGCGGTGGTGGCCGGCAAGGCGAGCGCGGGCGCGGTTGAAGGACTCGCACGAGCTACAGCCGGAACCGGCGGCCGCCGGCGTCTAGACGCCGACGGACATGAGGGGGCCGGGATGTGCCGCGAGTTACGGCACAGTCCTCCGGGTGCCACGGCCGTTTCGGCCGTGCTTGGACGGTCGGCCCGCCGGGCCAGAGATTCCCCAAGCACGGCCGAGACGGCCGTGGCACACCGGACCAATAACGCTGCTTTGCAAAGCACTACGGGAGACATATCCATGGCAGAGATTTCCGCAGCCGCCGTCAAGTCGCTCCGCGAGAAGACCGGGCAGCACGTCGTACCAAGGAGCAACGACATAAC
>CAVOKQ010000012.1:0-677103 GCA_963696545.1 uncultured Gammaproteobacteria bacterium
CGATCGCCGCGGTCGGCAGTGCCGAGTTGAAAGCCCGCGTGCTCCCGCCAGTGCTGGCCGGCGAGCACATCTCTGCGCTCGCGATCACCGAACCCTCGGGCGGTTCCGACGTGGCCGCCTCAGGACCACCGCGTGCCGCGATGGCGACCACTACGTCGTCAACGGCGAAAAAACCTTCATCACCTCGGGCATGCGCGCCGACTATCTCACGGTGGCGGTACGCACCAACCCGGCGACCGGCGCCGGGGGGCTCGCTGCTGCTGATCGAAGGCGACACGCCGGGGCTCACCCGCACCGCTCAAGAAGATGGGCTGGTGGGCCTCCGACACCGCCACCTGCACTTCGACGGATGCCGCGTGCCGGCCGGCAACCTGATCGGCGAGGAGGGCAGGGCTTCCTCGCTCATCATGCGGAACTTCAATCGGAGCGCATCGGCATGGCGGCGGGCGCACGGCTTTGCGCGGGTCTGCTAGGAGGACGCCATCGGCTGGGCGCGGGAACGCAAGACCTTCGGCAAGCCGCCTCGCCGAGCGCCAGGTGATCCGGCACAGGCTGGTCGACATGCCGACCAGCATCGAGACGTCGCGGGCGATGCTGGAAGATCGCGTGGCGTGACGGCTCGATGCCGGCGACCCGAAAGGCTGGTCGCATCGCTCTGCATGCTGAAGAACGCAGCGACGCGCACCATGGCAGTTCTGCGCCGATCCGCGGTGCAGATCCTCGGCGGCATGGGCTACATGCGCGGCACGCGGTCGGAGCGCATCTACCGCGAGGTCAAGGTCAACATGATCGGCGGCGGCACCGAGGAGATCATGAAGGAACTCGCTGCGCGTCAGCTCGGCCTCTGACCGCCCAACGTGATTCTTTTTTGCGCTGCATCATGAGCGCTGCGCATCGGTCGCAAACTCAATGTGCACTGGACGGGTCGCCCTGGTCCAAGTAACTTCCATGTAACGAAGCGCAAAGCGACCGGGAGCAACAAGAAGCCCGGGCGGTCAGTACAGGGGAAGACCAGTGAGGCAGCTCTCCGGAATGGACAACATGTTCCTGCACCTGGAACATGGCAACCAGTACATGCACGTCGCCGGGCTCGGCATCTAGATCCGTCAACGGCCCCCGGCGGATTCGTCCGCTTCAAGGACATCCTGAAATTCTTCGAGTCACGGCTCGACACGGCGCCGGTGTTCCGCCGTCGCCTGGTAACCGTGCCGCTCGACCTCGACCGGCCGTACTGGATCGAGGACCCGCACGTCGACGTCGAATACCACGTGCGTCACGTCGCGTTGCCGCAGCCCGGCGACTGGCGCCAGCTCTGCATCCAGGTCGCGCATCCATTCGCGGCCGCTCGATCGCAGCAAGCCGCTGTGGGAGGCCTACGTGATCGAGGGCCTGGACAACATCCCGGGCATTCCGCGCGGCAGCTTTGCTTTCTACATCAAGTTCCATCACGCGGCGATCGACGGCGAGGGTGGCACCGAGGTGATGCAGGCGATCCACTCGTTCACGGTCGCCGACGAGTCGCAAGCCGGCGAACGGCGGGCGCGGGTTCGCGATCGCGAGCCGTCGCAGGTAGAGCTCTACACGCGCGCACTGGTCAACAACCTGCAGCGCGTGCCGCGCGCGGCGCGCTTCTCACTGCAGACCGCCACGCGGCTGGCCGGCATCGGCTCGGGCTACATGAGCCAGATGAAGCAGATGCTGCAGGAGGCGGGCGTGCCGTCGGTCGAGACGGTCCGGTCGAAGGTTCGCCGCCCGCCGGTCACGCGCTTCAGTGGCAAAGTCTCCGCGCACCGGGTCGTCGAGCTGGTCGGCGTGCCGATGGCCGACATCAAGAAGATCCGCCAGAAGATCGAAGGGGCCACGATCAACGACGTCTTCATGACGACCGTCGGCGGCGCGCTGCACAAGTACCTCGATGCCAAGGGCGAGCTGCCCGATCGCACGATGACTGCGCAGGTCCCGATGACGCTGCGCGGCAGCGAAAAGGGCCGCGACGAGGGCAACCAGGTCGGCGTCGCGGTCATGCCGCTGCACACCGAGATTGCTGCGCCGCTCGAACGGCTGCAGGCGATCCGCGAAGGTGCGGTGAAAGCCAAGGCCCTGGTGGGTCTGGTGGGCAAGGACCTGACCAAGCACGTCTATGACCTGCTGCCCGCGGTCGCCTCGGAGCTGTTCACGAACAAGGTGATGCTGCCGACGATGAACGTCGTCGTTTCGAACGTGCGCGGGCCCGACATGCCGATGTACCTGGCCGGCGCGCAGATGGTCGCGTTCGCGCCGGTGAGCATCGCGATGAACGGGCTCGGCCTCAACGTCACGGGCTTCAGCTATCACGGCACGCTGTGGATGTGCGCCGCGGCCTGCCGCGACATGATGCCGGACCCGGGGTTCTTCGCCGATTGCCTGCGCGCGAGCTTTGCCGACCTGGTGGCGGCCGCCGACAAACTGCATGTGAAGACAGTGGAGCCGGCGGCCGCGAGCAAGCCAGCGCGGAAGTTGCCGCGCTCGCGCAAGACAGTACGCAAGGCCGCGCGCAAGGCTGCGGGCAAGCCTGCTGCGAAAGCCGCGGCAAAGACATCACGCATGCGGCGTGGCCGCAGGCGGAGGTCGGCTTGAACTCGCACCGTGTCGATGCTGCATGGCAGCAACGCAACGGCGCCGCGCGTCGTCACTTGCGCGAGAGGCTGGCAACTTTGCGAAACTTCGGCTATGAGTAGTCGCGTTTCGGATACTCACTAGTGTCTGCCTGGTTATCCGGGACTAGGCTCGTGAATACTCGCAATCGTGACAAGGCACGATTGTTGCGTTGCAGCAAGCAGGCCGCGCATCAGGGC
This sequence comes from uncultured Gammaproteobacteria bacterium, assembly GCA_963696545.1. Lineage (GTDB taxonomy): Bacteria > Pseudomonadota > Gammaproteobacteria > Steroidobacterales > Steroidobacteraceae > RPQJ01. Next base: position 2,835 of record CAVOKQ010000012.1, read on the forward strand.
GGCGTTGGAACTCAAGGCAATGGGGGACTACAGATGACGAGTGAATCGATGGTTCAGGATCGGCACAGCACGCTGCTCGCCGGCGTGATCGGCGCAGTGCTTGCGTCGTACGCAGGCGGCGCGGTGGCGCTGGAGTTCAACTTCGACGACGGCGGTCGTCTCAACTGGAACACCACGCTGTCAGTCGGCTCGAGCTGGCGTTCTGAAGACCCGAGCAGGCTCCTCTATACGATGGCGGACGGTGCGGTCATTGGTAAGTACTCCGGCGGGTACGTTCCCGGCACCAAGGTTGCCAAGGGCAACGGCCTCGCCGGCAACGATGCCGCCGGCGACAGCAACCTGAACTATGCGCAGTACGATCGCTTTTCAACGCCGTTCAAGATCCTGAGCGACGTCGAGTACAAGAAGGGCAAGTTCGGCGGCCTCGTGCGCTTCAAGGCCTGGTACGACCAGGCGACCAGCGACGAGAAGGTGCTGGTCGGCAACCAGGCGAACAATTTCAACGGCACGTCTACCAGCCAGACGCACTGGGGCCCGACGCTGCCGAACTGCACGCCGATTTCGCCAAACCTGAAGAACTGCGCGCCCCTGTCACAGCCCAAGGTCAACAAGTGGCCCACGGGGAAGCTGAGCGACGATGGCTTCGAGGACGAGCAGAAGTTCTCGAACATCTACCTGCTCGACGCATACGTGTACGGCAGCTTCGCGCTCGGCAACACCGACCTGCAACTGCGCCTCGGCAATCAGGTGATCAACTGGGGCGAGAGCCTGTTCATCCAGGGCATCAACCAGATCAATCCGATCGACGTCCCGGCGGCCCGCCGCTCAGGCGCCGAGATCAAGGAGATCCTGCTGCCGGTCTGGGCCGCGTACGCGAACTGGGGCCTGTCGTTCGGCTCGGTCGAGGCGTTCTACCAGTTCCAGTGGAACAACACCTCGATCGACAGCTGCGGCACTTTCTGGGGCGTCTCGAACGGCATCATTTCGACGAACCCGGGCAAGTGCAAGAGCGCCACGCCGATCACGCCGGTCGTCGGCAGTCCGGTGGCCAACACTATCTCGCCCACCGTGCCGCAGTTCGGTTCAAACCCGTGGTCGCAGTACGACGGTCTGTACGTACCGCTGGTCAAGGGCCAGGAGGCGCCGAACAGCGGCCAGTTCGGGCTCGCGTTCCGCTTTCCGGTCGAGAAGATCGACACTGAGATCGGCCTGTACGGCATGAACATCCACAGCCGCCTGCCGATCGCGTCGGGTTATGCGGGCACCAGCATCACCAGTCTCTCGCCGTTGCAGCAGGCTGCGCTGACGCAGCAAGGCTTGATCGGCAAGGACGCTGTTGGTCCGTACTGGGCGCTCGGCACCACGAAGCTCCGTGGCCCATCACCCTTCCACGCTGCCTATGCGGCGCAGGTGGGTGCTGCAATCGGCCAGCCGATGAACATCACGCCGGGAAGTTCGTACTGGGAGTATCCGGAGGACATCCAGATCTTCGGTCTGTCCACTGCATCGAACATCGCCGGCTGGTCAGTCTCGAGCGAACTGAGCTACCAGAAGGACGTGCCGGTGCAGATCAACGGCAACGACCTGCTGAAGAGCCTGCTGTTGCTCATCGGCCCGAACGTGCAGGAGGGCCTCGAGACCTACCAGAAGAACGCTGGACAGACCGGTCTAGGCGCCTCGATCCGCGGCTACGACCGATTCGACGTAACCCAGTTCCAGGTGAACACCGTCAAGACCTTCAGCAACGTCCTCGGCGCGCAGAACATGCTGATCGTTGGCGAGGTGGGTGCGCAGTGGAATAACGTGCCTGACTACACGACAGGCTCGGTACGTTACGGTCGCGGCTTCATGTGGGGCGACGGTTCGAGCCCGGCGTACGCGACTGGGGGGACTGCGCTGACTTTGGGCAACACGTGCTCGCCGACAGTCGCTGGATTGCCGGTTCCGGTGGCGTCGTCGCTCTACAACCCGTCACCGCGCGGCTGCAAGAACGACGGCTACGTGACGGACTTCGCGTGGGGCTATCGCCTGCGCATCTCGATGGACTACAACAACGTCGTCGACTCCGGCATCACGATCACGCCGAGCGTGTTCTGGTCGCAGGACGTCGAGGGCGTGTCGGCCACGCCGGCGTTCATCGAGGATCGCAGCGCGCTCAACCTCGGGCTGCGGTTCAACTACAACAAGAAGTACGACCTGCAGATGAACTGGGTGCAGTTCGGCAACAGTGGCTACGATCCGTTGTTCGATCGTGACTACTACTCTGCCACGGTCAGCATGACGTTCTGACGCGCATGAATCAGGAGACGAATTCGATGAAGACGATGCAGAAAATTATCGGCATGGCGGTTGCGGCCGCGTGCCTCGCGTCGACGGGCCCGGCGTTCGCCGCGCTGACGGACGCCGAAGTGGCCCGCCTCGGTGCGGACCTGACACCGGTCGGTGCGGAGAAGGCCGGCAACAAGGACGGCTCGATTCCAGCATGGACGGGCGGCATGTGCTCGGCTCCTGCCGGCTGGTCGCCGGACAAGGGCTATGTCGATCCGTTCCCGGGCGACAAGGTCAAGTTCACGATCACCAAGGCCAACGCCGCGCAGTACAAGGACAAGCTGACGCCGGGCACGCTCGCGATGCTGGACAAGTATCCCGAGTTCAAGATGAACGTGTACGAGACGCGCCGCACGGCCTGCTATCCGCAGGAGGTGTACGACAACGCCAAGTCGCAGGCGACCAAGGTCGCGCTCGACGGTTTCGGCATCGCGAACCGCGGCAACTCCACGGTCCCGTTCCCGATCCCGAAGAACGGCCTCGAGGCGGTCTGGAACCACCCGATGCGCTACCTCGGTGGCGGCGTCGAGCGCGAGTACAACAGCTTCCCGGTGCGCGGCAACGGCGACTTCTACAAGATCGGCGCCCACGAGTACCGCATCTTCAACCAGAACATGGACCCGCCGCAGGACAACCTGCTGCTCGGGTTCCTGTCGTATTTCACCGCGCCCGCGACGCTCGAAGGCACCGTGTTCCTGGTGCACGAGCCCGTGGACCAGGTGAAGCAGCAGCGCGCCGCGTGGATCTACAACGCGGGCCAGCGCCGCGTGCGCCGCGCGCCTGACCTCAACTACGACAACGTGAACGACGGCACCGAGGGCATGCGGACCACGGACGACTTCGACGCGTACAACGGTGCACCGGACCGCTACGACTGGAAGCTCGTGGGCAAGCGAGAGGTCTACATCCCGTACAACAGCTACAAGCTCGGCAACAAGGCGCTGAAGTACGACAAGGACATCATCCGCAAGAACACCCCGAACTCGGACCTGCTGCGCTACGAGCTGCACCGCGTGTGGGTGGTCGAGGGCGACCTGAAGGCGGGCAGCAAGCACATCTACGCCAAGCGTGTGTTCTTCATCGACGAGGACACCTGGACGATCGCGTACCAGGATGCGTACGACGCGCGCAAGCAGCTGTGGCGGGTCGGCATTCACCCGATCATCCAGTTCTACGACGCGAAGGTGCCGTGGTACCGCTCCAACATCTGGCACGACCTGTCCAACGGCAACTACCTGCTGTCGCTGCTCGACAACGAAGTGAAGCAGCCGTGGAAGTTCGGCAACAAGGGCAAGTGGTCCGACTTCCAGCCGGATTCGCTGCGCCGCATCGGCACGAAGTGATGCGAACTGTCGGCATCACTGGCGTGACCTGACGAAAACAGGCCGGTCCCGGGCATGGGCCCGGGACCGGCCATGATCAAGCGGTCCCGCGAGGGCCGCGGCGGGAGATTCCATGAAGCACTGGGCCAGATGGGCTTGCGTCCTGGTAGGCGCGGGCCTGATGAGCGTGTCCGCGAGCCGTGCGGACGAGGGCGCGGCTACCGCAGCCCCGAAGAAGTCCGGCATCGTCGTCGACATCCGCACGGACCACATCGTACTGATGGACATTGCGCTGGCGGGCAACCGCCTGGTGGCAGTCGGCGAGCGCGGGTTCACGATGGTGTCCGACGACGCCGGCAAGACCTGGAAGGCGATCGGTACGCCGGTCAATCGCACGCTGACTGGAGTGGCCTTCAAGGACGCCAAGCTTGGAGTCGCCGTCGGCCACGGGGCCTCCGTCGTTCGTACCGACGACGGCGGGACGAGTTGGACGCACGTGCCGCTCCCGGAGGCCGAGCCCGAATCGCTGCTCGGCGTCACGAACCTGGGGGGCGACAATTTCGTCACGTATGGCGCCTTCGGAATGTACTTCGACTCGACGGACGCCGGCCGCACGTGGACGAAGCGCATGGTCGAGTCCGAGGACTTCGACCGGCACATCTCCCAGGTCCTGCCGGTCGGCAGCTCGCTGTTCATGGTGGCCGAGTCGGGCACGCTCGCAAGGTCGGATGACGGCGGCGCCACCTGGACCACGATGACGTCGCCCTACGAGGGCTCGTACTTCGCCGCGCTGGCAACGCGCGACGGGGCGCTGCTCGCGTTCGGCATGCGCGGCAACGTCTACAGGACGACTGATTTCGGCACCACCTGGCAGAAGATCGAGCTCGACACCACGCAGTCGCTGATGTCGGGCAAGCAGCTCGCCGACGGTCGCGTGCTGCTGCGTCGGCAACACGGGCCTGCTGGCGGTCAGCAAGGATGACGGGCAGACACTCGATCTGCACTGGGCCCCGAAGGGCAAGGGCTTCTCGGCTCTCGCCGAGACGGGAGGGCAGGTCGTGCTGGTCGGTGAATCGGGCATCACGCTGCTCGATCCTGCGTGGCTGGCGCCCAAGACTGCGGCGGCTGGGAAGTAGGGGTTCGTCATGGCAACAGACAACAAGACGCTCGCGGCGGACGCCGATACCGGGATCGACCAGAGCCAGTTCCGTACGGACTGGGTCGGCAAGATCTCCTACTGGATCTTCTCGAACCGCAAGGTACTGCTGATCGTATTCATCCTGATCACGATCCTGCTGGCGGCGATGGCGAGCCAGCTGCGCGTGCAGGCGGCGTTCACGAAGATGATCCCGCTGAAGCACCCGTACATGGCCACGTTCCTGCAATACCAGGCCGACTTCGGTGGCGCCAACAAGGTGCTGGTGGCGCTCGACAACAAGAAGGGCACGATCTACGACAAGGGGTTCATGGAGAGCCTGCGCAAGGTCACGGAGGAGGTCTTCTTCGTCAAGGGCGTCGAGCGCAGTTCCGTCACTTCGCTGTTCACGCCGAACGTGCGCTACAACGAGGTCGTCGAGGACGGCTTCCGTGGCGGCAACATCGTGGCTGCGGACTTCGCAGGCACGCCGGAGCAGCTCGAGGCGGTCCACAACAACCTGCTGAAGTCCGACTGGATGGGGCGCATCGTCTCGAACGACCAGACCTCGGCGATGGTGGTCGCGACGCTGATGGAGAACGACCCCGAGACCGGCCAGCGCCTCGACCTGCAGGAGGTCGCCGGAAAGCTCGAGGAGATCCGCGCCAAGTACGAGAACGACAACACCGGCGTCTACATCATCGGCTTTGCCAAGTCCGTCGGCGACATTGCCAAGGGTGCGGCCGGAGTGCTGGTGTTCTTCGGCGTCGCGTTCGTGATCACCGCGTTGCTGCTTCTCTGGTACTCGGGCTCGCTGATGATCACGGCGCTGGCGCTGATATGCGCGATCGTGCCGGTGATCTGGCTGCTCGGCCTGCTGCCGGTGTTCGGGCTCGGCCTCGACCCGATGTCGATCCTGGTGCCGTTCCTGATCTTCTCCATCGCCGTTTCCCACGCGGTGCAGATGACGAATGCGTGGAAGCTGGAGACGCTGCACGGCCGCGACGGTATTACAGCCTCGACGCTCTCGTTCCAGAAGCTCTTCATTCCTGGCGCGATGGCGCTGCTCGCAAACGCACTCGGCTTCATGGTGATCGCGTTCGTCGAGATCGAGATAGTGCGCGAGCTGGCGTTCACCGCGACGATCGGCGTCACGGTGATGATCATCACGAACAAGATGCTGCTGCCGATCCTGCTGTCGTACTACAAGTTCAAGCCGGAGCAGGCGAAGAAGCTGAGCGGCAAGGAGACCGCCGGCGACTGGCTGTGGGAGCGGCTCGGCTTCCTGGCCACGAAGAAGTTCGCCTGGATCCCGATCCTGGTCGGCCTCGCACTGCTTGCCTTCGGCATTTCGCAGGCGCGACACCTGCACGTCGGCGACCTCGGCAAGGGCGTGCCGGAACTGAGGCCCGACTCGCGCTACAACCAGGACGTCGGGTTCATCACCGGGCACTACGCGATCGGCGTGGACCTGCTGCAGATCATCGCCGAAGCCAAGCCGGCCGACGAGAACGACTCGCCCTGCGTGAACCGCGAGGTCATGGAGAGGATGGAGGACTTCGAGTTCCAGATGCGCCAGGTGGAGGGCGTCGCCACGGTCCGTGGCCTCTCTGGCTTCGTGCAGACGATGACGCAGTCGTTCGCCGAGACGTTCTCGAAGTGGCGCATGCTGCCCGAGTCGAAGGCGCAGATCGCCCAGGGCGTGGGCTACGCCGGGCGCCTCGGCAATGAGTTCATGAACTCGCGCTGTACCGCGATGCCGGTCAGCATCTACACCAAGGACCACCAGGCGACGACGATTGCGCACATCGTCGACAAGATCAAGGCGTTCAAGGAGTCGGGCGGCGACACCGACCGCATCACGTTCCGCCTCGCGAGCGGCAACGTCGGCGTAATGGCGGCGACCAACGAGGCGGTGCACGCGGCGGACAAGTGGGTCAACCTGGCGCTGTTCGCCTCCGTGATGGCGCTGTGCCTGCTGACGTTCCGCTCGTTCCCGATCACGCTGTGCGTGGTGCTGCCGCTGGCGCTGGTGACGGTGCTCTGCAACGCATTGATGGCGATGCTCGGTATCGGCGTCAAGGTGAATACGCTGCCGGTGGTGGCGCTCGGTGTCGGCGTCGGCGTCGACTACGGCATCTACCTGTTCGAGCGCATGAAGCACGAGATGGAGGACAACGGGCTGAACCTGCAGCAGTCGTTCATCGAGGCGCTGAAGCAGCGCGGAACCGCCTCGATCTTCACGGCGGCGACGATGACGATCTCGGTGGCGACGTGGATCTTCTCGGCGCTGAAGTTCCAGGCCGACATGGGCATCCTGCTCGCGTTCATGTTCCTCGTGAACGCGTTCGGCGCGATCCTGTTGCTGCCGGCGCTCGCGGCATACCTCGTCGGCGACCTGAAGAAAAAGGAGCACAAGGGAACGGTGCTGAAAGAAGCGCTGTGACCGATCTGCTGGCCGGGCCGCTCCGCCTGCCGTGTGGAGCGGTCCTCCCCAACCGCCTGTGCAAGGCCGCGATGACCGAGGGTCTCGCGGACTCGTTGCTGCGCGCCACACCGCGGCACGAGACCCTCTACCGGACCTGGAGCGAGGGCGGGGCCGGCCTGCTGCTGACCGGCAACGTGCAGGTCGACCGCACGGACCTCGAGCGGCCGGGCAATGTCGCCATCGACGTGTCCGCGGCCCAGACGGTTTCGGACGAAGCCCGGCAGCGACTGCGGGCGTGGGCCAGGGCCGGCACCGTCGGTGGCAATCACCTGTGGATGCAACTGTCGCATGCCGGATGGCAGTCGCCGCGCTATGTCACCCGACGTCCTCTCGCCCCGTCGGACGTACAGCTGAAGCTGCTCGGCAATTATGCCCGTCCGCGACCTCTCACCGAGGCCGAAATCCTCGACTTCATCCAGCGGTTTGCCCGCGCGGCCGTGATTGCCCGCGAGACCGGGTTCACCGGCGTGCAGGTGCACGGGGCGCACGGTTATCTGTTGAGCTCGTTCCTTTCGCCGGTCACCAATCTCCGTCGGGACGCGTGGGGCGGATCGCTCGAGAATCGAGCCCGGTTCCTGCTCGAGGTCGTGCGCGCGGTCCGCAAGGCGGTCGGCGCGGATTTCCCCGTGGCGCTGAAGCTCAACTCGGACGACTTCCGCAAGGGCGGCTTCTCCAACGACGAGTGCGTAGAAGTCGTCCGCTGGCTGAACGACGAGTCACTCGACCTGCTGGAGCTGTCGGGCGGTACCTACGAACAGCCGAGGCTCATCGGTGCGGAGGGGCGGGCAGACAGCGTCGTGCCGGTCCGGGCGAGCACGCGGGTCCGCGAAGCTTACTTCCTCGAGTACACCGACCGCGTCCGCAAGGTTGCACGCATGCCGGTGATGGTCACGGGCGGGTTCCGGTCACGGGCAAGCATGGAAGCGGCGCTCGCCGAAGATGCCTGCGACATGATCGGCCTCGGTCGCCCGCTGTGCTGGCAACCTGATTTCGTGCGCCGCCTGCTCGCACGCGAAGTGAACGCCGTCGAGCGCATCGAGGACCGTCTGCGCCTTCGGGATCGCGGCTGGCTCTCGCCGACCAGCCCGCTTACGCCGATCAAGATGATCAACACGTTCGGCGCCCAGTCCTGGTATTACTGCCAGCTGTTCCGGCTTGCGGATGGTAAGCCTGCGGATCTCGGGCTCGGCATGTTCGCCGCGCTGAAGGAATACCTGATCGACGAGATCTCGACCGCAAGACGCATGCATCGTTCCTTTGGCGACTGACTGGGATCCGGTACAGCGCGGGACAGGAGGACGACATGGATGGCACGAACGGACAGTTCGACTACGACTGGCTGATCGTCGGCTCCGGCTTCGGCGGCAGCGTCTCCGCGCTTCGGCTGGCCGAGAAGGGTTACAAGGTCGGGGTCCTCGAAGCCGGCCGCCGCTATCGCGACGAGGACTACGCGAAGACGACCTGGGACCTGAAGCGCTGGCTATGGGCGCCGGCAATCGGCCTGCGCGGGATCTTCCGCATGACGCCCTTCAAGGACGTCTTCATCGCGAGCGGTGCCGGGGTCGGTGGCGGCAGCATCGTGTACGCGAACACGCTGTACCGGGCGAGCCCGGAGTTCTTCGTCAATCCCCAGTGGGCCGAACTCGGCGATTGGGCCTCAGCGCTCGCGCCGCACTACGATACGGCCGAGAAGATGCTCGGCGTGCAGATGGTGCCCCACGAGAGCGATGGCCAGCAGCTGCTCCGCGAGGTCGGCAAGCATTTCGGCGTGGAGGACACGTTTCACCGCACCCCGGTCGGCGTCTTCTTCGGCAAGCCCGGCACCACCGTGCCGGACCCCTATTTCGGCGGCGAGGGACCCGATCGCACCGGGTGCACCCGCTGTGGAGCCTGCATGGTTGGCTGCCGCGAGGGCGCGAAGAACACGCTGGTGAAGAACTACCTCTGGTTCGCGGAGAAGCGCGGCGTCGAGATCCTTCCTGAGCGTGCCGTAGTGGACATACGGCCGATCGGCGCGGAGGACGGCGCCGACGGCTACGTCGTGACGACCGAGCGCCCGGGCGCCTGGTTCCGCAAGGAGCGCCGCACGTTCACCGCGCGCGGCATCGTGATGTCGGCGGGCGCGCTGGGAACCAATCGTCTGCTGGCGCAGTGCAAGCTGTCGGGCTCGCTGCCGCGGATCAGCGACCGCCTGGGCCACCTGGTACGCACCAACAGCGAATCCATCCTGGCGGTGACGATGCCGGAAGGCATGGCTCGCCCGTGGAACGACGTCGCGATCAGCGCGAGCGTGTATCCGCGCGCGGATACCCACATCGAGTTCGTTACCTATGGCAAGCACGGCGATGCAATGGCGCTGCTGTATACGCTGCTGACCGGCGACGGCACGCGGCTGACCCGGCCGCTGATGTGGCTCGGCAACATCGTGCGTCATCCGCTCACTTTCCTGCGCACGCTCTGGCCGGTGGGCTGGTCGAGGCGCACCGTGCTGTTCCTCGTGATGCAGAGCCTCGACAACGCGATTTCCTTCCGCGCGAAGCGGGGACTCTTCGGCGGCGTGTCGCTGACGACGGAACAGGACCCGGAGAAGCCGAACCCGACGTTCATCGAGATTGGCAATCGTGCGGCCGAGTGGCTGGCGCAGAAGACGGGCGGCTATGCGCAGAGCATGGTGCTCGAGGCCTGGGCAAATATCCCGACCACGGCACACATCCTGGGTGGAGCCGTGATTGGTCGCGATGCTGCGAGCGGCGTCGTGGACCAGCAGAACCGGCTGTTCGGCTACCGGAATTTCCTGGTCTGCGACGGATCAACCGTGCCGGCCAACCCGGGCGTGAACCCGTCGCTGACGATCACGGCGATGACCGAGCACGCGATGAGCCAGGTTGCCGCGAAGGCGTAGGCGACCGGCCAGAACGCTCCACAGCAGGGGAAGGCAATGAGAGTCCATCAGCAGTTCACGTCGATCGCTGGAGTCGTGGTCCTTGCCATCTGGAGCGGCGGCGTGTTCGGCGCGGGTGGAGCGGCCGCGGTGGCAGGCCCGGGTGCGATGGAAGGCAAGCACTTCCACCCGAAAGGCAAGCCGCCGAGCACGTACACGATCGAGTTGCAGGATGGCCTGCGTGCGACCCTGCCATTCGACGACAAGCGCGACTTTGACGAGGTGAAGAAGGGCTTCATCGCTGCGCCGACCTACCACAAGATCATGGCGGACGCGGGCAACGTCGCGTGGGACATCGGCAGCTACGACTACCTGCTGCAGGGCAAGTCGTTCGATAGCATCAATCCCTCGCTGCAGCGCCAGGCCGTGCTGAACATGGCTTACGGCCTCTACGAAGTCGTACCCGGCAGGATCTACCAAGTGCGGGGCTTCGACCTCGCGAACATGAGCGTCATCAGGGGCGACACCGGGTGGATCCTGTTCGACGTGCTGACGTCGAAAGAAACGGCGCGGGCTGCGCTGGCGCTGGTTAATGAGAAGCTGGGCACGCGTCCAGTGGTGGCGGTCGTCTACTCGCACTCGCACGCCGATCACTTCGGCGGAGTGCGCGGCGTGGTCGACGCGGCCGACGTGGCGAACGGCAAGGTGGCGATCATCGCGCCGGTCGGCTTCATGGAAGCGGCGGTGGCGGAGAACGTCTACGCGGGCAACGCAATGAGCCGGCGCGCCTTCTACCAGTACGGCGCGCTGCTGCCGCACAGCCCGTTCGCGCACGTCGACCAGGCGATCGGCAAGACGACCGCGGCGGGTGATGTCGGGCTGATCGCGCCGACCCGGATCATCAGCAAGGACATCGAGGAGCTGACCGTCGACGGGGTCACGATGGTGTTCCAGAACACGCCGGGTACCGAGGCGCCGGCGGAAATGAACACCTGGTTCCCGCAGTTCAAGGCGTTCTGGGCGGCGGAGAACATCACCGGCACGGTGCACAACATCTACACGCTGCGGGGCGCGCTGGTCCGGGACGCGCTCGAATGGTCGAAGGAAATCAACCGTGCGCTGTACATGTTCGGGCAGGACGCCGAAGTGATGTTCGCTGCGCACAGCTGGCCGCGCTGGGGCAATGCGCGCATCCAGGAAGTGATGCGCACGCAGCGCGACATCTACGCCAACATGAACAACGACGTGCTGCACCTCGCCAACCAGGGCGTGACGATCAACGAGATCCACAACGTCTACCACTCGCCGCCCAGCCTGCAGCGGAAATGGGCGGCGCACAGCTACCACGGCTCGGAGGAGCACAACAGCCGTGCCGTGATCAATCGCTACCTCGGCTACTGGGACGCGAACCCGGCCACGCTGATCCCGCTGTCGCCGCGCGATTCGGCGCCGCTTTACGTGGAGATGATGGGCGGCGCGGCGCCGATCATGAAGAAGGGCAGGGAGCTGTACGACCAGGGCAAGTACCTCTACGCGACGGAGATACTGAACAAGCTCGTGTACGCCGAGCCGGGCAACCAGGCGGCGAAGGACCTGCTGGCGGACTGCTTCGAGCAGATCGGCTACCAGAAGGAAAGCACCAGCCTGCGCAACAGCTTCCTCGCGGCCGCACTCGAGCTGCGCTCCGGGATACCGGCCGGCATCGCGCCGCGCTCGTTCAGTCCCGACGTGATTCGCGCGCTGACGACGGACTTGTGGCTCGACCTGGTCGCGATCCTGCTCGACAGCAAGAAGGCCGACGGCCTCGAGTTCACGATGAACCTGGTGACGCCGGACAACGGCGAGCAGTATGCGGTGGAGCTGAGCAACGCGACGCTGAGCAGCATCAAGGGCTTCCAGGCGAAGCGCCCGGACCTCACCTTGACGATCAACCGTGCGGACCTCGAGACGGTGATGCTCGGCAAGGCGACGTTCGCGCAGCAGGTCGCCGCGGGCAAGGCGAAGATCGACGGCAACCCGAAGCCGCTCGAGCAGTTGATGGGCATGCTGGTGCGATTCCCGCCGGACTTCGAGATCATGCCGGGAACGAAGGCCGTGCAGCCCGCGGTCACGGGCGCGCACTGACCGCGCAGGCGGGTGTCGCCATGTCGGGCTAGTATTGCGGCATGAACGACCCGACGCCGCCCGGCAGCCTGGACCCTCTTGACTGGAACGCATTTCGCGCGCTGGCCCATCGTGCGGTCGACGACGCGATCGACGACCTCGCCACCGTGCGTGGACGCCCGGTCTGGCAGCCGTTGCCCGATGAGGTCGTCGCGCGTTTCCGTGCGCCGTTGCCGATGTCGCCGCAGGATCCCGCGGCCGTCTACCAGGAGTTTCGCGAGTCGGTAGCACCGTTCGGTATGGGCAACACGCACCCGAGGTTCTGGGCGTGGTACATGGGCGCGGGTACCGCGTTCGGCGCGCTTGGGGATTTTCTCGGCGCGATGCTCAACCCGAACATGGGCGGTGGCAACCACATCGCGAACCACGTCGAGGCGCAGGTCGTCGACTGGTGCAAGGAGATCGTCGGCCTGCCGCCGTCAGCCGGGGGGCTGCTGGTGAGCGGCGCGTCGATGGCGAACCTCGTCGGTCTCGCGGTCGCCCGCAACGCGACCGCGGGAATCGACCTGCGAAGCGAGGGCGTGCAGGGACTCGCGGCGCGCACGACCTGGTACGCATCGACGGAAGTGCACAGCTGCATCCAGAAAGCCATCGAGCTGCTCGGGCTCGGCAGCCGAGCGTTGCGCAAGGTGCCGGTCGATTCGAGCTACCGGATCGATCTCGGCAAGCTCGAAGCGATGATTGCAGCAGACCGCGCGGCCGGTCTCAGTCCCTGCTGCGTGATCGGGACGGCGGCGACGATCAATACCGGATCCGTCGACGACCTTGCCGCACTCGCTGACTTGTGCGAGCGCGAAAAGCTCTGGTTCCACGTCGATGGCGCAATCGGTGCCGTACTCGCGCTGTCCGGCACGCATCGCGGCCTGGTCGCAGGCATCGAGCGCGCGGATTCGGTCGCGCTCGACCTGCACAAGTGGCTGCAGGTTCCGTTCGAGGCGGGTTGCGCGCTCGTGCGTGATCGCCAGCTGCATCGCGGCACCTTCGCGCTCACGCCGGAGTACCTGGAGAAGACCGAGCGGGGCCTCGCAAGCGGGCCGCTGTGGTTCAGCGAGTACGGTGTGCAGTTGTCGCGGGGCTTCCGCGCGCTCAAGGTGTGGATGTCTTTCAAGGAGCACGGCCTGGCGCGGTATGGAGCGCTGATCGACCGCAACATCGCGCAGGCCAAGTTGCTGGCGCGGCTGGTCGAGCAGTCTCCGGACCTCGAGCTGATGGCGCCCACGGTCGTCAACATCGCCTGCTTCCGCTACAACCCGGGTGGGCTCGACGCGCAGCGCTTGAACGCACTGAACGAGGAACTGCTGATACGCCTGCACGAGAGCGGCATTGCCGCGCCGTCGTATACGACGCTGGATGGCAACTATTGCCTGCGCGCGGCGATCGCAAACCACCGCACCCGGGACGAGGATCTTCCGTTGCTGGTCGACGCCGTCCGGCGGCTCGGCCGCGAGCTCGCCTGATCGCGGTCAGTTGCGGGCAAACCAGTCGAGCGCGAGGTCTGCCACGCGATCGGGCTCGTCGAGCGGCAGCCAGTGCGTCGCGCCGTCGATGCGTTCGTAGCGCCACGGCGCGGCCATCCGTCGTTCGGACCTGATCATCTGGTCCTCGGCCAGGCAGTGGTCGTCGCTGCTCCAGATGCCGAGCGTCGGCACGCGGCACGCCGGCCACGAGCCGAATATCACGCTGGCAAGGTTGGCGCGGTACCAGTTGAGGCCCGCGGTCAGCCTGCCGGGCCGCGACATGTCGCGCACGCAGCCGTTCACGTCAGGGTGATGCCGCGCCCAGTGGCGAAGTCCGGCGAAGTCATTGCGCGACAGCGAGGCCTCCGCGATGCCGGGCAGCTGCCAGAAGATCGTGTAGGCACCCTTGCGTCTCTGCTCCAGGCCCGCCAGCGCGTACTCGCGTGGGTGTCCGACCGAGATCACGACGCTGCTGCGCACCAGCTCGGGATGCGCCAGTGCCAGGCTCCAGGCCACCGCGGCACCCCAGTCGTGCCCCACGACGTGCACGGGCTCGCGGATCGCCAGTCTTGCGAGCAGGCCGGTCAGGTCACCGAGGATCCGCTCCATCGCGTAGTGCGCACGGCCCGACGGGGCGTCCGATGCGCCAAATCCGCGCAGGTCGGGTGCGATGACGCGGAGTCCGGCGGCGGCCATTCGTGGCGCGACTCTGGCCCACAGCGCCAGCGAGTCCGGAAATCCGTGCAGCAGCAGCACCGGCGTGCCCGCACCCGTGCCGGCGGACTGCACGTTCAGGGTGACCTCCCCGACGTGCATTCGTTCCAATCGCTTGTTTTTCATACGACTCGATCGCTGACTGACTCCGACCGGGAGCATACCCGCCCGGCGCGAATGCGTCCCGGATCAGGGGGTATGCCCGCTCGTCGACCTTCCCGCCGGGCCGGGCGCACGGCATCATCTGCGCCTCTCCCCAGCACGATCGCGCCAGGAGTCACAGGATGTTGCGGAAGTTTGCCATCGCCCTCGCATTTGTCGCCCTCGTCGCCGGCTGCGCCACGAGCCCCACCGGCCGCAAGCAGCTGATGATCGTTTCGGAGAGCCAGGCCATCGCCTCGTCGCGGCAGGCGTACGTGCAGGAGATGGGCAAGTACAAGAAGGAGGGCAAGCTCGTCACCGACCCGCGCGTCATCAACCGCGTGAAAGTGATCACCGAGAGGCTCGTCGCGCAGGCCGTAAAAATGCGGCCGGACAGCGCGAAGTGGGAGTGGACCGTTGAGGTTATCGACGACCCGCAGAACGTCAACGCGTGGTGCATGGCGGGTGGCCGCATGGCGATCTATACGGGCCTGCTGCTCAAGGTCGATCCCACCGACGACGAGCTCGCGCAGGTCATGGGTCACGAGATCGCGCACGCGCTCGCGAACCATACTGCCGAGCGCATGTCGGTCGCGATGGCGAGCCAGCTCGGCGTGCTCGCCGCGGGCATCCTGCTCGACCAGTCGGCAGGCACGATTGCGGCGGGCGCGGCAGCGGCGCAGGTCGCAGTCAACCTGCCGAACAGCCGCCAGGCCGAGACCGAGGCCGATCGCATCGGCATCGAGCTTGCTGCCAAGGCCGGATACGATCCGCAGGCCGCCGTCACGCTGTGGCAGAAAATGGCCGCCGTCGGTGGCGGCAAGGGACCGCCTCAGTTCCTGAGCACGCACCCGAGCGACGCGACCCGCCAGCAGGCGCTGGCGAAGCTGGTCTCGCAGATGATGCCGTACTACAGGGCAGCCGGCGTGCCGCCCACTTACCCTGTGCGTGTCGGCACGGCGGCTGTTTGAAGCCGCCGATCGCGGAACAACGCCCGTTCGACGTGCGCGCGCCTCACGGCACGCGCGTCGACGAGTATTACTGGCTGCGTGACGATGAGCGCGCCAGCAAGGACGTGCTCGCATACCTGCAGGCCGAGAACGACTACAAGGACGCGATGCTGGCGCGCCTCGCGCCGCTGCAGCGGCAGCTGTACGACGAGATCGTCGGCAGGATCAAGCAGGACGACTGCAGCGTCCCGTACCGCGAGCGTGGCTACTGGTATTACCGGCGTTTCGAGGCGGGCGGGGAGTATCCGCTGTACGCCCGGCGTCGCGACCTGCCGGAAGCACCCGAGCAGGTGATGCTCGACGTCGTCGAACTGGCGCGCGGAAGGGACTTCTACGATCTCGGCGAGTTCGAGGTGAGCCCTGACAACCGGCTGCTCGCATTCGCCGACGACACCGTCGGACGACGGCAGTACACGCTGCGTTTCAAGGATCTCGAAACCGGGGCACTGCTGCCGGACGTGATTGCGAACGTGGAGCCGTCGATCGTCTGGACGGCGGACAGCCGGTCCGTGCTCTATGTCGAGAAGGATCCGGAGACATTGCTCGGCCTGCGCGTGCGGCGGCACGTATTGGGCACGGACCCGCGATCCGACGTGCTGGTGCACGAGGAAGCGGACGACGCTTTCTACACCGACGTCGGGCGCAGCAAGGATGGCCGGTACCTGTTCATTTACTCGCAGAGCACCGTGTCGAGTGAGCAGCGCTGCGCCGACGTGTCCGATCCATTGCTCGTCTTTCGCGTGCTGCTGCCGAGGGAGCGCGACCACGAGTATCACGCCGAGCACTTCGACGGGCGCTGGATCGTCCGCACGAACTGGCAGGCGCCGAATTTCCGGCTGATGCAGGTGCCGGTGGGGCACGAGGGCGACCGGGCCCGCTGGGTCGATCTGGTCAGCCCGGACGGCGACACGTTCATTCATCGGTTCGACGTGTTCCGCGATTGCCTGGCGATTGAGGAGCGTTCCGATGGCCTGCGGAAAGTCCGTGTGCGGCCGTGGGACGGCAGCCCGGAGTTCTTCCTCGCGTCGGACGAGCCGGCGTACCGGATGGCGCTCGGCGACAACGAGGAGATCGACAGCAGCGTGCTGCGCTACACGTACACGTCGCTGACGACACCGCCGACGACTTACGACCTCGACCTGCGCAGCGGCGAGCGCAGGCTGTTGAAGCAGGAGCCGGTACTCGGCGATTTCGATCCTGCGCATTACGTAACCGAATACCTCTGGGCGAGCGCGAGAGACGGCGAGCGTGTCCCGGTGGCGATCGTGCATCGGCGCGACCTGCGCCGTGACGGGACCGCGCCGCTGCTGCAATACGCCTACGGCTCGTACGGCCTGTCGTCGGACCCGGTGTTCTCGGCGCCGGTTCTTTCGCTGCTGGATCGCGGCTTCATCTATGCGGTCGCGCAGGTCCGCGGCGGGCAGGAGATGGGACGGCGCTGGTACGATGACGGGCGGCTGCTCCGCAAGCGCAACACGTTCGACGATTTCGTGGACGTCACGCGGTTCCTGGTAGGCGAAGGCTACGCGGATCCGAAGCGCGTGTTCGCGAGGGGCGGCAGTGCGGGCGGCCTGCTGGTCGGCGCGGTCGCCAACCAGTCGCCGCAGGACTACGCAGGCATCGTCGCGCACGTGCCGTTCGTCGACGTCGTGACGACCATGCTCGACGAAAGCCTGCCGCTGACGACCAACGAGTACGACGAGTGGGGCAATCCGGCGGAGCCCGAGTACTATGAGTACATGCTGTCGTACTCGCCGTACGACAACGTCTCACCGCAGGACTATCCCGCAATGCTGGTGACCACGGGGCTGTGGGACAGCCAGGTGCAGTACTTCGAGCCCGCGAAATGGGTGGCGCGCCTGAGGCGCCTCAAGACGGATGCGAACCCGTTGCTGCTGCGCGTGAACATGGAAGCCGGGCACGGTGGCAAGTCGGGCCGCTTCCAGCGCTATCGCGAACTGGCCGAGGAGTATGCGTTCCTGATCGGCCTCGCGGAAAAATAGGCGACACGCTCCTTGTCGGAAGGGGACTTCCTCAAGGGAGGAAGTCCCCTGTCTCCGTCAGTTGGCGCTCGGCGCGGGCGCGGCCTTCGCCGGCTCCGGGAACCCACGCTTGCGCATCAGCGCGCCGATGTCCGGGTCGCGGCCGCGGAACTCGCGGTACGCGTCGGCCGGATCGACCGTGTTGCCCTTCGACAGCAGTTCCTTCAGCTTCTTCGCCTGGGCCTTGTCCCACGGGCCGCCGGCCTCGATGAACGACTCCCAGGCGTCCGCCGTGATCGTGTCCGACCACAGGTAGCTGTAGTAGCCGGCCGAGTAGCCGTCGCCGCCGAAGATGTGCATGAACTGCGGCGTGCGGTGGCGCATCACGATCTCGCTCGGCATGTTGATCGCGGCGAGCGTGTCGCGCTCGAACGCATCCGGGTCGATCGGCGCGCCCGCCGCGAGGTGCAGCTTCATGTCGACGATCGCGCTCGACAGGTACTCGACCGTCTTGAAGCCCTCGTTGAACTTCTCGGCCTTCTTGATCTTCGCGACCAGTTCCGGCGGGATCGGCTTGCCGGTCTTGTAGTTGAGCGCGAAGCGATTGAGGATCTCGGGTGTCGCGAGCCAGTGCTCGAGCAACTGCGACGGGAACTCGACGTAGTCGCGCGCGACGTTCGTGCCGGACAGCGTCGGGTAGCTCACGTTCGAGCTGAGCCCGTGCAGCGCGTGCCCGAACTCGTGGAACAGCGTGGTCGCGTCGGTCCAGCTGATCAGCGTCGGCTCGCCCGGCTTGCCCTTCACGAAATTCGAGTTGTTCGAGACGATGGTCCTCACCTCGCCGTCGAAGCGCTCCTGGTTGCGGTACGCGTTCATCCAGGCGCCTGAGCGCTTGCCCTTGCGCGCGTACGGATCGAAGTACCACAGGCCGACGAGCCCGCCCTTGTCGTCCGTGACCTCCCAGACCTTCACGTCAGGGTGATAGACCGGGACCGAGCCCTGCTTGACCGGCTTGAAGCTGAAGCCGAGCAGTTCCTTCGCCATGTAGAACATGCCCTCGCGCAGGTTGTCGAGCTGCATGTAGGGCGTGATCTCGGTTTCGTCGAGGTCGTACTTCTCCTTGCGGACTTTCTCCGCGTAGTAGCGGTAGTCCCAGGGCTCGATCTTGATGCCGGCACCTTCCTTGTTCGCGATCGCCTGCATGTCGGCGACCTCCTCATGCACCCGCGCGACCGCCGCCGGCCACACCGCCGTCATCAGCGCCATTGCGCGATCGGGATTCTTGGCCATCGAGTCCTCGAGCCGCCAGTGCGCGTGGCTCGCGTAGCCGAGCAGCTTGGCCCGCTCGTCGCGCAGCTTGAGGATCTGCGCGATCGTGGCGTTGTTGTCCGTGGCGCCACCGTTGTCGCCGCGGTTCACGAACATGCGCCAGACCTTCTCGCGCAAGTCGCGACGGTTCGAGTAGGTGAGGAACGGCTCGACGCTCGAGCGCGTGTTCTCGACCGCCCACTGGCCCTTCTTGCCACGGGACTCCGCCGCAAGCGCCTCGCCCTCGCGGATCGAGCCGGGCAGGCCGTCGAGGTCCGATTCCTTGTCGAGCAGGACCATCTCGCTGCCCTCGTCGGCGAGCACGTCCTGGCCGAACTTCGTGTACAGCGATGCGAGCTCCTGGTTGATCTCGCCGAGGCGCTTCTTCTTCGCCGCGTCGAGCTTCGCGCCCGCGCGCACGAACTGCGTGTAGTTGTACCAGGCGAGGCGCTTCTGCTCGGGCGTCAGGTTCGACGTCTCGCGCGCGTCATAGACGGCAGAGATGCGCTTGAACAGCGCTTCGTTCTGATAAATCTGATCGAAGAAACCGGCCAGCTTCGGCTCCATCTCGCGCTCGACGGCCTGCACGGCGTCGTCGTTCATCGTCGAGCTGTAGACGTTGTAGACGGTGCCCGCGCGGCTCAGCGCGCGGCCGCCGCGCTCGAGTTCCGCGATCGTGTTCTCGAACGTCGGCGGCGCCGGGTCATTCGCGATCTGCTCGATCTCGGCGAGGCTGCGGGCCATGCCCACCTCGAGTGCCGGCGCGAGCATGTCCACCTTGACCTTGTCGAACGGCGGCACGCCACCGTACGGCCCGGTCCACGGCGCGACGAGCGGTGCCGCAAGTTGCTGCTGCTTCTCGGAAGGAGCGTTGGCGGCCATGGCTGCGCTGGCTGCAGTGAGCACGGCGACGATGCCGGCTCCCGTGAGTGCGGTCTTGAATGACATCGGATTCCTCGGCGGTCGCTGTTGCATTGGCCCGGCCACGACTGCCGTCCCGGAAAAGGACGGCTGCCGGCACGGGCAGGGGCCGCAAGGTTACCGGACTGGACGCGATTTCCGAACCCCCGGCGCCGATTTGCTGCGCCGGGGTGTTCGGATGCTGCGACTAGCGGCGGCGGCCTCCGCCACCACCCATCGGGCGCGGCGTCGGACGAGGCGCGGGCCGGGCCGATGGCGCAGGCGCCGGGCGAGCCGCAGGCGCGGGTGCCGGGCGCGTCGTGGGCCGCGAGGACGGCAGGTTCCCGGGACCTGCCGGCAAGGTCGTCGGCCGATCCGCGCCATTCCCGGGCCGCTCCGGCCGGTCCGGCGGATTGATGATGATGTCGCCACCGTCGTAGCAGCACGGGTAGCCCGGGTAGTACCCGGGGTAGTAGCCGCCCGGGTAATACCCGGAGCCGTAATACGCACCGCCGCTGACGGTCGTGCCGCCATACCCCGACGATTCGCAACCAGCAAGGGCGGCGAGACCCAGCGCCGCGACCACGGCGACGAGGCGACGATTAACGCGGCTCATTTTGCCTCCCTGGCGCGGCTGGCCCATTCGGCGACGGCAAACACTGCCCCGGTCGGGTCGACCAGGATCGCGACCGGCGTGCCGTGCAGCTCGCGCGGCTGCATGACCACGCGAGCACCGGCGGCCGATGCACTGGCGACGGTCTCCGGCACGCTCTTGACGCGGATGTACGGCACCCAGGCCGTGGGAGTCTTCCCGGGCTTGGGCATGATGCCCGCTCGTGCATAGCCGCCGGAACGCAGCTGGAATCCAGTCGATTCGCCCTTCGCGGCGCCGTCGGCGACGTCGTATCCGGCGACGCCTTTGTAGAACGCCGCCATCTTCGCCGCATCGGTGGCCCACAGCTCAATCCACAGCCACTGGTTGTCTTCGCCGAGGTAGTCGTCGGGATCGCCGGTGGCGGAGTTGATCACGCCGAACAGGCCGCCTTCCGGGTCCGCGAACAATGCCGCAGTGCCGCGCCCGCCGAGTTGCTGCGGCGCCATCAGCACCTTGCCGCCATCTTTCTCGACCCAGTTCGCAGCGGCCTGCACGTCCGGCACCGAGATCAGGCCGACCCAGCGCGCCGCGCGCTGCTTCTTCTCGTCCTTGCGAGGTGACGCGTAGACCATCCCGCCGATCGGTGTCCCGCCGGACAGCACGACCGTGTAGGTCTTGAGGTCATCCTCGGGGCCGTACGTCTCGAACGTCCAGCCGAAGACCTTGCCGTAAAACTCCGCTGCCATGCCCACGTCGCGCGTGAGGAGCTCGCCCCACACGAAGCGCCCGGTCGAGCGTGCGTCGGTGGGAACCTGCGTAATCGGCGGCCAGTAGGTGTCCGCGGAGGCGATCGGGGTCGCCGTCCCGGCCAGCAGGCCGACCAGCGCGAAGATAGCTCCTCCGCGCCACAAGCGTCGATGCGTCAAGTGATTTCTCCTTGTTCCAGCGCTCTGCCGGGCATGCTGCACGGTCGTTGTACCAATATCAAACCGGGCCGGGGCCGCGTTGATTCCCCAAGCGGTGCCGGCCGGTCAGCCACGCGGCGGCCAGCGTCACCGCAGCCACTGCGCCCAGGATCGCCAGCATCCTCAAGTAGGGCCGGCCGCTCGCCGCGCGGTCCGAGGCGAGTGACCACGCCGTGCGCAGCCACTCCAGTGCGCCGAGCAGCAGCGCGACGCGCAGAACGCGGGCCGCCCAGCGCTGGCGCACGAACAACAGGGCAATCGATGCGAACGACAACGCCGCAAGCGGGAACAGCGCGGCGCGGAAGAAGTGCGCCGCGAGCAGCAGCAGCGCCAGCACGGGCAGGGCAATGCCGAGGGCCCGAGCCATCGTGGCGCGAGCTACGCCCGTTCCCACATCAGGTCGGAGCCGCGATCGATCGCCGTGCGCACCATGTCGAGCAGCGGTACGGCCCGCGTGCGCAGCGTGATCGCCGGCTCGCGCTCGCGGCCTTCCTCGTCGCCGTCGTCGGGCGGAGGAGGGGCGGCACTGCCGGTCGAGTCACCCGACACCTCGAGCATGCGCTGCAGGTTCGCGAGTGCCGCGGGCAGGTCCGCGGCAAGGATCGCGCCCGGCACCGTTCCGGTGTGCCCCATGCCCTTCAGCAGTGCGACCGCGGCGTCGCCGTGCATCGTGAGCTTTCCGTAGCGAGTCGAGAACTTGACGATCACGGCGAGCCACGCATGCGATTGGAAGATCGTGCGATCATAACTCCCGGTGCAACCGCATACGAGGCCCGTGGCATGGAGTTCGCGAACCTGCTCTGCGAGCGCAAGGACAGTGTCCTGGTCGTTACGCTGAATCGTCCCCAGAAACTGAACAGTCTGTCGCTGGGGCTGTTGAAGGACCTGAAGGCCTGTGCCGAGTCGATCCAGAAGGACAGTAGCCTGCGCGCCGTGCTGCTCACGGGTGCGGGCCGTGGCTTCTGCGCGGGCGCCGACCTGACGGACCCCGACAGTTTTCCCGCCGCGGGCCAGTCCATGGGCCAGCTGATGGCGGCGCGCCTGCGCGAGTACTACAACCCGGCGGCGCTGATGTGGTGCAACCTGCCGGTACCCCTGGTCGTCGGGCTGAACGGAGTCTCGGCGGGTGCCGGCGCCTCGCTCGCGCTGACCGGCGACATCACGGTCGCGGCGCAATCGGCCAGTCTCACGTTCGTCTTCGCACCGAAGCTCGGGCTCGTGCCCGACATGGGTGGAACGTACTTTCTCGCCCGGCGCATCGGCGAGGCGCGTGCCCGCGCGTTCGCGCTCACCGGCCAGACCATCGGGGCGGAGGAAGCTGCGCGAATCGGGCTGATCGCGGAATGCGTCGAGGATGCGAAGTTCGCTGCGCGCGCGCTCGAAGTGGCGCAGGCGCTTGCGGCCGGACCTCGCGCGGCGTTCCTCGGCGTCCGTTCGCTGATGGCCTCCGCAGTCACCGCGAGCCTGGCCGCGCAGCTGGAGGCCGAGGCCGCGGCACAGGCGAAGCTCGGTGATAGTCCCGACTTCGTCGAGGGTGTGCTCGCGTTCCGGGAGAAGCGAGCGCCGAAGTTCGGCGCACGCTGAGCCGGGAGGAAGCTCAGTCGCCCGGTTCGTCGCCGATCCGGTTTTTGACGAACAGCTGGGTGCGCATCGTCACCTCGCCGGAATGGCGATCGTGCGTGGCGATGCCGTAGCTCGCATATTTCTGCTCCAGGCTCACGTCGAGCCCGGGGCCGCCGACCCAGCGTCCGCCGCCGAGGACCACGTTCAGCCCCTCGCGCCATGCGCTCGGCGGGTCGCTCATCGAGATCACTCCGTCCACGCCTCGGGCGAGCGCCTCGATGATCAGCGAGGTGTCGGAAGCCGGGATCACCGCGATCAGCGGGTGCGTGGGAAACTGGGCACGGGCCGTGCGGACGATGTCCGTCGATTCGGTGCAGTCGACGATCAGTGCTTCCCGGGGCTCCTTCTCTCGGGCCATCGTGAAACGCACCACGTCGCCGACGTAGCCCTCGAGTTCCTGCCTGAACCGCGGCGAATGCGAATAGACACGGCACACGGGCAGGTCCTCGCGCCACGGGTCGGACTGTGACTTCAAGGTGAGAGTGTCGTTGCTCACGTACCGGTTCCCTTTCGTCCCAGCGGCACAGATCGCCGTGGACGACAATTTAACCGGATGCGCCCCGCGGACCACGGAACCGGCGCGAAAGCGCGGAAAAACTGCGCGGCCGATCACAACTCGGGCGCGTCAGGCAACCTCGGACAGGTACTTCGGCAGCATCGCGAGCCACGTGGGCCAGTCGTGGTCCACGCCCGCGCCCCAGTCGTCGACACGGTTCGGGATGCCCTTCGAGCCGAGCACGTGCGCCATTCGCCACGATTCGCCAGGATCCTCCCAGCGGCCCGATCCGGTCGCAAGGATCACGAATCGGCGGCGCAGCGTGTCGAGCTGCCAGCCCTCGCCCAGGTTCGGCACGAAGTGCAGCGGCGAGGAGAAATAGAAGTCTTCGCTCCAGCGGCCCTGCAGGTACTTCGACAGGTCGTACGTGCCGCTCATGCCGAGTGCCATCCAGAATGCGTCCGGGTGGCGGCACAGGCTCGCGACCGCGAAGAATGCGCCGTATGACGCGCCCGTCGCGATGATCTCGATGTCGTGCGCAGCGCAGTCGTTGCGGATCAGCGGCACCACCTCGTGGTAGACGTAGTCGTGGAAGCGGTTCTGCACCAGCGAGCAGTACTCGGGCGAGTGCTGGTTCGAGATCCAGTGCTGTCCCGCGACACCGTCGATCGAGTAGACCTTGATGCGACCCGCGTCGATCAGGCCGGCGAGCGCCCCGATCAGCCCGTGGCGCTCGGCCTCCTCGCAGTCGCCGCCCGCGGTCGGGAACAGCAGCACGGGCTTGCCGTAGTGGCCCCAGCGCACGACCCGGGCATCGCGCGGCAGGCGATGCGTCTGCCAGCTGAACCAGTCTTTCTTCATGCGGACCGGCCCTCGGCGTCACGCCAGCGTTGGATGCGGGAAAAGAACAACTCGGTGAATTCGTCGATCTCGTGCGCCGGAAAGAGCGCGGTGACCTTCTTGCGCACCGCGTCCTTCGCGGCCGCCGTGCCGAAGAACTCGTGCGCGACCTCGTCGAGATGCGCGAGGTGCCGCGCGCAGAACTCCTCGAAGTGATCCGCGTCGAAGTGCTGCCGTGCGAGCAGCGCGTAACGGCGCAGCTTCTCGCGCTCCGGCAGGTCCTGTGACGCGATCTCGAAGAACGGTTCCCAGTCGAGGTTGCGGCACACGCGCCGCTTCATCGCGGCGCAGAAGATCGCCCAGCGCAGGTTCGCCTTGATGAGCCAGGGGAAGTGGTAGTGCAGCGAAGTGACCTGCGAGTCGGGGCACGCGTTCGCGAAGTCGATCGGGTACCAGCGGCCGCCCTTCAACAGTGCCTCGCACGAGTTGAAGTCCCAGCCGAAGAACGCGTTGATCGTGAGCGTGATGTCCTCGAGCTCGGACTGCAGTTGCGGCGTGAGGAATCCCCGGTCCATCCGGTAGCGGTCGTGCAGCGGCGCGCCCGGGTCGTAGTTCACGGCGCGCGTCTGCGGGCCGAGGCCGATGCAGCGCACGAAGAACTCGTAGGGGATCACCGCGGCCTGCAGGTGCATGATCTTCGTGCCGCTCGCATCGTACGCCGCACGCAGCTGCGCCTCGTCGTCGATCTTCGACACGCCGACCCAGCCGCCGCCGTCGTACGGCTTCATGAACATCGGGTAGCCGAGCCTGGCGCCGATCTGGCCGAGGTCGAAGTGCTGCGCATAGCGCGCGAGCGTCGGCTGCAGGTCCGCGGTCTGCTCGTAAGCTTTCGGCGGCACCATCCACGTGTCCGGCACGCCGAGGCCGAGCCGCATCATCGCGCAATACGTCGTGTGCTTCTCGTTCGACTGTATCGACCACGGGTTGTTGAACACATAGGTGTCGTTCAGCACTACGGCCTTCTTGATCCACTCGCGGCTCGTGTTGTACCAGTGCGTGAGCCGGTCGATCACCAGGTCGTACCGCACCGGCTGGCGCAGGTCGAAAGGCTCGATCGTGACGCGACTCACGTCGAAGCCGAGCGTGTCGCCCTCGTGCGGGATCGAGAGCTGCAGCCTGCCGAGGATTTCCTCGAAACAGATCGGCCAGCATATGTCGGCGCCCAGCGAAAGGCCGATGCGGCGTGTGACTTGGGCCACGGTGTCTCCTTCAGGCGCCCGTTCGGGTCATTCGTAGATCATCCACAGCGGTCCGGGGAACAGCCAGGTGAGCGCGGATTGCAGCCGGTCACGCCAGTTCTCCCAGTTGTGGCCGTCGCGGACTTCCTCGTAGCGTACCTCAATGCCGTGGTGGCGCAGCAGCGGCACCAGGCTGCGGTTCTCGTAGATCAGCGACTCGTAGATGCCGCAGGAAAGGTACATGCGCTCGGCGGGCCGGCCGGGACGGCGGCGGAACTCATTGACGAAGCGGGCCACCGGGTCGAACGTCGCCGTCCGCCGGTGGTGGCCGATGTCCGCGAACGCGAACGAGCCGGATTGCAGCGCGAGGCGACCGAACGCGCCCGGGTGACGCCACGCGGCGTGCAGCGACGCGACCGCGCCGAAGCTCGCACCCATCAGCCCGCGTGCCGCCGGGTTGCGGTGCAGCGGGAACGAATGCTGCAGCAGGTCCGGGATCTCCTGCGCGACGAACCGGGCGTGTCCGTCGTGGCCGGCGTATTCGGTGAGGCGGTCCGGCGACTGGGTGAATGCGGCGATCAGTGGCGGAATCTCGAGCCGGTGGATCAGGTTGTCGAGCACGACCTGCAGGTCCGCGTAGCGCAGATAGTCAAACCCGTCGTGCACCACCAGCAGCGGATAGTGACGGCTGCGGCGGAACCGTGCGGGAACGTAGACGCCTACCCGGCGCTCATCACAGAGCGCCACGCTGTGCACCGTGATCTCCTCGATCGTGCCGGCGCGCGCCTGCACGTCGCCGAGCGTCCATTCCGGCCGCACGTAGCCGTGGCCCTGCGCGACCGAGTTCGCGCCGAACGGATCCGACGCCCGCAGCGGGTTCAGCGGATCGAGAATCCACCCCTCGTGTCCGTCGCGGACGACCTCGAACTTGTACTCGATCCTGGAGTTCTCGGGCAACTCGACACGCAGCACCCAGAGATCCATGTCGCCGACGCGCTCGAACGGCTGCGACGCCGGGAGCCCGTGGATCCAGAGGCGCAGGTACACAGCGTCCGCCTCGCCGCGATAGACGAACGTGACGCCGCCGGGGTCCACGATCGGTGAACGCGCCGCGGTCGCGAATACTTCGACGTCGGAGGTCATCGCGCCGACTCCGCAGGCACCGTGCGTCCGGTGCGCATCAACCGCAGCGACTGCACGCAGTGCCGCAACCGGCCACGGTGCCAATGCAGCAGCGTGCCGTCATCGAGCGTCAGGCACGCGGCCGGGCTCAGTCGGCGGGCCAGCAGCGCCACGCGCGTCGGATCGTCGAGCGCGAGCCGTGAGGACGCATGCGGCAGGAACACGGCGCCGCGAACCAGGCCGAGGCCTGCCTCGAAAATCTCGGCATTGCCGGCACCCTGCGGCGGGTGGTCGTGGAACAGCAGCACGCGTTCCGAGATCGCCATTGCGCCCGCGGACCAGGCGACGACCGGCCGGGTCCTGAGCAGGCGCTCGAGCCCGAACAATCGCAGCCGGTTCAGCAGCACTGCTACGTGGCCGCCCGCGACGAAGATCGTGTGGGATTGCTCGACTACGTGCGCGAGCTCATCGAACTGGCGCGCAAGGACAACACGCTTCGCAGCGGACCACTCGGCATCGTGGCGCGCATGCAGCCGCGCGATCGTGCGCAGGTGCTCGGCGTCCAGCCTCCGGATTGCTGCCACCGCGGCGCGACGGGCATTGCGCATCAGTTCCGACGGGTCTGCCGCGGCGAACAGCTCACGGGCCGCCGCCTTCGCGTGGCCGAGGCGCACCCGATACAGCTCCTGCAGCGCCCGCAGCTCGCCTTGCCGGCGGCGGTGGGCTTCGTGCAGGGCCGGGTCCTGCGTGAAGGCCGCCTCGGCGCGTTCGTACAGCCGCAGGTCCCGCACGGGCTGGCCGAGGTGGTCCTCGAGCGCGCCGAGTTCGCCCTCGCGTTCCTGCCAGCCAGCCGTGATCGCGGCGACCGGTCCCTGGAGCCCGGCGAGGGCGAGGGCATCGCGAATGTTGGGGGCGCGGTACTGCGGGCCCAGGATCAGCACGTCGGCCATGTGGCCGGACATTAGCCGAAGCTGCCGGTGCTGGATACCATGGTCATCCGACGCTTGCCGGGGGAACGTTTTTCATGTCTCGCAACAGCAACGGGCGCCGCCCGATGGTCAGAGGGGGCTTGATCGCCGCTGCGGCATTCTGGCTGGCCGGCAGCGCATCGTCGGCCGACGCGGCGAAGCCGCCGACGATGGCCGAAGTGCTGGCCGCGTCCAAGCCGTCCGACTGGCGGCCGCTCGACCCGGAGAACACGCTGTACGTGCAGCTCGCGACGGGCCGGGTCGTAATCGAGCTCGCGCCCGCATTCGCGCCCGAGCACGTCGCGAACATCCGCATGCTGGCGCGGCAGGGCTATTTCGACGGCCTGCCGATCATCCGCTCGCAGGAGAACTACGTGGTCCAGTGGGGCGACCCGGACGGCAAGCGGGACCTCGGCAAGGCGCGCGCCACGCTGCCGCCCGAGTTCACCGTGCCGTTGACCGCGTCACTGCCGTTCACGCGCCTGCCCGACGTCGACGGCTATGCGCCCGAGGTCGGCTTCTCCGGCGGTTTTCCGGCCGGCCGCGATCCGAAGACACGACAGGCGTGGCTCGCGCATTGCTACTCGATGGTCGGCGCCGGGCGGGGAAACGAAGTGGACAGCGGCAACGGCGCCGAACTGTACGTGGTCATCGGTCACGCACCGCGGCACCTCGACCGGAACATTGCGCTCGTGGGCCGGGTGGTGCAGGGCATGGAACTGCTGTCGACGTTGCCTCGTGGCACCGGGCCGCTCGGGTTCTACGAGAAGCCGGACCAGTACGTGCCGATCCGAAGTGCGCGTGTCGCGGCCGACGTGCCGGCCGCCGAGCGGAGCCGGCTCGAAGTGATCCGCACCGACACGCCGACTTTCGCGGCGCTGGTCGAGAGCCGGCGCAACCGGCGGGACGACTGGTACAAGGTGCCGGCGGGGCACGTCGAACTCTGCAACGTGCCGATCGTCGTTCGCCCACAGCCCTGATTATTTTGCGGTGCAGCAGCGCGACTGCCGCTACGGCGTGACACGAATTCCCGATTGCAGCCGGCCACGGAACGAGGCAACTTGCGGGGTACAGACCAAGGGGGAATCGTCATGGAACGTTTCTGGCTGAAGAACTACCCGCCGGGCGTGCCCGCGGACATCGACGTGTCGCAGTACTCGTCGCTCGTGCAACTGATGGAGGAGGCTTTCGCGAAGTATTCCGGTCGCAACGCGTATGCGTTCATGGACCGCTACTACACGTTCGCGGACATCGACCGTTACTCGAAGGCACTCGGCGCGTGGCTGCAGGGACGCGGGCTGAAGCGCGGTGCGCGCGTCGCGATCATGATGCCGAACGTCGTGCAGTACCCGATCGCCGTGGCGGGCATCCTGCGCGCCGGCTACATCGTCGTGAACGTCAATCCGCTGTACACGCCACGCGAGCTCGAGCACCAGCTGAAGGACTCGGGCGCCGAGGCGATCATCATCCTCGAGAATTTCTGCACCACGCTGCAGCAGGTGATCGCGAAGACGCCGGTGAAGCATGTGCTCGTGGCGTCGATGGGCGAGATGCTCGGCTTCCCGAAGGGCATCATCGTCAACCTCGTCGTGCGGCGCGTGAAGAAAATGGTGCCGGAGTACTCGCTGCCAGGGCACGTGCGCTTCGTCGATGCCCTCGACGAGGGCGCGCGCGGCAAGCTCTCCCCGGTGGAACTCGGCCCGTCGGACGTCGCATTCCTGCAGTACACCGGCGGCACGACCGGCGTGTCGAAGGGCGCGACGCTGACACACAGCAACCTGGTTGCGAACGTGCTGCAACTCGAGGCCTGGACCGCACCGTCGCTGAACGACACGAGCCGCGGCCCGGTGCCGGAGCAGTATGTCTACGTCTGTGCGCTGCCGCTGTACCACGTATTCGCGCTCACGGTGAACTGCCTCGGCGGCATGCGCCTCGGCGCGCTGAACGTGCTGATCGCGAACCCGCGCGACATGGCGGGCTTCATCAAGGAGCTCGGCAAGTACAAGTTCAACGTGATCCCTGGCGTCAACACGCTGTACAACGGGCTCGCCGAGAACCCGGAGTTCCGCAAGCTCGACTTCTCGAGCCTGCGCATTGCGAACGGTGGCGGCATGGCGGTGCAGCGCGCGGTGTCGGACAAGTGGCGCTCGATCACCGGCGTGCCGATCATCGAGGGCTACGGCCTGTCCGAGACCTCGCCGGTCGCGACCTGCAACCCGATCAACGTCGCCGATTACACGGGCACGATCGGCTTGCCGGTTTCGAGCACCGAGATCGAAATCCTCGACGACGCCGGACAGCCCGTGCCGCTCGGCGAGGCGGGCGAGATCGCCATCCGTGGACCTCAAGTGATGGCTGGCTACTGGCAGCGTCCCGACGAGACCGCGAAGGTCATGACGCCCGACCGCTTCTTCAAGTCGGGCGACATCGGGATCATGGACGAGCGCGGTTACACGAAGATCGTCGATCGCAAGAAGGACATGGTGATTGTGTCCGGCTTCAACGTGTACCCGAATGAGGTCGAGGGCGTCGTCGCGACGCACCCGGGCGTGCTCGAGTGCGCGGTGGTCGGCGTGCCTGACGAAAAGTCCGGTGAAGCGGTCAAGGTGTTCGTCGTGCGCAAGGATCCGGCGCTCACAGAAGCGGACCTGATGGATTACTGCAAGCAGCACCTGACGGGCTACAAGAAGCCGAAGTACATCGAGTTCCGCGACGACCTGCCGAAGTCGAACGTGGGCAAGATCCTGCGGCGCGAGTTGCGTGACTCGGCGAAGCCGGTGGTGCAGGCGAAGAGCGCCTAGCGCTGTTCAGCGGTGCTCCGTAGCCCGGGCGAGTATGTTCCGGGCTGTCCAGGCAGGGACGCCGTGAAGCCATCCGTGGCGGCTCGCACGCGGCGTCCATGCCGCGTGACGCCCTGCCCGGACAGCCCGGAACATCCTCGCCCTGCAACGGATGCACATTGAATCGGCGCAGAAGCTTTTCGCCAGTCGTTCGTCGAGCTGGCGCGCAGATGCCGCATGCAGCCAAATAGGGTGACTCGACCCGCTGTCACCGTCGTGTTCGGCGTGGCTGTTCGGGGGTCGGGGTCTGCGAGTGACGGGGCGTTGCGCCGCATGGACGCGGCGCACGAGCCCCCATGGACGGGTTTACGGCGTCCCCGTCACTCGAGGACCCCGACCCCGAACAGCCACGCTTGATACCGAGCGACAGCGATCAGCGCCCCTTGAACTCCGGCTTGCGCCGCTGGATGAACGCGTTCATCGCCTCGCCGAGATCATCCGAGTGCAGGAACGCGGCGTTCCACAGCGCGACGTAATCGAGCTCGGCAGCCACCTCGCGGCGGCGCGAAGCCCCAAGCACCTGCTTCGAGCCCTGCACGGCGAGCGGCGAGTTCGCCGCAATCTCCTGCGCGAGGGCCTGCGCGCGCTCGTGCAGCGTGCCGACGTCCGGCAGCACGTCGTTCACCAGTCCTATCGCGAGCGCGCGCGCGGCGTCGATGTCGCATCCGGTGAAGATCAGTTCGCGGGCCGGGCCATCGCCGATCACGCGCGGCAGGCGCTGCAACGTCCCGACGTCCGCGACCATCGCGATCCGCGTCTCGCGCACCGAGAACTTCGCCTCCGCGGCCGCGAGCCGGATGTCGCAGGCCGTGATCAGGTCCATGCCGGCGCCGATGCAAGCTCCGTGCACGGCCGCGATCACCGGCTTGTTCGTGTCCGCAAGGCTGCTCACCGTGTGCTGGTAGCGCCGGATGTCCTCGAGCAGCGCCAGGCGCTTGCCGACGACCGATTCGCCGCGGCCGGAAAGCGAGCCGCCGCCGGCGAGCCCGGGCGCGTGGTCCATCAGGTCGATACCCGCGCAGAAGGCCTTGCCGCGGCCCGCGAGCACGATGACACGCACCTCGGGATCCGCATCGAGCGCAAGCGACTGCGTCCGGGATCGACTTCCACAGCCCCCGGTGCAGTGCGTTCAGCTTCTCGGGCCTGTCGAGCCACAGTGTCGCGACGCTGCCGGCTCGCTCGATCGATAGGTTTTCGAAGGTCATCGTTGTTCTCTGCGGGAAGGACGAATCCGGTCGGTAGCGCCGCGCGTCACAAAGCGCTGCGCATGCTCGCGGCACGCCGGGCGATGCTGAGCACGCCGCGCAGCAGCGAGTCGGTGGTGCCGGGCGTAAGCGCCGCCAACTTCTCGAGCAGCGCCGTTCCGGGCGGGACCGCGATTTCCGTGAGCCTGAAGCGGAGCGCGAGGAAGATGCACTGCACGACCCACGACGGCGGCATGTTGAGTTGCGCGGGCCAGGACATTTCCACGAGCGGGTCGCGCTGCGCGCTGGTCGCGAGCGGCGTGTCGACGACGCCGGGCATCACCAGCGCCACGTGGATGTCGTTCGGCGCCGATCTCCATGCCGCAGCGCCTCGGTCAGCCCGACGAGCGCGAATTTCGTGGCGCAGTAGCCTCCGAGCGGCGAGAACCCGCGACGTCCCGCGAGCGACGCGACGTTGACGATCTGGCCGCGCCCCTGCTTGCGCATGACTTTCAGCGCCTGCTGCATGACGTGCATCGCGCCGAACAGGTTGACGTCGAGCATCGCCTGAAGGTCGGCGTCGCGGGTTGCCTCGACCGTGGACGGGATCATCACGCCCGCGTTGTTCACGACGACGTCGACTGATCCGAAGCGCTTGACCGCCTTGCCGAAGCAGGCCGCGACGGCCGCGCGATCCGCCACATCGGTCGCGCAGACCAGCGTTGTGGCGCCGAGCTTGCGCGCTTGCGCGGCGACTTCCGCCAGCACCTTCGCGCGGCGCGCGACCAGCACCAGGTTCGCGCCGGCGCCGGCAAACGCGAGTGCGACCTCGCGGCCGATGCCGCTCGACGCGCCGGTGACGAGCACCGTGCGGTCCCGAAACGGTGGGCTGGATCGTGGCATGGCTGTGCTTCCGTGAAACCAGCGTCCAGATTACCCGCTCGGGCGGGCGGAGGTCATCGTCGGCGGGTGTTCACCAATGAAAAACCCCCGCCGACGGCTGCCGGCGGGGGTCGCGCGGGAAGACTCCGGCCCGCGAGCGAGCGCGCTACTTCAGAAAATCCGCGACGGGCTTGTACTTGTAGCCGAGGTCCTTGGCCACGGCCTCGTTCGTCACGTGGCCCTCGTGGACGTTCAGGCCGTTTGCCAGGTGCGGGTCGAGCTGCATCGCCTTCTTCCAGCCGAGGTCCGCGAGCTTGCGGGCGAACGGCAGCGTGGCGTTGTTGAGCGCGAAAGTGGACGTGCGCGGCACGGCGCCCGGCATGTTCGCCACGCAGTAGTGGATCACATCGTCGACGACGTACGTCGGGTCCGCATGCGTCGTGGCCTTGCTGGTCTCGAAGCAGCCGCCCTGGTCGATCGAGATGTCGACCAGCACGGAGCCCGGCTTCATGCGGCGGACCATGTCGCGCGTCACGAGTTTCGGGGCCGCGGCGCCAGCGATCAGCACCGCGCCGATCACGAGGTCCGCGTCGATCACGAGCGCGTCGATGTGCTCCTGCGTCGAATACTCCGTGCGCAGCGTTGCGCCGAAGATCGACGACAGCTCGCGCAGGCGCTTCATCGAGCGATCGACCACCGTGACGTCCGCGCGCAGGCCGACGGCCATCTCGGCCGCGTGCGTGCCGGACACTCCGCCGCCCAGGATCACGACCTTGGCCGCCGCCACGCCCGGCACGCCGCCGAGCAGGATGCCGCGTCCGCCGTTCGCCTTCTGCAGGCAGTACGCGCCGACCTGCACCGACATGCGTCCGGCGA
This sequence comes from uncultured Gammaproteobacteria bacterium, assembly GCA_963696545.1. GTDB lineage: Bacteria > Pseudomonadota > Gammaproteobacteria > Steroidobacterales > Steroidobacteraceae > RPQJ01. The sequence continues at coordinate 36,293 of CAVOKQ010000012.1, forward strand.
CTTCGCTCATCGGCGTAAGCAGGGGTAGCGAGCCGTCCGGTGCCGTCACCGTCTCGTAGGCGATGCAGGTGGCGCCAGACTTCACCAGCGCCTCGGTCTGCTTCGGGTCCGGAGCAAGGTGCAGGTACGTGTAGAGAACCTGGCCCTTGCGGAGCTGCGCGCACTCCTTCGGCTGCGGCTCCTTCACCTTCACGATCATCTCGGCGCTGTCGAAGATCTCCTCGGCTGTGGGCGCGATCTTCGCGCCGACGCGCTGGTAATCGGAGTCGGCGAAGCCGATTCCAGACGCCGCACCGGTCTGGACGACGACTTCGTGACCCGACTCGACCAGTTCGCGGGCCGCGGCCGGCACCAGGCCGATGCGGTACTCGTGGACCTTGATTTCCTTGGGTACGCCGATGCGCATGACTGCTCCCCCTTTAGGCGCAGATGTTGTGTCGTGCTGACGCGAGCATACCGGGTCATCCACGCACTAATCTGCAGATATAGGGCGTAAGACGCCCTGTGCGTGCAATAATCTGCGTCTAATGGGCCTTTGGAAGCAGGAAGATTCGAATGAAGCTCGACCGGACCGACCAGGCGATCCTGGCCGAACTGCAACGCGACGGCCGCCTCAGCAACCGCGATCTCGCCGAAAAGGTGCACCTGAGCGAGTCGGCTTGCCTCAGGCGTGTGCGCGCACTGGAGGAGGGTGGTGTGATCGACCGCTACGCCGCGCTGGTGAGCCAGTCGAAAGTCGGCCTGCCGGGAAATGTGTTCGTCAGCATTACGCTCAATCGGCAGGAGCAGGGCGATCTCGCGGCGTTCGAGGCCGCGGTTAAGCGCGTGCCCGAAGTGATGGAGTGCTACTTGATGACCGGGCAGCAGGACTACCTGTTGCGCGTCGTAGTATCGGACCCGGCGGACTTCGAGCGGCTGCACAGCCAGCACCTGACTCGACTGCCGGGCGTCGCGCGCGTGCAGTCGAGTTTCGCGCTGCGGACGGTACGCAAGAGCACCGAACTGCCGGTGCACCCCTGATACTCCGCGGCCATCCGGGTCCGGCGGTCCCGCAGGCTGAGGTCGACGAAGCCTGCGACGAAACTCGCCCGTGTGGCTCGGGTCGTATCTACCATGGTCGGCAAGATGCGTCCTGATTCCGTGCCGTTGCAGTGTCCCGGCAGCGCACGTGCAGTGTGCGCCGCCATCTTGATGGCGCTGTCGATGCTGTATGCCGGCCCCGTGCCGGCGCAGGGACTGAAGGTCGCGCCGACACCGACACCAGTGGCAGCGGGTGAACTCGCGGAGGCGGAACCACTGTATGCGGCGCCTACGCGCGCCGATCGGGCAGGCCGCATTCACGCTGCGGTGATGATCAATGGCGTCGGGCCGTACCGGTTCATTCTCGACACGGGCGCCAACACTTCGGCGCTGTCGCCGAAAGTAGCGGACGACCTGTCACTGCACGGTGACAGCAATACGCTGATCATCGTGCATGGCGTGACCGGCTCCGCGACGTTGCCGGCGGTCAGGGTCGAGAGCCTGCAGGCAGGCGACGTGCGGATAGCGGCGACGAACCTTCCGGTGCTGCCCGGGCCGGTGTTCGGCGGGGCGGACGGCATCCTCGGCATCAACGCGCTGCAGAAGACCCGGATCGAGGTGGACTTCGAGAACGACCGCGTGTCGATCACCCCTTCGTCCGGCCGACGCGCGCTGCCCGGCTACCTGGTGGTCCCGGCGACGCTGCGCAAGGGCGGGCTGCTGCTGGTGAAGGGCAAGGTCGGCAAGATCCCCGTGCAGGTGATCATCGATACCGGCGCGGAGCGCACTCTGGGTAACCTGGCGCTGCGCACCGCGCTGCTCGAAAGCGCGCGCTACGACGACGAAATCGACGTCACCGTGCTCGGCGCGACGACCGACGTCAGCGAGGGCAAGTATTTCCGCGCGCCGAAGATCAAGATCGGCGAGGCCGACCTGATCGACCTGCCGGTGACCTTCGGCGAACTGCACGTGTTCGATGTCTGGGGGCTCGCTGACACGCCCGCGCTGGTCATCGGAATGGACCTGCTCGGGATGCTGCGCAAGTTCATCGTCGACTACAAGCGACGGGAGTTCCAGCTTCGCTCGTACGACATGCCTGGCGCCGACGTGAAGATGAACCGCTGCATCGCGAGCCGCTGCGACAGCCGGATTCCGTCGAACCGCTGAGCAATCTGCAGTCAGCGGTTCGCCTTCACGCGCCGTAGTTCCGCCGCCATCGACTCGATCTCCTCGCGGTCGCGCACCAGTCCGCTCCAGCCTTCCCACAACGCGTGCTCCGGGCTCGAGTGGAACGTCCCCTGGAACGCGCGCGCCCGGTGCTCGAGGTACATGTCGTAGAGCTTGCGCTCGATCGGCGCCGGTGCGCCGCGGATGGCCAGCAGGTCGGGGAACGGCTGTGACGACCCGGACGGGCGCGGCAGCACGCCGTCGGCGTACAGCGCGGCCACCACGCGGATCGCGGCGGCGAACTCGCGATCCGACTCGCGCAGCATCGTGTCGCCCTTCGCGAGCGTGGCCTGCGCGAATGCCGCCGAGTGACAGCCGCTGCAGATCGCGGTCATCCGCTTGCGCTCGGACTCGAACGCCGCGGTCGTGAGGCGGGCCATGTCGAGGTCGCGGAACGTGTCGAGCCGCAGCGTTGGGTCGCCCTTGGCGTCGAGTACTCCGAACGCGCGCAGGATCGTCGCCTGGTCGGCGCGCCACTGCGGATCCTCGGCAAGCGGCAGCCGCACGCCGAAGAAGCCCCAGGCCGTGCGCACCTCGTGATTGCCGGCGGCCATGTGGCAGTCCTGGCAGCGGGGGGCGGACACGTTGCCGGGCAGCGTGCCGTTCTGCTTCAGCAGTGCGCGCACGCCGTGCTTCGAAGCGGAATACATCTCCCACTGTGGGTGGTCGCGCCCCATGTGGCACGTCTGGCAGGCCTGCGGCTGCCTTGCCTCCATCACGGAGAAGGAGTGCCGCGTGTGGCACGAGTCGCACGATGCGTGGCCGAAGACCGAGCCTGCGGCCCTGAGGCGCGAGATTTCCGCTTCCGGCTTCAGGCCGATCTTGTGGCAGCTGCCGCAATCTGCGGCCGCAGGGCCCAGCGCCATGGGCAGTGCGTGTGCGGTCGGCAGCGCCTGCGCCGCTTCCCACGCCCGCGCGTGCTTGCCGGCCGTGAACTGCTGCATCTGCCGTTCGTGGCAACCGCCGCAGGTCTGGGCGGTGATGACGGTGAGGTTCGCGACGTCGCGGTCCGAGCGGTGGTTGCCCTTGTGGCAGCCGTCGCAGCCAATGCCTTCCTCTGCATGACGGCTGGCCCGCCAGTCCATGACCACCAGCGGCGTCGCTGCGTCGTGGCAGCCGATGCAATCCGGGGCGGCGGCCATCGCTTGCCCGCACGGCGCGCCAGCAAGGGCCAATGCCGCCACGGCGATTCGCGCCAGCCGCTTCAATTCCATGCTGTCCCCGCAACCCCGCCTGGAGGTGCCCTTCGACAACGAGGCTAGGCGGCGCCGGCTCCGACCGTCAATCGTGACAAACGCCGGGCGATGCCCAGGCGACCCGATGATGCCAGCATGGACAACCGGTTCACGCCGGGTCGCCCTCGGCCCATAATCGCCGGCCTGCAGCGACCGGCGAGGAACGAACGTGCGAGTGTCCAGAAGTGCATTGGCTTCCCTGCTTGCGGCCGCCTTGCTGGGCGGCGCGTCCTCGGCGGCGCGCGCAGCCGGCGATCCGCGCTCCTGCGTCGCGATAGCGGACGACGCGGCACGGCTCGCCTGTTATGACCGGGTGCTGGGCCGCTCGGCAGGACCGAAGCCAGCGCCGGGTGCGGCGACCGCGCCGGCCGCTCCGGCTGCAGCTGCGGCCGCCAGCGCTGCAGTGGTATCCGCCCCGCCGGCAAAGGACCCCGTAAAAGAGTTCGGCCTCACCGAGGAGGCCAAGCAGGCCAAGGATCCGACCAAGGCGGCTGAGGCCGCCGCAGCGCCAGAGAGCATCACCGGGCGCGTGATGAGCCTGCGCTGGCGCAAGTACGGCGAGTTTGTCGTCACGCTCGACAATGCTCAGGTCTGGGCGCAGATCGAGCCCATGCCGTCGGCCGTGGTCAAGGTCGGCGACACCGTGACCATCAAGAAAGCGCTGTTCGGGTCCTACACCCTCGTGACGGCCGGCCGGATTGGCACCAAAGTGCGCCGGATCGACTGAGTGCGCGGCCAGTCCGCCGGCCGCACGATTTCAGCCCACCCATCTGGCGGTCCCGCCTTTATGGCGCCGGCGAGACGCCCTTTCGGACCGTTGCTTACATGCGACAAACCGGGTCAGACGGGGTGTGGCCACGGTGTCGGTGGGCTACGGCGCCGTTCAGACTAGGTCCATCGGCATATCTGCGGCTGCGGCGCAACGTTGTTCCGGCGCATCAGTTGTTGCCTCCCGGAATCTCTGTTGCTATTCTGCCGCCCCATTGCGCTCGGAAGGGAGCGCGACTCGCCGTGAAATTATTCGTCGCGTTCCGGTTTAGCCGGCCGCGACATCAAAGACCGACCCTAAGGTTCCTTCGGAGGAAAAGATGGCCAATACGACACTCATCCGCGCGGTAAAGCTCGCGCTCGTCGCCGCCAGTGCATACGGCGTCGCGGCAAACGCACAGGACTCTGAAATCGAGCAGGTAGTTGTGACCGGTACGCGCATCACGCTGCCGGGCATCGAGTCCGCGAGCCCGATCACCACCGTCAGCTCGCAGGAAATCCAGCTGCAGCAGACGCCCTCGGTTGAGAAGGTCGTCCGCATCCTCCCGGGCGCTTCGCCTGGCGACAACGGCAACGTCAACAACGGCACCGCCGGCGCCTCCACGATCAACCTGCGCGGCCTCGGCTCGCAGCGCAACCTGATCATGATGGACGGCAAGCGCCTCACGCCGTACAACACGAACGGCGTGGTCGACACGTCGATCATCCCGACGCCGCTGGTCGAGCGCCTGGACATCATCACGGGTGGTGCCTCGGCCGTGTACGGTTCGGACGCCATCTCGGGCGCGCTGAACTTCATCATGAAGCGCGACTTCGAGGGTGCTGAGATCGGCTACACCGCCTCCACCTCCGGCAAGGGCGACGGCGACACGAACGACGTCTACCTGACCCTCGGCTCGAACCTCGCCGACGGCCGCGGCAACGTGACCCTCGGCCTGCTCTGGGCCCAGCGCGACGGCGTGCAGTTCGGCGCGCGCCAGCTCGGCAAGATCGGCATCGTGACCTCGGACGGCTCGGGCTACTCCGAATACAAGAACCACGAGGCTCCTCCGCAGCCGGTCGCGGGCTGCACTGGCCCGAACGCCGTGGCCGCCGGTGGTTCGAGCACGACGGTCCCGACCCGCGTCGCCATCGCGGGCGGCCCGGGCCTAGGCCAGTTCTGGAACGACGGCACGCTGAACTCGAACTGCAGCGTGTTCAACTTCAACCCGTACAACTACTACCAGACGCCTGAGAACCGCTATGGCGGCATCGCCATGGGTTACTTCGAGATCAACCCGCATGCAGAGGTGTACGGCCGGTTCCTGTACAACCACACGGACGTCACGCAGCAGGTCGCCCCGTCGGGCATCTTCGGCAACACGTTCTGGACGAACATGAGCAACCCGTTCATTGGCGGCCAGGCCCTTGGCAAGATGCTGACCACGGCCAATGCCGGCGTCGCGGCGGGCACGGTGCGCAAGTCGGGCACCGGCTTCATCAACTGGCGCGACCTGAACAGCAACAACGTTGTAGACACGGCGGACGAACTGAACATCCAGTATCGCCGCCGCACCGGCGAACTGGGTCCCCGTTCGACGTCGTACAACAACGACGCCTTCCAGCTGCTGGGTGGCGTGCGTGGCGACATCACGGACAACTGGAACTACGACGTCAGCTACCAGTACGGCCAGTCCAACCGCACCAACGTCAGCGCGGGCTACACGAACGTCGCTCACATCGAGCAGCAGGTGAAGACGGTCAACGGCACGACCTGCCTTGGCGTCGCCGACCCCAGCTGCGTGCCGATCAACCTGTTCGGCGGCTACGGCTCGATCTCGCCGGGGGCCGCGGCCTACGCGCGCGCGACGGCGATCGAGAAGCAGTTCTATGAGCAGCTGATCATGTCGGGCAGCGTCACCGGCACGTTCTATCAGCTTCCGTGGGCAGAGGCCCCGATGGCCCTGTCGCTCGGCGCGGACTACCGCTCCGAGTCGGGCGAGAACACCCCGGACGAGTGCCTCAAGCTCGCCCCGGCGAGCTGCCTGGGTGGCGCGGGTGGCAACACCCTGCCGCAGAAGGGCAAGTACGACGTGCAGGAGTACTACGGCGAGTTGATCGTCCCGATCGTCGCCGGTGTGCCCGGCCTGCAGTCGTTCGACCTCGAGTTGGGCTACCGCTGGTCGGATTACTCGAGCACCGGCTCGGATGCGACCTGGAAGTACGGCTTCAACTGGCGTCCGTTCGACTCGTTGCTGGTCCGCGTGATGGAGCAGCGCGCGTCGCGTGCGCCGAACATCGGCGAGATCGCGGCCCCGAACACCACGGGCCTCGACAACGCCTCGGGCGACCCGTGCTCGGTCTGGAATGCCGCGAACATCACGCCGGAGTTGAGGGCGCTGTGCGTCTCGACTGGCATGACGCCGCAGCAGGTCGGCACGGTGGAGAACATCACCGCCGGCCAGATCAACGCGTTCTTCGGCACGGACTTCAACGACCTCCCGAAGCCGGAGGTGGGTAACACCTTCACCGGCGGCGTGGTGTGGACGCCCGACTTCACGTACGGTTCTTCGAAGAACTGGATCATGTCGTTGGACTACTACAACATCGAGGTCAACGACTACATCGGCACCTTCTCGGCGCAGGAAATCCTGGACGCGTGCTACGGCAGCGCCCAGACGACTTCGTGCGACAAGATCGTCCGCGTCGGCGGCACGCTGACGATTCCGGGCTCGGGCGTGCAGGAGTACACCACGAACCTCGACTACCTGAAGGTCTCGGGTCTCGAGTTCGCGTTCTCGGTGGGCTTCGGCCTGGGTGGTTACGGCGACCTGACGGTCACCGGCAACCTGAACCAGTACTTCACCAGCGAGTCGCGCAGCTCGAAGGAGACGCCGGTCATCGACTGCCTCGGCTACTACGGCGTGCAGTGCGGCAACCCGACTCCGGAGACGCGCTGGATCCAGCGCACGACCTGGAACATGGGGATCTGGGAGGCTTCGTACCTCTGGCGTCACTACGGCTCGGTTGATGTCGAGCCGATCCAGAAGGCGGACACCTACTCGGCGTTCCAGAGCATCGACTCCTACGACTACATCGACCTGTATGGTGGTGTGACGCTGTGGGAGAACACGCGGCTGGGCCTCGGCATCCAGAACGTGTTCGACAAGGACCCGCCGGTGGTGGGTAACGAGGCTTCGACCACGACCTACAACGGTGGCAACACCTTCCCGAGCTTCTACGACGTGCTGGGCCGTATCTACAGCCTCAGCATCGATGTGAAGTTCTAAACTCTCCGGCAGCAATGCCTGGAAAACGGCGGGCTTCGGCCCGCCGTTTTTTTTTGAGCGGCGATGATCGTTGCCGCCCGCGCCCTTAGCAGCTAGGCTCCACCGCCATGACGAACCAGGTTCCGCAACTCGTACAGGCCGCCAGCCAGGCGGCAAATTCCGGCCGCTGGCAGGATGCCGAGCGCCTCTGGCAGGAAGTGCGGCAGATCGAGCCGCGACACCCGCAGGCGCTGTTCAGCCTCGGCTTCCATGCGCTGCAGCGCGGCGACGTCGGTGGTGCGCTCGAGTTTCTGCGCTCGGCGCGGGAGGTCGCGCCTAGCGACCTCGTGTTGCTGATGACGCTGGCCGCCGCATGCAAGCAGCGCGGCGACTCGGCCGAGGAACTCGAAGCGATCGACGCGGCGCTCGCAGTGGATGCATATTTCCTGCCGGGCATGCTCGCGAAGGCCAGCTGGATCGAGCGGCACGGCAATCGCGTGGCTGCGGCGCGAATGTACGCAAACTGCGTGAAAGTCGCGCCGGCCGAGCCGCAGTGGCCGCAGCAGTTGCGTTCACACCTGCAGTACGCGCGCGGCTTCTCCGAGCGCTACCAGTCCGACTACTACGGTTTTCTCAAGGAGCGCGTCGCCGAGACCCAGGCGAAGCTGCCGGCCGGCCTCGCCAATCGCTGGCAGGAGGCGGTCTCGATCATGGCGGGTCGCTCCAAGCCTTATCAGCAGGACTGCAACCAGTTGCACGTGCCGCGCCTCCCGCCGATCCCGTTTCCAGACCGCAAGCAGTTCCCTTGGCTCGCGGCGATCGAGCAGAAAACGGACGTCATCCGGGCCGAGTTACTGGCCGCGCTGGAAGCGGACCGGGACAAGTTCAGCCCGTACATCACTTATGCGCCGGGCGATCCGGTCAACCAATGGGCGGAGCTGAACCACTCGCTGCGCTGGAGCGTGCTGAAGCTCTGGGCGGGAGGCCAGCCCGATCCGGTCAACATCGAGCGCTGCCCCGAAACCGCGAAGGCGATTGCCGCGCTGCCGCTGGTGGACATCGAGGGCCTGTGCCCGAATGCGATGTTCTCGGCACTTGCGCCGCACACGCGCATCCCGCCCCATCACGGCGAGACGAATGCCCGGCTCGTTGCGCACCTGCCGCTGATCGTCCCGCCGAAGTGCGTGATGCGCGTCGGATACGAGACGCGCGAGTGGCAGGTCGGCGAGGTGCTGATCCTCGATGACACGATCGAGCACGAGGCAGTGAACGACAGCGACGAGCTGCGTGTCGTGTTGATTTTTGACGTGTGGAATCCGCTGCTCGCGCCCGAAGAGCGGGAGATGGTCCGGACCATGACGGCCGCGGCGCGCGCCTACCAGGGCTGATTGCCACCGTGGCGATGCGCCGATTCGGCGCATCGCCGCGTCAGTGCTTCAAACCCCAACGAAAAAAGGCCCCGCCGCTTGCGCGACGGGGCCCCGTGTCAGGCAGGAACCTGAATGCCGATCAGTTCGGGCAGGAGTCCGTACGGTTCAACATGACCCGACGGTTCTGCTGGCGACCTTCGGCCGTGTCGTTGGTGGCGATCGGGTTCGTCTCGCCGAAGCCCTGCGACTTCAGGCGGGCCGGATCCACACCACGCGACGTCAGGTAGTCGAACACCGCCTTCGAACGACGATCCGACAGCGCCATGTTGTAGGCATCGCTGCCCACGCTGTCGGTGTAGCCGTCGACCTTGGCCGTGGCGAACGGCACGTCGTTCAGGAACTTCACGACGCGCTCGAGCTCCGTGATCGACTCGGGGCGCAGCTCCGCCTTGTCGAAGTCGAACAGCACCTTGAGCTCCTGCGAGCACGGGCAGCCGACCTTGTCGACCGTCGTGCCCGCGGGCGTGCCCGGGCACTTGTCGTCGGCGTCGCACACGCCATCACCATCGCTGTCGGCGCACTTGGCCGGCGGCGGCGGCGGGGGCGGCGGCGGCTCCTCGACCTTGGGTTCGGGCCGCGGCGGGCCCCACCCGAACGCGACGCCGACCTGCACGAGCGTGTCCGCATACGTTTCGCCGGACGCGAAGTCCCAGCGCTCACGAACCTCGGGGCGCAGCTGCACGGTGCGCGAACCGTCCGCGCTGCGATACATGTCGTACATCAGGCCGAGGCCGAGCGAGGCGGTGACGTTCGCGTCGCCCTGCAGGCCTTCGTAGTTGTCGTTCTGGTAGCCGAGGCCACCGAGCACGTAAGGAGACAAACGACTCGAGCGGTCGAACACGCGCATCAGGTCGAGCGTCACGCCGGACAGCGTGGCGTCGAAAGAAGCAGGCCAGTTCCAGTCGGGCTGCTTCTCGCCGTTGTTGTCGTAACTACCGGTGTAGCCAGCGATCTGTGCGCTCCAGTCCTCGCTCAGGTGCTTGCCTAGCGCGCCGCCCCAATACACGCCGTCGTCGAGCAGGCGGCTGCTGTCGAGCCAGGAGTAGCCGATGAACGGCGCGACGAACCACTGGCCGACTTCGTCGTTCCACGGGTGACTGGAATCGTCGGCCCGCGCCGGCGCTGCGGCCAGCACCGCGAGGCTGAGGGCGGAGGCGAGGACAAGGGACTTCTTCATTCTGACTCCCAGGGTGGGTGATGTTGGCAGGCGCCGCTATCCCCCCGGTGCGGCGCAAACACCTGGAATACTATTGGATTTCAGCGCGTGCCGGTACAGGGAAGACCGTCGGCCGGCCAGTCCGCGTCGGGACGCCGGACGCGATCGCCAGCCTCGATGCCGAGTGTCCGGGTGGTCCCGCCTTTCAGTTCCACGACCAGCGCCACGAGCGCGTTGGCTGCGATCCTGTCCAGCGATTCCGGGCGCGCGTCATGAACGGTCTTTACGATGCAACCCGCTGCATCGACGAACAGCATGTCGAGCGGCAGCAGCGTGTTCTTCATCCACATCGCCACGTACTGCGGCGGCTCATAGACGAAGATCATCGCCTGGTCCGGGCGCATGTCCCGGACGAACATCAGCCCCTGCGCGCGGGCGGCGTCCGACTCGGCTCGCCATGCTTCGAATGCGTGACGGCGGGCGCTGCGCGTCTCGACCACGATCGGCTCGCGTGGGAACGCCGAGAGCGGAATGATTGAATCGCCGGGACCAGCGGCGCCAGCGAAAGAGGCGAGCAGGTTCCACGAAAACAGCAGGGCGGCGGCAAGCGGGCGAGTGAGCTTCATCTGTAATCAACGATGGCCTGGACGTCGAAGCGCGACACCAGCACGGCGCCGTCGCCGCCGATTGCGCGAGCGGGCTGCGTGCAATAGCCACGGCCCGTGAGTCGGTAGACCTTTGGATCGCCCGCGGGTTCCTGGCGGACCTCGTCGAGCGCGCACTTGTCGTTGCCCTGGGTCGCGTAGAACCGGCCCGTGCCCTCGCGCACGATGGTCAGGTTCACCGGCACGTTGTGCGCGGACTGTCCGGCGGCGAGGGGCCCCGCGCCGATCACGACCAGCAGCGGGCCTGCGCCGGGAATCGATCCCTTGTAGATCAGCCGGATGCCGTCGCCGCCCGGCCGCAGTCCGCCGCGGCACTGCTGCACGCCGGCTCCCCAGTCGACCTCGGCATCGATGGCGCCCTGCAGCCTGGCCTGCAGCATGCCTTCATCTGCCGGCACGCACAGTGCCTGTTGCGCAGGCGGCAGGACGGCTTGTTGCGGCGGTTCCGCGTCGTTGCCAGCGTGGCCGCACGCAGCGGCGAAAAGTGCCGCAACTGCCGCGAGCACCGGCACTCGCGGCAACGGAGCGTCAGCCGGAGCCCGGAGCCTGTACGAGGAGCGTCTTTGCCAGTTGACCATGCAGGTAGCCGATTCCGCGCGCGAGGTGCATCGTGACCGTGAGCAGCAGCAGTCCGAGGATCGAGATCAGTGGCAGCAGCGCAGGGTGGGGCGCCTGCACCTGGCCGTCGATCTGGACGAGGCCCGCATGGTAGAGCAGGACGAAGATCGGCGCGAGAAACATGGCCAGCGACACCAGGACTCCGACGACCACGAACGTGAAATAGAACAGGCCGAGCGGCAGCATCAGCAGGAAGTACACGAGCGTGCCCCAGGTCCGCGGGTCCTTCAACATCTCGCCGATGCGCCGCAGGAAGGGTGTGTCGTGGTCGGGGTACACGGGGCGGCGCGGCATGCGCGTGCCGAGCATGGTCTCGACGACGCGTCCTTCGGCCAGTGCGACGAAGCGCGCCGCACCGACGAACAGCAGGAAGAACGGCACGCCGATGATCAGGATCGCGAGTCCGATCGACATCGACAGGCCCGTGACCGCGAACGTGAAGTAGGCCACGCCGGTCACGAGCGCGAGCAGCATGTACAGCATGGACAGGTATGCGCGCGGATCGGCGTACACGCCGAAGAACCGGCCGAGCGCGGTCGTGCGCGGTCGGGGCGGTGGCGTCCGCAGTGCGGCCTGGATCGTTGCTTCGTTGCCGCGGTACGCCTCGGCGACTTCATCCGGCGCGCCATAGCTCGTGACGATGCTTGCGAGCACGTCGCCCTCGTTGTCGCCGGGTCGCTGCGCAACTTCCGCGCGCAGGTGTTCCTCGGCGTCGTAGAGCGCGTCCTGGATCAATGCCCGGTCGGCGCCATGCAGCGCGGAACGTAGCGAGTCGAGGTACTGCTCGACCGTGCGCGGTGTCGCGGCCGTCATGGCGTGGTCTCCGGGGCTTGGGATCGTTGCACGATGGAATCGACGAAGTCGCGCGTGTCCTGCCAGGTCGCGCGCCAGGTGCCGAGCACCTCGCGACCGAGCGGCGTGATGCGGTAGTAGCGGCGCGGCGGCCCCGAATAGGACGGCACCACGCGGCTCGACAACAGGCCCGCGGCACTCATGTTGCGCAGCACCGGGTAGAGCGCACCCTGCTTGAACGGGCTGGTGCGGGCGACGTCGCCGCTCAATCGCCTGGCGATCTCGTACCCGTAGAGGTCTCCTTCGGCCTCGGCAAGGACCGAGAGCAGCACCAGCGACGTCAGCCCGGCGGCGAGCTCGCGCTGGAACTTTCGCATCTGGGCTTCGGGCCCGTCGGTCGGGGGCAATTCGGCCGGTTCTGCTGTCACGGTTTCAGTCGCCGAGAGTACTCAGTAGTTTGTAGTAAAGACTAAGTACTAGTATGAAGTCAATAATATTGTTCATTGATCCTGGTCGTATGTCAGGGATTCGCACAGAACAGTCCGCCGGACCCGCGGGCGGTGCCAAGCGCAAGGCGCAAGGCGTGTAGGGACTTCGCTCGGGTGTCGGCCCTCCGGCGCTCTATGTAACATCCGATCATCCGCAGGATCCGGAGCCGGGCACAGGATGACGACCGAACAACAGCGACAGTTCGCACCGCGCCGATACCTGAGCCGCCTGACCCGCGGCACACTGGCCGTGATCATGGCGGGAGGGCGCGGCGAGCGACTCAAGGACCTCACCGAGGACCGCTGCAAGCCCGCCACGCCGTTCGGCGGTAAGTTCCGCATCGTGGACTTCGTGCTGTCGAACTGCGTGAACTCCGGCATCCGCCAGATCTCGGTGCTGACGCAATACAAGGCGCACTCGCTGATCCATCACATCCAGCGCGGGTGGGGCTACCTGCGCGGCGAGTTCGGCGAGTTCATCGAGATCATCCCGGCACAGCAGCGACGCGGCCCGGAGTGGTACCAGGGCACGGCCGACTCGCTGTGGCAGAACATGGAGATCATCCGTGCGCACCGGCCGCTGCACGTGCTGGTGCTCGCCGGCGACCACATCTACAAGATGGACTACGGTCCGATGATCGGCTTCCACGTCGAGAAGGAAGCAGACATCACGGTCGGCGTGGTCGAGGTGCCGGTCGATCGCGCGCGTGAATTCGGCGTGCTGACCGTGGACGAGTCGAACCGCGTGCTGCGCTTCCAGGAGAAGCCGACGAACCCGGAGCCCGTGCCGGGACGGCCCGACATCGCGCTCGCCTCGATGGGCATCTACGTCTTCAACCCGAAGCTGCTCGAGCGGTTGCTGCGCGCCGATGCCGAGGATCCGAACTCCGCGCACGACTTCGGCAAGAACGTGATTCCGGAGGCGATCGACAAGCTGCGCGTGTTCGCCTATCCGTTCGAGGACGTGCGCACGAAGGCGCAGAACTACTGGCGCGACGTCGGCACCGTGGATGCGTATTACGAAGCGAACATGGAACTGGTGCGCGTGTCGCCCGAGCTCAACATCTACGACGAGCAGTGGCCGATCTGGACGTACCAGGAGCAGTTGCCGCCCGCGAAGTTCGTGTTCGACGACCCCGACCGCCGCGGCGCCGCGATCGACTCGATGGTGTCCGGCGGCTGCATCATTTCCGGGGCGCGGGTGTCGAACTCGCTGCTGTTCTCCAACGTCCGTGTGAGCGACTACTCGACTGTCGACAAGTCGGTGCTGCTGCCACGCGTACGGGTCGGAGAGCGCTGTGTGATCCAGCGCGCCATCATCGACGAGGGCGCGCTGATCCCGGACGGCATGCAGATCGGGGTCGATCCGGCCGCCGACGCCGAGCGCTTCTACGTCACCGAAGGCGGCATCGTGCTCGTCACTGCGGCGATGCTGCGTGGCGCGCAACGGGCCGCCTGAGCGGTATCATCCGGCGCCAGGTACTTTCCGGGAGAAGAGACTGATGCCCAGGTTGTCCCTGCGCGCGTTGCTGTTCGCGTCGATCGCCGCACTCGCGGCCTGCGCGTCGTTCGGGCCGAAGCTCGTTTCGCCGCAGCTGACCCTGGAAGGAATCCAGATCCTGTCAGCCGACATGTTCGCGCAGCAGTTCAAGGTGCGCGTCAAGGTCGAGAACCCGAACGACCTCGAGGTTGCGGTGAAGGGCCTCGAGTACGACATTGCGCTGATGGGCGACAGCTTCGCCGAAGGCTCGAGCAACCACAGCTTCGTGCTGCCGGCGCGCGGCGAAGCCGAGTTCGATATGACGGTGAACACCAACTTCGTGAGCAGCCTGGGCCGCCTCGTGAGCCGCATGAGCGGCGGCAAGCTCGAGGACGTGCAGTACACGATCACCGGCAAGCTGCTGCTCGAGAAGGGCGTGATGCGGACGATTCCGTTCAGCCATTCGGGCACGGTCGATTTCACGAAGGCTCGCGACAAGCTCAAGGCCGTACAGCCGACGCCTTAGCTGCAGTTTCGCGGATCGCGCTTGTGCTTTGCGGTCCCTTTCCAGAGGACGCCGTGAACCCATCCATGGGGGCTCCGGGCGCCGCGTCCATGCGGCGCACGGCCTCTGGAAAGGGACCGCAAAGCACAAGCACGATCCGCACTTCGGCCACCGCGTCTGCGCGCGTCGTCCTGCAGCGCTTCGCCTGCGATCTCTCCTCGCATCGACCGCGGATCCCTGAATTGATGTCTATGCCGACTGCGCGAGCGACGCGTACAACCGCTCGTACTCGGCACCCTGCCTATCCCAGGAAAAGTCCTGCCGCATGCCGTTCAGCACGAGCCGCCGCCAGACTGACGGCCAGCTCTGCCACTCGAGCGCGGTATTCATCGCCCAGCGCACGGCGCCGTCATCGAAGTCGTTGAACACGATCCCGGTGCCCTGGCCGATCGCGGGATCGAATTGCTGCACCGAGTCGGCGAGGCCGCCGGTGCGGCGCACCACTGGCACCGTGCCGTATTTCAGGCTGTACATCTGGTTGAGACCGCACGGCTCGTACAGCGACGGCATCAGGAAGATGTCCGCCGCGGCCTCGATCATGTGCGCGAGTTCCTCGCTGTAGCCGCTGTAGAACGTTGCACGGCCGGGAAAGCGCTCCTGCAGGCTGTGCATGAAGTGCTCGTAATGCGGCTCGCCGCTGCCGAGCGCCACGAAGCGCAACTCGCGGCTCCCGATGAGCTCCGGCAACACGTCGAACAGCAGGTCGATGCCCTTCTGCCGGGTCAGCCGGGTCACCATGCCGATCAACGGCGTGCTGGGGGCCGCCTGCATGCGCAGCAGGTCGAGCAGCGCCTGCTTGTTGAGCAGCTTCCCGGTCAGGTCCGTGTCGTCGTAGCGGTGCGGGATGAAATGGTCCGTCGCGGGATTCCAGTCGTCGTAGTCGACGCCGTTCAGGATGCCGGACACAGCGCCGCCGCGCGCGCGCAGGTCCGCGTCGAGCCCGCAGCCTCCCTCGATCGTGCGGATCTCGTCGGCGTAGTTCGGGCTCACCGTCGTCACGGCGTCCGCGTAGATCACGGCGTGACGCATCGGGTTGATGCGACCGGCGCCCAGGTCGAGCTGGTGCAGCGCCTCGATGCCGACGCCGGGCCCGACATCGCCGGCCTGCGCAGCCGAGAACACTCCCTGGTAGCCGATGTTGTGAATCGTGAAGACGCTGCGCGTCGCGCCGAAAATGCTGCGGTCCCACGCATATGCGGTGCGCAACAGCAGCGGCGCGAACGCTGTGTGCCAGTCGTTCGAATGCAGGATGTCCGGGGGGAATCCCATGCGCTGGCAGCACTCGAACGCGGCTCGCGTCAGCGCGAGATAGCGGACGTGCTCGTCGGGTGCGTCGGAGTAGATGCGCGGACGGTCGAAGAGGGCGGGGCAGTCGATCAGGTACACCCAGAGCTGCGTGTCGGGGACGCGCGCCGTCTGCACGCCGTAGCGGAACTCGTGCGGTCCCACGCGCAGTGGCAGGTCCTGCAGGTAATCGACCGGGTGTCGGTCGATGCCGGCGAGTTCCATCTGTCCATGCAGCGGGACGAACACGCGCAGGTCGTGCCCACCCCGGGCGAGATGGCGCGTGAGCGCAGCCGCGACGTCGCCGAGGCCACCGGTCTTGGCGAATGGCGAATACTCGGCGGCGATGAAGCAGACCCGCAACGGCATGCGGCCAGTTTGCCATAGCACGATCCGGGTGGTCGGGCCGGGCTGGGCCGGTATGCTGCGTTCCATGGAAAAAGCAATCCGTGCAAGTCGAGAGCGGGACTTCGAAAGGATCGCGGTGGCCATCGGGTACATCGCGGAGCACGTCCGGGAACAGCCGTCCCTGCAGCAGATCGCTGCGGCCGTGGGGCTCAGTCCGTATCACTTCGCACGGCTGTTCCGCCAATGGGCTGGAATATCGCCGAAACAGTACCTGCAGCGCCTGTCGCTGGACGCCGCCCAGCGGTCCCTTGCCGGGCACGCGTCGGTGCTCGACGCGGCCCTGGACGCAGGACTGTCCGGGCCGGGTCGCCTGCACGATCTATCGGTGGCCATCGATGCTGTAACGCCGGGGGAGTTCAAGGCACGTGGGCACGGCATTGAATTCGTCCAGGGTCTGGCTCGTACCCCTTTCGGCACGGTGCGCGTGGCCAGCACCGATCGAGGGATTTCATTCCTTGGTTTCATCGACGAGTCGGGGGTCGCCCCGGGATGGGAGGCATTCGAGCAGACCTGGAACCGCGCGGACTGGCGCGAGAGTGACCGATCGGCACAGCGGATCGCCGACGCCATTTGGGGCCTTCGGGCAGGCCACGGGCACCGCATCCGGCTCTGGGTAAATGGCAGCAATTTCCAGGTGCAGGTGTGGCAGGCACTGCTGCGCCGCGCTGCCGACTCGACTGTCAGCTACGCGGAACTTGCGCGGGAAATTGGCAATCCGGCTGCATCACGAGCCGTCGGCAATGCAGTTGGCGCCAACCCGGTCGCGTGGCTGATACCTTGCCACCACGTGCTGCGCGCAAATGGCGGGCTCGGCGGCTATCGGTGGGGTATCAAACGCAAGCGCGCGATAATTGCGTGGGAGGTTGCCCAGTCGGTCGCGAGCGCGTCCTGAGGCGAACCTCGGGCCCGGGCCCGGGCCTGCGCCTAGCGCTTCTCGTCCTCGTCGCGACCCTTGTCCTTGTCGCGCTTCGGGAGCAGCGCGCCGAGCATGCTCTCCTGGACCTTCGCGAGCGTCTCGAGGTTCTGCCGCGTGATGTCCGCCACCGTCGCGAGCGGCGTGTTGGCTACGATCTTCGCGATCTGCGCCTGCGCCGCTTCCTGCTGGTTCAGGAACGTCTCGATGCTCTTCTCGAGGAAGCTCGCGAGGAAGCCCTGCATCGAGTTGCCGTAGAAGCGGATGATCGCTTCCAGCACCGGCGTGCCGAGGATCGGCCGGCCGAACTGCTCCTGCTCGGCGATCACCTGCAGCAGGATGTGACGCGTGATGTCGTGCCCGGTCTTGTCCTCGACGACCCGGATCTTCTCGCCCTTGACGATCAGTGCGCGGATGTCGTCGAGCGTGATGTGACGGCTCTGGGCCGCGTCGTACAGCCGCCGGTTCGCGTACTTCTTGATCAGCCGTTCCTGGCTCATGGGGTCAGTTTAACCCAGCCATGCTGCGCGGCATCAAACGCGTCGCAAGACGGATCAGGCGGCGCTCGACTCATCGAACCAACGGGCGGCGTCGGCCTGGGCCTCGGTCGAGAGACGGGCGAGGTCCTGCTGGCGGCGCGCGAGTTTGTCGACGAACTGGCTCGCGATCTCGGCCTGGCGGCTGAGCAGCGAACCCACGTCCCGGGCCTCGACTGTCGCGTGCATCTGCGCCAGCCCGAACTGCAGCCAGTCACCGGCCATGTCGTACTGCAGCCGGGCCATCCGCTCGACGTTGCGCACCGCGAGCTCGTTCATGCGGCCGATCGGGGCGGCAGCGCGTTGTGCAAATTCCAGGTGGGCGCTGAAATCTTCGTGCTTCTTGGCCAAGTTCGGGATCCTCGGGCTGGTAAGGCAATCAGACGGGATTCTAGCAGCGTCGTTTTGCGCTGCAACAGAGCATGGCCCGCGTCCGGGCGTGGCTGCCCGCCAGACGGGCCGCGTACACTCCCCGCAGCGGTATACGAGGTGCACAGGCAATGTCCCAGCAAGCGTTGTTCGAGGATCTGAGGCGCCGGGTCGGCGACGAAGTTCACGTCAGTGACTGGCTCGAGGTCACCCAGGAGCGGATCAACGCGTTCGCCGACGCAACGGGCGATCATCAGTGGATCCACGTCGACCTCGAGCGCGCGCGACGTGAATCACCGTGGGGCGGCACCATCGCGCACGGTTACCTCACGCTGTCGCTCTATCCGATGCTGCGCGGTCTCGTCGCGCCCGACCAGCCGATCTACCCTGGCGTGCAGCGCGCGATCAACTACGGGCTCGACAAACTCCGCTTCCCAAGCCCGGTCCCGGCCGGCAGCCGCATCCGCGCTCGCTGCAAGTTGCTCAAGGTAGAGGAGGTGCCAGGCGGCCTCCAACTCACCGAGCAATACACGGTCGAGGTCGAGGGCCAGCCAAAGCCCGCGTGTGTCGCCGAGGCGATCATGCGGGCATATTTCGCTTGATGACGGGTTCCAGTCATCACTGGCGGATCGCTGCTGATTCCAGCGCGGCATGAGCATGTGTCCGCGCTTGGGCCTATAGTTGCCGGCAAAACACCGGCCATTCGGCGGGGGAGCGGACAATGATCTACGACAGCATCCTGCAAACGATCGGCCGTACGCCAATCGTACGCATCAACAAGCTCGCGCCCGAGCACGTCACGATGTACGTGAAGTGCGAGTTCTTCAATCCACTGTCGTCGGTGAAGGACAGGCTCGCGATCGCCATCATCGAGGACGCGGAACGCAGCGGCGCGCTGCAGCCCGGCCAGACGGTGGTGGAGGCGACGTCCGGCAACACCGGTATCGCGCTGGCGATGGTGTGCGCGGCGAAGGGTTACCCGTTCGTGGCCGTGATGGTCGAGACGTTCTCGATCGAGCGCCGCAAGATCATGCGCATGCTCGGCGCGAAGGTGATACTTACGCCGGCCGCGGAGCGCGGCAGCGGCATGGTGCGCAAGGCCGAGGAACTCGCGAAGAAGCACGGCTGGTTCCCCGCGCGTCAATTCGAGAATCCGGCGAACCCGGCCTATCACCGCCAGACGACTGGTCCCGAGATCATCAGCGACTTCGCGGGGCGACGGCTCGATTTCTTCGTGACGGGCTGGGGCACGGGCGGCACGATGACCGGTGCCGGCGAGATGATCCGGCTCGCGCGGCCCGAGGTGAAGATCGTGGCCACCGAGCCTGCGGGGGCTTCGCTGCTCGCGGGGGCCGAATTCAAGCCGCACAAGATCCAGGGCTGGACGCCGGACTTCGTGCCGAAGGTGCTGAACCGCTCGGTGCCGCACGAGATCGTGCCGGTTACCGACGAGGAATCGATCGCGGCATCGCGCTCGCTCGCGAGCCGCGAGGGCATCTTCTGCGGCATTTCTTCGGGCGGCACGTTTGCCGCGGCGCTGAAGGTCGCGGAGAAGGCGCCTGCGGGCGCGGTGATCCTCGCGATGCTGCCGGATACGGCGGAGCGTTACATGTCGACGGTGCTGTTCGAGGGCATTGCCGAGGGATCCGACCCGGAGCCTTGAGCCCCGGCGGCCCGGACGGCCGCATCCGTTCTCGTGTCCGTCACGAAACGATGGGATAATCGCCGGCCATTTACGGCTTATCCGAAGCGTCGGGACGGCGCGACCCTTTCTATGCCCGATACCATGAAGAAGGTACTGCTCGGCGCCGTCGTCGGCGCCCTGATCGTAGGCTTCGTGTGGCACATACGTGACGAGCGGGCCAAGCACGAGCCAGCGGGTGCGATGGGGCCCGCCGGCGCCGGCCAGTCCGGTGGAGCGTCGGCCAAGGGCGCTTCCGGATCGCCAGGCAAGCCGGGTGCATCCGGCGGTCCGGCAAGCCAGATGCCTATTGGCGTCGTCGTCGCGCCAGTGAGGCTCGAGAAGCTCGCGGTGCAGCTGGAGGCCCTCGGCAACGCGCACGCGAACGAGTCCGTGGACATCACGGCCAAGGTGTCGAACCTCGTGACGGCAGTGCGCTTCAGCGAGGGGCAGCAGGTGCGGCGCGGCGAACTGCTGGTCGAGCTCGACGGTGCGCAGGCGCGTGCGGACCTCGCGATTGCCGAGGCCGCGCTCACCGAGAGCCGCAACCAGTACAAGCGCAGCCGCGAGCTGTACACGACCAAGGTCCTGTCCGAGTCGCAGCTCGACCAGATCGAGGCGTCGCTGAAGGCGAACGAGGCTCGCGTCGCCGCGGCGCAGGCGAAGCTCGGGGACACGATGATCCGTGCGCCGTTCAGCGGTCGCGTGGGATTGCGCCGCGTGAGCGTCGGAAGCCTCGTGAACGCCGGAGCGGTGATCACGACTCTCGACGACACCAGCACGATCAAGCTCGACTTCACGGTTCCGGAGACCTTTCTCGCCGACGTCACGCCGGGACTCACGATCGCTGCGCGCAGCGCCGCTTATCCGGCGCAGGCGTTCGTCGGCAAGGTCTCGAGCGTCGACTCGCGAATTGACCCGAGCACGAGGTCGGTCACCGTGCGCGCCCTGGTGCCGAACCCGTCCGGGCTGCTGAAGCCCGGAATGTTCCTGACCGTGCTGCTGTCGCGCGGTGCAGCCGACGCGCTGCTGGTTCCCGAGCAGGCACTGGTTCCCGAGCAGGGCGACGTGTTCGTGTTCGTGATCAAGGACGGCATCGCGGAGAAGCGGCTCGTCCATACGGGCCAGCGTCGCGTCGGCGAAGTGCAGGTAGTGCAGGGGCTGGCGGCCGGCGAATCCGTCGTGACCGAGGGTACGCAGAAGCTCCGCGACGGCGTCAGGGTCAAGCTGCTCGATTCCGCCGCGGCGGGCAGGCCTGCGCCAGTGGTGGTCAGGCCGTGAAGATCTCGGAGATCTCGGTCAAGCGTCCGGTCTTCGCGACCGTCATCAGCCTGATGCTGGTGATCCTCGGCCTGCTCGCCGCTACCCGGCTGCCGGTCCGAGAGTTGCCGAACATCGATTCACCGGTCGTGTCGATCGAGACCACTTACCGCGGTGCGTCCGCGGACGTGGTCGAGACCAAGATCACGCAGGTGATCGAGGACCGGGTCGCCGGCCTCGAGGGCGTGACCAAGATCACCTCGCAGAGCGTCGATGGCCGCTCGAGCATCAACCTCGAGTTTGATCCGGAGCGGCCCGTGGACGAGGCGGCCAACGACGTTCGCGATCGTGTTGCCCGGGTCGCCGCGCAGCTGCCACAGGAAGCGGACCCGCCGGACATCGGCAAGGTCGATTTCAACGCGGACCCGATCATGTACGTGAATCTCTCGAGCGACTCGATGAGCGTGCTCGAACTCACGGACTACGCGGAGCGCGTGCTGGTCGAGCGACTCGGCGTGGTACCCGGCGTCGCGCGCATCCGCATCAATGGCGCGCGACGCTACGCGATGCGCGTCTGGCTCGACCGCGAGGCGCTTGCGGCACGACAACTCACGGTGATCGACCTCGAGAACGCGCTCAGGCGCGAAAACGTGCAGCTCCCGGCGGGCCGGATCGAATCATCACAGCGCGAGTTGACGCTGCGCACAGAGACAGGCCTGAACACCGAGCAGGACTTCCGCAACCTGGTCGTCGGGCGCGGGCCGGACGGTTACCTGGTGCGGCTCGGGGAAGTCGCGGACGTGCGGCTCGCGGCCGAGAACGAGCGCAGCGTTTCGCGCTCGAACGGCGTGTCCGGAATCAGCATGGGCATCGAGCAGATATCGAAAGCGAATACGCTCGAGGTGGCGCGCGCGGTGCGCGCCGAGCTCGATCGCCTGCGCCCGGAACTGCCGCCGGGCACGGCGCTCGATGTAAACATCGACCGTGCCGTCTACATCGAGGAGTCGATGAAGGAGGTCGTGATCTCGCTGTTCATCGCGGTCTCGCTGGTGCTGGCGGTCATCTACCTGTTCCTCGGCAATGTCCGCGCGATGCTGATTCCCGCGGTGACCATCCCAGTGTCGATCATTGCGGCGTTCATCGTCATGGCGGCGCTGGGGTTCTCGATCAACATCCTGACGCTGCTCGGCCTGGTACTGGCCATCGGTCTCGTCGTCGACGATTCGATCATCGTGCTCGAGAACATCTACCGTCGCATGGAGGGCGGGGAGCCGCCGCTGCTCGCGGCCGTCGAGGGCAGTCGCGAAATCGGATTCGCCGTGGTCGCCACGACGCTGGTGCTGATCACGGTGTTCGTGCCGATCTCGTTCCTGCAGGGCAACGTGGGGCTGCTGTTCCGTGAGTTCGGCTTCACGGTGGCCGCCGCGATCGCGTTTTCGTCGCTGATCGCGCTGACGCTGACGCCTATGATGAGCTCCAAGCTGCTGTCGGTCGGCGCGACGCACTCGCGATTCACGCAGGCGGTGGACGATTTCTTCCGTAAGCTCGCGGCTGCATACGAGGCTGGCCTGCGCCGCGTGATGCGCCGCCCGTGGCTGATCATCGGCGGCACGCTGGCGGCGGTGGCGGTCGCGGCGCTGCTGCTGCGCGTGCTGCCGAGCGAGCTGACGCCGGCCGAGGACCGGGGCATGGTCGCCTACACGCTGGTCGGCCCCGAGGGCGCGACGCTCGACTACATGGACCGGCACGCGCGGATGGCGGAGGACATCGTGGCCCGCGAGGTCGCGACTGGCGAGGTCGAGCGCGGCATCAGCCGTATCCCGGGTGGTTTCGGCGGAGCCACGGAGTTGAACCAGGCACGAGGCGTGATGGTGCTGGCCCCGTGGGGCGAGCGCGAGCGCAGCGCCGAGCAGATCGCGCAGTCGCTGCGCGCCGAGCTGAGCCCGATTCCCGGGGTGCGCACGTCGGTCACGGTGATGGGTGGCTGGTCGCGCGGCGGAGGAGGCGGCGGGGCGCCGGTACAGGTGGTGCTCGGCGGTACCGACTACGCCGAGCTCGTCCAGTGGCGCGACAAGCTGATGGACCGGATGCAGGACAATCCCGGCCTTGCCAACGTCCAGTCGAATTACGAGGAGCGCAAGCCGCAACTGCGGGTGAACGTCGACCGCGACCGGGCGGCCGACCTCGGCATTTCGCTGCAGACCGTGGGCCGGACGCTCGAGACCGTGCTCGGTTCGCGCATCGTCACGACCTACATCGACCGCGACCGCGAGTACAACGTCATCCTGCAGGGCCGCGCCGAGGACCGGGCGACGCCAACGGACCTCGACAACCTGTACGTCCGCTCGGACCGCACCGGCGAGCTGATCCCGCTCTCGAACCTCGTGCGGCTCACCGAGCTCGCGGGACCGATGCGCCTGAATCGATTCGATCGCCTGCGCGCCATCACGGTGAGCGCCGCGCTGAGTCCGGGCTACACGCTCGGCGAGGCGCTCGGCTACATCGAGAAGGTCGTCAAGCAGGATTTGCCGCCCTCGGTGCGTCTCAATTTCGACGGCCAGTCAAGAGAATTCAAGGAGTCGGGCAGCCAGCTGTACTTCATGTTCGTGCTGGCGATGGTCGTCGTGTTCCTGGTGCTCGCGGCGCAGTTCGAGAGTTTCCTGCATCCATTCGTGATCATGACCACGGTGCCGCTGGCGGTGATCGGGGCGCTGGTCGGATTGTGGATGTACGGGATGTCCATCAACGTCTTCAGCCAGATCGCGGGGATCATGCTGGTCGGGCTCGCCGCCAAGAACGGCATCCTGATCGTAGAGTTTGCAAACCAGCTGCGGGACCGGGGCATCGAGTTTCGCGAAGCGGTGATCGAGGCGGCGGCGATCCGGCTGCGCCCAGTGCTGATGACCAGCTTCTGCACCGCGTTCGGCGCGCTGCCGCTGCTGCTCGCCACCGGCGCCGGTGCCGAATCGCGCCAGGCGATCGGTGTCGTGGTTTTCTACGGCGTCGTGATTTCGGTGTTCCTGACGCTCGGCGTGGTGCCGGCCGTCTACACGATCGTCGCGCGCAATACGAAGTCGCCGCAGACGATCGCGAAGGTACTGGCGAAGCTGCAGTTGGCAGCGGCAGGCCGCGCGGCTGGCGAGGCAGCGCAGCAGAAGGCCGGCGGCGGGTGATACGTATGAGCGATTCTTGAAGATTTACATAACGCACTGATTATTAGAATAAAAATAGCCTAATAGCGGCGCTTCCTGAGGCTCGCGGCGGGGCGGCTTGCTAGAATCGGTCTCCCTGGCGCGTTTCCCGCCCGGGATTCCAGCTATGGCGCCGCCTCCATACCAACAACTCGAACAGGAGTTCCGTCGTCTCCACGCCTTCCGCGGGGCGGCGAGCCTGTTACGTTGGGACGCGGCCGTGATGATGCCGCGAGGCAGCGCGGACGTGCGTGGCGAGCAGCTCGCCGTTCTCGAGTCCGAGTGCCATGCGCTGCTGACGTCGCCGAAGGTTTCACGCCTGATCGAGCGCTCGCAAGCCAGCGAGGCACAGCTCGAGGACTGGCAGCTCGCGAACCTGCGCGAAATGCGCCGCGAGCGCGACCACGCCATCGCGACGCCGCTGTCGCTCGTCACGCGGCTCGCGCGCGCCACGGCCGTGGCCGAGGTGCGCTGGCTCGAGGCGAAGCAGGAAAGCAATTTCGCGTTGTTCGCGCCGCACCTCGAGGAGGTCGTGGCACTCACGCGCGACAAGGCGCAGGTGCTGTCCCAGGCGCTCGGGCTCGCGCCCTACGATTCGCTGATCGACGAGTTCAGCCCGGGCTTCCTCAGCGCCGAGATCGACCAGTTGTTCCGTGTCGTATCGCGCCGGCTGCCGAACCTGATCCGCGAAGCCATCGAGCTGCAGGCAATGCACCCGGCGCTGCCGCTGCTCGGAAAGGTCGGCGCTTCCAAGCAGCGCACGCTGGCGGTCGACGTGATGCGCGCGCTCGGCTTCCCGTTCGATCGCGGCCGGCTCGACGAGAGCGATCATCCGTTCACCGAGGGCGTGAACGGCGACGTGCGGGTCACGACCCGGTTCGACCTGAGGGATCCGTTCACCGGGCTGATGGGCGTGCTGCACGAGACCGGCCAGGCGATGTACGACCTCGGCCTGCCCGAGGCGTGGCGCGACCAGCCCGTCGGCCGCGACCGCGGCATGGCGCTCGAGGAGAGCCAGTCGCTGCTGCTCGAGATGGTGATCGGCCGCAGCCGGCCGTTCCTGAAGTACCTGCGGCCGCTGCTCGACAAGCACTTCGGCGTCACCGGGCCGGAGTGGGAGGTCGAGAATCTCTACCGGACGCTGATCCGCGTGCGGCGCGGCGCCATTCGCGTGGACGCCGACGAGCTCACGTACCCGGTGCACATCATGCTGCGCTACGAACTCGAGAAGCGCATCTTCGACGGCACGCTGCCCGTCCGCGATCTGCCAGAAGCGTGGCGCGAGGGTCTCGACCACCGGCTGGGGCTGCGCCCGGCCAACGACGCCGACGGCTGCCTGCAGGACCACCACTGGGCCATGGGATCGTTCGGCTACTTCCCGTCCTACGCGCTCGGCGGATTCATCGCCGCGCAGCTCTACGAGACACTGCGCAGCGACCATCCCGACCTGGATCGCGAGGTCGAGGCGGGGCGTTTCGGCAGCCTGTTCGAGTGGCTGCGCCAGAACGTCCACAGCCATGGCGCCAGCCTGAGTTCCCAGGAGCTGATCAAGAAGGCGACCGGCAAGGCGCTGACGGCGGCGCCGTGGCTCCGGTACGCTGAGGGCAAGTACCTCGAAGAGACCGAACAATGATCCGAGTCCGATGAGCGCCGTACTCGAACGTCCGTCGAACAGCTTCAAGCGCCTGCAGGCCCGCCTGCGCGGCCTCGTGGGCAAGGCGATCGAGGACTTCGCGATGATCGCCGAGGGCGATCGCGTGATGGTTTGCCTGTCGGGCGGCAAGGACTCGTATACGCTGCTCGACGTGCTGCTCTCGCTGCAGCGGAGCGCCCCGGTGAAGTTCGAGCTGGTCGCAGTGAATCTCGACCAGAAGCAGCCCGGCTTCCCGGTCCACGTGCTGCCCGAGTACCTGGCGGCGCTCGGCGTCCCGTTCGAGATCCTCGAGCAGGACACCTACAGCGTCGTGAAGCGCGTAATCCCCGCTGGCCGCACGATGTGCGGGTTGTGCTCGCGGCTGAGACGCGGCCGGCTGTACCGGTATGCGGCAGAAAACGGCATCACGAAGATCGCGCTCGGGCACCACCGCGACGACATCGTCGAGACGATGTTCCTGAACATGTTCTTCGGCGGGAAGCTGAAGGCCATGCCGCCGAAGCTGCTCTCCGAGGACGGCCGGCACGTCGTGATCCGGCCGCTCGCGTACGTGCCCGAGCGCGAGATCGAGCGCTACTCGCGGGCGCGGAATTTTCCGATCATTCCGTGTCGGCTGTGCGGCTCGCAGCAGAACCTGCAACGCGTCGCGGTCAAGAAAATGCTCGCGGACTGGGAGCAGGAATACCCGGGTCGCACCGAGACGATCTTTTCTGCATTGCGCAACGCGACCGCGTCGCATCTCGCCGATCCGTCGCTGTTCGATTTCGCAGGCATCGACCAGCGGCGCGTGCCTGCCGACGGCGTCGTCGAGAGTGGGATCGAGCCGTGGGACGAGTCTTAGCTGCCACGGCGTGAACCACGCCCGCTTTCGAGCAGCGGCGAGTCCGGGAATCCGGAGTGGCTTCCCCGGGACGGCGTGAACCCTTCCCTGGGGCCTCGCGCGCAGCGTCCATGCTGCGCGACGCCCGGGTAAACCACTCCGGATTCCCGGACTCGGACCTGCCCTGTTTGCGCTCGTGATTCGCGCCGCCAGCGTGTGGACTCGCGGCGGCTCATTGAATCTTGCGTTTTGCTGACGCGGTCGCGCGCTCGATGCGAGGACGTGCTGCGCTTCGCGGGGTGTCCGGCAGGTGTTTCCCGGGCGTCACGAGGCATGGACGCCGAGTGCGAGCCCACATGGACGTGCTCTTGGCGTCCCGGGAAAGACCTCCCGGACAGCCCGCGAAGGGCGCAACCCCCGTCAGCAAATCAGCCGCGAGAATCCTTCCGCAGCTTGCTGTGCCGATACCCGTACCCGAAGTACACGGCAAACCCGATCGCCGTCCAGACACCGAGTCGCACCCACGTGTCGTGCGGCAGGAAGTACGTCAGGCCGAGGCACATCAGCACGCCTGCGGTGCAGACCAGCGGGGCGGCCGGGACGCGAAACGGACGCGCCGCTTCCGGCATCGTGAAGCGCAGGATCAGCACGCCGGCGCAGACCGCCGTGAACGCCAGCAGGATGCCGATCGACACCAGTTCGCCGAGCACGTCGATCGGGAATATGCCCGCGAAAATGGCGGCGATCACCCCGGTGATGATCGTGCCGACGTGCGGCGTGTGGTGCTTCGGGTGCGACCTTCTGCAGTTGCGGTGGCAACAGCCCATCGCGCGACATGGCCATGAAGATGCGCGGCTGGCCGAGGATGGACATCAGGATCACCGACGTCATGCCGACGATCGCGCCGATCTTGACCGGCAGGCCGAGCCAGAAAAGCTCCGGGTGTGCGTCGAGCGCGACCGCCACCGGCGCCGCCACGTCGAGTTTCTTGTAGCTGACCATGCCCGTCATGACTGCTGCCATCGCGACGTAGAGCACGGTAGAGATCACGAGTGCGCCGAGGATGCCTGCGGGCACGTCGCGCTGCGGGTCGCGTGCTTCCTGGGCCGTGGTGGCCGCCGTGTCGAAGCCGATGTAGGCGAAGTAAATGATCGCCGCGCCCATCATCACGCCGCTGAAGCCGAAGTGGCCGAACTCGCCGTTGTTCGCCGGCAGGTAAGGCCTCCAGTTGGACGTGTCGATGAACGAGAGCCCGGCGACGATGAACAGCAGGATGATCGCGACCTTGATCACGACCATGATGTTGTTCAGCGACGCCGACTCGCGGATGCCTCGATAGCAGATCCAGCTGAGCACGGCCACGATCAGCACGGCGGGCAGGTTCACGAGCGCGCCGGTGGCGACCAGCGTGTGTTCCGCTGTCTTTTCGACCGGGGCATTGGTCAGCGCCGCGGGCAGGTGCAGCCCGAGTTCCTCGACCAGGTTCACGACGTACCCTGACCATCCGACGGCGACCGTCGCCGCCGACATCATGTATTCGAGCGCGAGGTTCCAGCCGACGAACCACGCGACGGCCTCGCCGAGCGTGGCATACGTGTAGCTGTAGGCGCTGCCGGAGACCGGGATCAGCGCGGCGAGCTCCGCGTAGCAGATCGCGGCCAGGCCGCAGCCGACCGCAGCGACGAGGAACGCCAGTGTCACCGCGGGTCCGGTGTGATTCGCGGCCACCGTGCCGGTCAGCACGAAGATGCCGCTGCCGATCATCGACCCCAGGCCAATCGAGGTCAGCGTGCGGGCACTCAGCACCCGGTTGAGCCGCGGGCCCGACTCGATCTCGCGCGCGATGGCTGCCACCGACTTGCGGGCGGCAAGTTGTCTGAGCACTGGTGGGGACCCCCTGGTTGTCGTTGCGGGCAAGTCTCTCACACGGCCGCGGCAGTCCGCAGCCCCGTTCGCGGGCTGCCGTATCATGCGCAGATGTCCGAGAGCGTCGATCCGCCCGTCGAGCCGGCCGCCCCGAGGCCGATTCCCGCGAGTTACTGGCTCGTCCCGGGTCGGCTGCTGGTGGGTGAGTATCCGGGCTCGCAGTCGCGGGCCGAGGCCATGGAACGGCTGAGGCGGTTTCTGCAGGCGGGCGTGACCTGCTTCGTCGACCTTACCGAGCCCGGAGAGCTGCCGTCGTATGAGTCGCTGCTGCCGTTTGCGACGCCCGATGGCCGACGCGTGGAATACCTGCGCGAGCCCATCCCGGACCACGGCATTCCCGAGGCCCGCGAGGTCATGGAGCGCGCGATCGGGTTGATCGACGACGCGCTTGCGGCCGGGCACGTCGTCTACCTGCATTGCCGCGCAGGCGTCGGGCGCAGTGCGACGGTGGCCGGCTGCTGGCTCGCGAGCCGGCCTGGCCGCGCACTGGATGCCTGCGAGGAGCTGCAGCGCTACTGGCAGCAGAGCTCGAAGTCGCAGCAATGGGATCAAGTGCCGGAGACCAGCGAGCAGGAGGATTACGTGCGAGGCTGGGTAGCACGGCCCGCCGCGCGTTTACAGGTGGCATCGTCCGGCCAGCTCGACCTCGACGCGCGGGCCCGCGGCGCGCTGCTGGGACTCGCAGTGGGCGATGCTGTTGGTTCGATGCGCGATACTGCCGCCGCATCCGAGGGCCGCTGGACTCAACACACCGCGCTCACGCTCTGCCTCGCCGAGAGCCTGCTCGACAGCGGCCGGTTCGACGCGCGCGACCAGATCGAGCGCTATGTTCGCTGGCAGCGGGAAGGGCACCTGACGGCAACTGGGCGACCTGCGACAGTCACGCCCGACGTGGCCAAGGCGCTTGCGAATTACCAGTGGCGCGGCCAGCCGATGGCCGGGTCGCACGACCCGCGGGACCGCACGACGGCGGCACTGCCGCGCACGATCGCCGCAGCGGTCTTCTCGGCAGCCGACCCGGAGGCCGCAGTGCACCTCGCGGGCGAGTGTGCGCGCACGACGCACCAGTCCCCGCTCGTGCTCGATTGCTGCCGGTACTACGGAGCCATGCTCGCCGGCGCGCTGCGCGGCGAGGATCCAGGCAGGTTGCTGGAAGGCCTCTACGAGCCCGTTCCGGGCCTATGGGATCGGCGTCCGCTCAAGCCGGCGGTCGCCGCGATGGCGCGGGCGAGCGAGACGCCACCCGCAGAGGTGCATGGAAAGCGTGCGGCTGCGCCCGACATCGTGGCTGCGCTGGCTCGCGTCAGGAACGCGGTCGCCCGCGCCACGGATTTCGAGGATGCCCTGCGGCGCGCGTGCGAGTCGGCGGTCGAGCCCGGGCTCGAGACCGCACTTGCAGGAACGCTGATGGGGTCGATCGCCGGGCCGGACGCGATTCCCGGCGAGCGGGTCGCAGGCATTGCTCGCGTCGAGTTGATCGAGTCGTCGGCAGTGCGACTCAGCCGGGCCGGCGGAGGCGCCAGGACATGAGCCCGCCGCGGCGCCGTGAGCCCGCATGGACGCGCCTCGACGACGAGGCACTGCTGGACAAGCGTTTCTGCGACCTCAGGCTGAGCCTGACCAGCTCGCGGCTCGAGCAGAGCGTGCGCCGTCTCTATGCGGAACTCGATCACAAGGGCATTCGTTTCCGGCCGCACTTCTGGCTTTCCGAAGAGTGGTTCTCGCCGGACGGAATCCCGGGCATCGCGATTCCGTTCTACCTCGCGCATCCGCGACTGATGCGCCTCGAGCGGCGCTTCATGCACGAGGTCGAGGGCGGCAACGACAAGTGGCTGATGCGCATCCTCCGGCACGAGACCGGGCACGCGATCGACACGGCGTTCGGCCTGAGGCGCCGCAAGGCCTGGCGGGAGACGTTCGGCAAGGCGTCCCGCCGCTATCCGCAGCGCTATTCGCCGCGCCCCGGCAGTCGCCGGTTCGTGCTGCACCTCGGCCACTGGTATGCGCAGAGTCATCCGACCGAGGACTTCGCCGAGACGTTTGCGGTGTGGCTGCCACCGCGCTCCCGCTGGCGCAGCCAGTACGCGGGCTGGCCGGCGTTCGCGAAGCTCGAGTTCGTGGACCGCAAGATGCGGGAGCTCGAGGGGCAACGCGCGCTCCGGTTGAGCCGCGACACGGCCGAACCGCTGTCGGGCAACACGCGGACGCTGCGCGAGCACTACCGGCGCAAGCAGGTGCGCTACGAGGTCGACCTCGCACGTTCCTACGATCGGCGGCTGCTGCGTGTGTTCGGCCGCCGCGAGGACCATCCGCGCGGCCTCGCCGCGAGCCGCTTCCTGCGGGAGATCCGGCCCCAGGTCCGCCGCCTGCTGATCCGCCGCGCCCGGATGCACCCTTACCTGGTGAACCACGTGCTGCGCACCGCGACTCAACGCGCGCGCGTGCTCGACCTCAGGCTGAAGGGCAGCCAGCGCAAGGCCAAGCGCGACGTGCTCGGGATGCTCGAACGAATCATGCTGGACATGCTGCTCAGGGACCGGGAGAACTACGCCCTATGAAGAAGCCGCGCGTACTGGTGCTGGTGCACGAGAGCCTCGTGCCGCCCGAGAGCACGGACGGCTACAGCGAGCAGGAGATCGACGAGTGGCGGACTGAGTACGACGTCACGACGTCGCTGCGCGCGATGGGCCACGAGGTCAAGGTACTCGGCCTGGGCGACAACCTGGCCGACTTGAGGAACGCCATCACCGACTGGAAGCCCGACGTCGCATTCAACCTGCTCGAGGAGTTCCAGGGCATCGTCACGTACGACCAGTATGTCGTCGCGTTCCTCGAGCTGATGAAGCTACCCTACACCGGCTGCAATCCGCGCGGCATGATGATCTCGCGCGACAAGGTGCTGTCGAAACAGATCCTGAGCTACCACCGGATCCCGACCGCCCGCTTCGCGCTGCTGCCGCGCAATCGCCGCTATCTCGAGCCGCGCCGCCTGAAGTTCCCGCTGTTCGTCAAGTCCGCGACCGAGGACGCATCGCTCGGAATCTCGCAGGCCTCGATCGTCCACGACGCGCAGAAACTCCGCGAACGGGTCGAGTTCATCCACGAGCAGACCACTTCGGACGCGCTGGTGGAGGAGTACATCGAGGGCCGCGAGATCTACATCGGCGTGATGGGCAACGAACGGCTGACGACGTTCCCGCTCTGGGAGCTCGACTTCGGCACGTTGCCCGACGTGATGGCTGGCATCGCGACTCGCAAGGTCAAGTGGGATCGCAATTACCAGCGCAAGCACGGCATCGATACGGGGCCCGCGCGGAATCTTCCGGAGGGCCTCGAGCAGCGCATCGGCCAGGTCGCGCGACGCATCTATCGTGCGTTGTGCCTGAGCGGCTATGCACGCATCGACCTGCGGCTGAAGCCCGACGGCAGCGTGTTCGTGCTGGAGGCCAATGCGAACCCGAACCTGTCCCAGACCGAGGACTTTGCGACGTCGGCCCTGACGAGCAGCCTCGGCTATGACGCGCTCCTCGACAGGATCATGAAGCTGGGGTCGAGCTACCAGGCGGCGTGGAGGCAGAGTTGACGACAGGTAAATGGATGCTGGATCGCCGGCCGTGGTTGCGCGGCATTCGAGTCGGATTGGTGCTCGCCGCGTTCGCTACGTCGCTGGCAGCAGTCACGCCCTCGATTGCAGTCGGGCAGGAGCAGCAGACGGCTGCGGCCCGGGCGACCGAGGGCGCGCCGGAACCCGCGGACCTTATGATCGCGAATCGCCGCATCTTCACGATGCGTGCGGAAGGTTTCGGCGCGGCACCGCCGGGTGCGCGTGCGCGGGCAGTGAGTGAAAACATCGGCCTGATGGTCGAGCAGGGCGGGCCGCTGCAGGTCACGAGCCAGGAGCTGCCCGAGGGCGTCGCCGTGCTGATCGATGGCAGGCTCGTGTTCCGGGTGCTGAACGCGGACGTCGACCCGGAAGCTGGCGAGACGGTCAAGAGCGCGGCGGCAGGGGCCGTGCGGAACCTGGCCACGGCGCTCGCCGAGATACGCGAAGCCCGGGACGCCCGCGCGATGCTGCCGGCATTCGGCTACGCGCTGCTGGCCACCATGGTCCTGCTCGGGGGATTGTGGCTCCTTGTCAGGGCCTATCGGTGGCTCGCCGGTCGCGCGCACGGCATGGTCCGGCGGCGCTTCTCGGGCCTGCTGCCCGACTGGGCGAACCAGGTCATGGGCGAGGCGGCGCTTGCAGGCCTCTTTACGCTGCCTCTGAAGCTGCTGGCCACGTTGATCGCAGTACTGTTCTCGTACGAATGGGCAGCATTCGTCCTCCAGCGTTTCCCATATACGCGTCCCTGGGGCGAGGCCCTGTTCGACAACCTCGTCGACGCGCTGGGCGGGTTCGGCGCAGCGATCCTGAAGGCTGTGCCGGGACTGATGTTCGTCGCGCTGATAATCCTGCTGACGCGGATCATCGTGCGAGCGGTGCGTGCGTTCTTCGATGGCGTGCACCGTGGCAGCATCAAGGTCGGCCTGCTCGACGAGACAACGGCTCGCCCGACAGGGCAGCTGGTCATCACCGGCATCTGGATCCTCGCGCTGGTGGCTGCCTATCCCTACATTCCGGGCAGCGAGAGCGAGGCCTTCAAGGGCATCGGCGTGTTCGTCGGCCTGATGCTGTCGCTCGGGGCGTCCGGCATCGTGAACCAGGCGGTGAGCGGGCTGATGCTGATGTATACGCGGGCGCTGCGCCCCGGCGAGTTCGTGCAGATCGGCGAGTACGAGGGCACGGTCAAGTCGGTCGGCTTCGTCACGACGCGAATCGAGACGCTGCGGCACGAGGAGATCAACATCCCGAATGCCGTGATCGCGACCAGCGTCACCCGCAACTACTCGCGGTTGGCGGCGGACGGCGGCCTGTGGATCGCGACCAAGGTGACGATCGGCTACGACACGCCCTGGCGCCAGGTACATGCCATGCTTGAGCTTGCGGCAGCACGCACCGAGGGCGTCGAGAGGGATCCGGCACCGCGCGTCCGGCAGACGGCGCTGCAGGATTTCTACGTCGAGTACACGCTGCTGGTGTGCATCGCCAACCCGCAGCTGCGCGTGGTCACGCTGGACAAGCTGCACGCGAACATCCAGGACGCGTTCAACGAGTCCGGCGTGCAGATCATGTCGCCCAACTACGAGGCCGACCCGCAGTCGCCCAAGGTCGTGCCGCGCGACAAGTGGTTCGAGCCACCCGCGGCCCGCTAGCGGCTCACAGCGTGTGGCCGAGCTTCTGGTAGTGGTTGCGCTCGAATGACGACTGGCAGTCGAAGCATCGGCTGGCGAACGGCGTGAGCTGCAGCCTGCGGAATTCGATTGGCGAGCCACACTGCTCGCACTGGCCGTAAGACCCGTCCGACACGCGCAGCAGCGCCGCCTCGATCGCGCGCAGTTCGTCGAGGTCGCGGTCGATCTCGGCGAGGTTGACGTCGACCATCAGGTCCGCGAACGACTCGTCCTCGAGCTCATGCACTTCGTTCGCAATCTGCACGTACTGCTCGGAGTCGCTCTTCAGCAGCGCCTGGCGGATCTCCTCGCGCAACTGGCTGGTGCGGTCACGCAAGCGCGATTTCAGCTCGTCCAGCTGCTTTGCTTCGAGGTGCTGCCTCATCCCTGTTCTCCTGGCGGGCGGACCCGGCGGGGCGCCGGTCGTGGCCGCTCAAAGCATCGGCCGCGGGTTTCCTTCGACCAATACGGGAATAGCGCAGGCCAGGTCCCGGAAATTCTCGCAATCCGGGGGAACGGGACGGCCGCCCAGCTGTCATAATTGCGTGCAATAGTCCGGCCACCGTGGGATCCCCCGCGGCACTCGGTTGGACTGCTGGAGGAAATCGAGATGGAGGGGAACAAGACCCCGGCACGGCGTACGCGCCGTACCGCGTCGGCGACGGCTGCCCCGGCCTCGCCCCGCAAGTCGCCGGCCAAGCCGAAGGTCGCCAAGCCGAAGGTCGCCAAGCCGAAGGTCGCGAGGCCAAAGGCGCCAGAGCTGACCGACGTCGCCACGTCGCTGACGCCGGCCGAGCGGCTGCGCATGATCGAGCAGGCTGCATTCTTCCGCGCTGAACGGCGCGGATTCGCTCCTGGCCACGAGTTCGAGGACTGGCTGGCCGCCGAAGCCGAGATTGCGGCACTGGTACCGCCCGCGGCACCCGCGAAGAAGCCCGCCGGCCGCGCACGCAAGTCGCCTGCGAACTGAGCCTTACTCGGCGGGCAGGCCGGCACCCTCCGGGAAAAGCGTGTCCTCGTAGCCGAGGTCGCGCAGGTCCCGCATTCGCATCGGATAGAGCACGCCGTCGAGGTGATCGACCTCGTGCTGGACGACGCGCGCGTGGAATCCGTCCACTGTACGGTCGATCGGCACTCCGTGGGCATCGAATCCGCGGTATCGCAGGCGGCGATAACGCGGGACCAATCCCCTCAGTCCCGGTACCGAGAGGCAGCCCTCCCAGCCGTCTTCGGTGGCGTCGTCCAGCGGCGTGAGCTCGGGATTGGCGAGCACCGTGTAGGGAACGTCGGCGGCGTCCGGGTAGCGCGGATTGCCCAGCACCTCGAAGATGACGACACGCAGCGAGACGCCGATCTGCGGCGCCGCGAGCCCGGCTCCGTTCATGGCGCGCATCGTGTCGTCCATGTCCGCAATCAGTTCGGCGAGCTCGCGCGTGCCGAACCGCTGCACCGGTGCCGCCACCTGCTGCAGTACCGGGTGTCCCATCTTCAATACGGTCCGTATCGTCATGCCGGTCGGTCGTCCTGACGTGCTCTGCTCATGATCCCGGCTCCGGGCGCTCGATTCCCAGGCAAGGTTAGACCAAGTCCGCGAGTTGACAAGGGGAGGCCTGCGGCGTAGCTAAGGCGCCTCGGCCGGAGAGGGCGCGCCTTGGACCACGGACTCAAGTGCTGGAAATGCGGAGCTTCGCTCGCGGACTACACGCTGCCCCTGAGGCGGATCGAGGAGTGCCGTGCGTGCCGGGCCGAGCTGTACGTCTGCCGCATGTGCGAGTTCTACGATACGTCGGTGGCCAAGCATTGCCGCGAGACCGTGGCCGAAGAGGTCAAGGACAAGACCCGTGCGAATTTCTGCGATTATTTCCGCCCGACCATGGCCGCGTATCGGCCGGGCGACGTCTCCGCGGCCGACAAGGCGCGTGCCGAGCTCGAAGCCATGTTCGGCAAGAAGTCCTAGGGCCACAGGTTCCACATCGATTGCTGGAGATCCTCAAGTCATGCGTCTGAGTCGTGTCCTGAGCGCTGGCGTGGTTGGCGCGCTGTTTCTCGCCGTCGTGCCGATCCAAGCGTCCGCAGCCGCAGCCGAAACCGCAGTGCCTGCGAAACTGGTCCCTGCGCGGCCGCAGATCTATGCGCCGGTGACGTTGACGGCCGACCTGTCGGGCCTCACGGCCAGGGAGCGCCAGATGCTGGGGCTCTTCATCGACGCGGCCGTCGTGATGGACGACCTGTTCTGGACCCAGGCCTACCCCGGTGACCGCAAGGCGTTGCTGGCCGGACTGCAGAACCCGGACGTCCGGCGCTTCGCGGAGATGAACTACGGGCCGTGGGACCGGCTCGAGGACAATGCTCCGTTCGTCCCCGGCGCAGGCGTGCGTCCTCCCGGGGCCGGCTTCTATCCGCTCGACATGACGAAGGAAGAGTTCGAGCGGGCCGACCTGCCGAAGAAGACCAGCGAGTACACGGTGCTGCGCAGGGACGCGAAGGGTGCGCTCAGCGTGGTGCCGTACAGCCAGCATTGGCGCGATCCGCTCGTTCGCGCCGCGGGACTGCTCACGCAGGCCTCCGGGCTGGCGGAGGATCCCGGTCTCGCGAAATACCTCGACCTGCGTGCAAAGGCGTTGCTGTCGGACGAGTACCGCGCCAGCGACCGGGCGTGGCTCGACATGAAGGACAACCGCATCGACGTCGTGATCGGCCCGATCGAGACGTACGAGGACAAGCTGTTCGGCTACAAGGCTGCCTTCGAGGCGTACGTGCTGGTCAAGGACATGGCCTGGAGCAAGCGGCTCGCACGCTATGCCGCGATGCTGCCGGAACTGCAGCGCGGACTGCCGGTTCCCGATGCCTACAAGGCCGAGACGCCGGGCACCGATTCCGACCTGAATGCCTACGACGTCGTGTACTACGCGGGCGACTGCAATGCGGGCTCGAAGACGATCGCGATCAACCTGCCGAACGACGAGCAGGTGCAGCTCGAGAAGGGCACGCGGCGCCTGCAGCTGAAGAACGCGATGCGCGCCAAGTTCGACAAGATCATGGTGCCGATCGCCGACGAGCTGATCGCGCCCGAGCAGCGCAAGCACGTGACGTTCGACGCGTTCTTCGCCGACACGATGTTCCACGAGGTCGCGCACGGGCTCGGCATCAAGAACACCGTGGGCGGCAAGGGCACCGTGCGCGATGCGCTGAAGGAACTCGGCTCCGGGATCGAGGAGGGCAAGGCCGACGTGCTGGGCCTGTACATGATCACGAAGCTGCAGGAGAAGGGTGAGCTCGGCGGCTCGCTCGAGGACTACTACACGACGTTCCTCGCCGGCATCTTCCGGTCCGTGCGCTTCGGCGCCGCGTCCGCACACGGCGAGGCGAACATGGTCCGCTTCAACTTTTTCGCCGACCGCGGCGCGTTCGCGCGCGACGCAAAGGGCCAGTACCGCGTCGACATGCCGAAGATGCGCAAGGCCGTGGACCAGCTGTCGGCGACGCTGCTGCAGTTGCAGGGTAACGGCGATTACGCTGGCGTCGAGAATCTGGTCAAGGAGCTCGGCGTGATCCGCCCGCAGCTGGCCGAGGACCTGGCGCGGTTGAAGAGCCGCAACATCCCGGTGGACGTCGTCTTCAACCAGGGCAAGTCGGTGCTCGGGCTGAACTGAGGCCGCGCCGTGACGTCGGTGGCTCGCGTACTCGAAGGCAGGCTGCGCGATCTCGGCGGTTTCGGAGTGCGCCGTGTGCTGCCGGCGGGCGGACTGCAGACGGTTGGCCCGTTCATCTTCTTCGATCACATGGGGCCGGCCGTGTTCGCGGCGGGCGCAGGGGTGGACGTGCGACCGCACCCGCACATCGGTCTCGCCACCGTGACCTACCTTTACGCGGGCGAGTTCATGCATCGCGACAGCCTGGGCTCTGCGCAGCTGATCCGCCCGGGTGATGTGAACTGGATGGTCGCCGGGCGCGGCATCGCTCACTCGGAGCGCACGCCGCCCGAGGCTCGCGTCGCACCCGGTGGCGCGCCGATACACGGCATCCAGACCTGGATCGCTTTGCCGAAGGCGCACGAGGAGACCGAGCCGGCGTTCGAACACCATCCGGCCCCGACGCTGCCCGAGATGATGCAGCCCGGCGCAGTGCTGCGCCTGATCGCCGGCGAGGCCTACGGCCGGCGGGCCCCGGCGTCCGTGTTCTCGACGATGTTCTACGTGGATGCCATGCTCGAGCCGGGTGCGGCGGTCGAACTTCCGGCCGAGCACGTGGAGCGCGGCGTGTACGTTGCCGAAGGTGAAATCGAATCAGGTGGCGCGCGATTCACGGTCGGGCAAATGGCGTTGTTCACGGCTGCGCAGCCCGTGCTGATCCGTGCGGTCACCGCATCGCGCGTGATGCTGCTCGGCGGGGCGCCGCTCGACGGTCCGCGCTACATCTGGTGGAACTTCGTGTCGAGTTCGCGCCAGCGCATCGAACAGGCGAAGCGCGACTGGCGCGAGCAGCGCTTCGCGACGGTGCTTGGCGACGACGAACGCATGCCGCTGCCGGAGCAGTAGCCGGAAAGTCAGCGGGTGCTGTCTGCACAGCCTCGATACGAGCGGCCCGCGAATTCCACGATGACGCTGTAGTCGAACTGCGTTCCGGCCATGTCGTCCTGGCAAGGCTCCAGCGTCACGACCGCGCGGATCTGCTCGTCGCCTCGCTGCGCACGGTAATCGCCGCCGGAGTCCGCGTCGCCGCTGAACGCAGCGCCGGTGAACTCGTGACGCTCCTGGCCATAGTTCGTGACGAACACGAGCTTGTCGGGAGGGATGACCTCGAGTACCCAGCCCGGCTCATTGCCGATGCCGCGGTACCGGACACCGCGTGCACGCGCATCGGCTATCAGCGACCTGGCGCGCGACTCGCGGCAGTTCACGACGGGGCCGTCCTTGCGCTGGAGCATCGCCGTGTCGCCCTTGGTCCAGAACGACAGGCTGCCATCGTCGTACTTCACGCCCGATGCGGCCGCGACCTGCGGAAGTCGTCGCGGGCCCTCCGGCAGTTGCAGCGCAACCGCTCTTTCCGCGAGCAGGTTGTCCATCGTCAGCGACGTGCCGTCGTCGCAGTCCCAGACGTAGGCCATCAGCACGCCCGCGGGAGGGCCTGCCGCAGGCATGGCAGCGACCACTGGTCTTGACGCAGCAGCAGTCGCCGCCGCAGGCACTGCCGAATCATCTCCCGTCCTGCGTCCGCAGCCGGACAGCACGGTGATGGAGACGGCCAGCGCGAGGCTCGCCAGCGCGCAACGTGGCAGCGTCATCTTGCGTTGATCCTCACTCGCCGCGAGCAAAACGCACCAGCGGCTTGCCGGTCTCGTCGAGCAGGACCAGCTGGCCATTCTCCTCGCGAGCCGATCGGGCCTTGCCGAGCGCGCCGAAGAACATGGCCTCCTCGGCCATCGACTGGGACGAGCAGGCGCGCTGGGTGGCCGCGAGCGGCCCGAGCCTGACCTGGCTGCCGGAAAGATCCGCGCGGCCCGTGAACGAGTTGCAGCCGCCGAAGCCGGCCACTTCGGTCGCGCTCACGAACTGCAGCTTGACCTGCTGTGCCTGCGACATCCGGATGCGGTTCATGTCGACGGCATTCCACACCGAGCCGGCGAGCGACGCCGTGTCCATCGCGCCCGGGACGGCCGGCACGGGTGCTGGAACAGCCACAGGCGGAGCGGCGGGCTCGAAAGGCGGTGGCGACGCGCACGCAGTGAGCAGGCTCGCGGCTAGCGCCAGTGGAACGAGTGAACGCATGGATCCCTCCCGGTCTTGCGCAGGATGTGAAGTCTAGCGCAAGGCCGGCAAGCAATCGGAACGTCAGCATCGGGCGGAGTAAATCTCTGAGTGCAGTTCGCGCCAGCGGGTCCAGAGCCGCGCGGCCTCGCGGGCCGAGTAGCCGGAGCGCATGCGGTCGTCGAGCGTCTCCAGTTGCTCGCGCAGCTTCGAGCATCGGCTGGGCGGCGCGGCATGGGTCGCTTCCTGCCTGGGCGCAGGCTCGATCATGGGCCGCGTCGCGGCCGGAGGCGGTGCCGTAGTCGTGGAGGCGGCCTGGCCCGCAGACGGCGGCGAGATCTTTACTGATTGCCGCTGTGCCAACGGTCCGCAGGGACGGTCCGCGAAGATCACGTGACCGAGGGTGTGACACACGAAGACCGTACGCGAACGCGGTGGCTTGTTCGCCGATGGCGCGGACTCCAGCTGGACGCTGGCGCCGCCCGCGATCGGACTTGCAACAATCTCTTCCGCTTGCGATGGCGACCTCAGCGCCAGCGTCGCAGCACAGCCGACGAGCAGGCACGCATTCAGCGTGATCGCGGGCAACGGGGGAGAAGTCATGATTCGCCCTCCTTGGCTGATGGGCGATCATGCTGCGCGCCGGGGGCGCGACCGTCCCGCCCCATATGCGGCGGGATCATCGAGAAATGCGTTGGCTGATGCGTCAGCTAATGCGTCAGGCGTCCAGAAGGCCGCCTGTGGCGACGATGACCGCCGCCGCCCGCCTCATCACGCGCGACCGACGTTCGAATCCGTCGGCGAGTGGAAGTACTGGCTCTCCTCGGAGAATTCCTTCACGAGGCGGCGCAGTTCCTCGAGGCGCCCCTCAGCAGTGCTGATCGGCAGGCACTCTTCGCAACGTGGGTCTCCGCAAGGCTGCCGCGTGTACAGCCAGTACTGGACGGCGCCGGCGAGCAGGCCATCGGCGATGTCCCAGACATCAGCCTTGTCGTCGTTGTCGGCGATCTGGTTGCCCAGGTCGACGGCCTTGCCGAAGGCCTCGTCGAACGGGTGGGATTCTTCCTGCATCAGGGTGTCTGTCGGCGCGTGCCGGGCTGTAACGAACGGCCGCCGATGATACCAGAGCGGGCCGCCCGACGTGCTGTAGAATTCAATAAAAAACTATTTAAAACAATGGTTTATTAACTATTCTAAATGCCGGCCTTACCGAGAGCGTCGAGCACGGCGCGGATCGCCCCGGCGACCCCTGGGTGTCCCGCCTCGAGACGCACCGCCGCGCCCTCGAGGGCGTCGCCATGCTCGGCGGGCGCCGCCGATGCGCGGGAGTCCTCGAGCACGCGCTGGATGTCGCCCAGCAGCGTTTCCAGCATCGCGCGATCCTCTGGGTCGAGGCGCTGCGCGCCGCTCAGTTCTTCGTGCAGGTTGCGAAGCGTGTGCTGCAGATCGCTCATGGCATGTGTCCGTCGGTGGTGTCGCTCGCAGTTTAGCAGCGGAGCGCCGGTCCGGCCGGTCGCCGCAGCGCAGGCTCGCGTACAATCGCGCGACAGGCCGCGAGACCGCGGCGCGCCGCAAGAATCCTCGGAGAAGTACGCATGAACAAGCTGTCCTGGATGTTCGCCGCCGTCATCGCTGCATTGCTGGGCACTTCGGCCGCCTGGGCAGCAGACAGGCCGACTCTCGAGATTACTCCCTACGTCGGGTACCGGATGGGCGGCCAGTTCGACGTGAACAATCCACCGGCCGGCCAGGACGACTCGGTCGACCTGCAGGACAGCGGCAGCTGGGGCGTCGACCTCGGCATCTACCGCGACCCCGTCTCGTTCTACGAGATCCTCTACAGCCAGCAGTCCGCGAACCTCGACTCCAGGCAGCCGGGCCTGAAGGGTGCTGACGTCAAGGTGGAGTATTTCCAGTTCGGCGGGACGCTGCTCTATCCGTATGACAACTGGCTGGTGCCTTACCTGTCGGTCACGATCGGTGCCACGCGCTTCGACGTACAGGGCGGCGGCTCGGACTCGGAGACCAAGTTCTCGGGCAGCCTCGGCGGCGGCCTGCGCATCCCGGTCGGCTCGAATTTCGCGCTGAACTTCGGCCTGCGCGGATACCTGACGGCCGTGGACTCGGACTCGGAGTTCCTGTGCGTGGGCACCGGCGGCAGCGCCAACTGCCTGATCCGGTCGTCCGGAAGCGCGTTCTTCCAGGGCGAGGCGCTGGTCGGCTTCACCGCGGTGTTCTGACCGCGGCGGGCGGCGGTCAGACGAGCACGCGCTCGATGCCGCCGTCGTTCGCGCGCCGCACGTAGTCCGCGAGCCAGTCCTCGCCGAGGACGTGGCGCGCAATCTCCACGACGACATAGCCGGCCTCGGTCGCCGCGTCGTCGTCGTAGCGGCTGAGTCCCTGCAGGCATGACGGGCACGACGTCAGGACCTTCACGTCACCCGCGAAGCCGTCTTCGCGCAGCCGCGCCGCTCCATGCTCCATCTCGCGCTGCTTGCGGAACCGCACCTGCGTGGCGATGTCCGGACGCGAGATCGCGAATGTCCCCGACTCGCCGCAGCAACGGTCATTCTTCTCGATCCGGTGCGCACCGGTGTTCATCAGGGCGTTCACGACCTTCAGCGGATCGTCGGTCTTGATCGGCGAGTGGCAGGGGTCGTGGTACATGTAGCGCGTGCCCGTGATGCCCTCGAGCCGCACGCCCTTCTCGAGCATGAACTCGTGGATGTCGAGGATGCGGCTGCCCGGGAAGATCTCGCCGAAGCGGTAGTCCTGCAGCTGGTCGTAGCACGTGCCGCAGCTCACGACGACGGTGCGGATGTCGAGGTAGTTGAGCGTGTTCGCCACGCGGTGGAACAGCACGCGGTTGTCGGTGATCATCTTCTGCGCGGCATCGAACTGGCCTGAGCCGCGCTGCGGATAGCCGCAGCACAGGTAGCCCGGCGGCAGCACGGTCTGCACGCCGAGTTGCCACAGCATCGCCTGCGTGGCGAGTCCCACCTGCGAGAAGAGCCGCTCGGAGCCGCAGCCAGGGAAATAGAACACGGCCTCGGATTCGCTGCTGGTGCGCGCGGGGTCGCGCAGGATCGGGACGTAGTTGCGGTCCTCGACATCGAGCAGTGCCCGCGCGGTGCGCTTCGGCAGCCCGCCCGGCATCTTCTTGTTGACGAAGTGGATCAGCTGCTCGCGCACCGGCGGGCGCCCACCCGTGGTCGCCGGCGGACGCCTCACCTGCGCCGTACCGAGCGCCCCGAGCGCGCGATGCCCGAGCCGCTGGGCCTTGTAGCCCCAGTCGATCATCAGCTTGCGCGACAGCTTGATCGTGTCCGGGTCGTTGGTGTTAAGGAAGAACATCGACGCGGCCTTGCCGGGGTTGAAGCGCTGCTTGCCGAAGCGTCGCAACAGGTCGCGCATCGCCATCGATACGTCGCCGAAGTCGATGTCGACGGGGCAGGGCGTCTCGCACTTGTGACAGACAGTGCAGTGATCGGCGACGTCCGAGAACGCGTCCCAGTGCTGGATCGAAACGCCGCGCCGCGTCTGCTCCTCGTACAGGAATGCCTCGATCAGCAGCGAGGTCGCGAGGATCTTGTTGCGCGGCGAATACAGCAGGTTGGCGCCGGGCACGTGCGTCGAGCAGACAGGCTTGCACTTGCCGCAGCGCAGGCAGTCCTTGATCGCATCCGAGATCGACGCGATGTCGGACTGCTGCATGATCAGCGACTCGTGCCCGAGCAGGTTGAAGCTCGGCGTGTACGCGCGGCTCACGTCCGCGCCAGGCATCAGCTTGCCCCTGTTGAAGTGGCCCTCCGGATCGATGCGCTGCTTGTAGGCGCGGAATCCGGCGAGCTCGGCATCGTCGAGGTACTCGAGCTTCGTGATGCCGATGCCGTGCTCGCCCGAGATCACGCCGTCGAGCTCGCGGGCGATGCGCATGATGCGGCCGACCGCGCCGTTTGCCGCCCGCAGCATCGCGTAGTCGTCCGAGTTGACCGGGATGTTGGTGTGGACGTTGCCGTCGCCTGCATGCATGTGCATCGCCACGAAGACGCGGCTGCGCAGCACCTTCGCGTGGATGGCCTCGACGTCGGCGAGCAGTGGGGTGAAAGGCCCGCCCGCGAACAGGCGCCGCAGTTCGCGCCGCACCTCGGACTTCCAGGACACGCGGATGGAGCGGTCCTGCAGCAGGTCGAATACCCGCAGCCCTGGCTCCACCGCCAGGCGACGCTCGAGCTCGGGGCGTAGCGAGCCGAGGCCGAGGCCCTCGAGTTCGCCGAGTGCCCCGGCGACCTGGCGGTCCATTTGTGCGGCGAGCCACGACCAGCGCCTGCGGACGTCCGCGAGCAGCGCGAGCGCCTGCTGCGGCCGGTCTCCGAGCACGTCTTCGTGCGGCAGCCGGTCGACGTCCGGATCTCCTACCTTGCCGACGCGCGGGGCTCCCGCGAGATAGGCGTCGAGCGCGTCGACCAATGCGATCTTGTTGGCGAGCGAGAATTCGATGTTGATGCGCTCGATCGCGTC
This sequence comes from uncultured Gammaproteobacteria bacterium, assembly GCA_963696545.1. Lineage (GTDB taxonomy): Bacteria > Pseudomonadota > Gammaproteobacteria > Steroidobacterales > Steroidobacteraceae > RPQJ01. Next base: position 80,566 of record CAVOKQ010000012.1, read on the forward strand.
CGTGTACTCCCCCAGGCGCTCGAGCGGGATCACCACGTCCTCGTTCAGCTTGAACGCGTTGGTGTGGCGCGCGATTGCCGCCGTCTTTGCCCGGTCGCGCCAGAAGGATTTGCGGGCCTCGGCGCCGACCGCGACGAAGCCTTCGCCGGCGCGCGCATTCGCGATGCGCACGACCTCGGATGCGAAATGCGCCACGGCTGCGTCGTCGTCGCCGACGATGTCGCCGAGCAGCACCATCTTCGGCAGCGCGCCGCGCTTCGACTTCGTCGTGTAGCGCACGGCTTTCAGGTAGCGCTCGTCGAGGTGCTCGAGCCCGGCCAGGCGCACGCCACGCCGGCCGCCTTTGGACTCCAGGTAATCGCGGATCTCGACGATCGCCGGAATCGCCTCGCGTGCCTGGCCGAAGAATTCCAGGCAGACGGTGCGGGTATGCGCCGGCATCCGGTGCAGCACCCAGCGCGCGGATGTGATGATGCCGTCGCATCCCTCCTTCTGCACGCCGGGCAGGCCGCCCAGGAACTTGTCCGTGACATCCTTGCCGAGGCCAGCCTTGCGGAAACTGCGCCCGTCCATCTCGAGTCGCTCGGTCCTGATGACACGCGCCTTGTCCGCGGCGTCGTTGCCGTCCTTCCAGGCGAGTTCGAAAACGGCCTTCGCCGCATCGTGGATCTTGCCGAGGTTGTGGCCGACCCGCGTGACCTCGAGCCAGTTGCCGTCCGGGTCGACCATCCGCCACCAGGCGAGGTTGTCGAGCGCGGTGCCCCACAGCACGGCCTTCTTGCCGCCCGCGTTCATGGCGATGTTGCCGCCGACACACGAGGCATCGGCCGACGTCGGGTCGACCGCGAACACGAAGCCGGCATGATGCGCAGCTTCCTCGACGCGTCGCGTGACGACGCCTGCGCCGGTGAGCACGGTTGCAACCGGTGCCTCGACGCCCGGGAGGCTCGTGGGCGCGACCGGTCCGACGCGATCGAATTTCTCCGTGTTGATGACTGCCGCGAACGGGGTCAACGGGACGGCACTGCCGGTGTAACCCGTGCCGCCGCCGCGCGGAATGATCGTCAGCCCGAGTTCCACGCATTCACGCACGAGGCCGGGGACCTCGTCCTCGGTGTCCGGTGCCAGCACGACGAATGGAATCTCGACGCGCCAGTCGGTCGCGTCGGTCGCGTGCGACACCCGGGCGTACGGGTCGAGGCACACGTTGTCGGCACGGGTGTGCCGTCCGAGCGCGCGCCGCGCTTTCCGGCGTAACTGTTCCACTGTCTCGAATGAGCGCGCGAACTCCGCCACCGCCTTGCGGGCTGCTTCGAGCAACCGGCCGACGCGCTCGTCGCGCTGCAGGTCCTGGCGGTCGCGCCGCCGGTCGATGTCGGCGAGCCGGTGCTGCAGCGCCGCGATCAGCAGTCCACGGCGCTTCGGGTTCTCGAGCAGGTCCTCTTCGAGGTAGGGATTGCGGTGCACGACCCAGATGTCGCCGAGCACCTCGTAGAGCATCCGGGCGGACCGGCCGGTGCGGCGCTCGGAGCGCAGTTCGTCGAGCAGCCGCCAGCCATCCTCGCCGAGCAAGCGGATCACGATTTCGCGATCCGAGAACGACGTGTAGTTGTACGGAATCTCGCGCAGGCGCGCCGGAGCGCCGGTCTCCGCGGCGGTTGTCTGCGTCTCGGTCGGCTCAGGCAGGGCGTTCACTGGCGCTCACGGGTCAGGTTGCAACGAGGCGCATTCTCGCTTGGCGCAGCGGGCGCCGGTACTGCGGGTTGCCGCGAAGCGACGTCACGCACTCTCTTCGAGCAGCGTTTCGTCGTCGGGTCGCCCGGAGCGCCTCGTGACGCGCCCATCTCGACCCCGAAGCATTGGGCGCAGCGTAAGCAGGGCGGGCGCGGCGGCTGGTTCGATGCCGGCGGGTGCGATCGCGGCTGTTTCGCCGATCCAGCCGCCGGGCAGTTCGAGTGCGTTCACCAGCGAGACCAGCACGGCCGCTGCGTAGGGCAACGACTGGATCAGCAGCACTGCGACCCAGACAGTCAGGTCAGGTCCACCCATGAAGCCCGGCAGGTCGCCATCGAGGCTCGGTATGCGGCTCACCGCGAATGCCGACAGCCACAGGCCCGCCATCAGCGCCGCTTCCTCGCGGGCGGCGGCGAACGCCTGGCCGAGTGCGTGCCGTCGCGACTTCTTCGGCGTGCGAAAGAATGGCCGGTCGGTGCGCACGAGGCCGCTCAGCATCGCGGTTCCGATCGTGTGCGAAAGACTCAGTCCCGCGATGGCAGCCGCGATCGTCTGCATGAAGGTGGCGCCGACGCGCGTGCGGTACAGGTGCAGCAGCTTCACCAGCTTGAATACGAATAGCGACAGCGGCAGCAGCGAGAAAATCACCAGCGGCGGCTGCACGTGCTTCGGGAACGAGATCATCGCCAGCGACCACACGAGCGCGGCGCAGGTGAACAGCACGTTGAAGCCGTCCGCGAGCCACGGCAGCCAGCCGGCGAGGAAGTGGTAGCGCTGGCCGGATGAGAGTTCCTCACCGCGGCCGCGCACCAGCAGCCCGAAGTGCCGGCGCATGATCTGCATCGCGCCGAACGCCCAGCGCGAGCGCTGCTTCTTGTAGTCGAGGAAGCTGTCGGGCATGACGCCGCGGCCATAGCTCGTCGGGACGTACGTGGCCTGGAAGCCGGACTCGAACACGCGCAGCCCGAGCTCCGCGTCCTCAGTGATGCACCACTCGGCCCAGCCGAGCCGTTCCATCAGCGAGCGGCGCACCATCGTCATCGTTCCATGCTGGATGATCGCGTTGCGCTCGTTGCGCGTGACCATGCCGATCTGGAAGAAGCCGCGGTACTCCGCGTGGCACATCGCCTTGAACGCGTTCTCGCCGGCGTCGCGATAGTCCTGCGGCGCCTGCACGACGCCGGTACGCGGGTCTGCGAAAGCGGGCACCAGGTCGCGCAGCCATTCAGGGCGCACGACGTAGTCGGCGTCGATCACCGCAACGACGTGCGCATCGGCCGACGTCTGCCCGAGGGCGAAGTTCAGAGCGCCTGCCTTGAACCCGGCCAGCGGGTCCACGTGATAGAACCGGAAGCGTTGGCCGAGCTTCGCGCAGTGCGCCTGCACCGGTCGCCAGACGGACTCGTCCTTCGTGTTGTTGTCGATGACCAGCACCTCGAAGTCCGGGTAGTCGAGGCGTGCGAGCGCATCCAGCGTCTCGATCATCATGTCGGCCGGCTCGTTGTACGCCGGCACGTGGATCGACACCTTCGGCAGTTCGGCCTCCGGCACATGCTGCGGGCGGAACAGCCGGCGATGCCCGGTCACCCAGTTGGCTTCGGCCCATTCGTGGGCCTCGGCCAGCAGCACGGCGATCACGCCCACCATGCCGACCAGCAGCACCGCGCTGACCAGTACGCTCGTGACCGTCAGGTACTGCTGCGACATGTCGTACAGGATCCACACGACCAGCGTCGCGGTCGCGTAGACGACGATCGCGAGGAAGCTGCGCCCGCGGTTGCGCAGCGTCTCGCTGTGGAAGAAGAACAGCCACAGCAGCACCGCCGCGGTGATCACCGACGCCGCTGCGAGCACCTGCCACTGCGGCACGCGCACGATCGGATCGTGGAATTCGAACTTCTGCTCGCGGTCCGCGTCGTACACGCCCCAGTAGGCACCGACCGCTCCTTCCGACCGCTCCTTCCACGGCTGGTCGAACGCTTCCATCAGGTAGTACGTGTAGCCCTGCTGGCGTGCACGGTCGAGGAAGCGACGCAGGAACAGCGCCTGGTTCGATTTCGTGGCGACGGCGGACTCGCGCGTTCGGCCCTGGCTCGGCCAGCCGACCTCGCCAATTACGATCGGTTTGCCGGGGAATTGCTTCTCGAGCAGCTGCATCTTGCCGACGACGTAATCCACCGCCGTCTCGACGTCGACACCTTCCCAGTAAGGGAGCATGTGCACGGCGATGTAATCGACGTGGTCTGCAAGCTCCGGGTGCGCAATCCAGACGTGCCACGGCTCCGCGGTGCTGACGGGCTTGCGCGTCGCCGCGCGGACATGGTCGAGGTTCGCGGCGAGGTCGCCGATCGGCAGGTCGCCGCGCAACACCACTTCGTTGCCCACGATCACGCGCGTGACGTTCTTGTGCCGGTTCGCAAGCTGGATCGCGCGCTCGATTTCACGCTCGTTGCGGTCGCGGTCCGCACCGAGCCAGGCACCGATCGTGACGGCGATCCCGTGGCGTGCCGCAAGCGACGGAACCTCGCCGAGCGAACCAAGTACGCTGTAGGTGCGCACTGCCTTTGCCTTGCCCTGCAGCACGGACAGGTCACGGTCGATTTCCGCGACCGTCGGCAGGTCGCCCTTGATCGCGTCCTGGTGCTTCTGGAAAGGCTGGAACGAGAATCCCTGTACCTTTGCGGGCCAGGCCGGCTCGGGCGTCGGCCGGTTGGCGTAGCCCCAGATGGCGACCGTCAGCACGGCAAAGGTTGCCGCAATCAGCAGGCTCGGAGTCTTCCGCATGGAACGCGCCCAACCCTCTGAATCCAAAGGAAGGCCCGCATTCTAGCTGCGCTGCAGCAAAAACCCCGGCTACATGTGTCGCGGATTGGCGACAGCGGGCGGTCGCGCGTCAGAATTTCCAGCCGACGTTCATCTGGATGCCGTCGTACTGCGGGGTGCCGTCGGCGTTGTCGAAGCTCACCCACTTCATGTTGTAGCTGCCGTCCGCGAAGATGAAGTCGTTGAAGTCGTAGCGCAGGCCCAGGCCGAGCTGGTAGGCAAAGCCACTTTCAGTCTTCGTGTCCTGGAACGACGTACACACATACCCGTACCACGGGCTCCACCAGCATCCGACGTCCGGCGGGCCGGTCGCGATGTTGGTGTCGACCCATGACCAGCCGATGCCGCCTGCGACGAACGGCGTGAACCGGCCGGTCATGAAGTTGTAAGCGCCGCCCAGCATCAGCGAAGTGGTCGTGAGGTCGCCCTTGGTCTTGTACGATTCGCCCGGGTCGTCGCCGACGACATCGGCCTCGTAATTCTTGCTGTCGTAGCTCAGGTTCGCGCCGACGAACAGGCGATCCGTGAAGTTGAAGCCGACGCCGACGACGAAGCCGAGGCCGCTGTCGACGGTGACGTCGGTGCCGCCCTTGAAGCCGGTCGTCGAAGAATTCTGGTACGCGCCGCCCACCGTGGCCTGCCAGCGGCCCGGACCGCTCGGCTGCGCTGTAATTCGGTCCGGTCGCGTCCGCGTCCGACATCGCGAGGCCCGCGGTCGCGCCCGCCGGCGGGACGATGTTGGGCAGGCTGGCGTTGGCTGCGTAGACCGCATCGACCTCCTTCGTCAGGTCCGGCAGCTGCAGCTGCCGGTATCCGGTCGAAATGATCTGCAAGGCCTCGAGTGCGGCCGGCGAGCCGTCATACGTCTGGATCACTTCGCGGGCACGATTCACGGCCCCGACATAGGCACCGCGCTTGATGTAGTAGCGCGCCACGGCCAGCTCGTAGTCGGCCAGCCGGTTGCGCAGGTAGACCATGCGCTGCCGGGAATCCGCGGCGTACGGGCTCTTCGGGTACCGCTGCAGCAGCAGCTGGAATGCCTGCAGCGACTTGCGCGCCTCGCTCGGCGGGCGCTGCGTCACGTCGGCGTTGAAGACGCGCTCGAGCCAGTTCGCGCCGGACTCGAAGTAGACCAGGCCGCGGATGTAGTAGGCATAATCGACGCGCGGGTGCGTCGGGTTCTCGCGAATGAACTGGTCCGCCTGGTCCACCGCGGACTCGAGCTCGTAGTTCTTGTAGTAGGCGTACATCAGGTCCAGGTGGCCCTGCTTCGCCGCATTGCTGAATGGATAGCGCGACTCGAGCAGCTCGAGCTTCTCGGCCGCGCCCTTGAAATTGCCCGCGCGCATGTCCTTCGATGCATCCGAGTAGATCTGGTCGGGTGCACCAGCCTTGTCCTTGTCGTCGCCCCGGCCAAACCAGCTGCAGCCGGAAAGGCTGACGCCAACTGCGAGCAGCACGAGCGCGGTCAGGACAGGGCGGTTTCGGCGGGCGTGTGGCATGGGTGGGGCAGGGCAGGCCGGCGGTCCGGCGGCGGGGCGAAAGTATATAGAAACGAAGCCTCGGGCAGGTGACCGGTACACTCGCCGCCCAGCATCGGCCAGAATGCCCGGCCTCATGACCACTTCGACACTCTCGATTACGCTGAAAGTTCCCACGGAGCAGGCCGGGCAGCGCCTCGACCAGGCCCTGGCGGCACTGCTGCCCGACTACTCGCGCAGCCGGCTCAAGGCCTGGATCGACGCGGGCGAGGTGCTCGTCGACGGCGCGGTACTGCGTCCACGCGACAAGGTGTCCGGTGGCGAGACGGTGTCGATTGCCGCGACGCTCGTCGAGGAAACCGCAGCGGTCGCGCAGCCGATCCCGCTCGAGCTGGTGCACGAGGACCGGCACATCTTCGTGATCAACAAGCCGGCCGGGCTCGTGGTCCACCCGGGCGCGGGCAATCCCGACCAGACGTTGCAGAACGCGCTGCTGGCGCTCGACCCGAAGCTCGCGGCGCTGCCCCGCGCCGGAATCATCCATCGCCTCGACAAGGACACGAGCGGGCTGCTGGTCGTGGCCCGCACGCTTCCGGCGCATACCGCGCTGGTGCGGATGCTCGAGGAGCGCGACATCCACCGTGGGTACGAGGCGATCTGTCGTGGCGTAATGACCGCGGGCGGGACGGTGGACGCGCCGATCGACCGTCATCCGACCGATCGCGTACGCATGGCCGTGCGACAGGGCGGGCGCGAGTCCGTCACGCACTATCGCGTGATCAAGCGGTTCCGGGCCCATACGCACGTGCGCGTGCAGCTCGAGACCGGTCGCACGCATCAGATCCGCGTGCACCTGTCGCACGCCGGCTTCCCGATCGTCGGCGATCGAGTGTACGGCGGAAGGCTCACCTTCCCGCGTGGCGCCAGCGACGAGCTCAGGAACGCGTTGCGCGATTTTCCGCGGCAGGCGCTGCATGCCGCGCGGCTTGAGTTCGCTCACCCGGTGACCGGCAAGGACATCGAGTGTGTCGCGCCGTTGCCGGCGGACATGCAGGGACTGTTGCGCGTGCTTGCGCAGGATGCGGCGACCCAATGAACCGTGCCGTCGAGTGGCTCACGCCCGACTGGCCAGTGCCAGCCCGGGTGCACGTGCTGTCGACTCTGCGCACCGGCGGATGCAGCGCGACTCCTTACGATTCACTCAATCTCGCGGCGCACGTCGGCGATTCGGATGCCTGCGTCCGGGACAATCGACGGATGCTGCGTGAAGCCGCTGGAATCCCAGCCGAACCGCTGTGGTTGCAGCAGGTGCACGGCGTCGAAGTCGTCGTGCACGACGGGCGTCGCGCCGACGCGCCGACAGCCGACGCTGCCGTTGCGACGGCGCCCGGCCAGGTATGCGCGGTCATGACCGCGGACTGCCTGCCGGTGGTGCTCGCGGATCGGGCGGGCACGCGCGTCGGTGTCGCGCATGCAGGCTGGCGCGGTCTCGTCGCCGGCGTGCTCGAGGCTACGCTGGCCTCACTCGATTGCGCGCCGGCGGACACGGTTGCCTGGCTCGGTCCTGCGATCGGCCCGGGCGCGTTCGAGGTCGGTGCCGAGGTGCGAGACGCTTTTTCGTCACGACTGCCTGCGCTTGCTGCGTGCTTCACGCCGAACGCCAGGGGGCGGTTCCAGGCAGACCTGTATTCGCTGGCCCGGCGGCAACTCGCCGAAGCCGGCGTCACGTCGGTGCACGGCGGAACGTGGTGCACGGCGACCGATCCGCGGCGATTTTTCTCGTTCCGACGCGACGGCACGACGGGCCGCATGGCAACGCTCGCATGGCTCGGCTGATGCGCGTGCTACGCTCGGTCATCCTGCGACGCTAAGAGCCCGTGACACCCCTCATCTCGATCATCCTGCTGACCGGCCTGAGCGGCTTCCTGAGCGCGCTTGCGGCGTCGTTCTTCCTCGTGCTCGGCGAGGCGCGTCGTGCGGCCTTGCTGCCGCACCTCGTGAGCCTCGCTACGGGCGCGCTGCTTGGTGCGGCGTTCCTCGGTCTGCTGCCGCACGCGATGGACACGATCGGGCCGGGTGGCGCGCACCGGGTCGGCCTTGCGCTGCTGCTCGGCATCCTCACGTTCTTCCTGCTCGAGAAGTTCGTCCTCTGGCGGCATTGCCACGACGACCCCTGCGAGATGCACTCGCCGAGTCACGAGGCTCGCGATGCGGCCTCGGCGCGGATGATCCTGGTCGGGGACAGCTTCCACAACGTGCTTGACGGCGTGCTGGTCGCGGCGGCATTCATGACGAATCCGAAGCTGGGCATCGTCACGGCCATGGCGGTGGCCGCGCACGAGGTGCCGCAGGAGGTCGGCGACGTGGCCATCCTGCTGCACGGCGGCTACAGCCGTGGCCGGGCGCTCGCGCTCAACCTGCTCACCAGCCTCACGTCGATCATCGGCGGCGTGATCGCGTATTTCGCACTGGCCACGGCGATGCACCTGCTGCCGTATGCGCTGGCCTTCGCTGCATCGAGCTTCATCTACGTCGCGGTTGCGGACCTGATTCCCGGGCTGCACCGTCGCGTCGACGTTCGTGCGGGCGTCGAGCAACTCGTCTTCATTGCGCTCGGTGTGGCCGTCGTCTACTTCACGCACCAGCAGATGCACTGAGACCGCACGCTGGCCCGGCTGTCGGGTGCTACAGGTAGCGCCGGACTCCGAGCGACCAGGCGACGACCGACAGCAGGAACCACCACGCCACGAGGCGCCGGAACCAGTGTGACTTGAACCGCGCGGCAAGGATGGCCAGCACCGCGTAGTGCAGCACAAACGGCAGGTAGTACCAGGGCGAGAACAGTTTTCCGCGCATGGCCGTCCAGGCTGTGTCCGCGGCGAGCGTGCCCAGGACCGCGCAGAAGAACCAGAAGTAGTCGAACGGCGCGCCTTCCGGCGCGATTTCCTCGGGCGGGTACAGCGCGATCGACAGCACGTAGAAAGACAGCGCCCACAGCACGATCAGCAGGAAAGCGTCGAAGGTCCAGCCCTGGTAGTCGTGCCACGTGAACAGCATCCACCAGTTGAGCACCAGCACCATGAAGACCCAGCCGGTGTAGAGCAGGTGCGTCTCCGTCATCCGCCGCTGGAAGACGAACCGGAACTGGCCCGACAGCAGGTGCGTCAGCGCGAGGCCGAAGATGATCGAGACCAGGACCGACAGGAAGTCGAACTCGGTCACTGCTGCGTCCTTGCCGGTGCGTGACCGAATATCTCGGCGAGGCTGCCGATCTCGTCTGGCGGCGACGTTGCGGCGAGATACGCCTGGAATTCCGCCGAGTACGAATGCCGGCGATTTGGCCACCAGGCTTCCCGCACGCCTTTCGTGTGATAGTACTTGCGCAGCCCCTTTTCCCACCCTTGCCACTGGCTCGCGTCGAGGATCCCGGCTTTCTGCTGGTACCAGGCGCTCTCGTGCAGCTTGAAGAACGAGAACAGGAAGTAGTGCGCCATGATGCGCTCGTCACGCGTGGCTGATGCCCAGTCGTTGACGGCGGCCGACAGCGCCGACCCAAGAGCGGGCGACTGCGTGGCCGGAACGTTGATCGCGGCAATCGCGGCGGCCAGCGAGTCCACCGCCATTGCTTTCTGTGACTTCGTGTTCTGGCGTATGGTCACGATCAGGCCGAGCAACGTGAGCGTGACCGCTGCCGCGTTGATGATCTCCGCAATGGCGGCAATTTCTTCGATGGTCATCGCGAGCGCTCCCCTGGCCACGTAAGGCCCGACAATGTTACCGATGACCTGCCGGGCCGCCAGTCGGCGCAGGTAAGCGGGGCTTTGATCGTCCGTGCTGTCGGGCTAGGCTCGACGTCGCAAGTCGCACGGAGTTGTCACCAATGTACGAACATCACAAGCAGCCGGTGTTGCCCCGCGAACAGTTCCTGCGTCGCGTGACCCGGCACGGCGGCGTCAGCGTGTTGATCATCCTGCTGTCGCTCGGGATCGGTACCGCCGGTTACCACGTCTTCGCCGGGCTGCAGTGGATCGACTCGCTGCTGAACGCCTCCATGATCCTGACCGGGATGGGCCCGGCGACCACGCTCACGTCCGACGCGGCAAAGCTGTTTGCGTCCTTCTACGCGCTCTACAGCGGGATCGTGTTCCTGGCAGCCACGGGCGTGCTCTTCGCGCCGTTCCTGCACCGAGTGCTGCACCGGATGCATGCCGCCGCCTAGGACGCTGCCAGAAAATCCGTAAAAATCCTTAAAAGGTTGGCTATCGGTGCCTAAAAGCATCGAAAAGCAACGTTTCCTGTGATTCGCCGGCGCTGAGTGTCCCAGCCAGGCGAAGCCGGCTTGAGCCGAAAGCGCCGTCCCGGGCCGAATTGGGCCAACGCTGGGCTTTATCTTCCGCGGCCCGCCCCCAACCTAGGCGGCAACACAGCCCCTTCAGGGAGCCCGGTACCCCATGCGCATGGACAAACTGACCAGCAAGTTCCAGATGGCCCTCGCGGACGCCCAGTCGCTCGCGCTCGGCCGCGACCACCAGTTCATCGAACCCGCCCACGTGATGCTCGCGTTGCTCGACCAGCAGGGCGGCACGGTGCGGCCGCTGCTCGACAAGTCGGGTGCCAACGTCAACCGGCTGCGCTCGCAGCTCGGCCAGGCGATCGACCACCTCGCGAAGGTGGAAGGCGCGGGCGGCGAGGTCCACTTCTCGAACGACCTGGCCAAGCTGCTGAACCTGACCGACAAGCTCGCGCAGAAGCGCGGCGACCAGTACATCTCGAGCGAGCTCTACGTGCTCGCGGCGCTCGAGGACAAGGGCCAGCTCGGGCAGATCCTGCGCGACAGCGGGGTGGTCAAGGGCGCCGTGGAGAAGGCGATCGACGAAGTGCGCGGCGGCGAGAAGGTCACCGACGCCAACGCCGAGGAACAGCGCCAGGCGCTCGAGAAATTCACGATCGATCTCACCGAGCGGGCCGAGCAGGGCAAGCTCGATCCGGTCATCGGCCGCGACGACGAGATCCGCCGCACGATCCAGGTGCTGCAGCGTCGCACCAAGAACAACCCGGTACTGATCGGTGAGCCTGGCGTCGGCAAGACCGCGATCGTCGAGGGTCTCGCACAGCGCATCGTCAACGGCGAAGTGCCCGAGGGCCTGAAAGACAAGCGCATCCTCGCGCTCGACATGGGCTCGCTGATCGCGGGCGCGAAGTTCCGTGGCGAGTTCGAGGAGCGCCTGAAGGGCGTGCTTAACGACCTGTCGAAGCAGGAGGGTCGCGTGATCCTCTTCATCGACGAGCTGCACACGATGGTCGGCGCCGGCAAGGCCGAGGGCGCGATGGACGCCGGCAACATGCTGAAGCCGGCGCTGGCGCGCGGCGAGCTGCATTGCGTCGGCGCCACGACGCTCGACGAGTACCGCAAGTACATCGAGAAGGACGCCGCGCTCGAGCGCCGCTTCCAGAAAGTGCTGGTGGACGAGCCGTCGGTCGAGGACACGATCGCGATCCTGCGCGGCCTCAAGGAGCGCTATGCGGTCCATCACAAGGTCGAGATCACCGATCCGGCGATCGTCGCTGCCGCGACGCTGTCGCACCGCTACATCACCGACCGGCAGCTGCCCGACAAGGCGATCGACCTGATCGACGAGGCCGCGTCGCGGATCCGCATGGAAATCGACTCGAAGCCCGAGGAACTCGATCGTCTCGACCGGCGCATCGTGCAGCTCAAGATGGAGCGCGAGGCGCTGAAGAAGGAGACGGACGAGGCGTCGAAAAAGCGGCTGCTGGCACTCGATGAGCAGCTGGGGGCGCTCGAGCGCGAGTACGCCGACCTCGAGGAAACCTGGAAGGCCGAGAAGGCCGCGGTGCAGGGCGCCGCGAGCATCAAGGAAGAGCTCGAGCGTGCACGCCTCGATTTCGAGGCTGCGCGCCGTGCGGGCGACCTCGCGCGCATGTCCGAACTGCAGTACGGGAAGATCCCGGAACTCGAGAAGCGCATCCAGGCCGCGCAGGATGCCGAGACCAAGGCGCCCACGCTGGTTCGCAACAAGGTGACCGACGAGGAGATCGCCGAGGTCGTCTCCAAGTGGACCGGCATCCCGGTGTCGAAAATGCTCGAAGGCGAGCGCGAGAAGTTGCTGCGGATGGAGGAGTCGCTGTCGAAGCGCGTCGTCGGCCAGGACGAGGCCGTCAAGGCCGTGTCCGACGCGATCCGTCGCTCGCGGGCCGGGCTCTCCGACCCGAATCGTCCCAACGGCTCGTTCCTGTTCCTCGGTCCCACGGGCGTGGGCAAGACGGAGTTGTCGAAGGCGCTCGCCGAGTTCCTGTTCGACACCGAGGAGGCGATGGTGCGCATCGACATGTCCGAGTTCATGGAGAAGCACTCCGTGGCGCGGATGATCGGCGCGCCGCCGGGCTATGTCGGGCTACGAGGAGGGCGGCTACCTCACCGAGGCGGTACGCCGCCGGCCGTATTCGGTGATCCTGCTCGACGAGGTCGAGAAGGCGCACCCGGACGTGTTCAACGTGCTGCTGCAGGTGCTCGACGACGGGCGCCTGACGGACGGCCACGGCCGCACGGTCGACTTTCGCAACACCGTGATCATCATGACCTCGAACCTCGGCTCGCAGCTGATCCAGGAGCTCGCGGGCGAGGAGAACTACGCGAAGATGAAGTCCGCGGTGATGGAAGTCGTTGGCCAGCACTTCCGTCCCGAGTTCATCAACCGCGTCGACGAGGTCGTGGTCTTCCACCCGCTCGGCAAGGAGCACATCCGCTCGATCGTCGACATCCAGGTGGGTTACCTGCGCAAGCGACTCGCGGATCGCGACATCGCACTCGAGCTCGACGACTCGGCGCTCGACCTGCTCGGCGAGGCGGGCTTCGACCCGGTGTACGGCGCGCGGCCGCTGAAGCGTGCGATCCAGCACCAGCTCGAGAACCCGCTGGCGCAGTCGATCCTGCGCGGGGATTTCGGGCCGGGCGATCGCGTGCAGGTCACGTTGCGGGACGGGCAGCTGGCGTTCGAGAAGCTTGGTGCGGTCGCGGAAGCGGCTGCGCCCAAGCGCAAGAAGGCGTAAGCGGCTCGTCAACTCGTGGCTGCGGCGTCATGTCCCGGGCTCGGGGTCGGCGCCCTGTCCGCAGGACCGCCGTAAACCCGTCCATGGGGGCTTCGGCCGCGGCGTCCCTGCCGCGGACGATCCTGCAGACAGGGCGCCGACCCCGAGCCCGGGACACACGCCGTCGCGCGACGAGTTCGCGCAGCGTTTCGCTGGTAGCCGCACTTCTGCGCGATGCTTGCGGCCGAGCCGTTGCATGTCGATTGCGGCGTTGGTGCGGCGGGATTGCAGGCGTTCCATGCCGGGGGCTCTCGCGAGGTCGTCCGCGGCAGGGACGCCGCGGCCGAAGCCCCCATGGATGGGTTTACGGCGTCCTCGCGAGGGCCCCCGGCATGGAACGCCGAAATCGTCGACCACCGCTCCCGTATAATCGCGCGCTCGAGCGACCCCGACGCAAACGACATGCCCATCTACGAATACCAGTGCGACAAGTGCGGCCACCATCTCGAGGCGCTGCAGAAGATCTCCGACAAGCCGTTGCGCGAGTGCCCGGAATGCGGCAGGCACTCGCTGAAGCGACTGATGTCCGCACCGATGTTCCGTCTCGCGGGCAGCGGCTGGTACGAGACCGACTTCAAGTCGGACAAGGAGCAGAAGCGCAACCTGGTCGAGAAGGGCGACAAGGAGCCGGCGAAGTCCGAGGACAAGGTCGAGTCGAAGCCTGAGACGAAAGCTGCCGACAAGCCGGCGGCGAAGAGTCCGGGCGGCGGCGAGACGAAGTCACGTACGATGGTCACGAAGCCCGCCGCCAGGCCGGCGGCGCGCGGCAAGAGCAAGCCCGCGCCGCGGAAGCCGACCACGACACGCGCTCGCAAGCGCTGAGGAATTCAAGTTGCACGAAGGACCGATCATCCTGCCCGACGGAGGGGAACCCCGCGAGCGGCATCCCGCGCGGACACTGCGCAATTACCTGATCGCCGGGCTGCTGGTCTGGATCCCGATCATGGTGACGGTCTGGGTCGTGCGTTTCCTGTCCGGCATCCTCGACAGCTCGCTGGTGCTGCTGCCGCCGTCCTGGCGCCCGGAGGCGCTGGTCGGTCAGTACGTTCCTGGCGTCGGCATCATCCTGTCGCTGCTGCTGTTGTTCCTGACTGGCGTACTGGTCCGCAACATCTTCGGCGGGCGCATCGTCGCCGGCATGGAATCGCTTGTCCGGCGGATACCAGTGGTCGGGCCGGTCTACAGCGGTGCGAAGACATTCAGCGAGACCGTGCTCACCGACAAGGGGAGCTCGTTCCGGCAGGTCGTGATGGTCGAGTTCCCGCGCAAGGGCATCTACAGCGTCGGGTTCATCACTTCCGAGGAACTCGAGGAAGTGCAGGCCAAGACCTCGGAGGACGTCGTCTGTGTGTTCGTGCCCACTACCCCGAATCCGACGACCGGGTTCATCGTGCTGGTGCCCCGGCAGGACGTCGTGAAGCTCGACATGACCGTGGACGAAGCGTTCAGGATGTTGCTGACGCTGGGCGTGGTCGTGCCGAAGTGGAAGAACAAGCCCGCCGACGCTCGTCTTGCGCCGCAACAAGCCGAAACGTAACATCCCGTCCCTTCTGGAAAATCCGGCCACGGGGCGCCGGCAGACCGGCCCCGCCAACCATGCCCATGCGCACTCATTATTGCGGCGAGGTCAACGAGCACCTCGTCGGTTCCACCGTCTCCGTCGCGGGATGGGTCCACCGGCGCCGTGACCACGGTGGCGTGATCTTCGTCGACCTTCGGGACCGCGACGGACTGCTGCAGGTGGTATTCGATCCCGATGCCGCGTCGGTCTTCGCCGAAGCCGAGCGGCTGCGCGGCGAGTGGGTCATCAAGGTGACCGGCCTCGTGCGGCCGCGTCCCGCCGGCACTGCGAATGCGAACCTCGCGTCGGGCCAGGTCGAGATGCTGGCGCGCGAGATCGAGGTGCTGAACCGCGCCGAGCCGATCCCGTTCCAGCTCGACGAGGACGTCAAGGAAGAAACGAGGCTCAAGTTCCGCTATATCGACCTGCGCCGCGACGAGATGCAGAAGCGCCTGCGCCTGCGCCACGCCGTGACGCGCGCGATGCGCGAATACCTCGACGGGCACGGCTTCATCGACATCGAGACGCCGATGCTGACGAAGGCCACGCCCGAGGGCGCCCGCGACTATCTCGTGCCGAGCCGCACGCAGCCCGGCAAGTTCTTCGCGCTGCCGCAGTCGCCGCAGATCTTCAAGCAGCTGCTGATGATGGCGGGCTTCGACCGCTACTACCAGATCGTGCGCTGCTTCCGCGATGAGGACCTGCGCGCCGATCGCCAGCCCGAGTTCACACAGCTCGACGTCGAGACGTCGTTCCTGACGCGCGACGAGATCACGGGCCTGATGGAAGGCCTGGTGCGCGAGCTGTTCGACAAGGTGCTCGGCGTGAAGTTGCCGGATCCGATCCCGCGGATGACTTATGCCGAGGCGATGCGTCGCTATGCATCCGACAAGCCGGATCTGCGCATCCCGCTCGAGCTCGTCGACGTCGCGGACCTGGTGAAGGACAGCGAGTTCAAGGTGTTCGCGGCCCCGGCCGCCGACAAGGACGGCCGCGTCGCGGCGCTGCGCGTGCCAGGAGGCGGCGAGAAGCTGTCGCGCAAGCAGATCGACGACTACACGGCGTTCGTCGCGCGTTACGGCGCGAAGGGCCTCGCCTACGTCAAGGTCAACGACGCGGCGAAGGGTCGCGACGGCCTGCAGTCGCCAATCCTGAAATTTTTGTCGGATGACGCGGTGACGGGCCTGATGCATCGCACAGGCGCGCAGACCGGTGACCTCGTTTTCTTTGGCGCTGACAAGGCCAAGGTGGTCAACGACGCGATCGGCGCGCTCAGGCTCAAGGTCGGCCAGGATCTGGGCCTGGTCGAAGCCGGCTGGCGGCCGCTGTGGGTCATGGACTTCCCGATGTTCGAGTGGGATGCCGACTCGAAGCGCTGGGCCGCGATGCACCACCCGTTCACGTCGCCTGTGAACGACGATGCCGCGGCGCTGAAAGCCGATCCGGGCGGTGCGCTGGCGCGCGCCTACGACATGGTGCTGAACGGTTCCGAGATCGGCGGCGGCTCCGTGCGTATCCATCGCAACGAGATGCAGTCCACGGTGTTCGAGCTGCTCGGCATCGGCGCCGAGGAAGCACAGAAGAAATTCGGCTTCCTGCTCGAGGCGTTGAAGTACGGCGCACCTCCGCATGGTGGTATCGCGTTCGGCCTCGATCGCCTGGCGATGCTGATGGCTGGCGCCGATTCGATCCGCGACGTGATCGCGTTCCCGAAGACGCAGACCGCCACGTGCCCGCTCACCGACGCGCCGACCGAGGTGTCGGAGCAGCAGCTCCGCGATCTGCACATCCGCGTGCGGCTGCCCGCGAAGGAGTGATGGCCGCCGACCACGTGGTCCTCGTCCACGGCCTGTGGATGAACGGGCTGGTGTTCGGCGTGCTGCGCCAGCGGCTGCAGCAGGACCACGGCTTCGACGTCCACACCTTCGCATACCCGACCCTGCACGGCGATCCCGCGCAGGTCTGCGGCGACCTGGCGAGGTTCATCGAGCGCGTCGGTGGCGGCGAGCGCGTGCACCTGGTGGGGCACAGCCTCGGAGGAGCTTTCGTGTACCGCACGCTTTGCGACTGCGCCGGATCCCTTGCCGGTAACGCAGTGCTGCTCGGTTCTCCGTTGAAGGGCAGCAAGGCGGCACGCAGCGTCTCGCAGTGGCCCATGCTCCGCCCGCTGCTGGGTCCGCTCGTGCTGCAGGAACTGGCTCGGCGTGTGATCGTCGCTGGAGCGGGCCCAATGCGGTCGGTGCGATCGCGGGCCAGACTTGCGCGTCGGCACCGGGCAGTACTTCGCGAACTTCGACGAAGACAACGACGGTACGGTGGGCGTCAGCGAGACAATCATCCCGGGCCTTGCCGACCATATCGTGCTGCCGCACAGCCACATGGGCCTGCTGTTCGCGGACGACGTGGCCGCGAACGTGGCCCATTTCCTGCGTGAACGACGATTCCGCCGGCCAGCGGCTGAACAGCACCGACCTCGCCGCGTACTGGTCGTGCGCGTAAACTGGCCCGATCAAGATTTCGGCCGATGCGCCAATCCAGGCGCAGGGCCCCCAGGAGAGCGAACCATGGAAATCAAAGCAAGGTGGCAGTGGTTACCGGCGGCGCCTCGGGCATCGGCGAGGGAGTGGTGCGGGCGCTGGTCGCGAAGGGCGCGCGCGTCGCGATCTTCGATCTGAACGAAGCAGCCGGACGAAAGGTGGCAGAGGAGCTAGGTAGTGCAGTCGTGTTCGCCGGCGTCAACGTCGCGGACGAGGCGTCGGTCGCGGCCGGCGTCGCCGAGGTCATGCAGGCATTCGGGGCCATCCACGTCTGCGTGAATTGCGCCGGGATCTCGAGTGCGCACAAGACGCTCGGCAAGGAAGGCCCGTTCCCGCTCGCTGCGTGGAACAAGGTGATCGGCGTGAACCTCACGGGCTCGTTCAACGTGCTGCGGCTGTGCGCGGAGCAGATGGCGAAGAACGAGCCGTTCAATGCGCATGGCGGGCGTGGCGTCGTCATCAACACCGCATCGGTCGCGGCTTACGAGGGCCAGATCGGCCAGGCCGCCTACAGCGCCAGCAAGGGCGGCATCGTGGGCATGACGTTGCCGATAGCGCGCGACCTGTCGTCGGTCGGTATCCGCGTCAACACGATCGTGCCCGGGCTGATCGACACGCCGCTGTTCGCGGCGCTGCCGCCCGAGGTCGTCGACGCGCTGGCGAAGTCCGTGCTCTACCCGAAGCGGCTCGGCCTGCCGGCGGAGATCGCGCACCTGGCGGTCTGCATCGTCGAGAACGACTACATCAACGGCGAGTGCATCCGCATCGACGGCGGCA
Organism: uncultured Gammaproteobacteria bacterium; assembly: GCA_963696545.1. GTDB lineage: Bacteria > Pseudomonadota > Gammaproteobacteria > Steroidobacterales > Steroidobacteraceae > RPQJ01. The sequence goes on from CAVOKQ010000012.1 coordinate 98,589, forward strand.
TCCGCATGCAGCCCCGCTGAGGCGCCCGTGGGACCGTTGCGCGGCTTGCGCGTGATCGAACTCGAGGGCCTGGGCCCGGCGCCTTTCTGCGGCATGCTTCTGGCGGACCTCGGCGCTGACGTCGTCTCGGTCGCGCGGCGCTCATCGCCGGCGCCGCGAACGGCGCAGATCAGCGAGCGTGGCAAGCGTTCGATCGCGCTGAACCTGAAGTCGCCCGAGGGCGTCGAGGCGATACTGAAGCTCGTTGAGTCAGCGGACGTGCTGATCGAGGGATTCAGGCCGGGCGTGATGGAGCGCCTCGGCCTCGGTCCCGAGGCATGCCTGGCCCGCAATCCACGGCTCGTTTACGGACGCATGACTGGTTGGGGCCAGACGGGACCGCTCGCCGAGGCGGCCGGGCACGACATCAACTACATCTCGTTGTCTGGCGCCCTGCACGCGGTCGGCCGCAAGGGCGAGCCGCCGGTGCCGCCGCTGAATCTCGTGGGCGACTTCGGCGGCGGCGGCATGTTCCTCGCGTTCGGGCTCGATGTGCGCGGTCTTCGAGGCGCAGCGCTCGGGAGCAGGGCAGGTCGTGGACGCCTCGATGGTCGAGGGCTCTGCGGCGCTGATGCACATGATGCACTCGATGAAGGCGCAGGGATTCTGGAAGGACGAGCGCGGCGTGAACCTGCTCGACGGTGCCGCGCACTTCTATGACACGTACGAGACCGCGGATGGCAAGTACATCTCGGTCGGCGCGATCGAGCCGCAGTTCTATCGGCTGCTGGTCGAGCTCACCGGTGTGGATGCGAAGGAATTCTCGCCGCAGCTCGACCCGGCGTCATGGCCAGCGCTGAAGCAGCGGCTCGCCGGCGTGATCCGCGGCAAGACCCGCGACGAGTGGTGCTCGATCATGGAGGGCACGGATGCCTGCGTTGCTCCTGTGCTGTCAATGACCGAAGCGCCACTGACATCCGCACAACCGTGCGCGTGGCTCGTTCATCGAGATCGCTGGAGTATCGCAGGCCGCGCCGGCGCCCCGGTTCAGCCGTACGGCCGCGCGATTGCCGCAGCCTCCGCGGGCCGCGGGCAGCGACACGGTCGAGGTGCTGCGAGCGGCCGGCTACAGTGATTCAGCGATCGAGGCGCTGCGCGCCGCCGGCGCGCTGACCTGATCCACCGCGCCCCGGTCGCCCGGGATTCAGCGGAGGCTCAGGTCCGAAGGGCTATTCAGCGGCTGTGGCGCCTGCGCGGCCGCCGTGTCCACCCAGCCGCCGCCCAGCGCCTTGTAGAGATCCACGTGCGCCAGCAGTCTTTCGCGCTGGCCCTGGCTGTAGAGCAGTTCGGCATTGAACAGCGATGTCTCCGCGTCGAGCACCTCGAGGTAGCTCGAGTACCCGCCCTCGTAGCGCTTGCGTGACAGGCGTGCGTAGTCACGCAGTGCGTCGACCTGGGCTTTCTGCGCCTGGGTGCGCTCGGAGGACTTCTGAGTCGAAATCAGCGCGTCGTCCACGTCGGCGAATGCACGCTGCACGGTCTTCTCGTAATTCGCGAGCAGCGCCGCCTTGCGTGCGTCCGCCTGCTCGTTCGTGCCGACGACCGCGCCACCCTGGAAGATCGGCCCGGTGACCTGCCCGGCGTAGTTCCAGGTATCGGACCCGCTGGAGAACAGGTTGTCGAGGTCGAGGCTCGCCACGCCGAGCAGCCCGGTGAGAGAGATCGACGGGAAGTACAGCGCCCGCGCTGCGCTGACACGCGCGTTGGCCGCTATCAGCGTCTGCTCGGCGGCGACCACGTCGGGGCGCTGCGTGAGGATATCGGACGGCAGTCCTTCCGGTACTGCGGGCGTATCGAGCTCCATCAGCGGACGTCCCCGCGGAACCGGTCCCGGGTTGCGTCCGAGCAGCAGCGACACGGCGTTCTCCTGCCGTGCGATCTGCTGCTGCAGCAACGGCACCGCGGCCGCGGCGACCTCGTATGCCGATCGGGCCTGTGACAGCTCCACTTTCGAGATCACGCCGCCCTTGTAGCGTTTCTCGAAGACCGTGAGTGCCTGTCGTCGGCTCTCGAGCGTGCGCTGCGAAGTGGTGAGCTGGTCGTCGAGCGACAGCAGCGTGACGTATCCCGACGCGACCGCGCTCACGAGCGCAAGCACGGTGGCGCGCCTGTCCGCTTCCGACGCAACCCAGTCGGCATTGGCCGCGGCGGTGAGGTTACGAACCTTGCCCCACACGTCGATTTCCCAGCCGGCGGTGAGGCCGGCGGCGCTCGCGTTGCGGACCGAGTCATTGCCGCGACCGACCACCTGCTGCGACGGCTGCTCCTGTCCGCTGCTCGCGGCGTAGCCCAACGCCGGGAACATCGGTGCACGTGTCGTCACCTTGGCTCCGTAGAACTCATCGACGCGGGCGGCCGCGATCCGCAGGTCCTCGTTGTTCGCCAGCGCCTCGGCCACCAGCTGGTCGAGCACCGGATCGCCGAATCCGGTCCACCAGCGCGTATCGGCGGCGCCAGTCGTCTCGGCCATCGCAAATCGGAACTGCGAAGGTACGTCGAGGGCCGGCCGCTGGTAAGGCTCGCCGAGGCAGGCGGTCAGCGCGCAGGCGACGGCAATCAACGACAGCCGGCGCATGGCTCAATGTCCTCCCTTGTCGGCTGCTGCGACTTCGCCAGTGGTTGCTGGCGTGGTAGACGGGGGCTCCGCAGGGGTCTTCGGCGGGAAGAACCGCTCGCTCAACTGGCTGATCAGCACGTAGAACAGTGGGACGAAAAACAGTGCGAGCGTCGTGGCGCCGACCATGCCGCCAATCACGCCCGTGCCGATCGAATGACGCGAAGCGGAGCCGGCGCCTGCCGCGATCGCGAGCGGGATCGCACCCGCGGTGAATGCCAGCGACGTCATCACGATCGGTCGCAGCCGCATCTTCGCGCCCTCGACGGCGGAATCGACGATGGACCGGCCGTTCTGTCGCTCGAGCATTGCGAACTCGACGATCAGGATGGCGTTCTTCGCCGAGAGGCCGATCAGCGTCACGAGGCCGATCTGGAAATAGACGTCGTTCTCCATGCCGCGCAGCCACACGGCGAGCAACGCACCGAGCACTCCGAATGGCACGGCCGTGATGACGCTTCCTGGCAGTGACCACGACTCGTACTGTGCGGCGAGGATCAGGAACACCATGATCAAGCCAAATACGAACACGAGTGCGGAGGCGCCGCCCGACTGCTTTTCCTCATACGCCTGGCCGGACCACGCGATTGCATAGCCCTCGGGCAGTTCGGCTGCGAGTTGCTCCATCGTGGCGATGGCCTGCCCGGAGCTGTAGCCGGGGGCCGGACCGCCACTGATCTTTGCGGCGGGGAAGCCGTTGAAGCGCGGGATCAGGTCCGGGCCCTTGGTGAAGCGTGCGGTCGTGACCGCGTCCAGCGGCACCATCTGGCCCGAGACGCCACGGACGTAGATGCCGCGCAGGTCCTCCGGGCTGTTGCGGAACTCGGGCTCGGCCTGCAGCACGACCTGCCACACGCGTCCGTACTTGTTGTACTGGCTGACGTACAGCGAGCCGAACAGCGACTGCAACGCGCCGTAGACGTCGGCGATCGGGGCGCCGATCGTTTCGGCCTTCTCTCGATCGACCTTGACGCTGAGCTGCCGCGAGGCCGGGTTGAACGTCGAATTGACGCCGGCGACCGTGGTCTGCTGCTTCGCGGCGGCCAGCACCTGCTGCACCGCCTGCGCAAGCCGCGCCGGCTCGCCGCCAGTAAGGTCCTGCACCCACAGCTCGAAGCCGCCCTGTGTGCCGAGGCCCGGGATCGGCGGAGGGTTGATCGGGATGACCACGGCATCCTGGATCGTGGCGAGCCGGGGTGCGAGGGTGGCAATCATCCCGTCGACCGACTGTTCCTTGCCCTTGCGCTCGTCGAAGTCCTTCAGGCTCACGAAGACCGTGGCGGCATTCGTCTTGTACTGGCCATCGAGCAGGCTGTACCCCGACAGGACCGAGGCAAATTTCGCGGCTGGGTGCTGCAGCACGATCCCGGCGATCTTCTGCCCGACGGCGTCGGAGCGATCGAGGCTCGCGGAGTCCGGCAGGATGGCCGCGATGTACATGAATCCCTGGTCCTCAGGCGGCACGAAGCTGCCCGGTATCGTCTTGAAGAGCCCCAGGATCGCGACGATGAATGCGACGAACACGGCGAGCGCCAGCGCTGCCCGCTTCAGCACCCAGGTCACACCATTGCTGTAGCTCTCGGTCAGGCGGTCGAACCACTGGTTGAACTTCTGCAGGACCTTTGGCGGCGGTCCATGCGACCCGTCGAGCAACAATGCCGCGAGCGCCGGCGTGAGTGTGAGCGCGACGAAGCCCGAGATGATCACGGAGACGACCACCGTGATCGAGAACTGCTTGTAGAGAACGCCCGTGGTGCCGCCGAGGAACGCCGTCGGCACGAACACCGCAGCGAGCACCAGCACGATCGCGACCACCGGCCCCGAGACCTCGCGCATTGCTGCGAAGGCCGCGTCGCGTGCCGAGAGGCCCTTCGTCTTCATGTTCGCCTCGACGGCCTCGATCACCACGATCGCGTCGTCCACGACGATGCCGATCGCGAGCACCATGCCGAACAGCGTCAGCAGGTTGATCGAGAAGCCGAGCATCGTCATGCCGACGAACGTGCCGACGATCGAGACGACGACCGCGAGGGTCGGAATCAGCGTTGCGCGCAGGTTCTGCAGGAAGATGTATACGACCAGCACGACGAGCACCACGGCTTCGAGCAGCGTGTGCACGACCTCCTCGATCGAGGCGGTCACGAACTTGGTCGTGTCGAGCGAGACTTCGTAATCGATGCCGTCCGGGAACCCGGCCTTCAGGTGCTCGAGCGTCTTGCGCACGCCGTCGACGACCTGCAGCGCATTCGACCCGGGCTGCTGGTAGACGGCGATGAACACCGCCGGCTTGCCGTTCAGGCTCGGGCGCATCATGTAGCTCTGCAGCCCTTCTTCGGCACGTCCGACGTCGCCGAGCCGCACGATCGCGGCGCCCGCCGGGTCGGTGCGCAGGATGATGTTCTCGAACTGCGCGGGCTCGTTGAAGCGACCCTCGGTCACCACCGGCACGGTGATCTCGACGGGCTGCGACGTCGGTGACTGGCCGATCGAACCCGCACTGAACTGCTGGTTCTGTTTCGCGATCGCCGCCTGGACGTCGGTCGGCGTGATGCCGCGCGAGGCCATGCGGTCCGGCCGCAACCAGATCCGCATTGCGTTGTCTGTGGCACCGAATAGGGATGCCTGGTTTGCGCCCGGCACACGCTTGACCGCGTCGAGCACGTAGAGGTTCGCGTAGTTCGCGACGTAGTTGACGTCGTAGCGGCCGTCGGGTGCGTAGACCGCGAGCAGCATCATGATGCTCGACGAGCGCTTCTCGACCCTCACGCCGGTCTTCTGCACGATGTCGGGCAGCTTGGGCAGTGCGATGTTGACGCGGTTCTGCACCTGCACCTGCGCCGTGTCCGGGTCGGTGCCGATCTGGAAGTAGACCGTGAGCGTCATCTGCCCGGTCGACGAACTCGTCGACTGCATGTAGAGCATGTTGTCCGCGCCGTTTACCTGCGCCTCGATCGGCGCGGCGACGGCCTGCGCGACCGTTTCCGCATCCGCGCCCGGGAAGCTCGCGGACACGGTCACCTGCGGCGGGGCGATCGGCGGGTACTGCTCGATCGGCAGCCCGACCAGTGCGGCCAGCCCCGCGAGCGTGACGACGATCGACAGCACGCTCGCGAAGATCGGGCGGCGGATGCAGAAGTCCGAGATCACGGTGGCAGGCGCTCCGTGTCAGCGCTGCGTCGGGGCGGCGGCAGTTGCCGGTGCGCCGGCTGCCTCGGGCTCGACGGGCTTGACCGTGACCCCGGGAGCAAGCTTGATCCCGCCGTCCACGACGATCCGCTCGCCCGCCTGCAGGCCTTCGGCGATGATCCAGCGATCGTTGATCAACTGGCCAACTGAGACCGGGCGGAACTGCGCCTTCGATTCAGCGTCCACGACCCAGACGAAGTTGCCTTGCGGACCTTGCATGACCGCACGCTGCGGCACCACGAGCGCGTCGATCCAGGTGGCGCCGGCGAGCAGCACGCGGACGAATTGCCCAGGCCGCAGTGCGCCCGCCTTGTTCGGCAGCTCGGCACGGACCAGGAACGTGCCGGTTTCCTTGCTGTACGAGGCATCGCCGAAGGTCACGTGGCCCGGTGCGGGCACGACCGTGCCGTCGCCCAGCACGATCTTCACCGTGTACTTGCCGTCCACTGGACGGCGCAGCTTCTTCTCGGAAACGAGCCGCGTGTATCGCAGCTGCTCGTTCTCGGAGACGCTGAAGTTGACGCGAATCGGGTCGAGTGCGGATACGTAGGTGAGCAGGCTGTCCGGACCCGGCGCGATGAAGCTGCCCGGCTGCTTGCGCGCAAAGCTCGTGACGCCGGTGAGCGGCGCGCGGATCGTCGTGTAGCTCAGGTTGATCTCCGCCTGCTGCACCCGGGAGCGCGCTCCCTCGACCGCTGCGACGGCAGCGTCGCGCGAGCCCTGCGCATCGTCGAGGTCTTTCTGGCTCAGTGCATCCTCGGCGGCCAGTGGACCAACGCGCTTCAGGTTCGCGCTGGCCGTGGCAAGCCGCGCCTGTTGCGCCGCGAGCTCGGCACGCGCCGCCGCAAGCGAAGCTTCGAACGGCTTGCGGTCCATCTGGAACAGCACTGCGCCCTTCTGCACGACGCTGCCTTCGTCGTAGGCGATCGATTCGAGGAAGCCCTCGACTCGTGCACGGATCTCGACTTCCTGCGAGCTCTCCGTTTCGCCGACGAACTCAACTTCGTTCGGTACGTCGGTCGCAGTCACGGTCATTACGACCGCGGGGACGACCTGCGCCTTCGGCGCCGCGGCCGGCTTGTCGCGACCGCAGCCAGCCAGGGCGAGTCCGCAAAGAACGATCAACACGAATTTAGATGCCATTCTCCGGTCTTCCGCTGCGGGCCGAATGACGGGCGGGCGCCCGCGACAGGCCGGAGTATAGCCGGACAATGCGGGCCATCAACGACGGCCGTCGAGCGTTTCCTTTAGCCGGAACAGCGCGACCAGCGCGTCGCGCGGGCTCAGTCCTTCCGGGTCGAGCGTTCGCAACTCGGACAGCGTCGCGGCCTCCGCCGGATCAACCGGCGGCGGCAAGTCGAGTTCCTGTTGCGGAGCCGCCGGTCGCGCAGAGTGGTCGCGCCGCTCGAGTTCATTGAGATAGCGTCGCGCCTCGCCGACGACGGACTTCGGGACACCCGCTAGCCGAGCTACCTGCAGTCCGTAACTCTGGTTCGCCGGACCTTCCTTGACTGCATGCAGGAAAACCAGCGAGTCGCCGTGCTCGGTCGCGTCCAGATGCACGTTCGCGCAGGCCGGCAACTCGTCCGCGAGTGCGGTGAGCTCGAAGTAGTGCGTTGCAAACAACGTATAGGCGCCGACTTCGCGGCCGATGTGCCGCGCGCACGCCCACGCGAGCGACAGCCCGTCGTACGTGCTGGTGCCGCGGCCGATTTCATCCATCAGCACCAGGCTGTCCCTGGTGGTGTTGTTCAGGATGTTCGCGGCTTCGGTCATCTCGACCATGAAAGTCGAGCGCCCGCCCGCGAGGTCGTCGGCTGCGCCAATGCGCGTGAAGATTCGATCCACTGGCCCGATCGTCGCGGACTCCGCGGGGACATAGCTGCCAATCCCCGCGAGAATCACGATCAACGCGGACTGGCGCATGTAGGTGGACTTGCCGCCCATGTTCGGCCCGGTGACGATCAGCATGCGCCGGCCTTCGTGCAGCGCGAGATCGTTCGGCACGAACGGGCCGTCGATGTGCTGCTCGACGACCAGGTGGCGCCCGCCGCGGATGTCGATCCGCGACTCGTCGCAGAGTTGCGGCTTGACCAGCCTGAGCGCGAGGGCGCGTTCGGCGAGATTCGCGAGCACGTCGAGTGCCGCGAGCGCAGCGGCCGATGCCTGCAGCGCCGGCAGCCGCTCGATCAGCCGATCCAGCAGGGCTTCGTAGAGCTCGCGCTCGCGCGCCAGCGCCCGGTCGCGCGCGCCGAGCACGCGGTCCTCGAACGTCTTCAGCTCGTTCGTGATGTAGCGCTCGGCGTTCTTGACCGTCTGCCGCCTGACCCAGTCCGCCGGGACCTGGTCGGCCTGGCTGCGGCTCACCTCGATGTAGTAGCCCTGCACGCGGTTGTAGCCGAAGCGCAGGTTCGCGAAACCCGTGCGCTCGCGCTCGCGGGCCTCGAGCTCGAGCAGCGCTTCATCGCTGTGCTCGCTGATGCGGCGCAGTTCGTCGAGGTCGGCGTCGTGCCCGGCGGCGATCACGCCGCCTTCGCGCAGCAGCGCGGGCGGAGTGGGAACCACGGCTGACGTGAGCAGCGCATGGACGTCCGGGTGCGCGCCGGCGGCCTGCGCGAGTTGCACGAGCAGCGGTGAATCGATGCCCTGCAGCATCTGCTGCAGCTCGGGCAGGCAGCCGAGCGCATCGCGCAATCCGGCAAGATCGCGGGGGCGGGCGGAGCGCAGCGCGACACGAGCCATGATGCGCTCGACGTCGCCGACGCGTCGCAGCAGCGCGTGAACGGCCACGTGCAGTCCGGTGTCGAGGAAGGCCTCGATTCCCTGCAGCCGGTGCTCGCGCGGCGAGCGCGTGCGCAGCGGACGCTGCACCCAGCGGCGCAGTTCGCGGCCGCCCATCGCCGTCGCGGTGTGATCGAGCACGCCCACCAGCGTGCTTTCGGTGCGGCCGGAGAGGCTGCTGTCGAGCTCGAGATTGCGGCGTGTCGCGGCATCGAGCAGCAGTGCCTCGTCGCGCTCCTCGCAGCGGATGCCGCGCAGGTGGGGCAGGGCGGACTTCTGTGTGTCGCGAACGTAGTTCAGCAGGCAGCCAGCTGCACCAACCGCGAGGGGACGGTCGCTGAGCCCGAAGCCCGCGAGATCACGAGTGCCGAACTGCTCGCAGAGCTGGCGCTCGGCGCTTGCGGCTTCGAAATGCCACGGCGGTCGCTGTCGTACGCAGGTTGCGAGGCCGGGCGGCACGCGCGTAGTGGCGTCTTCGGACACCAGCAGCTCCGCCGGCCGCAGGCGTTCGAGTTCCGCCGCGAGCGCTTCGGCGCCGGTGGCCTCGAGTGCGTGGAAGCGTCCGCTCGACAGTTCGAGCCACGCGAGTCCGAAGCGTTCGGCCGACGCGGACAGCGCGACCAGCAGCGTTGCCTGCCGATCCTCGAGCAGTGCGTCATCGGTGACCGTGCCCGGCGTAACGACGCGCACGACCTGGCGCTCGACCGGGCCCTTGGCCTTCGCCGGATCGCCGATCTGCTCGCAGATGGCGACCGACTCGCCGCGCCGCACGGCGCGCGCGAGGTACGTATCCAGCGTCTGCACCGGCACGCCCGCCATCGGGATCGGCTCGCCGCCCGACGTGCCGCGGGCAGTCAGCGTGATGTCGAGCACGCGTGCGGCCCGGCGCGCGTCCTCGAAGAAGAGCTCGTAGAAATCGCCCATCCGGTAGAAAAGCAGCACGTCGGGGTACTGCGCCTTGATGCGCAGGTACTGCTGCATCACCGGGGTATGGCCGGCGAACCCGTCCAATGCGGCCGCCGAACTAGCTTTTTCCATGGTGTCCAAACGCCTGTGGGCCGGTTACCGAAAGGGCGGCACATGGCGCGTGCCCCGCGGCTTCGAGCCAGGATTGTCGCATTTTGCGGCTTCGTGCGGAGTTCAGGCGGGCTACTGCTGCGGTCAGCGAGGCGGCTGGCCCGGTCGCATAGCGACGACTTCGACCTCCATTCGTGCGATGCTTTCGAGGTGTCGCTGGCGCTGCCGGATGGGCCACCAATCGTAAAGAAAGATCTCCACCGGTCGCCACAGCGCCACCCAGCCGATGATCAGCAGTCCTTCGGCCACGACCCCGTGGCCCGTGCCTTGCGCAAGCGCGCGCCGCAGCCATAGGCAGGAGAACTGGAACGCGAGTCCGACGCCGGGTCCAGGGTGCGGCCATTCGAACAGCTGCCGCAGTTCCCGCAGTCGCAGTTCGACGAGCCACACCCCGGACACATTGCGGTAGGCGGACCGGCCTCGTGACGCGAACAGTCCCATCGGCCCAGTATACGTCTGGGCGTCCGGTGCTCTGGCACCTTGCCTCACGCGGGCGTGTTCCCGCTCAGTCGGCCCTTGGCGGCGAAGAGGCTGTACGCAGGCCAGCCGCCACCGCCGTCAGGCCGCATCCGTCCAGTTGGCGAGTGACTGTCGCTGGCGGATGCGACCCACGTCCATCAGCATTCGCCCCGCCCATCGGTAGACGTTCGCTTCGGAGACCGTCCGGCGCATCAGTTGCATCCGCTTGCGCCGCTCCTCGCGAGGCATCTCGAGCGCGGTCACAATGGCGGCGGCTGTCTCCGAGACGTCGAACGGATTGATCAGCAGGGCTTCCACCAGTTCGCGCGAAGCACCGGTGAAGGTACTCAGGATCAGCACGCCGTCTTCGTCTTCCCGCGCTGCGATGAACTCCTTCGCCACGAGGTTCATGCCGTCGTGCAGGCTGTTCACGAGGCAGAAGTCCGCAGCGCGGTACAGTTCAAAGACCTGGGCCGGCTCCTGGTGCTCGCCGATCAGCACGATTGGTCGCCACGAATCCGTGCCGAAGCGCTCGTTGATCCGCTGCAGCTCGTCGAGGGTCTGCTTCTGCACGGCCTGGTATGCGGGCAGCTTGCTGCGCGACGGGGCGGCCACCTGCAGGAAGGTCAGGCGCCCCCGCCACTGCGGGTATTTTTCAAAGAGCGCCTCGATGGCGAAGAACCGTTCCACGATGCCCTTGGTGAAGTCCCAGCGCTCGACGCCGACGCCGATGCGGACGTCGGGCCCGATGCCCAGTCGCTGCTGCAGGGCGGCACGAGCTTCGGACTGGGGTGGCGTATCGGCCAGCCAGCGCGGCGGCCACTCGATCGAGATCGGGTATGCCTTCACTCGGCACACGTGGCCCTGGTGGGTCACGGTCATATGTTCCTGGTCGATCTGGCATTCGATGAAGCGGTCGACAGTCGCGAGGAAGTTCTGGCAATGGTAGCGGGTGTGGAAGCCCAGGATGTCTGCGCTCAGCATGTGCCGCAGGATCTCGCGCTTCCACGGACAGACACCGTAGGTCTCCGCGTTCGGCCACGGGATATGCCAGAAGAGCGCGATCGTGGCCTTGACGCCGCGATCGCGAATGAGCTGCGGCAGCAGGGCGAAGTGGAAGTCCTGTATCAGGATCACCGGCTCCGAGTTGCCGGCCTCCTGGGCCACGACGTCGGCGAAGCGCCCGTTCACTTCCACGTACTGCCGCCAATCGGTCTCCCGGAAAGCGGGGCGTACGTAGGCGACGTGGCACAGCGGCCAGAGTCCCTCATTGGCAAAGCCGTAGTAGTAGCCTTCCTCCTCCTCCGTGGACAACCACACGCGGCGCAGATTGTAGGTGGGATCTTCGGGGGGACGCGTACGCGGTCCTCGCGATCCACGACGAGGCGATCGGCATCGCCGCTGCCATGTGCGATCCAGGTTCCCGAGCATGCCCGCATGATGGGCTCGATGGCGGTCACCATGCCGCTCGCCGGAACCTGGACGACAGGCCGACCAGCGCTGTTCAGGTTGTGGATATACGGCTCGCGATTCGACACGACGAGCATCTGGCAGGACCCGAGTTGATCGCGCACCACGTGTTGCAGGGCTTGCGGCGTCCAGTTCTCCTGGAATTCGATCTCCAGCCGCTGCCTGGCTTCGAGTTCCCGCAGCGCCTGCCGTACTTCCATCAGGACGGGCGCCGATGCAAGCGACGATTTCGCGTCGTCGAGGAAGCGCTTGCTGCTGATGTCGCCCACGAGAAGCCGGATCCAACGGTTCAGCAGCAGGCGAAGCCCGAATCCGGCAAGCATCGCAAGTGCGCAGGACGTGAGAAGCGCGAAGGCGAGCACTATGTTGCGCGCCGTCGTCTGCCGGCGGTCGATGAAGCCCAGGTCGTGCACGATGAGCACGCGGTACGGCGCACCTGAGGGTGTCTCGAGCGCAAAACTCGATACCTCGAATCGGCCGTCGTCCGGTCCCCGCATCTCGCTGTTGCCCTCCGGGATCGGGCCGTCAGTTGCGCAGCTGATGCCGATCGGAACCAGCTGGGTGCGCACGACACGCGCATACTCGGGGTCGCAGACGATCACGCCGAGCAGTCGCTCGTCACTGGCAACACGGGCGAGGTAATTTCGCGCACGCTCGAAGTCGGACTGGTCGAGCAGGCGGCCCAGCGGCTCCTCGATGGACGACATCACCAGCCTGGCGCGCAACTGCACGTCGGACCTGAACCAGCCGGCGAGGATGCGGTCGATGTACGGGACGCCGAAGAAGGCAACCAGGCCGACAGCCGCCGCAACAGGCAGAAGGTACCGGACGAGCGCGCTTCGGGTCGCTCTGATGGCTCCCTTTGCGCTCACGTCAATGCGCCTCTTCCCAGGGGCGGCTCAGCCGCACGGCAGAGTTGATGATCCCGACCAGGCTGTAGGTCTGGGGAAAGTTGCCCCAGAGTTCGCCGGTCGCAGGATCAATGTCCTCCGACAGCAGCCCTAGCCGGGTGCGACGCTCGAGGAGCCGCTCGAAGATCTCGCGCGCTTCCGTGTGCCGTCCTACGGCAGCGAGAGCGTTGACGTACCAGAACCCGCAGATCGTGAACGCAGTGGCGGGACGGCCGAAATCGTCCTCGTGCCGGTACCGGTAGATCCAGTCGCCCTCCTTCAGATCGCGCTCGACGGCGGCCAGCGTCGACAGGAATCTTGGATCGTCGGGCTGCACGATCCCCAGGCTCGGCAGCAGGAGCGCCGTCGCATCGACGTCGCGGCCCCCGAACGTCGAGCAGAACGTCTTCCGATCGTCGCTCCAGGCATTCGCGAGCAGCTGGTCCCGGATCAGGTCGGCCTGGCCGCGCCAGTAAAGCGCTCGCGCTGGCAGCACGAGGCGGCCGGCGATACGGGAAAGACGATCGCAACCGGCCCAGCACATCGCCACCGAAAACGTGTGCACGTTCCGTACCCCGCGGAACTCCCACGGTCCCGCGTCCGGTTGTTTCCAGGCGTCCACCGCCATCGCGCCGATGAGCTCCAGCCGGTTGAACAGCGCGACGTCTCCGGGTGACGCGAGTCGATCGTCGAAAAACGTATGAGAGGACGCGAGGATCAGCGCGCCGTGCACGTCATGCTGGTCCTGCAGGTACGCACCATTCCCTACGCGGACCGGTCCCATGCCCCGATATCCCGGAAGGCCCGGCGCCTCGCGCTCGGGAACCTCGGGGTCGCCCGTGATCGTGAAGAGCGGCTGCAGGCGACGCTGCCCGTCGTTTCCGAAGGTGTGCTTGATGAAGCGCAGGTAGCCTTCCATCGTACGGGTCGCGCCCAGGCGATTCAGCGCGTGAATCACGAAATAGCTGTCCCGCAGCCAGCAGAAACGGTAGTCCCAGTTCCGCCCGCTGTCCGGGCTCTCCGGGATCGACGTCGTCAGCGCCGCGAGCACGGCGCCGGTGTCTTCGTACGTGCAGAGTTTCAGCGATATCGCTGCACGGATGACGGCCTCCTGCCACTCGAACGGGATCGCCAGTCCGCGAACCCAGTCCTCCCAGTAGGCGCGCGTCGCCTCGAGGAAGCTCGTGGCGAGCGCCAGCGGATGTTCTTCGATCGTCGTGTCGGATCCGATCAGGAAGGCGAGTGGCTCGTCGACCTCGAAGTAGCGCTCACTGACGATCGCGCTCAGCGACGCGTTGGTGGTCAGTCGAAAACTGAGCGACGGCGCGTGAAATGCCAGGTGGTGCGAGCCACGGCTCGTGCGCGGGGACGAGGAACCGTATTCACAGCGTGGCCTGAGCCTGACCCGGACGACGGGCCGGCCCTCGAGTGGCTCGACGATCCGGACGATCATCATCGGCCGGAAGATCCGTCCCCGCGTCCGATAGCGCGGACAGAAGTCCCGCACACGCAGGGAGTTGCCGTGAGCGTCATGCAGGATCGTGTCCAGGATTGCGGTGTTCCTGACGTAGTGCTGCGACGAGCCCGCGGCGTCGCGGAGGTCAAATGCAAACATCCCGGAAGCATCCGGGCCGGTGTCGCCGCCGAGCAGCGCGCAGAAGGCGGGGTCACCGTCCATTGCTGGCAGGCAGCCCCAGACGATTGTGGCGCCCTCATCGATCAGCGCCGCCACCTCGCAGTTGCCGACGACGCCGAGTTCCAGGGTCGGGTTGGACACGCTCATTCCAAGGGTGCCCCCGACTCCGCCAGTTCCTCGAGGAATACGTGGACATCCCGCGGGCCAGCGAACCTGACCATGCCCTGGACTCGGTCGCCAACGGCGACCGAAAGGCCCCCGATCCGTTCGACGGCCGCCAGGGCTTCCTGGTCCGTGAGGTCGTCGCCCATGAAGATCGGTCGGCGACCGGCGAATGGCGGCTCGGCAAGGAATGCTCGTATTGCGTCGGCCTTGGTGGCGCCGTCGGGTCGCAATTCGAGCACCATCCTTCCCTCTAGCAGGCGGAAATCCGCACCAAGTTCGGAGGCGATGGCACGCGATTCGCGGCGCAACTCGTGCTCGCAATGCGGCGCCAGCCGATAGTGCAGGGCCACCGCCAGCCCCTTGTCCTCGACGAGCGTGCCCGGGATTCGCGCCGAAAGCTCCCTGAGCCGGTCGCGGACGCGAGCGACAACGGCCGGATCCACCGATTCCGAAACGTGCCACTGCCCGGCCGCATCACGTCGCTCGAGCCCGTGCACTCCGGCGGCGGGCCACCGCTTCGGCGCAAAAAGGTGGTCGAGCTCCGCGACATTGCGGCCGCTCACGAGCGCAACTGCGTCTCCGAGGGCATTGCTTACGCGGTCGAGAAGGGCGCGGAGCGAGGGCTCTACGCGGACACCGTCCGGTGTCGCCGCTAATTCGAGCAGCGTTCCGTCGACGTCAAGGAAAAGACACCACAGGGTATCGGTAATGAGTTCCTCCGGATCGAGTCCTGCCTGAATCGCGGCTCGCCGAGCGCGCCTGGTGAGATCGGACGATCGTCGCGCCGAGGTCGTTCTGCACGATCCTGCGGACTCCGACGATCGCCCGTCTCGGTGGAGTAGTCTATTGAGGCGCAGCGCCGCATGCATAGCGAGAATCGATTGCCAGACTGTTGAGGCGAATTCACAAATGCCAAGATCACTACCACCGCTCACGTCGCTGCGGACCTTCGAGGCCGCGGCGAGACTCGGCAGTTTCACGCGTGCTGCGCGCGAACTGCACGTTACCCCGGCGGCGGTCAGCCACCAGATACGTGGACTCGAGGAGTACCTCGGCATCACGCTGTTCCGTCGCACGACGCGGCGCCTCGTGCTGACGGCGCAGGCGAGCGCGGCGGCCGAGAGCCTGCACGAAGCCTTCGAGCGAATGGGCCAGGGTGTCGAGCTGCTTCGATCGAGCGGGCAGGGCGGCACGTTGTCAGTAAGCGCGACGCCGGCGTTTGCGACGCGCTGGCTGGTCGCACGGCTGGCCAGGTTCCAGAAACAGCACCCTCGCATTCAGTTGAACATCAAGGCGAGCCCGTCGCCCGTCGACTTCGACCAGGACGACGTGGATGTCGCGATCCGGATCGGTCGCGGGGCATTTGACGGTGTGGTCGCCACCAAGCTGTTCAACGAGTGGATGGCGCCGGTGGCGAGTCCGGCGTTTCTCCGTAAGCATCCCTTGCGCAGGCCGGCGGACATTGCAAAGTCTCCATTACTGCACGATGGTTCGATGCGTCGTGCGGGACGCCCGCAGGGCTGGCAGGAGTGGTTCAAGGCTGCGGGAGTGCCGCAGGCGGACATACGCCACGGCTCGCACTTCGACGACGGACACCTGGCTCTGCAGGCCGCCGCCGCCGGCGGCGGCGTGGCGCTCGGGCGCCTCGTCTATGCGGTCGACGATCTCGCTGCGAAGCGACTGCGGATCGCGTTCGCACCAGTCATCAAGATGGACATCGCCTATTACCTGCTGATCCCGGAGCAGCGGATCAACTTGCCTTCCGTGGTGGCGTTCCGTGCATGGATCGAGGTGGAGGCGGCCGCGCTTTCGACGCTCGTTCGAGAAATTCATCACAAGCAGCAGTCCGCGTTCCCCGACTAGACGGACGGCGACCTGATTCGGGTCACGCTCGCAAAAAAAACGCCAGCCCCCTTGCGGGGGCTGGCGCCGTCTGCGCGGCGGCGCCGAAGGCGCCCGCCACGTTACTTGGACTCGGCCACCGGCACCGGTGCCGCCTGTCCCGCGACAAACGGGTACTTGGCGAAAGTCCGGGTCACCGCGCCGTTGATGGCGGCCTCGCGGTTCTCCATCATCTCCTTCGTGATGACGTCCGAGATGCTGCCCTGGAACACCGCCTGCCGCTTCTCGCGATCGACGATGTCCATCACCAGCGTGCCCACGTTGTAACGACGCGTGGTCACCTGCTGCGGGCCGCCCCAGCCGCCGTACGGCGCACCGTAGAAGCCGCCGTAGCCCCAGCCCGGCCCGTAGTAGGGCGCCGGCACGGACTCGACGTCCGCCTTCTCCTCGATCTTGCCCGTGAAGTTGATCACGAGATCCGGGGTGTCGCTGCGGGTGTAGCCGCGCATTTCCATCTGCCGCGTCGCTGCGGTCTGCATGGTCTGCACCGCGAGCGACCTGAACTCGGTGCTGTCGGCGCCGACCTGCGTGACGAAGCCAAAGGTGCGGTACTTGCCGAAATCGGCGGACTTGTCGTAGTCGGACAGTACCTTGGGCTGCGACGCGCAGCCTGCAAGCAGCGCTGTGGCAACGATGCCGACGGCCAGCGAACTGAATTGCAGGCTGCGCATCACGCCTCCGTCCTTACTTCGTCGTGTTCGGCGTCTTCGTCACGAGCGGGATCGACGCCGCCACGGCCACGTCGAGCAGCGCCTGGATCTTGTTCTCGATCTGGACGAACTGGGCCACCTTCGTCGCCGGCAGCTTCTTGTCGAGCTTGCCCGCGGTACTTCTCGAGCAGATTGAGACGCTCGTGGCGCAGCTTGAACGCGGCCTTCATGATGTCCTTGGACTCCTTGTCCGTCATGCCGCCGTAGTCGGCGACGAACAGCCGGTTGTTCAGGTTGGTGGCGTCCGTCATCAGCTTCTTCATCTCCGCCTCGTACTCGTCGTAGATCGGCGTGAACTTCTTCAGCTGCTCAGGGTTGAGTGCCAGCGTGTCCAGCATGACCTGGCGCTTGTCGGACTGGAGTTCCGTGATGAGCGCCTGGGTGTTGGCAAGCTCTTTGGCGCCGACCGACTGGGCGAACGTCGCGTGGGTGGCGCCAAGGGCGGCCACGGCAGTAAGTGCAAACAGGATCTTCTTCATGAATTCTTCCTCGGGGTTGTGTTCAATCAATCAATCAAGTCAATAACGGCTCAGCGCGCGAGCGGGATCACCGTATACAGATTGCGCCTCATCAGGTTCGAGATGCGTGACTCGATCTGCGCGTAGCGGAGCGTCTTCTTGCCGGGCAGCACTTTGGCGATCTTCGCCGTGTACTCCTCCTTGAGCTCCAACTGCTTCCTCTCCAGGTCGGTGCGCTCGGCCAGGATCTTCTCCGCCTGGGCGTCGGTCAGCGAGTCGTACTTGGCCGCGTAGTCGTTGACCATCTCGAGATAGCGCGCTTCGTACTTCTGCCGCCTGGCCTCGTATTCGTCGTAGATCGGCCAGAACTTGGCGCTTTCGGCCTCGGTCAGGCCCATGTTGTCCGCGTAAATGGCGCGGCGGTCACTCTGGATCTGCTTCATCAGGACCTGCTCGTCCGCATTCAGCGAAACGGGGTCCTTGGCGTGGGAGGCGACGGGAAGCGCCGCCAATAGGGCGAGGACGGCCAGCGGGGCAAGTCTCATTAGGGCTGAGTCTCGATCAGGGGTGGGGCCGACACGGTAGGGCACGGCCCCCCGTGCTGTCCAGAGGCGACTAGAATTCCGTGGATGCTCCCGCGCACGGATCAGTATCTTCGCGTCCTGGCTGGGCGAGTGGCGGAACGGCTGCTGGCCGCTGGCCATGCGCTGGTCGTCGCCGAGTCCTGCACCGGGGGCTGGGTCGCCAAGGTGTGCACGGACCTGGCCGGCAGCAGTCGCTGGTTCCTCGGTGGGGCCGTCGCCTACAGCAACGAGCTGAAGGCCGCGCTCCTCGGGGTGGGCGCCGGGACCTTGGCCCGGGAGGGCGCCGTCAGCCAGGCGGTCGTCCGGGAAATGGCGGCAGGGGCCCTGGAGAGGTTCGGGGGTGACGTCGCGGTGGCTGTGAGCGGCATCGCCGGCCCGGACGGCGGGTCGCCGGGCAAGCCCGTGGGCACGATCTGGTTTGCCTGGGCGGTCCGGCACGCCGACCAGGTCGAGATCCGGGCGGCCCTGGAGCAGTTCCCGGGTGACCGCGACGCTGTCCGTCGCCTGGCTGTGGCCCGGGCGCTGGAGGGCGTGCTCGAGGCATGAGGCTGTTCTTTGCGCTCTGGCCCGAGCCTGGCACTCTGGCGGCGTCCGTCGAGCGCCTCCATGCCCTTGCGCAGTGGAGCCGAGGTCCGGCCGCAACGACCGGACCAGCTGCACCTGACCCTGGAGTTCCTGGGCGATGTCCCGGAAAACCGGCTGGCCACGGTGCACGAAGTCGGGGCCGAAGTGAGCGGGAACCTCGAACCGTTTGAGATTGTGCTCGACCGGCTGGAGCACTGGCGCCGTCCGCAGGTGTTGTGCCTGACCGCGGAGGTGACGCCGCAGCCGCTCGCGGCACTCGTCGAGTCGCTGCGCGCCTGTCTCGTTGCGCGGGGCTTCCAGGCTGAGCAGCGGCCCTTCAAGGCGCACCTGACGCTCGCCCGCAAGGTCCGGCGTCCGCCGAGCACTGCCGCGGTCGAGCCGCTCGCCTGGCCCGCCCACGAGTTCTCGCTGGTCGAGTCCACGACCGACCCGGCGGGCTCGCGTTACGAGCGGCTTGCGACCTGGCCGATCGGACCCTGAACGGCTGGCTCGAAGCCTGGCTCACGTCATGAGCCCGCCATGCGAGAAATTACTGGTTCAGACTCAATTTTTGATCCGGCGGTCGCGTGTCTCCCTGTGGAATAATGCGCGCCTTCCCGGATTCCAACCTCTGACCGAGCCTGCGGGCTTAAGCGAGTAATGCAATGGAAGACAACCGCAAGAAGGCGCTCGTCGCCGCGTTGGGCCAGATCGAGAAGCAGTTCGGCAAGGGCTCGGTCATGCGCCTCGGCGACGCCGGCGCAACCTACGACGTGGAGGCCGTCTCCACCGGTTCCCTCGGCCTCGACATCGCGCTCGGCGTGGGTGGCCTGCCGCGTGGCCGCGTCGTCGAGATCTACGGTCCGGAGTCCTCGGGCAAGACAACGCTCGCGCTGACGGCGATCGCCGAAGTGCAGCGCCAGGGCGGCACGGCCGCGTTCGTCGATGCCGAGCATGCGCTCGACCCGGCGTATGCCGAGAAGCTCGGCGTCAACGTGAACGAGCTCCTCGTGTCGCAGCCGGACAATGGCGAGCAGGCACTCGAGATCACCGACATGCTCGTGCGCTCCGGCGCGGTCGACATGGTCGTCGTGGACTCCGTTGCGGCCCTGACGCCCAAGGCGGAAATCGAGGGCGAGATGGGCGAGATGCAGATGGGCCTGCAGGCGCGCCTGATGTCGCAGGCGCTGCGCAAGCTCACCGGCAACATCAAGCGTTCGAACAGCATCGTCGTCTTCATCAACCAGATCCGCATGAAGATCGGCGTGATGTTCGGCAACCCCGAGACCACCAGTGGCGGCAACGCGCTCAAGTTCTACGCGTCGGTGCGCCTCGACATCCGCCGCATCGGCGCGATCAAGGTGGGTGACGAGGTGGTCGGCAACCAGACGCGCGTCAAGGTCGTGAAGAACAAGGTCGCGCCGCCATTCCGCGAGGCGGAGTTCGAGATCATGTACGGCGCGGGCATCTCGCGCGAAGGCGAGATCATCGAGCTCGGCGTGCTGCACAACATGGTCGAGAAGTCGGGCTCCTGGTACAGCTACAAGGGCGAGCGCATCGGCCAGGGCAAGGACAACGTCCGCACGTACCTGCAGCAGCACAAGGAGACCGCGCGCGAGATCGAGGGCGTGCTCAGGGACAAGCTGCTCGCGGCGAAGAAGGGCGAGGCAGCCAAGGGTGAGGCGGCCGAGGAAGCCTGACGCGGCGGCCGGCGAGGCCGACGAGAGAACGGTCCGCACGGCGGCGCTCGCGCTGCTGGCGGGCCGTGATTTTGCGCGCGCGGAACTCGTGCGGCGCCTCGTGCGGCGCGGCTACCCTCAGGACGTGGTCGAGGCCGCGGTAGCCGTGCTCGTGGCCGAGCGCCTGCTGTCCGAAACGCGCTTCACCGAGCAGTTCATCCGCCAGCACGCCGGACGAGGGCACGGCCCCGTGCGCATCCGCGCGGAGCTGCGCGAGCGCGGCGTCAGCGACGCGGACATCGACGAGGCGCTCGACGGCGCCGCTGAAGACTGGGCGGTCATCGCCCGCGAGACCCGCCGCAGGCGCTTCGGCGCGGCTGGTCCCGCCGATTTCCGCGAGCGTGCAAGGCAAGGACGATTCCTGCAATATCGCGGGTTTACCTCCGAGCAGATCCGGGCCGCGCTCGGCCCCGGCGAAGACATCGAACCATGACCAAGATGCGCGAACCGACGACACAGATGGGCAGCGCCGAACTGCGCGCCGCGTTCCTCGAATTCTTCAAGGGCAACGGCCACACCGTCGTGCCGTCGAGCTCGCTGGTGCCGGGCAACGACCCGACGCTGCTGTTCACGAACGCCGGCATGGTCCAGTTCAAGGACGTGTTCCTCGGCAAGGACCACCGCAACTACGTCCGGGCGGCGAGTTCGCAGCGCTGCGTGCGCGCGGGCGGCAAGCACAACGACCTCGAGAACGTCGGCTACACCGCGCGCCACCACACGTTCTTCGAGATGCTCGGCAACTTCAGCTTCGGCGACTACTTCAAGCGCGAGGCGATCCGCTACGCGTGGGACTTCATCACCGGCACGCTCGGCATTCCGCCGGAGCGCCTGTGGGTCACCGTGTACGAGGAGGACGACGGCGCCGCGGAGATCTGGCTGAAGGAGATCGGCGTCGACCCGGGCCGCTTCACGCGCATGGGCATGAAGTCCAACTTCTGGGCGATGGGCGACACCGGTCCCTGCGGGCCCTGCACCGAGATCTTCTACGACCACGGCCCCGGCATCGAAGGCGGTCCGCCGGGCTCGCCGAACGAGGACGGCGACCGCTACGTCGAGATCTGGAACCTCGTGTTCATGCAGTTCGACCGCTCGGCGGACGGCAAGATGACGCCGCTGCCGAAGCCGTCGGTCGACACCGGCATGGGCCTCGAGCGCATCGCCGCCGTGATGCAGGGCGTGCACAGCAACTACGACATCGACCTGTTCCGGCACCTGATCGTCGCCGCGGCGCGGCTCACCGGCGCGCACGGACCCGAAGTCGAGCTCGCTGCGCGTGATTGCCGACCACATCCGCGCCTGCTCGTTCCTGGTCGCCGACGGCGTGCTGCCGTCGAACGAGGGCCGCGGCTACGTGCTGCGCCGCATCATCCGTCGCGCGATCCGCCACGGCTTCATGCTCGGCCAGCGCGAGCCGTTCTTCCACGCGCTGGTGCCGGTGCTCGACGAGGAGATGGGCGCGGCCTACCCGGAGCTTCGCACCCAGCGCGCGCACATCGAGCGCGTGCTGCGCCAGGAGGAGGAGCGCTTCGCCGAGACGCTCGCGCAGGGCATGGCGCTGCTCGACGGCGCGATCGGCAAGCTCGCGGGCAAGCAGATCCCGGGCGAGACCGTATTCAAGCTCTACGACACTTACGGCTTCCCGCTCGACCTCACGAACGACATCGCGCGCGAGCGCGGCCTGACGATCGACGAGGCCGGTTTCGAGGCTGCGATGGAGGGCCAGCGCACGCGCGCCCGTGCGGCGAGCAAGTTCGGCGTCGACCTGCGCGCCGACATGAAGGTCGAGGGCCAGTCGAAGTTCACGGGCTACGACAGCGAGCAGGGCAGCGGCCGCGTCGTGGAGATCTTCCGCGGCAAGGAGCCGGTGCAGGAACTGCGCGCTGGCGACGAAGGGCAGGTGGTGCTCGACGCAACGCCGTTCTACGCCGAGAGCGGTGGCCAGGTCGGCGACCGCGGCGTGCTCGCGGCGGGCGGCGCGCGATTCGTCGTCGCGGACACGCAGAAGCTCGGCGAGGCGCACGTGCACGTCGGCCGGCTCGAACGGCGCGCTGCGAGTCGGGCGACACGGTCGACGGCCGAGGTCGACCGCGCGACTGCGCCAGGCCACGCGGCTCAACCACACGGCCACGCACCTGCTGCACGCGGCGCTGCGCAAGGTGCTCGGCACGCACGTCACGCAGAAGGGCTCGCTGGTGTCGCCGGAGCGGCTGCGCTTCGACTTCGCGCACTACTCGGCCGTGACGCCGGACGAGCTCGCGCGAGATCGAGCGGCTGGTGAACGCCGAGATCCGCGCGAACGCCGAGGCCGAGACGCGCGTCATGACCTTCGACGAGGCCGTGGCCGCCGGCGCCATGGCGCTGTTCGGCGAAAAGTACGGCGACGACGTGCGCGTGCTGCGGGTCGGCGATTTCTCGACCGAGCTGTGCGGCGGCACGCACGTCGAGCGCGCCGGCGACATCGGCCTGTTCAAGGTCGTCAGCGAGGGCGGCATCGCCGCCGGCGTGCGCCGCATCGAGGCCGTGACCGGCGAGGCGCATTCGATTTCATGGTCGAAACGGACCACCGGCTGCGCAATGTCGCCGGCGTGCTGCAAGGCGACGCGCGACGATGTCGAGGACAAGGTCCGCCAGCTCGTCGAGCGCAGCCGACGCCTCGAGAAGGAGATCTCGCAGCTCAAGGACAAGCTCGCCACCGGGCAGGGCTCGTGACCTTGCTGCCGATGCTGAGACCATCGGTGGCATGCAAAGTCGTCGCCACGAATCGTCGACGGAGCCGATGCGCCGGCGCTGCGCAATGCCGTGGATCAGCTGAAAAACAAGCTCGGCAGCGCTGTCGTCGTGCTCGGCTCGGTCGATGCGGACGGTAAGGTGCTGCTGGTTGCGGGCGTCACGCCGGACATGACCGCGAAGGTCAAGGCCGGCGAACTCGTGAATCTCGTTGCGCAGCAGGTGGGCGGCAAGGGCGGCGGCCGGCCGGATTTCGCGCAGGCCGGTGGCACCGATCCGGAGAAACTCGACGCGGCGCTCGAGAGTGTCGGCGGATGGCTGCGGGAGCGCCTGGGCTGACGCTGTCCTGGGCGCGCTGGACCACGTAGATTGGCCGAAACTGCCTAGTCGACTTGATGACTTTTTGCTGGTCGCGCGGTATCTTTGCCCGTCGCGGATGGGGTGCCGAAAATCAGCGCCGGTCCGCGCGGGTGGTGGGCAGCATCGGTGGCGCGAGGAACAACAATTACGCCATGCTGTCGTATCTTGTGATGCGATCAGGGACATCCGAGCGCATCAGCGTTGGCATGCAGGCCGTCTGGCCAGGAGACCAGGATGTTGATTCTCACGCGCCGCGTGGGTGAGACGGTCATGATCGGGAACGAAGTGACCGTCACCGTGCTCGGTGTCAAGGGCAACCAGGTTCGCGTCGGCGTCAATGCGCCGCGCGACGTGGCCGTGCACCGGGAAGAGATTTACGAGCGCATCAAGCGCGAAGAGATGGATGGCGGTTCCGCCCGGCCCGGCAAGGCCGGCGACGAGCGGGATTCGTTCACGTGACTTCGGGTGCCCGGCCTTCGGCCGGGTCGGGGTCCCGACGTCAGTCCGTTCTGATAGCCCCTGTCCGGCTTTACGCCGGCCCGCCGGGCCGCTATCCTTCGCGGCTCTCTGCAGACCGGAGAGATGGCCGAGTGGTCGAAGGCGCGCCCCTGCTAAGGGCGTAAGGGTCAAAAGCCCTTCGAGGGTTCGAATCCCTCTCTCTCCGCCAGTACAATTCGCGTCGGTTTACGCGCCCGTAGCTCAGTTGGATAGAGTGTCTGGCTACGAACCAGAAGGTCGGGAGTTCGAATCTCTCCGGGCGCGCCAGTGAAACGGAAAGGGGTCCCTCGTCGGAGGGGGCCTTTTTCGTTTCACGTCTACCGGTGAGACGTTAGGGACTCCCGACGTCGTCGGGAGGTCGACTACCGCGCGCCAGCGCGGTAGGACGTTGCCGATTCGTGGCAACGGAGCGCATCGGCAACGGCCCCAGCGGGGTCGCCAGTAGCGAAGCGGGGCGACAATCTCTCCGGGCGCGCCACCGGACCGCTGTGGAGGTGGCGCTCTTCAGTATCCGCTTCGGCAGTAGGTCTGCTCGCTGGCCTGGATCTCCTGCGTCCGGTCGATCTGGGCATACGGATCCGGGAGCCCGTTCTCGAAGTGGTACTTGGGTACCGATTCCGCGCCGTAGACCTGCGGCACCGGCAAGGTACCAAAGTCCAGCACCTCGGCGCGCCGCTGCGTGATCTTGCGGCTGCCGGCGTAGGCGCTGATCACCATGCCGTCGAACGAGAACGTTAGCTGCTCTCCCAGGCTGCCGATGTCGGCAACGTGATTGCGGACGCTCCTCATCGCGCAGTCGACGGTGTCGTCAGATACGGGGAAGTGCGTGGCCACGGTGAGCTGCGGACGCGGATCGATCTGGCTCAGCAGGTACCCGAAGGCACCCTGCGGCGTGTGTGAACTGTCCTGCACTGCGATCGCCCGGTCCACGGAGTTCGTCCCAGAGCTGGTTGGCTCCGCGCGGGAGCGGCCTCGGCAGGTGCTGTGCCTGCATGGCCCAGATCTCGGCGGGGACCACCATCTCGTGGATCAAGACCGTTACACCGCGACCGGCGTTCTTCGCCTGCTCGATGCTGATCCTTTCCGGCTTCGTGTCGCCCGAGAAGATCATCGACAGGCCGTTCCATTCGAGCTTGTAGGCGATCGACCCTTTGCGGCAGTGGATGACGGGGAAGTGCGTGATCTTCACGCCCGTCTCCTTGTTGTCGTATGCAACGCCGCCCACTTTACTCCAGTCGAGCTCGATCGGGACCATCGCGTACGCATCGCCCCATGGGTCGTCCGAGACAGCCGCCGGCATCAGCGGCAAGCCCCACTTCTCCTTGATCTCTCTCGCGGTGGGGTAGGGCGCAGTGTAGGTGGTTGGCTGGAAGCTGAAGCTCTCGGTGTGCCACCGCAGCGCGTCGCGGAGGTGGCTGGAGTAGGCCGTCGTGCCGTCGTCGTAAAGCTGATGCGGCGCTTTCGGATTCGGGACACCTGACGGACCCGGTCCCCAGATGTACAGCGGCGAAAGCCGGTCCGACGCGGGGCCGAAGCAGTAGACGTGCGTCACGTCGCTCAAGTGATCACCGTGCAGATGGGTGAGGAAAATCTTGTCCATCCTGCCGAAGCCCACTTCCATCGCGCCATAGTTCGCAACGACGCCCGTACCGCAGTCGAACACGAACTGGTCCTTCGCACGTTTCCGGACCGGGTCCCAGCCGACTTCGACGAAGATGCTCATCATCTGCTGCACCCGTCGCGTTGGCGGGATGGTCGATCCCATGAAGCTGATCCGCATCTCGTCCGGCTCGAGCGGCGGGTAGTTTGCCGAGAGGAAACCGCCTCGGTCCTGGTAATACTTCAATCCGGGCAGCTGCTTCTGGAAGTACGAATATCGCTGCCGATCCGCCTCGTCCGCCGGCGGATAGCAGTTGCCTTCGCAACCGAGCGCAGCGCGCGCCTCGCCGGGTTCGAGCATTGTCCCGGTGATAGCGAACCCTCCGATGGCTGCGCCGGAATTCTTCAACAGGTCTCGTCGTGTCAATCCGCGGGGTGCCACGTGGATTCCCTCCCGTGCAGCTGAAGAACGCAATCAACGCTAGGCTTCCGGTAGTTGCCCGACAATCGTGAACATGAGCGGCCCGGCGCTCGATCGAATGAGGAGCGGCACTGCGTTGCTGTCAAGCCAGCCAGCGGCGGAACCACTGCCGCGCCAGGATGGCCACCTGTTCGAGGGTGCCCGGCTCCTCGAACAGGTGGGTTGCCCCGGGAACGATCTCGAGTTGCGCCTCGCATTGCAGGAGTCGCAGCGCTTGCTCGTTCAACTCAATGACAACGGGATCCTTTGAGCCGACGATCAGCAGTGTCGGCGCGGTCACGCGGGGCAGGGCAGCGCCGGCGAGGTCCGGGCGCCCGCCCCTCGACACGATCGCGTGTACTTCGCTGCCGACGCTCGCAGCAAGCGCGGCCGCGGCGCCCGTGCTTGCGCCAAAGTAGCCCGCCCTGAGGTTGGTGGCCCAGTCCTGGCTGCCGAGCCAGCGGGTTGCGCCGGACAGGCGCCGCGTGAGCAGGTCGATGTCGAATCGCAGGCTCGCATCCCTCCGGTCACGTACTTCTTCCTCGGCTGTCAGCAGGTCGAACAGCAAGGTTCCTAGCCCGCCCTCCACAATCTGACTCGCGACGTAACGGTTACGGGTGCTGAAGCGGCTGCTGCCGCTGCCGTGGGCAAACAGCACGATGCCGCGCGCGTCGGGGGGCAGAACCACATCGCCCTGCAGCGCCGCGTCGCCTGTGTCGATAGCTGCTGGGAACGACCGGACTTTCACTCGCGTCATGTGGTTAACCCTCGAAATGCGGCCCTGGCCTCGCTGACAAGCGCAGTGCCGCAGTCGACGTAGCGAGGCGAGAAATGGAACAGCGCGATTTCGCGCGCGCCGGAGTCCCTTGCGATCGAGCCGGCCTGCCTTGCAGTCAGGTGACTCTTGCGCTGCGCCTCATCGGCGTCGCGCTCGAGAAACGTAGCCTCGATGAACAGCAAGTCTGCGTCCGCGGCGAGTCGACAAATGCGTTCAAAGTTGCTGGCATGACCTGCGACATCCGAGACGTAGGCGATCTTCTGGCCCGATACGCAATGCATGGCCGCCTGCCGCAACAGTCCGAGCGGCAGCTGCTTTTCGCTCATCCCGGCGCCTTCGCGCCATCTGGCCGTGACCGGAGTGGCATCTGGCGCTCCGTCGATGATTGCGCGCTTTGCGTCTCTCAGCCAGGCACCCGGCGCCAGGCCGAGCTCCGCGAGGCGATTGGGCCACACGTTGACGTGCATCGCTTCCTGGAGAGCGAACCCCAGGCACGGTACGCCGTGGTCAAGCACCGCGCAGCGCACCTGCAGCGCAGGCTCGTCGAGCAGCACGCCGTCGTGCAGTTCGCTCGCATCGCCGTCGCGGCGCAGGAAGCGTTCGCGTGAGCTGAAGCTGGCCCGGCGGAGATGCGAGCCGTCGGCCGACACCTCGCAGGCGGTGATGGCCAGGTCGACGCTGTAGTTTTCGACGAGGTTCCAGGTGAACGACGCGAGTCGATGGTGGACGTGCTCGATGAAGCCCGCCGGCCCGAACAGCGTGAGCGGGCGTGCGCGGCCCAGGCAGATGCGAAGCAGGCGGTCGAATCCGACGAAATGGTCCATGTGGGTGTGCGTCACGAAGACGTGACTCGTGCGCAGGATCTTGCGTGGGGCGAGGGAGGCGATGTCGCCCAGGTCGAAGAGCAGGGCGCGGCGCTCGAACAGGACGTCCACGAACAGGGCCGGGTCGGCGAAAGGCCCGTTGACGAGGCAGGGCTGGAAAGTCGGACGCATGCGGGAGACCCCTGCGGCATTCTTGGAACGCACGGAATCGTTGTGCATCCGTAGATGTAACGCCGGCCAGCCGGCGGTGCGTGGCCTGATTTGACGTCCCCGCCAATCGGTGTTGTATTCCCGGCGCCAAGGAGGCAAAGCCCTGAAGATGCCGATGCAGTTGAACCAGATCGCGATCGTCGTCGAGCGCGCGAACGACTCGGTCGCGTTCTATGAAGGCCTGTTCGGGGTGCCGCGCGTCGGCGGCACGATTTTCAAGGGCAAGGCGGCGGCGCAGGTCCAGGCGCTGCCCGATCCCCGTTTCATCGCGAACTGGCACATGGATGACCGCGAGTTCTTCCAGCTGGAACTGTTCCAGTACCAGTCGCCGCAATCGCGGGCGTTCGCGAGGCAGCGCAGGCCGTGGGATATCGGCTACAGCCGGATGGCATTCGAGGTCAACGACCCGGTGGCGTTCCACGCAAAGTGTGCGTCACGGTCCGTGCCGAGCCTGTCGGCCATCAGGCCGATCGATGGCAAGCCCCACTTCGTGCTGCTCGACCCGACCGGTGTGCTGCTCGAGGTCGGTCCAGCGTCGCGTCCGGTACCGGCGCACGTGGGCGCTCGGTTCGCCGGCGTCGGCATCAGCGTCCCGAGCCTCGACGTTGCGCTCAAGTCGTTTCGCGACGTGATCGGCTGTCCGGTCCTCGATGCGGCGCCGTCCGACAAGGGGCCGTTGTGGGATGAGCCGCCGGCACGCAAGCGAAGTGTGGTGCTCGACACAGGGACGGCGTGGCTCGAGATCACCGAGTACGCGGACCCGGCGCCCCGCCCATGGCCCGATGGCTATCGCATCTGCGATTACGGGATGATGAACGTCGCGTTCGGCTTCAGGTACGCCAGCGAGATCCGCGCCACGTGGCAGAGGATGGTGCAGGGCGGCTTCAAGCCGAACGCGGAGCTCGTGAGCTCGGCCGGGCAGGTGATTGTCGGGTACCTGAACGACCCGCAGGGATTCAATGTCGAGCTGCTGATGGTGCGTCCATGGCTCGACGGTGTCATGGGGTTCCGGCGGGAGACGCGGGCCGACAAGGTACTGAAGGCCATCATGATGGCGCTGGCTTGAAGCAGTAACGACAGTCGTACCGAAGTGATTGCAAAGAATCCAGTGAAGATCGCGGATCGGCTGCACGCGATGTGGATGGTCCTGATCGCGGTGCTGGTCGCTGCGTACTGGGGAACCTACTTCCTGTCCGGGGCCACACAGATCCGTGCCGATGCCGTGTACATCGGCTTTGAAAATTCCTTTCCGCTTGCCGACAGCTGGATGGCGATCGCGTTCCTGCTGGCAGCACGATCCTTATGGCGAGGCGACGAGACCGCCGTACTGTGGGGATGCTGTGCAGGCAGTGCGATGATCTTCCTTGGGTGCACGGACCTGCTGTTTAACGTGACGCAGGGCAATTTCAGCCTCGCGCCGACCCCGGCGTTGCTGGCTGAGATGCTGATCGTTGCGGTCTGCCTGGTCTATGGACCGTTTGCCGTCCTCTACTGCTGGCGCAAGCGATACCGGCGCTGAATTCGCCGCGCAGCACGCCGACACGGTACATTTGGCCCACGGCTCATTGGCAGGGGGAACGGTGGCAGAAGGATCCGGGACGCATTCCGCAGGCAGGCCCCCGGTCGTGTTCCTGAGCTATTCCCGCGCGGACAAGGCGCAGGCGGTCAGGCTCGCCAAGGCGCTGCAGGCGGCAGGCCTCGATGTCTGGTGGGACACGCTGATCGAAGGCGGCGCGGAGTTCGCCAGGACCATCGAGGCGACGATCAATACCTGCGATGCGGTGGTCGTGGCGTGGTCGCAGGCATCCGTCGCTTCCGATTGGGTGCTGGACGAGGCGGCCAGGGGTCGCGAGTTGCACAAGCTCGTGCCGGTGTCGCTCGATGGGACCGAACCGCCAATGGGCTTTCGCCGCTATCACTCGATCGACCTGTCGAGCTGGCAGGGCGACGCGGGTGCCGCGGAAATCGACGCCATCGTACGTGGTGTGGCCGCGCTCCCGGGACGCGAGTCGCCGTCGCCTGTGACGACCCCTGTGACTCCCGTGGCGAGGCCGCGGACTGTTTCGCGCCGTCGATTGCTGCTCGTCGCGGGCGCGGTCGCAGCTGCCGGGATCGGGGGCGTGGTGGCGTGGCGCAAGGGGCTGCACCTGCGGTTTCTTTCTGCGTCTGGCAACAGCGTCGCAGTCCTGCCATTCGAGAACGTCGGCGGTGATCCGGAACACGACTACTTTGCCGAAGGGCTGGCCGAGGAAGTGCGCGCAACACTCGCACGCAACGTCGGGCTGCTGGTGATGGCGCAGGCGTCGTCGGCGAAATTCCGTGACAGCAAGGAGGATGCCGCGTCGATCGCCGAGCACCTGGGCGTCGCGTACCTGCTCGATGGCAGCGTGCGTCGCTCGGGCGACGTGGTGCGCGTGGCGGCGGACCTGATCGACGGCGGCACAGGATTCAGTCGCTGGTCGCAGACGTTCGAGCGGCGCATCAGCGACATCTTCGCCGTGCAGAGTGAGATCGCGTCGACGGTGGCCAGCGCGCTCGCATCCAGGGTCGCCTCCGACGCTGGGACGAGCGGCCACGCCACGGACGCGGCTGCCGCCGGGGGGACGGTGAACCTGGCGGCGTTCGACGCATATCTGCGCGGCCGGGCCCTGTACGATCTCGCCGCGGACGAGGCGTCCGAGGCTGCGGCGCTGGCGCAATTCGACGCAGCCATCGCCGCGGACCCGCAATATGCAGCGGCCCACGCGGCGCGGGCACGATCGCTGACGACGATTGCGAACCAGTACGGCACGGTGGACCGTCGCGCGGCGCTCTACGACGCTGCCGTCGCGTCTGCGGAACGCGCCAGCGCGATTGCGCCCAACCTGGCGGACGCCCATTCCACGCTCGGCTACACGTTGTTCCAGGGACGCCTGGACGCGCGGGCGGCTCGCGGGCCGTTCGAGCGCTCCGTCGAGTCCGGCTCGGGCGAGGCAACGGTGCTGGCTCGCTATGCGCAGTACAGCGCGCGGGTCGGTCGCGACAGCGAGGCCGTGGCCGCAATGCAGCGAGCACTGCGGCTCGATCCGCTGAACCCGCTGATTTATCGGGCGGCCGGATCCATCGAGTACGCGGCAAGGCGATATGCCGAGTCGATCCCACCGATGCGCAAGGCGTTAGCCATGAATCCGAAGATGGGCCGGGCGCACGCTTCGATCGGAGATGCGCTGCTGATGCTGGGCAGGACTGCCGAGGCACGCATCGAGTACGCCGCGGAGCCGGCCATGGACTTCAACCTGGCCGGGATTGCGATCGCCGAGCAACGCCTCGGCAACGTCGCCCCGGCACGCGCTGCATTCGAGCGCCTGAGAACCAAGCTCGGCGAAAAGTCGCTTTACCAGCAGGCCCAGGTGCTCGCGCAGATGGGCGATCCGGAAGCGGCCGTCACTGCACTCGAGCGGGCGCGCGCCGTCGGCGACGGAGGACTGATCTACGCACGCAACGACCCCATGCTGGACCCGTTGCGCGGCGAACCCCGGTTCGCCCGCCTGCTACAGGGCATGGGGTTCGACGGGGGAACCGCATGAGCAGCATGACCCGCATCCTCTTACTGGTGGTCGCGTTGTTCACCGCAGGGTGTGCGAGCCAGTCGGTCACCCCCGCCGCGCCGGAAGCCGTCGCGCTCGACCCCGGCAGCATCCAGACGATCACGGAGGATGGCGTGACGGTGCAGCTCGCCATACCGTCGGAGGAACAATCAGCCCTGTTGTTCGGCGTGCCGCTGGCTGAGCAGAGCGTGCAGCCGATCTGGATCCGGATCGTGAACACGACCGACGTGCCGTACTGGCTCCTGCCGATCGCGATCGACCCCGACTATTTCACGGCCGACGAGGCGACGCTGGCCACGACCCGGCATCTCGACGACGAGAGCACGGAGCGGGTCCGGGAGGCATTTCGCAAGCATGCGATGCCTTTTTTCCTCGGCGGCAACAGCGTCAACGACGGCTACGTGTACGCGAGCCACCGGCGCGGAGGGAGGTTTGTGGAGGTCAGGGTCGCGGCGCCGGGACATGCGCTCAGGATGCGCTTCGCCGTGCTGCTGCCGACCGAGGGATTCGATTACGTGCAGTCGCCGTTGCGTCAGCTCTACGACAAGGTGAACTCGTTTCCGAACCTGACGCCGGACGAGGCGCGGGTGCGAATCCGCGAACTGCCATGCTGCACGACCAGGGCCGACGGCACCGGCGAGGGCGACCCGCTGAACATCGTCATCGTCGGGGATGGCACGGACGTGCTCGCGGCCATGACGGCGGGTGGCTGGGATTTCACGGAGGCGATCACAGTCGACAGCGTTCGCCGGATGGTCGGCGCGGCGATCGCGGACCGGGAGATGTTCCAGGCGCCCGTGAGCGCGTTGTACGCGTTCGGGCGCAAGCAGGACATCGCACTGCAGCGTGGGCGGCTGCACATTGCCCAGCGCAATCACATCCGGTTCTGGCTGGCACCGTTCCGCTGCGAAGGGTTGCCTGTCTGGGTGGGACAGGTGAGCCGCGACATCGGCGTGAAGGCCACCACCAAGTCACCGACCCTCACGACCCACATCATCGACCCGAACGTGGACGAGTCGCGACAGTTCGTGATGCAGAGCCTCCTGTACCAGGAGGCGGTGAAGTGGTTTGCAATCGTGCGCGGCGTCGGTGCGGCTCCCCGCGACCAGCCCCGGCACAACCTGACCGACGACCCGTATTTCACTGACGGCATGCGCATAGTGATCGGCATCTCGGACGCCCCGGTTCCGAATTCGGACGTGTACGACCTCGGCTGGAACGAGTCGACGGATCCGATCCGCGAAGGAAAGGGCGAGCACGCGAAGGTGCCCTTGCGGAAGCCCTGAGTGCACCGGACTCGCGGGAGACTGGCAGCTGCCCTATAGTCGGCTTCAGATCACGGGGAGACGATCATGGGTGCCATAAAGCCGCTGAACCTGCTTGACCTCAGCTTCGTGCTGATGGAAACGCGCCAGACACCGATGCACGTCGCCGGACTGCAGACGTTCCTGCCGCCGCCCGATGCGCCACGCGATTTCCCGAAGCAGGTTTACGAGTACCTGCGCAGCTTCCCGGTAACCGCGCCGCCGTTCAATTATCGCCTGCGTGGTCCCGGCACCGGCCACCTGCTGCCGCATTTCGAAGAGGTGGAGCGGGTGGACCTCGAATATCACCTGCGGCACTCCGCGTTGCCGTACCCCGGCGGTGAGCGTGAACTCGGCATACTCGTCTCGCGGCTGCACTCGAACCCGATGGACATGGACCGGCCGCTCTGGGAGATCCACCTGATCGAGGGGCTGCAGGGCGGTCGCTTCGCGATGTACGGCAAGCTGCATCACTCGCTGGCCGACGGCGTGTCGGGCGTCGGGCTGCTGAATTTCTCGGAAGATCCGAAGAAGAGCCGCACGCCCCCGATCTGGGCGCAGGAACGCAAGCGCAAGGCGCGGGGACCGGGAATCCCGATGGGCGCCTTCGGGCTGTTGCCCGAGATCATGCGCAACCAGGCCCGCGCGCTGCCGAGCCTGCTGCGAGGACTCGCCGGATCGGCGTCGGCGGCGCTCGGTGTCAAGTCCGACCCGGACTTCACCTCGCTCGCCGAGGCGCCACGCACGATCCTGAATACGAACGTCACGCCACAGCGGCGTGTCGCGACCCAGGGCACGACGCTGGCGCGGATGAAGTCGATCGGCGAGGCGGCCGGCGGCAGCGTCAATGACGTCCTGCTCGCCGCCTGCAGTGGTGGGCTGCGCCATTACCTGCTGGAGCTGAACGAGTTGCCGCACAAGTCGCTCGTCGCTTCGATCCCGGTGGCCCTGCCGCGTGACGCAGAGCAGACCGGCGGCAACGCCATCAGCTTTGCCAACGTGCGGCTCGGCACCGACGTCGAGGACGTCCGCGAACGGTTCGACATCATCCGTCGCAGCAGCGTCGCCGGGCGCGAGTACCTGAAACAGATGAGCGGAACGGCGCTGATGGACTACACGGTGCTGATCAGTTCGCCGCAGATGCTGACGCGGTTCCCCGGGATCGGCTCGCGGGTGCCGCCGAGCTACAACGTGATCATCTCGAACGTTCCCGGGCCGCGCGGCAAGCTGTATTTCCTCGGCGCGGAGATGGAGGCGTATTA
This sequence comes from uncultured Gammaproteobacteria bacterium, assembly GCA_963696545.1. Taxonomy (GTDB): domain Bacteria; phylum Pseudomonadota; class Gammaproteobacteria; order Steroidobacterales; family Steroidobacteraceae; genus RPQJ01. Next base: position 132,472 of record CAVOKQ010000012.1, read on the forward strand.
CCCTATCTCGGCGCTCGCGCATGGCCAGGCGCTCAACATCACCGTGATGAGCTATGCGGGCGGACTCTTCTTCGGGTTCACCGCGTGCCACGACCGCGTGCCGAGCGTGCAGCGGCTCGCGGTACACGTCGGCGAGGCGCTCGACGAGCTCGAGGCCGTGTTCGTCCAGGGCGAGCCGCAGGGGACGAAGGCGCCGGCTCGGCGCAAGGCGCCAGTGCGGGCGCGACGGGCCGCCGGTCCGCGGAAACGGAAGACAACTGCGCGCAAGGCCGCGCGTCGCCAGAGTTGAGCGCCAGCGTAGATTGATCGGCACGACTTACGGAGTTCCGCCATGAAGATCGCCATTTCCACCGCGACCTTTGCATTCATTTCCCTGTTCGCCGCCGCGGTGATGGCGTCGGACCCCGGCATTCGAACGGAGAAGGTCCAGTTCGCCAAGGGCAGTAGTTCGACGGTCATAAAGGGGCAGTTGAAGGGCGACGCGACCGTCGACTACAAGCTGCGCGCGGGTGCCGGGCAGACGCTGGCCGTGCAGCTGCAGAAGTCGAACCCGCAGAACTATTTCAACGTGCTGCCGCCGGGCAGCAAGGACGTGGCGATGTACGTCGGCCAGACGGGCGAGGATTACAAGGGGATCCTGCCCACCGACGGCGACTACACGATCCGCGTCTACCTGATGCGGGCTGCTGCGCGTCGCAACGAATCGAGCAACTACACGTTGACGCTCGGCGTGACCGGCGCGGCGTTGATGGCGCTGCCCGCCGGCCAGGACGCGTTGATTCCCGGCACGCGCTTCCACGCATCGGCGCAGGTCGCGTGCGTGCCCTACATCGAGTCGAAGCCGCGGGAATGCACGGCAAACGTGATTCGCCGCGGCACCGACGGCACCGGGACCGTGGAGCTGTACGGCACCGAATCGCTGAAGCGCAACATCCTGTTCGAGAAGGGCAAGCCGGTCGCCTCGGATTCCGCGGAAGCGATGACGTCCACGCGGAAGGACGACGTGACGACCGTGCGCTTCGGCGCCGACGAACGCTACGAGATCCCGGACGCGCTGCTTACCGGCGGCTGATCAGAGGTGCTGCTCGAACAGGCTCCCGATCGACTTGCGGAAGCGCTCGATCACGCTCTCCGGCGCCTCGAACTGCGCGGCCATCTCCGGCGTCACTTCGCGGGCGTACTTCAGGTCGTTCGACAGGTACTTGCGCCGCAGTTCGCCTGACAGTTCGGTCTGCAGGAAGACCACGGCGGTCTCGCTGTTGAGCTTCTCGCTGCGCGGGTCGAGATTGTAGGAGCCAACCAGGCTGCGCTCGCCGTCCACGACGGCAAATTTCGAGTGCATCGTACCCTGGTGGCGCTCCGTTTCGTCCGGCGCCTTGCCGATCCACTCCCAGATGCGCAGGCCGGCGTCCGTGCTCTTGCAGGCCGACACCTCAGGTGTCTCGTTCACGGCCAGCAATGTCTTGTAGTAACCACGGCCGACGAGGCTGATCTCCGGCAGGTCGTTGGTCTCCGGGCTGTTCGAGATCAGCCGTATCGACACGCAGCGCTTCGCGGCGTCCTCGAGCGCCTTGGCGATCGACGGCGTCGGTACGAAATACGCATTGGCGATCAGCACTTCACGTTTCGCCCGCTCGATCAGCTTTACGTACGCCTGCTGGATGTAGGTTTCCTTGAGCCGCGGCCGGTTCTGGATGAAGCGGCACGTGGCGCCACGGAATTCGAGCGCGGGCTGCCGCGCCTCGAGCGTTGCGACGTTCGCGACGATCCCGGGATCCGTGGTGTACGCGATCGGCACCTTGCCCGTCTTGTCCAGCAGCTTGCGGGTCGTGTCCCAGTAGAGGTTGGTGTTGAAGATACCGCGACTCTTCTTCACGGCCACGAAGTAGTCGAAGTTGCGGTCGAATGCCGTCACCAGGTCCCGGACGATTCCGCCGCGCAGCACGACATCCTGGTCGCGCCACGTTGCATCCGGGTTGCCGGGATCCGCGCGGAAGTACTCGTTGCCGATGTTGAGCCCGCCGGTGACCGCGAGCGCCTGATCGGTCTCGCCATCGATGATCCACATCTTCTCGTGGAAGCGCTTGTCGGGCGCGTCAGGGTCGGTGTGCGGAACCAGCTTCGGGATCGGCATCTCGTTCAGCCACTGCAGCGCCATCGCCTCGTAGCCCTCGACCTCGATGCCGTTCTGCTTGAGGTCGAAGTACATCCACTGCGTCTGCAGCCACGGGTTCGAGAACGCGTCGACGATGACGCGCACGTCGAGCCCCGCGGCCTTCTTCTGCTTCAGGATCTCGGCGACTCGCAGGCCGGTCTCGTCGCCCTTGAAGACGAGCGCCTGGATGCGGATGGACTTCTGTGCGTTGCGCAGCGCGTCCATGCGGACTGCGAAAGAGTCCTCGCCGCCCTGCAGCACCGCGACCTGGCATTGAGCCGGTCCCTTCGGCGGGAACAGCCCGCTCAGCCCGACGTCGGGGTAGGGGCTGCCGATGAACTGCGCATCCGGGCCCAGCACGGACGTGGCCGCGGACTCATCGATGAATTCGGCGAGAGTTGGCGCCGCGGCCTGCGGCGCCGGGGTCGTGGCGCACCCTGCAAGGCACATGAGCACGACTGCAAGGGCGGAGAGTTGGAACGAGGCGCACATCGGCTAGAGTGTACGGAAATGCCCCAGCCGCCGCATTCAGCCGTCGTGTGCATCATTCGCTCGAGCATCGCTTCATCGGTTGCACTCGTCTCGATCCTGTTCGGCGGTTGTGCGACGACGCCCGACGCCGATTCGCTGCTGTCCACGCCGGTTTCTTTCACCAGGATTGCCGGGGCCCCGGGCATCATCGACGGTCGCGCTGGGTTCCGTGCCCTGTTCTGCGATTCGATGCGTGCCGCGGGCCTGGTGACGGACCCGGAGGCGCAGTGCACACGCTGGCTCTGGCGCCTTCCGGACGAGCAGGACCGACGGCCAATGAACACTGCGAGCGAGGCCGCCGCCGGAGTGCCGGCGATCTTCATTTTCACGGGCGCGTTCAGCGAGTGCGTCGGAGAGGGGGCGCGACCGTTCATCACCGGGGCCGCGCGCGTCAGGGCGAGTGGGGCGCGGATCGAGACGATCGTACTGAGCGGCCGTTCCGGTACGGCCGGTAACGCGCGGCAGATCGCCGACGCACTGGAGCGCGCGAGCGTGCCCGACGCTCAGGACCTGATCCTGATCGGATACTCGAAAGGGGGTCTCGATATCCTGCGTTTCGTCGTCGATTTCCCCGGGCAGGCCCGTGGCGTGGACGCCGTAGTGAGCGTGGCGAGCCCCATCTTCGGCAGTCCGCTGGCTGAGGTCGCAGCAGCGCCGTATTCCAGCATGGCCGCAAGCGTGCCGTACGAGAAATGTCCGCCCGGCGACGGTGAGGTCCTCCGCAGCCTGCAACCGGGCACGGCCCGGGCGTGGCTCGAGGCGAACCCGTTGCCTGCGCACGTGCGCTATTACTCGGTCGCGGCCTTCCCCACCAGCGCACACGTGGCCCGCGCGCTGCGGCCGACGTGGAAGTGGCTCAACCGGATCGACGCCCGCAACGACGGCCAGGTGATCGCAGCAGATGCCGTGATCCCCGGCTCGACGCTGCTCGGCTATGCCAACGCGGATCACTGGGGCGTGGCGGAGAGCCTCGAGGACGTGCACCCGTTTCTCGTCGGGCGGTCCGATCCCGCGCCGTTCCCGCGCGACCAACTGTTCGAATCGATCGTGCGATACGTCCGCAGCGACCTCAGGTGAGCAGCCACGCGATCAGCGCGAGCGCCGCGCCCACCGCCCCGCGGACGAAGATCAGGCTCACCAGCGGTTTCACGGGGAATATCTGCGTGTTCTCGATTGCGGCCCACTTGTGGACCGTGATCCGGTCCTGCGTGATCGCGTTGGCGAAGCGCAGGAAGTCGCGCAGGCTGCGATAGCGGACCATCGCGACGACGTCCCAACGGTCGATGCCCGTGGGCTCGACGAAATCGCCGCTGCGCCGGGCAATGAACACCGGCAGGCTGCCGTAACGGAGCAGGTAGGGCACGATCGCCTTGCCGTAGCGCCGATCAGCGGCCGGGGCGCTCTCGCCGTACTCGTAACCCGGTGGATACAGCGCCTTCTTGCGGTAGCGGATCACGTTGTGCATCACGAATTCACGGCCATCGTCGCGCGCGACGAGGCGTTCGACTTCGGCGAGATGGCTGCGTCCGCTGTCGTCACGGGCCCCCGCGCGCAGTGGCGCCAGCAGCCGCTCGACTTCGTCGCGGCTCATCGGCTTCCCCCGGCCTCCGTACCAGAGCAGGAAGGCGACATAGAGCGCCGCGAGCGGCAGGATCACCATCAGCGTTGAACTCGACATCGGCGCACCTGTTGCTCAGTTCGACCAGTACACATATTGATCCGACGGACCGATTGGAATGCCGCCGGGATGATCGACGGGGATCGGGTGCTCCAGCAGCGACGGCCACAATGGCTTCACCTGCTCGGCGGCGTGGCGTTGCAGCACCGCCTGAATTTCCGCGACTACCTCCGGGCGGGCCCCGGCGAGATCGAGGCGCTCGGTCGGATCGGTCGCGAGGTCGAACAGCCAGGTCTTCTGCTGGGTGCTCGAGACCTGCAGCTTCCAGTCGCCCACGATCGCCATCCGGTACTGCCCGTCGCTGAAGAACAGGTTCTGGTGCGGACGATCCGCCTTCGCGCCCGTGATGAAGGGCACGAGGTCCACGCCGTCGATGACCCTGTCGGATGGCAACGTGGCCCCGGCTGCGGCCACGGCCGTCGGCAGGATGTCGATGTGTGCGACCGGGTATTCGAAGCGAGCGCCACGCGGCAGCGCGGCCGGCCACTTGACGAGGTAAGGCACGCGGACGCCGCCCTGGAAGAAAGTCGCCTTCCAGCCGCGGTACGGCCGATTTATGTCCGGCAGGCCGATGTAGTGCGCGCCGCCATTGTCACTCGTGAACACGACCAGCGTGTTCTCTTCGAGACCGTTCGCCCTCAGCGTCGCGAGAATCTTGCCGACGCCGCGATCGAGCGACCGGACCATCGCAGCATAGACCCGCAGGCGGTGATCCTGGATGTGGCCGAGCGCGTCATAGTCGGACTTCAATGCCTGCAGCGGCGTATGCACCGCGTTGAACGACAGGTACATGAAGAAGGGACGGTTGCGGTTCGCCACGATCGCCTTCGATGCCTCGTCCGCGAGGTAGTCCGTCAGGTACGACGCGGGAGCGAACCGCGGCCCGCCATTGTGCTGCACGGCGAAGCGCAGGTTCGCCCACAGGAAGCGGTCGATCGGATCGAAGTCCTGGTAGGAATTGACCGTGTCCGCGCTGTCGCGCGGCAGGAACAGCGCGGCCCCCGAAAGGAAACCCAGTGCCTCGTCGAATCCGCGGCGCTGCGGCTGGGACTCCGGCATCTCGCCCAGGTGCCACTTGCCGAGAAACAAAGTGTGGTAGCCGTGCTTCTGCAGGATCTCGCCGAGCATTACCTCGGAGGCCGGTATGGCCTGCGCCTTCATGGCGGGCACCTGTGCTTCGAGGTCTGCGTGATAGATGTCCGGCGGTGGACCCTTCGACATCTTGTGGATCAGCCGCGAGAACGCGACCGGCGTCGGCGTGAACTCGAAACCGAAGCGGGTCGCATAGCGGCCGGTGAGGATTGCAGCTCGGGAGGGCGCACACGTGGCGTTGCCAGCGTAGCCATTGGCGAGCGTGACGCCGTCGCGCGCGATGGAGTCGATGTTCGGCGTCGGAACCGATCCGTCCGCAACGCCGCCCCCGTTCAGCGTGAGGTCGTTGTAGCCGAGGTCGTCGGCGAGGATGACGATGATGTTGGGCGGCCGCTGGCCGGGCGGCTGTGCCGCAGTATCGGGCCCCGGTTGCCATTCGACCGGACGATTGTCGTGGACCGGGTCGCGCAGGTCGGCGATCAGGCCCGGCAGGTAGTACCAGTAGCGCTGCCACGCGAGTGCACCGAGTGCCGCGATCGCCACCACGACGCCCAGCGCGACTTTCGTACGGGTTCTCATGCGCACTCCTGCTTACTTCCGCGGCGTGGCGCGGATCAGGGCCGCGATCGCCCGCGCAATCTCGGGGCCCTTGTCTTCCTGCAGGAAATGTCCGGCGCCGCGGATCGTCGTGTGCGGTTGTCCCTGCGTGCCTGGCACGAGTTTCTGCCACACGCGCTCACCGCCGCGCGTTATCGGGTCTCCACTGCTGAACAACGTCAGGAACGGCTTGTCCCAGCGCTTGAATACTTCCCATGCGCGCTCGTTATTGGCGCGCTCCGGGTCGTCCGGCGATGCTGGAACGAAGCCCGGAAACAGCCGCGCCGCGGTCTTGTAGCGCGACTCCGGGAATGGTGCATCGTAGGCCGCGATTTCGGCCTCCGAAAGCTTGTTCACGCATCCGGCATTGACGATGCGGCCGATCGGGAACAGGGGGCTCCAGCGCGCGAACGCGCGCCAGATCTGGAACGCGCGTGGCAAGGGCGTCGCGCCCGTCGGCAGGCCGCCGTTGCCGAGCGTGAGGCGGTCGAACCGCTCTGGCATCTCCGCCGCCATCCGCAGCCCGATCAGCGAACCCCAGTCCTGGCAGAAGAGAGTCAGGTGACGGAAGTCATTTGCCTCGAGCCACGCGCTCATCCACGCGACGTGGTTGCCGTACGAATAGTCGCCCGGATCCGCAGGCTTGTCGGAGCGCCCGAATCCGACGAGGTCGGGAGCGATCACGCGGTGACCTGCCGCGACCAGCACCGGGATCATCTTGCGATACAGGAACGACCAGGCCGGCTCGCCGTGCATCAGCAGCACCGGGTCGGCGGAGGCGGGACCCTCGTCGATGTGCGCGATCCGCAGGCCACCGATCTCGGTCCATCGCGGCCCGTACGGAAAATCCGGCACGTCCTTGAACCGGGCATCCGGCGTGCGCAGCACGTGTTTCACGGTTGGCAGGGCACGCTGGCCCGCGCGTGATGTCGTCGTCGATTGCATGCGTCAGGGTCCCCTCATTGCGATCGAAGGTCGTATGGAGTCACGTCGCGCGCAGCGGCACGGCCTGCGTCGCCGCGATCAGGTCTCGTTCCACGCGCCAGAGTCGATCCTGTCCCCAGCGGGCCGGAGCCTCGTCGACCCTGAATGAAGGCACGCCCCACAGTCCGAGCGCGAGCATCTCCTCGCGGTTCGCTGCGGCGACTTCGCGCCACGACGAATCGGCGAGCGCCGCGGTGACGAACGCGCCGTCGAGGCCAACCCTGCCGGCGATCTGCTGCAGGCCGTCGTCGCTGCCGGCGTCGATGCCTTCGGCCCACACACCGCGCATGAACAACTCGAGGAATTCCGGTCCCTTGCGCGCGCCGACTGCGTGATGCAGCACGGCGACTCCGCGCTCCGTGGGCACACCGACCGGATCGACGATCCGTCCGAAAGGCAGGCCCAGCCGTTCCGCCTCGCGCTTCGTGTCACGCAGGATGTAGAGGAGCTTCTCACGCGGCACCGGCAAGCCGCGCATCACCATCGGCAGGACGAACCGCAGGTGCAGTTCGGCGCCGTAGTGGTCGGCGAGCCTGCGCACGCGCGGCACGGCCACATAGGTGTACGGACTGCGCAACGAACAGTAGAAATCCAGCCTGGGTCGGTGTCCGTTCGTCGGGCGATGCCTGCACTCGACGACCGGGATCGCCACGACCGGGTCCGTCGTCGAATCACGTGCGAGCCCGGCCTCACGCAGCCTCTGCTCGAGACATGGCAGCCGGTCCACGCTCCAGTACCACTCGCCCTCGAAGTACAGAGTGGCGCCCAGGTAATGCCCGAGCTTTTTCCGCAGCTTCGTTCCTGCCTCGAGCATTTCGCGGGTCTCGGCCTCCGGCGCGGCTGCGAGGGACTCGATGCGCGCGCGATCTCCGCGCCACAATGCGTCGCTGACGGCCAGCGCGCTGGTCAAGCTCGACTCAGTCGCGCGTTGGCCGGCGAACAGCGCTGCCAGCGCCCTATCGGCAAGCGCCGCGAGCGCAGGGTCGGGCTGACGATCCGGGTCCGGGAACTCGAGTCCGATCGCTGCAGCGAGATCCGCCGCATCACGCCGCGACCATTGCTGCAGTCGCGGGCGGTCGGGTGCGACGGTGTCGCCGGGTGGAAGAACCATGTGCGGCTGCAACTCGATGCCACGGCGCGCAACGAATGCGGGCAGCACCTGCAGCATCAGGTGCGAATATGGATCGTCGACCTGGTGAAAGTAGGACACGATCGCGTTGCCACCACGCATGCGACGCCGGAGCGCGAACGCGGCGCGACGCGCATCGCGGACGCGCGGACTCGTCAGCAGGCCCGCGACTGTGCGCGCGATGTTCGCCTTCATGAGTTCAGCCGCGGTGCGTCAGCTCGATCTTCTTCGAGCCGGCGGGCAGGTTCACGAAATCACCATCCAGGCCGACGCGTATCGGTCCGCTGAAGATCCGGCTCGACCGGCCAAGGAACGCCGCTTCCAGGCCAGGAACCGGCAGCGCGGGCACGATGTGGTTCAGCAGCAGGTAACCGACGCCAGCATCGCGGGCGATCTCGGCGGCTTGCTCCGGCGTGGTGTGATACCCCGGAATGTCCGCGAAAATCTGCGCGAGATTGGCCCGGCCGGCCTGTGCGGCCCCGTGCCCGAGCTTGCCTACCAGCGACGGCGAAAGTGCCTCATGCACCAGCAAGTCGATTCCGCTGGCCTCACGCTGCACGTTGGCGGATTTGCTGGTATCGCCGCTCAGCACGACGCTGCGATCCTTGTAGCGGATCCGGTAGCCGACGGCCGGATGCACCGGCTGGTGGTTGACGGTGAAGGCCACGATCTCGAGGTCAGGCTCGTTGACCAGGACCACGCGTCCAGCAGGTTCGGCGGTCTCAAAGCTGTGGGCCGTGCCACCGAAACCGCTGGGTGGGACAACCTTGGGGCCGTGGTGCGCGACCCGGTAGCCCTGGTCCGGCGTGTACGCCTGCACGAAGCCTGCAAGCACGGTCTCGACGCCAGTCGGCCCGTATACGGGCAGCGGATCGGCGTGCGAGCCGCCAGCCCAGCGCTGCAGCATCACCTCGCCGAGGCCGTCGATGTGGTCGGAGTGGAAGTGCGTCAGGAACAACGCCTCGATATCGCCTGGGTTGAATCCCATTCGCGTCACATTGCGCGAGGCGCTTGCTCCCGCATCGAACAGGAAAACGCGCTTGCCGGCGATTACCAGTGCGCACGGCCCGCTGCGCACGTTGTCCTGCAGCGGGGAGCCCGCGCCGCACAGGCCGACATGCAACCCGTCCGGGAGCGCGTCGAGCGGCCGCTCGGCCAGCCGCCGGTCAGCGAGCCGCTCGAAGATTCGCGTGCTGATATCTGCGCGCTTCGCATACCCCAGGGCTGCAAGCACTGCAACAACGACCAGCGCGGCCAGGCCGAAACGGCGTCCAGTCATGTCGTCGAACTCCCCCTGGGGCCCGCAGCGAGCCCAAAGTCGATCTTTATCTCTGGCGTCCAGGCCCGCCAGATTCTAGGATGCAGGCCGGGCCGCTGTCCTGCGGCGCGGAATGTCTTTTAACACGTAGTATCGAGAGGAATGATATGGGCTTTTCGATTCAGAGCTCCCTGGGCGACCTGCTGGACAACGAGCAGACCAAGGCGATCCTGGAGCAGCACATGCCGGGGATTTCGACCCACCCGCAGATCGCCATGGGGCGCGGCTTCCCGCTGTCCGTGGTGGCCAACTTCTCGGGCGGTATGATCACCGAGGACATGCTGAAGACCGTTGACGCGGAGCTCGCGAAGCTCGGTTGACCCGGGCCGGCCCCGTCCTAGGGGCCGGTCTCTACCCCCGCCTCCAGATGGTGGGGCGTTCCGAAGATCCGCAGCCTCAGCTTCTCTAGCTTGCCCAGCGCTCGTGGCTGGCACAGGGGTAGCCGCTCGCCCTGCGGATAGCCGTGCTCGAGCACGCCGTCGATTTCGAGCCACTCGAGACACCCCGTGCGCGCGAGCACGGCTCGCGCGCGCTCGGCCGCGACCGGCGGCAGTCCCGCCAGTTCTTCCTGCAGCACCGCACGGCGCCAGGCTTGGAACGGCACGGCCCTGAGCCGCGAATAGTCCTGGCCGTCCAGCCGCACCGAGTAATGGCTGTGGCCATCGGCGACGGCACGCGCGTTGGCATGCAACTCCGGCAGGTAACGGCGCGCGGCCCTTGAGAGCAACGGCTCCAGTCCTTCGGGCAGGCCGTCGACATCTGCGGCCCAGGCGGTTCCGCCGAGTTGATTCGAGCGTGCGTGCCACATCCTCGCCACCCACTCGTACACCGCGGGAGCCTTGTTGCGCATGATCCGCGCCGGGGTCGGGTCGATGCCGAAGTGCCGGAACATCGATGCGAAGTAGCCGAAGTCCGCGAGGCTTGGGCGATCCCCGAACAGGAACGGTCTGCGGCTGAATACGGCTTCGAGGTCCGCGAGTTCGTCGGAGTAATGCCGCTCGACGTCCGCGCGATTGGCGTTCGTGATGCCTTCGCCGCGCACGTATACGCGGCGCTGTCGATCGAGCACCGTGTGCCGCAGTATTGCCGCCGGCGTGAGCGGGTAGGAAAGGAAATCCTCGGTGAATCTGCGCGCGTACAGCCTGCGCGTCCTTCGCGAAGGCCCAACGGTAGTAGAGCGCGGGACGCCACAGGCCTTCATCCGCGTAATCCTCGAGCAGGCGACAGAAGAATGCCGCCGTCGGATCCTCGGGCAGCACCGGTGCGGCAGGGTAGCGCTGCTCGAACCACTCGATCATTGCCGTGCTGTCACGCAGGAACGAGCCGTCGGCGCACTCGACGACCGGGACCTCGACGAGCCCGGTCTGCGGTGCGACCCGATCCACGAGTTCCGCCCAGGTGATCTCGTGCACGCGATGGGGAATGCCCTTGTACGCGAGATACGCCTGCATCTTCCCGCTGAAATACGAGATGTCGTAGATGTGCAGCGTGTAGGGCTCGAGGCGGCTGAGCTCGTTCATCGTCGTCCGTTCCTCGCGAGGGCTGCTAGGTTGCCCCAGCGACGAGACTCGTGCCACTGCGTGCGCCTGCCGCTTGCAGTCGCGCCTGAGAAAGGTTATATGCGCCCTTCGACCACGGGCGGGAACACGTCCGGACAGTGGGGGCGAGAATGAAGAGAATCTTCATCACGATCGGCGGCCTCATCGCGCTGCTGCTCGCGGGCTTCGCGTTCTGGTGGATCGGCGCACAGAACGGCTGGTTCGGCCACGAGCGGGACGCGGGTCCGATCACCGGCAAGGCAATTCCTGCGGACGTGATTGCGGCGCGCGGCCAGGCGGTTGCAGCCGCGGCTCCGGAGGGCGAGACCGACCAGATCCTCTTCGGCGACCTGCACGTCCACACGACCTATTCCACGGACGCATTCATGTGGGCGCTGCCGATGCTCGGTGGTCCTGGCGTGTATCCGGTCGGTGACGCCTGCGACTTCGCGCGCTTACTGCTCCGGCCTCGACTTCTGGTCGATCACGGACCACGCCGAAGCGGGCACGCCGTACCGCTGGAAGCAGACCAAGGACTCCATCCGCCAGTGCCAGTCCGTGTCGGGCGACCCGCAGTCGCCGGACCTCGTGTCGTTCATCGGTTTCGAGTGGACGCAGGTGGGCCGCACGCCCGCCGAGCATTTCGGCCACAAGAACGTGATCTTCGAGAGCCTCGACGACAGGGAAGTGGCGGCGCGCCAGATCGCGGCGTCCGGAGTCGCGACTGACACTTTGCGCAAGACGTTTCCAGGCGTGTCGCCATTCCTGGCACTCGAAGACATGCCGGATCGTTCCATCTATTACGACTTCAATCGCTTCATCAAGAACGTCCAGAAGGTGCCGGCCTGCGATCCGAACGTCACGTCCGACAAGCTGCCGGACGATTGCTTCGAGGAAGCGGCAACACCGGGCGACCTGGTTCGCAGGCTCGACGAGCAGGGCCTGAAGCCGCTGATCATCCCGCACGGCTCGAGCTGGGGTTACTACACGCCGGCCGGCACGACCTGGGACAAGGCGCTCGCGCCGAAGGACCACCCGGAGCGCTTCACCCTGATCGAGATCTATTCGGGCCACGGCAATTCCGAGGAATACCGCTCGTGGAAGGACATCGTGCCCAACGCGGACGGCACGTCGGCCACGTGTCCGCCGCCGACTGCGAATTACCTGCCGAGCTGCTGGCGCGCGGGTGACATCATCATGGAGCGCTGCCTGAAGACCGGGCAGAAGGAGGAGGTGTGCTCCAAGCGCGCAGACGAGGCGCGCCTTGCGTACGCCAACATGGGCATCGCGGGCCACCTCGTGGTCGGCGGCGCGCAGCCAGAGGACTGGCTCGACGCGGGCCAGTGCACCGACTGCTTCCTGCCGCCGTTCAATCATCGGCCGGGCACGTCCGTGCAGTACGGTCTGTCGGTGTCGCGCTTCGAAGAGGATTCGAAGCACCCGGCGCGTTTCCACTGGGGGTTCATCGGATCGTCCGACAATCACCGGGCGCGCCCGGGCACCGGTTACAAGCAGTTCAACCGGCGCGTGAACACCGAGGCGTCGGGCGCCATCGACGCGAAGATGCGTGCGAGGCTGCTCGGCAAGCAAAGCGAGGCCGACGCGTTCCCGCACCCGATCCCGCAGGACGAGTTGCTGAAGATGGCTGGCTTCCAGCTCACCGAGTTCGAGCGGCAGTCGTCGTTCTGGCTGACCGGCGGGCTCGCCGCGGTGCACGCGAAAGACCGTACCCGCGAGGCGATCTGGGACGCGCTCGAGAAGCGCGAGGTCTACGCGACTTCGGGCCACAAGATCCTGCTGTGGTTCGATGCGCGCGAGGCGACCGGTACCGTCGCGCGCATGGGCGGCGACATGACCACTGCGGAATCGCCGACGTTCACCGTGCGGGCGGTCGGCTCGTTCAAGCAGAAGCCTGGCTGCCCCGATTTCGCGAGGACGGGCATCGATGCCGAGCGAGTGCAGCACCTGTGCTCGGGCGAGTGCGATAACCCGTCGGATGAGCGCAAGCTGATCACGCGCGTCGAGGTCGTGCGGATCCGGCCGCAGGTGCAGCCGGGCGAGCCGGTCGACGGGCTGATCGAGGACAAGTTCATCGTGCACCAGTGCGATGCGAACCCGAACGGCTGCAGCTTCACTTTCACCGATCCCGCGTATGCGGCCGGTGGGCGCGACGCGATTTACTACGTGCGCGCGATCGAGGAAGCGGAGCCCACGATCAACGCGAAGCCGATCGAGTGCGTGCGCGACGAGTCGGGACGCTGCACCCAGGCGAAGCTGTGCTTCGGTGACTATCGCAGCGGTCCCGGCGACTGCACTGCGCCGGCAGAGCCGCGCGCGTGGTCGTCGCCGATCTACCTGTACCACCCAACCGCTGCGTCGCGTGGCTGAAGGCGGGGATCGCGACGGGCCCGCTCGACGCACGGGACGGCTGCTCGCCGCGGGCGCCGTGGTCGGGCTCGCCGCGGCGTTGTGGGGCGCGCTGGGCCAGCCCGGATTCGGGCGACCCGGACGTGATGCAATCGCGTCGGTGAATGGCATCGAGGTGGCGCGGGCGGATTACGAGCGGGCGCTGGGTGCACTCGCTGCCGACAAGCGCTCTCCGCTGACGACCGCAGACGCGCGACGCGCGCTCGATCGGCTGGTCGACGAGGAGCTGCTGGTCAGCCGCGGGCTGGAACTCGGTCTCGGTACCAGCGATCTCGCGGTCCGCAAGGCGCTGGTGGACGCGATGGTGCAGTTCGCCGCAGCCGAGGCGGCAGGCCGCAAGCCCAGCGACGAGGAACTTCGCAGTTTCTACGCCGAGCGCCCCCAGCTCGCACGACCCGCGCCGCAGCTGCGCGTGCGTGTGGTCAGCTTCCCGTCGGCCGACGGAGCGCAGGTTGAGGCAATGCGTGCGGCGCTGCGCGCCGGGCAGGATTTCGATTCCGCGGCCCACAACGCAGGCGCGGAGTCGGTAATCGTCCCCGACACGCTGTTGCCGGCCGGCAAGCTTGCCGATTATGCGGGCCCGGTCGTCCGCGACGTGGCGATCTCGCTTGCGGCGGGCGAAGTCGCCGGTCCCGTCGATGCGGGCGGGGTGCCTACGTTCGTGTTCCTGCTCGACAAGCGCGAGGGGCAAGCCCCGCCGTTCGACACTGTGCGGGACGTCGTTGCGGAGGAGTGGCGCCGCCGACAGGCCGAGTCCGCGCTCGCGCACTACCTGCAGGGGCTCAGGCGGTCGGCGAAGATCCGTTACGCGGACGACGCCCCGGTGGCGGTGACGCGACAGTGATCGTTCGGCTGCTCGCAGTTTTCGCTGCTGCGCTGCTCACGAGCTTGCCGGCCGCGGCGCATACACGCAGCCAGTCTTTTTCCAGCTGGAGTGTCGATGGCTCGACGTTGACCGGTGTGTTCCAGGTCGATGCACGCCGGGTCACGCAACTCAGCGAGCAGGCGGACTCGAGCAACCTCGGGTCGCTGCTGGCCGGTCACCTGGCGAACACCGTCGCAGTCACGCAGCAGCGCACGAAGTGCAGCCTCGGTGCGCCGAAGGTGCTCGGGTCGGCCCGCGGCGACGTCCGCGTCGAGATGTCCTTCGTCTGTCCGAAACCGATCGACCAGGTGCCCGTCGAGGTCGTCATCGGAGCGTTCTTCGAGGTCTCGCCCAGCCATGTCCACTATGCGCGCGTCGCGCGCCCCGGCGGACAGGCGCAGGAAGTGCTGGCGACGGTGCGGTCCCATGAGTTCGAAGTCGGGGCGGCTGCCGCGGCCCCACCGACGGACCTCGGGGCATTCTTCCGCCTCGGGCTCGAGCACGTGTTGTCGGGTGTCGACCACCTCGCGTTCCTGCTGGCCCTCGCGTTGCTCGCAGGCAGCTTCGGGCGCGCGTTCTGGGCCGCCACCGGGTTCACGCTGGGGCATTCACTGACGCTCGGGCTGGTGGCTGTCGGCTGGCTGAGCCCGAACGTGCCCGCGGTCGAGGCGCTGATCGGATTCACGGTCGCGTTTGCGGCCGGGGAGGCTTACGCGTCCCGCCCGGGTCGGGCGCCGCACACCGGATGGATCACGCTCGGGGTGGTTGCGGCCGTGCCGCTGGCGGCAAAGCTCGTGGGGGCCTCGCTTCTACCCTGGGCTGTCGTCGCGGGAACTGCGATGTTTGCGGCTTGTGCTGGCGGTCTGAGTGGCGAATCGGCGCGGCGGCTTGCGCCGGTCCTCGCGGCCGCATTCGGCCTGGCGCATGGCGCGGGCTTTGCCGGCGCGCTGCTCGAACTCGACATTCCGCGCGAGCGCCTGCTGACGGCACTGCTCGGATTCAACCTCGGGGTCGAGGCCGCCCAGCTGCTCGCGCTGGTGGTGGTTGCAGGCGTCGCGCTTGCGGCCGCGCAGATGCCTGCCCACGCGCGGAGCAGGGCGCTCGACCACGTGACCGCGGCGCTGTTTGCCGTCGGAACATACTGGTTCGTCGAGCGCGCGCTGGTGCTCGGCTGAGGCGGTCACTTGAAAATTGGCCGTCGCAGCATCATCTAGCGCGAGGGTCCGGCACGATGCAGCCGGCGCACGGTAGACTGTGGCGCCAGCCGGGCTGGATTGGCTCAACCAGGGATCATCACAGGATGCGGGCATCGAGCACGCGAGCGGGCGCCAACGTGGCCAGACTTCTCCCTTTGCTGCTGTTCGCCTTCTTCGCGATCTTCATGATGATCGCGAACCAGCGGCGCAACGGACCAACGCCGCGCGACGGGCGCACCTGGCGCCCCCGGGCGCGCTCCCGCGCATGGCAGGGCGGTGCAACCGAGGCTAAGGATACGGGCCCGGATGTGCTGCATCCGGTAGACGTTGCCGGCGTGCGCGACGCTTACTCGGGCGCCGCGATCGACGCGACGAAGCCGCTGGTCCGGTGCAGCAACTGCCTCGCGCTCTATCACTCCGACAGCGTTGCCGTGCTGGCGCGCGAGAACTCGGGACGCTGCGCGTCATGCGGAGGCCGCGATTTCCGCGCCGTCGTGATGGCGCGCGACTGAGATGCGCACCGACCGCTACCGGCGGCACGACCAGATCGACTGGTTTTCGCAGGACCGGGTGCGGGCCGCACGTATCGTGGTCGTCGGTGCCGGCGCGATCGGCAACGAGGTGGTGAAGAACCTCGCGCTGCTCGGCGTCGGCGCGGTGGATGTCTACGACTTCGACGACGTCGAGGAACACAACCTCACCCGCAGCGTCTTCCTGCGCGAATCCGACATCGGCACGTGCAAGGCCACGGCCGTCGTGAAGCGTGCCGGCGACCTCGACCGCAACGTCCGTCTCCGGGCGATCGAGGGCGACTTCTGGGACGGCTTGAGCGTGTGGAGCCTCGGCCAGTACGACTGCGCGATCGGCGCCGTGGACAATTTCGAGGCACGCGTACGGCTGAACCAGATGTGCCTGATCGCGGGGACGAACCTCGTCAACGCTGGCATCGACAGCCGGCATGCGGTGGTGGAGTCGTTTCCGTTCGGCGATTCGTGGGGCGGCGCGTGCTACGAGTGCCACCTGCCCGAGTCCGCGTATGCGCGAATGGCGGAACGCTATTCGTGCGGCGGGCTGCTGCGGCGGGCTCATGCGTCGCGGCAGGTGCCGACGACCGCGGTCACGGCCAGCATCGCAGGCGCGCTTGCGGCGTCGACCGCGCTCCGGCTCGGGGCGGCCGATGGCGGGCATCGCACGGCGCGTCGAGTGATGATGGACACGATTTCCGGAGCGAGTTCGGCCGTCGAGTTGGGCCGCACCGACGGTTGCCCGGCTTGCGACGGATTCCGGGAGCAGCCGAGGGTCGTGCGCACCAGGAATCGCTGGGCGCTCGCGCCCGAGATGGCGCAGCTGGACGCCGCGGCACTCAGCCAGGTGCTGCGCCTCAGCGACCCGATCGTGACGGGTTACGAGTGCGCGGCGTGCGGACCGCTGCCCGAGGCTGCGAAGTACGTCGACCACCGCGCCGCGGACTTCGACGATTCGATTGCGTCGTGCCCGCAGTGCGCGACACCGGCCGTGCGCATCGAGGTCCGGCAGCGCTTCGAGCTCGGCGAACTCGTGGAGCGCTTCGGCGCGCGACCCGTGCCAGCCAAGTTCGCTCTGGCCGACATCGGCGGGCGCACCGTCTGCTTTGATTTCGAGGAGGAATGACCATGTCGAGCGAAATGAACCTCGTCGTGCGCACGGCCGACCAGACACGGCGCGCCGAACTGAACCTCGACGGGCACAGCACTGGCGCCGACATCATCCAGGCGGCCGTGGACAACTGGGCGTTGCCGGCGGACACGGACTACACGCTGGTCAACGCAACGACCGGCAAGGCGCTGGCTCCCGGCGACTCGTTGTCGAAAGGGGTTCGTCCCGGCGACGTGCTCGAGGTGCAGCCGGTGCTGGTGGCCGGCTGATCGCTGGGTTCGCGGTGCTGCCGCCTTGACGAGTTCGCTGCGGCTGCGCTCCGACGTCGAGCTGCTGAAGGCGCTGGCCGCGGCATCGCGCGGCCGCGTCGAGTTCGAGAGCTTGCCCTCCGAGGCGCGGCCCGAGCTGGTGTCGGTCTTCTCATGCATTACCGCGGGTTCGACGCGTTATCCGGAGCAGCGCGAATCGCGCGTGGTCGTCCACGTCGCATTGCCTGAGCGCTACCCGTTCGTCGCACCGGTGGCAACGGTGCGTACGCCGATCTACCACCCGAACGTCTATCCGTCCGGAATCATATGCCTCGGTACGCGCTGGATCGCAGCCCAGGGACTCGACATCTTCGTGCAGCGGTTGCTGCGGCTTGTAACGTTCGACTCACTGCTGATCAACACTGCGTCGCCCGCCAATCGCGAAGCCGCGACCTGGTACGAAGGCAGGCGACGCGAATTCCCGGGCGCATTCCCGACGGACCGTTTTGCGGCTGACCAGGTCGTCGAGAAGATCGTGCGCTCGTGTCCCGCCTGCGGCCGCAATCTCCGCCTGCCGCGTGGGCGCAGCGGCAAGGTGCGTTGCCCGTCGTGCTCGGCCGAGTTCCAGGCGCAGACCTGATGCGCTGGACCAACGCGCCGGCCGATCTTCCGCTGCAGCCTCTGTCAGCATTGCAGCAACGCATCCCGCATGCAGGCGAAGCTCTCGCGCGTGGGCCGGGGGTGCTCATGGTCGTGCCGGATTCGGTGCGGGCGACGGTGATGTCGCACCTGCGTGGCTCGGACGAAGAGCAGGGTGGATTGCTGATCGGTGAGGTCTTCGCCGGCGATCCCGCGGTGGTCGAAACCTCGCGCGTGGTCGTCGTTCGACAGGCCATCGCCGCGCTCGATTTCTCGAGTTCCGGGATCTCGCTGCGCATGGAGTCCGGTGTCTGGGAGCGTGCCCGGCTGAGCCGGGGACCGCACGAGATCGTGGTCGGCTGGTATCACAGCCATCCGGGACTCGGCGCCTTCTTCAGCTCGACCGACCGTCGCACGCAATCAGCGTTCTTTCCGCACCCATACAGCGTCGGCTGGGTCGTGGACCCGCTGCTCGGCGAGGAGGCGTTCTTCGTCGGGCGCGACTGCGCGAACCCGGAGGCGCTGCTGCGGCTCGAGGATCACGAGGCTTGCGATCGCGCGCCGGCGCCGACATAGTCCGTTCCGATGAGCACCCCCATACCCCTTGCATCGCCGCTCCGTCGGCCCCGCGTCGCCCGCACGGTGTCGATCTCTATCGGCCTGCTGCTGGTCATTGCCGCACTGATCATCTGCGCGGTCGTGGGCGGGCTCGGCACCCAGGCGGCCCACGTGTTCATGGCCGCGCTGGCGTTTTCCTCGCTGCTCTCCGTGATCCCGCTCGTGATCCTCTGGTTCCTCGATCGTCGCGAGCGCGAATCGCCGTGGCTCTTTGCCGCGGCCTTCCTGTGGGGCGGCCTGATCGCCACGACGATCGCGATGCCGGCCAATACGGCGGTGATCTTCGCGATCTCCCAGTGGCTCGAGCACAATGCCGCGCTGAAGGAAATGCTGGGGCCCGACGCAGCGCTGATGATCGGCGCGCCACTGTCCGCTCCGCTGGTCGAGGAGACCGCGAAGGGCATCGGCATCGTGCTGCTGTTCTGGCTGATGAGGTCGGAGTTCGACAACGTGCGCGACGGCTTCGTCTACGGCGCGCTCGTGGGTGCGGGCTTCAACTGGTTCGAGTCCGCGCTGTACGTGCAGCAGAATTTCGTGCAGTTCGGCGACGCGCCCTACGGATTCCAGCTCGGCGCGCGCTACGCGTGGCTGGGTCTCGCGGGCCACGCGATGTTCTCCGGGATCTTCGGCGCAGCGCTCGGGCTTGCGCGCGCCACGCGGAGCCGGTTCGTCCGCTGGCTTGCGCCGGTCGCGGGCTACCTGGTCGCGGTGCTCGCGCACGCGTGGAACAACTCGCTGCCGCTGGTGTTCGCGATCGCCTCGTCGCGCGCCGGCGAGGCCCCGCCGACCGAGAGTGTCGCGCCGCCCGACGTCGGCCTGCTGCAGGCCATGGTGCAGACCAGCATTTCGAACCTGGTGATCTTCCTGCCGTTCGTCCTGTTGCTGGCGTGGATCATCCGGCGCAGCGGCGAGGCCGAGCGCACGGTGATTCGCGAGGAACTGGCCGACGAGGTGGGCCACGCGATCACCGGCGCCGAGTACGCCGCGATCGTGGCCGACCGACGCTATCGCACGCGACGCGTCGACGGCACGCGCCGGGCATCGTCGGCCAGGCTGGTCAACGCGCAGAACGAGCTCGCATTCCGCAAGCGCCGGCTGCGTGATCGTGGCTTCGAGCCGGCCTCCGACCCGGTCGTGGCCCGCTGGCGTGGGGAGATCGCAACGCTTCGTGGCCGTCTCGACGCCTAGCTGCGGATTCGCTCGACAGGCGACGCGAGGGCGCTTCTAATTGCGTCCATGTGCTGCCATGGCTAGAGATCCAATGCTGCGTATTGACCGCCTGCTTTCCGTCCTGGTCGTAGTCTTCCTGGCCGGGTGCGCGAGCCTCGAGCCGCGGCCCGACCTGCCCGTGCAGTCGGCGATTCCCGAGGGGCAGGGCACCGCTCTCGACGAGAGGATTGCACCTGTCGAAGCGGCGCATCCCGGCGAGGCCGGCTTCCGGCTGGTGCGCGAAGGACCCGAGGCGTTCGCGATTCGTGCGCGCACCGCCAAGGTCGCCGGCCGCAGCCTCGACGTGCAGACCTACATCTGGAACAGCGATGGCACGGGCATGGCTCTCGCCTACCGGCTGCTCGAGGCCGCGGATCGTGGCGTCAAGGTCCGGCTGCTGGTCGACGACATGGATGCGCGCAGCAAGAACTACGGCTTCGCCGCGCTCGATGCGCACCCGAACATCTCGGTACGGATGTTCAATCCGTTCCAGTCGCGGGCGGGCTCGCTCACGTTCATGTTCGAGGCGATGGGCAGCTTCAGCCGCATCAACCGGCGCATGCACAACAAGACCTGGATCGCGGACAACCGTATCGCCATCGTCGGCGGCCGCAACCTCGGCGACGAGTATTTCGGCGCGAGCGAGGAGGTCAATTTCGTGGACCTGGATTTCGCGATGGTCGGGCCGATCGTGCGCGAGGCGTCGGCGTCGTTCGACAAGTACTGGAACTCGCCGCTCGCCTATCCGATGGACGTGCTCGCGCCGAAGGAGGTGTCGCCGGCGGCCCTGCAGGCGCTGCGGGACAAGGTCAAGGCGTACGCCCCGACGGAGAGCCAGCGAGAGTTTGTCGACGAGCTTCGGCAGAGCGACGAGGTGCAGCGACTGGTGGCGGGCGACTGGCCGATGGAGTGGTCGGCGAAGTTCCGCTTCGTGTCGGACGACCCGCTCAAGGCCATGGGGCAGGGTGGCGGTATCGCGGGCTCACAGGTGCTGACGCTGCTCGGCCCGGCCGTGAAGAGTTCACGCAGGAACCTTTCGATCCTGTCGCCGTACTTCGTGCCCGGCGAGGCCGGTACGAAGGTGTTCGTCGACACGGCGAAGGCGGGCAGCGACGTGCGAATCCTGACGAATTCGCTCGCGGCCAATGACGTTGCGGCCGTCTACGGCGGCTATTCGGAGTGGCGCGAGCCCTTGCTGCAAGGCGGCGTAAAGCTCTATGAGTTGAAGCCGTTGGCGGGCAGCGAGACGAAGTCGAGCTTCTTCGGATCGTCGGGCGCGAGCCTGCACACCAAGGCACTGACGGTGGATGGCTCGATCGTCTTCGTCGGCAGCTACAATCTCGACCCCCGCTCGACGTCGCTCAATTGCGAGCAGGGTGTGTTCGTCGAGAACACCGTCATCGCTGCCCAGCTCGAGAAACTGTTTGCGGAAGAGTCCTCGGGCGCCCGAGCCTGGCAGGTGACGCTGCAGGACGGGGACATACGCTGGAGCGACGGTACGAATACGTTCGACAGCGCTCCGGAGGCGACTTTTGGCCGCAAGTTCCAGGCCTGGATTGCGCGAGTGCTGCCCGTCAGTTCGCAGCTCTGAGGACCGGTTCGGCCCGGCTTCGGTTAGAATGGGGCACGCGCCGCCGCCGCTTCTGGTGAAGACGGCGTCCATCCCCACAAGGAGTTTCCGATGCTGAAGATCAAATTGACGCTGCTGGCCGCGCTGTCGTGCGTGGCGTTCATCGCGCCGGCCTATGCCGACAAGACGACCGGCGAGGCCATCGACGACACGACGCTTTCCAGCTCGGTGAAGGCCAAGCTGATCGACACCAAGGGCGTGCCCTCGACCGCGATCAACGTCGAAGTGTCCAAGGGTCGTGTGCAGCTGGGTGGTTTCCTCGAGTCCGAAGCCGAGAAGAAGGCCGCGATGGACGCGGCGAAGTCGGTCAAGGGCGTCACCAAGGTGTATGACGGCCTCGTGGTCATCAAGAAAGACCGCTCCGCTGGCCAGGCGATCGACGACACGACGATCCAGGCGACGCTGAAGTCGAAGCTGACCGGCGAGGATGCCAGCAAGGGCTGGAGCATCAACACCGACGTGTACAACGGCCAGGTGCTGCTGGCCGGCTTCATCCACGGCGAGCAGTCCCGGATCAAGGCCGGCGAGATCGCCAAGGGCATCAAGGGCGTCAACAAGGTCTACAACAAGATCGAGCTCGAGTGACGAGCGGACCCTGAGGGGGTAGGTCAGGGATTTCAATAACTTACAAGGGAATTCTCAATGAACCTGATTATTACGCTGATCATCGGCGGTGTCGTTGGCTGGCTGGCCAGCATCTTCATGAAGACGGATGCCCAGATGGGCATGATCGCCAACATCCTGGTCGGGATCGTGGGCTCGTTCCTGGGGTTCTTCCTGGCGGGCCTGATCGGCATCGCGCCTGAGAACTCGATCATGCGCTTCGTGGTGTCGCTGGCCGGCGCCGCGCTGCTGATCTTCATCCTGCGCGCGCTCGGGGTCTTCGGCAAGAAGGCCTGAACGGGTCGACGGGGCCTGCAGGGCCCAGGAAAAAGAACGGACGCGCTGCGATGAGCAGCGCGTCCGTTTTCATTTCGACGGGCGCCGCAACGCGGCGCCTCAATTCATCAGTTGTACAACTCGTCCGGAATGTTACCGCCGTTGTCGGCGATCGCCTTCAGCACGGTCTTGTGCAGCCACATGTTCATCTTCGCCGAGTCACCCATCAGGTCGGCCGGGCAGCCGAGTTCCGTGGCCAGTTCCTTGCGGGCCGCGAAGCTGCTGTCGATGTCGAGGAGCTTCAGCAGGTCGACGATCGAGACCTTCCAGTTCAGCTTCTGAGGATTTGCGGCCGCCCACTGCTCGAGTTGCGCGACCACGTCGACGATGGCGATGGGCTTCGGCGGTGGCGGTGGCGGCGGCGGTACCGGTGCAGCCATCGGCGGTGGCATCGTGGGCTGCGGCGGCGGGACCGGGGCGGCCTCAGCCTTTTTCAGTCCCAGTTTCTCAAGAATCTTCCCGAAAAAGCTCATAGGGATGTCCTTCCTCGTTATTGGGGGGAGCCGGGAACAAATAGCACAACGGTCCGTGCCCGGCCATCCGGACTAGCTGCGATTCGACTCGGCAGTGAGCCGGGGGCGGATTCGTGGCCCGCTAAAGACGCTGCCGAGGTTGCGCCGGCGGGGCCTTGCGCAGCCTGCGCGCGATCTTGTCCGCCTCCGGCACGGCGTGTGCGAAGAACCGTTTGAGTCCCGGGCACAGGTAGTTGAGCCCGGTTTCGCCGTCCGGCGCCCGCACCAACCTGTTGCGTGGGCACTCGCCCCAGCAGTCGGCCAGGAACGGGCACTCCCTGCAGTACTTCGGCAGCGACTCGGACTTGGCATAGCCGAACTGGACCTGCCGCGGATCGAAGACCATGTTGCCGAGCGAGCGGTCGCGAATCGTGCCGAGCCGGTACTCCGGGTAGACGTAGTGGTCGCAGGCGTAGACGCTGCCGTCATGCTCGACGACGACGCCCTTGCCGCAGAATTCCGCGTTGATGCAGAGCTGCGACCCTAGGCCCATGTGCTGTGCGACCAGCGTCTCGCAGAAGTTCACCAGCACCTTGCCGTAATCGCGGGCGAGCCACTCGTCCCAGACCTTGCAGAGGAAATGACCGTACTCGTCTGGATCCACGGACCAGTCGGTGACGACCGATTCCGGATGATCGGGCCGTGATTCCGGCGAGCCGACGACCGGCAGGCGCGACTCGTCCCACTTCTGTGGTGCCGAGGTTTCGAAGCCACGCGCCTGCACGATCGGTATGAACTGCAGGTACGTCGAGCCGAGCTCGCGTCGCAGGAAGCGGTAGACGTCGAGCGGCTTCGATGCATTGTGGCGATGCACGCAGGTGAGCGTATTGAACGGCACTGCGAAGCGTTGCAGCAGCTGGGCCGCGGCGAATACCTGGTCGAACGTCGGCTGCGTGTGCTTCGTGATTCGCAGCCGGTCGTGCAGTTCCTTCGGGCCGTCGATCGACAGCCCGACCAGGAAGCGATGCTCCTTCAGGAACCTGGCCCAGTCGGCGTCGAGCAGCGTGCCGTTGGTCTGCAGGTCGTTCTCGATGCGCTGGCCTGCCTTCGCATATTTGCGCTGCAGTCGCACGACCTTCTCGAAGAAGCCGACGCCCAGCAGCGTAGGCTCGCCGCCCTGCCACGAGAACACGACCTCGTCCCCGGTGACGCTCGCGATGTAGTCGCGGACGAAGAGCTCGAGTGTCTCGTCACTCATGTGCCCGGAGCCGGGGCCGCCGGGGAGTTCGCGCTTGCTCAGGTAGAAGCAGTAGGCGCAGTCGAGGTTGCAGGCGGAGCCGGCCGGCTTCGCCATGACGTGGAAGCGGCGCGTGGCCTTGTCGCCGAGCCACTGCGGGGCGCTGTATTTGTCCAGGGTGGTGGACATGCCTGCGGAGCGTACTGACGAACCTTGTGGCTCCCTATAAGGAAGCGTACGCATCGCGGCGCGGGTTCAGCGTAGTCTTCCTTCATGGTCGCCTTCGCGCGGCGGTAGCATGGGCAGAATGCGACCAAACGGCGGTCCGGAGTGCGCAATGAACCCGTTTTCCCCAGCCAGTCTGATCCTCGCGTCCATAAGGTCCGGGGAGTGTCGTGCAGCGGACTGGGCCGCGCAGTATCGGGGTCGTTCCGAGCGCTTGAACTCGCGCGTCAACGCGATCGTGCTGCCGGACCACGATCGGGCGATGCAATGCGCGCGAGGCATCGATGCGGCACGCGACCACGGTTCCGTCAGCCCTGCGCTCGCTGGCCTGCCAATGACCATCAAGGACGGCATCCACGTGGCTGGACTGCCCTCGACCGGCGGCATGATCGAGCCCGATCTTGCGATCGCGGACGAAGACGCACCGAACTTGGCGCGCCTGCGAGCGGCTGGCGCAGTGATCCTTGGCAAGACCAACGTGCCGGTGGCCAACGCGGACTGGCAGGCAGTGAACAAGATCTTCGGGCGCACGGCGAATCCCTGGAATGCGGACCTCACTTCCGGCGGCAGCACCGGAGGAGGAGCGGCGGCAGTGGCCGCGGGCCTGTCCGCGGCCGAACTCGGCAGCGACATCGGCGGCTCAATCCGCATCCCGGCAGCGTTCTGCGGCCTGTTTGCCCACAAGCCGAGTTCCGGCGTCACTTCGAACAGTGGTCACTTCCCCTGGCGAGGCAATGTGCCGAACCCCGCGCTCGGCCTCGCCGTGCAGGGACCGCTGGCCCGCAGTGCCGAAGATCTCGAATTGCTGCTCAGGGTCCTGGCCGGCGCGGAAGGGCTCGCCGCCAGGGCGTGGCGCATCGATTTGCCGCCGCCACGATTCGAATCGCTGGAGGCTTGCCGCGTCGGCATCCTTCGCGTGCCCGACTGGATCCCGGTCGAGCGGAGCATCCTCGATGCGCAGCAGGCGCTTGCCGAAGGCCTCGCGAAGCGCGGCACAAAGGTGCACGACGTGGACGTTGCGCGGCATGTCGGAGATCTTGCGCAGTACTACAAGCACTACCTGACCCAGTTGCAGTGCGTGCTGGGCGGGGCGACACCGCCGGGCGCGCGTGCCAAGGCGGCAGCCAAGATGCGGACATACGACGACCCGTTCCTGCTGGCGATCGCCGATGGACTGGAGGGCAGCGCGGCGCTGCTTATCGAGATGCTCGAAGTCGGCGAACGTTACAAGCGACAGTGGGAGTCCGTGTTCCGCGACATCGACGTGCTGCTGTCGCCGGTGTGCAGCGTCAATGCTTTCCCTCACGACGACTCATTCTTCTACGACCGCACGCTCGTCATCGATGGCGTACGTTACCCGTACTATCGGCTGAGCGCGATTCCGTCGCTGGCGTCGGAGGCCGGTTTGCCGGTCACCGTGTTTCCGACCGGGCGACATGCGACGACCGGCGCACCGATCGGCCTGCAGGCGATGGGTGCGTACCTCGACGACCGGACCACGCTGGCGTTCGCGCGCCTCGTCGAGCAGGAATTCGGCGGCTTCACGCCGCCGCCCGGATTCGACTGATCACTGGCTCTCGCCGCGATCCAGCAGCCTCGCGCCCGGCGTAACGCGATCGCCGGGGTGCAGCACGATCCTCTCGCCGGCTTCGAGACCGGACGTGACCTCGGCCTCCAGTCCGTTTTCGTGCGCAATCTCGACTGTGCGCAGGTCTGCGTGCCCACCCTTGTCCACGAACACCGCCCATTGCGTGCCCTGGCGGAACAAGGCCGACAGCGGCACCTTGAGCACGTCTCGCGCCTCCCACAGCACGATGCGCGGCTCGACGCGGTAACCGTGTCCCAGCCGCTGCCACTCAGTACGCGGCTCATTGATGTCGATCACCACGTTGACGCGCTGCTCCTCGATGCCGAGCGCGGAAACCTTCGTGAATCCAAAGGGCTCGACGCGACGCACGGTCCCCTCGAGCGGGCGCGGTCCGCCCCACGCTTCGATGACCGCGCGCTGGCCTGGCTGCACCCGCACCGCGTCCGCCGAGAGCAGGTCCACGACGATCTCCAGCTTGTTGGGGTCGCCGACTTCCATCAGCGGCGTGCCCGACTGAACCACGCCCTCGCTCTCCGTGAGAATGCGCAGCACTTCGCCGCTGACCGGTGAGAACACGGAGACGCATGCGCAATCCGATCCGCCCTTGCGCGAGGCTGGCGTCATCAGGCGTGCCCGTGCGACCTGGTACTCAGACTGTCGGACCTGCAGGTTGGCGCGGGCTTCGGCGAGCGCGGCGTCGGCCGTCTTCGCCCGACGTTCGGCGGAATCCAGGTCGTTCAGCGAGACCGTGTGACTCTTCGCCAGCACGCGGATGCGCTGCAGTTCGGACTGCGCGAACTCGAGTTCGGCCTGCGCGCGGCGCACCTGTGCCTCGGCATACGTGCGACCCGCCGATGCGGCCTCCGCAGTGGCGCGTGCTTCCGCCGCGCTGCGCACGTCCAGGAACGCGGGATCGCTGGGCTCGATCTGTGCGACGACTGTCTGGTCGGCAACGACGGAATCTCCGGCCTCGAGGTCGATGCGGCGCATCCGACCTGGTACCGGCGCCGACACGACGTACATGTCGCGCACGCGGGTTTCCCCTTCGTCCGACACGCTGACCATCAGCGGACCGCGCTCGACCTTGACGAGGTCGACTGCCACGGCCGCCGGCCGGAACAGCCAAAGCAGCGTGGCCGCAAGCGCGAGCACCGGTGGTACCCAGAACAACAGTCGCTTGGTCGCAGGGGACATGTTCACTCCCGGGTCTTCAGCACGGCGATCAGGTCGAGGCGGTCGATGCGTCGCCGAACGAGCAGGGCGGATACGGCTGTCGCGGCTACGCCGATCACGATGGCCCAGCCGTAGGTCGTGGCGAGTATCACCATCGGCACGCGATAAAGCTCGGTCTCGAACGCGTGCACGATCAGGCTCGCGAGCAGGTAGCCGGCCACGCATCCGAGCGGCAGTGCCACGAACGTGAGCAGCGCGATCTCGCCGAGCAGGATGTAGGAGATCTCGGCGCGCGTGAAGCCGAGCACGCGCAACGTCGCGAGCTCGCGGCCGCGCTCGGATAGTGAGATCCGCGCCGCGTTGTAGGTGACGCCGAATGCGAGCGCGCACGAGAACACGATGAAGAACGAGATGAAGATCGTGATCGTCTTGGCCATCGTCTCGTGGAAAGTCTGCACCGCGGCATCCTTGACGGTCACGGAGCTGACGCGTGGCAGGTTCTTCAGCTCGCTGAACAGTTGTGCGCGCTGCGCATCGTCCACTCGCATGTGCACGGCCGTGACGCTCGGGCGCTCCCGCATCAAGCGGTCGAGCGCGCGGATTTCCATGTAGGCGGGCGAGCCGATATAGGTCTCGAACGTGTCGACAACTGTGACGTCGAACATCGGGCGGCGGCCTTCGAGCACCTCGACGGTGATGCGATCGCCAACGCCTACATCAAGCAGCTTGGCCAGCATCGTCGAAATCACCAGCCCTTCTGGCGGCAACCGCACCTCGCGGCCCTGCGCGTCGTACACGCGGTACAACTCCTGGTCCGCGGGCAGTCCCTGGACTGCTTCACGCTCCTCCCGCCAGCCCACGCGCATCTTCGCCGCGACGGCCCGCATCGGCTCGGTCGTCATCACGCCGGGCAGCCGGGCGATGTCGCGCTCCACTTCGCTGGAGCGTGGTTCGCCGAAACCGACGCTGATGTCCTGCGCCTGCGCATCGAGGAAGTACACGTCCACCATCCGGTTGATCGCGTCGATCCATTGCATCGAGGTCACGAGCACTGCGACCGACATCGCAATGCCCGCCGCCGTGATGAACGAGCGTCCCGGCCAGCGCGCGATCTGCCTGAGCAGGATCCGCGTCGGCTGGTCAAGCCGCTGGATGAAGCCCATGCGGCTCAATGCAGTGCGGCGGAACATCGGCGGGGCCGGCGGGCGCATCGCTTCGGCCGGAGGCAACGCGGCCGCCTCGCGAACGGCGCCGAGCGCTCCGATCAGCGCGGAGGCCAGGCTCACGAAGGCCGCCAGCAGGAACGACTGCGCACTCGGCCGGAAGTGTAGGAACGGAAAGTGGTAGAAATTGGCATACAGGCGCGTGTGGTACAGGCCGAGCCAGTAACCGACGAACCAGCCGAGCAGCACGCCGACGATCCCGATGCCGAGCACGAACCGCGTGTAGTGCAGCGCGATGTCGCGGTTGCGGTAACCGAACGCCTTCAGCAGGCCGATCTCAGCCCGTTCCACCGCGATCAGCCTTCCCATCACCATGTGCGTGAGGAACGCGGCCACGGCGAGGAACACGGTCGGCAGGATCGTCGACAGCGTCCGGTGCTGCGCGATCTCGCTCATCAGGAACCAGTTCGAGATCTGGTCGGCGCGTGCATACGCCCCGACCCCGCCGTAGCCCTCGAGCATCCGGTCGACGCGATCGACTACGGACTCCGGGTCCGTGCCCCTGAGCAGCGCGAGGCTGACATCGTTGAAGGCTCCGTCGAGGTCATACGCCGCCTGCAGCGCTTCGTGGCCCATCCACAACACGCCGAAGCGCTCGTCGTCCGGCATCAGCGCGCCGGGCCCGATTGCATAGACGTACTCGGGCGACAGCGCGATGCCGACGACGGTCAGCACCCGCCAGCGACTGTTGATGATCGCCCGCAGCTTGTCGCCGACCTCGAGACCATGTGCCTGCGCGAACGGCTCCGTCAGCACGGCTTCGTCGGGTGCCCCGAGGCGCGGATAGCGTCCCTGGCGCATCGCGAGCCGGTTCAATTGCGACTCGTGCCGCTCGGGGACGGATACGAGCCGGCCGATCACGGGCTCCTCGTAGCCCTCGATGTCGAGCACTGCCGTGTGCACGACTCGTGTCTCGACCGTGCGCACCCCGGGGATCTCGCGCAGCCTGTCCCGCAGGTGCTCTGGCGCCCGTTCCACGTGGGCGAACACCTGCGCGAAGCCATAGCGCTCGTAGTATGCGATCGCGGTTTCTTCGAGCGACTCGACCGTCGTCAGCGACATCACCAGCACGCCGATGCCCGAGGCCATCACGAGCGCGATCGCGAAGACCTGGCCCCGCAACCTCCAGAGGTCACGCAGCAGCTTGCGGTGCAGCGCCTTGATCACCACGACAGTTCCCTCGCCGGACGCCGCGTCGCGTTGCGGCGCTCGTCGTGGATCCTGCCGTCGCCCATCACCAGCACGCGATCAGCCATGTCGGCGATCACGGCGTTGTGGGTGATCAGCACCGTCGACGTGCCGAGTTCATCGTGGATACGCTCAATGGCTTCGAGCACCAGCACACCGGTCTGGCTGTCGAGCGCGCCCGTGGGCTCATCGCACAGCAGCAGGTCGGGACGCTTCGCGATCGCGCGTGCGATCGCGACCCGCTGCTGCTCGCCGCCCGACAGCTGGGCGGGGAAATGATGCAGTCGCTCACCGAGACCCACGAGCCGCAATGCCTCGTCGGGCTGCATCGGGTTCGTCGCGATCTCGGTGACGAGCGCGACGTTTTCGACGGCGGTCAGGCTCGGGATCAGGTTGTAGAACTGGAACACGAACCCCACGTGCTCGCGCCTGTACTGCGTGAGGCCGGCATCGTCGAGGCTCGAGAGTTCGTGGTCCAGGAACCAGGCCTCGCCGGAGCTGGCGGTGTCGAGCCCGCCGAGGATGTTGAGCAGCGTCGATTTGCCGCTTCCCGACGGGCCCAGCAACACGACGAGCTCGCCGGTCTCGAGCACGAGGTCGAGGCCGCGGAGCGCGTGCACCTCGACAGCGCCGGTCCGGTAGACCTTGCTCAGCCCGCGGGCTTGAAGTGTGGGCGTACGACTCGCCATGGCGCCATCATGACGCCGGGCTCGCAAGCCCTGTAGTCGCAGTGCTACGGATGCCCGCTACGCGTGCAGCAGCGTGTCGATGTGCGTGGCCGCGCTGGTGGCCAGGGCCGGCAGGTCGTAGCCGCCTTCGAGCGTGGAGACGATGCGGCCCTCGGCATGGCGGTTTGCGACGAGGCAGGCCTGTTCCGTGACCCAGGCGTAATCAGTGCCCGCGAGCCTCAGGTCTGCGAGCGGATCGGCGGCGTGCGCGTCGAACCCCGCCGAAATGAACACCATCTGCGGCGCAAAGGCTTCGAGCGCAGGCAGCCAGTGTCCGATGACAGCGGCCCGGAATGCCTCGCCGCCGCTGCCCGCCGGCAGCGGGCAGTTGATGATGCGGCCCGGTACCGTCGGTGGATCCTGGTCCGGATAGAGCGGGTACTGGTAGCTCGAGCAGAGCAGCACGCGATCGTCGTTGCGGAAGATGTCTTCGGTGCCGTTGCCGAGATGCACGTCGAAATCGAGGATCGCGACGCGCTCGAGCCCGTGTGCGTCGAGCGCATGTGCCGCGCCGACGGCGACGTTGTTGAAGAAGCAGAAGCCCATCGCCTTGTCGTGCTCGGCGTGATGGCCGGGCGGACGCACGTTGCAGAACGCCCGGCGCACGGCCTTCGACATCACCAGGTCCACCGCAAGCACGTTGGCGCCCGCAGCTCGCAGCGCTGC
This sequence comes from uncultured Gammaproteobacteria bacterium, assembly GCA_963696545.1. GTDB lineage: Bacteria > Pseudomonadota > Gammaproteobacteria > Steroidobacterales > Steroidobacteraceae > RPQJ01. The sequence goes on from CAVOKQ010000012.1 coordinate 163,380, forward strand.
TTCCAGCGTGTCCGGGCACATCGCCGTGTCCGGGTCGAGGTAGGTGAGTCCCTCCGCAGGCGACTTCATGCTCACCTGCTCGATATGCTCGCGCGGATGCACGCGCGCGAGCTGTTCGACCGTCGCGCGGGGTGCGTCGTGGTGCTGCATGAAGTCGTACAGACCGCGGCTGTGCAGCTGGTCCGCAATGGCCCCGATGCGTGCAGGTTGCTCCGGATGGCCCGCACCCATCTCGGTGCAGCCGGCAGGCCGGATGCGAAATGAAGGCGACGGACATCGATCCACCCCGTTGCGGTCAGTCGCAATGAATGTTCCCGGGTACAACGCTAGCATGCGCAGGCCCCTCGTTGCAGGTGCAAGGTCGAGTCGTGCCCAAGGCCAGGATCGAAACCGTTTTCAACCCCCGTTCGATCGTCCTGGTCGGGGCGAGCGACACGCCGGGCACGCTGGGCGACATCCTGAGGCGCAACCTCGAGGCCGCGGGATTCAAGGGCAGGGTGGACTACGTGAACCCTGCGCATGTCGAAATCGCCGGTCATGCAGCCTGGCGCAGCGTTCGCGACCTGCCGCAGCCGGCGGACCTGGCGTTGATCGTGACACCTGCACACACGATCCCGGACCTGATCACAGAGTGCGGCGAGAAGGGGATCCACGGGGCCATCATCGTGTCCGCGGGCTTCCGGGACGGGGGTGAGCCGGGCCTTAGCCTCGAAGCCGAGCTGAAGCGCCGCGCGCGGCGGCACGGCGTGCGTTTCCTGGGCCCGAACAGCCTGGGGCTGCTGCGCACCGACACGGCGCTGAACGCCGCCTGCGGTCCCGACCAGCCGAAGGTCGGGCGACTGGCCCTGGTGTCACAGTCCGGTGCGCTCTGCGCGGCGATGATCGACTGGGCGCGCACGCGCCAGGTCGGGTTCTCGACGGTCATATCGACCGGCCTCGGTGCCGACATCGGGCTGGGGGAAATCCTCGACTTCCTGGTCCACGATGCGGCGACGGACAGCATCATGCTGTACACGGAGGGCGTGGACGACGCGCGGCGCTTCATGAGTGCGCTGCGCGCGGCCGCGAGAGTCAAGCCGGTCGTGGTGATGAAGGCCGGCCGGCACGTCGAGGACGTCGCCGCAGCGTCGTTTCACACCGGCGCACTGGTGGGAGGCGACGACGTATTCGACGCCGCAATGCGCCGCGCGGGCGTGCTGCGGATCCACGATCTCTCCGATTTCTTTACGGCGGCTGCGACGCTTGGCGCGGGCGTGCGCGTCGGCGGCCGCCGCCTCGCCATCGTCTCGAACGCGGGTGGCCCGGGTGCGCTCGCGGCCGATCACGCGGGAGATCGCTGGTTGCAGGTGCCGCGTCTCGCCGAGTCGACCGCGGACCAGTTGCGTTCGCTGTTGCCCACCAGCGATGCGTCGGCGAACCCTGTCTACGTTCGCGCGGACGCCGATCCGGGGCATTTCGCGGCGGCAGCAAGCATCGTCCTCGACGATCCGGGCGTCGACGCGTTGCTCGCGATACTCACGCCGTATGCGCTCACGGAGCCCGATACGGTGGCCCAGGCGCTGGTGGCGCTGGCCGCGCAGCACCGCAAGCCGGTGTTCACCTGTTGGATGGGAGGCGCGGGCGTGGCGTCCAGCCGCGACATCTTCGCCGCGCACAAGGTCCCGACTTACGCGACGCCTGAGTTCGCCGTGGACGCGATCGCGGCGCTGGCGCTGCACACCGCGAACCAGGCGCAACTGCTGCAGGCGCCCGAACCCCTCGAGCCGAGTTCGGTGCCGGACCGCGCCGGAGCGCAGGCGATCATCGATGCCTCGCTCGAGGCGGGCCAGGAGTGGCTCGACCCGGCGGAATCGAAGGCCGTGCTCGCGGATTTCGGTATCCCGGTGCTGCGAGCCACGCCGGCGCATTCGGCGGCCGACGCGGTGAAGGCCGCGCGCAACGCCGGTTTCCCGGTCGCGATGAAGATCCTGTCGCCGGACATCCCGCACAAGACCGACGTGGGCGGCGTCCGGCTCGGGCTCACGGACGAAGTTGCCGTGAGAAGCGCGTACAAGGCGATGCTCACGATCGTGGCCCGGGCGAGGCCCGACGCCGAGTTGCAGGGCGTGCTGATCGAGCCGATGTACGGCCAGGGCCAGGGGCGCGAGGTGATGATCGGCGTGGTGCGCGATCCGGTGTTCGGACCCGCGATCAGTTTCGGGCTCGGCGGCACGCTGGTCGAGATCATCCGCGACCGCGCCGTGGCACTGCCGCCGCTGAATTCCTTCCTCGCACGCGACCTGATCCTGCGTACCCGCGCGAACCTCGCGCTGCAGCCGCTGCGCGGCGCGCCGGCGGCTGACGTGGATGCTGTCGAGGCGATCCTGCTGCGTGTCTCCGAGCTCGTCTGCGAGATGCCGGACATCGGCACTCTCGACCTAAACCCCGTGATCGTCACCGAGAAGGGCGCGGTTGTCGTCGACGCACGGCTCGGCGTCAGGCGCGGCCCGCCTGGCGCGCGGCCCTACGACCACGTGGCGATCCACCCGTATCCGACCGGGCTCATCGAGAAGGTCCAGCTGGAGAACGGTGTCGTCGCGACTATTCGCCCGATCCGGCCGGAGGACGCCGGAATCGAGGCCGCGTTCGTGCACGGCCTGTCGGAGCAGTCCCGGTTCCTGCGCTTCATGTTCGCGGTCCATGACCTGACGCCCGCGCAACTCTCGCGCTTCACGCAGATCGACTACGACCGCGAGATGGCGCTGATCGGGGTGATCGACACGCCCGAGGGCAAGCAGCAGATCGGTGTCGCGCGCTACATCACGCTCTCGGACGGGGAGACCTGCGAGTTTGCAATCGTCGTTGGCGACGACTGGCAGGGCAAGGGACTCGCGCGACGCCTGTTCGGGATGCTGATCGACACGGCGCGCAACCGTCGCCTCAAGGTGATGACCGGTATCACGCTGCGCGAGAACACGCGGATGATGGACCTCGCGCGGGCGAACGGCTTCACAGTGCGAATGGACGAGGACGACCCGACGCTGGTCCAGATGACGCTCGACCTGCAGGCGCCGGTGAAGTCCTAGGAGGCGTCCGGGGTCTGCGCGCCCTTGTCTTCGCTGACCACCGCCTTGCGGCGGCCGAAGATCTTCTGCACGACGACGAAGAACAGCGGCGTGAAGAAGACGCCGAGCAGTGTTCCTGCGAGCATGCCGCCGAGCACGCCGGTGCCGATCGCGCGCTGCGCGCCGGAGCCGGCGCCGGTCGCGATCGCGAGAGGCAGCACGCCGAGGCCGAAGGCGAGCGAGGTCATCAGGATCGGGCGCAGACGGTCGCGCACTGCGCTCATCGTCGCCTCCACGAGGTCCATGCCTCGTTCGAGGTTCTCCTTGGCGAACGCGATGATCAGGATCGCGTTCTTGCTCGAGAGTCCCACGGTCGTCAGCATCGCGACCTGGAAGTAGACGTCGCGCTCCAGGCCGCGCAACGTCGCCGCAAGCACCGTGCCCAGGATGCCGAGCGGCACGACCAGCAGCACCGCGGTCGGGATGGTCCAGCTCTCGTACATCGCGGCGAGGCACAGGAACACGACGAGCAGCGAAAGCGTGTACAGCAGCGGCGTTTGCGCTCCGGCCTGACGTTCCTGGTAGGACTGGCCGGTCCACTCGACGCCGATTCCCCGCGGCAACTCAGCGACCAGCCGTTCGACTTCGGCCATCGCCGTGCCCGTGCTCACGCCAGGCGCCGCATCACCGTTGATCTCGAGTGCTGGCGTGCCGTCGTAGCGCTCGAGGCGCGGCGAGCCGTACTCCCATTGCCAGCTGGCGAACGCTGAGAACGGCACCATCTCGCCCTTCACGTTGCGTACTGTCCAGCGATTGAAGTCCTCTGGAACCATGCGGAACGGCGCGTCCGACTGGATGTAGACCCGCTTGACGCGCCCGCGGTCGATGAAGTCGTCGATGTACTGGCCGCCCCAGGCTGTCGCGAGCGTGGCGTTGATGTCGGAGGCGAGCAGGCCGAGTGACGCGGCCTTGGCCGGGTCGATGATGATGCGCAGTTGTGGCGCGTCCTCGAGGCCGTTCGGGCGCACGTTGGCGAGGCTCTTGCTCTGCGCCGCTGCACCGAGGAACTGGTTGCGCGCCGCGACCAGCGCCTCGCGGCCGAGCCCGGCGTTGTCGGTGAGGAAGAACGCCAGTCCCTGCGTCGACGCCGAGCTCGGGCAGCGGTGGCGGTGCGAACGCGAACGCGAATGCGTCCTTGATCTGCATCAGCGCGCCCATTGCGCGCCCCGCGACGGCTTGCACGCCGAGTTCTGGCGCCTTGCGCTCGGACCAGTCCTTCAGGTTGACCCACGCGATTCCGGTGTTCTGGCCGCTGCCGCCGAAGCTGAATCCCTGCACGGTGAAGATCGACTTAACCGCGGGCTCCGCCATGAAGTGCTTCTCGACTGCCTCGATCGCCTTCATCGTCCGCTGCTGGGTCGCACCGACCGGTGCCACCACCTGCGCCATCATCCAGCCCTGGTCCTCCTGCGGCAGGAATGCGCTCGGCAGGCGGAGGAACAGCACGGCCATCAGCACGGCCATTGCCGCGAATACCGCCATGAAGCGTGCGCGTCGGGACAGCACGCCCCGCACCCGCTGCCGGTATCGCTCGCTGCCGCGGTCGAAGGTCCGGTTGAACCAGCCGAAGAAGCCGCCCTTGGTGTAGTGCGCATCCGCGTCGCCCTGCTTCAGCATCGTGGCGCAGAGCGCCGGCGTCAGCACCAGCGCGACCAGCACCGACAGTGCCATCGCCGAGACGATCGTCGCCGAGAACTGACGGTAGATGATGCCCGTCGAGCCGGTGAGGAATGCCATCGGTACGAATACCGCCGCGAGCACGAGGCCGATGCCGACCAGTGCGCCGGTGATCTGGTCCATCGACTTGCGCGTAGCCTCGACGGGGCCGAGCCGGTCCTCGTGCATGACTCGTTCGACGTTCTCGACGACGACGATTGCGTCGTCCACGAGCAGGCCGATCGCGAGCACCATCGCGAACATCGTGAGCATGTTTACCGAGTAGCCGAGCGCCGCGAGCACGGCGAACGTGCCGAGCAGCACGACCGGTACGGCGATCGTCGGGATCAGCGTCGCGCGGAAATTCTGCAGGAACAGGTACATCACGAGGAACACGAGCGCGATCGCTTCGAGCAGCGTCAGGATCACGCCCTGGATCGCGACGCGCACGAACGGCGTCGTGTCGAACGGAACCACCGCTTTCAGCCCGGGCGGGAACGCGAGCTTGAGCTGCTCGATCGTGGCTTCGACCGCTCGTGCCGTCTCGAGCGAGTTCGCGCCCGAGGTGAGCGAGATCGCTATGCCGCTCGCGGGCTGCGCGTTGTAGCGGCTCACGAAGCTGTAGTCGGCGGCTCCAATCTCGACGCGCGCCACGTCGCCGAGCAGCAGCGAGGAACCGTCCGGGTTACCGCGCAGCACGATGGCGCGGAACTGCTCAGGGGTCTGCAGTCGGCCTTGCGCCGTGATCGCAGCGTTGAGCTGCTGCCCAGGCACCGCGGGCGTGCCGCCGAGCTGGCCGATCGCGACCTGCTGGTTCTGGGCGCGGATCTGCGCAATCACGTCATCGGGCGTGATGCGGTAGGTCTCGAGCTTGCCGGGATCGAGCCAGATGCGCATCGCGTAACGGGTGCCGAATGCCTGGACGTTGCCGACGCCCGGGACGCGGGCGAGCGGGTCGACGACGTTGGCGGCCACGAAGTCCGCGATGTCGTCCTCGCCCATGCGGCCGTCCTCGGAGACGAACCCGATCACCATCAGGAACGCGTCACCGCTCTTGCTGACGTTGACACCCTGCTGCTGGACGATCTGCGGCAGCAGCGGTGTGACGAGCTGCAGCTTGTTCTGCACCTGCACCTGGGCAATGTCCGGATCGGTGCCGCTCTCGAAGGTCAGCGTCACGCTCGCCTGGCCGCTCGATTCGCTGGAGGAGGTCATGTAGATCAGCCCGTCGAGGCCCTTCATGCCCTGCTCGATGATCTGCGTGACCGATTCCTCGACCACCCTGGCCGACGCGCCCGGGTAGCCGGCGGAAACGGAAACCGTCGGCGGCGCGATGTTCGGGTACTGCGCGATCGGCAGCCGCGTCAGCGATATCGCGCCCGCGATCATGATGATGATCGCGAGCACCCACGCGAAGATCGGGCGGTCGATGAAGAAGCGGGCCACGGCGGACCCTTACTTCTTCGCCGGCGCGGTGGGCGCGGCTGGCGCCGTCGCTTGGGCAGCGGCGCCGACTTCGGTTGCCTGTACCGCCATGCCGGGTTGAATCTTCTGCAGTCCCTCGACGATCACCCGGTCGCCGGCGGCCAGGCCACCATCCACCAGCCACTGGTCACCGATCGTGCGGTTCACCTGCACGGCTCGTACCTCGACCTTGCCGTCGGCGCCAACCACCATCGCCGACGCGTTGCCCTGCGGATCGCGCGTGATGCCCTGCTGCGGCACGAGCAGGCCCTGGGGCCGCACGCCGTTGCCTAGCACCGCGCGGACGAACATCCCGGGCAGCAGCGCGTTGCCGGGATTCGGAACCTCGACGCGCAGCAGGAAGCTGCCCGTCGTCGGTTCGACGGTCACGTCGGAGAAGGCCAGCGTGCCTTGCTTCGGGTACGTGCTGCCGTCTTCGAGCACGATGGTCACAGGGACCGATCCCTGCTGCTGCAGCGTCCCGGACGCGAGTTCCTTGCGCAGCTGCAGCAGCTCCGCGCTGGACTGGGTCACGTCGACGTACATCGGGTCGAGCTGCTGGATCGTCGCGAGCGGCGATTCCTGGTCCGCCGTGACGAGCGCGCCTTCGGTCACTGCGGACTTTCCGATCCGGCCGGCGATCGGTGCACTGATTCGTGCGCGACCGAGCTTGACCTGCGCGGCGTCCAGGCTGGCCCTGGCCGACGCCAGGTCCGCCTCCGACTGGTGCAGCGTTGCTACTGCGTTGTCATTGTCCTGCGCGCTCACGAGGCCGGTCTTCACGAGCTCGGTCGACCGCCTGGCACGCAGGCGCGCGGCCTCGAGCCCGGCTTCTGCGCGAGACACGGCTGCGCGGGCGATCCCGACGTCGGCGCGATACGTCGCGTCGTCTAGCTGATAAAGCGCCTGTCCCGCCTGGACCAGTGCGCCCTCGTTGAACAGGCGCTGGCGGACGATGCCGCTAACCTGCGGCCGAACCTCGGCCACGCGGAAAGCGGCGGTGCGCCCCGGCAGTTCCCTCGTCAGTGCAACGGGCTGCACTTTCAGCGTCACGACCGTGACGGGCATGGCCCCCGGAGCGCCTCCGCCCGGGCCGGGCCCGCCGGCGGGCGGCTTGCCGCCGCAGCTGCCCAGCGTGGCAAGCGCGGCAAGCGCCAGGATCGACGTCAGCATGGCGACGCGGTTGCGGTCGACGCGGGGATTCATCAGTTCAGCCTCGAATCGCGCGGATCGTGGCCGCCGGAGAGGGGCGGCCAACTTGCGCGGTGTCGTAACAGGGGGAGCATCGTTGTCGCGGAGCGGCTCCATGTCAATTCCCGGGGCCGGTTGCCCGCCGTTCGGCGACCGTTCATCATCGCGCCCCTCCTCACTACCACGCGAATCGAGATGGCCATCGACAGAAACACCGCGCTGCGCGCCGGCACCGCAGCACTCGAGGCCGGCGACGCGCTGACCGCCCGCCGCCAGTTCGAAGCCATTCTCGAAGCCGGGTTCGGCGACGCCCAGACCAGCATCCTGCTCGCGATCGCATGCCAGAAGCTGGATGACATCCCGGCGCTGCACCAGGCCATCGACCAGGCGCTCAGGTTCGATCCGCGCAACCTGCACGCGCTGCTGATGAAGGGCGACCGGCTGGCGGCCACGGGCGACACGCGTGCCGCGGCGCAATTCTACGGGGCCGCGGTGACGCTGGCCTCGCAGGCCAAGAACCTGCCGCCGGTGCTGGTCGAGTACGTGCGTCGTGCTGCGGAGTCCCGCGACCGCATCCACGCGCACATAGAGGCCCACCTGCGCAAGGAACTCACCGCCGCGGGTTACGACGCGAAATCCTCGAGCGCTCGCTTCTCGCAGTCGGTCGACATGCTGTCCGGCCGCAAGCAGCTCTATACGCAGCAGCCGCGTGCGTACTACTTCCCCGAGCTGCCGCAGATCCAGTTCTACCGGCGCGAGCTGTTTCCATGGCTCGACGCGATCGAGGCCGCGACCGACGACATCTGCCGCGAATTGCAGGGCGTGCTCGAGCGCAACCAGGGTCTCGAGCCATATATCCAGTCGGGCGGCGACGTGCCGATGGGCGACCAGCACAGCCTGCTGAACAGCCTCGACTGGAGCGCGTTCTATCTCTACAAGAACGGCAAGCTGGTCGAGGAGAATGCGGCGCAGTGCCCGAAGACGATGGCGGCGCTTGCGGGCGCGCCGCTGCCGCACGTCAAGGGTCGCGACCCGATGGCGCTGTTCTCGGTGCTGAAGCCGGGCGTGCGGATCGCCGCGCACCACGGGTTCCTGAATTCACGGCTGATCTGCCACCTGCCGCTCATCGTGCCGCCGGGTTGTTTCCTGCGGGTCGGCAACGACACGCGCCAGGTGCGCAAGGGCGAGGCATGGGTGTTCGACGACTCGATCGAGCACGAGGCATGGAACTCGAGCGACCAGCCGCGCGTGATCCTGATCTTCGACATCTGGCGTCCCGAGCTCACGGACGAGGAGCGGCGGCTCGTTGCGGCGCTGCTCGAGGCAGTGGATTCCTACGGGTCGGGGCCACGGGTGGAGTGGAGTGCCTGATCGGTTGATTATTCTGAAATCCTGAATTGACTTGCCGGGGGAATGCCGTTTATCTATTCAATGCAGGCGCGTAGCTTGGCACCCGTACCCAACGGAGGATCCAGCCATGACGACCTGCAACGAATCGAACCGCTTCCTCTCCCGCGTGCTCGCCGGCCTCGTCATCGCGGTGACGGTGGTCGTGGGAGCGCTGACCCACGCCGTGGCGAGCAGCTCAGCGTTCGTCTGACGTGCGCCAGCTGACGTTCCTTCGGCCCGGCAGGCTGGAGTGGCGGGAGGTTCCCGCCCCCCGCCTGCAGGGCCCGAAGGAAGCCCTCGTGCGGCCAATCTCGGTCGCGCGATGCGACCTCGACCGGGCAATCCTGTTCGGAGAAGCGCCGTTCCGCGGCCGCCTGCTGCACTACCTTCGCAACCACCTGCCGTCTGCGATCGGCCAGCGGGGCCTGTTCCGCAACGCGCCATTCAAGGGCCCGTACGCGTTCGGGCACGAGTTCATCGGCGTCGTCACCGAGGTCGGCGATGACGTCCGGACGGTCCGGCCCGGTACGGTCGCCGCGTGCTCGTTCCAGGTCTGCTGCGGCGAGTGCGAGTTCTGTCGCGAGGGCCTGACCGGCAATTGCACGGGCGTGCCCCCGCGCTCGATGTACGGCTTCGGCGAACTCGGCGGCGACTGGGGCGGTGCGCTGAGCGACACGGTGCGCGTGCCGTTCGCCGACTTCATGCTGGTGCCGTTGCCGGACGGACTCGACCCGTACGCGCTCGGCAGCTTTCCCGATAACGTGGTCGATGGTTGGCGCACCGTCGGTCCATATCTGCGCGAGCGGCCGCGCGCCACGGTGCTCGTGATGGGTGGCGGCGCAGTCAGCGTCGGTCTTTACGCCGCCGGCATTGCCGCTGCGATGGGCGCGTCGCACGTCACCTACGTCGATGCAGACGAAGGGCGCCGCGCGCTCGCCACGCAGCTCGGTGCCACCGAAGTGCTTGCCGCTGCGCCGGAGCGCATCAAGCCCGTGTACGACATCACGGTAGAGGCGAGCGCGAGCGAGCAGGGCCTTTCCGCCGCGATCCGCTCGACGCGGCCTGGCGGCGTCTGCACCAGCGTCGGCATCTATTACCGCCAGCAGATGCCGATGCCGCTGCTCGCGATGTACGGAACCGGAATCCGCTTCGTGCACGGACGCGTGAACTCGCGGCAATGCATGCACGACATCATGCCGCTGGTGGAATCGCGCCAGTTCCGCCCGGAGCTCGTAACCGGGCTCACCGCAACGTGGGACGAAGCGCCTGAAGCGCTGCTCGATCCCGCCGCCAAGGTGATCGTCACTCGACGCGAATGACCAGCTTGCCCTGGACGCGGCCCGCGCGGGAGCGGGCGATTGCGTCGGCCACATGGTCCAGCGTGAACTCTTCTTCGATGTGGCATCGCAGCTGGCCGTTTTCCAGGTCACTCGCCAGTTCCTGCATCGCCGCGGCACTCGGCCCGATCATCACGCCGTGACGCCGGATCGAACCGAGCAGGTTCATGATCGGGTCGAGCAGGAACGTCGCGGCGTCTGGCAACGTGCTGACGTAGTGCCCGCCTTTCGCGAGCAGTCGTCGATGGATGCCGCGCAGCAGATTCGGCACGCAGTCGAATACCGCGTCGAAGCCGCCGGGCCAGGATTCCGGGGATGACTGACCGTAGTCGATGAACTCGTCCGCGCCCAGCGACGTGACGAATTCGCGGCGGCGGCCGCTGGCCACGGCCGTGACGCGGGCTCCGCGTGCCTTCGCGACCTGCACCGCGACGTGGCCTACACCGCCCGACGCCCCATTCACGAGCACGGACTTTCCCGGCGACACCTCCGCCAGGTCGCACATCCTGACTGCCGTCACGCCGACGCAGGCGAGCGCTGCGGCATCGCGGCAAGAGACGCCCGCTGGCCGTGGAAACACGCTGGCCGCGGGCACGGCGCAGAACTCGGCGAACGTGCCTTCAGGCTGCTTGAAAGGGTCGATGAATCCCCACACGGGTTCGCCTGCCCGGAAACCCGCGACCCCGGAGCCAACCGCCGCAACGTCGCCGGCGAAATCACTGCCCATCGTCCTCGGCAGTCCACCTTTCACGAGCAGGCGGAACTTGCCGGTTGCGATCTTCCAGTCCACCGGATTCAGGCTTGCCGAGCGAACGCGGACGACGACCTCGCCGGCGGCAGGAGTCGGGACGGCCACGTCCTCGAGGAACAAATCGCACGCCGGCCTGGTGGAGTGGTAGCGGACGGCTCGCATGGGAGAATGCAGGGGTCACCTGGTCGGACGTCGGATCCCATGATGCTGACACAACATCGCCGCGCTATTCCAATCGCTCTGTTGTCGTTGCTGCTTGCAGCCTGCGGGCCGAAGCAGACTCCCGAGGCACAAGTGCGCGCCGTGATCGCGCAGGGCGAGGCGGCTGCAGAGGCACGGGACCTGGCCGCGCTGATGAAGCTCGTCGCCCCCGAATTTCGTGACGAGCAGGTCGGCGGGCGCGAGGAGCTGAAGCAGTACCTGCGCGGGTACCTGATCATGCACCAGTCGATCCACCTGCTCACGAAGGTGGACAGCGTCGAACTGCCTTACCGTGACATGGCGAAGGTGAGCCTGACGGTCGGAACGCTCGGGCGCGATGCCGTGTCGGCGAATGCGCTCGACCTGGCTGCGGACGTCTACGACGTGCAGCTCGAACTGCAGCTCCAGGACGGCGACTGGCGCGTCACCCGAGCCAGCTGGCGACCAGCGGCGCGCTGAGCCGCGCCGAAACGGGGACATTCTCCTTTTCCGCAGCCGAGCTGCGGAAAAAGGAGAATGTCCCTGCTGATCAGAACGAGTACTTGGAGGTGAGCTGGAACCGGTCGAGCGTCCCTTCGTCGCCGCTCTGGATCTCGCGTTGCGCCCAGCGGTACTCGGCACCGATGTCGAGCTTCGGGATCGGCGAGTAGAACAGGTTCACCGTCCAGCTCTCGCTCGCCTTGTTCGCGTTGGGCCCGGTCAGGCTGGCGTCGTTGTCGTAGGTCTCGGCAGCGTAGAAGATGCTGCTGCGCATCTTGTCGGTCCAGTAGTGACGGTAGGCGAGGTAGCCCGCCCAGCCATCGATCGACTCGAGGTCGCCGTCCGGCGTGAGCGCCGCGTCGTTGGTGAAGTTGAGGCCCACGTAGCGACCGAGGTTGCCGCCGACGACCATGAAACGGATGTCGTCCTTGCCCCAGGTCGTGACCTTGCCGGACAAGCTGCCGGCCGCCGTCCACGTCGACGCGTCGATCGCATTGGTCCCGGTCGTCTGGTACTTGAGTTCGCGCACCAGGCCGGCCAGCGTCACGCTGCCCCAGTCGCCCTTCCAGACGTAGCGGCCGACGAAGTCGGGGAACGCATTGTCGTCGCTCGAGATCGAGGCGAGCACGTTGTTGCGATAGACGGTAATCGTCGTCTGGGGATTCTCGGCCGAGACCGAGAAGCCGCCAGTCGTGTAGCGCACCTGCGGCTGGCGGACGAACACGGTGCCGTCCGTCGGGCCGATGAAGTCCGCGGCCTCCGGCAGCGCGACAGTGTCCTGGAACGTGGACCACGCCTGGCCGACCAGCCAGTGGTTGCTCTGGATGAAAGCCTGCCGCAGCACCGGGGCGTACGTATTGGTCACGTTCTGTGTGCCGAGCGTCGAGCCGAAGAAGTCGACCTCGATGTGGGTCTTGATCTTGTCGCCGTTCGCGAGCGGGGTTTCGGTCCCGGCGATCAGGCGCGTCTGCTTGACCTGGAAGTCGAAGTCGGTGGACTCGTCGGGCTGTCCGATCGGCGTCTGCGACGGGACGTAGTAATCGCGTCCGGATGCGCCGTCCGGAATCTCGCCGTCCGGCGTGGTCGTCCACAGCGCGTCGGCCTTGGCGTAGCCGGTGACGTAGAACGTCGTGCCGGGAGCCGCGTTCGGCACGATCGAGACCTGCTGCACGGGCGGCGGACCCTTCGCAGCCGGCGCCGCGCCAGCCGTTGCGGCCGCTGGTGCCGCTGCCGGTGCCGGGGTCCGCTTCTCGGCCATCAGCTGATTGACCATCTTCTCGAGCTCGGCGACGCGAGCCTCGAGAGCAGCCTCCCTGGCCGTAGGGGCCGCCTGCGCGAGTGCGCTTGCGGACACGCCGAGCGCTGCGAGCGCGAGCGTGGCTGCGACGAGGCGGCGAACGACGGAGTTGCGACTGTGGTGTGCGGGCATGACGATTCCCCCGGTTGACGGTGCGCCGATGCTGCGACGATCACCTGGCGAGGGGAATTCGCCTTTGGTCGAATCCGGCCCCCCCTGTTCGCGGGCCGGTGTAGTCTCGCGCGCATGAGTCGACAGATCATCGTCGCCGACGATCATCCCCTGTTTCGCGAAGCCCTGAAGGCGGCCGTGGCCCGGCTCGACCCGGGCACGGGATTCGTCGAGGCGGATTCGGTCGCAGCGCTGCTCATTGCCATCGAGGCCGAGCCCGATGCCGACCTGCTGCTGCTGGACCTCAACATGCCCGGCGCACAGGGCTTCAATGCACTCGCGCACGTGCGCGGCAGCAGGCCGGAACTGCCGGTCGCGATCGTGTCGGCCGACGATGATCCGCAGACCATTGCTGCCGCCTTGCGGTACGGTGCGCAGGGCTTCATCCCGAAGTCCACCGAGGCCAGCCAGATCGGCAAGGCGGTCGAGTCGGTGCTCGCAGGGGAGATCTACACGCCGCCCGGGTATCACCCGCCGCGCGGCATGCACACCGGTGACGAGGACCTCGAGATCGCGCGCCGCATCGCGGATCTCACGCCACAGCAGTTCCGCGTGCTGGGGGCGCTGTGTTCCGGGCAGCTGAACAAGCAGATCGCCTACGACCTCGACGTCTCCGAGGCGACCGTGAAGGCGCACGTCACCGCGATCCTGCGCAAGCTGGGCGTCGCGACGCGCACGCAGGCGGTGCTCGCAGCGGGCCGGCTCGCGACGGACCGCGCGGCCGTGAAGCCGCCGCCGGAGGAAGCCGAGTAGCTCAGCTCGGCGGCGAGGCGCCGACGCCCGCCTGCCGCTGCGACGCGAGCGCGCCGAGCAGCGCACGCAATGCGGCCGGTTTCACCGGCTTGCGCAACACCGTGTAGCCGAGAGAGCGGGCCCGCTCTGTCACCTCGGCGCTGTGGTCCGCTGTCACCAGTGCGCCGGGCACGGGCTCGACTCCGGCACGTCGCATGGACTGCAGCAGGTCGAGGCCGTCGACTTCTCCGTCGCCAAGGCGGTAGTCGGCGAGGATCACGTCCGGCCGCTCCTTGTCGAAGCACGAGCGCGCCTGGGCCGCGTCGGCTGCCGTGACGACTCGCACTCCCCAGCGCGACATCAGCGCGCTCATGCCGGCGAGGATCTCCGGCTCGTTGTCAATGCAGAGCGCGGTGAGCCCGACCAGCGACGCGGGAGTCGCGGGCCCCAGTTCGGCCGGCGCCGCGGCGGGCAACGTCGCCGACGAGGTGATGATCGGTACGCGTACGCTGAAGACCGAGCCGCGGCCGACGTTCGACCGCACGCCGAGCTCGTGCCCGAGCAGCAGCGCCATCCGGTGGCAGATCGACAGGCCGAGCCCGAGGCCTTGCTCGCCCCAGGGCGACGGCCGGTCGAGCCTGCGGAACTCATCGAAAATCGCGCGCTGGTGCTGCTCCGGGATGCCGGGACCCGTGTCCCAGACCTGCAGCTCGACGTGGTCGCCGCGGCGCCGGCAGCTCACCAGCACGCCGCCGCGTTGCGTGTAGCGCAGCGCGTTCGAGACCAGGTTCTGCAGGATCCTCCGCAGCAGCACGCGGTCGCTCCGTACGCGGCAACGGGGCTTCGTCACTCGCAGCCGTAGGCCGCGTCGCTTTGCCAGCGGCCCGAACTGCCTTTCGATCTGCTCGAACGCCTCGGCGACCGGGAAGTCTGCAATGTCGGTCCGCATCGTGCCGCTCTCGAGGCGGGCGATGTCGAGCATGTCGTCGAGCACCTCCTCGGCGGCGCGCATCGAGCTGTCGATGCGCTCGGCGATCTCGACCACTTCCGGATCGTCCTTGCGTTCGCCGAGCGTGGATGCAAAGAGCCGTGCTGCGTTCAGCGGCTGCAGCAGGTCGTGGCTTGCCGCGGCCACGAACCGGGTCTTGGTCGCGTTGGCTTCCTCGGCCTGCCGCTTCGCGTCCTCCTGTGCGGCGAGTGCGGCCTTCAGCGCGCTGGTGCGCTCCTCGACGCGCTGCTCGAGCGTCTGCTTGGCTTCGAGCAGCGCCTGTTCGGTGCGCTTGAACTCCGTGATGTCGTTGTAGGTCGTCACGTACCCACCGTCCGGCAGCGGTTGGCCGCGGATCTCGTAGACGTGGCCGTTGCGGCGCGTCCGCTGGGTGACGTAGCCCGTGCCAGCCTTCATGTGTGCGAGTCGCTTTTCGATCTGCGGCTCAGGATCGCCCGTGCCGAACTCGCCGCGATCGGCGTTCCAGCGGATCAGGTCGGCGACCGGCCGGCCCACGAACACCATGGCTTCGGGGTAGTCGAACATTTCGAGATAACGGCGATTCCACGCCACGATGCGCGCCTCGGCGTCCGCAACCGCGATGCCCTGCGCAACGTTCTCCATGGTTGCCTGCAGCAGCTGGCGGCTGAAGCGCAGTTCCTGCGATGTCTCGTCGAGCAGTTCGGCGACGTCCTCGGGCGCGATGCCGCGGCCGGCCATCGCGTGCGTGAACATCAGCCGTGCCGAAGAAGCGCCGATCGCGCCCGCGAGCACGCGCTCCATGTATTGCAGCAGGCCGCGATCGGCCGGCTCCGACGGGCGCGGGACCGGACGGCGGAGTCCCGCGTGGTAATCGTCAAGCGCGCGCGTCGCGGCTTCGGCACCGAGGATCCGCTCGGTGACCGCGAGCAGGTCCCCGACCCGCGCCCCGCCTGCGGCTGCGACACCGGCGACCGGCATGCCTCCGCGCAGGAAAGACGTTGCCGCCATTCGGTCCCTGAGCGACACGCCGCGCAGTCGCGAGACCAGCACCAGGACCAGCACGTTGACCGCGAGCGCGAGCATCGCCCCGCGCATCACCGGGGTCATCACGTCGATGCCGAGCAGGCTCTGCGGCCTCAGCCACCAGATGCCCCACGGCCCCTGCTCGAACAGCGGCCACCCGATCACGCCCCCGGCGAGCAGGTTGGGCAGCAGCAGCGTGTAGAGCCAGATGGCGAATCCCGCCAGCAGTCCCCAGAAGACACCCTCGCGAGTTGCACCGCGCCAGTAGAGCCCGGTGACGAGAGCGGGTGCGAACTGCGCGACCGCTGCGAAGGCGAGCAGGCCGATCGACGCGAGGCTCGCCGGCGCAACGGTGTTGTGATGGTACGCGTAGGCCAGCAGCGCGATCAGCAGGATCGTCAGACGGCGCAGCCGCAGCACCCGCCGGCCGACATCCGCGCCGTCGCTGACACGGAACCAGCGACTTCTCCACAGCGCGGGCATCACGAGATCGTTGCTGATCATCGTGGCGAGTGCGATGCTCGAGACGATCACCATCGCGGTGGCGGCGGACAGCCCGCCGAGGAAGACGAGTACTGCGACTCCCATGGCGCCGCGCTCCATCGGCAGCGTCAGCACGAACGAGTCCGGGTGGTGTCGCTCGCCGAGCCCGGCGCCGAGCCCGGCCAGCACGACCGGCACGACGAACACGGTGAACACGCCGAGGTATCCGGTGAACATCCAGCGCGCCTTACGGAGGTCGGCCGGGTCGGCGCACTCGACGATGCCGACCAGGAACTGGCGCGGCAGGCACACGATTGCGGCAGCGGAAAGCAGCGTGCCGGCGATGAAATTGCCGCTTGCGATCTCGCTCACGTCACCCAGGCGCGTCGCAGCGATGGCCGGCGCCGGGGCGAGGTGCAGCAACGCGAACACGCCGATCGTGACGAACGCGAGCAGTTTCACGATCGACTCGAAGGCGATCGCGAGCATCACGCCTTCGTGGTGCTCGGTCGCGTCGAGCCGTCGCGTGCCGAACAGGATTGCGAACAGTGCCATCAGCAGTGCGGCCCAGAGCGCGGTGTCTGCGAACCACGCCGGGTGCCGGGCGGTCGAGCCGGTCAGCACGTCGATGCTGGTGCCGACGGCCTTGTACTGCAGCGCGAGGTACGGCACGGCGGCCGTCAGGGCGATGATGGCTACCAGTGCGGCGAGCGCAGGACTCTTGCCGAATCGCGCCGAGATGAAATCGGCGATCGAGGTCGTGTTGTTCGCTCGCGCGATCGCGACGAGGCGTTGCAGCAAAGGTGTGCCGAATACGAGCACCAGCGCCGGCCCGAGATAGATGGGCAGGTACGCCCATCCGTCGCGCACCGCGGTGCCGACGGCGCCGAAGAAGGTCCAGGTAGTGCAGTAGACGCCAAGTGCGAGGCTGTAGATGTAGGGTCGCAGCCGTGCGCGACCCGGATACACGGACTTGCGCTCGCCATAGAACGCGACCGCGAACAGCAGCCCCAGGTAGGCGATCGCCAGGACGGTCAGCAGCAGCCCGGAAACCACGGTGCGACGCTAGACCCTGGGCGGGCCTGGAAAGAACGCGTTCGTGCGCCGGACGTACTCCGCATACTTTGGGCGGCGCTCGCCGATGTCCTTCTCGAGCAGTGCCACGCCGGATACGCGCAGCAGCAGCACCGTCATGATCGCCGGACCAGCCACGCTCCACCAGCCACCGGCTCCCGCAGCAATCAAGTAGAAGCCCCACCACACGCAGAAGTCGCCGAAATAGTTCGGGTGGCGTGTGTAGCGCCAGAAGCCCCGGTCCATCACCCGGTCCGCATTCGCTGGGTCTGCCTTGAAGCGGGTGAGTTGCCAGTCGCCGCCGGCCTCGAACACAAAGCCGACCAGCCATAGTGCGACTCCGAGGTAGTCGAGCAGGCCGAGTGGTGCGGGGCTGTTGATCGCGGCCAGCAGCGGCAGCGAGATCAGGGCTGCGAGCAGCGCCTGGAAACCGAAGATCAGGTACACGCTCTTCGCCGCGAAGTTCGGTTCGTTGCGCTGGCGGATCTCCCGGTAGCGGCGATCCTCGGGCTGGCCATGATTGCGCCACGTCAGGTGCGCGGCGAGGCGCAGGCCCCAGATGGTCACCAGCAAGATCACCAGCCAGGTACGCGGCCCGGGCTCCGTCACCCGGCCCGCGAATACGAGCGCGGACAGGATGAACAGCACCGGCCAGAGCGTATCGACGATCGTGACGTTGCGCTGCGCAACGCTCACGAGCCAGGTCAATGCGCCGGCTGCCAGCAGCACGGCGAGTGCGGTTAGCCAGACGTGCAGGTCGAACATCTCCTGCTACTCCTCAGCCCAGTACGTCGCGCAGCAGATCGTCGTCGATGTTGCCGCCCGAAAGCACCACGGCGATCGTGCGGCCACGCGCTTCCGGTCGTCCTGCCATTACGCTGGCGAGCGCTACGGCGCCGCCGGGCTCGACCACCAGCTTGAGCGTGCGCGCAGCGTAAGCGATCGCGCGGCGGACTTCGTCGTCGGATGCGACCACGCCGCCCGCGAGCAAGGCATGATTGATGCGGAACGTGATCTCGCCTGGCATCGGCGCGAGCAAGGCGTCGCAGATCGAGTGCCCCCCCGGGGCGTTGCGCAACCGCTCGCCGGCGGCCAGCGATCGACGGTGATCGTCGAATGCGGCGGGCTCCGCCGACCAGACACGGGCGGAGGGTGCCCGTGCGTTGACCGCGAGCGCCGTGCCCGCAACCAGGCCGCCGCCGCTGCAGCAGACGACCACATCGTCGAGTTGCGCGCCGAGTTCAGCCGCCTGCTCGCAGATTTCCAGGCCCACAGTGCCCTGTCCCGCGATGATGTGCGGGTCGTCGAACGAGGGCACCAGCACTGCGCCACGTTCGGTGGCCAGTCGCGCGGCGATCTCCTCGCGGCTTTCGCGCTCACGGTCGTACTCGACGACGGACGCCCCGAGGTCGAGCGTGTTCTGCATCTTTATTCGCGGGGCGTCCGAGGGCATCACGATCGTCGCCGGGATTCCGAGCAGTCTTGCGGCCGCCGCGACGCCCTGCGCATGGTTGCCCGACGAGAACGCCACTACTCCTGCTCGACGCTCGGCAGCGGCAAGTTGCACGAGCCGATTGTATGCGCCGCGGAACTTGAAAGATCCCGTGTGCTGCAGCGTCTCGAGCTTCAGCAGGACTCGACTCCCGGTCAGCGAGTCGAGCGGCGTGTCGGCGAGCAGCGGCGTCCGGCGCGCGTGGCCGGCGATCCGGCGTGCCGCCGCGAGCACGTCTTCGAAGGTCGGCGTGTCGACGGCAGCATCAACGGGCATTGAGCCTCCACGGGGTTCGTCGCAACATGCGGTCGTGAGCCTACACCAAGTACTGCCCCCGGGTTGCGAGCCGACGTGTCACGGGTGCCGGCACCGGCTCATGGATTCGGCGGCCAGCCTGGCCCAGAAGCAGGGCTACCTCGAGCGCGTCCTGCATCCGTGGGCCGGCCAGTTGGCTGCAGTCTCCGGTCCGGCGGACGACGAGCGGCTCGGTTACCGGGACCGCGTGACGCTGACCGCGCGCTTCGACGAGGACACGGGCTGGCGTTTCGGCCTGATGCGCCGGGACGAACTGATCGCGATCCACGACTGCCCGGTGCATACAACGCGCGTGCGCGCATTGGTGCACGCGCTCGCTTGGCAACTGCCGCCGCATGCCGACTTTCCGCTCGGCTACCTCCACGTGGCGGGCGCGCAGGCGACACTCGTGGTCAAGGCGCGGCGAGTTGATCCAGCGACGCTCGAGCCGGCCATCGTCGCGGCTTCAGACACGGGTATCGAGGGCCTGTGGCTGCACCTGCATCCGTCGGCCGGCCGTCGGCTGTTCGCGCGCAGCGGCTGGCAGCTGCTGTGGGGCGTGCCCCAGTCCCGCGGTCCGGGCGGCCTGCTGCATGGTCCCACTGCGTTCCTGCAGGCATTGCCGCGGCTGCACGCAGAGGCGGTAGCCGCAGCGACGGAGTTTCTCGACCCGGGTGCGCACACGGCGGTGCTCGATCTTTACTGCGGTCTCGGCAGCACGCTCCGCGAATGGACTGCGGCAGGCAGTACGACTCTGGGTCTCGAGTTGTCGGGTGAAGCGGTGCGGCTGGCGGCCGACAATGCCCCAGCGGCGACGGTGCTGCGCGGCACCTGCGCACAGCGGCTGCCGCAGGCGCGTGCGTGGTGGGATGCATTCGACGGTCGTCGTGTCGCCTACGTGAATCCGCCGCGATCGGGGCTGGAAGCGGAGGTCACATCCGCACTGGCAGAGCAATATCGGCCCGATCGGATTGCGTACCTGTCGTGCAGCGCGGGTACACTCGCGCGCGATCTCCGGGTGCTGGAGGCCGCCGGATACGCTGTGCATGCGATCCTGCCATACGATTTCTTTCCGCTGACCCATCACGTCGAGACGCTCGCGCTGATCGAGCGTCGCTGACTTGCTTCCGCCACACCAACGGCCCGGTGCGACCGTAAGTTACGATTCGCTCGATCACTGCGCCGGCGCATCGCGCCGAAGGGAATACATGACTCATCGATTGGCGAAAATCTTCTCGCTCACGCTGCTGCTGGCTGCAACCGGCACCTGGCCCCACATCGCCAGGGCGAGCGCAGCAGGGGCGGCTGATGGGAATCCCGTGGCCGCGGTGGACGCGGCAACGGTCGCGCCCGTGTCGCGACCAAATGGCCGCCCGCGCATCGGCCTGGTGCTTGGTGGAGGCGGGGCCAAGGGCGCGGCGCACGTCGGCGTGCTGGCCGTGCTCGACGAGATGCATATCCCGATCGACTGCGTGGTCGGCACCAGCATGGGCGCGCTGGTAGGAGGGACGTTCGCCGCGGGCATGAGCGCTACCGAGCTCGAGCAGGAAATGTCCAGGATTTCGTGGCAGGACACGATCGCATTCCGGGGCCAGCGCGCCGACGAGCCGATGCGCGGCAAGCTTGCCGGCGTCACCTACAGCAACAGCCTGGAGTTCGGCGTGAAAAAGGGGCGCATCACGCCGCCAGCCGGCCTGATTGCCACGCAGCGGATCGACCAGACGATCGAGCAACTCGTGGCGCGCACCCGCGGCGTCACGAATTTCGACGACCTGCCGATCCCGTTTCGCGCGGTTGCGACCGACATGCTGAAGGGCGAGATGGTCGTGCTCTCGCAGGGCGATCTTGCGAAGTCGATGCGCGCCAGCATGTCCGTGCCTGGCGTCTTCGCGCCGGTGAAGCTCGATGGCCGCCTGCTCGGTGACGGTGGCCTGACGCGCAACCTGCCGGTGGACATCGTCCGGCAGACCTGCGCCGACGTCGTGATCGCGGTATCGGTACCCAACCCGACGCCGACCGAGGAGGAGATGCAGTCGCCGCTCACGCAGGCCGCCATGACGCTCGATATCCTGATCGGCGCGAACGAGCGGCAACAGATCGCGACGCTCGGCCCGGCAGACGTGCTGATTACCGTGCCCGTCGGCGATATCGGGTCGGCATCGTTCGACAAGATCAATCAGGCGGTCCCGCTCGGCCGTGCCACGGCGCTCGCGCAGCGCGCGGAACTCGCGCGTTACTCCATCCCGGAGGCCGAGTACCTGGCATGGCGCGCGAGCGTCACACGTCCTGCGGCGCCGCCGATGCGCCTCGCCGGCGTGCGCATCGAGGGGCTGGACCGCGTCAACCCGGAGTACGTGCGTCACGCGTTGCGATTGCAGCCGGGCGACGAGGTCACGGAAGCCATCATTTCGAAGCGGGTCAACGACGTGTTCGCGCTCGGCGACTTCGAGACCGTGCAGTACTCGTTCGAGGGCGCCGCCGCCGCTCCCACGCTCGTCGTGCAGGCGACCGAGAAAGCGCAGGGCCCGAACTCCGTCCGCTTCGACATCGGTCTCTACATGGGCACCGACGCCAACACGGCCTTCCTGATCGGCGCGGACTTCAAGCGCACGTGGATCAACGATCGGGGCGGCGAACTGCACGGCTCGGCCGTGCTCGGCCGGACCTCCGGGCTCCAGTTGTCGCTGTACCAGCCGCTCGACGTGGAACAGGAGTGGTTCGTCGAGCCTCGTCTCGTGGGCCGGAGCTCGCTCGAGGACATCTATACCGACGGCGACGCGGTCGCGAGCTACCAGTTCAACAAGGCTTTCGGCTCGCTCGACGTCGGCCGCGTGTTCGGTTCGCGCGCCGAGCTGCGCGCGGGGGTGCGGGCCGGCGGCCAATCGGTGACCCGTGACGTCGCCCTGTCGACGCTCGACGAGATCGACTGGGAAGGCTATGGGGGCGCCACGCTGCGCTTCACCTACGACGACCGTGATTCCGTCGGGGTGCCGAGCTCGGGCCTGCTCGCACGGATGAATTTCTTCCAGAGCTATGACTGGCTCGGTGCGGCGCAGGACTACCGACGCATCGACGGCCTGCTGAACTATGCGTTGCCGGTGGGCGCCGATGTCGCGTTCCTGAGGGCGGCCGGCGGCTCGTCGCTCAATACCGAGTTGCCTGCCTACGACGATTTCCTGCTCGGCGGCCCGATCAGTTTTCCGGGCTTCGGGATCGACGAACTGCGAGGGCAGGGGTACTGGCTCACTTCGGCCGCGTACCTGCGCAAGATCGCCGACATCAGCGATCTCTTCGGCCAGGCGCTGTACGTCGGCGCAATGGCGACCGCGGGCGCCATGAATGAGCAGTTCGACTACCCTGGTGCCGGAACGATGTACTCGGGCGCGCTGCTGCTCGGCGGCCGGACGCCGCTCGGGCCGCTGACGCTGACGCTCGCGGTGACGAGCCAGTCCGACTGGCAGTTCTCGTTCAATCTCGGTCGCCCGATCGCCGAGCAGACGATCATGGACCCGGTCTGGTGAGGATCGCTCGACGCCGGTCGGCCGACAGCGGCCGGGCGTCGAGGTTTTTTACATATCACGTCGATGCGGCCCAGGATATTCACGTAAGTCATTGATAGCCCGGTGCCAGCCTGTTGTGGCGCAAATCTTGCAGATTCCCACCACGGGAAGGAACAAATCAAATGGGCAAGGCTATCGGTGTACTGGCCCTGGTGCTCGGGCCGGCAACGCTCCTGTACCTGGCTGGGTACGTGTCGCAAGCGCACTACGTTGCGCTCGGCGCCGCGCTCGCGGTGCAGATGAGCCTGCTCGCCCGCCCGGTCGCGGGCTTTTCGGTGCTGCTGCCGGTTGCCTACGGTGCGGCGGCCATCACGGCGCAGTCCACCGGCGGCGTCGCCGCACTCATCGTGGCCGTTGCAGCAATCGTCGGGGCCGCAAGTTCACAGGGCCTGCAGCGCGGCCTGCTTGCCGTGCTCGCCGCGACGCTGATCGGGTCGAGCGAGCCCGCGCCTCCTTCGGCCGTGCTGGTCCCCGCGCTGGCCATGCTGGTGGGCAGTTCATACGGCTACCTGCTGGCAGTCACGTCGCTGCGCGACATCATCGTGGATGCGCGTGCCGTGCAGCCGCAGACCGCGCTGAGTTTTGCCGTGCTGCTCGCCGTGCTCGTGACCGTCGCCTGGGTCGCGGCAAGAGCCTTCGGGCTGGCACATGGCTGGTGGGTGCCGATGGCCGTGGCCACCGCAGGCCACCCCGCAATTACCGGATCAGTGCGCCGCTCGCTGCGCGATCCTCGCGGTGACGTTGTTCGGCGCGCTGCTGCTGGTATCTGTCACGGAGTTGAGCGATTCGGCGGTCGTTCGTGCCGTGATGCTCCTTACGCTCGGCCTGCTGCTGTTCAGTGCCGGCCGGGGCCGACGCTGGCTGCGGGCGCTGCTGTTCACGCCGATCCTCGTGCTGCTGGTGAGCCACCCGGGTCATCACCCGCCTACGCTCGAGTACCTGCAGGCCGCTTTCCTGACGTGCTGCGCGGTGTTCGGCGTTGCGCTGCTCGGCCAGTGGCTGCTCTGGACCATCCGTCCCGACCTCGGCCACGCCCGGGCCTGATCCCGGTTCCACGATCAAGTCATCAATTCTGCCGGGCCCGGCCGGCGGGCCGGCCGTCCTTTCTCCGATCAGTCCCCGCCCGCCGGGCCGTTGTGGCAGTCGTAGCAGCCGACCGCAGTACCCTGCGCGACCGTTCGCGAGCCCCAGTTCCTTGCTGTTGCGGTGCGGGAGAGGACAGTGCCGCGGAAACTCGTGCCGTGGCATGCCGCGCAGGCCTGCCGGTTCTGTTTCGCAACGCTGCCGTGGCCGCCCGAGCGCCAGCGCGAGTCGGCGACGACGTGCATGCCGTGCGGACCATTCAGTCCGAGCGCGAGCGTGCCCGCGCCATGGCAGGTCGTGCATTCGGTGATCGTGCCTGCGTGGCTCTGCAACTGCCGGGCTGCCACGTTGTCGTTGTGCGCGTCGACGGGATTCGGCCAGATCGCATGCGTGCTGTTGTGGCAACCTTCGCAGGCGATGCCGCCGTGGCCCTTGCTGTAGCGATAGAGCGCGTTCGCATTCTCTGCAAAGCGTGAACCGGTGGCCTTGCGCGGCGAGGCCGCGGTATCCGATGAATCGAATGCGAGCAGCATGCGGATGCCGTCAGTCGCCATCAGCGACGCGTCCGCCACCGCAATGTGGCTCGCCGCGTCGCCGGTGTGGCATGACTGGCAGCGGGGCAGGTCGGTCCAGGGGCGGCGCGGCTTGCCGTCGTTGGTTCCGTCGATGCTGCCGCCGGCCTTGAGCGCTGTCGCACCGCCCACGGCGCTCATGCCGCCATGGCAGTTCTGGCACGTGACGGCGTTCGTCATTGCGCCGCGCAGGCACTGGGTGCTCTTGCCTGGGTGGCACAGGTAACAGGACTGCGTCTCGGGCGAGGGCGGCACGCCACCTTGCGCGACCCAGCGATCCGCGTAGGGCACGCCAGACGCATTCAGCATCTTGTTGCTGTGATACGCGTGCATGGCGGCCGACATCGTCGGCCTGCCAACCTGGGCACCGCTCGGCCCCGTCCCGGCGAGATCCAGCGCGGCCGAATAGTGACAGCCGGCGCAGAGCACGGGCTTCGACGCCATCAGGGTCGTCCCGATGCGGTTGTCGTGCAGCAGCAGGATGTTTTCGCGCGACTGGACCTCGAGGTTCGACTGCGCCGACCAGGTAATGCCTCCGCCCTTCGCGGCCACGGCGCCGGTCGCGTGGCAGTCCGAGCACGTTGTTTCCTCGGAAACCGGGAGTACCACGTCGAGCATTGCGACGGTCTGCCCCGACGTCTTGTCGGTGGCCGCCAGGTGCATCAGCGGATAGCGATTGATACGGCCCGCGTCATCCACCGGAAGAATCGGAATGCCCTCTGCCTTGAACAGCCCGCTTGACGCCTTCCACGCGAAAGCGGTCTGTTCCGGGCTCGTGGCCTCCGCGGGCATGTAGAGACCCTTCAGGCCCTGGCCAGGCGCGAGGTTTGCTCCATACGTGCGCGCGACGTAGCGCCAGAAGTTCGTCTTGTCCTGGCTGCGGCTGTTCACCGAGCCGTTCGCATCCGCGATCGCCGTGTAGCGCAGCGTAACGCCGGCATCGTCGATCACCGTGGGCCGGCCGCTGCCGTCGGTGCGCACGACCTGGGCATTGACGACGTTGTACGGCGGCAGGATCGAGAAAACGGAAAAGTCCGCGTCGACGCAGTGCATGCCGAGGTCGTTGGTCGCGAGGATCGTGTAGCGAGTGGCCCCGCTACCGGTTCCACCACCAGTGCCGCCGCCGGTTCCGCCACCCCCCGGGGTCTCACCGCCACCGCCACCGCCACTACCGCCGCCGCAGCCAGTGACCGATAGCACGAGAGCAAGCAGTACTGCGCCTGAGCGCAGGGCGAGGCGGGCGATTCGTGTTGGCATGGCTGGCTCTGTGGTGTGACGTTCTCCTGCAGCGTTAGACGGCGTAAGCGCCGCAAATCAATCGCGAGACCCAGTCCAAGCTCGATGTGCACCTACACGGCGTCGAGGGACTGCTTGAGATCCTCGATCAGGTCGTCCACGTGCTCGATGCCGATCGACAGCCGGACCATGTCTTCGCTGACCCCGGCGCGGGCCAGTTCCGCGGGATTCAACTGCCGGTGCGTCGTGCTCGCCGGGTGGCAGGCGAGCGATTTCGCGTCGCCGATGTTGACGAGCCGCACGAAGAGCTTCAGCGCGTCCTGGAAGCGCGCGCCGCCGTCGCGCCCGCCCTCGATGCCGAAGCTCAGGATGCCGGACGCGCGGCCGCCCATGTATTTCTGCGCGAGCGCATGGCTCGGGTGATCCGGCAGGCCGGCGTAGTTGACCCAGCGCACTTTCGGGTGGCTCTGCAGGTAAGTCGCGACGCGCACGGCGTTGCGGCAGATGCGGTCCATGCGCAGCGCCAGCGTCTCGATCCCCTGCAGGATCAGGAAGCTGTTGAACGGGGAAATCGCCGCGCCCATGTTGCGCAGCGGCACGACCCGCGCGCGACCGATGTAGGCCGCGGGGCCGAACGCCTCGGTGTAGACGACGCCGTGATAGGAAATGTCGGGCGTGTTCAGGCGCGGAAACTTGTCGGCATGGTCCTTCCAGGGGAACCGGCCCGAGTCGACTAGCGCGCCACCGATGCTCGTGCCATGGCCGCCGAGGTACTTGGTGAGCGAGTGCACCACGATGTCGGCACCGTGCTCGAACGGCCGGCAGAGGTAGGGCGTCGGCACCGTGTTGTCCACGATCAACGGGATGCCGTGGCGATGGGCGATCTCGGCAAGCGCCTCGAAGTCCGTGACGTTGCCGGCCGGGTTGCCGACGGATTCGCAGAAGATCGCACGCGTGCTCGCATCGATCAGTTTCTCGAACGACGACGGATCCTTGTGGTCGCCGAACTTCACGCTGATGCCATACTGCGGCAGCGTGTGCGCAAAGAGGTTGTAGGTGCCGCCGTACAGCGCGGACGAACTGATGACGTTCTGTCCGGCCTCGACGATCGTCTGGATCGCGTACGTGATGGCCGCCTGCCCGGAGGCGAGCCCGAGCGCGCCCACGCCGCCCTCGAGTGCCGCGACCCGCTTTTCGAGCACGTCGGTCGTCGGATTCATGATCCGCGTGTAGATGTTGCCCGCGACCTTCAGGTCGAACAGGTCGGCGCCGTGCTGCGTATCGTCGAAGGCGTACGACGTCGTCTGGTAGACGGGACGGCGGCGGCCTTGGTGGTCGGGTCGGGCGAGTATCCGGCGTGGACTGCGAGGGTTTCGAGCTTCATGGCGGGCCTGCGGGAGCGGTGAAAAAGCCATTCTGCTGCAGCCGGGCCGGGCCTGTCGCTGCGTGAGAACCACGGGGTATGGCGCAAGATCCCGGTCGTCGCGGTTGCGCTTGACCTGGGTCATGGTGAGGCGTTGTCGACGATCCCACACTGGCGCAGTGAAATCAGCAGAAGGACTCCTGCGGGGCCGGAACGCGCGCGTCAAGGTCCGGCGCGAAAGTCCTAAGCCAATGAATCGGCTGGGCTTTGCGGTAATCGTCGCGCTCGCAGCCGCGCGGGCGTCGGCGCAGGACCCGGTTGCGGCACCGGCCGTCGAACCCCCAGCGGCGCTCGAAACAATCACGGTCTACGCACGCAGGTCGCAGCCGGTGACGCAGGTCGCCGCTACGGTGACCGTCATTCCGCAGCAGCAGATCGAGCGCTCGCTGGCCGGCGACGTGAAACAGCTCGTGCGCTATGAGCCGGGCTTGAGCGTGCGCAGTGACCCGTTCCGCTTCGGCCTCGACACTTTCACGGTGCGGGGCATGACCGGCAACCGCGTGGCCGTCGAGATCGACGGCATCCCGTCGGCCGGCGGCTTCACGATCGGCAGCTTCTCGGATTCCGGTCGCAGCTTCGTCGACCTCGCGTTCGTCCGGAACGTGCAGGTGCTGCGGGGACCGGCGTCCTCGCTCTATGGCAGCGATGCGATCGGTGGCGTGGTCGCGATGACCACGGTGTCCGCGAGCGACCTGCTCCGAGAGGGCGGGGCAGCAAGCGTCCGCACGGAGGCCGGCTACTCGAGCGACGATGACGGTTGGCACGCAGTCGCAATCGGTGCGGCGCGCCTTGGGCAGGCCGACCTGATGCTGGGCTACGTGCACCGGCAGGGTAACGAGCTCGACACCGCCGCAGACGTTCCGCCGGACCCGCGCGATTACCATGCGGATTCGGTGCTCGCGAAGATCGAGCTCGATTCCGTGCCGGGCGGTCCGCTGACGCTGACCGTCGAGGGCGGCAAGCTTGCGCAGAAGACCGACGTGAATGCGTTCGAGGGACTGGCGGGCAGCCGCTTCGTCAATACGATCGCTCTGAGCGGCGACGACTCCGGTTCACGATTCCGCGCCAGCGCGGCTCAGCAGGTCGATGCAACGGCGGCCTTCGACTCCGCCGACTGGCGCGTGTACTGGCAGGGAACCGATGCGGACCAGGACACGTTCGAGCAGCGCAAGGCTATTCCGCCGCGGACGCCCCCGGTGCAGCTGGACAGGAGTTTCAACCTCCAGGACCGTACGCTCGGCGTCGAGTTCACGGCCGTGAAGGATGTCGAGCGCGCCGGCCTGGCCCACGACTTCGTGTACGGGATGGAGATCGAGGGTACGCGCCTCGAGGAATTGCGCAACGGCACGCAGACCAACCTGGTCACCGGCGCGACGACGAAGACGATTCTCGGCGAGACGTTTCCGCTGCGCGACTTCCCCGTCTCTGACGTCACGGAGGCGGGTGCATTCGTGCAGGACGAGATCCGCTTCGCCGGTGGAGCGTGGACGCTGATCCCGGCGCTGCGGGCCGACTACTACAAGTTGTCGCCAAAGGCGGACGCGCTGTACCGTGAGGACAACCCGCGGCTGTCCGTCGTCGGGCTTGAGGACTGGTCGGTGTCGCCGAAGCTCGGCGTCATCCGCAGTCTCGGCGAGGCGGCCTCGGCCTACTTCCAGTATTCCCACGGCTTCCGCGCGCCGCCTCCGGAGGATGTGAACATCGGGCTCGACCTGCCGCTGCTGAACATTCGCGCGATTCCGAACCCGGACCTGAAGCCCGAGACGAGCAATGGCTACGAACTCGGCATGCGTTGGAACGACCCGCAGCTGTCGCTCACGGCAAGCGGTTTCTGGAGCGATTACGACGACTTCATCGAGTCGAAAGTGAACCTGGGCAAGGACCCGGGGACAGGCGTGACGCTGTTTCAGTCGCAGAACGTCGCGCGAGCGCGCATCTACGGCGTGGAGTTGTCCGCCGTCGCACGACTGGGTGCGTGGGCGACGTCACTCGAGGGCTGGACGACGCAGCTCGCCGCGGCCTATGCGAAGGGCGAGGACTTCGAGCGCGATGCGCCGCTCAACTCGGTCGATCCGGCAAGCGGAGTGTTGTCGCTGCGATACGACGCGCCGACCGCCCGTTGGGGCGGCGAACTGGTGACGACTGTGGTCGCGCCCAAGCGCGAGGTCGATCGAAGTCGCGTCGATCTCTACCGTACGAGTTCCTGGTACACGCTCGACCTGCTTGGTCACGTCGATCTGGGTCGCGGCTTGTGGCTGGCGTTCGGCGTCTTCAACATGACCGACCAGGCCTACTTCGAGTGGGCCGACGTTCGTGGCCGGCCCGTCGGCGACCCGCTGATCCCGTACTACACGCACCCCGGGCGCAACGTCTCGGTGACGCTGCACTGGCGCAACTAGTGCCGATCGTTGCGGCGTACCGACGCGGCGCGCTCAACGAGTGCGGCGGGCTGGAATCTCGACGCGCGTGTCGTCGCGCACAGCCACGCGCACGTCGATGCGGTCGCCCGGCACGGTCCATGGCAGCGGAAGGTTGTCCGGAATCACGGTCAGGAAGTGACCGGCGACGGCGACGGACGGGAAGAGGAACCGACCTTCGGAGTCCGTCCGCGCAGCGAAGCGGCCGTCGAGCAGCACCACCACGTTCGGGGCGCCCGTCTCGCCTGCGTCCATGCGCCCATTGTCGTTGGCGTCGAGGTAGATCACGCCCGAGATGCTGCCCGAGCCGCGGCTCGCCGGTCCGCCCAACGGCGCATTCCGCGAGCCCGCCTGCCAGTCGTAGCGCAGCGTGACGTAGTAGCCGCTGTCGTCCAAGTTCTGCTCGACGAAGTTCCCGGGGCCGGGTATCGGCAACGGCGCGACAATTGGCAGGCGGCCGTCCAGGTGATTCTCGTAGTAACTGGCGCTCAGCATCCAGCCGGGCGCAAACGACCAGTTGAGCGCCACGTTTGCCATCAGGTCGTCCGATGCGGCGTCGCCGAAGGCCTTGTCATAGCGCACGTTCGCGTCGAGTGACAGATTGCGAGCGATGTCCCCGCCACCGTTGATCGCAAAGCCCAGTGCATCGGTCGTGTAGTACTCGAGTTCGGCGCGGCTCGCGATCAGGGCCGTTGTGAGACGTCGTCCGGCCTGTACGTTCCAGGTCTGGTCCAGCGTCAGCTGCGCGCCCCAGCGGTCCTCGTCGCGTCCGTAGTCGACCTGGCTGCGACCGAGGCCCCAGCGGTTCTGCCGGTCGACATAGACGAACGCCGACCAGGCGTCGGTCGGGCCCTCGCGCATGTTGCCGCCGCCGCCGACGCCCAGGCCTGCGCGATACTGGTGGCGCACGTCGCCGGTCAAGTAGACAGTTGGTGACCGGTCGCCCGACGTCGGCTCGATGTAGTCGACTCCGCCGTTCAGCATCCAGCGCCGGTCCTGGTAGGACGCGCGGTAGTAGCCGCCCTGCATGTCGCTCGACAGCGGCTGGTTACCCCACGTCAGGTTCGAGCCGAGCACGAACGCTCCCGCGTTGTGCCACAGCCGATCGCTGCGGATCGCGGCGTCGAGCCACGCACCACTGCGATGCGTGTCGCCGTTGGTGACGCTGTCGATGATGTTGACCTGCGCCCGCGCATCGGCGGCAGACCACGCCAGGGCGCCGTACCATGACTGTGCGGACAGCCGCCCGGTTTCGGATCCGCTGCCGATGCTGAGGTCCACGTCGCTCACGTCCACCATCTGCAGCGCGGCCGACCATCGGGCCGAGGCATTCCACTGCAGGCCACCGGTCGCGAGGCGGCCTCCCAGGCTCTCGAACGCCGGCACGTAGACGCCAGTGAACAGGCCCGGCTGGCCGGCGGCCGCGTACACGGCCAGGTCGCCGTCGTGGATCCACTCGCTGGAAAGTCCGCCCGTTGGGATGGTCGGTACGAAGAACCGGTATTGGCGCCGCGACAGGTCGGCGGCCGGCGTGTTGAAGACGCCTAGCGCATTGTTGACCGACCAGCCGCCGTCCACCGGCAGGCCGCGCTGCAGCAGCGTGAACAGGCCACCTGAGCCGAAGCCGTAGCTGTCGGACGCGCGCCAGTTCGCATCGAGCGTGAAGGCGCCGTAGTCCGGCGTGTCGAGCATTCCGCCGACGCGGATACCGCTCTCGTCCGAGTCGTACTCGTCGCGCGACAGGCCGCTGGTCGTGAGCTGGATGCCGAATGAGCGCGGCCACCCCTCCGGGTCGTTGCCCGCGAAGCCATCCGTAACGATATCCGGGCTGAGCCGGCCGCCGTCGATCAGGCGGTCCGCGTAGCCCCCGGGCGCCACGGGCCCGCCCGATGTCGGTTCGTTACTGCTCGCGACGCTCGCAAGCAGCAGCAGCCACCCGCCGGTGATTGCCGCACGCCGCTTCACCGCTCGAACAACTGGTCGAACTTGATGCGGGAGCGATCGCCCCATTCGAGCTCGCCCCGTATACGCACCGGGTAGGCGATGTCCGCGACCTCCGTGTCGCCGACGGACGCAGTGAGCGGGATCGCGCGTGTCTCGCCGGGCAGGATCGGCAGCGTCGAGGGAGTAAACTCGAGCCTGCGCCCCGACGCGTCCACGCCGTCCAGGTAGCCGCTCAGGCGCCCGTGTGCGTTGCCCGTGTTCGCGACGCGGAGCACGGGCATGGACCGGCCATTAACCTCCTCGACCGATGCCGAGGTGATGTGCAGGTCGGGCAGGGTACCGCCGACGCTGGCGTACACGATCACACCGATGCGCCCGGCCACCGGCACGTCGAGCCCGCCTGCCGTACGCACCGCCTGTTCCTCGCCCTCGATCAGCAATGCGAAGCGACATTCGCCGGCCGGCTCACCCGCGGGCGGCTGCACCTCGAAACGGAATCGATAGCGGCCGCCACCGGGCAACTTGATCTCGCGTTGCTCGATCGCGACCCACGGCCGGCAGCTGCCCGGAGTGAGGTCCTCCGCGAACGTGACACTGCCGTCCGCGGCGATCGTCCAGTCGGCGGTGCGGATACGGTAGGTAGCCGGCCTCGAATCCGCGTTCGTGATCTCGACGACCTGTCGCGAAACCTCGCCGGGCCTGGTCGCGATCTCGAAGCGCGGCGGCGATACGACGGCCGCAAACCCCTGGGCGCCTGCCGTCACCGGCAGCACGGCAAGTGTGAGCAGCATCAGCAGCATTGGCGTGCGCGTGGCGACCATGGAATCAGTCCGTATCGAGTTCGAAATGGAAATCGAGCCGCTGCAGGCCGTCGAGCCGCGCACCGTCGGCCTCGATGCGCAGCAGCAGCGTCTCGTCCAGCGCAGGGCTCGAGATCTGGCCGGAGTAGACGAGCACGCGCTGCCCCGGACGAATCTCGCCCGGCAGCAGGCGGCCTTGCGTCCTCCAGGATGCGCGCACCGGCGTCGTTCCCTGCTCGGGCAGCACGAGGTAGAGCCTCGCGTTCTGGTTCAGCCATTGCGCCAGGTTCAGGCGCACGGCGATGCCGACCGTGCCTTCGAGCACATCTTCGCGCGAGCGCGTGGGAGCCAGGTTCCGCCAGCGCAGCACCGCGGTGGACTCGATCGGGAGCGTGGCGCTGTCGTCGACGCGGTAGGTGGCGGCAGCGACCGGCGACGACACCAGCGTGGCGAGTACAGCCGCACACATCAGGGCGATCGGTGCGGCTGCTCTCATGGCGAAGTCAGCGTGTATACGACGCGCCCGTTATAGGTGCCGGCGGCGACGAAGCTGCTGTTGAGGTAAGAGAACGTGTGGCAGCTTTCTGCCCACTGGTTGCGGCTGATCGTGCCGATCGTCTGCGTCCCGCCGGTGAACGCGCCCGCCGGGAATGGCTGGGCGCCGGTGTCGCCGTTGCCGCTGCTGGTCCAGCGGATCTGCGTGAACGGGATCGTGTCGCCGGCGCCGTTCACCAGGTTGCCGGGTGCGGTTGCGGTCAGCGTCGCGCCGCCGGTGGTTGCGGTGTTGCGGTAGAAGCCGCCGATGTAGAGCTGCGCCGGCAGGTTACAGAAGGCGTAACCGTCATAGAAGCTGTTGGCCGCCGTGCTGTTAGTGGTCATCTGCTGCGCCGTGCCGTTGCCGATCGCATTGGCAGCGACGCTCACCGAGACCGTGTTGATCGTCGAGTTGTTGCCGGGCGTGCCGCCCGAGCTGTAGTTGCCGGTGAACGAGCCGACGCCGACCTGCAGGTACAGCGCCTTTGGGTTCGCGGCCGTGATGTTGACTGTGAATGCCGCCGCGGGCAACACCAGGCCAAGCAGCATGGAGCAGGCGCCCACGCTCGCGACGACGATCGTGCCGGCCCGCCTCGATTCCACGGAAACGTCCTCCCCTTGTTACGCGGCCCCGGCGCCCCTTGCTGCGCCGGGGTCGGTCTTGCTGCTTACGGCAGCGAGGCAGTGTACGTCACGCGTCCGTTGTTCGTGTTGACGCCGCCGTACGTGCCCGCCGGGACGAGCGCAGTGTTGGCGTAGCTATACGTCCAGCGCGCGTCCTGGTTGACGATCTTGTTGACCGCCGTGAGCGTAATCGTGGTCGTGCCATTGCTCAAGCCGGGGTGGGCGAGCGTCGTGCCCGTCGTCCACGCAGCCGCGTTCGTGGTGATCTCGGTCCAGTTGATCGAGTCGCCGGCAGCGCCGTTGTTGATGGCCCCGCTCGTGGCGGAGCTGAACGAAATGTTGCCCCCGTTGCCGCGCACGACAGCCGACACGGTGCCGTTGCCGACGTCGCCGCTCGCCGCCGTCGCGGCCACAGCGGTGCCGTTGCCGACGTTCGCGGCAGGCACGACGAACGAGATCAGGTTGATCGTCGGGTCCGTCGTATTCAGTGCGCCCGCGCCGACGCGCAGGAACAGCACCTTGGGGATCGTGATCTGGAAATCGACGCGTGCGGTCGCCGTAAGTGCGCCGGCGCCAGTCACGAACTGCGACTCGGCATGCGACGCCAGCGGGGCGGCCAGGATTGCGGTCAAGGCGACCGGCAGAAGACGGAAGGCAAGCTTGCTCATCGGAATCATGCTCCAGGAAGTTGTGGTTGACTCTTCGGCGTTCATCGCCATCGCATCCGTAGTGGACGCGTGTGCCGTTCTTCGAGCGCAGGCGGGAGTCTAGGTTCCTTCGTGGCCCGACAGCGGCCTGGAGCGTGAACGGCGCCTCATTTTCGCAACGCGTGACTGGCGCACATCAGACATATTGCGGTGCGCTTCACAAACAAAATGGCCCTGCCCCTCGCGGGGCAGGGCCAGGAGCGGGCGCTCTCGCGCCCACGCAGGGAGGCCGGTCAATAGATGTCGTCGACCGTGTTGTGCACGTTGAACTTGCCGGTCGGCGTGATGATGCGCGGATCGTCGATCACGGCCTTGAGCTGCAGCGTCTTGTCGTCGACGACGACGAGCGCGGAACGCTGCTCCTTGCCGTTCCACACCGAGAACCACACCTCGTCGCCCGTGGCGTTGTACTCGGGCTGCACGACGCGCTTCGGGCCCTCGCCGAGGTTGGCCCACTCCGCGATCGGCAGCACCTTGTAGCCGGCCTCGAGATTGTCGATGTCGAACACCGCGACCGACTGCGCAATCTTCGGGTCGGGGTTCAGCGGCGTGTCCACGTACAGGTGCTTCGACTTCGGGTTCGACTTGACGAACAGCGAGCCGCCGCCCTGGCCTTTCAGCACGCGGGCAACCTTCCACGCACCGTCCTTGTGCTTGACGGGGTCGGTGCCGATCAGCGTGATCTTCTCGTTGCCAAGCGCGCTCGTTACCCACACGGGTCCGTACTGCTTGTCGGTGAAGTTGGCGCCGCGGCCCGGGTGCGGAATCTTGTCTACGTCCACCAGCGCCGTGAGCTTCTGCTCCTTCGAGTCGATCACGGCCACCTTGTTCGACTGGTTGGCCGCCGTGAGGAAGTAGCGCTTCGTCACGTCCCAGCCGCCGTCATGCAGGAAGCGGGCGGCGCCGATCGTGGTGGTCTTCAGGTTGTTGATGTCCTCGTAGTTCACCAGCAGGATCTGGCCGGTCTCCTTCACGTTGACGATGAACTCGGGATGCTCGTGCGAGGCCACGATCGCCGCGACGCGCGGCTCCGGGTGGTATTCCTGCGTGTCCACGGTCATGCCGCGCGTGGATACGACCTTCAACGGCTCGAGCGTCGCGCCGTCCATGATCGTGTACTGCGGCGGCCAGTAGGAGCCGGCGATCGCGTACTTGTCCTCGAAGCCCTTGTACTTCGAGGTTTCGACCGAGCGCGCCTCGAGGCCGACCTTGATCTCCGCCACCACGGCCGGCTTCGCCATGTAGAGGTCGATCAGGTCGATCCTGCCGTCGCGGCCGATCGTGTAGACGTAGCGTCCCGAACTCGACAGCCGCGAGATGTGCACCGCGTAGCCCGTCTTTATCACCTCGATGATCTTCTTGGTGTCGCCGTCGACCAGCGCCACCTGGCCGCTGTCGCGCAGCGTCACCGCGAAGATATTGTCGAGGTTGTAGTTGTTCTGCTTGGTCTTCGGCCGGTCGGCCACCGGCACCATCACGGTCCAGCTCGCCTTCATTTCCTTCATGCCGAACTCGGGCGGCTGCGGCGGCTCGT
The DNA here is from genome assembly GCA_963696545.1 of uncultured Gammaproteobacteria bacterium. GTDB lineage: Bacteria > Pseudomonadota > Gammaproteobacteria > Steroidobacterales > Steroidobacteraceae > RPQJ01. Next base: position 198,923 of record CAVOKQ010000012.1, read on the forward strand.
GCTGCACGTAGCGCGCCATCAGGTCGACCTGCTCGGGCGTGAGCTCGCCCGACTTGCCCCAGCTCGGCATGCCGGCGGGTGAGCCCTGGTTGATGAACACCTTCAGATAGTCCGTGCCTTTCTTCTGCGTGATGTCAGGCGTCAGCGGCTTGCCGGTGGCGCCCTTGCGCAACACGCCGTGACAGCCCGCACAGCGCTCGAAGTAGATCTGCTGCGCCTGCTTGAATTCGGGCTCGGTCATGTCCGGTGCGCCCGGCGTGACCAGGATCTTGACGCCTTCCGCGCCCGCGGGAGACGGGGCGCCCTGGTACTTGAGCTCGGCCGTCGTCGTCGGGTGCTGCGTCGGAGAGTCGGCTTTCTTCGGCGCCGCCGCCGCCTTGGCGCGCTCGGCCGCCACCTGCGATGCCGCGACGGCTCCGCCACCGTTGCCCCACGAGTTCAGCGCATAGGTGAGGGCGTCGGCGATTTCCTGGTCCGAGAGCTGCGTCATCGCCGGCATTACGGAGTTGAACTTGTTGCCGTTGACGACCACCTCGCCCTGCAGCCCGTTGACGACCACGCCGACGGCGCGGTCCTTGTGGCCGAGCAGGTAGTCGGATCCTGCGAGCGGCGGAAAGGCGCCCGGCAGGCCCTTGCCGTCGGCCTGGTGGCAGGCCATGCAGGTCAAATCGTAGACCTTCTTGCCCGACTCGACTTGCGCGGCGCTGGCCGCCGCACCTGCGACTTCAGCCGTATGGACCGCCTGTGCCCAGGCCGGTGCGGCCAGTGCAAGCGCTCCGGCGACCGCCAGCGTCACCGCTGCCGATGACCGCAAACTCAGCTTCGACATCATGGGTGGCTCCCGTAGTGAGGAACTGGGGTGTCCGCATCCGCGTCCACCGTCCTGTTGCCCACGTTAGGCGCCGGTCAGGGTCCCCGCATTGATCTCGGTCAAGTCGGGGCGGATGACTACGGCACGGAGTCCAGCACCGCCAGCAGCTTCGCGCGGTCAGGCACCTGCAGGAGCCTGCCGTGGACGACGATGGCGCCCGCGTCGGACAGGTGGCGGAGGATTCGAGACAGGGTCTCGGGTTTCATCGACAGTCGCGAGGCGAGTTCCTGCCGCGATTCTGGCAGGTTGATCTCGAGCGGGCCGGTGGCGCCTGGAGGCAGGCGGCCCTCGATCATGCGGACCAGCCGGTGCGTCGCGCTCTCGAGCGTCAGGTACTCGATCTCCCGGATCCGCATGTGCAGGCGTTGGCTCAGGTGCCCGAGCATGCGCAGGCACGTCCCGGGACTGTCCTTCAGGATCGCGAGGTATTCGCGGTTCTGGAATCTCGCGACCCGTGATTTCGACGCCGAGACCGCGGACACAGGGTAGACCGGCCCCTCCATGAAGAGCACGGCCTCGGCAAAGCTGTTGCCGGGCCCGAGGATGTCCACGATCTTCTCCTCGCCGGATTTCGAGTACAGCGCAAGATTCACCTGTCCCTCGATCACGATGAAGAAGTGCTGCGCGGGCTGGCCGCGATCGAACAGCACCTGGCCGGGCTCGTAGTCGTCGAGGTGGCTCGCCGTGAAGACACGCTGCAGTTGCGGCGGCGACATGCCCGCGAAAAGATGGTGTCCGCGCAGGATCGGCGCGAGCGAATCGAGGTTCTGCATGGCCGGAAACTAACAGCCCGGGCGGCTGGCCTCAACTCGCGAGGAAGCCGAGCGGCTGGTGGGCTCGCGCCACCGTGACGAGGAAGCCGACGGCTGCAAGGGCGCCGATGAAAGCTGCGATGCGGGCTTTCCTGGTGCGCCCGTGCCGTAGCGCAATGCTGCCGAGCGCGATGTAGGTCACGAGCAGCACGATCTTGGTGGTGAGCCAGGCCGTGGCGAACGGGTACTGGTGGATGATCGTCGTGAGCATCAGCGCCGACGTGAGCAGCACCGTATCCACCGCGACCGGCGTCCAGCGCAGCACGGGATTCCGTTGCAGCGGCGATTCGGCCAGCATCAGTAATCCACGGAACGCGAACAGCGAGATCGTCAGGATCGCGCAGGTGATGTGCACGGCACGAAGCGGCAGGTAGAGCTCAGTCATCCCGGCTTGCCATCCACTCGCGGCGCGAGATAGATGCGCCCGTTGCGCAGCGACCAGGCGCCGAACGCAACTAGCCAGAGCAGTGCGCTGCCGAGCAGCAGGTTGCGGATCGCGCCCGGCGCCGAGACGATCTCGCTGCCGACCCGGCTCACGGCCGCGAGCTGCACTCCCAGGAAGCAGGCCAGCGTCGCACCGTCCATACGCAGCGGCCGGCCCGAGTGTCCCATCGTGACGCGAGTGACCATGGCCACGAGCATGCCGCCGAAGAAGCCGACGCCGAGCGCGTGGATCGGCGCGCGGCCGAGCGCCCATTCGCCGGTCATTGCGAAACCGGCGTCGCGTGCGGTCTGCAGCGCCATCGCGATCGGCAGCCACGCAAAGCCGGCATACAGTGTCCAGAGCAGCGGGTTGCCGCGGGCGGCGAGCGTGGTCCAGCGCACGGCGCAGGTGGCCGTGAGAACCGTCAGTGCGAAGTCGACGACGGCCAGCCATTCGAGCGCACCTGCTGTGCCGAGCAGCAGTCGCAGGTAGGCGAGCGCCACTACCGCGACGAGTATCCACAGCGGTCGCCACGCGACGTAGCCCGGCACCGCGTTCTGCGAGAAAAACGGCACCATCCGATGACAGACGGCAAAGAACACCGGCAGCAGGAAACCCCACAGCGCTGAGCGCACCGCGAAGTGCAACGCGAAGTCATTGGCGCCCCACAGTCCGTAACCGAAACCCGCGAGCGCAACGATGCCCACTGCGAGTGCGGTGGCGCAGACGACGGCGTGCGCGACGATCTGCCCGGCGTCGATCAGCACGCGGAGCAGGGCGACGAGGCCGGTCGTGAGCCCGGCGAAAGCGAGCGCGACGGCCATGAGTTGCGCCGGCAGGCCGGTGTGCACGCCCACGATCCAGGCTGCGGTGCCGGCGACGAGGAGGACTCCGGCGGTGACATACGCGGCGCGCGGTACCTGCGGACCGTTCATCCAGCGTGGAAATGTCGTGAACAGGAACCCGAAGATGAAAGCGGGCAGCGCGACGAACAGCATCAGGAACGAGTGCGCCCAGATCGGCGCGACGATGAGGTCGAGCGCAAACAGCGGGAATCCCGTGTAGCGGGCGAGCAGGTGGGTGAGCCACCACGCGCTCGCCATGAGCAGGTTCGTCATGCCGGCGAAGAACAGCAGCCGGTGAGGCGCGGCCGAGAGTACCGTCCAGCGCGTTTGCGATCTGCCGTCCATCGTTACTCCCAGCTGGGAAAATAGGTGCCTGGCACCGAATTTCGAAACGAAGCGGGCGCCTCGCGGCGCCCGCTTCGGTTACACGACAGTCGCTTCAGCGGATGGCGCGACTTGCCGCCTGTGCGGCCGCCGGGGCCAGCGCTTCCTGGCGCCGACCGCGCCCGAGGAACAGCTTGCCTACGAACGCCACCAGCAGCAGCACGCCGATGCTGAACAGGATATCGCCCGGCATGCGCAGCCACACGAGCATCTGCATCACCGGCTGCTGCAGGAACTCGGCGGAGCGCGCGTACCAGAAGCCGTGCGAGACCGCGGCATACACCTGCATCAACCCGTACGGGAACAGCGAGAACATCGCCATCGCCGCGAGGCCGAGGTTCAGTGACCAGAACGCGCTCTTCAGCAGCCGCTCGTCCCACTGCTCGAGGTTGCCGAGCCCGCGCAGGCAGAACAGCATCAGGCCGATGCCGAGCATGCCGTAGACGCCGAACAGCGCCGTGTGGCCGTGCAGCGGCGTCGTGTTGAGGCCCTGCATGTAGTAGAGCGCGAGCGGCGGGTTGATCAGGAACCCGAACAGGCCTGCGCCCACCAGGTTCCAGAACGCGACTGCCACGAAGAACAGGATCGGCCAGCGGTACGCGGCCACCCAGGGCTTCGCAAAGCTGTGCTTGTAGTTCTCATAGGCCTCGAATCCGACCAGCACCAGCGGCACAACCTCGAGTGCGGAGAACACCGAGCCGATCGCGAGTACGCCGGTCGGCGTCCCGGTCCAGTACAGGTGGTGGAACGTGCCGAGCACGCCGCCGGTCAGGAACACGACGGTCGCGAACAGCACGGCGTTCGTGGCCGTCTTCACACGCACCAGCCCGAGCTTCGTGAACAGGAACGCGATGACGGCCGTGGCAAAGACCTCGAAGAAGCCCTCGACCCACAGGTGCACGACCCACCAGCGCCAGTACTCGACCATCGAGAGGTGCGTGTTGCGGCCCCACATGAGGCCGGCGCCGTAGAAGAGACCGATCGCCACGGTCGAGAGGAACACCAGCATGGTGATCGAGCGGCTGTCGTCACGCGTCTTGAGCGCCGGCCAGAGCGCGCGGCCGACGAGCAGGAGCCACAGCATCAGGCCGATGAACAGGAACGCCTGCCAGAAACGGCCGAGGTCCACGTATTCCCAGCCCTGGTGGCCGAACCAGAAGTTGGCGCCGAGGCCCATCTTCTGCATCACGGCAAACCACTGCCCGGCAAAGCCGCCGACCACGATGACGAGCAGGCAGGTGAACAGGAAGTTCACGCCGAGCCGCTGGAACTTCGGTTCGTGGCCCGAGATGGCCGGCGCGATGTACAGGCCGGTGGCGAGCCAGGCGGTCGCGATCCATAGCACCGAGAGCTGCAAGTGCCAGGTGCGCGTCACGGCGTAGGGCAGGTACTCGGACAGCTGGAACCCATAGAATCCCTGGCCTTCGACCGCGTAGTGCGCGGTGATTCCGCCCAGCACGATCTGCACCAGGAACAGAGCCGTCACGACCCAGAAGTACTTCGCGGTCGCCTTCATCGACGGCGTGGGGTTGAGGCTGCGCAGCGGATCACGGTCCGGAATCTGGGCGCCGGCTCCTTGCCATGAGTCGCGACGTAGTACCAGGTGAGCGCGCCGACCCCGGCGAGCAGCCCGAAGATGCTGATGAATGTCCAGAGATAGGTCGGCGCCGTCGGCGTGTTGCCGACCAGCGGTTCCGACGGCCAGTTGCTCGTGTAGCTGATGGCCTGGCCCGGACGGTTAGTGACCGTGGACCATGACGACCAGAAGAAGAACGCGGTGAGGGCCTGCCGGCGCGCCGCATCCGGAATCGGGTTGCGCTGGATCGCGTACTGGGCGCGCAGCGTGTCGAGACTCGGGTCGTCGCTGAAGAGACGCTGGTAGTGATCCGCGGCGAACGTGATGGCGGCCGCGCGGTCCTCCGAGACCGTTACGACGCCCGTATCCGGGTTGTAGGTGTTGGTCCGCATCTCGGGCACGAGCTTCGCCTGCAGCGCAGCCTGCGTGGCCGCGTCGAGGTCGGTGTAGCGCTTGCCGGCCTGGCGTTGTGCCCAGGTGTCGAGCACGCCGGTGGCTTCACGGTGCAGCCAGTCTGCCGACCAGTCGGGCGCGACGTAGCTGCCGTGGCCCCAGATCGATCCGAGCTGGTGGCCGCCGATCGACTGCCATACCTGCCGACCCGTCTCGATGTCGGCTTGCGTGAACAGGGTCTGCCCGGTCACGGTCTTGACCGCAGCAGGCATGGGGGGCGCCGCGAGGTAGATCTCGCGGCCCATGAACAGAAGGATGCCGAAGGACACGACCAGCAGCGCCCCCAGCACCTTCCAAAGTCGACTCGTATTGTTCATCAGTCACTCCCGGTTGCGCATCGCGGACGGGCCGCGACATGGCGCAATGGTGCGATGCGGCGCATGGCCGCACCTTGACCGAGATCAAGAGGAGGTCAGATCGCCTTCGAGAAGCGCTGCTGCGCGGCCTGCGCGGAGGCGAGATAAGCGTCGAACGCCATGCCGAGGTGGCGCAGCAGCAGCCGGCCGGCGGGCAACACGCGCAGTCCGGGCGGGGCGAACTCGGCGAGGCCGTCCGCGACCATCGGCTCGAGCGCCGCGATCTCGCTGGCGAAATAGCTGCGGAAATCGATGTCGTGGCGCTTGCCGGTGGCGTCGAAGTCGAGCACGCCGTAGCACATGATCTGCTGGATCACGTCGCGGCGGATGATGTCGTCGCGCGTCAGCGTAAGCCCGCGGTGCACCGGCAGCTCGCCGCGGTCCAGGGCGCCGTAGTATTCCGGCAGTGTCTTCAGGTTCTGCACGAAGTTGTCGCCGACCTTGCCGATCGAGCTCACGCCGAGGCCGATCAGGTCGCAGTAGCCGCGCGTCGAGTAGCCCTGGAAATTGCGGTGCAGCGTGCCGTTCTCCTGCGCCAGCACCAGCTCGTCCTGGGGCAGTGCGAAGTGATCCATGCCGATGTACACGTAGCCCGCATTCGACAGCTTCTCGATCGTCAGTCCGAGCAGTGCGAGACGCACCTCCGGCGCCGGCAGGAACTCTGCATTCAGCTGCCGCTGCGCCTTGAACATCTGCGGGAGATGCGCGTAGGCGTACACGGCGAATCGATCCGGCTTGGCCGAGAGCACCGTATCCAGCGTCTTCGCGAATCCCTCGAGGTTTTGCTTCGGCAGACCGTAGATCAGGTCGACGCTCACCGATCCGAACCCGAACTCGCGGGCCTCGCGGATCAGGCGCAGTGTGTCCGGCACCGACTGGATGCGGTTCACGGCTTCCTGCACCAGCGGGTCGAAGTCCTGGATGCCAAGACTGCAGCGATTGAAGCCGACACGCGCGAGGTCGCGCAGCGTGTCGCTGGTGATCGTGCGCGGGTCGAGCTCGATCGAGTACTCGCGGTCCGGGTCTGACGAGAGCTTGAAGTGACTGCCGAGCTTCTCGATCAGCCGGTCGATCTCGAGCGACGTCAGGAACGTGGGCGTGCCGCCGCCGAAGTGCAGCTGCTCGACCTCGCGGTCGCGGTCGTAGAGCTGGCCCTGCAGCTCGATCTCGCGGTGCAGGCGGTAGAGATACGCCTCGGCTTTCTCGTGGTTGCGCGTGATGACCTTGGTGCAGCCGCAGTAAAAGCAGGGGCTCGAGCAGAACGGGATGTGCACGTACAACGACAACGGCCGCGGGATCGGGTCCTGGTTGCTCGCGAGCGCGGCTGCCTTGTACTCGTTCAGCCCGAACCGGTCTGAGAACTGCACGGCCGTCGGATACGACGTGTAGCGCGGCCCCGACCTGTCGTAGCGGCGGATGAGGTCGGCGTCGAACCGGATCTGGTGCGCGTTCATCTGTTTCCCTGGGTCCATGCGTTCCGAGACTGCGCCGCGACGGGTCCCCCCGCCTTGACGTGCGTCAAGGATGGGAATGCCGCGCCGGCCGGCCATTGGTACATGCCGAAGCATAGTCGCGGTCCCGGGCGGCGGGTAGGGGGAGGGGTGGGGCTGGGCCCGGATCCGCTAGAATTTCACTTTATCCATCCGCACCCGCCGGAGACTCCCTTGACCAGCAACGACCCAGGCCGCGCCGCCGCCCCGGCGGGCGCGCCGATTGCAGCGGACACCGTGATCATTGGCGCCGGACCGGCCGGGCTGTTCCAGGCCTTCGAGCTCGGGCTGCTCGGCATCAAGTCGCACATCGTCGACACGCTCGGGCATCCGGGCGGCCAGTGCGCGGAGCTGTACCCCGACAAGCCGATCTACGACATCCCGGCGCTGCCGGTCTGTGGCGCGCAGGAGCTGGTCGACCGGCTGATGCAGCAGATCAAGCCCTTCGAGCCGCAGTTCCACTTCGGCCAGGAAGTCTCGGCGCTGCAGAAGCAGGAGGACGGCACCTTCCTGCTCGAGACTTCCACGGGCACGCGGTTCGCCGCGAAGACGGTCGTGATCGCCGCGGGGCTGGGTTCATTCCAGCCGCGGCGGCTCGGCGTCGAGGGCGCCGATGCGCTCGAGGATACCCAGGTCCACTACCGCGTCCGCAGCGCTGCCGACTTCCACGGCCAGCGCCTCGTAATCTTCGGCGGTGGCGACTCGGCGCTCGACTGGGTGATCGACCTGAACGGCAAGGCGAAGAGCATCGTGCACGTGCACCGGCGGCCCGAGTTCCGAGCCGCGCCGGCCTCGGTGGCCCGGATGCAGCAGCTGGCGGCCGAAGGGAGAATGGCCTACGTCGAGGGCATCGCGGCCGGCATCCGCACTGCCGACGGCCGGCTCACCGGCGTGACGGTGAAGCGCACCGACGGCACGATGGTTGACTTCGACGCGGACCACGTGCTCGCGTTCTTCGGCCTGCACCCGAAGCTCGGCCCGATCGCCGAGTGGGGCATCGAGCTGGACAAGAAAGCGCTGAAAGTGGACACGGCCAAGTTCCAGACCAGCGTGCCGGGCATCTTCGCGATCGGCGACATCAACACGTACCCGGGCAAGAAGAAGCTGATCCTGAGCGGCTTCCACGAGGCGGCGCTCGCGGCGTTCGCGATCACCGAGCACCTGAACCCGGCGAAGAAGGTGCACCTGCAGTACACGACCACGAGCCCGATCATGCAGAAACGGCTCGGCGTTTCCGAGTGACGGCGACGGGCCGAATCGCATGAACCGGCTGCTTGCCGACCTGATCAAGCTGCTCGAGCTCGAGCGGCTCGAGATGAACCTGTTCCGCGGCGAGAGTCGCGACATCGGCAGCCCGCAGGTGTTCGGCGGGCAGGTGCTCGGCCAGGCGCTGATGGCTGCGTGCGGCACGGTCGAGGGCCGGTCGGTGCACTCGCTGCACGCGTATTTCCTGCGCCGCGGCGACTTCAACGCGCCGATCGTCTACGAGGTGGACCGCAGCCGTGACGGCGCGAGCTTCTCGAGCCGGCGCGTGGTCGCGATCCAGCACGGGCAGCAGATCTTCAACATGGCGGCGTCGTTCCAGATCGAGGAGGACGGGCCCGACCACCAGGTGCCGGTGCCCGAGGTGACGCCGCCCGAACAGCTGCCGGATCTCACGGTCGAGGTGCGCAAGCACCTGCTGCGCATGCCGGCCGAGCGACGCCGGTTCTGGTCATTGGAGCGGCCGTTCGAGTTCCGTTCCGTCGAGGCAGTCGAGGCCGGTGAGCCGCGGCCGGGCGTGCGTCACCTGTGGTTCCGGCTGATCGATCGTTGTCCGGACGATCCTGTGCTGCACCGCTGCCTGCTGGCCTACATGTCGGACTATCACCTGCTCGAGACGGCGACGCTGCCGCACGGGCTCGCGTATCGCTCGGGCGACGTGACGCTCGCGAGCATCGACCATGCGATGTGGTTCCACCGCCCGCTCCGCGTTGACGAGTGGCTGCTCTACGCGCTGATCAGTCCAAGCAGCTCGGGTTCACGAGGACTCGCGTTCGGCCGCATATTCGATCGCGACGGACACCTCGTGGCGAGCACCGCGCAGGAAGGGCTGATGAGGACCAGGAACTGATGCTGAAGGCGCTCGGGCTCGTCGCGCTGGTCGTGCTGATCCTGGCCGGCGCGCTGCTGCCGCTGAAGTACACCGCGCGAATGAACCTCCCGCCGAAGCAGGACGGGAAGGGTGATCAGCCTCGTCCGAAGAGCTGAAGCGGCCTACTGCAGGCCGAGCTCGAAGCGCACCTTGCCGTCCTGGGGCGTGACCTTGCCGGTCTTGGTGAGGAACACCCGCGTCGGCTCGAGCGACGTGCCCTCGAGAAGCGCACGCTGGACGGCATCCGCACGCTGCTCGCCGAGCTTGCCCAGATCGGCCTCGGGCGCCGTGGCGCGGGCGCGCGTCTCCTTGTCCAGGTACTCGAGCCTCGCGGCCTGGCGCATCGTCTTCGCGTCGTCTTTCGACGTTCCCTCCGGCGGCGTCGGAGGCTCGGGAATCTGCGCCGCGCCGCCGGTCTGCTTCTGCAGCATTGCGGTCAGCACCGCGATGCGGTCTTTCGGTTCCAGCGAATCGAACGTCGGCGGCAGTGTTTCGTACTTGCCTTCGAGCTTCGTTGCAGCCAGTGCCTCGGTCCGCTGCTGCTCGTAAGCGAGCGAGGCGATCGCCGGCCCGTCGATCTCGGGCAGCGCGCCGATCGGCACGTCGAGCCTGATACCGGGCTTCTCGACGAGGCTCTTCGCGAGCGCCGACAGTCGCCCGGCGGTCGGCGCATCGAGTTCCGCGCTGCCCGGCGCGAAGTCGACGAACTGCGCTTCCTCTGCTCCCTGGAACAGTGCGCCGAGCAGCTTGAACGGCGCCGTCACCGCCTTCGTCAGGATGTTCTTGATCACCTGCCAGATGATCGGGCCGATGCGGAACGTCGGGTCGTCGATGGTGCCCGAGACCGGGATGTCGAGGTTGATCACGCCGTTGCTGTCCTTCAGCAGCGCCGTGGCGAATTTCACCGGCAGCGTCGCCTCGCCCTTCGTGGCGGTGGGCTCGCCCCATTCGAGCTGGTCGATGCGGATCTTGTGCTGTGCGTCGAGCTTGCGATCCTGGATCAGGTAATGGAGGTCCGTCGTGAGCTTGCCCTTCGCGATGCTGTAGCCCGCGAACTCGCCCGAGTACGGATTGAAGATCGGCAGCGAGATGTTCTCGAACTTCATGTCGATGTCGGTATATCGATCGAACGCGAAAGGCTGGATTTCGCCCGCGATCGTGACCGGCGAGTACGTGTCGACCTTGCCTTTCAGGTCGACTTTCGCGTGGGACGCTGGCTGGCTCGAGAGGCCGCTGATCGTGCCATCGAGCTGCATGATCTTGGCCGCGAAATTGGGCTGCACGTTGAGGTCCGTGAAGTCCATCGTGCCGTTGCCGATGCGGACCGCGCGGATGCGGATCGGCATGCCTTCCTCGGGCAGCGGTGCCAGTGCCGGCGGCGGCGGGGCCTTGCCCGACTTGCGTGCCTTTGCAGCCTGCTTCTCCGCTTCCTTCTGCGCGCGCTCCCGCGTACTAATTTCCTTGGCGGTCAGCGTCGACTCGGTGGCCGCCGCAGCGCGTCGCGCGGCGAGCGCTTCTGCCGTGCCCTTCGGATCGAGCACGGCCGTGATGTTGATGACCCGCTCCTCGCTGATGATCACGCGCGCAAAAGGCTCCGCGACCGAGACCAGGTCGATGTTCACCGAGTCCGGGGCCATCGCATAACGGATCTTGCCGACCTTCAGCTCGCGGAAGGTCACGAGATCCTTGCGCATCGCGTTGTCGACCGACGCGAAGCCGTCGATCACCACGTCGCCGTCGAAACTCAGGTCCGGTCCCGGCGCATCCGCCGGGTCGAGCTTGACGCGGCCCTGAACGTCGAGCTCGCCACCGGTGATCGTCAGGTCCGCGAGCGGCAGCACGTAGGGCTGCAGGATCGTCATACGGGCCTTGGCGAGCGAGATGCCGAGATCGGCCGCAAGCGGATCCGGTGTCACGGTGCCGTCGGCCTTGAACGCCGCGTGGTCGTTGATCATCGCGTCCAGCGTGACCGGCAACGGCTTTGATAGATCGAGGCTCGCGTCCTTCACGTGCAGGTTGACCGGAGCCAGCTTGAACTTCGTGACGGGCGCAATCTTGCGGTCCTCGAAGTCGATCGAGGCCCGTGCGACGTCGACGCTGCCGATCGTGACCTGCCATGGGTTCGGCAGGTCGGTCTTGCGTGCGATCGCAGGGCGGTTGGCGGCCTGGTCTTTCGCCGTCGGCGCGGCTGTGGCCGGGCCGGACGGGGAGGCAGAAGCCGGGGCGAGCAGGCTCACGAGGTTGATCGATCCGTCGGGCGCCATCCATGCCTGCGCCTTGAGCCCCGTGACGGTGACGTTGGCCAGCGAGACAGTCTGTTCCGGCAGTGCCACAGCGGTGTCGGTCAGCACGATGCTCGGCACCGTCACCCAGTCCGTATCCACACCGCGGGCACGCAGGCCGAGTCCGGCGAGCTCGATCTTCGGCAACTTCGCCTTCAGGTCGACTCCCTTGTCGTAAGAGAACGAATACGAACCGGCAAGTGCGATCAGCCCGGCACTGAGATCGAATGGCAGCGCGTCCCCGAGGTATTCCGATACGTCGGTGCCCCTGACCTTGCCCAGCGCGAACTTGCCCTGCGAGGCAATCGCGGGTGCGACCGCGAACCGGCCGTCCCAGTCGAAAGTTTCACCGGCCGTGCCGAGCGCAGTGAGCTTGAAGCCACCGCCTTCCGGCGTCGTGCGGAAGTCCTTCAGGGAGAAATTCACGGGCGTGAACGCGCGCTCGAACGGGCGGCGGCGCTCGAGGTCCGCGAACTCCAACTTGCCATCGGAGACGAGGAACGACTGCAGCCAGATCTTCGGCAGTTCCGAACTCTCCTTCGCGGGCTTCTCTTCCTTCGGTACCAGGTCGAGCAGGTTGATCGCGCCGTCCGGGCGGATCACCGCGCGCACTTGTGGCGCCTCGAGGTTCACGTCCTTGAAGATCAGCGTGCGCTTCCAGACCGACGCCAGCTCGAAATCGACGAACAGGCGCCGGAAGGCGAGCATCCGCTTGCCGTCGGCGTCCGGGAGCGCGAGGTCGCGGATCTCGGCCTGCAGCTGGAACGGATCGATCCGCATGGCGCCAATCTGCAGCTCGCGGCCGTAGGTCTCATGCACGAACTTGACCGCCTGGTCGCGGACGATCCCAGGCGCGATCCTGTAGCCAATGAGCGCGTAGAGACCGACCAGTCCCGCGACGATCGCGACCGCCCAGAACAGCTTCGACTTCAGGATCCGCGGCATTTCGGCGTGTCCTGGCGAGGGGGGTCGGGGCGACCATGGCCGCCCCGGCACAGGTCAGGTCATTTGTTGTCGCCCAGCCATCGATACAGATAGCCGGCGATCAGGGCCCCGAAAATCGGCGCGACCCAGAACATCCAGAGTTGGCCGAGTGCCACGCCGCCCTCGATCAGTGCCGGGCCCGTGCTGCGGGCCGGGTTCACCGACGTATTGGTGACCGGGATGCTGATCAGGTGGATCAGCGTGAGGCCGAGGCCGATCGCGATCGGCGCGAGCATCGCCGGCGCGCGCTTGTCCGTGGCGCCGAGGATGATGAAGACGAACATCAGGGTCATCACGATCTCGGTGAGCAGGCCCGACGCCAGCGAGTGGCCGCCCGGCGAATGCTCCCCGTAGCCGTTCGAAGCGAGGCCGCCATCGAAGCCCGGCTTGCCCGTCGCGATCATGTAGAGCACGAACGCTCCGGCGATGGCGCCGAGCACCTGCGCGACGATGTACGGCAGGACCTCGCCGGACGGGTGGCGTCCGCTCGCCCACAATCCGATGGTGACGGCGGGATTCAGGTGACAGCCCGAGATGTGCCCGATGGCGAACGCCATCGTCAGTACCGTGAGACCGAATGCCAGCGAGACGCCGACCAGGCCGATCCCCACTTCAGGAAATTTAGCGGCCAGCACGGCGCTGCCGCATCCACCAAGCACGAGCCAGAAAGTGCCGATGAATTCGGCGGCAAGCTTCTTCGACATGGGCATGAATCATTTCCCCCGTGAGATTGACAGGACCGCACCCAGCTGCAATTTACAGAGTCCGGCCACGCGGAAACAAGGTCAGGCCTGCAGCAGCGTCCACGAATAGCCGTCCGGGGCCACGAAAGAGAACGATCGGGTCCCGAATTCGTCGGGGAGCACGTCGGTCAGGGCGGTGGCACCGCTGCCGCAAACACGCTTCCACATCGCGTCGACATCACTGACGCGCCACGTGTACAGCGAGCAGCCGAGACTGCCTGGCCGGGAACGGTCGAGCTTGTCCTCGAGCCGGCTCGATTTCGCGAAGCGCACGACCTTGAGCTTGCCGGAGCGCCGCTCCTCGAATGAATGACCGGAGCGTGGGTCATCGAAGTCCACGATCCAGTGGGTCTCGCCGGGCTCGAGGCCGAAGATCCTGCGCGATCCGGTCGCCTGCTCATACGGCCGCTCGGCGTCGAACCAGCGCTTGAGCCCCAGTACCTCGTCGTAGAAGCGCAGCAGCTGGTGATCGTCGGATGCGATCATCATGCCCGCGTGCGTGTGCTGGCTCGTCCGCATCAGGCACTGCTCGTCGATCCGCCCGTACAGCGGGCTCTGGTATCCGAAGCGTTCGAAGAAGACCTGCCGGTAGAACGGCTGGATCACGACCATCTCGCGCACGCCGACGATCGGCTCGAGGAACGGCTGGCCGACTGCGCAACCGGCAATCTCGCCGATGATCGCCAGGATCGGGTCGATCAGCTGGATCGGGTCGCCGAGTTCGCGCGCCCGTGCCGCGTGATTGGCGATGTTGAGCACGCTCGCGGTGAGTCGCACCCCCCAGCGGCTGCCGGCACAGCGCAGGTCCGGATCGAGGCCAAGCCCTGCGTTGCGAGGCTGCTCCCACTGCATCAGCCGCACCAGCCCGTGGTCCGCGTCCAGGTGGTGCAGCCTCAGCGAACGCAGCGTCGAGTCCACGCCGTACAACGCCTGCGCGGACTTCGCGTCGAGCGTGCCGAACCGCCCGGCGCGGCAGCCGAAGCGCTCGAAGTAGGCGAGCGACTCGGCGATGTCGGGGACGCCGATGCAGACCTCGTACAGTCCGCCGACGCACGTCGGACGAACGGCTGAGGATCCCGGTGTGGTCTGTGCCATGCCGACGTTCTACCAGATCGTGACGCCAAGGTGCTGCGCGACGGGAGGGTTACTGCTCACCGGCCCACGTCGGGCAGCACCTTGCCCGGGTTCATGATGCCCCTGGGATCGAGCGCCCGCTTGAGCGCCCGCATGGCGTCGATCGCGATGCTTCCCTCGTGCAGCGCGAGCGCCTCGCGCTTCAGCCGGCCGATACCATGCTCGGCGCTGATACTGCCACGGTAGCGACGGACGACCTCATGCACGCGCGTCTGGATCTCGAACTCCTTCGCCATGAAAGCGGCGCGGTCCCCGCCGAGCGGCTCGCTGACGTTGAAGTGCAGGTTGCCGTCGCCGACGTGCCCGTAGGTCACCATGCGTCCCGTGGGGACGATCGCGAGCACGGCGGCGGTGGCCTCGCGCATGAACTCCGGCAGTGCGGCGATCGGTACCGACACGTCGTGCTTGATGCTGGCGCCCTCGGCACGCTGCGCTTCGGGCACGGACTCGCGCAATCGCCACAGCGCATTGCGCTGCTGCAGGGACTCGGCGAGCGCGGCATCGAGCACCAGTCCCTCTGCCATCGCCGACCCGAGTTCGGCCTCCAGCAGGGAGCGCAGCCCGGGATCGTCGCGCGCCGACGAGACTTCGCACAGCACGTAGCTGTCGTGAGGCCGCCCGAGCGGATCGGTGATGCCGGGGATATGCCGCAACGTGAACTCGACGGCCAGCCGGGGCAGGTACTCGAAACTCGTCACCGCGTCTCCCGTGGCCGCACGCAGGCGGCCGAGCAGATCGACGGCCGCTGCCGGGTCGCGCACCGCGACGCACGCCGTCTCGACCGTGCGCGGACGCGGAAACAGCCGCAGGCTCGCGGCGGTGATTACGCCGAGCGTGCCTTCGGCGCCGATGAACAGATCTCGCAGGTCGTATCCCGTGTTGTCCTTGCGCAGGCTCGTGAGCCCGTCGAGCACGCGACCATCGGGCAGCACGACCTCGAGTCCCAGCGCGAGCTCGCGCGCGACTCCGTAGCGCACGGCATTGAGTCCGCCCGCATTCGTCGACAGGTTGCCGCCGATCTGGCAGCTGCCTTCCGAGCCGAGCGACAACGGGAAGAGCCGGTCTGCGCGCTCGGCGGCCGCCTGCACGTCGGCGAGGATGCAGCCGGCCTCGGCGATCATCGAGAAGTTCGCTGCATCGACTTCGCGGATCCGGTTCAGTCGCCTGAGCGACAGCACGATCTGCGTACCGTCCTCGCTCGGCGTCGCACCGCCGCAGTAGCTCGTGTTGCCGCCGTGCGGGACCACTCCCACGCCGAGGTCATTGCAGATGGCGATCACCTGCGCCGTCTCGGCTGTCGAGGCAGGGCAGGCGACGAGCGGGGAAGCGCCCCGGAACAGGCCGCGGAAATCGACCAGGAACGGTGCGACGCGATCGGGCTCCTCGATGCAGCCCGCCGGGCCGAGCGCCAGCCGGATGCCCTCTACTGCGGTGGCGACTGCTGGGGTGACGCTGGAAGGCATGGGCGCCACGATGGCGGTGCCCGCCCGCCGCCGTCAAGCCGGTCTTGGAGCGGCTACCTTTGCGACGACGACCGACGCCACCACCGCCAGCACCAGCACCAGTATCGACGCCAGCGTGTTCGTCAGCAGGTTCGGCGCGAACAGCAGCACGAGCCCGAACCCGAGCATCATGAACCCCGAGACGAGCTTCAGGATGCGGCCCTCGGACTCGGTGAGCTTGCGCGCTCCCATCGTCTTCGTGAACACGATGACGATTGCGAGCAGCGGCAGCACGTAGATCACGTTGTAAACGGCGAGCCACGCGTAGTACTGCCACGACTCGAGCTTCGCGAGCGTGAGCGCGCGGGTGTACACCATCGGGAACCCGGCCGTGCACAGCAGTTCGTAGGAGTTCGCGACGATCGCGAGCAGCACGGTGCTCGCCAGCATCGGGCCCATGTTGCCGGTCGTCACGACGTCGCGCATGCGCTTGAAGAGGCCCGGCTTCGCGGCGTCCGGGATCGACAGGCTAGGCCCTTCCTTGAACCAGAAGTAGTCCTTGATGTTCAGCGCGGCCACGGTCAGTGCGAGCAGGCCCGCGACGACCGTGATCAGGCGCAATTCGCCAGCGATCAGGAACACGTTCAGCCACGCCGCCATGAAGACGAAATACACGATGCCGGAGAACAGCACGAACGTGCCGCCGACGATCAGCATGCGGGCGCGGCTCTTTGCGTGCACCAGCAGGCTCAGCAGGAACAGCAGCACGAAGAACGCGCAGGGGTTGAACGCATCCATGCCGGCGAGCACGACGGTCAGCAGCGGCAGCGACATCGCCTGCGCATTGATCGTGCCGACGAACGGGAGGTGCAGCGCCGTGCCGGTTTCCCCTTCGATGGCGGTGGTCGCGCCGCCCCCCGCCGGCCGGCCAGCGGCGGGTGCAGTGGCGCCAGGGTTCGCAAGCCGGTTCGAGTGGCAGGCGTCGATCGCCTTCTCTATGTCGCCGCCGGTGGTCGCCGCGGAGTCATAGCCGATCACGACCTCCCGGCAGAAGACGAAGCCGGGTACCGAGAGTGCTTCGACGCCGAGTGATTTCGCCGTCTCGAAATAGAACTTCGCGTTGGCGCGATTGTCCTTGACCGCATAGCGCTTGATCTCGAGCCAGGGCTTGCGGCTCGCCATTTCCTGCAGGAACGGCTTCGCGGCCTGGCAATGCGGGCACGTGGGCGAGAAGAAATAATAGAGGCGCACGGTGGGCGTGCCATCCGCCGCGGCGCCGTACCAGAACGCGTCGGACTCCGGGTCCGGCGTTTCAGCGCCCGCAAACGGGGACAGCAGGATCAGCAGCAGGAAGGCAATCAGGCCGAGCCGGGTCTGGTTCATTGCGGATCGCGGGGTCGAGCCAAAGACTGGCGCATGATACCGGGCAGGGCCCGCAGTCATCTCCGGTCTTTTACCGATGGTGCTTGCGGATCGCCGGCTTGCGCGCCGTTGGTTTCTGCGCCCGCGGGTTGTCGATCGCGCCGTGCTTCAGCAGCCGCGTCTTCAGGTTGCAGTCGTCCTCGACGATCACCACCCGCGGCTCGAATCCGTCCAGTTCCGCGGGCTCGACGTACCCCTCGGCCAGGATGATGACCTTGTCACCTTTCTGGAAATGCCGAGCGGGCGGGCCGTTCAGGCAGATGTCGCCCCGGCCGCGCTTTCCGGGCAGCACGTAGGTCTGCCAGAAGACGCCATTCGAGACGTTGGTGATGTTGACGTACTGGTACGGCCGGATGCCGCTCTGCTCGAGCAGAGCGGCGTCGATCGTGATCGAGCCGACGTAGTTCAGGTCCGCCTCGGTGACCGTGGCGCGGTGGATCTTGGCCATGCAGATGCGGATCAGCATGGGGCGCCAGCGTAGCGCACGTGCGCGGGATCAGTACCGACCATGGGTCTTGTACAGATAGTTGGTCAGTTCCGCGGTCTGCATCGACAGCCGGCGCTGGATCTCGTGCACGACACGCACGATGGCACGCATCACGTGGTAGACGACCTTCGGGTTGGTATCGAGCAGGCCTTCGAGCGCGCTGCGGCTCAGCCCGAGCACGCGGGTATCGCTGAGTGCCACCAGCGAGGCATAACGCGTTGCCCCGTCGAGGAACGACAATTCGCCGACCACGTCGCCGGGCCGGATCGCGTTCAGCGTCACCTCGGCCTCGGTCCCGGCACCCCGCACGACGCCGAGCACTCCGCTTGCGACGACATACAGGTGATCGTCGGCAGACCCTTCCTGCACCAGCACGTCACCGTGCTTCAGGTCGCGCAGCGTCATCGCGCCAGCGAGCGTGCGCCGTTCCTCGTCGTTCAGCTCGACGGCCAGCTTCGACGTGCTCAGGCCTTCGAAAATGCCGGCTTCGGTCATGGTCCGCGCTCCGCGTGGGTGTGGGATCAGGGGATTCTCGCGGGATGGCGTCCGGGGCGGTAGTAGGTGAAACCCGCTAGGTGGGTGCCGGCAGGCGGCAGCGGGGCTTGGTCAGCAGCATCTGCACGTCGCCGAGCTGGCGCTCGAGGAAGCCGCCCTCGCAGTAGCTCAGGTAGAAGTCCCACATCCGGACGAACTGCTCGGAGTAGCCGAGCCGCCGCACGTCGTCGATCCTGCCGAAGAAGCGCTCGCGCCAGCGGCGCAGCGTCGTCGCGTAGTGCGGGCCGATGTCCTCCAGGTGGAACACCTTCATGTCGGTCGCGCGCCGGACCGAGTCCGTGATCGCGCTCACCGACGGGATGAAGCTGCCGGGGAAGACATAACGCTGGATGAAGTCCACGGACTCGAGCGCTTCCTCGTAGAGCTGGTCCTGGATCGTGATCGCCTGCAGCAGCATCGCTCCGTGCGGCTCGAGCAGCCGCGAGCACTGCGCCGTGTAGGTGTCGAGGAACTGGGGGCCGACCGCCTCGATCATCTCGATCGAGACGAGCTTGTCGTAGCGGCCGCCGAGGTCGCGATAGTCGTCGAGCAGCAGCGTGACGCGGTCCGCGAGCCCGGCCGCGCGGATCCGCTCCGCCGCCAAGTCGTGCTGCTCGCGGGAGATCGTCGTCGTCGTGACCCGGCAGCCGTAGCGGGACGCCGCATGCAGCGCGAGTCCGCCCCAGCCGGTGCCGATTTCGAGCAGGTGGTCGGATGGCGAGAGACGGAGGCGGCGGCAGACGCGCTCGAACTTGGCGACCTGCGCCTCGTGCAGCGTGGCGTCCTCGCGCTCGAAGACTCCGCACGAATACGCCATCGTATCGTCGAGGAACAGCGCGAACAGGTCGTTGCCGAGGTCGTAGTGGGCCGCGATGTTGCGCCGGCTGCCGTCCGGGCTGTTGCGATTCAGCCAGTGCAGGATGCGGCGCAGCGGGGCCGTGGCGATCGCCGCGCCGCCTTCGACGGATTCCATGACTGCGCGGTTCACGATGAACAGGCGGATCAGCGTGGTGAGGTCGTCGGTGCGCCAGTGTCCCTGGATGAATGCCTCGCCACCGCCGACCGTGCCGCCGAATGCCGCATCCGCGTATGTCTGCGGGTGCAGCACTTCGATCGTCGCGTGCAGGTCGCAGTCGCCGTTGCGGCGGCCGAACGTGCGCCGCTCGCCGCCGTCGATCACGGTGAGTTCGCCGTGCCGCAGTCCGGCGAGCTTCGCGAGGAACAGTTTCCTGCCGAGCCGCTGCAGCAGCGTATCGCGATCCAGCGTGCCGAGGCCGCCGGGGGCCGGGACGATGCTTTCCCTGGCGATGCTTTCTCTCATGAAGGAAGCCTCTCGATGCGCCCTTCGAAGCGGCGGTGTCCGGCGCCGGTCTTGTCGGGGTGGGTGAAGAACGGCGTGCGCTTGAGCCACAGCCGCAGTGCCTGCCAGTAGATGGCGCCCGCGACTTTCGCGGTCATCAACGGATAGCCGGCGAGCGCGCCGGCGAGCGAGCGCGACCCGATCGCCTCGCGTTCGAGCGACAGCGTCGCGTCGAACACCGCGGCGCCCTCGCGCCAGTTTTCCATGTGCACCAGCAGGTGCTCGCCCGGCGCGGCGAAGCGCCAGTCGTAGTCCATGTCCATCGGCAGGAACGGCGACACGTGGAAGTCCTTGCCGAACAGGAAGCGCAGCTTTTCCGGCGTGCCGCGGTTCGACGCCGCGGGCAGTACGTAGCAGTGCTGTTCGCCCCACGGCGTGTTGTTGATCTCCGCGACCACGGCCTCGACGCGTGTCCCTGCCGCATCGAAGCAGTAATAGAAGCTCACGGGATTGAAGCCGTAGCCGAAATAGTGGGGATTCGTCAGCAGGCGGATCGGCCCGTCCGGGCGCCGGCCGGAACGGCTCTCCACCAGCGATCGGATGCTCTGGTCCAGCGGCTCCGATGGGTCCCCGTGGTGATCCTCGCGATGCCAGCGGGCGAGGGCGGGGCGTCGGGCGGACCACAGCCAGTAGCCGTCGAAGACTTGGGGTAGTTCCGCGAGGTCGAGGTACAGCATGCACACCTCGTACCGGAATGCATGCGTCTCCGGCGCGTGCCGGCGATGCCTAACCCACCCTTTGTAGAGGCAGCTCTGCACGCTCGACATCCTCTTCGAAATGCGCAAGCGCCGCCTGTGCGCTCACGACGCCGTCCTCGTGGAAGCCGCAGCGCCAGTAAGCGCCGCAGAAATAGGTCCGACGCGCGCCGTTCAGCTCGCGGTGGCGTTTCTGCGCCGCGACGCCCTGCGGCAGGTAGACCGGGTGGTGATAGCTGAACGTGTGCAGGATGCTGCGCTCGTCGATGGCGCGGCGGTGGTTCAGCGTCACGAGGAAGCGTACCGGCGCATCGATCGACTGCAGTACGTTCATGTCGTAGGTCAGTGCCACCGGTTGCTGCGGATCTGCGAGCAAGTGGTAATTCCACGCCGCGCGAGCGAGCGGGCGACGCGGCAGCAGGCTCTGGTCCGTGTGCAGGATCGCCTCGTTCGCAGCGTATGGCAGCGCGCCAAGCACTTCGGCCTCGGCCGGCGACGGAGCTTCGAGCATCGCAAGCGCCTGGTCGGAATGGCACGCCAGGAACACGTGGTCGAAATTCTCGACGACGCCCGCAGTCGTGCGCAGGATCACCCTGTCGTGCAGGCGGCGGATCGATTCGATGGCTGTCGAGAGCCTCACGCGGGCCTTGCTCGTCGCAAGTATCCTGCGCACGTACTCGCGTGAGCCGCCCTGCACGACCTGCCACGTGGGCCGGTCGTCGACGGACAGGAATCCGTGGCGATCGAAGAACTCGACGAAGAAGCGGGCCGGGAACTCGAGCATCGCGGCGGCCTCGGCGGACCAGATCGCGCGGCCCATCGGCAGGATGTAGTGCTCGACGAACTGGCGCGAGTAACCGCCGCGACTCAGGTACTCGCCGAGCGTGAGCATCTCGTCGCCGCGGCCGACCATTTCCCTGGCGCGTGCGTTGAACCGCAGGATGTCCGCGATCATGCGCAGGAACGACGGGCGGACCAGGTTGCGCCGCTGCGCGAACAGCGAATTCGCCGACGTGCCGTTGTACTCGAGTCCGCTGCGCTCGCAGCGCAGGCTGAAGCTCATGTTCGACGGCTGCCAGCCGACGCCCAGTTCCTCGAGCATCGCGATGAAGTTCGGGTACGTCCAGTCGTTGAAGACGATGAAGCCCGTGTCGACGGCCCAGCTGCGACCGTCGATCTCGACGTCGACGGTGTTGGTATGGCCGCCCGGGTAGTCGTTCGCCTCGAACACAGTGACGTCGTGGTGGCGCGCGAGACGCCACGCGGCATACAGGCCCGCGACACCGGCGCCGACGACGGCGATCCTCATGAGTTCACCGCGGTGTGGGCCGCGCGGATCTTCTGCGGTACGGTCTTCAGGTCCCGGATCAGCCCGAGCATCGCGAGCAGCCTGAGCCCGTAGTACGTGAGGTCGATCTCCCACCAGTAGAAGCCCTGTCGCGCGGACATCGGATAGCGGTGGTGGTTGTTGTGCCAGCCCTCGCCGAGCGTGATCAGCGCGAGCAGGAAGTTGTTGCGGCTGCCGTCGCCGGTCGCGTAGCGCCGGCGTCCCCAGACGTGGCACAGCGAGTTGATCGTGTAGGTGCCGTGATAACAGGCGACCGTGGAGATGAAGAACCCCCACACCAGCATCTGGCCGCCGCTGGTGCCGAGTTCGGGCCATTGTGCGGCGAGGAAGCGCCCAAGCAGCAGCAGGCCCAGGGCCAGGCCGAACGGCACCAGGATGTCGAAGCGGTCGAGCCAGCGCAGTTCCGGGTAGCGGAGCAGGTCGCGAACCCGGCCGAGATCGGGCGCAAAGTGCTTGCGCGACAGGAACCAGCCCATGTGCGACCAGAGGAAGCCGCGCTGCAGCGGCGAGTGCAGGTCCTCCGGCCGGTCCGAGTGGGCATGGTGATGACGGTGATGGGCCGCCCACCAGATCGGGCCACGCTGCACCGCGGACGCGCCGAGCAGCGCGAACGCGAACTGGGTGCCGCGCGACGCCTTGAACGTGCGGTGGGAAAAGTACCGGTGATAAAAGCCGGTGATCGCGAACATCCGCAGCACGTAGAGCGCAACGGCCACGCCGACGGCCACCGGGCTCGCGCCGACCCAGAACACGCCGAGGCATGCGAGATGCATCGCCGCGAACGGCACGATGCGGGCCCAGTCGACGCGGTCCAGGTCTTCGTCCACGGGCGGGTACGCCGCCGCTCCCGAGTCGAACCAGCGGAGGAATGCGTCGCGCACGCGCGTCACTGCGTCCTCCGGGATGACGGTGGATCCGAGCCGCGGTCCTGCTCGCTCCCGAGCAATTGCACCCGCAGATCGCGGACCACGCTGCGGGGGTCGAGCCAGATCGCAAGGAAGGCCGGACCGAAAGCCGGGTCATCGACGCGCCCGAGGTAACGCGAATCGTCGTAGAAACGCGTAGCGCCGCCTGCGTCGACGACCGTCGTCACGTTGTCGCCCGGCTTGACGTCCGACCACAGGCGTCGCAGTTCCGCCAGCCAGCGGTCGCGCGAGACTGGATCCCGGCCGAGCTTCTTCCAGGCGGTGTCGGTGATCCCGAGCAGCTGGTCAAGGCTGAACGAACGCTGGTACCAGAGGCTGAGCGCGACCGTCTGGCCAGTGACGAACCCTTCGTAGCGCCCGGTGTCCGTCCACAGGCTCGCGTCGTAGATGTCCATGCCGAGCCAGCTCAACTGGCCGCCGCCGACCTTCTGCAGCTGGTCGCGCTCGGGCAGCGGGCTCGGCAGACCGGTGGATGCCAGCGCCGCCCGGGGTGCCAGGCTGGCAATCAGCAGCAGGATCGTGACGAAAGGTGCGGTACGCGGCATGGCGAGACTTTCGTCGCCCGCCCGGTGCCGGATTCAGCCCGGATCAGCGGCGAGCCTTGATCCTTTCGTAACCATCGAGCGCAGCCGCACGGCTCGCCCGGAAGTCGACGATTGGCGGTGGGTAGTCGCCCAGCGCGTCCGGCAGCCAACGGCGCACGTATTGGCCGTCAGGGTCGTGGCGCGCGGCCTGCAGCGACGGGTTGAAGATCCGGAAATAGGGTGCGGCGTCTGCGCCGCACCCGGCGGTCCACTGCCAGCCGAGCGTGTTGCTCGCGAGGTCGGCGTCGACCAGCGTGTCCCAGAACCACCGGGCACCTTCGAGCCACGGCTGGCGGAGGTTCTTTGTCAGCAGCGACGCGACGACCATGCGCACGCGGTTGTGCATCCAGCCGGTCGCCCAGAGCTCGCGCATGCCGGCGTCGACGATCGGGTATCCGGTGCGGCCCTGCTGCCAGGCTTCCAGCCAGCCGGGGTTGGGTTCCCACGGGAAAGAGCCGAAACGCGCGTCGAGCGGCTCGGTCGCGGTCTGCGGGAAGTGATGCAGCAGGTGGTGGGCGAACTCCCGCCAGCCGAGTTCGCGGACGAACGTGTCGGCGGCAGGCTTTGCCGAAGGCCGGTCGACCAGCGCGTTGCGCACGGCTGCGAGGCACTGACGAGGACTGATCTCGCCGAAATGCAGGTATGGCGACAGGCGCGATGTGTCGGGGAGGTCCGGGCGATTGCGGCCGATGTCATAGTCATACAGCGCCGACTCGCAGAAAGCCTGCAGTCGCTGGTGCGCGCCTTCCTCGCCCGGAGTCCACGTGCTCTCCATGCCTGCATCCCAGCGGATTGCCGGCAGCAGGCCGAGATCGTCGATGCGCACGCCCGGACCACTGGCGTCCGGTGACCGGATTCGCGCGGGGGCGGGCAGCGGTCGCGGCTGCGAATCGAGCAGACCGGCGCAGGATCGCCAGAATGGTGTGAACACTAGATACGGGCCGCCCTGGGCCGTCTTTATTGCCCAGGGCTCGACGAATAGCGCGGCGTTGAAGCATTCAACTTCGAGCCCGGCCGCGCGCAGTTCATCGGTCAGGCGCGCGTCGCGTGCGGCGATTGCCGGCTCATACAGCCGATTCCAGTAGACGCGCGTGGCTCCAGTCTTACGCGCAACATTCAAGAGCGCGAATGATGTCGGCCCGCGACGGACCTGCAGCGCGGTGCCGCGAGCCTGCAGCGATGCCGCAAGCCGGCCCAGGCTGCGATGCAGCCACCAGCGGCTCGCAGCCCCCGGCGGCCAGTCACCTTCTTCATCCGGAGCATGGACAAACAGCGGGACCACCCGCTGCGCGTGGTCGATAGCTGCCGCTAGCGCCGGGTTGTCGGCGAGCCGCAAGTCCCTGCGGAACCAGACGATTGCGGTCGCAGTTTCGCCCATTGGTTAGACGACGGCCCGGTCGCGCAGGGCGAACCGGGCCGCAGGATCGGTCTCAGCCAGCCTGCGCGCGCAGCGCGGCGATCCGCTCCTCGAGCGGCGGGTGCGTCATGAACAGGCGCTTCAATCCGCTGCCGAGGCCGCCCGCGATGCCGAACGCCGCCATCTTGTCAGGCAACGGCCCGGCGTGCCGCTGCTGCAGCCGCTCGAGCGCGCCGATCATCGACTGGCGACCGGCCAGCTTCGCGCCGCCGGCATCCGCCCGGAATTCGCGCTGCCGCGAGAACCACATGACGATCATCGTCGCGAACAGGCCGAGCACCAGCTCGGCGACGATCGTCGTCACCCAGAACGCCGGGCCGTGACCCTCCTCGTTGCGGAACACGACGCGGTCGACCGTGTGGCCAATGATGCGCGCCAGGAAGATCACGAAGGTATTCACGACGCCCTGGATCAGCGCGAGCGTGACCATGTCGCCATTGGCGACGTGGCTCACTTCGTGCGCGAGCACGGCCTCTGCTTCCTGCTGGGACATGCTGTTCAGCAGCCCGGTGCTCACGGCCACCAGTGACGCATCCCGGCGGGCACCGGTTGCGAACGCGTTCGGCTCCGGCGAGTCGAACACGCCGACCTCCGGCATGCCGATGCCGGCCTGCTTGGCCTGCCGCTGCACGGTGTTCACGAGCCAGCTCTCCATCGAGTTCGCCGGCTGGGTGATCACGCGCACGCCCATCATGCGCTTCGCCGTCCACTTCGACATCGCCAGCGAAACGAACGAGCCCATGAAGCCCACGATCGCCGCGAACACCAGCAGCTTGCCGAGGTCGAGGTTGACGCCCTGCGCGTCCAGGACGCTCTCCAGCCCGAGCAGCCGGAGCACGATGCCCAGCAGCACGACGATGGCGAGGTTGGTGGCGAGGAACAGCAGGATCCGTTTCATCTGGCGTACTCTCCGGAGCGTTGACATGGGGCCCGACCGGACTGTGGGGCCGGGCGCTCGGGAATCAAGTCCCGATCCGCCGCCTGTCGACCCCAGTGTCGGCCACGAGCGGCAACGTGTTCGCGGCAATCCGCCGCGCGGTTTCAGGCAGGCTGGGCGGCATGCTATATGAACTGCCGGATGCCAGGCCAAGTCGCGAAGAAAACGAGCAGGAAGGCCATGCCATTGATGGCCGAGGGCAGTCGCAGGATGGAGGCTGCGCTGCGCGAGCAGCAGCGGCTGGTCGTCGCAATGGCCGCCGAACTCGGCAAGGCGGGCAGCACGGATGTCCACCAGGGCCGCGTGGCGGCCCGGCGCCTGCGTTCGTTGCTGAAGACGTTCCGGCCGGTGCTGGACCCGCGCCGTTCGCGGCTGATGCGCACCGATCTCAGGAGCTTCGCCCGCTCGCTGGCGCTCGTCAGGGAGGCCGACGTGCGACGCGACCTGCTGGTGCGCCTGACCAGGCGGGACCCGGCGCAGGAGCCGCCAGACGTCCAGCGCCTCGACGGGCTGCTGGATGATTTGTGCCTCGAGGCCCGCAGCTCGCTGCTGCGCCACCGGGCCGAGCCGGGCTGGGCAGCGCTGCTCGCAGCCATCGGCGGCGATGCCGTCATGGAGGAGTTGCGGGTGCGGCCCGATGCGACCCTGGCCGACCTGCTGGGGTTCGTGGACGAGTCCTGGCGCCCGGCGGTCAGGCTGCTCGAGCGCGAGCCCTCAGCCGTCGACGAACTGCATGCGCTGCGGCTGGCATTGAAGCACTGCCGGTATGCGCTGGAGCCGGTGTCAGACCTGCAGGCTGCGGAGGTCCGCAAGCTGCTGCGACGTCTGCGGGATGCCCAGGACCGGATCGGCGAGCACCGGGATACGCTGCAGGGCGAGCACTGGGTCCGTTCGAACGGGCGCTCGCTGGGTGGGCCGCTGTCGAGGTTCCTGCTGCAATTGCTGGAGCGTCATGAAAAGCGGACCAGGCGACAGGCAGCGGCCCGCGCGAGCAAGGTTCTGCCCGCGTACCAGGCGTGGCACAAGGCGACGCGACGGCTCAGGAAGGGAAAGCGTCAAGTTCTACGGTCACGTTGACCTGGCCACCGGAATTCGGCTCGGTCCGGACTTCGAATCCGAACCGCCGCGCCCATTCGTGGATGCGCTGGTTCTCGGCCAGGCTGGCGCCCTCGAGACGGCGGATACCCCTGGCCTTAGCCGCAGCGCCGAGGCTCCGCATCAGTTCCGTGCCGAGGCCGCGGCCCTGCCAGGCGTCGGCGACCACGATGGCGCATTCGGCGTGATCGGCACCGGGTTCCCGCGCGTAGCGGCTGACCCCGACCAGCTCGTCGCCGGTCGCACCGTCGACGAAAGCGCCGACCGCCAGGCTGTCGACATAATCCAGTTGCAGCAGCCGGACTGCGTCGTCGCGCGTCAGGCCCTTGGTGGAATACTGCATCCGCAGGTGCAGTGTCTGAACCGAAAGACCCGTGGCGAAAGCAATTTCGCGGTCGAGGTCCCCGGGGTGAAGCGCGCGCAATACGACGGGTGTACCGTCGGCGGCGAGCCACGTGCGTTCGAGGTCAGCCGGGTAGCCGGCTGGCAACTCGGTCGGCGAAGCGGGCGGCGGACCGTTCACTCGCGGTCGCGATACTCGTCGTCGTCGTCGTCGTAGTCCTCGTCGTCGTCGTCGTCCCAGTCATCCTCATCGTCTTCTTCGTCGTCGAGGTCTTCTTCGTCGAGTTCGTCGTCATCTTCGTCGTCGGCGCTCTCGTCGACCCAGCCTTCGGGCTCCTCCGCGAGCTCCAGGTCCATTTCGTTCCACACGTCCAGGTCGATGTCCTGGACCTCGCTGTCCAGCCACTGGATGCGGACCAGCTCCTCGTCCGGGTCGACGGACAGGACCTTGAAAATGTCCTCGCTGTCGAGGTCCTCGTACCATTTTCCCGGTTCCGGGTCGTAATCGCGGCTCACGCTGGCTTCCTCGACGGGATGTTCTTGAAACTTCTGTGAAAAGGCGTGCGAACAACTATACGGTCGGGTTGTGATGGCAGGCAACCGGAACTCACTTACGGCTCTCGCGCCCCGTGTCGCGTAAAATCGGGCGCGAAGGCAACGAACAGGAAGGTCACACCGTGTATTCGTACCGCGCTCCGCTTCGAGACATCCGCTTCGTCGTCCACGACGTGCTGGACTTCGTCGACCATTACCAGACTTTTGGCCGCGACGACCTGAGCCGCGACCTGCTCGAGGGCATCCTCGAGGAAGGGTCCCGTTTCGCCGAGACCGTCCTTGCGCCGACCAACCGGATCGGCGACGAGCACGGGCTGCGCTTCGAGAACGGCATGGTGTACGCGCCCCCGGGGTTCAAGGAAGCGTATGACCGGTACTGCCAGGACGGCTGGATCACGATGACCGCCGACCCGCAGTGGGGCGGGCAGGGCCTGCCGGCCGGGTTCGCGCTCGCTTTTGGCGAGATGCTCTGCTCCGGCAACATGGCCTGGAAGATGTACTCGGGCCTGACCGAGAGTGCGGGCCTGACGCTTGCGGCGCACGGCAGCGACGAGCTGAAGCAGCGCTACCTGCCCAAGATGGTCTCGGGCGAATGGGCCGGGACGATGTGCCTCACCGAGGCCCACTCCGGCAGCGATCTCGGCATCCTGCGCACGAAGGCCGAGCCGCGTGGCGACGGCTCTTTCGCGATCACCGGCACCAAGATCTTCATCAGCGCCGGCGAGCACGACCTGACCGAGAACATCATCCACCTCGTTCTCGCGCGGACGCCGGACGCGCCCCCGGGCACCAAGGGGATCAGCCTGTTCGTCGTGCCGAAGCTGCTGCCGGACGCGAATGGCAAGTGCGGGGCGGCCAATGGCGTCACCTGCGGCTCGATCGAGCACAAGATGGGTATCCACGCTTCGCCGACGTGCGTCATGCACTTCAACGATTCGGTGGGCTGGCTGCTCGGCAAGCAGAACGAGGGCCTGGCGTGCATGTTCACGATGATGAACCACGCGCGCCTCGGCGTCGGCATGCAGGGGCAGGGGCTCTCGGAGCTCGCCTGGCAGGCATCGATCGCCTACGCGAACGACCGCCTGCAGGGCCGGTCGCTCACCGGCGCAAAGCTGCCGGGCAAGCCGGCTGACCCGATCATCGTCCACCCGGACGTACGCCGCATGCTGCTGACGCAGAAGGCGTTCGTCGAGGGCGGTCGAGTGCTCTGCTTCCTGACGGGGCGCGAGATCGACAGCTCGCACCTGAACACGGACGAAGCGGCTCGCAAGCGGTCTAACGACCTCGTGGCGTTCCTGACGCCGATCGTGAAAGCGTTCCTGACCGACGCGTCGATGGAAGTCACGAGCCTCGCCGTGCAGATCCACGGCGGTGCGGGCTTCATCCGCGAGACCGGCGTCGAGCAGCTGATGCGCGACGCGCGCATCACGCCGATCTACGAAGGCACGAACGGCATCCAGGCACTCGATCTGCTCGGGCGCAAGGTGTTCGGCACCGGCGGCAAGAGCGTGCAGATGATGGTCGAGCGCATCCGCGAGGCGATCACGAAGTTCGGCCCGGTGCCCGAGGTCGCGCCGATGGCGACCGAGCTCGGCAAGCGGCTCGACCAGTGGGGCAAGCTCACGATGGAGCTCGGCGCGGCAGCGATGAAGGATCGCGAGGAGGTCGGCGCCGCGGCGAGCGATTACCTCGCGTTCTCGGGCTACATATGCCTCGGCTGGTGCTGGCTGGCCGCCGCTGGTGTCGCCGCGAAGAAGCTGGCGGACGGCGCGCCCGACGCGGACTTCTACCATGCAAAGCTCGTGACTGCGCGGCATTACTTCGACCGCATCCTGCCGCGCTGCGAAGCACACGCCGCCGCGGCACGCGCCGGTGCGGCGGGGTTGATGCAGTTGCCGGCCGAGCATTTCGCGTTCGCATGACCCCGTCGGCCGCGGCTGGCAAGTCGCGCCTCGCCACGGCTCGACGGGTCGTCGTCAAGATCGGTTCCGCGCTGCTGGTCGAGCGCTCGACCGGGCGCGTGAACCGCTCGTGGCTCGAAGCGCTGGCCGAAGATGTCGCGCGGCTTCGCGGGCGGGGACAGGAAGTCGTGCTGGTGTCGTCGGGCGCGATCGCGCTCGGGCGGCGCCAGCTCGGGCTCGCGCCGGGCAAGCTCAGGCTCGAGGAGAGCCAGGCCGCGGCAGCCGTGGGCCAGATCCGCCTGGCGCACGCCTGGAAGGAGGTGCTCGAGCAGCACGGTTTCACGGTGGCGCAGGTGCTGCTCACGCTGGGCGACACCGAACAGCGCCGCCGCTACCTGAATGCGCGCAACACGCTGACCGCGCTGCTGAGGCTCGGCGCGATCCCGGTCATCAACGAGAACGACACGGTCGCGACCGCGGAGATCCGCTACGGCGACAACGATCGGCTGGCCGCCCGTGTCGCGCAGATGGTGAGCGCGGACTGCCTCGTGCTGCTGTCCGACGTCGATGGGCTCTATACGGCAGACCCGACGCGAGACACCGAGGCGAAATTCATCTCCGAGGTACCGCGCATCACGGCCGAGATCGAGGCGATGGCGGGCGGGTCCGCTTCGGATGTGGGCTCCGGCGGCATGGCCACGAAGGTGCTGGCGGCGAAGATCGCCGTCGCGGCGGGTTGCCACATGTGCGTGCCGGCGGGCCGCGAGCAGCATCCGCTGCGGCGGATCGAGTCCGGGCTCGCGCTGCACGTGGTTCGTGGCCGACGGCTCGCCAGTGACCGCGCGCAAGCAGTGGATCGTCGGCATGCTGAAGCCCGCGGGCGAGCTGCTGGTGGACGAGGGGGCGGCCAGGGCGCTCAGGCAGGGCAAGAGCCTGCTGCCAGCCGGCGTCGTGCAGGTCAGCGGGCGCTTCGATCGCGGCGACGCGGTCGTCGTCAGCGGACCCGGAGGGTCGTGAGGTGGCGCGTGGGCTCGCTGCCTACTCGAGCAATGACGCCGAGCGCATCGTGCGGCCGCAAGAGCGGCGAACTCGAGGAGTTGCTCGGCTACCGCGGGCGCGACGAGATGATCCATCGCGACGACCTGGTGATCGTGACATGAATCCCGAGCTCGCAGCGCTGATGGACGGCCTCGGCCGGGCGGCGCTGGAGGCCGCGCGAGTGCTCGCGCTGGCGCGAACCGACGTCAAGAACGCGGCGCTGCAGGCGGCGGCGAAGTCGTTGCGTGCCCGCGCGCCGGAGATTCTCGCCGCGAACGCGAAGGACATGGCAGCCGCGGAGGCGGCGGGGCTCGGCGCCGCGATGCTCGATCGCCTCAGGCTCGACGCATCGCGGATCGAGGCGATGGCCTCGGGCGTCGAGCAGATTGCGGCTCTGCCTGACCCGATCGGAGCCGTGGCCGCGGAGTGGACCCGTCCCAATGGACTGCGCATCCAGCGCGTGCGCGTGCCGCTCGGCGTGATCGGCATCATCTACGAGAGCCGGCCCAACGTGACCTGCGATGCGGGCGCGCTGTGCCTCAAGTCCGGCAACGCGGCAATCCTGCGCGGCGGCAGCGAGAGCCACCACTCGAGCGCCGCGATCCACGCCTGCCTGGTCGCAGGCCTGCGCGCCGCGGGCCTGCCGGACGGCTGCATCCAGCTCGTGCCGACCACCGACCGCGCGGCGGTCGGCTACATGCTCGGCGCGATGACGGAGTGCATCGACGTGATCGTGCCGCGCGGTGGCAAGAGCCTGATCGCGCGCGTCCAGCAGGAGGCCCGCGTGCCCGTGATCGGCCACCTCGAGGGCAACTGCCACGTGTACGTGGATCGTGCCGCGGACCTCGTCGATGGCGCGGACGATCGTGATGAACGCCAAGCTGCGGCGTACCGGAGTCTGCGGCGCTGCCGAGACGCTGCTCGTCGACGAGGCCTGCGTCGCGACGCATCTCGCGCCCATCGTGCTTGACCTGCTCGATGCGGGCTGCGAGGTGCGGGGCGACGCAGCGCGTGCAGGCCGTGGATCCGCGCGTGCGGGCGGCCACCGAGGACGACTGGTACACCGAGTATCTCGATGCGGTGATCGCGGCGAAAGTCGTCACAGGTGTCGACGAGGCCGATGCGCCACATCGAGAAATACGGTTCGGCGCACACGGAGTCGATCGTCACCGAGGACGCGGCGACGGCGGAGCGGTTCCTCGCGCGCGTCGACAGCGCGATCGTGCTGCACAACGCTTCGACGCAGTTCGCGGACGGCGGGGAGTTCGGCATGGGTGCGGAGATCGGTATCTCGACCGACCGCTTCCACGCGCGGGGACCGGTGGGCGTCGAGCAGCTGACCAGCTACAAGTACGTCGTGCGCGGCTCGGGGCAGGTCAGGCCTTGAGCGCCGCGATGCCGCCCCGCATCGAGTAGACGCCCGAGCGGCCCTGCTCGCGCAGCATCTCGGTCAGCGCGAGGCTGCGCACGCCGTGCGCGCAGACGACTAGGTGCCGGCCCGCGGTGGGGAAGGCCGCGTGACCATCGAGCAATGCGCTCATCGGCAGGTGCAGTTCGATCCTCAACTGCGGAGGATCCGACAGCCGTTCCCAGGCTTCACGGATGTCGACGAGCTCGAAGCCTTCGGCCCGCGCGTCGGACAGGCTCTCGAACTGCAGTTCCAGTGGTTCGTCCGCGACGACGTCGCGGCTCGTCGCGGGTCCGTGATCGCATCCGTCGCGCTTCGTCGCGCGGATCACCCGAGTCGTCAAATCGAGCAGGTCGACGGTGACGAGGCCCTGCGCAGGTCCGGGCTGCAGGCCCAGCACCAGTTGCAGCGCCTGCATCGCCTGCAGCGTGCCCAGCGCCCCAGGCACAGGACCGAGCACGCCGGACTCGACGCAGTTGCCGACGATGCCGTCCCGCGGCGCCTCGGGCCACAGGCAGCGAACGCATGGCCAGTCGGGTTCCGGCACGTAGGCCTGCAGCTGTCCCTCGTACTGGTACACGCTGGCGAACACGGCCGGCTTGCGTGCGCGGACGACCGCGTCGTTGACGAGGAACTTCGATCGCAGGTTGTCCGTGCATTCGAGCACCAGGTCGTATTCCGCAACCAGTGCGTCGATGTTGCCGGGCGACGCGTGTTGCGAAACGACGTCGACGCGCACCTCGTCATTGATCGCGCGCAGCCTGGCTGCCGCGGCCGCCGCCTTGGGGCTTCCGATGTCCTTGCCGGTATACAGCGGCTGACGGTGCAGGTTGCTCGCCTCGACGACGTCGCCGTCGACGATGCCGATGCGTCCAACGCCAGCCGCCGCGAGGTACTGGAGCGCCGGACAGCCGAGCCCGCCCGCCCCGATCACCAGCATCGAGGCGTCGCGAATGCGGGCCTGGCCGGCTTCGCCGACCTCTGGCAGCACGACCTGGCGCGAATAGTCGTGCGCCTGTCGATGAGTGTGCGCGGCGTGATGCGCATGTTCACGCTCCGCACCGGCTTCGGCGCAGCGCTCGCAGTTGACCCAGCCCGAGTCGCCATCCTCGTAATGTTCCTTCTTCCAGATCGGCACGCGGTGCTTCACTTCATCGATGATGTGGCGGCACGCATCAAAGGCCTCGCCGCGGTGGTCGGCGCTGACGCCGACCCAGACTGCGAGCTCGCCGATGCCGAGATCGCCGACGCGATGCACGCACGCCGCCTTGCGGACGCCGAACTTCGCGATCGCTGCCTCGACGATGCGCGCGCCCTCCTTGACGGCAAGTGCCGCGAACGCCTCGTATTCGAGCCTTTGGACGCGGCGACCATCGTTGTGGTCGCGGACCCAGCCCTCGAATGATGCGTAGCCGCCGGCGGCCGGGTCACCGAGCGTCGCGCGGTACAGACCCGGGTCGAGCGGGGCAGAGCTGAACTCGAAGAACTGCATCAGCCGCCCGCGACCGGCGGAATGAACACGACGCGGTCGCCGTCCTCGAGCGGCCGCAACCAGTCCGAGAATTCCTCGTTCACCGCGACTCGCAGCATGGAGCGTGGCAGCGAGAGTCCGCGCAACTGCCGGAGTTGCTCGTACAGCCCTGCTGGATCGGTCGCCGTGGTCTCGACCGACTCCGAGCCGCGGCCGGCCTGTTCGCGCAGCACCGCGAAATACTGCACGTGCACCTTGCGGGTCATCCGGACCTGCTCCCCCCGGAAAGGCGCGCCGCCGCCAGCGTGAATTCTTCCGGCGTGTTCACGTTATCGAGTGCGGACGGATCCGGTTGCTCGAGCAGCGGCACGCCGCTCGCGATCACGAACTTGCGTGGGCAATGACGGCCCAGCGTGATCGCCTCGAGGACGCCGGCGCGCGTCGAGGGCTCGTAGATCGCGCAGAGCGGCTCGGGCAGTCCGTCATGTGTGCTGCGATAGGCCGTGATCGGGTGACCGCCGCGTCGAGCGACCAGCAACTCGATCGCGGCATCGTCCAGGAACGGCAGGTCGCATGCGACGACCAGCCAGCCAGCGTCCGGATGCGCGCCCTGCGCTGCGGCGATGCCCGCGATGGGGCCGGCATCTTCGATCACATCGACAATCTGCGGGTACCCGGCTCGCGAAGGATCCCCGGTCTGCTCCCGTCGCACCGACACGAACGTGCGCACGCAGTGACGGGAGACCAGGTCGAACGTGCGGGCCAGCTGTGCCTGGCCACGATACGCGAGCGCAGCCTTGTCGCGACCCATGCGCCGGCTCGTGCCACCCGCGAGCACCAGGCCGTACAGCGGGGGCTGCTCGCTCATGGCGGCGACACGTCGCGCCGCCCGCCATGCTTCTCGACGAGCCGGACGTCGGTGATCACTATCTCGTGCGACATGGCCTTGCACATGTCGTACACGGTGAGCGCGGCTACGGTCGCGCCCGTCAGGGCTTCCATCTCCACGCCGGTGCGATGGTGGACAGTGACGGCACACCGGACGATCGCGCAGTCGTGATCATCCGGGTCGATCTCGACGCGACAGTTCTCGATGCCGAGTGGATGGCAGAACGGGATCAGCTCGTGCGTGCGCTTCGCGGCCATCACACCCGCAATGATCGCGGTCTGGAACACCGGGCCCTTGCTGGTCGCGAATCCCGCGTCTCGCAGCGCCTGCGCGACTTCGTGCGGGAACCGGACGCGCGCTTCCGCGACGGCTGTCCGCTTCGTCACGGACTTGGCGCTCACGTCCACCATCGTGGGCTGGTCGCGCTCGTCTACGTGGCTGAACATGAGGATTACCCGCCGATGTAGTGCATCTCGATCTTCTGCAGCGGCTGCTCCGCGGCGCGCAACTGCTCGCGAACCTCGCTGTAGCGGTCACTGCGCTGTGTCCACGCGCGACGGACGAGTTCGGTCAGCTCGTCATCGCTCGCCCCGGTGCGCAGCGGCGAGCGCAGATCGGTGCCGCGTTCCGCGAACAGGCAGGTAAAGAACGTGCCCTCGGAGGAGAGTCGCGCGCGACTGCAGTCGCCGCAAAAAGGCGCCGTCACCGACGAGATGAAGCCGATCTCGCCGTCTCCGTCGTCATAAGCGTAGCGTTCGGCGACCTCGCCGCGCACGCGGCCGGGCAGCGGCGTCACCGGCCAATGCTCGCGAATCGAGTGCAGCAGCTCCGCAGAGGGCACGACTTCGTCGCGGCGCCAGTCGTTGCGATTACCCACGTCCATGTACTCGATCAGGCGGACGATTACCGGCGTGCCGCGGAAGCGCTCCAGCAGCGGCAGTATCGTGTGGTCGTTCACACCGCGTTTCACGACGGCGTTGACTTTCACGGGAGCGAGGCCCGCATCCAGCGCGGCCTCGATGCCCTCGAGCACCTGATGCAGGCCGCCGAACCCGCCGCTCATGCGCTCGAAAGTCGCCTCGTCGAGGCTGTCGAGGCTGACGGTCACGCGGTTGAGCCCGTTGCCTTTCAGTTCGGCGGCGTGCTGGGCCAGCAGCACACCGTTCGTCGTGAGCGCGAGATCCTCGACGCCGTCTATGGTGGAGAGTTCGCCGACGAGATCGGCCAGGCCGGAGCGCAGCAGGGGCTCGCCACCCGTGAGCCTGAGCTTGCGCGCACCGAGTGCGACCGCGGCCCGGGCGATACGCGTGATCTCGACGAAGTCGAGCCGCTCGGAGGACTTCAGGAACCGGTAGCGGTCGTGGAACTTGTCGCCCGGCATGCAGTACGGGCAGCGGAAGTTGCAGCGATCCATCACCGAGATGCGCAGGTCGCGCAGCGGCCG
This sequence comes from uncultured Gammaproteobacteria bacterium, assembly GCA_963696545.1. GTDB lineage: Bacteria > Pseudomonadota > Gammaproteobacteria > Steroidobacterales > Steroidobacteraceae > RPQJ01. Next base: position 234,706 of record CAVOKQ010000012.1, read on the forward strand.
CGCGAGCCGGTCGCGGACGAGCCCGCGATCGGGCAGCGTCGCGAGTCCACTCGGGTGCGGATCTGCATGCATCGTGCGAGCTCTCACCACCGGTAGAACGCGGCCAGGTGTCCTGCCGGATAGTCCGCCGGGCCGGGCGGAAGTTCAACGAATCCGTCGGTGCCGAGCAGCGAAATGAAGTCGCCGGAGCCTTTCGTGGGTTTTGGCATTGCGACGAGCCCGAGCGTCGGGCTGCGCTCGAGTTGCACCGGCAGGAAGAACGACAGTGACGGCCGGACGTGATGTGCCGCGCCCAGCGGCACGGCGTCGACGGGTGGCGGTGGCGCGCCGATCGCCGCGAGCAGCCCCGGGACCACGTATCGCACGAGGCAGACGAGTGCCGAGACAGGGTTGCCGGGCAGGCCGAAGACCGCATGGCCATTCGGCGTCACGCCGAACCACATGGGTTTGCCGGGACGCTGCGCGACGCGATGGAAGACCTCGTCGACACCGAGGTCGCGCAGCGTGTTCGGTACGTGGTCGTAGCGTCCCATCGAAACGCCGCCGGTCAGCACCACGACGTCGTGCGTGTCCAGGTGTGCCGCGAGCCGATCACGCAGTACCTGCGGATCGTCCGGCAGGTGGTCGTCCGCTACGCGGGAAAAGCCGCGCAGCGCAAGTGCACCCCGCAGCGCGTACGAGTTCGAGCGCCGCACCTGCCAGTCTTCAATCGGCTCGCCCGGCTCCACGAGTTCGTCGCCCGTGGCAACGATGATGATGCGGGGGTCGGCATGGACGTTCGCGCGCGGCAGGCCGGCCGATGCGAGCACGGCGATTTCCGGCGCGCCGAGCCGCGTACCGCGGGCGATCAGCATGTCGCCCTCGCGGCAGTCGAGACCACGCGTGTGAACGTTGCCGAAGGGTTCGACCGTGGCCGCGTCGCCGACCTCGGCCCACCCGTCGGCGACGCTGAGCAGTTCGACCGGGACGACGCAGTCGCACCCGGTCGGGAGCACCGCGCCGGTCATGACCTCGAGGCAGCTATGCGCGTCTTGCAGCGCAAGCGGCGGACGACCGGCTGCCTGTATCCCTGAGATGCGGAAGCGCCGCCGGCCGTCCCGCCAGGCAGCGGACGAGATCGCGATCCCGTCCATCGTGACGCGGTCGAAAGGCGGCTGGTCGCGTTCCGCCCGGACCGACTGTGCAAGGACCGCGCCGGCCAGCGACGCCAGCGGGCGCGACTCGACAGGCTGGGCCCTGACGCGTTCGCGGATCCGCGCCTCGGCCTCGGCGGGCGTCGGCAGCGCACCCACGTCGCGATTACTTCTTCTGCGCGGTCTGGTAAGCCTTGATTTCCTCGTTCCATCGCGACGCGACCGCCTGCAGTTCGTCTATGGCCGCGTTGTTCTTCTTGCCATGCAGGACCTCGATCGACTGCTTCTTCTGTGCGTACTCGGGGTCGGTCGTGTCGAGCGCAGCGATCGCGGCGGCCTTCTCCTGGTCCAGGCAGGGCAGGTAGGTGCCCTCGACGCCCTTCTGGTATTCCTTGACCGACGTCTGGCCGGCGAGCATCTGCTCTTTCGTCGCAGTCGCGCCGTTCGGGAGGCTCTGCGGCGCCTGCGGATAAACGCAGGCCGCCTGGGCCGAAACGCCGGAGACAGCCAGTACGGAAATCAGGTAGAGGCGGGTCGAGAGCTTCATGTCGTGTCCTCTGCGCAAGTCGATGGCCCGCGGCAGCCGCTGGCCGGAATGTTGGGGCGTGAAACTATACAGAGGGTACGGGGACCCCCGCCAGACGGTCCGGGCGCTATGCTTGCACCTTCGGCAAGGGGGAGGAGAGCCAGATGTCAGCGCCCGAGGCCCCGGTCACGTTCGGGGCCAGCACGCACGGCCTGCGCGGCGACTACCGCGACATGCGGCCGGATTACACGGTGAGCCAGCGTTATGGCGCGTACGCCGAGGCGGACCAGGACCGCTGGCGGCGCCTCTACGCCCGCCAGATCCGGCTGGTGCCGGGACGTGCCTGCCCGGAATTCCTGCGGGTGATCGACACGCTGGGCTACGAGCAGGGAATTCCGCGCTTCGACGAAGTCAACGAGCGGCTTGGCCGTGCGACCGGGTGGCAGGTCGTCGCGGTGCCGGGGCTGCTCCCGGAGCCGGTGTTCTTCGCGCACCTGGCCGAGCGTCGCTTCCCGGTGACCGTCTGGCTGCGCGAGGAGAGCGAGTTCGACTACATCGTCGAGCCCGACGTGTTCCACGACTTCTTCGGTCACGTGCCGCTGCTGTTCGACCCCGTGTTCGCCGACTACATGCAGGCCTACGGGCGCGGCGGCCAGAAGGCTGATGGGCTGCACGCGCTCGAGTACCTCGCGCGCCTCTACTGGTACACGGTCGAATTCGGCCTGGTCCGCACGGAAGCCGGGTTGCGGATCTACGGCGCCGGCATTTTGTCTTCGCCGGCGGAAGTGTCCTACGCGATCACGAGCCCCGAGCCGCGGCGAATCGGCTTCGATCTCAAGCGCGTGATGCGCACGCGCTATAAAATAGACAGTTTCCAGCAGACGTATTTCGTGATCGACGATTTCGGGCAGCTGTTCCGCGAGACCGAGCCCGACTTCACGCCGTTGTACACGCAGATTGCCGGGCTCGACCCCTATCCGGCCGATGCCGTGCTGCCGCAGGACCAACTTTTCGGACCCGTCGAGGATTGACGATGAGCACGCTTTCTCCCGCTGCCAGCCCTGCCTCCGCGCCGTTCCGCCTGGGGCATTTCGTCGCCGGCCGGCATGTCGCGGGAAACTCCGGCCGCGAAGGTCCGGTCTACAACCCGGCCACGGGCGCGCTGCGGGGTCACGTCGCATTCGCGACCGCGGACGAAACGCGTGTCGCGATCGCGGCGGCCGAGGCTGCGCTGCCGGGCTGGGCCGCGATCACGCCGCTGCAGCGGGCGCGCGTCATGTTCCGGTTCAAGGCGCTGCTCGAGGCGCACGCCGACGAGCTCGCGCTGCTGCTGACGTCAGAGCACGGCAAGGTTCTTTCGGATGCGCGCGGCGAGCTGACGCGTGGCATCGAGGTCGTCGAATTCGCCTGCGGCATTCCGCAACTGCTGAAGAGCGAATTCACGGAGAACGTCGGCAGCGGCGTGGACAGCTGGTCGATCCGGCAGCCCGTGGGCGTGTGCGCGGGCATTACGCCGTTCAATTTCCCGGCGATGGTGCCGATGTGGATGTTCCCGGTGGCCATCGCCTGCGGCAACACGTTCGTGCTGAAGCCTTCGGAAAAGGATCCGAGCGTGCCGGTTCGCGTCGCGGAGTTGCTGAAGGAGGCCGGGCTGCCGGACGGCGTGTTCAACGTCGTGAACGGCGATCGCGAGGCCGTGGATACGCTGCTCACCGATCCGCGGGTGGCAGCCGTGAGTTTTGTCGGCTCCACGCCGGTTGCGGAGTACATTTATCGGACTGCTTCTGCGCACGGCAAGCGCGTGCAGGCGCTCGGTGGTGCCAAGAACCACATGGTCGTGATGCCCGACGCCGACACGCGCAATGCCGCGAGCGCACTCGTCGGCGCTGCATACGGCTCCGCGGGTGAGCGGTGCATGGCGATCTCCGTGGCGGTGGCCGTCGGCGATGCGGGCGACCGGCTGATCGAAGCCGTGAAGCAGCAGCTCACTGAGCTCAAGGTGGCGCCCGGCACGGTCGAGCGCGCGGACATGGGGCCGCTCGTGACGCGGGAGCATCTCGAGCGCGTGCGCAGTTACGCGGACCTCGGCGTCGAGGAAGGCGCAGCGCTCGTGGTCGATGGCCGCGGCATCCGCGTCACCGGTCACGAGCAGGGCTACTACCTCGGTCCGTGCCTGTTCGACCGAGTGCAGCCGTCGATGCGGATCTACCGCGAGGAGATATTCGGCCCCGTGCTGTGCGTCGTGCGCGTGCCGGACCTCGAATCCGCGCTCGAGCTGGTCAATGCGCACGAGTTCGGCAACGGTACAGCGATCTTTACCGCGAGCGGCGAGGCCGCGCGGTCGTTCACGCAGCGCGTGCAGTGCGGCATGGTGGGCGTGAACGTGCCCATTCCGGTGCCGATGGCGTTCCATTCATTCGGGGGCTGGAAGCGCTCGCTGTTCGGGCCGCTGCACGTGCACGGGCCCGACGGAGTGCGGTTCTACACGCGGCTCAAGACGGTGACGTCGCGCTGGCCGACTTCTGCTCGCGAGGGCGCGCAGTTCGTCATGCCGACGATGAAGTGAACGCCGGCTGCGGTACAATTCGCTTTCCTTCGCGCGGCCGTAGCTCAGTTGGATAGAGCATCAGGCTTCGAACCTGAGGGTCGGGGGTTCGAATCCCTCCGGCCGCGCCAGTCAATCGGAATTGGCACTAGCGTCGTCGACCAGAATGACCAATTCCGGCTCGGCGATCGTCGCGCCATTCGCTGGGAGCCGAGCCTGACCAGCTGCGGAAGGCTCGCGAGAAGGCGCCGGGATTCGAGTAGCCCAGGATCGCCGCGATCTCGGTCGCTGGGAGGCGCGTGTCTCGCAGGAACTGCTGCGCCACCTCGAATTTCGCGTCGTTGAGCAGCCGCTGGAACGTGGTGCGGTCAGCCTCCAGTCGTCGGCGCAGCGTGCGCTCGTGCAGCGAGAAGAGCCGGGCGGTCCCGGGCAGCGTCGCGGTTCCGCTCAGCACCAACGGATACAGGGCACGCCGAACCTGCCCGCCGATGCTGTCCGGCTCACTGGCCTCGAGCTGGTTGATCACTGTGTCCAGTCTTTCGCGTAACTCTGGGTCCGCGCCTGCGATCGGATGGTCGAGCCAGGACGACGCGAATACGATTGCGCAGCGCTCCGCATCGAACTCGGGGCGGACCCCGAAGAATCGTTGATATGGCAGCGTGGCCGCTGGCTTGCGGTGGGCAAACTGCACCGCCAGCGGCTTCCATGCGGGCCCGCACAGTTCGCACAACGCCTGGTGGGCGATGGCCAGCGCAGCATCGTAGATCAACGATGTCACGTGTTTGTCGTGCCAGAAGATCGTGTAGCAGAGCGCGACCCGTTCCGAGTCGAGAGGGAGAAGGAACAGGACCGCACCGCGATCATTGAGGTGCAGGTGCAGTTGGGCGTTGCGCAGTGCCTCACCGACCGTGGGCGAATTGCGCATCAGGTGCCCAACGGCGCCAAGTGAGTTGGAGTCGTAGCGCCGGACCGCCATCAGGCCGAAGTGCGGGCATCCGGTCGCGGCCGCACAGGCTGCGAGCAGACGCCCGAAGTCATGGAACGAGATCCGGTTCTCGGGGCCGTCCATCAGTCGGGGATCGAGGCCGACCGTTGCGAAGATGCTCACCGGATCGAGGCCGCGCTCCGCTAGCAGCGAAGGGATCGAGAGTATCGGGCCGACCCGTGCGTCGCCACCGCGCGTTGGCCGATTCAGACCGATGCGGGCACGTGTCCTGCCAACCATCGCGATCCTCGCGCTGATCTTTCGATGCCACGTCGCCGGACGCAGTGGAGCTGTCTTAGGTGCGGCCGGCACCTGTCCGATAATGGTAATTGCGCGCGAGCGGTTTGTGGCATTTTTTCACGACACATTTTCTGGTCCTTGTCGCGACGACCCGTTCGGGTTGCTGCTCTCTCAGTCATTTGGGGACTTATCAATGCCAAGCATCCGGACTTCGTTACTGCTCGCCGTCTCCGTGGCGGCCAGCGCCAGCGTGCCATCGGTGCTTGCACAGCAGGTTACCGGCGAACTCGGCTCGCCCGGCGCGACGACTACCATCAGTGGACAACAGCTTCCGTCACCCCCTCTGCCGTTCGGCGGGGTGATCAAGGAGAAGGCCTCGGAGTCTACCCCCTGGTGGTCGCCGCGCGTCGTGCCGCCAAAGGGCGCGCCAAACGTGCTGCTGATCATGACGGACGACCAGGGGTTCGGTGCGCCCGCCACCTTCGGTGGCGTGATTCCAACGCCGGCCATGGATCGGATCGCGAGCAATGGACTTCGCTACACGAACTTTCATTCGACATCGCTTTGTTCGCCGACACGCGCGGCACTGATCACTGGACGAAATCATCACTCGGTCGGGTTTGGAGTGGTGGGCGAAATAGCGACCGGCTTCCCTGGCTACGACTCGATCATCCCGATTGAGAAGGGCACCGTTGGGACGATCCTCCGGGACAACGGCTACGCCACGTCGTGGTTCGGCAAGGACCACAACACGCCCGCGTGGGATTCGAGCCAGGCCGGACCGTTCAACCAGTGGCCGAACGGGATGGGCTTCGAATACTTCTACGGTTTCGTCGGTGGCGATGCCAGCCAGTGGCAGCCGAACCTGTTCCGCAACACGACGGCCATCTACCCCTTCCAGGGCAAGCCCGGCTGGAACCTCCAGACGGCGATGGCCGACGACGTCATTCACTACATGAAGCAGTTGAAGGCGATCGCACCCGACAAGCCGTTCTTCGTGTACTACGTTCCGGGCGCAACCCACTCTCCGCATCATCCGACGAAGGAATGGATCGACAAGATCAGCGCGATGCACTTGTTCGACGCCGGCTGGGAGAACTTGCGGGAGACCATCTTCGCGAACCAGAAACGTCTCGGCATCATGCCGGCGAATGCAAAGCTCACCCCGTGGCCGGACGGGCAGGCGATCTATGGTGGCGCGAAGCTGCCGCGCTGGGATTCGCTCAGTCTCGAGCAGAAGAAGCTCTTCATCCGGCAGGCGGACGTCTACGGGGCCTACCTTGCCTATGCCGACCATGAGATCGGGCGGGTCATCCAGGCGGTCGAAGACCTCGGCGAACTCGACAACACCCTGATCATCTACATCGGCGGCGACAACGGCGCGAGTGCCGAGGGCATGCTGAACGGAACACCGAACGAGTTCACCACGTTCAACGGCGTTCCCGTCCCGGTGAAGGCGCAGCTGCTGTGGTACCCGTTCTGGGGGTCCGACCGGACGTTCCCGCACTTCGCGGCGCCCTGGGCATGGGCGATGGACACGCCGTTCAAGTGGATGAAGCAGGTGCCGTCTCACTTTGGCGGCACGGCCCAGGGCGTGGCCATGTCGTGGCCCGGCCACATCAAGGACCTGGGTGGCATCCGCCGCCAGTTCCACCATGTCATCGACATCGTGCCGACCATCCTGGAGGCGACCGGCATCCCGGCGCCCGACTCGATCAACGGGATCCCGCAGGCGCCGATCGAAGGCGTGAGCATGGCGTACACGTGGGACAAGGCGAATGCCGACGCCCCTACGCGGCACACGACGCAGTACTTCGAGATGCTCGGCAATCGCGCCATCTACCACGACGGGTGGGTCGCGGCCACGACGCCGGCGACGCTGCCGTGGGAACTGAGCAGCAAGCCGCCCCCGGACCTGCTCACCGGGTACAAGTGGGAACTGTACAACGTGATGGAGGATCCGACGCAGTCGAATGACCTGGCCGCCAGCATGCCGGACAAGGTCAAGGAGTTGCAGGCCGTTTTCTATGCGGAGGCGGCGAAATACAACGTGCTGCCGCTCGACAATACGACGCTTGCGCGATGGAACGGGCCGAAGCCGAACCTGACGTCGGGTCGCAAGGTATTCACCTACTCGGGCGAATTGAACGGCGTGCCGAAAAGCGCCGCGCCGAGCATCCTCAACAAGTCATACATCATCACAGCCGACGTCACGATCCCGAAAGGCGGCGCGGAAGGCATGATCGTCACGGAAGGCGGGCGCTTTGGCGGTTACGGCCTGTTCCTTAGTCGCAACTTCGACTGGTGGTCCAAGGCGCATTTCTTCCGCAACCTGGGGCTCGGGGTGCTGGCACTTGGACTGCTGCTCGTCTGGCGCGGAAGGGCGATGAAATGGTCGCGCGTGAGGATGGGCCTCAGTTATTCGGTGCTGATCCTCGGCTCGTTGCTGGCGATCGCGGTGCTGGCCACGAAAGTCGTCGGAATCGGACGGGGCAAGCCAGTGTTCGTCTACAACCTTCTCGACCTCAAGCGCACGGTGTGGGCGGGCCCCACGCTAGGGTCCGGCAAGCACACGATCGTCTTCGACTACCGATCCGACGGTCCGGAGCTCGGCAAGGGAGGCACGGGCGTGCTCTACGTGGATGGCAAGGAAGTGGCCAGGAATTCGCTGGAGCATGGCACGCCGATCACGTTCCCGGAGGACGAGACTTTTGACGTCGGCATGGACTCACGCACCGGCGTCGCGTTGCTGAAGTATCGCTACGAAGTGCCGTTCAAGTTCACCGGCACGATCGACAAGTTGACCGTCGAGCTCGAACCAGAGCCCAAGGCAGCGGCGAAGAAGTAGTGATCGCGTGCCGTCGCGGTCCGGATCAGGAGCGCGACGGCACCGGAGGCTTCGACGATGAGGAATGTGCTCGTGTTTGCCGCAGTCGGCGAAGCTGCGACAGGACTGGCGTTGCTGATAGTTCCCTCGCTGGTCGTGCGGCTGTTGCTGGGCGAGGATCCTGCCGGTATCGCGATACCCGTCGCGCGCGTGGCGGGCATCGCGCTGGTCGCATTGGGAATCGCCTGCTGGCCGGGACCGCCGCGCGTCGGCATGCTGATTTACAGCGCCGCAGTCACGCTGTTCCTCGTATATCTCGGACTCGTGGGAGGCGTGGGCGGAATCCTCCTGTGGCCGGCAGTCATTCTGCACGTGATCCTGACGTTACTGCTGATACGCGCCCGGACAGAACACGGAGCAAGGCAGCCATAGTCGGCAACCTGAGGACCATGAACCCATCTGTTTATTTCCTGTATTCGATGCAACTGTCGTGGTACTCGGCCAAGGTGCGCCCCTACCTGCGTTTCAAGGGCATCCCGTTCGAGGAGCGCAATCCGACCGCCTGGGAGTATTACGTCGTGATCCCTCGTCACTGCGGCCACGCGGTAGTCCCGATCGTGGTCACGCCGGACGGCGAGTGGCTGCAGGACAGCAGCGTCATCATCGAGCGGCTCGAAGAGCGCCACCCCGACCGCCCGGTCGTGCCGACTGCGCCGCGCCAGCGATTTGCGGCTTATCTGCTCGAACTGTGGGCCGACGAGTTCTGGCTTTCGGCCGGCGTGCATGCGCGCTGGAGCTTTCCGGAGAACTTTCCGAAGTGGCGCGACGAATTGTCCAGCACGTTCGCGCCGGGGTTCCCGATGTTGATGCAGAGGGCTCTGCCGCTCGCGCTGAAGAGATTCATGCAGCAGACCAACCTGCGGCTGGGAGCGACGCCAGAGCAGGTTCCGCACATCGAGCGCTGGATGGCGCTGCACCTCGATCACCTCGACCGGCACTTCGCGACGCTGCCGTACCTGTTCGGCACGCGTCCATCGCTCGCCGACTTCGCGCTCGCGGGCCCGATCTGCGGTCACTTGCGCTATGACGCAGCAGCCAGGCGACGTCTGCTTCAGCCGCGCGCTCCCTTGCTCGCGTGGAGTGAACGGTTGTCATCGGCAACACCCGATCCGTCGGGCGAATTCCTCGGAGGTGACGTCATTCCGCCAACGATCCTGCCGATGCTCGCCAGTGTCTTCCAGGAAATGGTGCCGTTCCTGGACGCCGTGGCAGACCAGGTGCGCCTGATGAAACATCGTCCGGGCTCGCACTTGCCGCGATTCTCTGGCCCGGTGCGGTTTCCCCTCGCAGGCCAGGCGTTCTCGCGTCAGGGCATTCCGTACACGCTATGGATGGCGCAGCGGGTGCTGGATGTGCTGGCAAGCCTCCCGCCCAAGGACGCGGACGACGTGCGCTGCTGGGTGAAAGCCGTGGACGGAGAGGGGCTTCTGCGATTGAGGATCCCGCGCCTGAACCGCGTCGGTGTGCATGCCGCCCTGGTCGCGCCAGCCACAGTGTGACGGTATCCTGCATCCCCTTATCGACGGTCGCCGCCGCATGGCGGAGAGGGGAGGCAGCCATGCTGATCGGTCTGCGCAGCGCGATCTATCCGGTCACGGATCTCGCCGCCGCCAAGGCCGCGCAGGCGCTGGACGAGGTCCAGGACGTTGGCGGTGGCATCAAGGTGGGCGCGGTCCGGGATCCTTTCGGCAATCGCCTGGGTTTCATCGAGAACCCGCACGCCGCCGCCATGCATCCGATGGACGCCATGGTGGAAGCCGCGGCCCATCACGAGGTTCTGCTAGAGAGCGACAAAATCAGGGTTCTCGACACTCGCGTCACGCCGGGTGACCGCACACCCGTGCATGCCCACCAGTGGCCGGCGGCTCTCTACGTGCTGAGCTGGAGCGACTTCGTCCGCCGCGATCCGCAGGGAAACGTAATCGTCGATTCACGCCTGGTGGCCGAGAAGCCGCCCGAGGGAGCGGCGCTATGGATTGCGCCGCTAGGTCCCCACAGCGTCGAGAACGTCGGCGACAGCGATCTGCACATCATTGCTGTCGAAGTTAAGAGCAAGCTCGAGTGAATCGCGAGCAGACTTTGGCGCCGGCGGAGCGGAGATGAGGCGGATTCGGGCCAGGGTGGTTGCGGTGGCGCCTGCCACGTTGCCGGACTCCGGGACAATCGACGAGTTGTACGGACTCGAGCCGGTATACGAACCCGGTGAGGGCGACGGGTCGAGCCCGACGGAGTTCGTCGCCGTGACCTGCCCGTATTGCGGGGAGAGCTTCGACACGCAGGTCGACCTCTCGGCGGGCGCGTTCAGCTACATCGAGGACTGCCAGGTGTGCTGCCAGCCAATGGAACTCGCCGGCGAAACGGACGACTCCGGAGCGCTCATCGGCGTCACGGCGAGTCGAGTCGGGTGACTGGGACTCGCGCGAATCGCAAGCAACCCGTTTCGCCGGCCAGCCGTCCGCTGCGGGCGCTTGTACGGCCGGAGCTGCTCGATCGATTCGGCCGCGCCATTGCCGGCCGCGATGGGCTCGACGGCGCGCATTGCGTTCACGAACTCTGGATGCGCAATGAGCCACCGATGAGCGTCGAGGCGATGCTGACGCGACTCTGGTCCGCGGCCGCGGACAGCGTGCCGGACTGGCTGCCGATGCGCTACGTGGAGTGGTTGCCACTTGCGTACGACGTTGCAGCGAGATTCCAGCCCGACGGCCGCGGCAGATCGAACATCTACCTGGTGCTGCTCGATTACACGGACAGTCGCGCGGAGTCCTACGGCGTCTATGTGGGAGCGACCCGGTACGCTCCTGCCGCGCGGTTCGACCAGCACAAGGCCGGCATTCGCGCGGCCGGCAGTGTGCTGAAGCGTGGGCTCGAGGTGCTGGTTGGTCCGGTGCTGCACCTGCAGCGCATCGGGCGTGCGCAGGCGGAGGAAATCGAAGAGCGACTGGCAGAGGCGTTGCGCGCCGAAGGCCTGCTAGTGCAGGGTGGGCACTGAATGAGTTGCGCCCAGGCTGCCGGGAGAGCCTCGATGATCGTCGTGCGCCGAATTGAAACTGCCGAGCCAGCGAGCCTCGACGGGCTGTGCCAGCTGCTCCAGGACGCCGTGCATGGCGGGGCCTCCGTGGGCTTCCTGACGCCCGTGGCTAGAGCGACGGCGGAGCGGTACTGGAGCGGCGTCTTTGCAGAGCTGCCGCGTAACCTCCGGTTGTGGGTGGCGGAACTCGACGGCCGCGTCGTGGGTTCCGTGCAACTCGACCTCTGCGGCAAGGAGAACGGCCGTCACCGTGCGGAGTTGCAGAAGCTGTTCGTGCTTGGCGAATGTCGCGGCAGTGGGACTGCATCGGCGTTGCTGGCCGCGGTGGAGACCTGCGCCCGCGAAGAGGCTCGCACGCTGCTGGTGCTCGATACGGAGACCGGCTCCCCGGCCGAAGAGGTCTACCGGCGACGAGGCTGGCAGTACGGGGGGTCGATTCCGGACTACGCGACGACACCCGACGGTCGCTTGCACCCGACTTCCTATTACTTCAAGAAGCTCGCGCCGTGAGTTGGCGAATCACGCAGTCGGAATCACGCTCGCGGTACCTCGCCCGATTCGACGCCGGGGAGGCCGCGCGATATCACGCACTGGTCGGCACGCTCGACGAGGATGACGAAGCCGCTTACGTTGCGGATCTCGCGCAGGTCGTCCAGTGGCCGGATGGCGCAGCTCTGCTCGACGCCGGCGCGGGCAGCGGCGCACTCACGTCCGTCCTGGTGAGGATTCCTCGCGTGGCAGTAACGGCGCTGGAGCCGGCACCGGCCATGCTCGAACTACTGCGCACCAATCCACGCTTGAGGCATGCCGCGACAGTCGAAGGGTTCTGCGACAGCGAGCACGATCGCCCATTGTTTGCTGCAGGCCGGTTCGACGGCATTGTATCGAGGCAACTGGTCAACGGACTCTTCGACCCTTTCGCGGCGTTCGCAAACTGGCACCATTGGCTGAAGCCCGGCGGCGCGGTCATCGTGATCGACGGCATCTACGGTCGGGACGCCTGGGCGGGAAACCCGCAGGAGGAGGTGGACGTGTTTCCGTTGTCTTCGACGCAGAGCCTCGCGACCGTGCCATACCTGCTCGAGACGGCGGGCTTTCGAGTGGAATCCACGGGCTGGATGGAAGCCGTGAATCGCCGGCCGAAGACCCGTACGCCGCGCCATGTAACCGTGGCACGCAAGGCGATGCCGTGAGTGTCGTGGACCTCGAGACGGTGGATCCGCACGCCGCGCCGGAGACAGGCAGCATGCGCCGCATCGCACCCGACGTCTGGCGCATCGTTGCGCCGAATCCAAGTCCGCTGACAGGACCCGGCACGAACACCTACGTCGTCGGTCCGGACCGCCGGATCGTGATCGATCCCGGCCCGGCCGATCCCGTGCACGTCGACCGGATACTCGAGGTGACGGGCGGAGCGGTGGAGCACATCGTCTGCACGCACTCGCACCCCGACCACTCGCCGGGTGCGGTGGCGCTGAGCGCGATGACGGGCGGCGTCGTGTGCGGCATGCCACCCCCGGACGACGGATACCAGGACGAGACGTACATTCCCGATCGGGTCCTCGCTGACGGTGACGTCATCACCCACGGCGATACGCGCCTGCACGTCGTGCACACGCCGGGACACGCATCGAATCACGTCTGCCTGCTGCTCGAGCCGGGCGGCCTGCTCTTCACCGGCGACCACCTGATGAGCGGCTCGACGGTGGTGATCCTGCCGCCGGATGGCTCCATGCGGCTTTACCTGCAGTCGCTCGCGCGGCTGCGCGAGATGCCGATCGTGGACCTCGCGCCCGGGCATGGCTCGCTGGTCCCGAATGCCGTCGACGAAATCGACCGGGTGCGCGCGCATCGTCTGTTGCGCGAATCAAAGGTGATCGCCGCGCTCCGTGAACGCGGCCCTTGCACTCTCGACCAGATACTGCCCGTCGTGTACGACGACGTGCCTCGCTTCATGCACCCGGTCGCGAAGTATTCACTGCTTGCCCACGCATTGAAGCTCGAGGAAGAAGGCAGGGCGGCACAGAACGGTGAGACCTGGTCGTGGCGGGGCGCTTGAAGGCATCGTCGCGTCCTTGCGGCCCGCTGCTGAAGGCGATCGAACTCCACGGCGTAAGTGTCCGGCTCGGCCGGCACTGGGCATTGCGTGACGTCAGCCTCTCGGTGCGCGCTGGCGAGCGCTGGCTGGTCACAGGGCCGAATGGCGCCGGCAAGACCGTGCTGCTCAAGCTGCTGCGTGGCGATCTGTGGCCCACGCCCATCGGTGATGAGCGCCGGCTCTATCGGTTCGGCCGCGAAGTTCACGACCAGCCCGTCGCGGTGCGCGGCCGCATTGCTTACCTGGGCCCCGAGCGGCAGGACAAGTATCAGCGGTACGAGTGGGACCTGAAGGTGCGCGACGTGGTCGGCACCGGGCTCTTCGACACCGACATTCCGCTCGATCAACTGGACGCTCGCGGCCGCCGTGCGGTCGATGCGGCGCTGGGCGAAGCGCGGCTCACTGGAACTGGCTGACCGCAGCTTCCTCGGGCTGTCGTACGGTCAGCGGCGACGCGTACTGCTCGCGCGGGCGCTGGTGCGCCGCCCGGACGTGCTGCTGCTCGACGAGGTGCTGAACGGCCTCGATGCGCCGTCCCGCAAGGCGTTCCTGCGACATCTGCGCGATGCTTCCAGTACCCGAATGGCATGGGTACTGACCACGCACCGCGCGAGCGATGCTCCGCCGGGAGTTACGCACGTCGCGAGAGTCGAGGCGGGGCACCTCGTCGCGTCGGGTCCGGTGGAGGACGCGCGGTTGAATCGCTCGACCACGCGATCACGTCTCGCTGGGGCTGCGCGATACGAGATACCGGCGTCGATCAGGGCCGGGACAGTCGCCGATGCCCTTGTCACACTGCGCAATGCGAGCATCTATCGCGATTATCAGCCGGTGATCACGCGGCTCGACTGGACGCTGCGTTGCGGCGAGCACTGGTGCATCACGGGCCCGAACGGCTCCGGCAAGTCGACGCTGATCGCGCTTCTGTACGGCGACCTGTGGCCCGCAGACGGCGGCTGGATCGAGCGACCAACGATCGGAGCGAGTGTGCCGATTGAAGACTGGAAGCGCATTGTCGGGCTCGTGTCGCCGGAGTTGCAGGCCACTTTTGCCGCGACGTCGTGCACCGTCGAGGAGATCGTGGTCTCCGGACTGCACTCGAGCATCGGCCTCAATGCGCCGCCGACTGCCAGCGAGCGCAGGGCGGCGCTTGCGGCGCTCGAACGCGTCGGCCTGGGCAGGCTACGGGCGCGGCGGGCGAGGGAGCTGTCGTACGGGCAGCTGCGCCTGGCGCTGTTCGCCCGCGCCACGGTCGCACGCCGGCGACTGCTGCTGCTCGATGAGCCGTTCGATGGACTCGACGTCGCGACCGTCGGCCAGGTCAAGCAACTGCTGCTGGACGAGGTGCGTCGCGGCACGCAGCTGGTGATTGCCTCGCACCATCTCGAGGACGTGCCGGACTACGTCTCCAGCATGCTCGAGTGCGGGCGATCCGGTCGTGTCCGAATCACTTCCCGAGCCGGCGCCGCAGCTCGCGGGAAGGCACGGCCCGCTGGTCGAGGTCAGCCGAAATAGGGGTCACGGTCACGTAACCCTGCTCAAGCAGCGCGTTGTCTGAATTCGCGTCGTCGCGTTGTGCCGGTGCCTTGACGCGCTGCGACTCGTACGTGCCGTCACCGACAGGCTCGAAGTCGAGATGCAGGTCGGTGGTCCGCCCCTGCGTCGCGACTTTGACGCCTCGCACGGAGGCCATGGGGCGCGACGGATAGTTGACGTTCAGCACGCGTCGTCGGCCGGACGACGCGGCCGCCGTCGCAGAACCAGCCGCGTGTCGACTCGATCAGCCGCGTAAGATGAGCCGCAACCTGCTCGAGGTGCGCGGCTGGCAGCGACTGTCTCGCTTCTGCCGTCGGCGGCCGCTCGGCGTTGACCGCAAGGCCCGGGACCGGCGGGTCGAGCAGCATCGTGCCCGCCAGCGCGGCACCGATCGTGCCTGACAGTGCGAGCAACGAGCCGGTGTTGGTGCCGTCGTTGATTCCGGAGACGACGAGATCGGGCCGACGATCCTGCGGGTAGAGCGCAGTGGCGCCGAGTACGACTGCAGTGGCTGGCGTACCCGCAACAGCGTAGATGCTCGGGTCGTCGGCGCTGCGGGTCACGGCTACCTTGCCCCAGGTGAAGCTCGAGCTGCTGCCGCTCGCGTTCGTCGCGGGTGCGACCAGCAGTACGCGATGGCCCGCGGCCCGCAACTGTCCGTACAGGGCCCGGATGCCCGGCGCCTCGAAACCGTCGTCGTTCGTCAGCAGGATCTCCAGCGGTCCGCTGCCGCAAAGGCCGGCGCCAGCGCCTGCCGATGCCACGTGGGTGGCGCCGGTCGCAGCGAACAGGCCGGCGACGACGCAGAGAGTTCGCGCATTGCGGTTCATCATCTGGCGACTTCCTGAACGCCGTGCAGGCCGAGGATCGCGACACTCGCGACGCTGCTGCGGTCCGCGAACGGCAGTGTCGTGGACGCGCTCGCGAGCGACGCAATCGAGCGGCGGTCGAGATCTCCGAGGCAGTCGCGCGCGGCCTCGACCGCCAGCGTCACACTGTCCTCATCCCAGTTGCAGGCGGTGCGCTCGCCCTTGGCCTTGCCGGCTCGCGCGCCTGTGGCCCAAGCCGTTGCGCCGGCGATTGCCGAGCGCTCGAGCCTCTGGCGTGGCAGGTAGACGCCGCAAGCACGGATGCCAACTTGCGGGGTCACGGAGTCACGCCCAGCCTCGACGCAGCTGTCCGCGCACGAGATCGCCAATCGACAGTACAGTAACGAACCCGGGTTCGCCCACGTCGAGCCTCGAAATCAATTCGGGCAATCTACATGATCCGCGGTGATTCGCGTCGCCCGGTGGGTGCTAGTATCGGTTCACCATGACCTGTTTCATCGTGCGTGTGAAAGTCAAGCCGGGCCGCGAAGTCGACTTCGAGCGGCTCGAGCGGGAGTTTTCGCGGCTCGCGCGCGAGCAGGAGGCGGGCACGCTGGTGTTCGAGGTCCTGCGCCATCGCACGGAGCCGGGCTCGTACGTGATCTACCTGAGATTCGCGGACGATGCAGCGTTCAGGGCCCACCAGGGGACACCGCTGCACCACAGGCTGGTGCCGCAGATCATGGAAACGCTGGGCGAGGAGACCGACCTCCAGTTCTACGACTGGATCGGCTAGAGCGTCAGGTCCGCCTGGTAAAGAATCACCGCGTCGCCGGTAACCCTGACGCTGGTGGCGCGCTTGCCGGCCGCGGCCGTCACCTCGACGTCCACGGTGCCCGGGCGGTCCACGAAGCGACCCTGGTGCCCAGTGAAGTACGCCTTGCCGTTTTCCGCGGCGAGCAGGCCATTGCTGAGCAGGTACACGCCGAGCATGCCGTGCGCATTGCCGCTCACGGGGTCCTCGGGCACGCCGATCACCGGGCAGAACATGCGCGCCTCGGTCTTGAGCGGGTCGCTGCCCGGGACCAGTGCGAACACGAAGAAACCGTCGGCGCCGACATGAGGCGTCAGGTGGACGAGCGCATCCATCTTTGGCACCAGCGACTCGAGCGTCTCCGGTGACTGCAGGCCGATCAGCAGGCGCGAATTCGCCTTGCTCATCACCTGCATCGGACAGCCGGGGTGCAGGCTGGAGGAACTGATTCCGAGCGCGTCCAGCACCGGACCGCGGCGCTCGTCGGGTACGACCGGCCCGAAGGTCGCCGGTCCCTGGTGGATCGATACCCGAAGCGCCTGGCCTCGACCTGAAACCTCCACCTCGTAGATGCCGTTTCCGGACTTCTGCCGGACCTTGCCCTTCGGGACGCCGTCCGCCACCGCCCGCACATAGTGGGCGGCCACGGTGGCGTGTCCGATGAACGTAACCTCTCGCCGAGGCGAGAAGAACCGTACTTCGACGTCGTAGTCGGGCGAGTCCGAGCCGAGCACGAAGGCCACGTCCTGTCCGGCGACCTCGCGGGCGATGCGCTTCATCTCGTCCTCGGACAGTACCTCCGCGTCGAGGACGACGACCGCAGGGTTCCCGCAGAAACGCTCGCGGGTAAACGCATCGACATGGAACAGGCGGCACTTGCGCTTCGGCATCGTTCTCTTTGGGGCCCTACCGAGGGATGCGCATTAGTCCCGACGGCGCCAGCCGCGTCAACAGCGGCTATACTCCGGCTCACCTAGGGGTGGCCTGACTGGGCCTGAGATGCCGACCGCGGTGTGAGCCGCACACCGGCGAACCCGTTGAACCTGATCCGGTTAGTACCGGCGTAGGGAGCAGGTGGCATGCCCGGCACCAAGTTATTTTCAGCAACAGATTCAATCTGTTGCAAGACTATTCGAAACGCCTCCGTAGCTTGTGCGGGCGCTGGTCCTGGCGGCCGTCCCCGGCCGCCCGGGCGGACGATCCGGACACGCGACCGCTGGAAGAGATCGTAGTCACCGCCTCGCTGCGGCAGGCAACCGTGGCGACACTGCCCGCGAGCTCGACGGTGCTCGACGCCGCCGCGATCCGCTCCGCCGGGCAGCAGCACTTCGCCGACATCGTGGAGCTGGTGCCGAACCTGAACTGGTCGGGCGGCACCTCCCGGCCGCGCTATTTCCAGCTGCGGGGGATCGGCGAGCTCGAGCAGTACCAGGGCGCCCCGAACCCGTCGGTCGGATTCCTGGTCGACGACATCGACTTCAGCGGCGTCGGCGGGCCGGCGACGTCATTCGACGTCCAGCAGGTCGAGGTGCTCCGCGGCCCGCAGGGCACGCGCTACGGTGCCAATGCGCTGGCGGGCCTGATCAAGGTGAAGACCAACGACGCCACCGAGGAGCCCGAACTCGCCACCGAAGTCGTCGCGGGCGGGGACGGATTGCTCGGCGCGGGCGTGGTTGCCGGTGGTGCGCTGCCAAAGCCGGCGGGCGGCGACGACCTCGGCGCATGGCGGCTCATCGCACAGCGCGTGCGCAGCAACGGGTTCCGCGACAACGTGTACCTCGGTCGCGACGACACGAACGACCGTGACGAGACGACGTTGCGCGGCAAGCTGCGGCTCGAACTGCCGGGCGACTGGCTGGCGGACGTGAGCGTGATGTACGTGACGCTCGACAACGGCTTCGATGCGTTTTCGCCCGACAACGGCCTGCGCACGTATTCCGACCAGCCCGGCCGGGACGAGCAGCGCTCCGCGGGTACGTCGTTGAAGGTCACCGGCGACTTCGAAGCCGCGACGTTGGTCAGCACTACGTCGTACGCCAATTCCGACATTCTCTACAGCTTCGACGGCGACTGGGGCAACGAGCCGTACTGGGAGCCTTACGTTCCCTACCAGTATTTCTCCCACTACGATCGCCAGCGCGGCACGCTTGCGCAGGACCTGCGCGTCACGAGTCATGCGACGGCGCACTCGGACGGGGCGGGCTGGCTGGCGGGTGTGTACGCGCTGCGTTTCGACGAGGACACCCTGCAGCGAGACTACTTCGAGTCGAGCCTGCTCAGGCCGCCGCTCGACAGCACCTACGACGCACTGAGCCTGGCGGCATACGGCGAGGTCGAGGTCGGCATCACGGAACGAATGATCCTGACCGCGGGGCTGCGCGTCGAGAATCGTTCGTCCGACTACAAGGACAGCAACGGCGCCGATTTCTCGCCTGACGAAACGATGGTCGGTGGTCATGTCTCGCTCGACGGGCGACATCGGCACCGACAGCACCTGGTACGGGACGCTGAGCCGCGGCTTCAAGGCCGGGGGGTCAACATCGGCGAGTTCATTCCGCCCGGACTGCTCGAGTTCGATCCCGAGTACCTGTGGAACCTCGAATCCGGTGTGCACCTGCGCAATGCCGCGCGCACCGTGGAGGCCGACCTGTCGGTCTTCTACATGTGGCGCGAGGACCAGCAGGTGTCCTCGTCGTTCCAGCTCGATCCCGGCGACCCGTTGTCCTACGTCTTCTATACCGACAATGCAGCCCGCGGGCGCAATTACGGGCTGGAGGCTGCGCTGCAATGGCGCGCAAGACCGTCGCTGCTGCTCGGTGCGACGCTCGGGCTCCTCGAGTCCGAGTATCTCGACTACAGTTATGGCGACCGCGATCTCGACGGGCGCGAACAGGCCGCCGCACCGCCGTACCAGTATTCGTTGTCCGCCGAGTGGAACGCCGGTCGCGGCTGGATGGCGCGGGCCGACGTGAGCGGATGCGCGTCGTACTACTTCGACACCAGCAATGACCAGAAATCGGATCCGTACACGCTGGTGAACCTGAAGGCTGGGTACGCGACCGATCGCTGGTCCGTGCTCGCCTGGGCCCGCAACGTGTTCGACGAGGAATACGCCGTTCGTGGCTTCTATTTCGGTCTTGAGCCGCCGGACTATGCGGACAAGCTTTACATCCAGCGGGGCGATCCAAGGCTGGTGGGAGTGACGATCACGTGGTCACTGCGGTGACCGCGCGGGCTGTCCGTGAGGGGCTTGGTATCCCTTTCGCGGGCCGTGGCGCCGCATGGACGCGGTGCGCGGAGCCTACACGGATGTACTTGCGGCGTCCCGCGAAAGGGATACCAAGCCCCTCACGGAGGGCCGCGCGCACACCGCCTGTGCCGCGGTAGATTGCAGGATGACCAGGAGTGGAACCATGCGCACTGCAGTAGATATCAGCCTGTATCCGCTCGACGCGGACTACGTGCCACCCATCAAGGACTTCATCGAGCGGCTGAACCGGCATGAAGGGCTGCACGTCGTGACCAATGCGATGAGCACCCAGGTCGCCGGTGAACACGCGCGTGTCTTCGCGGCGCTCGAGCAGGAAACGCGGCGCACGTTCGAGAGCGGCGGGAGAGCGGTGTTCGTGATGAAGGTGCTGGGCGGCGAGCCGTCGCCGGCCGAGCGCTAGTTCACGGCCGGAACGCGGACGCGCCGTGCCTGCGTCGCTTCCCGAGTGGATCGCCGTCGCGCTGGCGCTGGCGTACCTGTTGCTTGCGATCCGGCAGAGTCGCTGGTGCTGGCCAGCCGCGGCCGTGAGTTCCGCCATCTACCTCGTGCTGTTCGCGACGGGCGGGCTGCCGATGCAGGCCGCATTGCAGGCGTTCTATATCGCCACGTCGGCTTACGGCTGGTACGCATGGCGCGCGGCTCAAGGTGAGTCGCGACAGTTGCACGTCACCACGAGGCCATGGCCCTGGCACGTCGCAGCACTCGGTTGCGTAGGCGTGCTGACAGCCGCGAACGTGTATCTGCTGCCCGGAAGCGGCGGTCTGCTCGTGTCCAGCGCGGATGCGTTCGTCGCCTGGGGCAGCGTGCTTGCGACGTGGATGGTCGCGCGCAAGATCCTGGAGAACTGGTTCTATTGGGTTTTCTTCGACCTGGCCGCCGCGGCGCTGTATTTCGTGCAGGGCTTCCACGCTACCGCGGGACTGTTCCTGTTGTACGTCGTACTCGCGGGTCGCGGATTCGTCGCCTGGCGTGCCGACATGCGGCGCCATGCACCGGCGGCGACAAATTGAAGAGGCGCGCGACGTGATCACGGCGCCGGATGCTGCCGAGGCGACCGTCCGTACTGCGCTCGCCACGCATTCGATCACGCGAACCATCGCCACCGTGTCGCTCGTTCCCGTGAGCGGCGGACTGAGTAATCACGCCTGGCGCGCGCAGGCACCAGGTCTCGACTGCTTTGTGCGGCTGGGCGGCGCCAACGCCGCAGACCTCGGCGTCGATCGGGGATCGGAGTGCCGCCTGCTTGCGTTGACGGCGGATGCCGGACTCTCGCCGCCGGTCATCGTCTGCGATCCGGACCGCGACCTGCTGGTCACGCGATTCGTGGCGGGCGGGACCTGGCGGCGCGAGGACGTGCACGAGCCGCGCAACCTGCGGAGGCTCGGGGAGATGCTGCGGGTGTTGCGCTCACTGCCCGTGCCGGCGGGCCTCGCAGAGGTCTCGTTCGAACGACAGGCCCGTCGACTCGAGGCGCAACTGCTTGCGTGCGAAGTCGCGGATCCAGAGGTCCGGGAAGTCGCGGATCGGGCAATCGAGGTACTGTCTTCCGGTACGCCGCGGCTGGCGCCCTGTCACAACGACCTGCACCACCTGAACGTACTGGATGACGGCGAGCGCCTCTGGCTGGTGGACTGGGAGTACGGCGGGTGTGGCGACCCTCTGTTCGACGTGGCGAGCTTTGCCTGTCAGCACGAGTCGACGCCGGGCGAGCGCGACGCATTGCTCGCCGCCTGCGGGTGGGATGACGGTCGCGCGCAGGCGCTGCTCGAGGCGGCCTGCACGGCATTTGATTACGTCCAGTGGCTCTGGTACCGGCTCTGGGTCGCTCATCGTCCACAGACCAGCCGTGAGTATGCGGCCCGTGCGGCGGCGATCCACTCGCGGCTGCTTGCCGTGCGATAATTAGCGATTGACTGACGACGCCGAGGACGTGCGATGGCGAAGATGCGGGTAACGGACCAGACCGGCCGGTTCCACGAGATCGAGGGCCTGCCCGGTCTCAAGGTCATGGAGACGCTGCGCGAATACGACTATGGAGTCACCGCGATCTGCGGCGGCCTGTGCTCGTGTGCCACCTGCCACATCCTCGTCGACCCCGAATGGCTTTCGCGACTGCCGCCCCCGCAGAGCGATGAGAAGGACCTGCTGGTCGAACTGCAACACTACGACCCGGCGCGCTCCCGGCTGAGCTGCCAGGTGGAGTTCACCGAGGCGCTGGACGGCCTGCCACTGACGGTGGCGCCCGAGGAATGAAATTCGCCGGGCCCCGTCGCCCGGAACCGGAGTGAACATGGACAAGACCGTGCTGCTCGAGGTGGCCGACGGCGTCGCCACCGTTACGCTCAATCGTGCCGACGGCGGCAACGCGTTGAACATGCAGATGGGCAGCGACCTGCTCGACGCGGCGCTGGCCTGCGAGTTCGATTCGAAGGTGCGTGCCGTGGTCCTCACCGGGGCCGGCAAGCACTTCGGTTTCGGCGGCGACCTGCGCGGGATGGCGGAGCAGGGCGAGGCCGTCGGCGGCTACCTGAACGAGCTCACGACCTACATCCACGCGGCGATCAGCGCTTTCACGCGGATGCGTGCCCCGGTCATCGCCGCGGTGAACGGCACGGCGGCCGGCGGCGCGGTCGGCCTCGTCTGCATGGCGGACATGGCAGTCGCCGGTCGCGGCAGCAGGTTCTCGCTGGCCTACACCGGCATCGGCATGGCACCGGACTGCGGCACGTCCTTCCTGCTGCCCCGGATCGTGGGCCGCCGTCGCGCGCTGGAGCTATTCCTGACCAACCGCGTGCTGACCGCCGACGAGGCCCTCGACTGGGGGCTCGTGAACCAGGTGGTCGAGGATGCCGAGGTGCTGGCGCAGGCCCGCGCGCTTGCGGCCCGGCTGGCGGCCGGACCGACCGATTCGTATGGTGCCGTCAAGCGCCTGATGGTCACTTCCGACCCGGGTTTCGAGGCCCAGATGGCGGCCGAGGGCCGCGCCATCGCCGCCCAGTCGGTGCACCCGAACGGCATCGAGGGCGTGCGTGCGTTCCTGGAGAAGCGCAAGCCGAAGTACTGATTTTCCGGTCTGGATGCCGGGGCGCGGGGCTGGTGTAGTATCGCGATGCAACATCGCAAACGGGGCACCAGACCATGACCGACGCATTCATTCTCGACGCCGTGCGCACGCCGCGGGGCCGCGGACGGCCGGACGGCTCGCTGCATCCCATCACGCCCGTGCAGCTTGCCGCGCAGACGCTGGCGGCGCTGCGTGACCGCAACAACCTGGACACGAAACTCATCGATGACGTGACGCTCGGGTGCGTCACGCCGGTCATGGAACAGGGCGCCGACATCGCGCGCGTCGCCGCGCTGGTCGCGGGCTACGACGAGAGCGTGCCCGGCAAGCAGCTGAACCGGTTCTGCGCATCCGGCCTCGAGTCGGTCAACACCGCCGCGGCCCAGGTCATGTCGGGGTCGTCGGACATGGCGATCGGCGGCGGCGTCGAGTCGATGTCGCGCGTGCCGATGGGCTCGGACGGCGGTGCGTGGGCAATCGACCCGCGCGTGGCCTGGCAACAGTATTTCGTGCCGCAGGGCATCAGCGCAGACCTGATCGCGACGCTCGACGGCCATACGCGTGAGACGGTCGATGCGTACGCGGTCGAGAGCCAGCGACGCGCGGCGTACGCCCAGCAGGCTGGCCATTTCGACCGCTCGATCATCGCCGTCAAGGACGCGATCGGCGAGGTGGCGCTCGCGAAGGACGAGTACCTGCGTCCCGGCACGACGATGGACGACCTGGCGAAGCTGAAGCCGGCCTTTACGCAGATGGGCGAGGACGCGGGCTTCGACGCGGTGGCGATCATGCGCTACCCGCAGGTCGAGACGATCAACCACGTGCACACCGCCGGCAATTCGAGCGGCATCGTGGACGGCGCCGCTGCGATGCTGGTCGGCAGCAAGAAGGCCGCGCGCAAGGCCGGCATCAAGCCGCGCGCACGCATCGTCGGCTTCGCCTCGATCGGCAGCGAGCCCACGATCATGCTCACGGGGCCCGCGGCCGCGAGCCGCCGGGTGCTGAAGCGCTGCGGCATGAAGACCTCGGACATCGATCTGTGGGAGATCAACGAGGCGTTTGCGTCCGTCGTGCTGCGCTACATGCGGGACATGGAACTCTCGCCGGACAAGGTCAACGTGAACGGCGGGGCCATCGCACTCGGGCACCCGCTCGGCGCGACGGGCGCCATCGTGCTGAACATCGCGCTCGACGAGCTCGAGCGGCGCAACCTGTCCACCGCGCTCGTGACACTCTGCATCGGCGCGGGCATGGGCACGGCCACGATCATCGAGCGCGTCTGACGCTCCGCTCGGCATACGGGACGATTCACATGACACAGAACATCCGTTACTCCGTCGACGGCGACGGCATTGCAATCCTGCTGATCGACGTGGCCGACCGGCCGATGAACGTGCTCACCCCGGGCTTCCGCAAGGACCTGGCGGAGTGCGTCGACAAGGTCGTCGCCGATCCAGCCATCAAGGGCGCGGTGATCGGCTCCGCGAAGTCGAGCTTCATGGCCGGCGCCGACATCAAGGACATGGCCGGCGCGTTCGAGCGCGGGCTCAACGCGGCCGAGGCATCGAAGTTCAGCGGCGAGCTGAACCGGCTGCTGCGGCGGATCGAGACCTGCGGCAAGCCGTTTGCAGCCGCGATCAACGGCGTCGCGCTCGGCGGCGGCTTCGAGGTCGCACTCGCATGTCATTACCGCGTGATCGAGGACGGCCCGAAGGCGGGCGTCGGTTTCCCGGAAGTGAAGATCGGCCTGCTGCCCGGTGCGGGCGGCACGCAGCGCACGCCGCGGATGATCGGCGTGACCGAGGCGCTGCGCCTGATCAGCGAGGGCCGG
Organism: uncultured Gammaproteobacteria bacterium; assembly: GCA_963696545.1. Classification (GTDB taxonomy): domain Bacteria; phylum Pseudomonadota; class Gammaproteobacteria; order Steroidobacterales; family Steroidobacteraceae; genus RPQJ01. Next base: position 259,476 of record CAVOKQ010000012.1, read on the forward strand.
CAGATCGGTCCGCAGGACGCGCTGAAGAAGGGCCTCGTCAACGAGGTCGCGCCGGCGGCGGAGATCATCGAGCGGGCGCGGCAGTGGATCCTGAAGGGCGGCAAGGGCGTGCAGCCCTGGGACGTCAAGGGCTTCCGCGTGCCCGGTGGGGCGGGCATGGCTATCGCCTGCGGCGGCGCAGACCTTCATGATCGGCACGGCGCTCGCGGCCAAGACCACGATGCGCAATTATCCCGCGCCGGCCGCAATCCTGTCCGCGGTGTACGAAGGGACGCTGGTGCCGATGGACGCGGCGCTCGCGGTGGAGTCGAAGTACTTCGGCCAGCTGCTGTCGGGGCCGGTCGCGCGCAACCTGATGCGCACGATGTTCGTCAACAAGGGCCAGGCCGACAAGCTGATGCGCCGTCCCGCGGGACCGCCGAAATCGCAGGTCCGCAAGCTCGGCATGCTGGGCGCCGGGATGATGGGGGCGGGCGTCGCCTACGTGTCCGCGCTCGCTGGCATCGAAGTCGTGCTGCTCGACAGCACGCTCGAGTCCGCCGAGAAGGGCAAGGACTATTCGAAGCAGCTGCTCGCGAAGGACGTCGGCCGCGGCAAGAAGACGCAGGCCGACGCGGACGCGATCCTGGCGCGCATCAAGCCGACGGTCAGCTACGATGATCTCGCGGGTTGCGACCTCGTGATCGAGGCCGTATTCGAGAACCGCGACATCAAGGCCGACGTCACGCGCAAGGCCGAGGCGGTGATCCCGAAGAACGCGGTGTTCGCAAGCAACACGTCGACGCTGCCGATCACGGGCCTGGCGCAGGCGTCGAAGCGTCCGGCGCAGTTCATCGGCATCCACTTCTTCTCCCCGGTCGACAAGATGCCGCTGGTCGAGATCATCGTCGGCAAGAAGACTTCCGAGGACACGCTCGCGCGCGCGCTCGACTACGTCGGGCAACTGCGCAAGACGCCGATCGTCGTGAATGACAGCCGCGGGTTCTACACGAGCCGTTGCTTTGGCACGTTCGTCTACGAAGGGATGGCAATGCTGCAGGAAGGCGTGAGCCCGGCGCTGATCGAGAATGCGGCGAAGATGGCCGGCATGCCGGTCGGGCCGCTGGCGGTGGCCGACGAGGTCACGATCGACCTGCAGTGGAAGGTGATCAAGCAGACTGAGCAGGATCTTGGCCGCAAGTTCCAGAAGCCCGCCGCGTACGACGTGGTGCAGAAGTTCGTCGAGGAGTTGAAGCGTCCCGGTAAGCGCTTCGGTGCAGGCTTCTACGACTATCCGAAGGATGCGAAAAAGCACCTGTGGCCGGGACTGCGCGACGTGTTCCCGCTGGCGCCGGTGCAGCTTCCCGTCGAGGAGGTCGAGAAGCGGATGATGTACATCCAGGCGCTCGAGGCGACGCGCTGCATGGAGGAGGGCGTCGTCACGACGGCGGCCGAAGCCGATCTCGGCTCGATCCTCGGCTGGGGCTTCCCTGCGTGGACCGGAGGTACGCTCTCGTACATCGACATGATCGGCATCCGCACTTTTTTCGCGGAGTGCGAGCGCATGTCGAAGCGCTACGGCAAGCGGTTCAAGCCGTCGAAGTGGCTCAAGGAACGGGCGGAGCGGAATGAGTCGTTCCACGGGGGTGGGGCGGCGAAGGCGGCCTGACGCTGCCATCGAAAATCGCCGGGCTGCGGCGGTCAATCGCCGGGACGCCGTGAACCCGTCCGTGGGGGCTCCGGGCGCGGCGTCCATGCCGCGCACGGCCCGGCGATCGACCACCGCAGCCCGGCGCGCGAAAGTCCCGTTCGCACCGACGTCCTCCAACCGACCGATTGCGACGCCACGTCTACCGTGGCGTTCATCAATCAAGTGAGTGAATCAGAATGCCGATACCTGCCGCGTTTCGTGATCGACTGTCCCTGCCGCTGATCGGTTCGCCGATGTTCATCGCGTCGACGCCCGACCTGGTGATCGCGCAGTGCAAGGCCGGCATCATCGGGTCGTTCCCCGCGCTGAACGCGCGTCCGCCGGCGCTGCTCGATGAGTGGCTGACGCGTATCCGAGCAGAGCTCGATGAGTACGCGCGCGCGAACCCGGGAGCGAAGGTCGGCGCCGTTCGCGGTGAACCAGATCGCCCACGTGAGCAACGACCGGCTCGCGCACGACATGGAGGCATGCGTGCGGCACAAGGTGCCGATCATCATCACCAGTCTGCGGCCGCCGCGCGAGATCGTGGACGCGGCGCATTCGTATGGTGGCCTCGTGTTCCACGACGTCATCAGCGTGCGGCACGCGCGCAAGGCGGTGGAGCAGGGCGTGGACGGCATCATTGCGGTGTGTGCCGGCGCCGGTGGCCATGCAGGCATGGCGAGCCCGTTCGCTCTGGTGCGTGAGATTCGCAGCTTCTTCGACGGCACGATCATCCTGTCGGGCGCGATGAGCAGCGGCGCGGACGTGTTCGCGGCGCTCGCGCTGGGCGCCGACATGGCCTACATCGGGACACGTTTCCTCGCGACGACCGAGGCGCGCGTGCCGGAAGGCTACAAGCAGATGATCGTCGACTCGTCGTCGGACGACGTCGTCTACACGTCGCTGTTCACCGGCGTGAAGGGCAACTACCTGGCGCGCAGCGTCGCGGCGGCCGGCCTCGATCCCGCCAGCCTCCCCGAGGCCGACAAGTCGAAGATGGACTTCGGGTCCGGCGGCAACATGGAGAAGAAGGCCTGGCGCGACATCTGGAGCGGTGGCCAGGGCGTGGGCAACATCCACGACGTGCTGCCGACCGCGGAACTGGTCGCGCGCATGGTCCGCGAGTACGAGGACACCCGCCGCCGCCTCTGCGGCTGACGGGACGGGGAAATTCTCCTTTTCCAGAGCAGGAAAAATCGGTGCCTGGCACCGATTTTTCGATTTGTCCTTATTTCTTCTCGGTCTGGCGCGCGACAGCCTCGGCGCGTGCCTTGATCGCTTCCTGGTCCCCGAGATAGCGGCTCGATTTCGGCTTCGAGCTTCGCGTCGAGCTCGTAGAGCAGCGGCACGCCGGTCGGGATGTTGAGTTCGACGATCGCGGCGTCCGACATGCCGTCCAGCATCTTCACGAGCGCGCGCAGGCTGTTGCCGTGCGCGGCGACCAGCACGTTGCGGCCGGCCGACAGCTCGGGCGCGATGCGTGCATTCCAGAAGGGCAGTACGCGCGCGAGCGTGTCCTTCAGCGATTCGGATGACGGCATTCCGCCGCCGGCACGCCCGCGTAACGCCGGTCGAAGCGCGGGTGGTTCGGGTCGTCGCGACTCGAGCGGCGGCGGCGGGATGTCGTAGCTGCGGCGCCAGATCTTCACCTGCTCGGCGCCGTGCTTCTCGACGGTCTGCGCCTTGTCGAGGCCCTGCAGCGCGCCGTAGTGACGCTCGTTGAGCCGCCAGCGTCCGTTCGACCGGCAGCCACATCATGTCCATCTCGTCCAGCGACGATCCACAGCGTGCGGATCGCCCGCTTCAGCACCGAAGTGAACGCGATGTCGAACGGCGATGCCCTCGGCCTTCAAGAGCCTGCCGGCTTCCTGCGCCTCCAGCAGCCCTGCGGCGACAGGTCCACGTCGATCCAGCCCGTGAACAGGTTTTCGAGGTTCCAGATGCTCTGGCCGTGGCGCAGCAGGACGAGTTTGCCGGTGCTCATGATCGTAGGGGTCGTTGCTCGATTGGGGGGTGAGTTCTTATAGCAAGGCCCCGGGCCTGAGGCCAGACGGGAAAGCCGTGGTGTTCAGCCGTGGCGATGACCGTCGATTCCGGCCTCGCAGCGGGTGCGACCGGACCGCAGCGTCTGCTGCCAGCGCGAGCGATTGGCCCGGCCGAGCGCGCGGCGCCGGCGGCATGGGCGAGATGGTACGCAATCGCGGCGAACAGCAGCGTCTGGCGGTGCAACCCCGCGTTCTCGAGACGCGCACAGAGTTCCTTGTCCTCGGACCCCCAGCCGTCGAATCGACTCGTCGAAGCCATTGGCGGCCACCAGGTCGTCGCGCCAGAAGCCCTGGTTACAGGACTTGATCGCAACGAACGAGTATTCGCGGCGTGTCGCAGCCGCGCTGCGACGTTCGGGGCGCGCAGGCATACACGGCGCAGCCCGCCGAGGCCCGGCGACAGCGGCCCGGGCAGCGCAGCCGTCGGCTGGAGCTAGTCGTCGCGTAGCGCCGTCGTCGAGGGGAATCCGCACGCCCTGGCTGTAGTGGCCGGCGACGGGCGAGCGCCCGTGGTCGGCGACGAAGCAGCGGTTCGGGCACCATGTCGCCGTCGAGCAGGACACGTAGTCGCAGTTCGTGGGGCGATCGGCCGCATTGCGGATGCGCCCGGCGCGAAAGCCTTCGTGAGGCTGCCACACGTGCCGCACGGGGACGCGCGCCGCCGCCGCGTGGCGCGCGACGACTCGCGCAGTGGCGGGCCCCGACCCGTCGTCCGCGATGACGATCTCGTCCGGCGTGCCGGGCCTGCCGCGCGACGGCTCGCCAGCACGCGAGCGAGCGCATCAGGCCGCTCGTAGGTCGTGACGACCAGGCAGCAGCGCGTCACTTCCCGGCGACGGCGAGCCGGCGCACGGCCTGGAGCGCGACGGAGAGCGAGGCGAAGTCGGCGACGGACGGCTGGGCGCGGATGTCGTCGACGATGCCACGCGCGTGCGCCGCCGCGGCCGCATGCTTCTCTGCCACGCCTCCACCGCGCGCGCCGGGTCGCGCTCGCGGGTCTCGCTCGAGCACGCGCTGCGTGAGGCCGCGATGCGCGTCGTAGAGCGCCTCGCGCAGGCTGTTGCGGGCGACGGCGTGCCAGTGTCCCTGGATGTCGAGTTCCTCGACGCGGGCACCTGAGCCAGTCGAGCCCGAACGCGGTGCCGACGTGCCGAAGTAGGTGCGGGCCGCCGGACGCCACGGACAGGCTGATGCGCGCCGGCCAGCTCGACGATGTCCGGTGCGCGCTCGCGAGCGGATTGCACGCCGCGATCTGTCGCGCGAGCGGTGCCGGGACGCCCGCCGCGGGCAGCTCGGCGGCGCGTGATCGTAGGCTTCCCGTTCGAGCCCGTGCAGCCATGCGGCTGCGATGCCGCAAGTTCGCGGATGCCGGGACGCAGACGCTCCACCTGCATCTCGATGCCGAGGATCGCCGCGGTGACGCTGGATGAGCCAGAACGTCACTTGCCGGATCAGCACCACGGTATCGAGGACCATCGCGTACTGCACCGTCGCCGCGACTTGGTTGTCGAGCTGCTCGATCGATGCCCAGATCTCGCGGACGTCGAACACCTCGCGCGCGATCGAGTAGGCCCGGGCCACGGTAGCCGCGTCCGCCCCGGTGTCCTGCTGGGTGCGGCCACGAAGGTGGGCCCATGCGGTTCACGATGCTGTTCGTCGTGGCCGTCACGATGATCTCGCGCCGCAGGCGGTGCTCGCCGAGCGAGCGCGGCATAGCGCTCGCGCCAGCCGATCGGGGAAGTAGCGATCGAGTTCGCGGCCGAGGTAGGGATCCTCGGGCACGTCGGAGCGGATCAGCTGGCCGCTGAGTGCGATCTTCGCGTAGCGAGAGCAGCGATGGAGAGCTCGGGGCGCGTGAGCCCCTCGCCGGCGCGCGCGCGTTCCTCGATGTCCTCGGCGCTCGGCAGGAACTCGAGGGCCCGGTCGAGCACGTCCCTCGAGCTCGAGCGAGCGGATGAAGTGCGCATGCTCGCCGAGGCGCTCGGGGCGACCGCCTGCGAGCAGGCTGATCGCCTGGCTCTGCAGGTAGTTGTCGCGCAGCACCAGCGCCCCGACCTCGTCGGTCATCTCGGCGAGCAGGCGGTTGCGCGCGCTGCCGGCGAGCTTCGCCTGCGCGCTCGCGCGACGTCGAGCAGGATCTTGATGTTCACCTCGTGGTCGGAGCAGTCGACGCCGCCCGAGTTGTCGACGAAGTCGGTGTTGATGCGCCCGCCCGAGCAGCGCGAACTCGATGCGGCCGAGCTGCGAGCAGGCCGAGATTGCCGCCCTCGCCGATCACCTTGCAGCGCAGCTCGCGCCCGTCCACGCGCACGCGTCGTTGGCGCGGTCGCCGACCGCGGAGTTCGCTTCCGCTCGAGGCCTTGACGTAGGTGCCGATGCCGCCGTTCCACAACAGGTCGACCGGCAGCCTGAGGATCGCGCGATCACCTCGCTGGGGCGTCGCTTGCGCGCGGCGTCGATCCCGAGCAGCGCGCGCGCCTGCGGGTGAGCGCGATCTCCTTCGGCGTCGCGCGGGAAGACGCCGCCGCCCTGCGAGATCAGCGCGCGCGTCGTAGTCGGCTCCAGGAGGAGCGGGGCAGGGCGAACAGCCGCTCGCGCTCGCGGAAGCTGCGCTCCGCGTCCGGGTCCGGGTCGAGGAAGATGTGCTGGTGGTTGAACGCCGCGACGCAGGCGGATGTGCCGCGACAACAGCATGCCGTTGCCGAACACGTCGCCCGCCATGTCGCCGATGCCCGGCGACCGTGAAGTCCTGCGACTGGATGTCGACGCCCATCTCGCGGAAGTGGCGCTTCACGCACTCCCAGCGCGCCCTTGGCGGTGATGCCCATCTTCTTGTGGTCGTAGCCGGCCGAGCCGCCGGAGGCGAACGCGTCGCCGAGCCAGAAGCCGTACTCGGCCGACGAGCGCATTGGCGATGTCGGAGAACGACGCCGTGCCCTTGTCCGCGGCCACGACCAGGTACGGATCGTCCGCGTCGTAGCGCACCTGACGCGCGGGCGGGCACGACCTCGTTGCCCTCGACGTTGTCGGTGAGGTCGAGCAGTGCCGCGAATGAACGTCTTGTAGCACTCGATGCCCTCGCGCTGGCATCGCTTCGCGATAGCCCGCAGGCAGACTGCTTCGGGAACGAAACCGCCCTTGGCGCCGACCGGCACGATCACCGTGTTCTTCACCTTCTGCGCCTTCATCAGCCCCAGCACCTCGGTGCGGAAGTCCTCGCGCCGGTCGGACCAGCGCAGGCCGCCGCGGGCGACCTTGCCCAGCGCAGGTGCACGCCCTCGACCCGCGGCGAGTAGACGCAGATCTCGAACATCGGCCGCGGCTTCGGCAGTTCCGGCAGGCTCTTCGGGTCGAGCTTCAGCGACAGGTAGGGTTTCGGCTGGCCCGACGCGTCCACCTGGTAGTGATTCGTGCGCAGCGTGGCGCCGATCACGGCACGGAACGCGCGCAGGATGCGGTCGTCGTCGGGGCTGGTGACCTGCTCCAGTGCCTCGTCGATCTCCTTGCCGAGCGAGCGCAGCTGCGAGGCGCGGGTCGAGTCCTTCAGGCGCAGGATCGAAGCGCGCCTCGAAGGTCCACGCGAGACGGGCCGCGATGCCGGGATGCCGCGCAAGCACGGATTCCATGTAGCGCTGGCTGAAAGGCAGGCCGGTCTGCAGCAGGTAGCGGCAGAGCGCCCGGATGGATGACGGCCTGGCGCCAGCCGAGGCCGGCGGCGAGCACGAGTCGGTTGAAGCCGTCGCTTTCGGCCTGGCCGTTCCAGACCGCGAAGAACGCCTCCTCGAAGCGGGCGCCTGCCTGCTCCGGGTCGAGCTGGCGGCCGCCCGCATGGGTGACCTCCAGGTCCTGGATCCACAGCTCGTTGCCGGCGCCGATCCGATAAGGACGTTCGTTCAGGATCCGCAGATCGAAGTTTTCCAGCATCGGCACGAGGTCCGACATTGCGATCGGTTCGCCGCGGCGGTACAGGCGCAGGTGCAGGGCCTTGCGCGCGCGATCGCCCGGACGCAGCTGCAGCCCGAGCGCCGGCGCCTCCTTGGGCAGCGCGATCAGTTCCTGGATGTCGAAAATTGACGTCGCGCGCCGTGACTTCCTCCTGGTAAGCGGTCGGGAATGCAGCGGCAAAGCCATCCGCGAGCTGCTCGGCCCGCTGCTCCGGGAAGTGCACCAGCAGCTGCTGACGCAGCCGGTCTTCCCACGTGCGCAGCGTCTCTGCGATGCGCCGCTCGATGCGCTCGATGTCCGTGGTCACCTCGCGCGCAGGGTCCGTGCGAACCAGCGTATACATGCGGGCCAGCGTCGATTCGGAGATCTGCACCTGCGACTCGAGTGCGTGACCGGCCAGTTCCTCGAGCAGGATCTGCTCGATGCGCTTGCGCGCGAGCGTGTTGTACCGGTCGCGCGGCACGTACAGCTGGCAGGAGAAGAAGCGGTTGTAAGGGTCGCGCCGCACGAAGAGCCGCACGCGACGGCGCTCGTAGATGTTCACGATGCCGCGCGCGCTGCGCACCAGCTCGGGCACGGTCGCCTGGAACAGCTCGTCGCGCGGGTAACCCTCGAGCACGTGGAACAGTGCCTTGCCGTCGTGACTGACGGGTGCCACGCCGATCAGGTCAATCACGCGCTGCACTTTCTGGCGCAGCAGCGGGATGTCGCGCGGGCTGGCGCTGTAGGTCGCCGAAGTGAAAAGGCCGAGGAAGCGCCGCTCACCGGTCACACGGCCCTGCGAATCGAAAATCTTCACGCCGATGTAGTCGAGATACGTGGCGCGGTGCACCGTCGACACCGAGTTGGCCTTGGTAACGATCAGTGGCGCGGCCTCACGGGCCATGCGCCGGATCTCGCCGCGCAGCTCCGATGGCCGCGGTTTTGGCCTTCCCTTGCCTGCGCTCAGCAGACCCATGCCGGACCCCGGTACCGGCACGAGCCGGTCGGCGGAGGCACCGCGCACCAGCCGGTACTCGCGGTAGCCCATGAACGTGAAGTGATGGTCCGCGAGCCAGGCCAGGAAGGCACTGGCCTCGGCGCACTCGGTACGGCTTACGCCGGGCAGGCCTGCCGCGACGCTGCGCGACAGTTCGAGTGCCTTGTCGGACATGACCTTCCAGTCGCGCACGGCGAGCCGCACGTCGACGAGCACGGAAAGAATCCGCTTGCGGACGTCTTCGAGCGCCGCCGCATCCGTGGTGCGGTCGACCTCGATGTGCTGCCACGATTCCGTGCGTGCACCGGACAATGCATCGCCACTGCATTCTTTCAGGCGGCCGGCCCGATCGCGCACCACGTGCAGCACCGGGTGGACCATGATGTGCAGTGCCAGGCCGCAGTCGTTCAGCACCATTGCGAGCGAATCGACCAGGAACGGCATGTCGTCGGTCACGACCTCGACGACCGTGTGCGTCGAGGTCCACCCGTTCTCGCGCTCCGTGGGATTGAAAACGCGGACCAGCGGCTGTCCCGGGCGACGGACCGAGCCGAATCGCAGCTGATCGGTCGCAGCACAAGCCAGTGCCGCCGGCGTACGGTCGCGCAGGTCGTCCTCATCCACGCCGCGGTAGTACGATTTCACGAACTCCGCAGGCGACACCGGGGAGCGGGACTTCAACGAGCGTGTGTGCGCCGCGATCGATTCGATCAGGTGCTTGCGTGCGGCCGGGATGGTTCCTGCCATTTGTAGTTGTCCTCAGGTCCTGGTGGCCCCGTTTGACGGGATTATAGGTCAGCGCTCGGCACGAATCGGGCTACGTCCTGGATGCCGCGCCGCAACATCATTTCCTGCGCGTGCGTGTGTCTTCCGCAAGCGCCTGCGCACGCGCCGTCAGCTTGCCGAGCACCGCGTCGAGTCCTTCGATCTCCGCGTGCTCCAGGCCTTGCAGCAGCGAGTGCTCGTAGCGCAGCGCGACCGGTGCGATCTCGCGGTACACGGACTCCCCGGCGGCGGACAGCCGCAGGATAGAGCGCCGCCGGTCATCCGCGGCGATCGAGCGGCGGATGCGCCCGGCACGCAGCAGGCGCGTGACCGCGCGACTGACGGCCACGGCGTCCATGCGCGTGTGGGCGGCAACCTCGGCGGCGGACAGTCCCGGAAACCGGGCGAGCACCGCGATGACGCGCCATTCTGGGATCGTGAGCCTGAAGCGCTGTTCGTAGACGCTCGCGATCGCGCCGCTCACCAGGTTCGTGAGCACCGAGAGCCGGTAGGGCAGGAAGCGCTCGAGATCGATGCGATTCTTCGGGATGCGTTTCACGCCGCGGCCATGGCAGGCAGGATGGTTGCGAGTGTAACGATCCCGCCCGTCCCTGCGCCAGCTACGGAAACTACGGGCGGTGCGGCCGCGCGAGGTACTCGTGCGACTGCATCTCGGTGAGGCGGCTGCGGGTGCGTTCGAACTCGAAGCGCAGTCGCTCGCCCTGGTAAAGCGCGTCCGGCGTGGCCGCGGCCGCGACGACGAGCTTGACGTTGCGGTCGTAGAACTCGTCCACCAGCGTGACGAAGCGGCGTGCCGCGTTGTCGCGAGCCGCGTCGAACACCGGCACGCCGGAGACGAACACGGTGTGGAAGTCGCGCGCGATCTCGATGTAGTCCGCAGCTCCCCGGGGCCCGTCGCAGATCGCACGGAAGTCGAACCAGACTACATCGGGTCCCAGCCTGCGAACATTGATGTCGCGGCCCTCGATCTCGATCGAGCCCCCTTCCTCGCCGGGCGTGCCCGCGATCGCCGCGAACCTGTCGTGCAGGGCTGGTGCCACTGTAGCTTCGTCGCCGCACAGGTACAGCGGCGCTTTCTCGAGTTCGCGCAGCCGGTAATCCGTGCCTGCATCGACATTCACGACTTCGCAGTGCGCCTCGAGCAGTGCGATGGCCGGCAGGAAGCGGCTGCGCTGCAGGCCATCGCGGTACAGGCCCGAGGGCGGTACGTTCGACGTGAATACCAGCGCGACGCCCTCGTCGACGAGTCCCGAGAAAAGCCCGGACAGGATCATCGCGTCGGCGATGTCGCTGACGAAGAGTTCATCGAGGCACAGTGCGCGTGCGTCGCGTGCAATGTCGGCCGCCACCCGCGGCAGTGGATCCTCGACGTGGCGCATCGCTCGCAGGCGGGCATGCACGTCCTTCATGAACCGGTGGAAATGCTCGCGTCGCGAGGGCACGAGGAGTCCGGAGTGGAACAGGTCCATCAGGAACGTCTTGCCGCGCCCGACGCCACCCCACAGGTAGACGCCGCGGCTGTCCGCAACGGCTGCAGGCGCTGGGCGTCCGAGCAGCCGGCCAAGCAGGCTGCGCGTTTCACCCTTGCCTGTCTCGAGGCGGCTGCGCAGGTCGTCGAGCCGCGCTACCGCGTGTTCCTGCGAAGGATCGGCTAGGTAGCCGTGCTGGCGCAGGGACTCCCGGTAAGCCAGCCTGAGGTCGCGCGCGGCGGTCATCCGGCGTGCCGCGCGGTCAGCTCGCGAGCTCGGGACGGTTGCGGAAGTGCTCGAGCGCTTCCGGGTTCGCGAGTGCGTCGGTGTTCCTGACCGGCCGGCCGTGCACCACGTTGCGCACGGCGAGCTCGACGATCTTGCCGCTGATGGTGCGCGGGATCTCGGGCACGGCCACGATCCTGCGCGGGCACATGACGTGGAGTGGTGCTCGCACGGATCGTATCGCGGATCCGCTTCTCGAGCGCGGCATCGAGCGACACGCCGGGTCGCAGTCGCACGAAGAGCACGACGCGCACGTCGTTGTCCCAGTCCTGCCCGATCGCGCAGCTCTCCAGGATCTGCTCGAGCTTCTCGACCTGCCGGTAGATCTCCGCCGTGCCGATGCGGACGCCGCCCGGGTTCAGCACCGCGTCCGAGCGGCCGAGGATCAGGATGCCTTCGTGCTCGGTCAGCATCGCGTAGTCGCCGTGGCACCAGACGCCCGGGAATCGCTCGAAGTATGCGGCGCGGTACTTGCTCCCGTCCGGGTCGTTCCAGAAGCCAACGGGCATCGAAGGGAAGGGCGCGCTGCAGACGAGTTCGCCCTGCTGCCCCTGCACCGGATGCCCGTCGTCGTCGAAGATCTCGGTCTTCATGCCGAGGCCGCGGCACTGGATCTCACCGCGACGCACCGGCAGCCACGGGTTGCCGAGGCAGAAGCAGGAGATGATGTCGGTGCCGCCGGAGATCGAGGCGAGCTGGACGTCCTGCGCTGATCTTCGAGTAGACGAAGTCGAACTGCTCGGGCGCGAGCGGCGAGCCCGTCGAAAGGATCGCTCGCAGCGCTGACAGGTCGAAGGCGTCTCCCGGTGCACCTGCCGTCCTTCTCGAGCGCCGCGAGGTATTTCGGGCTGGTGCCGAAGTGCGTGACCCGCTCGCGCTCGGCCATCCGCCAGAGCACGTCGCGATCCGGCGCGAACGGCGAGCCCTCGTACAGCACGAGCGCGCAGCCGCGTGCCAGGCCGGAGACCAGCCAGTTCCACATCATCCAGCCGCAGGTCGTGAAGTAGAACAACCGGTCGTCGGGCTTCGAGGTCCGTGTGCAGCAGGTGCTCCTTGCGATGCTGCAGCAGCGTGCCGCCGACGCCGTGCACGATGCACTTCGGGACGCCCGTGGTGCCCGAGGAGTACATCACGTACAGCGGCGCGTCGAACGTCGACACGCGTGAATTCCAGCGTTGCGCCCGGCGTGCCGAAGCGCGCAGAACGCCACCGCGTTCGGCAGGCGCGAAATGTCCGGCTCGGCGTTCACGTACGGGATACGACCACGCGCTCGACCGACGGCAGCCGCTCGAGCACGCCGCGGATCGGCTCGATGCGAATCCAGTGTCTTGCCGGCGTAAAAATAGCCGTCAGCGGTGAACAGTACGCGCGGCGCGATCTGGCCGAAGCGGTCGAGCACTCCGTTGATGCCGAAGTCGGGCGAGCACGACGTCCACACCGCGCCGAGGCTGGTCGTGGCGAGCATCGCGATCACGGCTTCGGGCAGGTTCGGCAGGAAGCCGGCGACGCGGTCGCCCGGCGCAATGCCGAGGTCCCGCAGTCCCGCTGCGATCCGGGCGACCTCGGCGTTCAGTTCTGCGTAGGTGAGTTCACGGCGCACGCCGCGTTCGTTGCAGAAAACGAGGGCAACGTGGTCGTCACGCCGGGCGAGCAGGTTCTCGGCGAAATTGAGTCGTGTGTCCGCGAACCACTTCGCGCCGGGCATGCGGTCCGGATGCTGCAGCACTGGCGCAATGCCGGGCGTGCGGATCACCGCCGCGAATTCCACGAGGGCGGACCAGAAGGACTCGCTTGCGTCGACCGACCAGCGCCAGAGTGCCGGGTAGTCGCCGCCAGGTGCGCCGAAGCGCGCACGCGCGAACTCCACGAAGCGCGACAGGTTGGACGCGGCGACCCGTTGCTTCGATGGTGTCCAGATGGGCTCGGTCACGACGCCACCGCGTCACATGCTCTGGTAGTTCGGTCCCGAACCGCCCTCCGGCGTCACCCACGTGATGATCTCGTACGGGTCCTTGATGTCGCAGGCCTTGCAGTGGACGCAGTTCGACGCGTTGATCTGCAGTCGCCGTCCGCCCGCGCCGTCTTCCACCATCTCGTACACGTGCGCCGGGCAGAAGAGCTGGCAGGGATTGCCGTACTCCTGCGCGCAGCGCGTCGCGCAGATAGACAGGTCCGCAACCTTGAGGTGCGCGGGCTGCGCTTCCTCGTGGGTATTGCCCGCGAAGAACACCGCGCTCACGCGGTCGCGCGGCTTCAGTTGCCGCTCGATCCATCCGCGGTCCGGCGACACGTACTGGTCGAGGCGCTTCAGCGCGCTGTGGTCCGCGTGGTGCTGCAGCGTCCAGGGGGAATGCCCGGCGGTGACCGTCTCGAGCGCGCCGTTCGCCATGCCGGCCCACATGCCGTGGCGGAAGCCCGGGCGGATGTTGCGGACCTTGTAGAGCTCGACGCCGCCGGCCGAGGTGCGCCAGCGCTGGTCGAAGCCCGTCGTGCCGCCACGCTCGACCAGGTGTTCAGCCGCCATCGCGCCCGAGCGGATAGCCTGGTGCACGCCCTTGATCTTCGGCACGTTCAACGTGCCTCCGGCGTCGCCGACCAGCAGTGCGCCCGGCATCTCGAGCGTGGGCATCGACTGCCACCCGCCTTCCACGATCGTGCGCGCGCCGTAGGCGAGCAGTTCGCCGCCCTCGAGCAGCTTGAGCATCGTCGGGTGGTTCTTGAACTGCTGGAACGCCTCGAACGGCTGGAAGCGCGGATCCTCGTAATCGAGGCCGACGACGAAGCCCACGTAAACGCGGTTCTGGTCGAGGTGATACAGGAAGCTGCCGCCATAGGTCGCGGTGTCCATCGGCCAGCCGACGGTGTGCTGGATCAGCCCGGGCTCGACGCGGCCTTCGGGCAGTTGCCACAGTTCCTTGAAGCCGAGGCCGTACGTCTGCGGCGACTTGCCGGCATCCAGCCGGAAGCGCTTGATCAGCACCTTCGACACGCTGCCGCGGCAGCCCTCGGCAAGGATCGTCGTCTTGGCTCTGATCTCGGGTCCCGGTGCGAAATTGGGTCCCGGCTCGCCGTCCTTCTCGACACCCATGTCGCCGATGCGAACGCCGACGACGGAGCCGTTGTCGTCGAACAGCGGGGCGGCCGCCGCGAAGCCAGCGAACACGTCGCAGCCCAGGGCCTCGGCCTTGGTACCGAGGTAGGCGGCGAGGTTGCTGAGCGAAATGATGAAGTTGCCGTGGTTGTTCATCTGCGGCGGCGTGGGCAGCCTGAAGCGCTTCGTCTGCGTCATGAAGCTGAATTCGTCGCGACCCGCGGGAACGTGGATTCCCTTGAACTCATTGCGCCATTCGGGAAGGAACTGGTCGAGCGGTCCCGGTTCGAACACCGCGCCGGACATCATGTGCGCGCCGACGCTCGCGCCCTTCTCGAGGACGCATACGTTCAGGTCGGGCTTCAGCTGTTTCAGCCGGATCGCGCAGGCGAGGCCGGCCGGGCCCGCGCCGACGATCACGACGTCGTATTCCATCTGGTCCCGCTCGATCCCGGTATCGATAGCGTCGCTCACGTGAATCTCCCGACATTTGATGCAGGCAAGGGCCGACCGGAGGCCTGCAAGGCCCCGGTCGCGACCAACGCCCGACTTTAACCGTCAGTCGCGGCCGGGCGCCATCCGTATGGACCCGCCGCCTGGCTTCAGAGCCTGAGCCCGCCGTCGATGTCGACGGCGCGCCCGGTAAAGAAGTCGTTCTCGACGATGAAAACGGCAGCGTGCGCAACCTCTTCGGGCAGGCCGAGGCGCTTCAGCGGCACCGGAGCCGTGACCTTGTCCAGCATTTCCGGCGGCATGCCGGCCAGCAGGTCGGTCCGGGTGAACCCCGGTGCGATGGACGCGGCGCGGATCCCGTAGCGCGCAAGCTCCTTCGCCCACACGACGGCCATGGCGGTGACGCCGGCCTTGGCGGCCGAGTAGTTCGTCTGCCCGGCGTTGCCGCACTTCGAGATGCTGGAGATGTTGATGATTACGCCGCCGTGCCCGAGACGGATCATCCTCTCCGCGGCCTCGCGGCCGCAGAGGAACACGCCGGTCAGGTTCACGTCGATCACGGCCTGCCACTGCTCGAGGCCCATCTTGCCAGTGACGACTCCGTCCTTCGCCTTGACGAGCAGCCCGTCCTTGATGATCCCGGCATTGTTGACCAGCACGTCGAGACGTCCGAGATCGGCGACGACACCGTCGAGCGCGGCAACGACCTGGTCTTCGCGTGCCACATTGGCCGCGTAAGTGCGGACCTGCGCACCGGTCGCGGCAAACTCGGAACGGGCTGCTTCCAGGTCGGCGGGGTCATGTCGATGAGTGCGACGCGTGCGCCGCGCTCGACGAAAGCCGCGGCGATGGCCTTGCCGATGCCGCGCGCGCCGCCGGTGACGGCAACGACCTTGTCCTTGATTTGCATGCGGGAATCCTGGTGAGCGTGGAACGGGGTCAGTCGACGAGTTCGATGGCGATCGCGGTCGCTTCACCGCCGCCGATGCACTGCGATGCCACGCCGCGCTTCAGTCCGCGCTTCCTGAGCGTGTGCAGCAGCGTCGTCACGATGCGCGCTCCGGTAGCGCCGATCGGGTGTCCGAGGGCGCAGGCGCCGCCATTGACGTTGACACGCGCGTGGTCGAGGCCGAGGTCCTGATCGCCGCCATCGTCACGCAGGCGAAAGCCTCGTTGATCTCGAAAAGTTCGACGTCGGCGACTTTCCAGCCGGCAAGTTCGATGGCCTTGCGGATCGCCGGCGCAGGTGCGGTGGTGAACCACTCGGGAGCTTGCGCGTGGCTCGCGTACGCGGCGATTCGCGCAAGCGGCTTCAATCCGTGCTTTGCGGCAAAGACCGCGCTCGTGACCACCACCGCGGCGGCGCCATCCGAGATCGAGGACGACGATGCTGCCGTCACCGTGCCGTTCTTGCCGAACGCGGGCTTCAGCGTGGGGATCTTGTCGATGTCGAGCGCGAACGGCGTTTCGTCCTGTGCGACCGTCGTCTCGCCCTTGCGAGTCTTCACCACGGCGGGCGCGATCTCGGCAACGAAGTCGCCTTCGAGCGAAGCGCGCTGCGCCCGTCGCACGGACTCGGCGGCGAACGCATCCTGGTCGGCGCGCGAGAAGCCGTACGTCTGCGCGGTCGCGTCAGCGAAGCAGCCCATCGCCTGGCCGTCCCACGGGCTCTGCAGGCCGTCGTAGAACATGTGGTCGATGATTTCGCCGTGGCCCATCCGGTAACCTGAGCGGGCCTTCGGCAGCAGGTACGGCGCGTTCGTCATCGACTCGAGGCCGCCGGCGAGGATCGCCGCAGCGTGTCCCGCCAGGATCTGGTCGCCGCCCGCCATGATGGCGCGCATGCCGGAACCGCACATCTTGTTGACCGTGGTTGCCGGGACACTTGCGGCGATGCCTGCGCCGATCGCGGCCTGCCGGGCGGGGGCCTGCCCCTGGCCGGCGGGCAGCACGCAACCGAAGATGACTTCATCCAGTTGCTCCGAGGAGAGCCCTGAGTCCGCGAGGGCTGCGCGCGCGGCAACTGCTCCGAGTTGCGGGGCGGTCAGCGCGGCGAGCGCACCCTGGAAGGCGCCGATGGGCGTGCGGCGAGCGGCCACGATCACGAGCTGCGCAGTCATGGAAAGCCTCTCAACTTGGTCCTGGTGTGCGTCCGACCCGGGCGGGTCGCCGGTCACTGCAGAGCCGCGGCCTTACCGGGCCGATCGAGTGTAAGCCGAGCCGTTTTTGCAGCGCAAGATGACCCTTAACCGCGCGTCGCTGGCTGACGGGCAGGGCGGGGCAGCAGCCCGTTCTCGAAGAACGATGCGAATGCGTCCGCGACCTGCGTAGCATTCATCGGCTGGTTCTCCCGGTACCAGTGTGCGATCCAGTTGAGCGCGCCGGCCATTGCGAACGCGGCGAGCTTCGGGTCACAAGGGCCGATCGAACCGTCCTGCGCGCCTTCCCGCAGCAGCCGGCGGATGACCTGGTCGATCTCAGACTTGAGCGCATTGATCCTGCGGCCGAGTTCGGGCCCGAGGTCGTGTTCATGCGCGCGCACCATGCACCAGCCGTACTCGGAGGCCATTGCGCCGGCATAGCCACGGATCACGTCGTTCAGCCGCTCGCGCGCCGGGCGGCCGCCGCGATCCGCCTCGACCGTCGACTCGCGAATGCGCTGCAACCCGGCGTGAAAGCATTCGTAGAGCAACTGCTCCTTGTTGGCGACGTAGTAGTAGACGGTGGGCTTGGTGACGCCGAGCGCGGCCGCGATGTCGTCGAGCGACGTGTTGTGATAGCCGCGTGCGTTGAATTCACGGGCCGCCGCCCGTACGACGGCTTCGCGCTTGACGTCGTGATCGCGGGGCCGGCGATGCCGCACTGCCCACGGGGACCCGTCGCCGGAGCGGGGGGAGCGTGCCGGCAGTGGCCGTTTTCGTTGCCCGGTCATCTTGAGTCTCCGCGGATCGCGTCGGCCGGCCGACGGTCGGGGAATTGACCGTCAGCGTCGGCTGAATCATACTGCCCAGTATAGTCCTACTCAACAGTAGGAATACACTCGGTTGGACGCGTGATCGAACGGAGCAGGCTCATGACCGCAGGCAAGGCGACCCGCACGGCGCGACGGCTTCCCGAGACCCGGGGCGAGGATGCGCCGTTGCGATTCGTCAGCGCGGCCTCGCTGTTCGACGGCCACGACGCGGCGATCAACATCATCCGCCGCATGCTGCAGGCGCACGGCGCCGAGGTGATCCACCTCGGGCCACAACCGCAGCGTCGCCGACATCGTTCGCGCCGCGATCCAGGAGGACGCGCGACGGCATCGCCGTGAGTTCCTACCAGGGCGGGCACAACGAGTACTTCCGCTACATGGTCGACATGCTGCGCGGGCTCGGCGCCGGGCACATCCGGGTCGTGGTCGGCGGGGGCGGCACGATCGCGCCGCACGAGATCGAGGAGCTTGCACGCCTACGGCGTCGAGCGCATTTATTCGCCGGAGGACGGCCGCAAGCTCGGGCTCGACGGCATGATCGACGACGTGCTCGATCGCGTGCGCGCGTGGTCGCGTCCCGAGTTCCGCTTCGGTCCGGTCGGGCCGCGCGATCACCAGCAGATCGCGCGCACGATCTCGGCGCTCGAGCTCGAGGACGACGCGTCGGGCCTGCGCGAGACATTGCGCAAGGCAGTGGCCAGGATCGAGCACCGGGCCCCGGTGGTCGGCATCACGGGCACCGGCGGCGCGGGCAAGTCGAGCCTCACCGACGAGCTGCTGATGCGCTTCGTGCGGCATTTCCCGGATCGCAACATCGCGGTCGTGGCCATGGACCCGACGCGGCGCCGCAGCGGCGGCGCGCTGCTCGGCGACCGCATCCGCATGAACTCGCTCGCGGCCGAGCAGGTGTTCATGCGCTCGCTCGCGACGCGGCGCCAGAACCTTGCCACCAGCGCGGTGCTGGCCGACGTGCTGAACCTGCTGCGCTGTGCCAGCTTCGACCTGGTGGTCGTCGAGACCGCCGGCATAGGCCAGAGCGACTCGGAAATCGTCGACCTCGTGGACGTACCGCTATACGTGATGACGAGCGAGTACGGTGCCGCGAGCCAGCTCGAGAAGATCGACATGCTCGACTTCGCGGAGCTGATCGCGCTGAACAAGTTCGAGAAGCGTGGCGCCGAGGACGCGCTGCGCGACGTGCGCAAGCAGTGGCGCCGCAATCACGTGGCGTTCCAGCTGCCCGATGCGGACGTGCCGGTGTTCCCGACGATTGCGAGCCGCTTCAACGACCCGGGCGTCAACCGTCTGTTCGCCGCGCTGGTCGGCAAGCTCGGACGCGAAATCCGGGTCTGGCGGCAGGCGCTGGACCGTCGCTGACCCGGGCCCGACGACCTTGGTCGAGCGGCATGCACTGGTGCCCGCTAATCGCACGCGGTACCTTGCAGAGATCGCCGCGAACGGCCGGCGCGCGAGCACCGACCGCAGCACCGTGCCGAGGCGGCGAGCCGCGCCAACAGCCTGTACGAGGCACTGCGCGCGCTGGGCGACCCGCTGCTGCCGGCCGCGCTCGATCGCTTTCCCGATGCGGCGCTGACCGATGCGACAGACTCTGCGCGCGCACGATTGCGCGACGCATACAACGACGCGCTCGATGCCGTCGGGCCCGAAGCCGTGGATCAGTTGCGCCACTGGCCGACGCTCGCTCGATCAGCGACGGATCCCGAGTACTGCTACGTCGTGCGCGGCCGCGAGGTCCGCGGCGACAACTACACCGAGACACTGAGCCACACGCAGGTGCCGAAGCTCGCGGTGCCGAAGTATCGCGACTGGGGCGACTTGCTGACGTTCCTGCTGAAGGAAAACCTGCCCGGCCACTTCCCGTACACGGCCGGCGTCTTCCCGTATCGCCGCGAGGACGAGGACCCGACGCGGATGTTCGCCGGCGAGGGCGCGCCGGAGCGCACCAACCGGCGCTTCCACTACCTCGCCGGAGGGCACGGCGCCGCGCGCCTCTCGACCGCCTTCGACTCGGCGACGCTTTACGGCGAAGACCCGGACGAGCGCCCCGACATCTACGGCCAGATCGGCAACTCGGGCGTGTCGATCGCGACGCTCGACGACATGAAGAAGCTCTACTCGGGCTTCGACCTCTGCGCCCCGACGACGTCGGTGTCGATGACGATCAACGGGCCGGCGCCGATGATTCTCGCGATGTTCATGAACACCGCGATCGACCAGCGCGTGGAGCGCTACCTGCGCGAGACAGGGCCGCTGGGCGGAGGCCGAGAAGAAGATCGCGGAGCTGTTCCGCGGTCGCGAGCGGCCGACGCTACAAGGGCGAGCTGCCGGCGGGTCACGACGGCTCGGGGCTCGGGCTCCTCGGCGTGACCGGCGACCAGTTGCTCGATCGCGAGACCTACGCGCGAATCCGCGCCGAGGCGCTCGCGCAGGTGCGCGGCACCGTGCAGGCGGACATCCTGAAGGAGGACCAGGCGCAGAACACCTGCATCTTCTCGACGGAGTTCGCGCTGCGGATGATGGGCGACGTGCAGCAGTACTTCATCGGACAACAACGTGCGGAACTTCTACTCGGTGTCGATCTCCGGCTACCACATCGCCGAAGCCGGGGCGAACCCGATCTCGCAGCTCGCGTTCACGCTCGCGAACGGTTTCACGTTCGTCGAGTACTACCTGGCGCGCGGCATGAGGATCGACGACTTCGCGCCGAACCTGTCGTTCTTCTTCTCGAACGGCATGGATCCCGGAGTACGCGGTGATCGGCCGCGTGGCGCGGCGCATCTGGGCGCGCGCGATGCGCGACCTCTACGGCGGCGGACCGCGCTCGCAGAAGCTCAAGTACCACATCCAGACGTCGGGCGCGCAGCCTGCACGCGCGGGAGATCCAGTTCAACGACATCCGCACGACGCTGCAGGCGCTGCTACGCGCTGTTCGACAACTGCAACAGCCTGCACACGAACGCCTACGACGAGGCGATCACGACGCCGACCGAGGAGTCGGTGCGCCGCGCGGTCGCGATCCAGCTGATCATCAACAGGGAGCTCGGGCCTCAACAAGACGAGAACCCGTGGCAGGGCTCGTTCGTCGTCGAGGAGCTCACCGATGCGTCGAGGAGGCCGTGTTCCGCGAGTTCGAGCGCATCTCCGAGCGCGGCGGCGTGCTCGGCGCGATGGAGACGATGTACCAGCGCAGCAAGATCCAGGAAGAGAGCCTGCACTACGAGACGATGAAGCACGACGGACGCCTGCCGATCATCGGCGTCAACACGTTTCTCGGAGCGGAGGACGGCGGAGCCGAGATCCGCGGGGCCGAGCTCATTCGCTCGACCGAGGACGAGAAGGCAGCACCAGGTGCGCTCGGTGCGAGCATTCCTCGAGCACAACTCCGAGCGCAGGCCGACAGCGCTGAATGACTTGCAGGCAGTCGCCGCGGGCGGCGGCAACGTCTTCGACGCGCTGATGGAGACCGTGAAGGTGGCGTCGCTCGGCAGCATCTCGCGCGCGCTGTACCAGGTCGGCGGGCAGTACCGGCGCAACATGTAACGGCCTCGCGACCGCGCGATCAGTGGCGAGTCGTCGCGGCTCGCTGCGGAATGAAGATCACGCACGCCACGATGAAGGCCAGCAGGACCGCCGAGGCGCCGAAGCGACTCAGGTCGAGCCCGCCTGCGCTCAGCGGCTTGTCCAGGAAATCTCCCACGACCGCGCCCAACGGACGGGTGAGCACGAAGGCGGCCCAGAAAAGAGCGGTTCGTGAAACACCGGACCAGCGGTACGCGGCGGCCACGAGGGCCAGCAGCACCGTGAAGATCGCCATCCCGCCGAGGTAGCCCATGCCCGCGCTGTCTGCAGTCCAGTCGCCCAGTGCAGTACCGAGCGTCTGCGACCACATGATCGTCACCCAGTAGAAGATCTCCGCCTGTGGCGAACTCACCGAGTCGACCGCGACCGTGCCGAGCGTCCTGCGCCAGATGACCAGCGAACCGACCAGCAGCGCAAGGAGCAGCAGGCTGCCCCCGGGATACCCGATTCCCAGTGACCGGTCGGCAAAATCAGCGAGCGTCGTGCCGAGCGTCGTCGACGCGATGATCGTGGTCCAGTACAGCAACGGACTGAAACGCGACGCCCTGATCTGGGCGCCGACGGCGACAACCATGATCGCGGCGAACACGCCCGTCGCCTCCAGGTAGCCGAGGCCCATCGACATCGACACGGCATCGCCGGCGGTTTCGCCAAGCGTGGTCGCGGCGATCTTGATCAGCCAGAAGACGAGAGTGACCTCGGGCACTTTCGCCAGGTCCTTGTCGATGTCGTTGGCCATGGATCAAGTCACCCCACGGCAGCAAGGTCCGGCTCGTCGAGCCGCTGGAGCATGCGCCGCCGCGTTTCGTCGCGCAGGGTGTCCGGCGTGCCTGTCGCGGCCAACGGCTCGAGGATCTCGACGACGATCCGGCCGGGCCGGGTGATGATCGCGCGGTTCGGCAGCGCGCGCCTGGCGCCATGAATGATGGTCGGCACGACAGGCACTCCGCCCCGCGCCGCGGCCGCGAACGCGCCGATGTGAAACCGCTTCAGGCCTGATTTCTCATCGAACGTGCCCTCCGGGAAGAACACCAGTGAATGTCCCTGCGCGGCGCGCTTGATCACGCGTCGCGCGTCGCGTTGCCTGCCGCTGCTGCTGTGCCGGTCCACGAACTCGGAGCCGATGCGCTTCATCAGCAGTCCCGCCACCGGCATGCTCGAGGCCTCGCGCTTGATCACGAATGAAAAGCGCGGCGGCAACGTCGCCTTGAGTATGATCCCGTCGAGGTAGCTAGCGTGATTGGCCACGACCACGCAGGAACCTTCCGGCAGGTTTTCCAGTCCATTCACCGAGACCCTGAGTCCGAGTACCGCCAGCGCGACTCGCGCGATCGCGCGCGTGATGCTGCGGCGCCAGTCGAGCCGCGGCACGATCAGCGCCAGCACGGCCGCGACGACCAGCAGCAGCGAGAAGATGACCAGCGCGAACATTCCGTAGATGGTCCACAGCACGCGCTTCAGCAGTCGCAACATCGGCACGGATCCTCGGGTGGCCGGCGCAGTCTGCGCGCGCCGGCGGCATTCTGTGAACTGGATCCGAGTTATGTTAATGGGGGGCGGGATCTGTGAGCGCAGTCACGTCGGGGCCGCCGGCACGGCTCGCATACTTCGCGCCACAGAAGGTCCAGAGGTCCCATGAGTACAGCAGTCAAGTCCAGTGTCCTTGCCCGCGCCTCGCGCGGCGGCACGCGCGGGCCCGGTCCGATCGACCGGTTCCTCGACGCTGTCTGGATGGAACGCGGCCTCTCGCCCAACACGCTCGCAGCCTATCGCGCCGACCTGACGGCGCTCGTCGCTGGCTCGGCGACGCACGAAGCGACTCGACATCGCGCCAACCGTGGCGACCTGCTGGGCTTCATCGCGTGGCGCGTCGAAGCCGGTGCCCGGCCGCGCTCGACGGCGCGCCAGCTGTCCTCCTTCCGCCGTTTCTTCCGCTATCTGGTCCGCGAGGGCGCGCTGCGCGAGGACCCGACCGCGCAGATCGCGATGCCGAAGATCGGTCGCTCGCTGCCGAAGATCGCTCTCCGAGGAGGAAGTCGAGTCGCTGCTGTCCGCGCCGATCGTGAGCGATCCGCTGGGCCACCGTGACCGCACCATGCTCGAGGTGCTGTACGCCACGGGGCTGCGCGTCTCCGAACTCGTCAGCCTG
Source organism: uncultured Gammaproteobacteria bacterium (assembly GCA_963696545.1). GTDB lineage: Bacteria > Pseudomonadota > Gammaproteobacteria > Steroidobacterales > Steroidobacteraceae > RPQJ01. The sequence continues at coordinate 282,924 of CAVOKQ010000012.1, forward strand.
AAGTACTGGCCGCGGTGAACCTGAACCAGGGCGTGCTGCGCGTGCTCGGCAAGGGCGATCGCGAGCGACTGATTCCGCTCGGCGAGGAAGCCGTGCGCTGGCTGCAGCGAGTTCATCGCACGGGCCCGCGGGACGAGATCCTGCTCGAGCGGCACCACCGACTACCTGTTCCCGACCCGCCGCGGCGACCGCATGACGCGCCAGGCGTTCTGGCACATCATCAAGCGCTACGCCCGCAAGTCGAGCATCGACAAGGAACTCTCGCCGCACACGCTGCGGCACGCGTTCGCGACGCACCTGCTGAACCACGGCGCGGACCTGCGCGTAGTGCAGATGCTGCTCGGCCACAGCGACCTCTCGACGACGCAGATCTACACCCACGTCGCCCGCGAGCGCATGAAGGAAATGCACTCGCAGCACCATCCGCGCGGCTGACCCCGGTCGCGCGGCCACCGGCCACGGGGCCTCTGCTAGACTGCCGCGCTTTCGGATTGAACCCCGCGCGCCCGCGCTGTCTCAGACGGCGTTCGAGGTTCGCGTTTCCGTACGGATGGATCGAATGCGCACAGCCAGTTTCATTGCATCCCTTGCCATATCCGTCGCCGTCGTGGCGCGGCACCGGCCGTCGCACGGACAAGCCAGCTCAGCCGGCGGCCGGCGGTCGCCAAGCCAGCCGCCCCGGCTGCCGAAGCCCGCACCGGTCGATCCGGCACAGGTGGCCATTCCGGCCGACGTCCGTGCGCGGGTGGTTGCGAAGCTGCACGGCGCGAAGCCGTCCGACGTCGCCGCCTCGCCACTGGCCCGGCCTCTATGAAGTGACCATGGGCGGCCTGATCGCCTACGTCACCGCCGACGGCAGGTACCTCGTCAGCGGCAACATCTACGATCTCGACTCCGAGGTGAACCTCACCGCGGCGCGCCGTAATTCCGCGCGTGCCAAGGCGCTCGCCTCGGCGCCGCGAGGACCAGATGATGATCTTCTCGCCTGACAAGCCGAAGATACCGTCACGGTGTTCACGGACATCGATTGCGGGTACTGCCAGCAAGTTCCACAGCCATATCGCCAAGATACAACAAGCTGGGCGTGCGGGTCCGCTACATGCTGTTCCCGCGCTCCGGTCCGGGCACCGAGTCGTGGAGCAAGGCCGAAGCCGTGTGGTGTTCGTCCGACCGCAAGGAGGCGCTCACGCGCGCCAAACGCGGCGAGACCGTCAAGGCGAAGAACTGCGGCGACGCGGTCGTGAAGGCCGATTACCAGATGGGCGACGACCTCGGTGTCGAGGGCACGCCGGCCGTCTTCTCGCAGACCGGCGACTACATCGGCGGGTACCTGACGCCGGAACAGCTGGTCCAGGCGGTGCAGGAATCGCAGAAGACCGCGGCCGCGGCCCGCTGATCGGGCGTCCGTTCAGCGTTCGAGCAACGGCAGCTTGTCGGGCTGCCCGTCCCATTCCTTCGCGTCGGCGGGCGACTCCTTCTTCTCGGTGATTACCGGCCACTGCTTCGCCAGATCGGCGTTCAGCGCCTTGAAGGCCTGCTGACCGTCTGGCAGTTCCTCCTCCGAGAAGATCGCCTCGGCCGGGCACTCCGGCTCGCACAGCGTGCAGTCGATGCACTCGTCCGGGTCGATCACCAGCAAGTTGGGACCTTCGTGGAAGCAGTCCACCGGGCAGACTTCCACGCAATCCATGTACTTGCACTTGATGCAGTTTTCAGTGACGACGAAGGTCATCGACTCGCTCCGGGCGTAGGACCAGGCCGCAACCGCTGGCGGCCGAAAGGGGGCGTATTGTGCCAAAGCGCCGCCGCGCTGCAAAACAAACCGGCGTCAGCGGGGCGGGGCCTTGCGGTAATCGATCGACGTGAAGTGGTGCTGCTCGAGCCCCTGACGCCGGTCGTCCAGGTAGCGCCGGAGCGCGAAATCGACGCTGCGAAAGGCGATGTCGTGCCAGGGTATGTCTTCTTCATTGCAGAGCATGACCTCGAGGCTCTCGGGTCCGGCACCGAACTCGGGGTAGGCGAGTCGGGCACGGAACATCACGTGCACCTGGTCGGCGTGCAGCACGTGCACCACCGCCAGCAGCGAACCGATCTCGACCTCGGCCATCGCCTCCTCGACGGATTCGCGCCGGGCTGCCTCCTGCGTGGTCTCGCCGTTCTCCATGAAACCCGCCGGGATCGTCCAATACCCGCGGCGAGGTTCGATCGCGCGGCGGCACAGCAGGATCCGCCCGTCGTGCTCCGGCACGCAGCCGGCGACGATCTTCGGGTTCTGGTAATGGATTACGCCGCACCCCGTACACACGTGGCGGGGAAGGTGATCACCCTCTGGCACGAGGACCGTGACCGGCTGGCCGCATTGCGAGCAGAAATTCATGGTCCTCCTGGTGCCGGGAGAGGGAATCGAACCCTCACGAGTGATTAGCTCGCCGGATTTTGAGTCCGGTGCGTCTACCAGTTCCGCCATCCCGGCGCGGGCCGTGAAGCTTACCCGATCACGACCGGGCCTGCGCAAAAACGTTTTATGTCAACCACTTGCGCGGCATTTCGCAGGCGCAATGGACGTCGTCGAAAGCGTGGGCTGATCGGCCGATGCGTGCGGATGGAACCAAGTAGAATCGCCGCGGTCTGAGTGCGCACCACGTCGCCTGCGGGCGGCACGCGTTCATTGCACGGAGAGTGCTCGCATGCGACGACGTTCCTGGCCGTTTGCTTTGCTGTTGCTCGCGCTCGCGGGCCCGACCCGGGCCGCCGAACCGCTGGTCACCGAACTGGTAGCCGCCGCTCCTGGCGCCAATCCCAAGGTTCTTTCGCTTGCCGCTCGCGCGGCGGAGTGTGCCCGCAAGCAGGGCCTGCTGCAGGGCTTCCACCACCTCGCAGTCATCGATTACTCGCTGCCGTCGACCAAGCCGCGGCTCTGGGTGTTCGACGTCGACCGCGGCCGGCTGCTGTTCGAGGAACTGGTGGCCCACGGCCGCAACACCGGCGAGAAAGCCGCCGAGCGTTTCTCGAACGTCGAAGGCAGCAAGATGTCGAGCCTCGGCCTGTTCCAGACGACCGACACTTATTACGGCAACAACGGTTACTCGTTGCGGCTGCGCGGTCTCGACCAGGGCTTCAACGACAACGCGTTGTCCCGAGCCATCGTAATGCACGGTGCTCCATACGTGAGCGAAGCCATCGCGGCGCGCCTGGGGCGGCTGGGTCGCAGCTGGGGATGCCCCGCCGTGCGACAGGAGGTCGCGCGCGTCGTCATCGATACGCTGAAGGGCGGTGCGTTGCTGTTCGCGTATTACCCGGACAGCAAGTGGCTCAACGAGTCGCCGCTGCTCCAGTGCGGCGACAAGCCGGGCGCGCGGATCGCATACAACACGGCGAGGCCGTCGCCACGCGGCTGACCGCGCCTGCCGGTCCGTCCGGTCGGCTGCGGCTCGAGGCCGGCCTCAAGCGTCGTCTGCTAGCATGCGCGCCCCATGTTGCGCGCGAACTTCCACTACGAGCTGCCCGAAGAGCTGGTCGCGCAACACCCGACTGCGCGTCGCCGCGACAGTCGTCTGCTGCACCTCGATGGCGCGAGCGGCTCCGTCCAGGACCGCCAGTTCGTCGATCTCCCGCAGTTGCTGCGCGCCGGTGACCTGCTGGTGTTCAACGACACGCGCGTCGTTCCGGCGCGGCTGCACGGCCACAAGGACACGGGTGGGCGGGTCGAGATCCTGCTCGAGCGCGTGATCGAGGGCGGGCGAGTCGCGGTACAGCTGCGCTCAAGCAAGCCGCCGGCGACCGGGTCGCAGATCCAGCTGCCGGACGGAACGCGGCTCACCGTCGCCGGCCGTGCCGACGAGTTCTGGTTGCTCGATTTCCAGGAGGAACCGGGCGCGGTTTTCGAGCGATGCGGCGCAATGCCGCTGCCGCCTTACATGAAGCGCGCCGCGGACGACTCGGATCGTGATCGCTACCAGACCGTATATGCGCGTGAACCGGGGGCCGTGGCGGCTCCGACGGCCGGACTGCATTTCGACGCCGAGCTGCTCGCCGCCTGCGGGCAGGCAGGCGTGGCGAGTGCGCACGTTACGCTGCACGTCGGCGCGGGCACCTTCCAACCGGTGCGGGCCGACGACGTGCGCGATCATCGCATGCACGCCGAGCGCGCGGTCGTGCCGGGTTCCGTCTGCGACGCCGTCAGCGCCTGCCGTGCCAGGGGCGGTCGCGTCGTGGCCGTTGGTACAACCGCCGTCCGGGCGCTGGAGGCCGCTGCTGAAGCAGGCGCGCTCGCGCCGTACGCGGGCGACACGCGCATCTTCATCACGCCAGGCTATCGTTTTCGCGTCGTGGACGCGCTGGTGACCAATTTCCACCTGCCCGAATCCACGCTGCTGATGCTGGTATCTGCGTTCGCGGGCCGTGAAAAGGTGCTCGCTGCCTACCGCCACGCCGTCGAGCGGCGTTACCGGTTCTTCAGCTACGGCGATGCGATGTTCGTCGAGCCCGATCCGTCGGCGCTTGCGCCGCGCGGAGGCGCGTGATGTTCGATGTGCTGTCATCCGAGTGGAGCAGCACGGCGCGGCAGGTTGAGCCTGCGTCGCGGCACGGTGGAGACGCCTGTGTTCATGCCGGTCGGAACCTACGGCACCGTGAAGGCGATGACGCCGGAGGAACTGACCGGGCTCGGGCGCCGAGATCATCCTCGGCAACACGTTCCACCTGATGCTGCGCCCGGGGACCGAGGTGGTCCGGGCCCACGGCGGCCTGCACGGCTTCATGCACTGGCGCGGCCCGATCCTCACGGACTCCGGCGGCTTCCAGGTCTTCAGCCTCGCGGATCTGCGCAAGCTGACGGAGGAGGGTGTCCGGTTCCGTTCGCCGATGGACGGCGACCTGGTGTTCCTCAGCCCCGAGAGATCGATGCAGGTGCAGACGGCGCTCGACTCCGACATCGTGATGGTCTTCGACGAGTGCCCGCCTATCCGGCGACCGAGGCTGAGGCGCGGCAGTCGATGGAACTGTCGATGCGCTGGGCTCGGCGCAGCCGTGATGCCTTTCGCGACCTCGGCAGCCCGAACGCGCTGTTCGGCATCGTGCAGGGCGGCACGCACCTGCCGCTGCGGCTCGAGTCCATCGAGGCGCTGCGCGGTATCGGCTTCGACGGCTACGCGATCGGGCGGCCTCGCGGTCGGCGAACCGGCCGACGAGCGCAACGCGCGTGCTGGACGCGCTCGAGCCGCACCTGCCAGCCGGACCGCCCGCGCTACCTGATGGGCGTCGGCACGCCGGCGGACATCGTCCAGGCCGTCGCCCGGGGCATCGACATGTTCGACTGCGTGATGCCGACCCGGAACGCCCGCAACGGCCACCTGTTCACCAGCGAGGGCGTGGTCAGGATCCGCAATGCCGCGCACCAGCGACGATACGCGCCCGCTGGACCCGGCCTGCGACTGCTACACCTGCCGCAACTACTCCCGCGCCTACCTGCGCCATCTCGACCGGTGCAACGAGATCCTCGGGGCGCGGCTCAACACGATCCACAACCTGCGCTTCTACCTGGCGCTGATGGCCCGGATCCGGGGCGCAATCGAGCAGCGGGACCTACGGTCGATTTGTCGGCCGATTTCCTGGCCGGCCCGGAGGGACTGGCCGTTCCGGGCGGCAGTCGGAGCCGGCCCTCGGGCTATAATCCGCCCCTTTTGGGTGGCCCCGATCGGGGCCCGCTACAGGAGTTTCCTGATGGACTTTTTCATCCCGGGCGCATGGGCGCAGGCCGCGGGCGGCCCGCAGCCGAACCCGTTGATGCAGCTGCTGCCGCTGATCCTGATTTTCGTGGTTTTCTATTTCCTGCTGATCCGTCCGCAGGCCGAAGCGCGCCAAGGAGCACAAGGCGATGGTCGCGGCGCTCGCGACCGGTGACGAGGTCGTGACGGGCGGCGGCATCCTCGGCAAGGTGACCGAGGCGGGCGAGCAGTTCCTGACGGTCGAGGTCGCCGAGGGCGTGCAGGTCAAGGTCCAGCGCCACACCGTGTCGAGCGTCATGCCCAAGGGCACGTTGAAGAGCGCCTGAGCCCGAGGGGAGCCTGACAATGCACACTTTCCGGCCTGGAAGATCTGGCTGGTCGCCATCGTCTTGCTGGTGGCCCTGCTGCTGTCGCTGCCGAACGTGTTCGGCGAGGGGCCTGCGCTCCAGCTGTCGCGCAACGATCGCACCGCGTTCAACGACCAGACCCAGGCGGCGGTGACCGGCATCCTGGCCGGCAAGAGCATCCCGGTCGACGCCGAGTACCTCGAGGGCGACCGCCTGATGCTGCGATTCGACACCGTCGAGAGCGGCTGCAGGCGCGCGATGCGATCCGCGCGGCCGCGCCGCGGGACTACCTGATCGCGCTGTCGCAGGCCTCGCGCATGCCGGGGTGGATGCGCGAGCTCGGCTTGAAGCCGATGAGCCTGGGCCTCGACCTGCGCGGCGGCGTGTACTTCCTGTTCGAGGTGGACATCAGGGCGCCGTCACGCAGCTGCTGCAGAGCATGGAACGGGATTTCCGCACGCTGCTCCGCGACGAGCGCATCCCGTTCACCGGCATGCAGTCGAACGGCACAGAACGGTGGAGATCCAGCTGCCGTCCGGGGCCGATGCCGAGAGGGTCGCGGCACTGCTGCGCAAACAGGACCCGAACGTCAGGCTGGAGGTCGACACGCTCGGCGACGGCGGGTCGGTCGCCGTCACGCTGACGCCGGAGCGCATCAAGGAACGCCAGGACTTTGCGATCCAGCAGAACATCACGACACTGCGCAACCGCGTCAACGAGCTCGGCGTGACCGAGCCGATGGTCGCCCGGCAGGGCGTCGACCGCATCGTCGTACAGCTGCCGGGCGTGCAGGACCCGAACGAGGCGTTGCGCGTGCTCGGTGCGACCGCGACGCTCGAGTTCCGGCTGGTCGACGATCAGAACGACCCGATCGAGGCCGAGCGCACGAAACGCACGCCGCTCGGCTCGAAGCTGTACCACACGCCGCGAGAACCGGCCGGTGCTGCTGAAGCGCGACCTGATCGTGTCGGGCGAGCAGCTCGTGGACGCTAGCTCGGGATTCCAGGAAGGGCAGCCAGCGGTGTACGTGAGGCTCGACGCGCGCGGCGCGCCCAGATGCTGCAGACGACCCGCGAAAACCTCGGCCGCCCGATGTCGGTCGTGTTCATCGAGAAGAAGCGGGTCAAGCAGGACGAGCCCTGCAACGGCACGCGGGCCGGTGCGGAGTGCACCGAGGAGCAGGTGATCAGCGTCGCGACGATTCGCGGCGTCTTCAGCAGCAACTTCCAGATCACCGGGCTGCTGGCCGGCGAAGCGCGCGAGCTCGCGCTGCTGCTGCGCGCCGGGTCGCTGGCCGCGCCGCTCTACATCGTCGAGCAGCGCACCGTCGGCCCGAGCCTCGGCCAGGACAACATCGACCGCGGCGTGCGCGCGCTGGTGATCGGACTGCTCGCGACGTTCGTCTTCATGGCGCTGTACTACAAGAAGTTCGGCTTGATCGCAAACGTCGTGCTGCTGTCGAACGTCGTGCTGCTCGCGGCGCTGCTGTCGATGCTGCAGGCGTCGCTGTCGCTGCCGGGCATCGCGGGCATCGTGCTGACGGTCGGCATGGCCGTGGACGCGAACATGCTGATCTTCGAGCGCATCCGCGAGGAATTGCGCAACGGCATGAGCCCGCACGCGGCGATCGGCGCCGGCTTCGAGAAGGCGTTCTCCGCGATCGCGGACTCGAACATCACGACGCTGATCGCCGGCATCGTGCTGTTCACGTTCGGCACGGGCCCGGTGCGCGGCTTCGCGGTCGTGCTCTCGCTCGGCATCCTGACGTCGATGTTCACGGCGCTGGTCGGCAGCCGCGCGTTCATCCACCTGCTCTGGGGGCGCAGCGCAAGCTCGAAGCGCTCTCGATCTGAGGAGCCCACGCCATGGAATTTTTCCACAAGAAGACCAGCTACCCGTTCATGGCCACCCGCAAGCGGTGGTACATGGTTTCGGCGATCCTGATGCTCGTGTCGCTCGGATCGCTTGCGGTGCGCGGGCTGAACTTCGGCATCGACTTCACCGGCGGCGTGGTGATGGAGTTCGCGTTCCCGCAGGCGGCGGACCTCGAGAAGGTGCGCGGTGAGCTCGACAAGGCGGGTTTCGGCGATGCGGCGGTGCAGAGCTTCGGCACTGCCAATGACGTGCTGGTCCGGCTGCTGCCGAAGGGCAAGCAGGACGTCAACCTGATCGGCCAGCAGGTGCTGGCGGCGATCCATGCGTCCGACCCCGGAGTCGAGCTGCGCCGCACCGAGGTCGTGGGCCCGCAGGTCGGCCAGGAACTCGCCGAGAAGGGCGCATTGGCGGTGCTGTTCACGTTCCTGCTGATCCTTGCGTACGTGGCGATCCGCTTCCAGTGGAAGCTCGGCGTCGGCGCGATCGTGGCTGCATTGCACGACCCGATCATCATCCTCGGGTTCTTCTCGGTCACGGGCATGGTGTTCGACCTGCCGGTGCTGGCGGCGATCCTCGCGGTGATCGGCTACTCGTTGAACGACACGGTCGTGGTGTTCGACCGGATCCGCGAGCGCTTCCTGTCGATGCGCAAGGGAACCCCGGAGCAGGTGATCGACTCGGCGATCAACGAGACGCTCTCGCGAACGATCATGACCAGCTTCACGACGATGATCATGGTGCTGGCACTGCTGTTCTTCGGTGGCGAGATCCTGCGCGGCTTCTCGACGGCGCTGACGATCGGCATCGTGGTCGGCACGTACTCGTCGATCTACATCGCCAGCGCGCTGGCGCTGGACCTGAAGCTCACAGGGAAGGACCTGCTGCCGGTGCAGCGGGAGAAAGACGCTGTGGACGACATGCCCTGAGGCCGCGAGGCCTCGCGGGCACAGGGTCTGAGGAGCCGTTGCCGTGACCGAACTGGTCTGGGTGGGATTCCTCGTCCTGTTCCTGGCGCTGCTGTTCCTGGACCTGAGCGTCCTGCACCGCGAGGCGGCCGAGCTCTCGGTCCGCCAGGCGCTGTTCTGGACGCTCGTCTGGGTCAGCGTCGCGTTTTCGTTCACTTTCGTGGTCTACGGGCTCTACGAGCACGGCTGGTTCGGGTTCGTGCCGGGGCCGGGCGTGGCCGACGGGACCGACGCGGTCGTGCAGTTCGTCACCGGCTACCTGCTCGAGTGGTCGTTGTCGGTCGACAACATCTTCGTGATCGCGCTGATCTTCGCGTACCTGAAGATCCCCACGCTGTACCAGTACCGCGTTCTGTTCTGGGGCATCGTCGGCGCGATCGTGCTGCGCGGCCTGATGATCCTCGCCGGCGCGGCGCTGCTCAGGCACTTCGACTGGATGTTCTACGTGTTCGGCGCAATCCTGCTGCTGTCGGCGCTGCGCATGCTGCGCAACGACGATGAGGAGCGCGATTTCGGCTCGAGCTTTCCAGCGAGGCTGGTGCGGCGGTTCGTGCCGGTGACCGACATCATCGATCGGGCGCGGTTCTTCGTGCGCCGCGATGGGCAGCTCTACGCCACGCCGCTGTTCGTCGCGCTGATCATGGTCGAACTCACGGACGTCGTGTTCGCCGTGGACAGCATCCCGGCGATCCTCGCCATCACGCGCGACCCGTTCCTCGTGTTCACGTCGAACGCGTTCGCGATCCTCGGCCTGCGCTCGCTGTACTTCGCCGTGGCCGGGCTGATGGCGATGTTCCGCTACCTGCGCTACAGCCTGGTGCTGATCCTGGCGTTCGTCGGCGTGAAGATGCTGCTGGTGGGCAGGTACCACGTCCCCAACATGGTCTCTCTGGGCATCATCGTGGGAACGCTGGCGGGCGGCATCGTCGCGTCACTGATCGCGACGAAGTTCGAGCAGAGGCTGGCCCGGCGCGGATAGCGCCGCCTCGATCGGGCGGCGCGACGCACGCGGCCCCGCTCTCTCAGCGTCCGGCCTTGCGCAACTCGCTGTGGCGGAAGCCGTAGAAGACGTAGATCAGGAATCCGATGATGGTCCAGGCCAGCAGGCGCACCCAGGTGTCGTGCGGCAGCGAAGCCATCATGCCGGAGCAGATCAGCGCCCCTGCTATGCAGACGAACCACGGGGCCGGAACTTTGAACGGGCGCTTCAGGTCGGGCCGCGTGTAGCGCAGCACCAGCACGCCGATGCAGACGGTCGCGAAGGCGAGCAGCGTGCCGATCGACACGAGTTCACCGAGGATCGTGACCGGGAACAGGCCTGCGATCAGTGCCGCAAGCGATCCGGTGATCAGCGTACCCACGTACGGTGTCCGGTGCGTCGGGTGCACCTTGCGGAACAGGGGTGGGAGCAGTCCGTCACGTGACATCGCGTAGAAGATGCGCGGCTGTCCGAGCATCATCACCAGCATCACCGAGGTCATGCCCGCGATCGCGCCAAGCTTGATCCAGCCCGCGAGCCAGGCGAGCTCCGGGTGCAGGTCGAGAGCGACCGCGATCGGCGCCGGAGAGTTCAGCTGCGAGTAGTGCACCATCCCGGTCAGCACCGCGGACACGGCGACGTAGAGCACGGTGCAGACTGCGAGGCTCGCCAGGATCCCGACCGGCATGTCGCGCTGCGGGTTCTTCGCCTCCTGCGCGGCGGTCGAGACCGCATCGAAGCCGATATAGGCGAAGAAGATGATGCCCGCGGCCTGCACGACGCCACTCCAGCCGAACTTGCCGAACTCGCCGGTGTTCGCCGGGATGAATGGCGTCCAGTTGGCCCCGTCCACGACCCACATGCCGAAGCCGATGAACAGCACGATCACGGTGACCTTGATCGCCACCACGATCGAGTTGAAGCGCGCCGACTGGTGGATCCCGACGTAGCAGAGGGCGGTGATCGCGGCGATGACGAGCACTGCCGGCAGATTGACTATCGCGCCGGTACGCACGATCTCGAAGTGGGTCGCGCCCTTGGTGAACGGCGCATTGGTCAGCGCGTCCGGCAGCATGATGCCGAACTGCTCGACGAGGCTCACGACATAGCCCGACCAGCCGACCGCGACGGTGGCTGCGGCAAACAGGTATTCGAGGATCAGGTTCCAGCCGATGAACCAGGCTACGCCCTCGCCGAGGGTCGCATAAGAGTATGAGTACGCGCTGCCCGAGACCGGAATCATCGACGCGAACTCCGCGTAGCAGAGGCCCGCGAGCGCGCAGCCGAGCCCGGCGATCAGGAACGACACCACCAGCGCCGGGCCGGCGTGGTTTGCGGCGGCCGTACCGGTCAGCACGAAAATACCCGTGCCAATGATCGCTCCGATGCCGAGCAGCACCAGGGCGCGGGCATCGAGCGTGCGCTTGAGTTCGTTCGCGTCGTCGGCCTCGTGCAGTTCGCCGATCGGCTTGGTCGAAAACAGGCGCTTCGGCATCGTCAGTCCTCTCGCAGTTCGGGCGGCACGAACGGCCGCAGGCACTCCACCATCGCTTCATACACTTTCGGCGTACCGGCGATCACGTTGCCGCCCTGCCGGTATTCGCCGCCGCTCAGCGTGCCGATGCGCCCGCCGGCCTCGGTAATCAACAGTGTCCCCGCGGCCGTGTCCCAGGCGTGCAGGCCGATTTCCCAGAACCCGTCGATGCGGCCGGCTGCGACGTAGGCTAGGTCGAGCGCGGCCGCACCAGGGCGCCGGATGCCCGCCGTCTGCTGCATGATCGCCTTCAGCATCGCCAGGTACTCGTCGATCCAGCGGGCGTTGGCGCGGTAAGGGAATCCGGTGCCGATCAGCGCGCCCTCGAGAGCGTCCTGCTTGCTCACGCGGATGCGCTTGCCGTCGACCTGGGCGCCGTCGCCGCGCGAGGCCGTGAACAGTTCCTGCCGCATCGGGTCGTACACCACCGCGTGCTCGAGCCGGCCCCGGTACTCGCAGGCCAGCGAGACGGCGAACACCGGGAAGCCGTGCAGGAAGTTCGTCGTGCCGTCGAGCGGGTCGATGATCCAGATGAACTCGTCGCCGCCGCTGCGGCCGCTCTCCTCGCCGAGGAAGCCGTGGTCGGGGTGCGTGCGCCGGATCGTCTCGATGATGTCGCGCTCGGCCATCTGGTCGATTTCGCTGACGAAGTCGTTACGGCTCTTGGAGCGGACGCCGAGCGTCGGAACCCGGTCCACGTTGCGCACGATCAGGTCGCCGGCGCGGCGCGCAGCGCGGACGGCGATGTTGAGTAGCGGTTGCATGCGGGCGGCTAGAATAGCAGAGCATGTCCGTGAACATCGTCCTCGTAGGCATCTCGCACCCGGGCAACATCGGCTCCGCCGCCCGGGCAATGAAGAACATGGGGCTCGACCGGCTGCGCCTGGTGGCCCCGGAGCGTTTCCCTGCGACCGAGGCGACGGTCATGGCCGCGGGGGCGGACGACGTGCTGCAGAAGGCGCAGATCTTTGCGGACGTGTCGAGCGCGGTCGCCGACTGCGGACTGCTGGTGGGGACGACGGCCCGGTCGCGACACCTGCCGTGGCGGGTCGTCGAGCCGCGCGAGGCCGCACGGGAGATCGCAGCGGCGTCTGCGACCGGTGAGGTGGCGATCCTGTTCGGTGCGGAGCGCACCGGTCTCTCGAACGAGGACATCGAGCACTGCCAGCTGCTGCTCAGCATTCCGACCGGGACCGAGTATGCGTCGTTGAACGTCGCGATGGCCGTCCAGGTCGTCGCCTACGAGGTGCTGCTCGCGCTGCGTGGCGAGGAGGATGCGGCCGCGGCGGCACGCGGCATCGCGCTCGCGAGCGCCACCGAGATGCAGCGCTTCTACGAGCACCTCGAGCAGGTGCTGGACGAGGTCGACTTCCGGGACCGGACCGGCGAGGGTCACCTGATGGCCCGTATCCGCCGGCTGTTCAATCGCGCGGTACTGGACCAGAACGAAGTCCACATCCTGCGCGGGATCCTGACCGCGGTGCAGGGCAGGCGACGTCGCGCGGGCGACCCGCACGCGCCGCGACCGGACGATCCGCGATGAGCGACGTGGTTTATCTCGACAACGCCGCGACCACGGCGATCGACCCGCGTGTCGTCGCAGTCATGCTCGAGTGTTGCGGGCAGGACGGCGACTTCGCGAACCCGTCGGCAGTGGGCCACCTGCCGGGCCGGCGCGCAAGGGCGCGTGTGGAACAGGCCCGTGCCGAGGTCGCGCAACTCGTTGGGGCGCATCCCGAGCAGATCGTCTGGACCTCGGGCGCCACCGAGGCGGACAACCTTGCGTTGTTCGGGGCCGCGCGCTTCCATCGTTCGCGCGGTCGTCACATCGTCACCTCGCGAACGGAACACCCTGCGGTGCTCGATCCGTGCCGGCAGCTCGAACGAGAGGGCTTCGAGGTCACGTATCTCAAGCCCGCCTCCGACGGCATCGTTGCGCCGGCACAGGTCGAGGCCGCGCTGCGGGCAGACACGATCCTGGTCTCGCTGATGCACGTGAACAACGAGATCGGCGTGGTGCAGGACGTCGGTGCGGTCGGTCGCGCATGCCGGGAGCGTGGCGTGATGCTGCACGTCGATGCGGCGCAGAGTGCAGGCAAGCTGCCGATCGACGTCGAGCGCGACTGCATCGACCTGCTCGCACTCACGGCGCACAAGCTGCATGGACCGAAAGGGGTCGGTGCGCTGTGCGTACGGCGTGAGCCCCGGCTTGGGCTCGCGCCGTTGCTGTTCGGCGGCGGACAGGAACGCGGCCTTCGGTCCGGCACCGTGCCGACGCACCAGGTCGCGGGCATGGGCCGGGCCTTCGCGCTCGCGGCCGGATCGATGGTGGAGGAGTCGGCACGAATCACGTCGCTGCGCGAACGGCTGTGGCATGCGCTCGGTCGGCTGCCGGACGTGAGCATCAACGGGCATCCCACGCAGCGCGCCCCCGGGATCCTCAGCGTGACGATGGATGGCGTGGAGGGCGAGAGCCTGCTGTTCGCGCTGCCGGACCTGGCCGTGGCCTCCGGCTCCGCCTGCGCGACGACCAGCGCAGAGCCTTCCTACGTGCTGCGCGCGCTTGGCCGCAGCGACCGTCTCGCACAGAGCACTCTGCGGCTCAGTCTCGGTCGATTCACCACCGAAGCCCAGGTGGATTACGCGGCGCGGCGCATTGCCGTGGAGTTTTCGCGGCTGCGTGCCATCGTGCCTCCGGGCGTCGGGACCGCACACCCGTGAGCGACGATCCGCGGTATGGCGAGGAGGTCCGGGCCCGGATGCGCTCCCTGGCCGGGGCCGGCGCGCTGCCGGCCGGACCAGGCGTGGTGCACGGAGCCGCGGGCGATGCGGAGCTGGGCGCGCAGGTACAGTTCGATTTCCGCGTCGAGGACGACCGGGTCCGGGCGGCGCGATTCCGGGCCTTCGGCTGTCCGCACATGGTCGCGACCGCCTCCTGGCTGACGGAGAGGCTGCTCGGCGCCGGCCGGGCTGACTTGCAGCACTGGGACTGGCGCGAGGCCGCCGACGCGCTCGACGTGCCGCCGGCCAAATTCGGGCGGTTGCTCACGTTGCAGGACGCGGTGCGCGACGCCGCGCGGAACTGGCCCGGTCCGCGGCAGTCTACGGTGTAGAATCCCGCGAACTTCGAGACGGATGGTGACGATGTCGGTTTCACTGACGGCAGCTGCGGCAGAACGCGTGCGGACCTTCCTCGAGGCCCGTGGACGGGGCGTCGGACTGCGCCTCGGCGTCAAGAAGACCGGCTGCTCGGGGTTCGCCTACGTCGTCAACTATGCGGACGCGGTCGGCGCCGGCGACACCGTGTTTGAGCACGGAGGCGTCAAGGTGATCGTGGACGCCGACAGCCTGCGTTACGTGGACGGCACCGAAATCGACTTCGTGCGCCAGGGGCTGAACGAGGCATTCAAGTTCCGCAACCCGAACGTGCGCGGCGAGTGCGGCTGCGGCGAGAGCTTCAGCGTCTAACTGCCCGTCGCGGCTGAATTTTCTTGGCTCGCCCCGGACCCGCGGGTATACTTCGCGGTTACTTTTCGAGGTTGGCCCCACCCGGACCCGCGTTCGCGCGGGTCTTGAATTTCCGGGGCTCCGTTTCACCACCGCAGGGGCCCAGGCCCCGACTAGAGGAATCGCATGGCCGTCGAACGCACGCTGTCCATCGTCAAGCCCGATGGAGTCAGGAAGAACGTCATCGGTGAGGTGTACCGCCGCTTTGAGCAAGCGGGCCTGAAGATCGTCGCAGCCCGCATGAGACGGCTGTCGCAGTCGGAGGCCGAGGGCTTCTACGCAGTGCACCGCGAGCGGCCGTTCTTCAAGGACCTGGTCGCCTACATGACGTCCGGCCCGGTCATCGTGCAGGTGCTCGAGGGCGAGAACGCCGTGGCGAAGAACCGCGACCTGATGGGAGCCACCGACCCGAAGAAGGCGGCTCCCGGCACGATCCGCGCCGACCTCGCCGACAGCATCGAGGCGAACACGGTGCACGGCTCGGACAGCCTCGAGAACGCCGCGCGCGAGATCGCCTACTTCTTCGCGGAAACGGAGCTCTGCCCGCGCTGAGCGGCGAGTGCCGGCCGCCGCGGGTTGCCATACATGGGTGAGGTTGCTGCCAACAAGACGAACCTGCTCGGCCTGACGAAGGCCGGGATGGAGGAATTCGTCAACGGGATGGGCGAGAAGCCGTTCCGGGCGCGCCAGCTCATGAAGTGGATCTACCGGCGCGCGGCCGGCGACTTCGACGAGATGACCGACCTCGGCAAGGACTTCCGCCGCCGTCTCGCGGAAATTGCGGAGATCCGCGCTCCCGAGGTCATCCTCTCGCAGACTTCGGCCGACGGTACCCGCAAGTGGCTGCTGCGGTTCGAGAGCGGCCAGGCGATCGAGATGGTATTCATCCCGGAGCCGGGCCGCGGCACGCTCTGCATCTCGAGCCAGGTCGGCTGCACGATGGATTGCGGCTTCTGCTCCACCGGCACGCAGGGCTTCAACCGCAACCTGTCCACCGCGGAAATCGTCGGCCAGGTCTGGCTCGCCAATCGCGAGCTCGGCTATTCGCCCGACGGCGACCGCGTCATTACCAACGTCGTGTTCATGGGGATGGGCGAACCGCTGATGAACTATCGCAACGTGGTGCCCGCTGCCGAGATCATGATGGACGACCTGGGCCTCGATCTCTCGCGCCGGCGCGTCACGGTCAGCACGTCGGGCCTCGTGCCGCAGATGATCCGCATCGCCGACGAGACCAACGTCGCGCTCGCAGTCTCGCTGCACGCGCCGAACGACGAGCTGCGCAGCGAGCTGATGCCGATCAACCGCCGCCACCCGATCGCGAGCCTGCTCGAGGCGTGCTGGCACTACGTCGCGAAGCAGAACGCGCGCAGCGTGACGTTCGAGTACGTGATGCTCGATGGCGTGAACGACAAGCCCGAGCATGCACGGCAACTCGCCGCGCTGCTGCGCGGGCGGCCGGCCAAGGTCAACCTGATCCCGTTCAATCCATTCCCCGGCACGCGGTTCCGCCGCTCGAGCGAGGCGGCGATCGAGCGCTTTCGCGACCTGCTGATCAAGGGCGGCGTGATCGCGACGATCCGGCGCACGCGGGGCGACGACATCGACGCGGCCTGCGGCCAGCTGGTTGGCCGGGTCAACGACCGCACGACGGTCAGGCTCGGGCAGCGCAACCTGATCCCTGCCTCGGCGGAGCGGGCATGAAGCGGCTCGGACTCCTGTGCGTCGCGCTGGCACTGCTCGGGGCTTCGTTCGCGAGCGTTGCGGACGACGAGATCAAGCTCAACGCCAAGCAGCGCAAGGAAGCGGCGGAGGCAAACACGCAGCTCGCGCTCGCCTACATGCGCGAGAACGATCTCACCACGGCTCGCGCCAAGCTCGAGAGGGCGCTCGACCAGGACCCGAACCTCGCCACGACGCAGATGACGGCCGGTTTCCTCTACGACCGGCTCGGCGAGACTGAAAAGGCCGATGGGCATTTCGAGCGGGCGATGAAGCTCGGCAAGGATGACCCGATCATCATGAACAACTATGCGGCATTCCTCTGCCGCAAGGGCGACAAGAAGCGCGGCGAGGCGCTTTTCCTGCAGGCGGCCGCGAGCCCGCTGTATCGCACTCCGGCCGTCGCCTATGCCAACGCAGGCCGCTGCGCGCGGGCGGACGGGCGACCGAAGGACGCGGAGAAGTACTTCCGGCAGGCGCTCACGATCGAGGCGGGCCAGGTCGACGCGCTGTACCAGATGGCCGAGCTGTACTTCGAGACCGGCAACTACCTGCAGGCCCGCGCGTTCCTCGATCGCTACCAGTCGTCCGCGGACGTGTCGGCGGCGGCACTGTGGCTCGACTACCGCATCGAGCGCGCGATGGGGGACTACGAGCAGGCGAGTGCGAGCGCAGCGCGGCTCAAGCGCGACTTCGCGCTGTCGCCCGAAATGGGCCTTTTGCTCGAAGCCGAGCGGGGCCAGAAGTGACCCCTCCGGAAGCAGAGGTCGCGGAGTTGCCAACCGACCCGGGTGCGCGGCTCCGGAGGCAACGCGAGCTGGCGGAATTGAGCGAGCAGTTCGTCGCCGAGCAGCTCAACCTCGACGTCAGCGCCGTCACTGCGCTCGAACGGGACGATTTTGCCGCGCTCGGCGCTCCGGTTTTCGCGCGTGGCCACCTGAAGCGATACGCAGCACTGCTCGGACTGGCGGAGGAAGATATCCTCGGAGCCTACGAGCGCTCGCGGGCGCAGCTCGGCCAGCCGACGCTGATCCCGAAGTCACGCATGGAAATGCCGCCTGAACGCGGTCCGGCCCGGTGGCCCTGGATCGTGGGCAGCCTGCTGTTGTTCCTGATGGCGGCGGGGATCGCTGCCTACATCAGCGAATATGGCCTGCGGCTGCCCGCGTGGCCTTTCGGTCGCGGTGCCGCGACGGGCGGGGCGGCGGAAGTTACCGCAGCTGTCGCGGTGCAGCCTGCGCCGACCGTCGAGCCACCAGCACAGCAGATGACCGAGGCCCCCGTGGTTGCGCCAACCGTGGACGCCACCGGATCAACCGCCACGGCCGCTGTACCGGCTGGACTGCCACCCGGCCAGGTCATGCTGCGGTTACGGTTTGCAGCCGATTCGTGGGTCGAGATCTACGACGGCTCGGGCAAGACTGTGCTGTACGACCTCGGCAAGGCCGGCAGCGATCGCACCGTCACTGGCTTGGCACCCCTCAGCATGACATTCGGCAACGCTCCGGCGGTCACCTTGCAGGCCAACGGCCGCGCAGTGAGCCTGCCGGCGCCGCCTGCCGGCCAGACCGTCGGCCGCTACAGCATGGGCGCGGACGGCGCGCTGCGCTGAAGTTCGCGGACGAACCGATGACCGAAGCGATCCAACCGATCCGCGGAATGAACGACGTGTTGCCCGGCGAGTCCGATGCCTGGCAGCTGCTCGAGCGCGTGGCGCGCGAGACCTTCGCCGAGTACGGGTACCGCGAGATCCGGTTGCCGCTGCTGGAGCGCACGGAACTGTTCAAGCGCTCGATCGGCGAGATGACGGACATCGTCGAGAAGGAGATGTACACCTTCGAGGACCGCGGCGGCGATTCCGTGACGCTGCGCCCGGAAGCGACCGCAGGCATCGTGCGCGCCTGCATCTCGAACGGCCTGCTGCACAACCAGCGTCAGAAGGTCTGGTGCGCGGGCCCGATGTTCCGCTACGAACGCCCGCAGAAGGGACGCTACCGCCAGTTCCACCAGGTCGACGTCGAGGCGCTCGGATTCCCGGGCCCGGACGTCGATGCCGAACTGATCATCATGTCGGCGCGCATTTGGCGCAAGCTCGGCATCGCGGGGCTGACGCTGAACATCAACTCGCTGGGCACGCCGGAGTCCCGTCGCGTCTATCGCGAGAAGCTGGTCGAGTACTTGCGCGGTCACGAGGCGTCGCTCGACGACGACAGCCGGCGCCGGCTCGGCGGCAATCCGCTCAGGATCCTGGACAGCAAGAATCCAGCGCTGCGCCCGGTCATCGACGGTGCGCCGCTGATCACCGATCACCTCGACACGGAGTCGGCCACGCATTTCACCCGCCTGCGCCGGGACCTCGACGCAGCCGGCGTCGGGTACGTCGTCAACCCGCGCCTGGTGCGCGGTCTCGATTACTATTCGCGTACCGTATTCGAGTGGGTAACCGGCGACCTCGGATCGCAGGACGCGGTCTGCTCCGGCGGCCGCTACGACGGGCTCGTCGCGCAGCTCGGCGGAGAGCCGGTCCCCGCGATTGGCTGGGCGCTCGGTGAGGAGCGGATCGTGGAGCTGATGCGGCTGCAGCAGCGCGCGGGCGACGAGACTGCAGCGGACGTCTACGTGGTGCTCGGCGGCGAGGCTGCTGAAGCGGCGGGCCTGCAGGTCGCTGAGAATCTGCGCACCGTCATTCCGGGCCTCAGGGTCGAGATGAACTGCGGTGCGGGAAGCTTCAAGTCGCAGCTGAAGCGCGCGGACCGCAGTGGGGCCCGCTACGCGGTCATACTCGGTGACGAAGAAGTGGCGCGGGGAATCGCAGCATTGAAGCCGTTGCGGGAAGAGGCGGGGCAAGCCGAGGTTCCGCTCGCGGGCCTCGCACAGGAACTGGCGCGACTCGTGGCTGGGCACGGGCGCGATTGACTGAAACACACAACGGACCGGCCTGCCGCCGGTCCGGCACGACGGAGTCCTCGAAGTGGAAGACTTGACCGACAACGAACGCGAAGAACAACTGCGCCGCTGGTGGAGCGAGAACTGGATGTGGATCGTGGGCGGAATCGCCCTCGGACTCGCGCTGCTGTGGGGCTGGCAGTACTGGCAGGGCAGCAAGGCCAAGTCTGCGCAGCGCGAGGCGGCCGCCTATTCGGCCGTGCTCGACTCGCTGGGACAGAACAAGTTCGACGAAGCAGTGCTGAAGGCCAAGGCGCTGCGCGCGGAGAGCCCGACATCGCCCTACGCGGACCAGTCCGACCTCGCGCTCGCCCGTGCGGCAATCGAGAATCGCAAGCTCGACGACGCGGCGCAGCGCCTGAAGGCGGTCGCGGACGGCTCGAAGGACCAGGAACTTCGCACAGTCGCGCTTGCCCGGCTCGCGCGCGTGCAGATCGAGCAGGGCAAGTTCGACGACAGCATCGCCTTGCTCGACATTGCGAAGGCCGGCACCTTTGCCGCCCTCTACCACGACATCCGTGGCGACGCGTTTGCCGCGAAGGGCGACGCGACTGCTGCGCGACGTGAGTACGACTCGGCGCTCTCCGCCGCGAAGGGTGACGTGCAGATCGACCGCGCCTACGTCGAGTTGAAGCGTGACGCGTTGCCGGTAGCGGCCGCGCCTGCGCCAGCCGCGGGGGCTGCCGGGAAATGACGCTCCGCCTGAACTGGCGTGGCTTGCTGGTCGCGATCGCGGCGCTTGCCGCGCTGGCCGGCTGCAGCAAGGACAAGGACGTCGCGCCGCCCGCCGAACTCGTCGACCTGAAGCCCACGCTGCGGGTAGAGAAGCTCTGGTCGGAGGGCGTGGGCGGCGGCGGTGAGAAGCTGCGCCTCACGCTCGGTGTCGCCGGGGACGGGAGCACGGTGTTCGCCGCGGCGCGTGACGGCAAGGTCCGTGCGCTCGACGCCGCCAATGGCCGCGAGCGCTGGCGGGCGGACACGAAGGTCGATCTCTCGGCGGGTCCCGGCATCGGCGCCGGCCTGGTCGTGGTCGGCAGCAGCGACGGCGACGTTGTCGCACTCGACGCGGCCACCGGCAAGCAGCGCTGGCAGACCCGCGTGCTTGGTGAGCTGCTGTCGACACCGCTGGTCGACGAGGAAGGCGTGGTGCTGCGCACGGCCGAAGGGCGTCTCGTCGCGCTCGCAGCCGGCACTGGCAAGGAACAGTGGGCAGTCGAGGACCTCGTGCCGCGGCTGTCGCTGCGCGGCACGGCGTCGCCGGTCGCGGCGGGAGCGAAAGTGATCAGCGGCTTCGACTCCGGCAAGGTCATGGCGGTCACGCGGGACACCGGCGAGGTGCTGTGGCAGACGCCGGTCGCCTCGGCTCGCGGTCGCACCGAACTCGAGCGGTTGTCGGACGTCGACTCGGCCGTGCGCGTCTCGGGCAGCGACGTCTATGCCGTGGGTTACCAGGGGCGCGTCGCGATGATGGCGCTCGAGAGCGGGCAGATCTGGTGGGCTCGCGATGTCTCGAGCTATCGCGGGCTCGCGATCGACGACGACCAGCTGTATGTGTCCTCGTCCGGTGGCGACGTGGTTGCAATGCGGCGTCGCGATGGCGGCGTGGTGTGGACCCAGTCGGCGCTGAAGAACCGCGCGCTCAGCACACCGGCTGTCGACGGCTCTGCCGTGATCGTCGGCGACTTCGAGGGTTACCTGCACTTCCTCGACCGCACGACCGGCAAGTTCGTCGCGCGCGAGCATCCGGGCAGCACGCGGATCGCCGCGCCGCCGCTCGTCATGGGTGGCCGGATTTTCGTGGTGGACGAGGGCGGTCACGTCGTCGCATACAAGGCCGGGAGCGCGGCGGGGAGCTGATCATGCTGCCTGTCGTCGCCCTGGTCGGGCGTCCGAACGTCGGGAAGTCCACGTTGTTCAATGCGCTCACGCGCACGCGCGACGCCCTGGTCGCCGACGTGCCGGGGCTGACGCGCGACCGCAAGTACGGCTACACCAGGGTCGGGCCACGCAGCTGTGTGGTCGTGGATACAGGCGGGCTCGTCGACACGACGCAGGGCGTGGAGCGCCTGATGGCCGATCAGACGCTGAAGGCGGTCGAGGAGGCCGATCGCGTGCTGCTGGTGGTGGATGCCCGGCAGGGCTGCGTCCCGGCCGACCTGCACGTCGCCGACATCCTGCGTCGCGCGGGCAAGTCCGTCGTGGTCGTGGTCAACAAGGCCGAGGGGCTGGATCCAGAGATCGCTGGCGCCGACTTCCATCAGCTCGGCTTCGGCGCCCCGGTGGTCGTATCCGCAGCGCACATGCAGGGCATCGAGGACCTGATGGAGCGGGCGGTCGAAGGGCTTGCCGAGCCCGAGCCGCCGCCCCAGGAAGACGGGTCGGAAAGCAGCGAGATCCGCGTGGCCGTCGTCGGTCGCCCCAACGTGGGCAAGTCCACGCTGATCAACCGGTTGCTCGGCGAGGAGCGGCTCGTAGCGTTCGACCAGCCGGGGACCACGCGTGACTCCGTGTACGTACCCTTCGAGCGCGACGGCCAGACCTACACCTTGATCGATACGGCGGGCGTGCGCCGCCGCGCGCGAGTGAGCGACGCGGTCGAGAAATTCAGCATCGTCAAGGCGCTGCAGGCGATCGAGCAGGCGAACGTCGTGATCGGCGTGGTCGACGCGCACGACACGATCGCCGAGCAGGACGCGAGCCTGCTCGGGCTGATCGCGGAGCAGGGCCGCGCGCTCGTGATCGCTGTGAACAAGTGGGACGGTATCCCGCCTGCGCAGCGCGATGCGATTCGTGACGGCCTCGACCTGCGGCTCGACTTCCTCGGGTTCGCGCTGGTGCACTTCATCTCCGCGCGGCACGGCACCGGCGTCGGCGAACTCATGGGGTCGGTGCGCTCGGCCTACAGGGCTGCGATGCGCGAGCTGCCGACCAAGGAACTCACCGAGGCGCTCGAGCATGCGATCACGATGCACCAGCCGCCGCTGGTGCGAGGGCGCCGCATCAAGCTGCGCTACGCCCACCAGGGGGGCCGTAACCCCCCGGTCGTCGTGATCCATGGCAACCAGACGCAGCACGTGCCGGACGCGTATCGACGCTACCTGGAGAACCACTTCCGGCAGACGTTCGGGCTGAAGGGCACGCCGATGCGGATTGAGTTCCGCACCGACGAGAACCCTTACGCCGGGCGCCGCAACGTGCTTACGCCCAGGCAGCAGAAGAAGCGCCAGCGCCTGGTCAAGCGCCGCCGCGCGGGCACCGGCAAGCGCTGAGTCCGGCGCCGGACTGATAACCAGCGCTTCTGACGCGCTATCCTCTGGTTTGTGTCGCCGGGCTAGGAGGCGGGCATAGACTGCCCGCATGCAAATGGCTTTCGCTCGCACCCCCGCATCCGCAACGCACGACCTGCCCGCTCGCAAGCTGGCGTGGCTGCCGGATCCGCTGAGGCTGTTCCGCGGCGGCATCATCGACGAGCCGGTCGTGGCTTATGAATGCTGGGGCCGGTTGA
Organism: uncultured Gammaproteobacteria bacterium; assembly: GCA_963696545.1. Taxonomy (GTDB): domain Bacteria; phylum Pseudomonadota; class Gammaproteobacteria; order Steroidobacterales; family Steroidobacteraceae; genus RPQJ01. Next base: position 306,030 of record CAVOKQ010000012.1, read on the forward strand.
ACGAGGCGCGCGACAACACGGTCCTGATATTCACCGGTCTTTCGCCAACGGCCCACGCCGCGTCCTCGCCCAGTGATCCGCGGCCGGGCTGGTGGGAAACCATGATCGGCGAGGGCAAGCCGCTCGACACCGGCAGGTTCTTCGTCGTCTGCGTGAATTCGCTCGGCAGCCCGTTCGGTTCTTCGAGCCCCGCGTCCATCGATCCCTGCACCGGCCGTACCTACGGCATCGGGTTCCCGGAGATTACGGTCGAAGACATCGCTGCCGCGGGCCATGCGGCGCTGCGCACGCTCGGCATCGAACGAGTCGCCGCAGTGGTCGGGCCCTCGCTCGGCGGCATGGTGGTGCTCGCGTACTGCGCGCAGTTCCCGGGGGCCGTGGACAACCTCGTGTCGATTTCCGGCGCCGCGCGCGCGACGCCTTTCGCGATCGCGCTGCGCTCGCTGCAGCGCGAGATGGTCCGCAGCGACCCGGCGTGGCGCGGCGGGAACTACGAGCCCGGTCGTGGGCCGCGCCTCGGGCTGCGACTCGCGCGCAAGCTCGGCACGATCACGTATCGCTCTCCCGAGGAGTGGCAGCAGCGGTTCGGGCGGCGCCGCGTGCCGGAAACGGCCGGGCTGTCCGGCGACTTCCGCCCGCAGTTCGAGGTCGAGGCTTACCTGGAGCACCAGGCGCTGCGGTTTGCCGACACGTTCGATGCGAATGCCTACCTGTACCTGTCGCGTGCGATGGACCAGTTCGACCTGGCCGACCACGGCGGCGGTTCGCTCGCGGCAGCATTTGCGCGCTTCGGCGTGAAGCGTGCGCTCGTGCTCGGCGTGGAGACCGACATGCTGTTCCCGATCGAGCAGCAGCGCGAGGTTGCCGACCACCTGCGCGCGGCCGGCGTCGCGGTCGAGTACTACGCGTTCCCGTCGCTGCAGGGGCACGACGCGTTCCTCACCGACCTCGACCGGTTCGAGCCGGCGATCGGCGGGTTCCTGAAGTCGAGGGGCTAGCTCACTTCGCCAGGAACAGCGCTGGATCCACCATCGCGCGATTGACGGCGATGCCCCAGTGCAGGTGCGGGCCCGTCACGCGCCCGGTCGCCCCGACAGCCCGAGTACTGCGCCCGTGTCGAGTTCGTCTCCTGCCTTCACGTCGATGCGGCTCAGGTGGCAGTACATGGTCACGACGCCCTCGCCGTGGTCCAGGAACACCGTGTTGCCGTTGAAGAAGAAATCCCCGGCGTCGAGCACGCGACCGGGCGACGGGGCAAGTATCGGTGTGCCCGATGGCGCGGCGATATCCATGCCCGAATGCGGGTTGCGGGGTTCACCGTTGAAGAACCTGCGCAGCCCGAAGCTGCTCGAACGCTCGCCCGGGGACAGGTGCGCGCATCCGCAGTTCAGGCACTCGCCCTGCCGTATAAGCCCCGAGCGCCGCGTCGATGCGGGTGCGCTCACGGTCGATGCGCTCCAGGTCTTCCTGCTCCGGGTTCACGTGGCGCTTGTTCGCGACCTTGAGGTGCTGTTCGGCGTATTTCTTCGGTGCCACCGTGAACTCGAGCGGGCGCCGCTTCGACTCGCCTGCCTGCAGGAACTCGGCCGCCTGCGCACCCGGCTTCGTATCGAGCGGGATGCCCACGAGCGCCACCCAGCCATGCGGTCCCTCCAGCACGGGTGCTCGATGCTCGTTGAAGAAGACTTCTCCCGGAGCGTCGGGCCCGTCGCCCAGCTGGATGATCGCGACGCCGCCCGGCACGCGACTTTCGCGCGGCAGATCCACGGCGGTGGTGGCCGCGCCGGCGGCGGACATGGCGAGCAACGCCATCGCGGCCAGGCTCCACGCGGCGTGTCGCAGTGTCACTCGCTGATGACTCGAGTCACGGTCCGTCATTCGCTTTCCCGGGGATCGCCCGCAATTTCGTCTGTCACCGCCACGACCGTGGCGCTGAACCCGCCGCGGGCCAGGCGCGCCTCGACACGCTCGCCGGGCCCGATCGCAGCCGCCTCGTGCAGCACGTGCCCCTGCGCATTCGTCACGATTGCATAGCCCCGGTCGAGCGTCGCGAGTGGGCTCACCGCGTGCAGCGTGCGCGCCGCCAGTTCGAAGCGCCGGCGCGACTGCGCGGCCCGGTTGCGCGCACCCGAGGCCAGCGCACGCCGCGCCGACTCGAGCCGGATGCGCTGTGCCTGGACCCTGATCGCGGGCGATGCGCGCAGCAGCAAGGCAGCGGCAGCGCCGTGACGTGATCGCGCCCGTTCGAGCCGGGACCGCACCGCCCGCTGCAGGCGCTCCTCGAGTTCGTCCAGCCGCTGCGCGTGCTGCCGCAGCCGCACGCCCGGATGCGCCCTGGAAAGTCGCTGCTCGCGGACCGTCAGTTGCGTGCGAAGGTCGTGCAGGCGTCGCCGCGTCGATTGCTGCGCCCGCTGCGCCGCGACGGCGAATGCACGCAGCCATTCCGCGCGATCGGGCACCACGCGCTCGGCCGCGCCGGAAGGCGTGGGCGCGCGCTCATCAGCCACGAGATCCGCGATGGTGAAGTCCACTTCGTGGCCGACGCCGCTGACGATCGGGATCGGGCAGGCGAACATCGCGCGAGCGACGATCTCCTCGTTGAAAGCCCACAGGTCCTCGAGCGAGCCGCCACCTCGCGCGACGATCAGCACGTCACAGTCGCGGCGCGCCGACGCAAGCCGCAACGCCTGCTCGAGCTCGCGCGGCGCCGCTTCTCCCTGCACCGCGACCGGGTAGATCAGCACCGGAATCGACGGGAACCGCCGCCGCAGGATGTGCAGGATGTCGCGCAGCGCCGCGCCGGTGGGCGAGGTGATGACGCCGATGCGCCGCGGCAGCCTCGGCAGCGGCTGCTTGTGGCGGGCCTCGAACAGCCCCTCGGCGCCGAGTTTGTGTTTCAGTTCCTCGAAGCGGCGGCGCAGCAGCCCCTCGCCGGCCTCCTCGAGGTGCTCGATTACGACCTGGAACTCGCCGCGAGCCTCGTACAGGCTAACCCGGCCCCGTGCCAGCACGTGCGAGCCGTCCTTTGCCGGAAAGCGCACCAGCAGGTTCCGTTGCCGGAACATCGCGCAGCGAACCTGGGCGGTTTCGTCCTTCAGCGAGAAATACCAGTGCCCCGACGACGGGCGCGACAGGTTCGATATCTCGCCCTCGAGCCAGAGCGAGCCGAGGCCGCGCTCCAGCAGCACCCTGGCCTCGCGGTTCAGCCGGCTGACGGTGAATACCTCCCGCGGGGGCGGGGAGTCGGGGCTCGAATCGGGGAACAGGCCCTGCATGGTGGCGGGCATCTTAGCGGCCGCGGCCCGCGGCACAAGCCAATTCACCCCGGTTTCCCCCGGACGGCCGCGCCGGGTACAATTCCGCGCTTCCTTTCAAAAGCCCGGGTCAGCCCATGCTGCGCATCCTCGAGGAAGCTCTCACGTTTGACGACGTCCTGCTGGTGCCGGCGTATTCGCAGGTGCTGCCGCAGGAGGTCGACCTCGGCACGCAGCTCACGCGCGGCATCCGGCTGAACCTGCCGGTCGTCTCCGCGGCCATGGACACGGTGACCGAGCACCGCCTCGCGATCGCGATCGCGCAGGAGGGCGGCATCGGCATCATCCACAAGAACATGACGATCGAGACGCAGGCGCGGCAGGTCGCGCGCGTCAAGCGCTTCGAGAGCGGCATCATCCACGACCCGATCACGGTCCGGCCCGAGCAGACGATCCGCGAGGTCATCGAACTCACGCGCGCGAAGAACATCTCCGGCGTGCCTGTCGTCCGCGACGGCAAGGCCTTCGGCATCGTCACGCACCGCGACCTGCGCTTCGAGACCAAGCTCGACGCGCCGGTGTCGTCGGTGATGACGCCCCGCGAGCGCCTGGTCACGGTGCGCGAGAACTCGCCGAAAGAGGAAGTGCTGGCGCTGCTGCACAAGCACCGCATCGAGAAGGTGCTGGTGATCGACGACGACTTCGCGCTGAAGGGCATGATCACGGTCAAGGATTTCCAGAAGGCGACTGAATTCCCGCGCGCCTGCAAGGACGAGCGCGGCGCGCTACGCGTCGGCGCCGCGATCGGCACGGCTGCGGACACGCTCGACCGTGCCGCGGCGCTGCGTGAAGCCGGCGTCGACGTGATCGTGGTGGACACGGCCCACGGACACTCGAAGGGCGTGATCGAGACGGTGCGCCGGATCAAGGCGCGCTGGCCGAACCAGCAGGTGATCGCCGGCAACATCGTCACGGCCGAGGCGGCGATGGCGCTCGTCGATGCCGGCGCCGACGCCGTCAAGGTCGGCATCGGGCCGGGCTCGATCTGCACGACGCGGGTCGTGGCGGGCGTCGGCGTGCCGCAGATCTCGGCGGTAGCGAATGTCGCGGCGGCGCTCGCGCCACACGGCGTGCCGCTGATCGCGGACGGCGGCATCCGCTTCTCCGGCGACGTCGCGAAGGCGATCGTCGCGGGCGCCTACTGCGTGATGATCGGCGGCCTGTTCGCAGGCACCGAGGAGTCGCCGGGCGAGGTCGAGCTGTACCAGGGCGCGTCCTACAAGTCGTACCGCGGCATGGGCTCGCTCGGCGCGATGGCGCAGGCGCACGGGTCGCGCGACCGCTACTTCCAGGACGCCACGGCCGAGCTCGAGAAGCTCGTCCCGGAGGGCGTCGAGGGCCGCGTACCGTACAAGGGCAGCGTCGTCGCGATCCTGCACCAGATGTCCGGCGGCCTGCGCGCCGCGATGGGTTACACCGGCAGCGCCAGCATCGAGGAGATGCGAACGCGGCCGAAGTTCGTCCGCATCACGAATGCCGGCATGCGCGAGAGCCACGTCCACGACGTGACGATCACCAAGGAAGCGCCGAACTACCGTGTCAGCTGAGATCGCGAACGTCCGGCCGCCGGACATCCACGCCCACCGGATCCTGATCCTCGACTTCGGCTCGCAGTACACGCAGCTGATCGCGCGCCGCGTCCGTGAACTCGGCGTCTACTGCGAGATCCACCCGTGGGACGCGGGCGATGCGGCGGTGCGCTCGTTCGGCGCGCGCGGGATCATCCTGTCGGGCGGCCCCGAATCGGTGACGCAGGCCGGTGCGCCGGCCGCGCCCACGGCCGTCTTCGAGCTCGGCGTCCCGGTGCTCGGCATCTGCTACGGCATGCAGACGATGGCCGCGCAGCTCGGTGGTCGCGTCGAGCCCGGCGCCGTGCACGAGTTCGGCTACGCCGAGGTGCGCGCGCGCGGCCACTCGCCGCTGTTGCGCGACATCGAGGACCGCGTCAACGCCGAGGGTCACGGCCTGCTCGACGTCTGGATGAGCCACGGCGATCGCGTCGTTGAGGTGCCGCCCGGATTCGCGACCATCGCCTCGACGCCGGACCTGCCGATCGCGGGCATGGCCGACGAGACGCGACGATTCTACGCCCTCCAGTTCCACCCGGAGGTCACCCACACACGCCAGGGAACGCGCATCTACGAGCGCTTCCTCCACGTCATCTGTGGCTGCGACTCTGGCTGGAACGCCGGCAGCATCATCGACGATGCGGTCGCGCGAGTGCGCGCGCAGGTGGGCTCCGGCAAGGTGCTGCTGGGACTCTCGGGCGGCGTGGACTCCTCGGTCGTCGCGGCGCTGCTGCACCGAGCGATCGGCGACCAGCTCACCTGCGTGTTCGTCGACCACGGCCTGCTGCGGCACCACGAGGGCGACCAGGTGATGGCCGTGTTCGCGCGTAACCTCGGCGTGCGCGTGATCCGCGTGGACGCCGCCGAGCGCTTCTTCGCGGCGCTCGCGGGCGTCGCGGACCCCGAGGCCAAGCGCAAGATCATCGGGCGGCTGTTCATCGAGGTGTTCGACGAGGAGGCGCACAAGCTCGAGGGCGTGGAGTTCCTCGCGCAGGGCACGATCTACCCGGACGTGATCGAGTCGGCCGGCAGCAAGACAGGCAAGGCTCACGTGATCAAGTCGCATCACAACGTCGGCGGGCTGCCCGAAACGATGAAGCTGAAGCTCGTCGAGCCGCTGCGCGAGCTGTTCAAGGACGAGGTGCGCCGCATCGGCGTCGAGCTCGGCTTGCCCGCCGAGATGGTCCATCGCCATCCGTTCCCGGGCCCAGGGCTGGGCGTACGCATCCTCGGCGAGGTGACCCGCGCCGCGGCCGACACGCTGCGGCTTGCCGACCACGTCTTCATCGAGGAACTGCGCAAGGCCGGCTGGTACGAGAAGACGAGCCAGGCCTTCGCGGTGTTCCTGCCGGTGAAGAGCGTGGGAGTCACCGGCGACGGCCGTCGCCACGAGCCGGTGATCGCGCTGCGCGCCGTCGAGACCGTGGATTTCATGACCGCACACTGGGCGCACCTGCCGTACGAGCTGCTCGACGTCTGCTCGCGCCGCATCGTCAACGAGGTCAAGGGCGTCTCGCGCGTGGTCTACGACATCAGCGGCAAGCCGCCGGCCACGATCGAGTGGGAATGAAGCCAGCCGAGCGCCCGCAACATGGACGCAACGTGGACAAGTGTTCCGATTGCCCGGATCGAAGACCTGCGCGATGCGGTCTACGGCGCAGGGCTCGAGGCGACGCAGATGTCGACGGACTCTCTCTCCGGCAGTCTGGCGTTCGCGCGATGCGATGATGTCCTTTACAGCACCGGCCTGATCAACGGCCAGGTGGCGCTGCGGGGTCCCCTCTCGAGCGATCAGATCACCGTGGGGGTCGGCCTGCGGATGGGTGGCGGCACGCGTCACTGGCTCGAGGAGACCGCCTCCGGCGCCGTCGGCGTCTTTCATGGGGGCGATGAGCACGACGCGTTCTACGCGCCTGGCTCGCTATATGCGACAGCCACTCTTTCGCTCGACCGGCTGGAACAGCTAGCGGCAGGCCACGAGTATGTCCTTGACCGGCCGGCCCTGGGGGGCACCGGGCTCCACCCGCGGCCGCTGGCAACGGCGACGCTCAAGCGACTTCGTCACGCCTTCGCACTGGTCCACGCTGGCAGTCGCGACGGGATACGCGACACCAGCATCGGCCAGGCACTGCTCCGCGCGTTGATCGCTCACCTCGGGCGTGCCCCAAGGGTACGCAATCGGGCAGGTCGCACGGACGTGCACGCCATGGTCGTCCGGCGGGCACGTGCCTACATCCTGGAGCATCTTGCCGAGTCGATAACACCCGACACACTGGCGCAGGCCGCCCTCACGTCGCGCAGGACTCTGTTTCGCGCCTTTGCAGAAATCCTGGGCGACACGCCGCAAATCCACGTCATGCGCCTGCGGTTGCACCGCATCCGGCACGACCTCGCCAGCGACGAGGAGCGGGCCTGCACGGTCGCGCTGATTGCCAATCAATGGGGGATCAGCGAACTCGGCCGCATGGCCCGACGGTATCGCGATCTCTTCGGCGAGTTCCCAAGCGATACGCTAGTGAAGCAGCGGCTTTGCACTCGACCGGATGCCGGGACGACCCGATTGGCACGCTCTGCATAGCCTGATCACGGCCGCGTCTCCTACAGTCGGCCGGCAGCGGATTCCTTCGTGTGCGTCGATGCGCGACGGGGCGAATGCGTCCCGGAAGGCGCGTTTATCGTGTCGGGCCTTTGCGAAGTCAATGCCGCCATTGGAGGGGGGGACAGTATGCGAAGAATGTTCGCTCATCTCGCCGTTTCGACCTCGGCCGTCGTGCTTGCAGTCTCGATGGCCACACCCTTGCATGCGGAGACGATATCCATGGATGAGACGAAAAAGATCGCGACCGAGGCATACCTGTATGCCTATCCGATGCTCTACAACTACAAGACGCTCTTTCAACAGGCAGCGGACCCTTCGTTCCCGGGCTATGTGGGTGGTTTCAACCGCTTCCGTCACTACTCGCGTGGCTTCACGCCGGCCGACAAGGACATCGTCACGCCCAGCAACGACACGCCGTACTCCTGGGCCTGGCTCGACCTGCGGACCGAGCCGATGGTGGTGTCTGTTCCGGCGTCGCCGGACCGTTACTACGTCCAGCAGTGGTTCGACCTGTACACGCACAACTTCGCCTATCTCGGGTCACGGGCAACCGGCACCGCAGCGGGTCACTATCTCTTCGTCGGCCCGAACTGGAAGGGCGAGACACCGGCCGGCATCACGAAAGTGCTGCGCGCCGAGACCGACATCATCGGCACCCTGACGCGGACAAGCTGGTCGGGCCCGGCGGATCGTGACGGCCTGGTTGCGACGCAGCGGCAATATCGCATCCGGCCGCTGAGCGAGTTCACCGGTGGAAAGCCTCCGCAACCCGCGCCGACGTTCCTGTTTCCGGCGTGGGACGAGGCTCGAGCCAACTCCATAGGCTTCATCGAGTACTTGAACTTCCTGCTGCGGTTTGCCCCCGTGGTCGACAGCGAGAAGGCCATGATGGAGCGCTTTGCCCGAATCGGCATTGGCCCTGGGCGAGCCTTTGATCCGGCAACATTCGAACCAGCGACACGCGCCGCGATCGAGGCCGGCATCAAGGACGGGGCGGCCCAGCTTCAGGCCGAGCTCGCCAGGACGACCAGTTCGGTCGATCTCTTCGGCACTCGTGCGTTCCTTGGCTCGGATTACGTGATGCGACGGGCCGTCGGCGCGGCCATCGGTATCTACGGGAACTCGAAAGAGGAGGCCTACTACACGGCCTACAGCGTGGATGTGAACAAGCAGCCGCTCGACGGCGGCAAGCGCTACGTGCTGCGATTCTCCAAGGACCAGGTGCCGCCGGTGAAGTTCTTCTGGTCAATGACCATGTACAACCTGCCGGATCGGTTGCTCGTCGACAACCCGATCCAGCGTTATGCGATCGGCAGCCGCACGGAGGGACTCAAGACCAACGCCGACGGCTCGGTCGACATCTATCTGCAATCGGCATCCCCAGGAGGCGACAAGGAGTCCAACTGGCTTCCGACGCCGCCGCAGGGGCCGTTCTTCATGGTGCTCAGGATGTACGGGCCGGAAGGCAAGCTGGCGGCCGGTGAGTGGCAGGCGCCTCAGCCGACCGCAGCCGACTAACCCCCGCGACCGTAGATAGGACGACGTCAATGAAATCGCAGATGATCATTCTTGCGGCGCTCGCCGCCAATGCAGCGGTTGTTCCGGCCGTTCGTGCGGACACGGTCTCGACGCGAATCGGCAACCTCGAATTTCAGGGCAGCTATCCGACCGACGCGACGATCGACAAGCTCTATGACGAACGGGACTTCCAGCGGGCTGCGCAAGCGTACCTCTGGGCGTTGCCGATCGTCGGCATGGCCGACTGGCAGAAGGCTCATGAGGAGATCTTCGGCGCCAGGTCGGGCGACGTCGTCATCTACGACGACTTCGTCAGCAAGCGCGGCATCCTGACGGCAAATGCAACGACGCCCTACGTCATCAGCTTCTTCAATCTTGCCGAGACGGGCCCGGTCGTCGTGGAGATGCCAGAGGGCTCGGTCGCCGGCTTCGTCAATGACATGTGGCAACGGCCCGTCGTCGACATGGGCCAGACCGGACCGGACAAGGGCAAGGGCGGAAAGTACCTGCTGGTCGGTCCTGGCCAGAAGGTCGACGACACCGAGGGCTACTACGTCGTCAGTCCGTCGACCACGAACGTCTTCTGGGGCTTTCGTGCGCTGGAGCGCGATCCCGCCAAGGTGCAGGCCCTGCTCGATGCCTTGAAGATCTATCCACTGGCCAAGAGGGACAATCCCCCCAAAGTCCGGTTCGTCGACGTCAAGGGCAAGTCGTGGTCACAGACGCAGCCGCGGGGCCTGGCCTATTGGCAGAACCTTTCGGACATCATCAACCGCGAGCCCGTGCAGGAGCGTGACAGGTTCTTCATGGCCATGCTCAAGCCGCTTGGCATCGAGAAGGGCAAGCCGTTCAAGCCCGACGAACGCCAGAAGAAGCTGCTGACGCAAGGCGCTGTCGTCGGCGAGGCGATGGCGAAGGCCAACGACTTCGAAAAGCAGTTCCCGGCCGCTCACTACGTCGATGGGCGACAGTGGGAGTTCGCACTGGCGCTGGACCCAAGCCAGCGCGCCGAGAACTACGATGAACTCGACGAACGTGCGGCCTGGTTCTACGAGGCCACGACGACCTCGGCGGGCATGGTGACGACCACGCCGGGTGTGGGCCAGATCTATCTCGGCACCTACAAGGACAAGGCAGGCAACTGGCTCGATGGCAGCAAGACGTACCGGCTGCGGGTCGCGAAGGACGCACCGGTGGCGAATTTCTGGTCGATGACGGTCTACGACACCGACACGCGCGCACTGATCAACAATCGGACGCAACAGGCCGACCGCTCCTCGCGCATGGATCTCAAGAAGAACCCCGACGGGTCGGTCGACCTCTTTGTGGGTCCGAAGGCTCCCAACGGCATGGAAAGCAACTGGGTGCAATCCGTGCCGGGCAAGTCATGGTTCTCGTACTTCAGGCTGTATGGCCCGACAGAACCCTTCTTCAATCGCTCTTGGGTGTTGGATGACTTCGAAGAGGTGAAATGACTGGCCCGCCCTTGTTCGGGAATAGCGCTGAACAAGGAAACGGCAGCCCAACGGGTCGGGCGCGGGTCCGCAGGGCGCTCGCCTAAGCTGACGGTAAAAGAGCGTTCTTAAAAGTGTTGTGCGACAAGCACTTACGGTGTTTGATACGTCTTCAAATCGTGGGCGCTCCAAGGGTCGCTTCGCGCCACGGTGAAGCGTTCACCAGCGCCCCAGGAGTCGATAGTCCTCGATAGATCTCGAAAGGTGAGGTTTCGCAGAACCGCCCGGAAACCCGCGCCAATGCTGGTGCCTGACAGGTTGACGGTAAAAACGACGGTAAAATTCTGCAAAGCAGCGGCGAGCGCCTTACGAATCAACAGCTTAGAAGGCTCGTTGATGATTGAGTGGGAGTGATCTTGAGCCTTTCGCGGTCTATCGCTACCCCACAAATTCCTACTCAGCTCACTGAGAAATAATCAATAACCTTTCGTAACCTATCGCCATCCATCCGCACCAAGCGAACGACTCTGACGGCAAAAGAGGGTTCTGGTGCATTGGCGGCAGAGCCCTAGAATCCGCGTCCTTTGTGGGGGACGGACCGGATGGCCAAACGTATTGCGCGCGACCCGATCTACAGCGGCCGTCGCTTTTCCGCCGAGACCATCGAAACGTGCGTGCGCTGGTACATCACATACCGGCTGAGTTACCGCGATCTGGTCGCGATGATGGCGGAGCAGGGGATCGTCGTGTCCCACTCGACCATCATGCGCTGGGTGCTGCGCTTTGTGCCCGAGTACGAACGGCGTTGGTCGAGGTTTGCGCGATCGCCGGGGTTGTCCTGGCGCATGGACGAGACGCCTGGCCGCAGAAGATCAACTTCGATGGGAACAGCGCCACGCACCGCGGACTGCGTCTGTTGGCGATCGAACATCGTCGCTGGCGGGGCGTCGAGGTCCGGGCGCGTCGCTATCCCAACAACGTGGTCGAGCAGGATCATCGCGCCATCAAGCAACGCTGCGCGCCGATGCTGGGCCTCAAGGGCTTTCGCTCAGCGGCGATCACGCTCGCCGGAATTGATCTCGCCCATCGCATCCGCAAACAGCAGTATTCGTTGCCGATGGGCGTGAACGGGCGGGCCAGTTCGCTCAAGGACTCGTGGGCCGCAGCGCTGGCAACGTCCGATGTGTCCGGGTGTTGTCGACGTGATCGGGATGCGCCAATGCACCAGAACTCAGTTGTGCGGTGGCCACCGAACTTCCCGTGATCTGGCGTCAGGCGGGGTGAGAGGTTTGGGATTCGTCCGGAATAGTCACCGTGAGTGACTGAAATGGCGGGTTCGTAAACCGATTCGGCCGCGGCATCGGTCACAGTACCGGCCAATAGGACTCCATAAATCAATGACAAACTACTGTTTATAAGACTAATATTCCGGCCATGGAACCGGCCAAAACCCATGTTCATGGGAGCATGTCTTGACCCCCGCCGCCGCCGAGCCGTTCATGCCGGCCGAGGGCGCGGCCGTGCTCGAGAACCTTGCCTTCGACCTCGCCCGCGAGGCCAGTGAGCTGTCTGCCCAGCTGCACCCTGTTGTGCGGCTGTCGGTCGCCGAGCTCGTCCGGTCGATGAACTGCTACTACTCGAACCTGATCGAGGGCCACAACACCCATCCTCGCGACATCGATCGCGCCTTGGCCGCGGACTATTCCAGCGACCCGCATCGCCGCGACCTGCAGCTCGAAGCCCGGGCGCACATCGAAGTGCAGCGGATGATCGACGAGCGAGTGGAGGACCTGCCGCGTCCGCCCGCTTCGTGTGCCTTCATCGAGTGGACGCATCGGGGATTCTGCACTCGGCTGCCGGAGAGCCTGCTCGTTGTCGAGAACCCCGACACGAACGAGCGCATTCCGGTCGTCCCGGGCCAGCTTCGATCGCGCACGGTCGCCGTGGGCCGGCATGTCGCGCCTGCGGCCGAGGATCTTCCGGCTTTCATGCGCAGGTTCGAGGAAGCGTACGACGCGACCCGGCTGACGAAGCCGCGTCAGGTGATCGCCGTTGCCGCGGCTCATCATCGGTTTCTGTGGATCCATCCCTTCCTCGATGGCAACGGCCGCGTCGCGCGCCTGATGTCGCACGCCATGTTGCTGGAGATCGGAATCGGCTCCGCGCTGTGGTCCGTTTCGCGCGGTCTGGCCCGCAGCTCTGGCGAATACAAACGCCTGCTGATGTCCGCCGATGAGCCGCGCCGAAACGATCTCGATGGGCGCGGCGCCTTGTCACAGGCCGCCTTGATCGACTTCTGCAGATTCTTTCTCGAAATCTGCCTCGACCAGATTCGCTACATGCGAGAACTGCTCGATCCTTCCGAACTTCAGCGTCGTATGGAGCTGTACGTGCGCGATGAGGAAAGCGCGGAAAGGCTCCCCAAACGCAGCTACGTGGTGCTGCGCGAGGCGTTGCGCGCGGGCGAGCTGGAGCGCGGCCGCATCCCTCACCTGATCGACACGAGCGAGCGTACGGCGCGTCGCGTGGTTTCCGCGCTGATCGACAAGCGACTGCTGGTCTCAGGTTCGCACAAAGCGCCATTGCGGCTGGGATTCCCCATCGACGTCGTTGAGCGCTGGTTCCCGAAGCTGTATCCGGTGACGTGATGGGCAGGGCCGGGGACTGGGCCTTCACCAAGCGTTTCCGTCGCGGTGGCTTCGGGTGGCGCGCCAGTCGGCTGGCCGGCGAGCGGATCGCCGAGGCGCTCGCGGAAATTCGTGCCGTCGCGCGACACGATCCATTGCATGCTGCAGACGGTGCCGTCCGGTTCCTCGTGAAGCTGTCACCGGCGCTGGAGCAGGTGGATAGTTCATCAGGTGCGCTGGGCAGCGCAGCGCGTGCCGCCGCCGAGGCGCTCGTGCCCGTCATCGCGCAGGCGCCTGCGGATGAGGGGATGCGCGAGGGGTGGCTCGAGCAGCTGTTCGAGGCGATCCAGAACGATGATCCGCCCTACCTTGAACTGCTCGACGAGCGCTGGGGTGACCTGTGCGCGACGCCGGAAGTGGCTTCGCGTTGGGCGGATCGCCTGATGGATCTCGTGCAGCCTGTCCACGCCGCGCGGCGTCGCGGCCAGCACGCATTCACCCGGGCCGAGTCGGCCTGTTACAGCGCATTGTTTGCCGCGGGCCGACACGACGAATTGACTGCCCTCATTGGCGGTGACCCGCGCCCCATGTGGCATGACCTGCTGTGGGTCGGCCGGTGCAAGGTGGCCAGAGGCGAGATCGACGAGGCCATCGAGTTCATGACGAAAGCCGTGAACGCGTGGACGCCGATGGCAGGGCTCGCGCGCTTCGCCGAAGGCGTCCTGCTGCAGGCGGGCCGCCGTACCGAGGCGTATGAGAAATGTGCCTTGGACGCAAACCGCGCAACGACCTACCTCGCGACCTTCCGACTGATTGCAGGCAAGTACCCCGAGATAGATGCGGACCGGCTGCTGTCGGATCTCATCGCGACCATGCCGGGCGAGGAAGGCAAGTGGTTCGCCACGGCGAAGACGCTCAAGCGATTCGATCTCGCGATGCAGCTGGCGTGGAAATCTCCCTGCGATCCGAAGACACTGATCCGGGCCGCCAGACACAACGTCGGGAAAGCGCCAGCATTTGCCTCAGAAGTCGCGCTCGCGGCATTGCACTGGATCTGCCAGGGCAGGGGCTATGAGTTGACCTCGCTCGACGTGCAGATGGCCTATCGGCTCGCGAGCGAGGGCGGTCAGGCGCTCGGGCAATCGGATCGAGTGGCGCTGCGGATTCAGACGATGCTTCGGCCGGCGACCCGCGAGGTTCGATGGGTAAGAGAGTTGTTGAACCTGCCGGCTTTGCCGGAAGCTGGCCCCTCGTGACCAACAGCTTTCGGCATCAATCGCGCTCAATCGGCGCCAGGCGAGATCTTCTGTCGGTCGTCCTGACGGTAAAATGGTGCAACGCTTTCGAGAACTTCAGCGACCGAGAGGGGTTGCGATACTCCGGAACAATGGAGTGGGAGTGAGGGAGGCAGGCCACCACAGCCTTGCCGCGCCCATCAGCTGAAGCGGCGTGGGGAAATGGCTGGCGCCTTCGGTCCAACCCACGCTCTCAAGTCATGGAGCCTCCGGGAAAACCGGGGCGATTCAGGCAGGTGGTTTGAATTGCCTGTCCGCGCCGCAAACCGACTACTGCATGATCTTGTCCAGTACCAGCTGGTACGGTTCCGGCTCGAGTCCGAGATCGCCGCGGAACGGGCGATCGAACGCGAAGATCATGAAGATCACGAGCCCGATGAACGTTGCCAGCAACGTCACCAGCACCGCGTGCAGCCGCACGTCCTCGACGCTGAAGAAAAACGCTGCGCTCAGGCTGATTGCGGCGCCCGCGAGTACCAGCAACCACAGCACGCCGGGCAGCCCGGTGCCGACCACCGCATCGAGCCGGAGGCTGCGCACCTCAACTAACTGGTTGTATGCCCTTAGCGCCTCGGCGTGCAGGATCTTCTGCCCTTCGGTCGCGGGCTCGAAACCGGCCATCGTCGTCTGGACGCGGTGCAGCATCTCGATACCCCGCCGGGCGACCTGCCCCTGCCGCTGCGCGGGCCAGGCGGTGTGGATGACGTACTCGGCGTACTCACGCAGCGACTGCTGCAGCTCGGCGCGGGTGGGCTCGGGGTAGGTACCGGCGTCCTGGTACAGGGCGCCCAGCTCGGCCGCCTCCAGCGTGACGATCTTCGACACGTCGGAATAGGTGTCGAAGACGCCGACCGAGATCAACGCCACCGCCAGTCCGTAGAACACCATCACGGCCTGCACCATGGCGCCACTGAACTCCGAGTCCTCGGCGCGGACCCGCATGCGCGGCAGCACGTGGCGACGGACCACCAGGAGCCCCACAAGTGCGAATGCGCACAACGCCAGAATGATGGCGGGACCCGCGACTACCAGCGGGGTGTCGAATACGGAATCAGGCATGCCGCATGTCTCGCCCAGGGGCGGGAGAGTATCGTCGGCGTCGACGGTCGCGGCAACCGCCGCCCGCCGCCATTCTCGCAGCCAGCTCGCCTCGTCCATGAAGAGGCCGGCGCGACTGCCAGTCTTTTCCTACACTAGCCGCCAATCGCCAACACCCGACTGCTCCCGCTATGGACTCCCTGGACGTGCTCTTCATGGCTCGCGCGCTCGAGCTTGCCGGTACCGCGGAGGCAGCCGGCGAGGTTCCCGTCGGAGCTGTTATCGTCAAGGATGGAGCGATCATTGCGGAGGGATGGAACCGGCCGATCGGCACCCGCGATCCGACCGCGCACGCAGAGATCATCGCGCTCCGCGCGGCAGGCGTGGCACTGAATACCTATCGGCTGACCGACACCACACTGTACGTGACGCTCGAGCCGTGCCCGATGTGTGCAGGCGCAATGGTCCATGCACGGGTTCGGCGGCTGGTCTTCGGTGCCACGGACCCCCGCGCAGGCGCTGCAGGCACGGTGTTCAACATCGTGCAGCATCCGGCGCTGAACCACCGGCTCGAATGCGCCGGGGGCGTGCTCGCAGATGAATGCAGCGCGCTGCTACGGGGCTTTTTCGTCGCCCGCCGCTGAGCCGCGCGTAGCGCCGGTCCCGGCGACCTGCAGGATGTTCAGGTAGGCCTTGACGTTGTCCACGTAGCGCACCGGTTCCCAGCCGCGCGCATACCCTCGCTTGGTGCGTGTGTACCAGCGCTCCTGGCTCAGCAGCGGCAGCATGTCGCGCACGTCTTCCCATCGGTCTGGGTCGCGGCCCTGCGCCTCGGCGAGGACGCGCGCGTCCTCGACGTGCCCGAACCCCACGTTGTAGGCCGCGACCGCGAACCACGTCCGGTCCGGCTCCGGGATCCGTCTCGGCACCATGTCCATCAGCTTCGAGAGGTACTTGGCCCCGCCGAAGATGCTGGCGCGGGGATCGCGACGGTCGCCGTGCTTCATCATCTCCGCGGTGTCCTCGGTGAGCTGCATCAGCCCCCGAACGCCGGTGTACGACACCGCCGACGGATCCCACTTCGACTCCTGGTAGCCCATCGCCGCCAGCAGGCGCCAGTCGAGCCGGTACTTCTCCGACGCTTCGCGGAACCAGTCGAGATAGCGCGGCAGCCGGCTCTGCACGTGTTCGACGAAACTCCTCGACAGCAGGTAGTCGAAGCTGTCCTTCTCGCCGTAGTAGCGGTCCAGCATCGCAGTGATGAAGCCGTCCGCGCGCGCGACGACGAAGAACGCGTTCACCCGGGCCAGCAGGCTGCGGTCGTGGGCAGTCGTGTTGACGACCCACGAGATCGACCTCTGCGGCGACAGGTCCAGCGCGATCGCAAGTTCCGGGTGCACGGTGCGGTTCAGCGCGAACTCGGTCGAACTCGCGAGCGTGTACTGCACGGTACCGCGGGACACCTCGTTCAGGATCTCCTCGGTGTCCGTGTCGGCCCGCTCGATCCAGGCCAGGTCCGGGTACTGCAGGCGCAGGTCCTCGAGCGTGCTCTGGTGGGGGCTTCCGGCGGCGACCTCGATCTGGCCGCGCGCGGCCTCGGTGACCGAGTCAGGCCGGGCGCCGCGGCGGCGGAAGACGAGGTGTTCGCGGACGAGCTGGTAGCCGGGGCCGTAAGCGGTGTTGTCTGGCAACTCGATGCCCGTCGAGAGCCCTGCGGCCGCCAGGTGGGCCCGACCGGCCCGGACCTCGTTTATGGCTGCCTCGCGTGTCCTGAC
Source organism: uncultured Gammaproteobacteria bacterium (assembly GCA_963696545.1). GTDB lineage: Bacteria > Pseudomonadota > Gammaproteobacteria > Steroidobacterales > Steroidobacteraceae > RPQJ01. Next base: position 323,218 of record CAVOKQ010000012.1, read on the forward strand.
CGTATACAACCGCAGCGGGACGCCCAGGCTCTCGGCAAAACGGCTTGCGAGCTCGTATGCGGGGCCCTCGGGACCGCGGCTGCCGAGGTAGTAGGCGTCCGGGCTGTTCCGGGTCACGACCCTGAGCTCGCCGCTCGCAAGGATCTGCTCGAGCAGCGGCGGGGGCTGTGAGCAGGTGCCCAGCAGCAGGATCGCGACGAGTGCGAGCAACGCCTTCATGGTTTGTATAGAATACGCGGCCCTCGGAGAGGTACCGAAGCGGTCATAACGGCGCCGACTCGAAATCGGATGGGGGCATAACCGCCCCACGTGGGTTCGAATCCCACCCTCTCCGCCAGGAAACGCCACGACGCCCCGCAAGGGGCGTTGTCGTTTTCTGGCCCGAGGGTGGGCATGAGAACCCGCGGACCGTGGGTTCGACAAATCGGCAGGGAGGCCGATTTGCACGCCCTCGCTGCGCGAGCGGGCGAGGGCGCCCGGGCGGGGCGCCCCCCGGCTACGACCGCGCCTCCGACTCCTCGTCCCGCTTACCCTTGAAGGGGTAAGCCGATGCCGGCTTCCCCTGCGGCGGGATCTTCAGCGAGAGCACCATCGTCGCGACGAGCACCACCAGCGTGAATCCCAGCGACCAGGATACGGGGATCTTGTAGATGTCGAGCAGCAGCATCTTGGTGCCGATGAACACCAGCACGATCGCGAGCCCGTAGGACAGCAGGTGGAAGCGCTCGTGCATGCCCGCCAGCATGAAATACATCGCGCGCAGGCCGAGAATCGCGAATACGTTCGAGGTCAGCACGATGAACGGGTCCATCGTGATCGCGAATATCGCCGGGATCGAGTCCACCGCGAACACGATGTCGACGATGCCGATCAGCAGGATCACGACGAACAGTGGTGTCGCAAGCTTCACGCCGTCGCGCACCGTGAAGAACTTCTCTCCGTCGTAGTCCGGCGAGATCTTCATGTGGCGGCGGATCCAGCGCAGCGCCGGGTTGGACTCGAGGTCCGGCTCCTGCCCGGTTGCGAGCCACATCTTGATGCCGGTGAATACGAGGAACGCGCCGAACAGGTACAGGATCCAGTGGAACTGGGCGATCAGCCACGCACCGACCAGGATCATGACGGCGCGCAGCACCAGTGCACCCAGGATGCCGAACATCAGGACCCGTTTCTGGTACTCCGCGGGCACGGCGAAGTAGGTGAACACCATCAGGAACACGAAGATGTTGTCCACCGCCAGCGCCTTCTCGACGAGGTAGCCGGTGACGAATTCGAGCGCTTTCGTGTCGGCAACCGCGTTGCCATCGAGCCCGCCGAGGTGCCACCAGAGCCAGCCGACGAACACGAACGACACGGCCACCCAGACCAGCGACCAGATCGCGGCTTCCTTCATCGTGACCTTGTGGGCGCCCTGCTTCTCCATCGCGAAGAAGTCCACGAGCAGTGCGACGATGACGAACACCACGAAGAGGGTCCACATCAGGGGCGTGCCGGTCGTCATCATGCGCTTGGGCCTGTGCTACTGGTTCGGGGTTGCTTGGGCCGGGCCCGGCCCGGCTGCGACAGACTGTGTCGGGCTGTCCGGCAACGTTGTTCGCGGCCCGCTCTGATCTGGATTCGAGTGCCCGGCGATCGGATACAATATGCCCCACGGGCGGAAAAATACTAAGCCACGCACAGAGCGGGCGCCGCTCCGCGATACTAACCGCAACACCCAGCCATGACACCCGAAAGGCAACGTCGCCTGAGCGACGTGGTGTTCGGACCGCCGCGCGATCCGATGGCACCGGAAACGCGCAAGCACATTGCGCTGGCCGCGTTCCTGGCCTGGATCGGCATCGGGGCCGACGGGCTGTCGTCCTCGTCCTACGGCCCGGCCGAAGCGTTCCTGGCGCTCGGCACCCACAGCCAGCTCGCCCTGTACCTGGCCATAGCCACGGCGTTCACCGTGTTCCTGATCTCGCTCGCCTACAACCAGGTGATCGAGCTGTTCCCGAATGGCGGCGGCGGTTACAAGGTCGCGACGCGGCTGGTCGGTCCGTACGCCGGCCTCGTCGCCGGGGCGGCCCTGATCGTCGACTACGTACTCACGATCGCGATCTCGGTCGCGAGCGGCGTGGACGCGATCTTCAGTTTCCTGCCGCCGGCCCAGCAGATCGTGAAGCTCGAGGCCGCGATCGTCGTGATCGTGATCCTGATCTATCTCAACCTGCGCGGTATGCGCGAGTCGATCCGCGTGCTCGCGCCGATCTTCATCGGCTTCGTCATCACGCATTTCTTCCTGATCGCCTACGGCATCGCCAGTCACGGGTCCGGGCTGCGTCCCGAGATCGAACAGACGATCCGCGAGACCCACGATCTCGCGGGCGAAGCGGGGGTGTTCTTCGTCATCGCGCTCTTCCTGAAAGCGTATTCGCTGGGTGGCGGCACCTACACGGGCATCGAGGCCGTCTCGAACAACGTCAACATGCTGAAGGAGCCCCGCGTCCGCACCGGCAAGGGGACGATGATGCTGATGGCGCTGTCGTTGAGCGCCACGGCGGCAGGGATCATCCTGCTCTACCTGCTGTGGGACGTGAAGCCTTCCGACACCGGGCAGACGCTCAATGCCGTGGTATTCGGCGACATCATCGAGAGCCTGGGGTTCCACGGCACCACGAGTCACGCCCTGCTGACGATCGTGCTGCTGTTCGAAGGTGCGCTGCTGTTCGTCGCCGCCAACACCGGGTTCCTCGGCGGGCCCGCGGTGCTGGCCAACATGGCCGTAGACCGCTGGGCGCCGAACCAGTTCAGTTCGCTTTCGTCACGACTCGTCACCCGCAATGGCGTGCTGCTGATGGGGGTGGCCGCGCTCGCGATCCTGGTCTGGACGAAGGGCTATGTCGGGCTGCTGGTGGTGCTGTACACCGTCAACGTGTTCATCACGTTCACGCTGTCGCTGCTCGGCCTGACCAACTACTGGTGGAAGCAGCGGCGTGACGACAACCGGGCCCGGCGCCGGTTGCTGCTGTCGGCACTCGCGCTGCTGATCACCGCGGGCATCCTCGCAGTGATCATCGTCGAGCGCTTCCTGCAGGGTGGCATCGTCACGCTCGCGATCACGTCGGTCGTCGTCGCGCTCGGGCTGCTGATCCGCGGGCATTACGGTCGCGTCAGGGAACTCACCCAGCAGTTCGAACGCGAGCACCGCTGGCTGCTGCAGGACCTGTCGGGCGAAGCACCCGCCATCGACCCGTCCCAGCCCACGGCCGTCTTCCTGGTCAGTTCGAACCGCGGTGTCGGCCTGCACACCGTCGAACGCGTGGAGGCGCTGTTCCCCGCGCATTTCCGCAATTACATCTTCGTCAGCATCGGCACGGTGGACAGCGAGTCGTTCGGCAGCGACCAGGCGCTGCGCACGCTGCAGTACGAGACGCGCGCAGCTCTCGATACGCTGGTGAATTATGCCCACGTGCTCGGTCGCGGCTCCCGCTGGTACGACGCCTACGGCAGCGATCGGCTCGAGGAGCTCGAGCGGCTGGCCCTTGCCGTGCGGGACGAGTTCCCGAACAGCGTGTTCTTCGCGAGCCGGCTGGTGTTCGAGACGGAGAACTGGTGGAACCGCTGGCTGCACAGCCAGACGCCGCTTGCGATGCAGCAGATCCTGAACGGGCACGGATTGGAGCTGATGATCATGCCGGTGACCCTGCGGGACGCCCCGGCCGCCACGCCAGTGCGCTGAACCTGCGGGCCAGGCCCGCGCGCCCGGCCCGTCAGCCCTCGGTGCGCCCTCGACGCCTGGCGGCGGCCTCCGAGCGATACGCTTCGTAGGCACCCGCGAAGGCTTCGGCGAACGGGTGCGGCATGCCGCCAACCTCGTTCTGCGTGATAACGCGGAACAGCTCGGCGTAGTGCTCCCAGTACTTCGGGCGCGGATCCTGCCCGGGCGCAAGCGTCCGCGCGCGTCCCTGCTCGAACTGGTCTGCAACGTTGCCCGGTGCGAGCTGGTCGAGCATGGCCTTCAGGCCGGCCCGTATGCCGGCATCGAGCGCGGCCTCGTGCTCCTTCGCATCGAGCAGGACGTCGCGCAGCGAGTCTACCGGCCCGCCATATACGCGGCCGTGAGACTCGAACAGGCGCACCAGGGCCTGCTCGACGCTGGACGACGTGCGCAGCGGATTGCTGCCCGCAGGCGGGGAGTTGGCGGGGCTCCCGGCGGCCGGACCGTTCGCGCCGCGGGCCTGCTGCAGGTCGTTCAGCCCGACCACCGCCTCGCGGAGCAATTGACCCGCGAGCAGCGGCAGCATGGACTGCGCCTCGGGCGAGAGTGACGCGGGATCGATGCCTGCGCCACGGCAGAAGGCCTGGACGGCTGCTTTGAGGTCGGCCCAGGAAGCTGCCTGCTGGTGGAAAGGCAGGGTCTGCTGCCGGGCCTGCATCCGCGTCTGGCGCCGCGCCACGGCGTCGGCGAGCTCCTGCCGCGTCACGGAGCGCGTCTTCAGGGCCCAATCCGCGGTCATCGGGGCTGCGGCAGGCTCCGGCACGGCCGATGGCGGGTCCCTGTCGTTGCTCGGCTCGGCTGCTGCCTCGCCGATCGCCACCAGCGCCGCCGCGCGCATTTCCTTCGGCATCTTGAGGCCGAAAGCATTGCGCACGGAAATCGAGCCGGAGTCCGCAGCGTCGCGCGGCGCAAACAGGCGGGCGACGTCGAAGTTCGCCCCGATGTCCGAGTCGAGGTGCTTTGCCGCCGAGTGCAGCTCGGATGCGGCGGGCAGGAAGTCTATGCGGTCGTCCACGCTGACCACGATCTCGTAGTCGCCGAGCCGGAGCCGGTCGCCGTCCTGCAGCGCCACCGGTCCGGTTTCCGAGACCGGATCCTCGGCATCGTTGACGAACACGCCGTTGGTGCTCTTGTCGCTGAGCCAGTAGGCGCCGCCGCGATACTCGATGTCACAGTGGTGGCCCGAGACGAGACGCTTCGAGTCGGGCAGGACCCAGTCGTTGTCCGGCGCGCGGCCGATCGTGCCGCCGTTCACGCCGAACACGCGCGCACGGTGCTCGCCGAGCTCCTGGTAGTGATCGCTGATGACGCGCAGCTTGATGGCCATGGTACGGGGCACCTTGTAATATGCCGGCACCCCGGACCGCAAGCACACGATGCCGCCCAGCAACATCTTCAAGGTGGTTTTCGCCAACCAGGGCAAGGTCTACGAGATCTTCGCCCGCAAGGTTGGCCATGGCACGCTGTTTGGCTTCATCGAGGTCGAGGAACTCATCTTCGGCGAGCGCTCGGCCGTCGTCGTGGATCCCTCCGAGGAGAAGATCCAGGCGGAATTTGCCGGCGTGAAGCGCACGTTCCTGCCGCTGCACTCCGTGATCCGCATCGACGAAGTGCGCAAGTCGGGCGTAAGCAAGGTCTCGGCGGCGGAAGGCTCGAACGTCACACAGTTCCCGTTCCCGGTCTACACGCCGGGCGACCCGGGCTCACGCAAGTAGACCCCAGTCAGACCCCGCGCGCTGGCCGGGGAGGCACTGCTCCGGTATCATTCCGCGCCCCTGCCAGGCCGGCGCAGGCCTTCAAATGCTCATACTCAGCGGCGCCCCCGCAATCTCGGATTTCCGGCTCGCCAAGCTGCTGACGTCGCTGCGCGGCGGCATCGGGCACCTCGCACGGCTCGATTCCCGCTACGTGCATTTCGTGGACGTCGAGCACGACCTGGCCACGGATCAGGCGCGGGTGCTCGAATCCCTGCTCAGGTACGGCCCGCAGGCTCCCGGTGGCGAGCCGCGTGGCGAACTGCTGCTGGTGGTGCCGCGCTCCGGAACGGTGTCGCCGTGGTCGAGCAAGGCCACCGACATCGCCCATGTCTGCGGACTGGGCGCCGTGCGGCGCATCGAGCGCGGCATTGCGTATTACCTCGAGGGCGCCACGGCGCTGACGGAGGAGGAGTGGTCGGTGGCTGCCGGTCCGTTGCACGATCGCATGACCGAACAGGTGCTGCGTGATGCCGCCTCGGCCGCGGCGCTTTTCCAGCACGCCGCGCCGAAGCCGCTCGCGACGCTGCCGGTGCTCGCCGACGGGCGCGTCGCGCTCGAGACGGCCAACCGCAATCTCGGTCTCGCATTGTCCGATGACGAGATCGATTACCTGCTCGAGGCGTTTCGCGGGCTCGGCCGCGATCCGACCGACGTGGAGCTGATGATGTTCGCGCAGGCGAACTCGGAGCATTGCCGGCACAAGATCTTCAACGCAGAGTGGATCGTCGACGGCGTGCCGAGCGAGAAGTCGCTGTTCGGCATGATCCGCAACACTCATGCGAAGAATCCGCGCGGCGTGCTGTCCGCGTATCGCGACAACGCGGCGGTGATCGAGGGCTGGCCGGGCCGGCGCTGGTCTGCACGCGCGGGCAGCGGTGAGTACGCGGCGTCCGACGAGCCGATCGACATCCTGATGAAGGTCGAGACCCACAATCACCCGACGGCGATCTCGCCGTTTCCCGGCGCGGCCACGGGCTCCGGCGGCGAAATCCGCGACGAGGGCGCCACCGGGCGCGGGTCGAAGCCGAAGGCCGGCCTGGTCGGATTCACGGTCTCGAACCTGCGCATTCCGGGCGCCACGCAACCCTGGGAACAGGACCTCGGCAAGCCGGACCGGATCGCTGCGGCGCTGCAGATCATGCTCGAAGGCCCGATCGGGGCTGCGTCGTTCAACAACGAGTTCGGCCGACCCGGCATCTGCGGGTACTTCCGCACGTTCGAGCAGCAGGTCGAGTCGCCCGGGCGGTCGTCGCTGCGCGGCTATCACAAGCCGATCATGATCGCGGGCGGCCTCGGCAACATTCGTCGACAGCACGTGGAGAAGGCAACGATCGTCGCTGGCGCACGGATCGTCGTGCTCGGCGGTCCCGCGATGCTGATCGGCCTCGGTGGCGGCGCGGCTTCGTCGGTCGGCGCGGGCGCTAGTTCCGCTGACCTCGATTTCGCATCGGTGCAGCGGGGCAATCCCGAGATCCAGCGTCGCGCCCAGGAAGTCATCGACGGCTGCTCCGGCCTCGGGCCCGACAACCCGATCCTGCTGATCCATGACGTCGGCGCCGGTGGCCTCTCGAATGCCGTGCCGGAGTCGGTCGCGCACGGCGGCTGCGGGGGACGCGTGGACCTGCGCAAGGTGCTGAGCGACGAGCCCGGCATGTCGCCGCTCGAGATCTGGTGCAACGAGGCGCAGGAGCGCTACGTGCTGATCGTCGCTGCCGGGCGGATGGACGAGTTCGGTGCGCTGTGCGAGCGCGAGCGCTGTCCATATGCCGTGATCGGCGAGGTAACCGCGGACGGTACGCTGCACGTGTCGGATCCGCTGTTCGGCAACGCACCCGTGGCGATGCCGCTCGATACGCTGCTCGGCAAGCCGCCGCGCATGACCCGCGACGTCCGTCGACTCGAGGGCGCGAGTGACGACTTCGACGGTCGTGGCGTGGACTTGCGGGAGGCCGCATTCAGGCTGCTGCGCCTGCCGGCGGTCGCCGACAAGACGTTCCTGATCACGATCGGCGACCGCTCCGTCGGCGGCATGATCAGTCGCGACCCGCTGGTGGGGCCCTGGCAGGTGCCGGTCAGCGACGTCGCCGTGACCATCAGCGATTACTTCTCGACGCGCGGCGAGGCGATGGCCATCGGCGAGCGGACACCGCTCGCACTGCTCGATTCTTCCGCCGCGGCACGGATGGCGGTAGCCGAAGCCGTGACCAACATCGCGGCAGCCGACATCGCGCGCATCGAGGACATCCGGCTGTCCGCCAACTGGATGGCGGCCTGCGGCGAGCCCGGTGAAGACGCGGACCTGTACGACGCCGTACGCACGGTGGGCGAGGACTTCTGTCCTGCGCTCGGAATCGCGATTCCGGTCGGCAAGGATTCACTGTCGATGAGGACGGCGTGGCGGGACGGCAGCGAAACACGACAGGTCGTGGCGCCCGTCTCGCTGATTGTCTCCGCGTTTGCTCCGGTGCAGGACGTGCGGCGCACGCTCACGCCCCAGCTCAGGACCGATCGCGGCGACACGCGCCTGGTGCTCGTGGATCTCGGCGCGGGCCGGGACAGGCTCGGCGGTTCGTGCCTTGCGCAGGTCTACGGCCGGGTGGGACGGGAGGCGCCGGACTGCGACGAGCCACTGCGCCTGCGCGCGTTCTTCAAGGCGCTGGTGCGGCTGCGCCGCGCCGGCCTGGTGCTCGCGTACCACGACCGCTCGGACGGCGGTCTGTTCGTCACGCTCTGCGAGATGGCGTTCGCCGGCAGATGCGGCATCGACGCCGATCTCGTCGCTGTCGGCGGCGAGAGCCGTGCCGTGGCCGCGCTGTTTGCCGAAGAGCTCGGCGCCGTGCTGCAGGTCGAAGCATCTGCCGAGCAACAGGTGCTCGCCATACTGCGCGAATCCGGGCTCGACGACTGCGCTCGTACGATAGGGCGCGTCAACGAATCGGAAAATGTGCGCGTCACCGTCGCCGGGCGGCCGCTGTTCTCCGCCACGCGAACCGAACTCCGTCGCGCCTGGTCGGAGACGACCTTCCGCATGCAGTCGCTGCGCGACAATCCTGCATGCGCGGACGAAGAGCATGCGCGTGCAACCGATCCGGCCGACCCGGGGCTGCATGCGCGACTGACATTCGATCCGGCCCGGGACGTTGCCGCACCGATGATCCTCGAGGGCGCGCGACCGCCGGTCGCGATCCTTCGCGAGCAGGGCGTCAACAGCCAGCTGGAGATGGCTGCCGCATTTCATCGGGCGGGATTCGCGCCGGTCGACGTGCACATGACGGACCTGATCGCGGGCCGCAAGCGCCTGGACGACTTCCGCGGCGTCGTCGCCTGCGGCGGGTTCTCGTACGGCGACGTGCTCGGGGCAGGCGAAGGCTGGGCCAAGTCCATCCTGTTCAATGCGCAGCTCCGGCAGCAGTTCGAGCGCTTCTTCGCGCGCGGCGACTCCTTCACGCTCGGTGTATGCAATGGCTGCCAGATGCTCGCCGCGCTCAGGTCGCTGGTGCCCGGCGCGGAGCATTGGCCACGGTTCGTACGCAATCGTTCCGAGCAGTTCGAGGGGCGAGTGGGTCTCGTGGAAGTGCTGCCGTCGCCGTCGCTGTTCCTCGCGGGCATGCAGGGCTCGGTGATGCCGATCGCGATCGCGCATGGCGAAGGTCGGGCGGAGTTTTCCGCAGGCGCGGCCGTGCAGCAGTGCCTGGCGACGGGGCTCGTGAGCCTGCGTTACGTCGACAATAGCGGTAAAGCCACGGAGCTCTATCCCGCCAATCCGAACGGCTCACCGGCCGGCATCACGGGCCTCACCAGCCGTGATGGCCGCGCGACCATCCTGATGCCGCACCCGGAGCGTGTGTTCCGCACCGTACAGAATTCCTGGCACCCGGACACTTGGGGCGAAGACAGCGGGTGGATGCGGATGTTCCGCAACGCTCGCGTCTGGGTCGGCTGACGCCTCTCGCAGTCACTTGACGCTTCGCGTCTGCGTTGCGTCGCGCCGCGAAGCGCCCGGGATCACTCCGCGCCGGCGGCCCGCCCGATCGGCGTGATCTTGTCGAGAGTCTCCTCGGCGAAAAACCGCCGCACCATCATGGCCTGCTGCAACTTGCCCTTGCGCACGTATGCCTGGTACAGCATGTCCTTGACGAGCTCGAGCAGCACGCCCGACTCGTAGGCGCCGATCTCCGGCAGCGACGGCCACGCATCCGCGTCGGTGCCGAACAGGACCTTCTTGACGACGGCAAAAGTGTCGGTATCGATCTCCGCCATTTCGCGCGCTTCGTTGATCTGGTTGAAGATCCGCAGGCGCCCGTTCTCACCGAGATCGTTGAAGACCGTCTGCGCGGTGCGCCTGCACATCGAAGCGAACGCGTTGAAGTGGCCGGCCGAGTAGCACCCGAGCGCCTCGCGGAAGAGTTTCTCGCTCTCCTCCGGGAGGTAGGTGAAATTGAACTTCTCACGCGCCCGTTCGAGCTCGACGAAGTTGTTCGCGAGCTCGACACGGTTGGCCGCGTACATCTTCACGGCAAAGCGCAGGAAGACCGGCGCATTGCAGGAATCGCAGCGATAGACGACACCGACCTGGCTCGGCCGGCTCGCGACGAGCTCGGAGTAATGCGGAACCGAGACTGCCGTGATGTGCGAGAAGACCTGGCAGTGCGGGCAATTGAGCGCGAGGCTGCGTTCCTGGTCGTGGTGCAGACGGCTCTGTGCGTCGACGTAGACTGACATGGAACGGCATCCGAGGCCGGGTGACGCCCCGAGTGTAGCCGAACCCACGGCGCCAGGCAGCACGGTCAGGCGGATGGCTTGGCGCTCGTGGCGGCGGCTTCGTTGGCCGGCTCGATCCGTAGCGCCGGCCCCGCCAGCCAGACGGTGAACCGGGCTTCGTCGACCAGGGGCCGCCAAGGGCTATCGGCGTGGCCGCCCTGCAGGTGGCGCATCCAGCTGGGGCTGGTGCGGGCCTTTGCCCAGAGGTCTTCCCCCGAGTCCGAGGAAAGGGTGTAGCGCGAGGGTTCCGGCTCATCGCCGGCGGCCCGGGCGTCGGAGGCCGGCTGAGGGCGCGTGCTCAGGCGCTCCAGGCGGTACATCGGGTCTAGTCCGAGATCCGCGGCGCGGCCCTGCCAGTCGAGCGTCCGGGCCTCGAGCCGCCATTGGTCGCCGGTGAGTTCGAACACCTGCACGCGGCCACCGGGCAGTCGCGTCAGCGTCCCTCGGAAATTCCTGGAGCCGACCCGCTCGAGATACAGCTCGGCCACGGGCTGGCCCCGGATCACGGGCTCGTAGGACACCAGGCTGCCCGTCACTGACCAGAGCATCAGGGCGGCCCAGCCAGCCGCGACCCCGAGAACGACGTGTCCGAGCGTCGCCAGCTTGCGACCGGCCAGCCATCGGCTCCACGCGAGCAGCAGGGCAAGCAGCGTAAAGCAGGCGAGGACGACGGCAACGCCGCGCACGATCGCGCTACCGCAGCAAACGCGACAGTGCGCCGCTCTGCACGAGCGTCGTGAGCGCGGCGATGCCCCGGTCGAGCCGATGATCGTGCGCCAGGAACGGCGCATGAGTGCGGACGAGGGCGTGGACCTGCTCGAGCGCTGGCGTCGTCTTCAGCGGGCGCATGCTGTCGATCGCGCGGGCCGCGGCGAGCAGCTCGATGCCGAGCACGGTCGCCGTGTTCGTGCAGATCTCCAGAAGCTTGCGGCCGGCCCACGGTGCCATGCTCACGTGGTCTTCCTGTCCAGCCGAGGTCGGCAGGCTGTCCACCGAGGCGGGGTGTGCGTACGTCTTGTTCTCGGAGACCAGCGCCGCCGCGGTCACGTGCGCCATCATGAAACCCGACTCGAGGCCGGGCTCGGTCGCGAGGAACATGTTCAGGTTCGGATTGACGCGGCGATCGAGCAGGTCGATGCGTCGCTCGGCGATGCTGGCGAGTTCGGCGACCGCGATCGCGAGAAAATCGCTGATGAAGCCGATCGGCTCCGCGTGGAAGTTGCCGCCCGAGAGTATGTCCCGGCCGAAGATCAGCGGGTTGTCCGACACGCCGTTCACGGCGGCGGCCAGCACCGTGCGCGCGTGGTCGAGCGTGTGTTCCACGGCCCCGAACACCTGTGGCATGCAGCGCACTGCGTAGGGATCCTGCACGCGCTCGCAATCCTCGTGGCTCTTCAGGATCTCGCTGTCGGTGAGCAACTTGCGCAACCGCGCGGCGACCTCAACCTGGCCCGGGAGCCGGCTCGCTTCCTGGATGCGCCGATCGAAAGGTGCGTGGCTGCCGGCAAGACCCTCGACCGTAAGCGCACCTGCAACGATCGAGGCGTCGAGCAGTTGCTCAGCACGGAACAGCCCGTCGAGCGCCAGTGCGAGGCTGAGTTGCGTCCCGTTCAGCAGGGCGAGGCCTTCCTTCGCCTCGAGAACCAGCGGCTCGAGGCCCACTGCCTTCGGGACATCAAGGCCTGCGAGTTCGTCCGCGCCGCGGGTCGCTTCTCCTTCGCCGATCAGCGCGAGCGCTACGTGAGCTAGCGGAGCGAGGTCGCCGGAAGCGCCGACCGATCCCTGCGACGGCACGACCGGCAGCACGTCCGCGTTGAGCAGCGTGAGCAGCATCTCGGCCACCAGCGGTCGCGCTCCCGAGAAGCCGGCGGCGAGACTGTTCGCCTTGAGCAGCAGCATCCGCCGCACGATCGATGCGGGCAGCGGACGGCCCGTGCCGCAGGCGTGACTGCGGATCAGGTTCAGTTGCAGCTTGCGAGTCTTGGCAGTCGGAATTACGCGGTTGGCGAAGGCGCCGAAGCCGGTGTTGATGCCGTAGCTCACGTCGCCGCGTTCGATCGCGCGCTGCACTGCGTCGCGCGACGCCTGCATGCGCCGGCGCGCCGCCGGCGCCAGCGTCACGCGCGGGCGACGCGACTCGAACGCCCGCAGTTGCGCGAGCGTGAGCCGCCTGCCGTCGATCTCGAGTGCGGGTCGCTTCGGTGTGCGTGCCATGTTGCTCCCGCTCGGTTCCATCCGTCTCAGGCGTGCAGGCTGCGATAGCGCATGCGGTGCGGCTGCTCGGCGTCGTCGCCGCGCCGGCGCTTCAGGTCCTCGACGTACTCGGAGTAGTTGCCCTCGAACCAGACGACCTCGCTGTTGCCCTCGAACGCGAGGATGTGGGTCGCGATGCGGTCGAGGAACCAGCGATCGTGCGAGATCACGACCGCGCAGCCAGGGAAACTGAGCAGCGCTTCCTCGAGCGCCCGCAGCGTCTCGACGTCGAGGTCGTTCGTCGGCTCGTCGAGCAGGATCACGTTGCCGCCTTCCTTCAGCACCTTCGCGAGGTGCACGCGATTGCGCTCACCGCCCGAGAGCTCCCCGATCGCCTGCTGCTGCTGGGCGCCGCGGAAATTGAAGCGGCCGACGTAGGCGCGTGACGGCGTCTCGTAGTTGCCGACCTTCAGCATGTCGAGGCCGTTCGAGATTTCCTGCCAGACCGTCTTCTTGTCGTCGAGCGTCTGTCGCGACTGGTCCACGTAAGCGAGCTGAACGGACGGGCCGATGCGGATCTCCCCTGCGTCCGCCGTCTCCTGGCCGGTGAGGATGCGGAACAGCGTGGTCTTGCCGGCGCCGTTCGGCCCGATGATGCCGACGATGCCGCCCTGCGGCAGGTTGAAATTCAGGTTCTCGAACAGCAGCTTGTCGCCGTAGGCCTTCGCGAGCCCCTTGGACTCCACGACGAGCTCGCCGAGCCGCGGGCCCGGCGGGATGTAGATCTCGTTGGTCTCGTTGCGCTCCTGGAACTCGCGCGACTGCAGTTCCTCAAAGCGCTGCATGCGGGCCTTGCTCTTGGCCTGCCGCGCCTTCGGGTTCTGCCTCACCCACTCGAGTTCGCGCGCCAGCATCTTCTTCAGCGCCTCCTGCTGCTGCTCCTCGACCTTGAGGCGCGCCTCCTTCTGTTCCAGCCAGGACGAGTAGTTGCCCTGCCACGGGATGCCGTGGCCGCGGTCGAGCTCGAGGATCCAGCCTGCGACGTTGTCCAGGAAGTAACGGTCGTGGGTGACGGCGATCACAGTGCCCGGGTACTGCTCGAGGTAGTGCTCGAGCCAGCGCACCGATTCTGCATCGAGGTGGTTGGTGGGCTCGTCGAGCAGCAGCATGTCGGGCTTAGACAGCAGCAACTGGCAGAGAGCGACGCGGCGGCGCTCACCGCCCGAGATCTTCGTGACGTCGGCTTCCCACGGCGGCAGGCGCAGCGCGTCGGCGGCCACTTCGAGCTGGCGCTCGAGGTTGTGGCCGTCGGTGGCCTGGATGATTGCTTCCAGCTTCGCCTGCTCCGCCGCGATCTTGTCGAAATCCGCGTCAGGCTCGGCGTAGGCCGCATACACGGCGTCGAGCCGGGCGAGCGCGTCCTTGACGTGGGCAACGGCCACCTCGACGTTGCCGCGCACGTCCTTGGTCTCGTCCAGCTGCGGCTCCTGCTGCAGGAAGCCGATCTTGATCCCCGGCTGGGGCCTGGCCTCGCCCTCGATCTCCGTGTCGAGGCCGGCCATGATCCTGAGCAGCGTGGACTTGCCCGAGCCATTCAGGCCGAGCACGCCGATCTTGGCACCCGGGAAGAAACTGAGGGAGATGTCGCGGAGGATCACGCGCTTCGGGGGCACGATCTTCCCGACGCGGTTCATGGTGTAGATGAACTGGGCCATAGGCTCGAGAATCGGTGGAAGGGGGAAAAAGGGCCGCGATTATGCGGCCTGCGCGCGACTCGCGCCACGTGCCAGTCACTGGTGTTCCGGGGTGCCATGGCGGGGACGCCGTAAACCCATCCATGGGGGCTCGCACGCGGCGTCCATGCCGCGTGACGCCCCGCAATGGCACCCCGGAACACCAGTGACCGGAAGCGGTGGCCTGCTGCGCGAGTGGCCCTGATCTTGCGATGTCGAGATCACAGCCTTGGCGCCAAGTGTGGGCATTGACCTGTGGTGGGACCCTGTCCGGCGCCGCCGTCGCTGATACGGCCTCCGGCACAAGCTGGCAGGGAAGCCGATGACGGGGCGTCACGCGGCATGGACGCCGCGTGCGAGCCCCCATGGATGGGTTTACGGCGTCCCCGGCATCGGCTTCCCTGCCAGCTTGTGCCGGAGGCCGCCGAGTCGAGGCTGGCTCGGACTCGTTCGATCACAAACGGCTACAATTAGCGGTCCCAGTCCGTGGAGTACCCATGTTTCCCGCCAGCATGCACATCGCCGGGTTCGACCCCGAACTCGCGGCTGCGCTCGATCACGAGCGAACCCGCCAGGAAGAGCACATCGAGCTGATCGCGTCCGAGAACTATGCGAGCCCGCGCGTGCTCGAGGCCCAGGGATCGGTGCTGACGAACAAGTACGCCGAGGGCTATCCCGGCAAGCGCTACTACGGCGGCTGTGAGTACGTGGACATCGCGGAACAACTGGCCATCGAGCGCGCGAAGAAGCTGTTCGGCGCGGATTTCGCCAACGTCCAGCCGCACTCGGGCTCGCAAGCGAACGCCGCGGCGTATCTCGCGCTGATCAAGCCGGGCGATACGATCCTCGGCATGAGCCTCGATCACGGCGGCCACCTGACGCACGGCGCCAAGGTCAACTTCTCGGGCAAGATCTTCAACGCGGTGCAGTACGGGCTCGACCCGGCCACCGGCGAGATTGACTACGCGCAGGTCGAGCGGCTCGCGCACGAGCACAAGCCGAAGCTCGTGATCGCCGGCTTCTCGGCGTATTCGCGCGTCGTCGACTGGGCGCGGTTCCGCAAGATTGCGGACGACGTCGGTGCGTTCTTCCTCGTCGACATGGCGCACGTCGCCGGGCTGGTCGCGGCGGGTGTATACCCGAGCCCGATTCCGTTCGCGGACGTGGTTACGTCAACGACGCACAAGACGCTGCGCGGGCCGCGGGGCGGCATCATCCTCGCGCGCGCCAACGACGAGATCACGAAGAAGCTGAACTCGCTGATCTTCCCGGGCACGCAGGGGGGGCCGCTGATGCACGTGATCGCCGCGAAGGCCGTGGCCTTCCTCGAGGCGTTGCAGCCGGAGTTCACCGGCTACCAGCAGCTCGTCGTGGCGAATGCCCGGGCGATGGTCGCCGGGCTGCAGGCCCGCGGCTACAAGATCGTCTCGGGCGGCACCGACAACCACCTGTTCCTGGTTGACCTGATCGACAAGGGCGTGACGGGCAAGGACGCGGACGCGGCGCTTGGCCGTGCGAACATCACGGTGAACAAGAATACCGTGCCGAACGACCCGCGCTCGCCGTTCGTGACCAGTGGGTTGCGCATCGGCACGCCGGCCGTGACGACGCGTGGCTTCGGCCAGGCGGAGGTCACGCAACTCTCGACGTGGATCGCCGACGTGCTCGACGACGTGGCGAACGAAGCAGTTATCGAGCGCACGCGCAAGTCGGTGCTCGAGATCTGCGGCAAGTTTCCGGTCTACGGCTGACGGCGGGGCTGCCGGCACTCGATGTTCTGCCCCTTCTGCGCGCACGAGGAGACCAAGGTCATCGACTCGCGCCTCGCGGCCGAGGGCCAGCAGGTGCGGCGGCGGCGCGAGTGCCTGCAGTGCGGGGAGCGCTTCACGACGTTCGAGTCCGCCGAGCTCGTGATGCCGCGCGTGGTGAAGAGCGATGCGAACCGTGAGCCGTTCGACGAGGCAAAGCTGCGCTCGGGCATGCTGCGGGCGCTGGAAAAGCGCCCCGTGTCCAGCGAAGCGGTCGACGCGGCGGTGAACCACGTGTGCCACAAGCTGCGCACGCTCGGCGAGCGCGAGGTGCCCGCGCGGCTGATCGGCGAGCTCGTGATGGATGAGCTGCATCAGCTCGACGAGGTCGCCTACGTCCGCTTCGCGTCCGTGTATCGCAGCTTCCAGGACGTGGATGCGTTCCGGGAGGAGATCGATCGGCTGCGGAACCGCCGGCCGCGATCTGTCGAGGACATGCAGCTCGGGTTGTGGTCGGCAGCGGACCCGGACCGCGAGGGCAAGTAACCGTGTTCTCGCAGGAAGACCACCAGTACATGCGGCGGGCGCTCGAGCTCGCCCGGCGCGGCCTGTACTCCACGGCACCGAACCCGGCGGTCGGCTGCCTGGTCGTCCGCTGGGGCCAGGTCGTGGGCGAGGGATTCCACGAGCGTGCCGGCGAGCCCCATGCCGAGGTTTTTGCGCTGAGGGACGCCGGCGCGGCCGCTGCGGGCGCGACCGTCTACGTGACGCTTGAGCCGTGCTCGCACCACGGCCGCACGCCACCCTGTGCCGACGCGCTGATCGAAGCCCGCGTCGCCCGCGTCGTGATCGCCATGCGCGATCCGAATCCCAGCGTCGATGGCGGCGGTGTGCTGCGGCTCGTCCAGTCGGGGATCGCCGTGTCGACGGGCCTGCTGGCGGAGGAGGCGGCCGAGCTCAATCGGGGTTTCGTATCGCGCATGGTGCATGGCCGGCCCTGGGTGACGCTGAAGCTCGGCGCGAGCCTCGACGGGCGCACGGCACTTGCGAACGGTACGAGCAAGTGGATCACCGGCGAGAAGTCGCGCGCGGACGTGCAGCGGCTCAGGGCCCGGGCGTCCGCGATCGTCACCGGCAGCGGCACCGTGCTCGCGGACGACCCGATGCTGACCGTGCGGGATCCGCATTTCGAGATGCGCGGGCGCCGGCCGCTCCGGGTCGTGGTCGACACGGACCTGAGGACGCCGCCGACCGCGCAGGTGCTGTGTTTCGCGGGTTCGACGCTGATCGTCACACGTGACGCGGGCTTGCCGTCCGCTGGCGCATTGCGCGCCGCGGGCGCCCGCGTCGAATCGATCGCCGCGGCCGACGACGGGCTCGACCTCCAGGCGCTGCTGGCCCGGCTGGCGGAGCTCGATTGCAACGAGGTGCTGGTCGAGGCGGGGCCGACGCTCGCCGGGGACTTCATGCGCAAACACCTCGTCGACGAACTCGTCGTCTACATGGCGCCGGTGGTGCTCGGCGACGCGGCGCGCGGCCTCTTCAACCTGCCCGAGCTCGAGCAGATGTGCGATCGCTGCGAGTTCGAGTGGCGGGACGTCGAGCGCATCGGCGATGACCTCAGGCTGACGCTGCGTCCGCGACGCAAGGCAGGTGTGTGATGTTCACCGGGATCGTGCAGGGCGTCGGCAGCATCCGCGCAGTGGAAGCGCGCGGCGGTGATGTGACGCTGTGGATCGACACCGGGCCGGTCTCGCTCGCCGAGGTGCAGGTGGGTGGCAGCATCGCCGTAAGTGGCGCGTGCCTGACCGCCACCGACCTGGAGCCGCATGCGTTTGCGGCCGACGTCTCGCGCGAGACTCTGTCGCTGACGACGCTGGGTGCGGCCGTTTCCGGTACCCGCGTCAACATCGAGAAGGCGCTGCAGGCCGGGCAGGCGCTCGGCGGACACTACGTCACCGGCCACGTTGATGGCGTAGGCGAGGTGGTCGCCCGGCACGACGACGCACGTTCCGTTCGCATGGAGTTCGAGGTGCCCGCGGATCTCGCACGCTACGTCGCCCGCAAGGGTTCGATCTGCGTCGACGGCGTAAGCCTGACCGTGAACGGGGTCTCGGGCAGACGGTTCGACGTGAACCTGGTCCCGCACACGCTCGAGGTCACGACCCTTGGGGGCTACCGGCCTGGAACGCGGGTCAACCTCGAGGTGGACATCATCGCCCGCTATCTCGAGCGGATGCTCGAGGCGGGGCGCTGACGCGCCCGCCCGCGGCGGGCGCAGGCGGCTGCGCTGCCTGCTACACTTTCACCCCTGCGCCAGGGGTCCCGCGATGTGATCGGGCCTTACTGTTTTTAAAACAACAACTTGCGATGTATTTCGAATGGGATCACTAAGTTCCATCGACGCCATTCTCGACGACATCCGGCAGGGGCGCATGGTCGTCCTGATGGACGACGAGGACCGCGAGAATGAGGGCGACCTGGTCATGGCCGCCTCCAAGGTCCGTCCGGAGGACGTCAACTTCATGGCGCGCTTCGGCCGGGGCCTGATTTGCCTGACACTTACCCGCGACCGCTGCCGGCAGCTCCGGCTGCCGCTGATGGTCACCGAGACCGACGCCGACCAGACCACCAATTTCACGGTGTCGATCGAGGCCGCCGAGGGCGTCACGACCGGCATCTCGGCCTATGACCGCGCGCACACGATTCGCACGGCCGTCGCGCCGGACGCGCGTCCGGATCACCTGCGCCAGCCCGGTCACATCTTCCCGCTGATGGCCCAGCCCGGCGGCGTGCTGACGCGCGCCGGCCACACCGAGGCGGGCTGCGACCTGGTGCGGTTGTCCGGGCTCGAGCCGGCCGCCGTCATCGTTGAGATCCTCAATGACGACGGCACGATGGCGCGGCGTCCACAGCTCGAGGAGTTCGCACGGCAGCACGATCTCAAGCTCGGCACGATTGCCGACCTGATCCGCTACCGGCTCGAGAAGGAGCGCTCGGTCGAGCGCATCGCCGAGCGCGAAATCACCACCGACTTCGGTCCATTCCGCCTGTACTGCTACGAGGACCATGTGAACGGCACGGTGCACCTCGCGCTGGTCCGCGGGTCGCTCGGACGGACCGCCACCCCACTGGTCCGCGTGCACCTGAAGGACACGGTGCGCGACGTCGTGGGAGCACACGAGCACGGTCTCAGCTGGTCGCTGCGCAGCGCGATGGAGCGCATCGCGCGCGAGGGCGACGGCATCGTGGTGCTGCTGCGCCCGCACGAGAGTCCGCTCGAGATCGCCGAGGCAGTGCGCTCGGCCGAGCGTGCTCCGCCGAACCCGCGCACCAGTGGCGCGCAGGTGCTGAGGACATATGGCATCGGCGCACAGATCCTGCGCGACCTGGGTGTCACCCGCATGCGGGTACTGAGTGCGCCTAAGCAGATGCACGGCCTGTCCGCATTCGGCCTGGAAGTGGTCGAGTACGTCGACGCAAGCAGCTGAGGAATCGACATGGACAACATCCGCACTATCAACGGCGACCTCGTGGCACGCGACCTGCGCTTCGCGATCGTGGCGTCGCGCTTCAACGACATGATCGTGGACTCGCTGGTGCGCGGCGCGGTCGATGCGCTGCTGCGGCACGGTGCCAGCGAGAAGCAGGTCGAGCTGATCCGCGTTCCGGGGGCTTTCGACCTGCCGTTCGTCGTGAAGCGGGTCGCCGCCAGCAAGCGCTACGACGCCGTCGTGGCACTGGGCGCAGTGATCCGCGGCGCCACGCCGCACTTCGACTACGTGGCTGGGCAGTGCGCCGCCGGCCTCTCGCGTGCTGCCGAGGAGACCGGGGTCCCGGTGGCCTTCGGCGTGCTCACCACCGACACGATCGAGCAGGCGATCGAGCGCGCCGGCACCAAGGCAGGCAACAAGGGCGCGGACGCAGCGCTTTGCGCGCTCGAACTCGCGAACCTGCTGCGGCGACTGGACGTCTGACCATGGCACGACCCGACCGCGCAGGACGGGCGAGGAGCCTGTCCCGGAAGTTCGCCATGCAGGCGCTCTACCAGTGGCAGATGACGGGCCAGGGCTACGCCGAGCTGCTGAACCAGTACGCGCAGGAAGAAGGGTTCGACGGCGCGGACCGCGCGTATTTCGATGTGCTGCTGAAGGGCACGACCGGAGCCAGCGAGTCACTGGACGCCGAGATCGCATCGCTGGTCGACCGGCCTGTCGCGCAGCTTGATCCGATCGAGCACGCCGTGCTGATGATCGGCGTCCACGAACTGCAGCACTGCCTCGACGTGCCTTACCGCGTGGTGATCAACGAGGGCGTCGAGCTCACGAAGCGTTTCGGTGCCACGGACGGTCACAAGTTCGTGAACGCCGTGCTCGACCGGGCAGCGCGCAAGTTGCGGGCGGCCGAGCAGGCGTTGACTCGCGAGCGCGCCTGAGCCACGCCGCGTCGTGCCGCTCGGCGAATTCGCACTGATCGAGCGATTCTTCTCGCGGCCGACCGCGCGGCGCGACGTGCTGCTCGGCGTCGGCGACGACGCGGCGCTGCTCGAGGTGCCTGCGGGACGGGCGCTGGTCGCGGCCACGGACACGCTGGTCGAGGGTACGCATTTCCTGCGCGGCGCACCCGCCCGGTCAGTCGGCCATAACGCACTCGCGGTGAACCTGAGCGACCTTGCCGCGATGGGGGCCGAGCCGGCGTGGGCGTTGCTGTCGCTGTCGCTGCCCGAAGCCGACGAGGAGTGGTTGACGGAATTCTCCGCGGGGTTGCTCGCGCTTGCGGACGAGTATGGCGTGGCGCTGGTTGGTGGCGATACCGTGCGTGGCCCGCGCGTCATCACGGTCGAGGTGCTCGGGTTCGTGGACCCGTCGCTGGCGCTCAGGCGCAGCGGCGCGCGGCCGGGTGACCTGCTCTACGTGTCGGGATCCCCCGGCGAGTCTGCCGCGGGACTCGAGGCTCTGCGGCAAGGCGGATCGTTCGACGCGCTCGACAATCCGCTGATCAGGCGCCATCTGTATGCCGAGCCACGGATCGCGCTCGGGCGCGCACTCGGCGGCATCGCGAGCGCTGCAATGGACGTGTCGGACGGCCTGCTCGGCGACCTGCGCAAGCTGTGCGATTCGAGTGGCGTGGGCGCGGCGCTCGAACTGGAGTCGTTGCCAATCTCCGCGCCGCTGCAGTCGCGCTGCACTCGAGACGAGTGTGAGCGCTTCGTGCTGTTCGGCGGCGACGACTACGAACTCCTGTTCACGGTGGCGCCCGAGCATGCCGCCGGTGTCGAAGCGGGACTCGGCGTCGCAACACAACTCACGCGGATCGGCCGGATCGTGCAGGGTAACGGCGTGCAGTGCACGCGGGCTGGTGTCGAAGTGGGCGTGGCCGGCGGGGGTTACGACCACTTCTCGTGACAGTCGGCCGCGACCGCCCGCCACCGCTGAGGGATCCGCGAGGTGGGTCACGGAATGCCCGGGGCGGCTTCCCTATGCTCCAGCGCGGAACAACCCGAATCCCGGCCGAAACCGGGGGCCAACGCCCGTCCGCGCAGTACAGTGACACAGCAGAACGCGCTCGCAGAGACCCGGACCGAACCCCTGCTGCCGCCGCCGCCGGCGGCGCCCGAGCGCATCGGCAAGTACTACGTCGTGCACGAGGTGGGGCGGGGCAGCACCGGCACCGTCTACCTGTCACACGACCCGTTCTACGGCCGGGACGTCGCGATCAAGTTCTACCACGCGACCAACACCGACGACGCCGAGTCGCGCAATGCGCGACGCATGTTCCTCGGCGAAGCGCACATGGTCGGCAAGCTGCAGCACCCGAACATCGTCCCGATCTACGACGCGGGCGAGGAGGACGGGCGCCGCTACGTGGTGACCGAGCACATCCACGGCGCGCGCACGTTGTCGGCGTACTGTCGCCCGGGCAGCCTGCTGCCGATCGACCAGGTGGTCGAGATCGTCTACAAGTGCGCCAAGGCACTGCACTACGCGCACTCGCGCGGCGTCGTGCACCGTGACATCAAGCCGTCTAACATCCTGCTGACGCACGGCGGCGACGTCCGCATCGTGGATTTCGGCATCGCGCTGGTATCCGACTCCGACGTCTCGCGACTCGAGGGCGTGGCCGGCAGCCCTGCCTACATGTCGCCGGAACAGGTGCAGGGACAGGACCTCGATTCGCGGTCCGACCTATATTCACTGGGTGCGGTGATGTACGAGATGCTGTGCGGCCACCGCCCGTTCCGGGCTGGTGCACTCGGCAAGTTGCTGCGGCAGGTGGTGCAGGCGGCGCCGGAGCCGCTGCGGCAGGTGCGCGCGGAGATTCCCGAGGAGCTCGAAGTCGTGGTGCACCGGGCGCTCGAGAAGGAGCCCGGACGCCGCTATCGAAACGGCGCGGAATTCGCCGCGGACCTGACCCGCGTCCACCAAAAGCTTCGCACCGTGCAGGCCGGGATCGACGACGAGGAGCGCTTTGCGGTACTGCGCAAGCTGAGCTTCTTCCACGATTTCTCGCATGCCGAGATTCGCGAAGTGATGAAGGCCGGGCTGTGGATCGAGTGCCAGGCGGGCGACGCGGTGCTGCGGCCGGGCGATACCGACGACCGGTTCTACGTCGTCGTGAGCGGCCGGGTCCGCGTGACCCGCGGCGGCGAAATCGTCGGCCGGATCGAGGGTGGCGGCTGCTTCGGCGAGGCGGCCTACTCCGAAGGTTCGCGGCGCGACACGGTCGTCGAGGCCGAGGGGCCGGTGTCGCTGCTCAAGGTCACGGCGACGCTGCTGGAGCAGGCATCGATCTCCTGCCAGCTGCGGTTCAACAAGGTGTTCCTGCGCGAGCTGATCGGCCGGCTGCAGCGGGGCAAGAAGAACTAGCCGCCTTCCTTGTCGCGCTCGATCAGCGCGTATGCCGAGTGGTTGTGGATCGACTCGAAGTTCTCGGCTTCGACCACGTAAGCACGCACGCGTGGCTCACTGTTCAACCGCACTGCCACGTCGCGCACGATATCCTCGACGAACTTGGGGTTGTCGTAGGCGCGCTCGGTGACGAACTTCTCGTCGGGGCGCTTCAGGATCCCGTAGACCTCGCTCGATGCCTCCTGCTCCGCGACGTCGATCAGCTCCTCGATCCACATGTGCTCGCGGACACGCGCCCTGATCGTGATGTGCGAGCGCTGGTTGTGCGCGCCGTACTCGGCGATCTTCTTCGAGCACGGGCACAGGCTGGTCACGGGCACGACGACCCGGATCCACATTTCCTCGCGGCCGTCGCTCACCTCGCCGATCAGGCTCGCCTGGTAGTTCATCAGGCTCTCGACGCCGGACACCGGTGCCTTCTTCATCACGAAGTACGGGAAGCTCATCTCGATGTGGCCGGTGGTGGCGTCGAGCCGGCGCGTCACCTCGTGCAGCATCTGCCGGAACGAGTCCACCGACACCTCGCGCTCGTGTGCGTGCAGCACCTCGACGAAGCGCGACATGTGCGTGCCCTTGAAGTTGTGGGGCAGCGCGACGTACATGTTGAAGTTCGCGACGGTGTGCTGCTCGCCGCCGCTGCGGTCCCTGACCCGCACCGGGTGGTAGATGTCCTTGATGCCGACCTTGTTGATCGGGATCTGGCGGGAGTCGGACCGTCCCTGCACGTCGTCCATCGTCGTCGGCGTCTTCACGGGGCAGTCCATGGTCACGCGGCGCCGGGGCGGCCGCCCGCGATCGCGATCGCGACCGCTGGGACGGCGGGCCGCACGGGCCAGATCCGGGTGATCGCGCGCTCGAGTCCGGCGGCGTCGAGCCCTGCCATGACCAGGCAGTCCTCGCGCGAGCCGTGCTCGATGAAGCGGTCGGGAATGCCGATCCGGTGCACCTCGCGCCCAACGCCCGCGGCGTCCAGGCACTCGCTGACCGCGCTGCCGGCGCCGCCGGCGATGACGTTCTCCTCGATCGTCACGATGCACTCGTGCTGCGCGGCGAGGCGACGCACGAGTTCCTCATCCAGCGGCTTCACGAAGCGCATGTTCACCAGCGTGGCGTCGAGTCGTTCGGCGATCGTCATGCAGGGGGCGAGCACGGTTCCAAAGGCGAGCAACAGCAGTCCCGACCGGCCTTCGCGGCGAATCTCCGCGCGCCCGACAGGCAGGACGCTCATCTGCTGTTCGACGCGAACCCCCGGTCCGGATCCACGGGGATAGCGGACGGCTGCCGGGGCGCCGCACATGACGCCGGTGTAGAGCATCTGCCGGCACTCGTTCTCGTCGGACGGTGTCATCACCACCATGTTGGGGATGCAGCGCAGGTAGGTCAGGTCGAACGCGCCCTGGTGCGTGGCCCCATCGCCGCCGACGAGTCCGCCGCGGTCGACCGCGAACGTGACCGGCAGGTTCTGCAGCGCGACGTCGTGGATCAACTGGTCGTAGCCACGCTGCAGGAAAGTCGAGTAGATCGCGACCACCGGCCGCGCGCCCTCGCAGGCCATGCCGGCCGCGAGCGTGACCGCGTGCTGCTCGGCGATGGCCACGTCGTAGTAGCGGTCCGGGAACTTCTTCGAGAACTCGACCAGCCCCGATCCTTCGCGCATCGCGGGCGTGATGCCGACGACGCGCGGGTCGCGCTCGGCCATGTCGCACAGCCACTGGCCGAACACCTGCGAGTAAGCCGGTCCCGAGCTCTTTTCCTTGAAGATCGTCCCACTGGTGGGATCGAACGGACCCGGGCCGTGCCACTTGATCGGGTCGGCCTCGGCGGGCGCATAGCCATGCCCTTTCTGCGTGACGACGTGCAGGAACTGCAGGCCTTTCAGGTCACGCAGCCGGGTGAGCTGGTCGACCAGCGCGCCCACGTCGTGGCCGTCGACCGGGCCGTGGTAGTTGAAACCGAGTTCCTCGAACAGCGTGCCCGGCAGCACCATGCCCTTCATGTGCTCCTCGGAGCGGCGGGCGAGTTCCCACATCGCCGGGATGCGGCGCAGGATCTTCTTGCTGCCTTCACGGAACGCCGTATAGGTGCGGCCCGAGAGCACGCGCGCGAAGTACAGGGAAAGCGCGCCGACGTTCTCGGAGATCGACATCTTGTTGTCGTTCAGCACGACCAGCATGTTCGCCTTCAGCGGTCCGGCGTGATTCATCGCCTCGAACGCCTGGCCCGCGCTCATCGCTCCATCGCCGATCACGGCGACGACCCGGCGCTGCTCGCCAGCGCGCGCCGCAGCGAGCGCCATGCCGAGCGCCGCGCTGATCGACGTGCTCGAGTGCCCGACGCCGAACGTGTCGTACTCGCTTTCATGGCGGCTCGGGAACGGCGCGAGCCCGCCCTTGTGCTTGATCGTCTGCAGCCGGTCGCGCCGTCCGGTGAGCACCTTGTGCGGATATGCCTGGTGGCCCACGTCCCACACCAGCCGGTCGCGTGGCGTGTCGTAGACGTAATGCAGTGCCACGGTCAGCTCGACCGTGCCGAGCCCGGCGGCGAAATGGCCGCCCATCTGGCTCACGGTCTGGACCAGGAATTCGCGCAGCTCGCGCGTCAGCGGCTCGAGTTGCGACTCCGGGAGCCGTCTGAGGTCCGCGGGCGAGTCGACTGTCGCGAGCAGCGGGTATAGGTCGGCGAGGGACATAAACGAGAAGTTTACCGCACTGCGGCAGGGCCCATGGGCTCAGTGCCGCCGGGTCAGCAGCCAGTTCGCCACCTCGGCCAGGGGTCCTCCGTCCCAGCCATGGCGGGCCAGCAGCGCTGCGGCGGCGGCATGCAGTTCCCGCACCCGATTGTGCGCTGCCGCAAGCCCGGCCACCGCGGGGTAGGTCGGCATGTCGCGGGCCTCGTCGCTGCCGACCGGCTTGCCGATCAGCGCGGCGTCGCCCTCGATGTCGAGGATGTCGTCCTGGATCTGGAACGCGAGCCCGAGCAGGGCCCCGAACTCGCCGAGCGCCTGCAGCGCCGGGTCGTCGAGACGGGTCGAGCAGTGCGCCGCCATCAGCACCGAAGCCCGAATCAGCGCGCCGGTCTTGAGCGCGTGCACCTGCTCGATTTCGGCGAGTGACAGCTGGCGTCCTTCCGCCGCAAGGTCGAGTGCCTGGCCGCCGGCCATGCCGGCGGTGCCGCTGGCGTCGGCGAGGATGTCGATCAGCCGGACGCGGATCCGGTCGTCGGCCGGCAGCCGTTCGTGGCTCGCGAGCAGCTTGAACGCGAGCACCTGTAGCGAGTCGCCGGCCAGGATCGCGGTCGCCTCATCGAAGGCCTTGTGGCACGTGGGCCGGCCCCGGCGCAGGTCGTCATCGTCCATCGCGGGAAGGTCATCGTGCACCAGCGAGTAGGCGTGTATCAGCTCGACGGCGCAGGCGGCGGCGTCCACTTCGGCGAGCGGCAGGCCCAGAGTTTCGGCCGTCGCGTAAACCAGCACGGGACGGATCCGCTTGCCGGCGCCGAGCACGCTGTAACGCTGTGCCGCGTGCAGGCGCTGGGGAACCGCCGACTCGGGAGGCAGCCAGCGCTCGAGCTCGAGCTCGACGCGGCGCCGCCAGGCATCAAGGCGCGCGCTGAGGGTGGAGTTCATTCCCGGATCCGCTTGCAGGGTCGCGAGCAGGGTCACTCGTCCGGTTCGAAGACTTCCGGCTCGGCGTCCGGCGTTTTCTGCAGCAGGATCTCGACCTTCTGCTCGGCCTGCTTCAATGACACCTGGCACGAACGCGCGAGTTCGATGCCGCGCTCGAACTGCTTCAGCGCCTCCTCGAGCGGCAGCTCGCCGTGCTCGAGACGCTCGACCACGGACTCGAGCTCGGAAAGCGCCTGTTCGAAGTCGAGGGACTTGGCTTTCTTGCTGGTCACGGCACCTCCGGGGCGGGCAAGCCTTGCACAGGGGTCGGCAGGGGTCAACGCAGGTGAAACCGCAATACCGGAGTGCGCGGATCGCATTGCCCGGACTTCGATGCTAGCGTTGACTTGATGCCGCCGACGGCCTAGATTGCGGTAAGGTTAGACTTAGTCTAAAACAGGCTCGTCCCCGCGGCGAGCGAGTCACCTCCGGAGGTACCGATGAAGACGCTGAAGGGCACGAAGACCGAGAAGAACCTCAAGGATGCGTTTGCCGGCGAGTCGCAGGCGAACCGTCGCTACCTGTATTTCGCGCAGAAGGCCGACGTCGAGGGTTTCAACGACGTGGCGGCCGTGTTCCGTTCGACGGCCGAAGGCGAGACCGGCCATGCGCACGGCCATCTCGAATACCTCGAGACGGTGGGTGATCCGGCCACGGGCCTGCCGATCGGCAGCACGTCGAACAACCTGAAGGCTTCGATCGCCGGCGAGACGCACGAGTACACGGACATGTACCCGGGCATGGCGAAGTCGGCCCGCGACGAAGGCTTCGACGAGATCGCGGACTGGTTCGAGACGCTGGCCAAGGCCGAGCGCTCGCACGCGAACCGGTTCCAGAAGGCGCTCGACGCCCTCTGATCGACCGTCCAACGCCGGTTGCTGGAGAGGGCGGGCCCGTCGGGTCCGCCCTTTTTTTCGGCACCGGCCTGCCGACCTGCGCTGCGGGAGACGACGATGTCCGAACACACACCGACCCCGGCCGGACGCGAGGGCAGCCTTGCGGCGCCGACGCGCCATCCAATCGACTGGCGCAACCCGGACTTCTTCAGCGAGGAGTCGCTGTTCAAGGAACTCGAGCGCGTCTACGACCTGTGCCACGGCTGCCGCCGCTGTTTCAGCCTCTGCAATGCCTTCCCGCTGCTGTTCGACGCGATCGACGAGTCGCCCTCGGGCGAACTCGACAAGGTGGCCAAGCCGGTCTACTGGGAAGTGGTCGACCACTGCTACCTGTGCGACATGTGCTACATGACCAAGTGTCCGTACGTGCCGCCCCATCCGTGGAACATCGACTTCCCGCACCTGATGCTGCGGGCGAAGGCGGTCAGGTTCCGCAAGGGTGAGACGCGACTCCGCGACAGGATCCTCACGTCGACCGATATGGTCGGCACGATCGCTGGCATCCCGGTGGTCTCGCAGGTCGTGAACGCGGTGAACGGCAGCGAGTTCGGGCGCAGCATGCTCGACAAGACGCTGGGCGTGCATCCCGAGGCGCCGATTCCGGACTACTACAGCGACTCGGGCCGCAGCCGCGTCGCGCGCGGCGACAGCCCGGGTCTCGACGTGAAACCCACGCCGGAGACGCAGGGTCGCGTTGCGCTGTTCGCGACGTGCTACTGCAACCGCAACGAGCCGTACATCGATGCGGATCTTGCCGCGGTGTTCCGCCACAACGGCATTCCGGTGACGGTGATCCCGCAGGAGCGATGCTGCGGCATGCCGAAGCTCGAGCTGGGCGACCTCGACTCCATCGAGCAGGCCAGGCGCGTCAATATCCCCGCAATGGCCGCGCTGGTAGACCAGGGCCACGACATCGTGGCCCCGATCCCGTCGTGCGTGCTGATGTTCAAGCAGGAGTTGCCGCTGCTCTATCCCGACGACCAGCAGGTGCAGAAGGTCAAGGCGTCGATGTTCGACCCGTTCGAATACCTGATGCTGCGGCACAAGGCCGGCCTGCTGCGGACGGACTTCGTCCGGCAACTGGGCAAGGTCAGTTACCACGTGCCTTGCCACCTGCGCGTGCAGAACCTCGGACTCAAGACGCGCGACGTGCTCAAGCTGATCCCCGGCACCGAGGTCGAGGCAATCGAACGCTGCTCGGGCCACAACGGTACGTACGGGGTAAAGCGTGAGTACCGCGACATCTCGATGAAGATCGGCAAGCCGGTGTTCAGCAGGGTGCAGCAGGCGACGCCTGACTTCTATTCGAGTGACTGCCCGATGGCGGGCCACCAGATCGAGTCCGGTCTCGAGGGCGACAAGGGCCCCACGCACCCGCTCACGCTGCTGCGCATGGCGTACGGACTCTGAAACGCCGCGCGCGGCGAATGGTCAGGCAGGCAGGATTCGAGGGTTTCAGTTCATGAATGCGACGACGGTGACCGCAGGTCGCGGCCGGCTCGGCCCCGCCGATCTCTTCAGTCTCGAGCAGTACGCGCGGCAGCGCGCGGAGTTCCGGCCGCAGGTGCTGGCGCACAAGCGCGTCCGGACGCTGCAGGTCGGCCCGAATGTGACCTTCTGCTTCGAGGATCGCCTGACCGTGCAGTACCAGGTGCAGGAGATGCTGCGCATCGAGCGCATCTTCGAGCCCGAAGGAATCGCCGACGAGCTCGCGGCCTATAACCCGCTGATCCCCGATGGCTCGAACTGGAAGGCGACGCTGCTGGTGGAGTACCCGGACCCGGAACTGCGGCGTGTCGCGCTCGCCGGGCTCAAGGGCGTCGAGGACCGATGCTGGGTGCAGGTCGCGGGGCACGGTCGGGTGTTCGCGATCGCGGACGAGGACCTCGAGCGCGAGAACGACGAGAAGACCTCGGCCGTGCACTTCCTGCGGTTCGAGCTGACGCCGGCGATGGTCGGGGCGGCGAAGGACGGGGCGGCGATTTCGATCGGCGTGGATCACGAGCAGTACCGGCATTCGGTCGAGCCCGTGCCGGAGGTGTCTCGCGCGGCGCTGGTGGGCGATCTCGCCTGAGCGGCGTTGACTCGCCGACTGTTGCGTGGCCGCCTGTCCTTGAGCGTCCCGGATGCATCCGGCGGGACGCCGTAAACCCATCCGTGGGGGCTCGCACGCGGCGTCCATGCCGCGTGACGCCCGCCGCATGCACCCGGGCCGCTCAACGGCACGCGCATACTCTGCGGCGAGTGATTCGCCATCAGTGATATTGCTCCGCTGCCGCGGCGGAGTTACATCTTGCAGCTACTAGGGCGCAACGCCGTCGTCGCTGCGTCGCGAAGCGGGACCATCTGGCCGCCGCCTGCCGGGAACACTTGCGAAACCGTGCGCGGAATGGACGCCGCGCCCGGAGCCCCCATGGACGGGTTCACGGCGTTTTCGCAAGTGTTCCCGGCAGGTGGCGGCCACTGAAGGGTTTTTCGCAGCCGGCGGTTGGCGGCGTGCGACAGGAGACACGCGCTGCTAGAATCCGCGCGCCTCAACGCACGCGAGCCCGCGGAACGATCACCGATGACCCAGACCTACACCGCTCAAGACATCGAGGTCCTGAGCGGACTCGAGCCCGTCCGGCGCCGGCCGGGCATGTACACCGACACCAGCCGGCCGAACCACCTCGTCCATGAGGTCGTCGACAACAGCGTCGACGAGGCGCTTGCCGGTCACTGCAGCCGCATCTCGGTCACGGTCCACAAGGACGGGTCGGTCGAAGTCACCGACGATGGCCGCGGCATGCCGGTGGACATTCACCCGAAGGAAAAGGTCAGCGGCGTCGAGCTGATCCTCACGCGGCTGCACGCGGGCGGCAAGTTCTCGGACAAGACCTACAAGTTCTCGGGCGGCCTGCACGGCGTGGGCGTCTCGGTCGTGAACGCGCTGTCGAAGAACCTCGAGTGCTGGGTGCGCCGCGGCGGCAAGGAATACAACATCTCGTTCCAGCACGGGAAGGTGAAGTCGAAGCTCGAGGTCGTCGGCGACGTGGGCAAGGCCAATACCGGCACGACCGTGCGCTTCTGGCCCGAAGCGTCGTACTTCGACACTGCCGAGGTGTCGCTGCCGAAGCTGAAGCACGTGCTGAAGGCCAAGGCAGTGCTGTGCCCGGGACTCGAGATGCGTCTCGCGGTCGAGAAGACCGGTGAGAAGGAGTCGTGGCTCTACACCGGCGGGCTCGAGCAGTATCTGCGCGAATCGCTGGAGTCGGGTGAGTGGTTGCCGGAGGAACTGTTCACCGGCAGCGTCGAGGGGGAGCACGAGGGCGTCGACTGGGCGGTCGCGTGGCGGATCGACGGCGGCCCGCGCGTGGAGGAGAGCTACGTCAACCTGATCCCGACCGTGCAGGGCGGCACGCACGTCAACGGGTTCCGGCTCGGCCTCACCGAAGCGATTCGCGAGTTCTGCGAGTTCCGCAATCTGTTGCCGCGCGGCCTCAAGCTTGCGCCCGAGGACGTCTGGGACGACGCGAGCTACGTACTCTCGACGAAGATGCGCGACCCGCAGTTCGCGGGGCAGATGAAGGAGCGGCTCACTTCGCGCGAGCCCGCGGCGTTCGTCTCCGGTATCGTCAAGGACCAGTTCGGGCTGTGGCTGAACCAGCACCCGGAGGCGGGCGAGGGCATCGCGCAGCTGGCGATCTCGAACGCGCAGACGCGGCTGAAAGCCAGCCAGAAGGTCGCGCGCAAGCGCGTCGTGAGCGGTCCCGCGCTGCCTGGCAAGCTTGCCGACTGCTCCAGCCAGGACCCGAAGCGCACGGAGCTGTTCCTGGTGGAGGGCGACTCCGCAGGCGGCTCCGCCAAGCAGGCCCGCGACCGCGAGTTCCAGGCCGTGATGCCGTTGCGCGGCAAGATCCTGAACACCTGGGAGGTCGAATCGGCCGAGATCCTGTCGTCGCAGGAAGTGCACGACATCACGGTGGCGATCGGCGTCGACCCCGCGTCGAGCGACGTGGCGAGCCTGCGCTACCACAAGGTCTGCATCCTGGCGGACGCCGACTCGGACGGCCTGCACATCGCGACGCTGCTCTGCGCTCTATTCCTGCGACACTTCCGGCCGCTGGTGCTCGCCGGGCACGTGTTCGTCGCGATGCCGCCGCTGTTCCGCATCGATTTCGGCAAGCAGGTCGAGTACGCGCTCGACGAGGCGGAGCGCAACGGCATCCTCGATCGCATCCGCACCGAGAATGCGCGCGCGAAGCCGGTGGTGACCCGGTTCAAGGGCCTCGGCGAGATGAGCGCATTGCAGTTGCGCGAGACCACGATGGCGCCGGAGACGCGCCGGCTGGTGCAGCTCACCGTCGAGGCGACTGACCACGTCGACCAGCTGATGGACATGATGCTGGCGAAGAAGCGCGCGCCGGACCGCCGGGAGTGGCTCGAGACCAAGGGCAACCTGGCGGCCGTGCAGCCCTGAGCAGGCGGGAGACCCCGTGACCACGCAGAACGAACTCAATTTCGAAGGCATCGAGCGGCTGCCGCTCAAGTCCTTCACCGAGAAGGCGTATCTCGAGTACTCGATGTACGTGATCCTCGACCGCGCGCTGCCGCACGTCGGCGACGGGCTGAAGCCGGTGCAGCGCCGCATCGTCTACGCGATGAGCGAGCTCGGGCTCGCGGCGACGGCCAAGCACAAGAAGTCCGCGCGCACGGTCGGCGACGTGATCGGCAAGTTCCATCCGCACGGCGACTCGGCCTGCTACGAGGCGATGGTGCTGATGGCGCAGCCGTTCTCGTATCGCTATCCGATCGTCGACGGGCAGGGCAACTTCGGCTCGCCGGATGACCCCAAGTCGTTCGCCGCGATGCGTTACACCGAGTCGAAGCTGACGCGCTATGCCGACGTGCTGCTCGCCGAACTCGCCGACGGCACCGTCGACTGGGTTCCGAACTTCGACGGCACGCTCGAGGAACCCTCGCTGCTGCCCGCGCGACTGCCGAACGTACTGCTGAACGGCGCCACGGGCATCGCGGTCGGCATGGCTACCGACATTCCGCCGCACAACCTGCGTGAAGTCGCCGCGGCCTGCATTCGGCTGCTCGAGGAGCCGAAGGCCACGATCGCGCAGCTGCTCGAGCACGTGCAGGGACCGGATTTCCCGACCGGTGCCGAGATCATCTCGTCGCGTGAGGAACTCGCGCGCATTTATGAGACCGGCAACGGCACGTTCCGGGCCCGCGCGCGCTACGAGGTCGAGGACGGCGAAATCATCGTCAATGAGCTGCCTTACCAGGTATCGGGCGCGAAGGTGCTCGAGCAGATCGCCGCGCAGATGCGCGCGAAGAAGCTGCCGATGGTCGAGGACCTGCGCGACGAGTCCGACCACGAGCACCCGACGCGGCTGGTGATCACGCCGCGCTCGAACCGTGTGGACGTCGAGCAGGTGATGGCCCACATCTTCGCGACGACCGACCTCGAGCGCAGCTACCGCGTGAACCTGAACGTGATCGCGCGCGACGGCCGGCCGCGGGTCATGGGTCTGAAGCTGCTGCTCGAGGAGTGGCTGGCATTCCGCGTCGACACCGTGACGCGCCGCCTCACGCACCGGCTCGATAAGCTCAACGCGCGCCTGCACATCCTCGACGGCCTGCTGGTCGCCTACCTGAACCTCGACGAGGTGATCCGAATCGTCCGTTTCGAGGACGAGCCGAAGGCTGCGCTGATTGCGCGCTTCCAGCTCTCGGAGGCGCAGGCCGAGGCGATCCTCGAGACCAAGCTGCGCCACCTCGCGAAGCTCGAGGAAATGAAGATCCGTGGCGAGCAGGAGAAGCTCGCCGCCGAGCGCGACGAGCTCACGAAGACGCTGGCGAGCAAGGCGAAACTGAAGCGCCTGGTGCGCGAAGAGATCATCGCGGACGCCGAGAAGTTCGGCGACGACCGGCGCAGCCGGCTGGTCGAGCGGGCCGCGGCCCAGGCCATTTCGGAGACCGAGCTCGTCGCGAGCGAGCCCGTCACGGTCGTGCTGTCGCGCAGTGGCTGGGTCCGCGCGGCGAAAGGTCACGAGATAGACCCGCGGTCGTTGTCGTACAAGACCGGCGACGAGTTTCGTGCGTCTGCCAAGGGTCGCAGCACGCAGCTCGCGGTGTTCCTCGACAGCACCGGCCGGGCATACAGCCTGCCGGCGCACGCGCTGCCGTCGGCGCGGGGGCAGGGCGAACCGCTGTCGGGCAGGCTCGACCCGCCGGACGGCGCCACGTTTCCCGGCGTGCTGATCGGCGAGCCGGAGGAACGCTGGGTACTGGCAAGCGGCGCGGGCTACGGCTTCGTCGTCAAGCTTGCCGACCTGCACAGTCGCAACCGAGCCGGCAAGGCAGTGCTCAAGGTGCCGGAGGGCTCGGACGTGATCGCGCCGGTTCCAATGCAGTCGGCAGAAGGCGCGCTGCTCGTGGCCGTTAACACGGACGGTCGGTTGCTGGCGTTCCCGGTGGCGGACCTGCCGGAGCTGCCGCGCGGCAAGGGCAACAAGATTTTCGGGATTTCGTCGAAGAAAGCCGCGGCAGGCGAGGAGTCGCTGGTCGCGATCGCGGTCGTTGCGCCGGGCCAATCCCTGCGGTTGCTGTCGGGAGAGCGTCACATGGGGCTCAGTTTCCGCGAACTCGGTGAGTATCGCGGCGAGCGCGGACAGCGCGGCGCGGTGCTGCCGCGCGGATGGCGTAAGGTGGACGTGCTGGAAGTGGAGGGCGGTTAGCCGCCTGCTGCGTTGCTCAAGCCCCCAGCACGACTTCCTCGGGACTCGAGACGAAGTAGCCCTGCACGAACTCGACACCGAGCTGCCACAGCACGGCCATCGTGTTCGCGTCCTCGACACGCTCCGCGATCGTCGTGACCTGGCCTGTCCGGGCGGCGTCGACCAGGGCCTTGACCTGCTCCTGCAGCGGCCGGTCATTCGCCAGGCCCTGCATCAGCGAGCCGTCGATCTTCACGTAGTTCGAGGGCAGGTGATGCAGCAGGTTCTGCGAGTCGCGCCCTGAGCCGAAGTTCTCGATCGCGAACTGGAAGCCCAGGTGCGTGACGAGCGAGCGGAGTTCCTTGGCTTCCTTGAGGTGCTTCGTCGCGAGTCCCTCGCTGATCTCGATGACCACGCGGCCGGCCTCGATGCCCGAGGACTTGAGCTGCTGGTGCAGCCAGGTGCCGAGCGTCTGGTCACGCATCGAGTCACGGGACATGCGGACGAATACCCGGGACGGATTGCGCGCCGCGCAGAACGACATCGCCGCCCCGATCACCCAGCGGTCGATGTTCTTCATCAGGTCGGTGCGTTCGGCGGCCGCGAGGAACTCCGTGGGCAGGACCTCGTTGCCTTTCTCGTCGAGCATGCGCACGACGAGGTCGAACATCGCATCGCCGTCGCCGACGAGGCTGGCGATCGGCTGCTGTACCAGCCGGAACCGGTTCGCCATCAGTGCCGACCTGATCTGGGTGGCCCAGCCCCGGTCGGCCTCTTCGATGTCGGGCTTGTCGGCCACCGGTTCGGGCCGCAACAGCCGGTTGCCGCCGGCAGCCGCGGCCGCGCGGCAGGCCTTCACCGAGGATTCGAGCGGCGCGATCAGCCCGTCGCCCTGCGAATTGCAGGCCGTGGCACCGGCGCTGCAGGAGATCGTCACCGAGCGGTGCTGGTCCGACTGGAACACGTGCTCGGCGACGCGCTGCAGTACGCGGGAAATCCATGCGTCGAGGTCGCGCCCGTTGCCGCGCTCGACCAGTACCGCGAAGCCGCGTGCAGACACGCGTCCGGCGATGTCGCCCGGCTGCAGCTGCGAGCGCAGCTGCGTGCCCAGCTCGTCGGTCACGTCCTCGAGGGCGAGCGGACCGAGTTCCGATTCGAGCGATGCAAGCTTGTCCGGCTCGAAGTACACGACCGCGCGGAGTCCGGCCTTCAGGATCTGGGACGAATGCGCCGCGGCCTGTTCCTGGAACGCGGCTCGCTTCAGCAGTCCGGTTGCGGTATCGAAGCGGAGCGCCTCCTCCAGCTGACCCGTCAGCGAGGCGATGTCGCGGCGCTGCGTCGGCACTCGCACGCGGATTGCGGGCTCGCCCTCGAACTCGAAACGCTCGAATTCGAGGTCCACGGGCAGCTCCGCGCCGCCGGGCAGCACGGCCACGCTGGCGAGCGAATGATCGGTCCAGCGTCCCTGCGCCGCCGCGACCAGCGCGCCCTTGAGCGCCACGTGGCTGCGCTGGTGGAAGAAGTCCATCAGGGGCTGGCCGAGCAGCGCGCCCTGGTCGTCGAAGCCGAGCAGCTCCGCCCACGCCGGGTTGACGTCGACCACGATGCCTTCCTGCACGTGTGCGATCGCGTCCGCGGAGCCGGCCATGAACGCCTTCATCTGGTCGCGGTACTGGCGGGCCGAGGCGAGCGTTCCGGCGAGCGCGCTGTCGAGGCGTGCGGAGTGCAGTTCGCGAACGGCGACCGTCTGCAGGCGCTTCTGCGACTGCAGTGTCACGACGTCCTGTGCGCCGAGTTCGATGCCGCGGTCGAGATCCGTCTCGCTGATCGAGTCCCTGACCAGGATCGCCGGCACCTGCGTCGCATACCGATTGCGCGCTTCGATGGCGGCCTGGGCCTCGTCGTCGTCCGCGACGCACAGGAAGATCAGCTTCGGGTCGGTGTGCCCGAGCGCCTCGCCCAGGCTGGTGACGTCCCGGACCCAGTTGCAATGCACGGGCTGCCCCGCGTTGCGGAGCGTGCTGTTGATGATCTCGACCGGGTCCTGCTGGCGGGACAGGACGACGAGCGGGATGGCGCCGGTTTCGACCAAGCTGCTGTCCTCGGCGGTCCCGGCCGCTCCGGGCCCGCATTGTTGCGAAAATGCGGCGGGACTATAGCACCGGGTTTTCGGCTGCTTGCGTGACGCAAGTGGCAGCCTCGTCGACCGGGACCGCGCCGGGCTGTGCCCGGGTCGGCGGATTTCCGGTAGACCAGGGCCGCCGGCCATGGCCGGCAGGGGCTGACGGGATCAGCGCCCAACGGGTATCATGACCGGCTTCCCCGTAACAGTCCGCCGGCCGGCCGCCGGCCTCCAAACCCCGGTTCCCGCACCATGTCCAGCTACAGCACCAACGAATTCCGCTCCGGTCTCAAGATCATCATCGAGGGCGATCCATTCACGATCGTCGAGAACGAGTTCGTGAAGCCTGGCAAGGGCCAGGCGTTCAATCGCGTGCGCATCCGCAACCTGAAGACCGGACGGACCCTGGAGCGCAACTTCAAGTCGGGCGACACCGTCGAGGCGGCCGACGTCGTCGAGACCGACATGCAGTACCTCTACAACGACGGCGACTTCTGGCACTTCATGGTGCCGGACAACTTCGAGCAGCACACCGCAGGCAAGGAAGCGATGGGCGAGTCCGCGTCGTGGCTCAAGGACGGCACGATGTGCAAGGTCATGCTGTGGAATGGCGTGCCGCTCGCGATCGACCCGCCGGCTCACGTCGAGCTCAAGATCGTCGAGACCGATCCGGGCGTGCGTGGCGACACCGCGACCGGCGGGCAGAAGCCGGCCAAGCTGGAGACCGGTGCCGTGGTCAGGGTGCCGCTGTTCATTAACGAGGGCGAGGTCATTCGCGTCGATACGCGGACGGGTGAGTACCTGTCGCGCGCGAAGAGCTGATTCCGAAGAGCTGATTTCTTCGTCGCGTCCGCTGTCCGGGGTGCTTCCCCGGGGACGCCACAAGTACGTCCGTGTAGGCTCGCGCGCCGCGTCCATGCGGCGCGACGCCCCGGGGAAGCACCCCGGACACCAGACGTGAAAGCCATCGATCCTTCACGCGGGTCATGGTCGTCCGGCGAGAGGCCAACGTCCAACTGACATTCGCGGCGCGATGTTCGCCGTGGTGATGACGCGTCCGTGTGATCCGCCGCAGGGTGGTCGTCCGGAGTGCCCTGAGCGGGCCGTAGCGCGCCAGGACGGCGCGCGCGGACCCTACAGGGATGTACTTGCGGCGTCCCGTTCAGGGCACTCCGGACGAGCACCCGGATCGGTGGGTCACGCGGTCGTCATTTCGCGCGCGAATCTCTGGCGCTGATGGCCGCAACGAACACCCGCACGATCGCCTCCAGCCCGCGCGTGTCGGTTTCATCGAACCGCGCATGAGCCGGACTGTCGAGATCCAGCACGCCGATCAGCCGTTCACCGTCGATGATCGGTACGACGACCTCGGAATTCGAAGCTGAATCGCACGCGATGTGTCCCGGGAACGCGTGCACGTCGGTCACGACGACCGATTCGCGGCGCAGCGCCGCAGTGCCGCACACGCCTTTGCCGATTGGAATCCGCACGCACGCAGGCTTGCCCTGGAACGGCCCGAGCACGAGGTCGCCGGTGCGCGGCTCGACCAGGTAGAACCCGCACCAGTTCAGTTGCGGCAGGCTCCAGTAGAGCAGGGCGGACGTGTTCGCAGCGCAGGCGACGAGGTCAGGCTCGCCGTCCAGCAGTCCGCGGAGCGACTTCTCCAGTTCCTCGTATGCCGCCGTCTTGTCGCCGGCTGGCAATGCTTCGAGTGTGTGCATGGGCCTCCTACGCGCGCTCCATGGGGAAAGCGATCACTTCGTCGATGGACTTCGCCCCGGCTGCGATCATCACCACGCGGTCGAAACCGAGCGCGACGCCTGCGCACGCCGGCAGGCCTGCAGCCAGTCCTTCGAGAAACAGCCGGTCCGGCTCGCGATCCGGCTGCCCGCGCCTGGCGCGCTCCAGCCGATCGGCCTCGAAACGCCGGGCCTGCTCGTGCGCGTCGCCAAGCTCGTGAAACCCGTTGGCGAGTTCCAGTTCGCCCCAGAAGGCTTCGAACCGCGACGCGACCGGGCCGCGGACCTGCGCGAGTGCTGCCTGCGATGCCGGGAAGTCGTACAGGAACGTGATTCGATCCGCCGGGAAAGCAGGGGCGACCAGAGTCGCCATCGCCAGATCCAGCAAAGTGTCGCGTTCGTTCGCAATCGACGCCGGAATGTCGGTGCCACGGGAAGTCATCGCCGCTTGGAGGTCACTCGTGGTCGTGGCGATCGGGTCGAGGCCCATGACTTCGACGAAAGCATCCGCATAAGTCACGCGACGCGTGGGTCCGACCGAACGAATTGGCGCGAGCAGCGAGCGCAGCAGTCGTTCGACATCATCCATCAGCGCGTGATGATCGATGCGCAGCCGGTACCACTCGACCATCGTGAATTCAGGATTGTGGCGACGGCCGCGCTCGCCTTCGCGGAATACGCGAGCGACCTGGTAGATGTCGGGTGCGCCGGCGGCCAGCAGCCGCTTCATCGCATACTCGGGCGATGTGTGCAGGAAGCCTGCGCGCGAGCCGTCGGCACGGTGCACCTGCAGTGATTCGAGGTGCACGTCGGTCACGCCGGCCTGGACCATCACTGGCGTCTCGACTTCGAGCGCGCCGGTCGCGGCAAAGTGGGCGCGGACCTGTTCAAGCAGGCTCGCGCGCAGCGCGAGCGTGCCTAACGACGCCGTCGGCGCCCATGGGTCGGCAAGCATTGCGCTCATCCTGCGGTCGCGAGCAACTGGCCCATCCGCACCGTGCGTCCTGCGCCCAGGCCTTCGGCAAAGCGCACCGAGCCGTTGCCGAGCAACAGCACGACCGTGGAACCCATGTTGAAGCGGCCGATCTCCTGACCCTTGGTGAATTCGCGGCCGATGCCGTCCGTGAGGTTTGCGACCCGCCCGCCGCGAGCCGCGGGCGGGTTGATCTCTCCGGCGTAGACGGTCTCGATGCTGCCGACGAACAGCGCGCCCACCAGCACCATCGCCAGCGGGCCGAGCGCGGTGTCGAACTCGCAGACGACGCGTTCATTGCGGGCGAACAGGCCGGGAACCGCGCGAACCGTCGCCGCGTTCACGCTGAAGAACTCGCCCGGCACGTAGCGAGTTGCGGTGAGGCGGCCGGCCACCGGCATGTGGATGCGGTGGTAGTTGTAAGGCGCGAGGTACAGGCATGCGAACGCGCCACCGCTGTATTTCGCAGCCGCAGCTTCGTCGGCCAGCAGCGCGCCGGAAGTGTAGTAAGACCCCTTGGCCTGGTAGATCTGCTGGTTGGCGACCGGGCCGAGCTGGCTCACGGTGCCATCGACAGGCGAGGCGATCGCGTTCGCGCCGTCGACGACGGGGCGCGCGTCGGGCCGCAGGGCCCGCGCGAAGAACGCGTTGAACGACGGGTAGGCATACGGGTCCGGCTGCTCGGCCTCGCGCATGTCGATCGTCGGATAAGTGCGCAGGATCGCGCCAATGATCGCGTTGCGCACGGTCGGGTTCGTGCTGCGCGCCAGCCGGTGCATCGCGTTCGACAGCGCCTGCTTCGGCAGCAGGTCCTGCAGCAGCGCGAATGCGCGGTCCGAGCTGCCGGCGTAATCGTCGTCGGGTGCGTTCACCGGCGAGTCTCCACGTATCTGACGACCGTGCGATAGTCGCGGGCCAGTGCCGACGCATCATGCGGCGCCGACGAGTAGGCGGCGATACCGCCTGACGGATCCACGATGAACACCCCCGACCCATGGTCCATCGTGTACCCGCCTTCGGGCAGGCTGACTTTCGCGAAGGGTACGCCGAACGCCGCCGCCGCTTCGCTCACTGCCTGCACGTCGCCGGTTGCACCAAGAAAAGCGGGATCGAAGAAGCGCACGTACGCGGCAAGCTTCGCCGGATCGTCGCGCTCGGGGTCCACGGTCACGAGCAGTACGCGCGGCTGCTCGGACGCGGGCAGGTCGGCGAGCTGCTTCGTGAACTGCGCCAGCGTCGCAAGCGTCGTCGGGCACACGTCCGGGCAGGTCGTGAAGCCGAAGAATACGAGCGTCCAGCGGCCCTTGAAGAAACCGGCTCCCAGCGGCTTGCCGTCGACGCCGACCAGCGACAGGGCCGGAATCGGCTTGGACTCGGCCAGCACCGTCGCCCGCTCGGTGGCTGGCGCAGCCATCTTCGACGGCACGAGCAAGCGGGCGAGTAGCAGCCCGGCCGCAAACGCTACAATCGCGAGGAGGGCAATCCTCAGGGGGCGTGCCATGGTGAAGTTTGGGGCAAGGTGTCCGGAGTGACGGAAACGCGATTATCCCACAACGGCCCCCGTCCGCATGGCTGAAACCCGTCCATTGCAGTCGTCGCTGCCCGCGGCCCCGACCGTGGCCGACCTGATCCACTGCGGCGCGGAGGAGTTCGAACGCGCGGGCCTCGCGTTCGGGCACGGCACCGAGGACTCGGTCGATGACGCGGCCGCGCTGGTGTTCCACGTGCTCGAGCTCGACCACGCCCAGGCGGAGGCGGCGTACGATCGCAAGCCCGCGCCGCGCGACGTCGAGCGTGTGCTCGCGATGTTCGCGCAGCGCATCGAGAAGCGGGTTCCTGCCGCCTACCTGATGCGCCGCATGTGGTTCGCGGGACTCGAGTTCGAGGTGGACGAGCGCGTGATCGTGCCGCGATCCCCGTTCGCTGAACTGATCCACGCAGGGTTTCGTCCCTGGATCGCGCCCGAACACGTGCGCCGGATCCTCGATATCGGCACGGGCTCAGGCTGCATCGCGATCGCCTGCGCGGTTGCATTTCCCCTGGCGTTCGTCGATGCGGTGGACCTGTCGCCGCACGCACTGGAAGTCGCCGCGCGCAACGTTGCACGGCACCAGGTCGGTGACCGGTTGCGATTGCTGCAGGGCGACGTTTTCGAGCCGCTGGGCGCGCAGCGCTACGACCTGATCGTCTCGAACCCGCCCTACGTCAGCGATGCCGAGATGCAGGCATTGCCCGACGAGTACCGGCATGAGCCGGACCTGGCGTTGC
The DNA here is from genome assembly GCA_963696545.1 of uncultured Gammaproteobacteria bacterium. GTDB lineage: Bacteria > Pseudomonadota > Gammaproteobacteria > Steroidobacterales > Steroidobacteraceae > RPQJ01. The sequence goes on from CAVOKQ010000012.1 coordinate 364,450, forward strand.
GCGCAGGTCGTGACGGCCTCGATGTGGTGCGGCGCATCCTGGCTGGAGCGAAGCAGCACCTCGAGCCGGGCGGAGTGATGTTCGTCGAGGTCGGCGACAGCGACGACCGCCTGCAGCGGGCGTTCCCGAAACTGCCATTCACGTGGCCCGAGTTCGAGCGCGGCGGCGGCGGCGTATTCATGTTGAGAGACGCGGAGCTCTAGATGTCGGGCAACACCTTCGGCCACCTGTTCACGGTCACGACGTTCGGCGAGAGCCACGGTCCGGCGCTCGGCTGCGTCGTCGACGGCTGCCCGCCCGGGCTCGCGCTTGGCGAGGAGGACATCCAGCGTGACGTGGAGCGGCGCCGCTCCGGCACGTCCCGTTACACCAGCCAGCGGCGCGAACCCGACCGGGTGCAGATCCTGTCGGGCGTCTTCGAAGGGCGTACGACCGGCTCGCCGATCGGGCTGCTGGTCATGAACGAGGACCAGCGCTCGTACGACTATGAAAAGATCAAGGATCGCTTCCGGCCCGGCCATGCGGACTACACGTACCAGCACAAGTACGGCTTCCGCGACTACCGCGGCGGCGGACGGTCGTCCGCGCGCGAGACCGTGATGCGCGTGGCGGCGGGAGCGATCGCGCGCAAGTACCTGGCTGAGCGCCTCGGCGTGCGCATTTATGGTTACCTAGCGCAGATCGGCGAAGTGCGCGTCGATCCCGTGGACCTCGCGGAGATCGACCGCAATCCGTTCTTCTGCCCGGACCCCGCCCGGGTAGCCGAGCTCGAGGCGTTGATCGACCAGCTGCGCCGCGACGGCGATTCGATCGGCGCCCGGGTCACGGTGGTGGCGCAGGGCGTACCGCCGGGGCTCGGCGAGCCGGTGTTCGACCGTCTGGACGCCGACCTGGCGCACGCGATGATGGGCATCAACGCCGTGAAGGGCGTCGAGATCGGGGCCGGATTTGCGGCCGTGAGCCAGCGTGGCTCCGAGCACCGCGACGAGCTCACGCCGGGTGGTTTCCTGTCGAACCACGCGGGCGGGACGCTCGGCGGCATTTCGTCCGGCCAGGATGTCGTCGTCAGCATGGCGCTGAAGCCCACTTCCAGCATTGTCCTCCCCGGGCGCACGATCGATGTCGATGGTCGACCGGTCGAGGTGAGCACCACCGGGCGCCACGATCCGTGCGTCGGGATCCGCGCCGTCCCGATCGCCGAGGCCATGCTCGCGCTCGTGCTGGTGGACCATTACCTGCGGCACCGGGCGCAGAATGCCGACGTCCAGGCCGCGACACCGGTGATTACCCGGCGGGGTTGACTCAGGACAAAAGCATGGAACTGTGCTGCGTTTCCGTTCTGCCGGGCGTCCAAAGGGTTACAAAGCGGCAGTCGCCCACGTCGGGGCTGTGGGCGTGCGTTTGGCGGTCAGCTATAGTTATGTTCAATTCGCAGCAATCGCGTGCGCTTGCCCCGGCCGACATCACGTCCGGCGTGGCAGGCGTGTGGAGCTGCCGGGAGCATCGATGAAGTCAGCCGTTCGCCGTGTCCTGTTGTTGAGCGCCCTGATGTCGCCGAACGCGCTGCTTGCGCTCGGTCTCGGCGAGATCCACCTCAACTCGGCCCTGAACCAACCGTTCGACGCCGACATCGACCTCGTGTCGGCCGCCGACGAGGACCTGTCCGCGCTGCGGGCTTCGCTCGCGGCGAATGACACCTTCGCCCGGTATGGCCTCGAAAAGCCGGCCTATTTGTCAGATTTCACCTTCCGTGTGGTCCGTGGGGCCAACGGCAAGGACGTGCTCAAGGTAACCTCGCCGCGCGCGGTGACCGAGCCGTTCGTGACTCTGCTCGTCGAGGCCAACTGGCCGCGTGGCCGGCTGCTCCGTGAGTACACCGTGCTGCTCGATCCGCCGGTCTACGCCCCTGCGGCGCAGGACGCGGTGGCTCCGGTGGCCGCACCGCGAGCGTCAACGCCAGCGCCGTCGCCAGCTCCGTCGGGTCCGGCCGAGCCATTTGCTGCTGCGCCGCCGCAGCCGCGCACCTCGCCGTCCGACGCTGGTCCGTCGGCACCTGCCACTGCGGCTCCTGTGGCCGCCAGGTCGATCAATGCCGGGTCGACCTACCGCGTCCGTCCGAATGACACGCTGTGGAAGGTCGCAAGCGCCGCCCACCCGGGCACGCGCTCCGACGTGAACCGGGCGATGGTTGCGATCTACCAGACGAACCCGCAGGCGTTCGACGGCAACATCAACGTCCTGAAGTCGGGCAGCCTGCTGAAGATCCCGACCGCGTCCGACGTGTCTGCGATCTCGGCGTCCGCCGCGGCAGCCGAAGTCTCCCGCCAGTACCGCCTGTGGCGCGACGGCGTGCCGGCATCCGAAGGCCCGGACGAGGCCAGCGGTCGCCTGAGGCTGGTGACTCCTGAGCAGGGCACACCGGCAGCGTCTACCGCCACCACGGCAGCGCCGGCGCAGCCCGGCGCGGGCTCTGCCGAACTGCAATCGCGCGTCCAGCAGCTCGAATCCGAGCTGGCGGAGGCCAAGCGGCTGCTGGAGGTTCGCAACGCGGAGCTCGCGACGCTCCAGGGCCAGTCGGCCCAGCCGCCCGCCGAAGCTCCCGTCGCTGGCACGACACCGCCGCCACCCGGAGTGGCCCCCGCGCCGCAGGAGGGCGTACCGGCCGAGGGCGCACCTGCAGCCGAAGGCCCGGCCGCGCAGCCCGCCGAGGCGCCGCCGGCTGTGCAGCCTGCACCCGAGGTCAAGGCCAGGAAGCCGGCCCCGCAGGCGCCGTCCGAGCCGTCTTTGCTCGAGCGGCTTGCGAGCTACTGGTGGATCCTGCTCGGCCCGCTCGTGGCAGCGCTCGCCTATCTTTTCTTCAAGCGCAGACGTAGCGAACGGAGTTCGCCGGAGCAGGACCTGCAGGATGCGCTTGGCCGCACGATGACGGACCTGCGCGCCCGGGAGGCGGTGCCGCGCTCGCGCGATTCCGACATCCTGGTCGAGGAGCGCCGGCCGGCGGAGACGGTTTCGGCCGCGAAGCCATCGCCTTCCAGGGGCACGTCCGAAACGGCACGCAAGTCCGCTACGTTCGACGACACGCTGTCGGGCGACGGGCCGGTCAGCATCGAGGCGGGAGACCCGCTTGCCGAGGCCGACTTCCACATGGCCTATGGCCTGTACGACCAGGCGGCGGATCTGGTCCAGCTTGCGATCAAGCGCGAGCCTCAACGCCGCGACCTGAAGCTGAAGCTGCTCGAGATCTTCTTCGTCTGGGGCAACCGGGACCGTTTCCTCGATCTCGCGCGCGAGATGAATGCTTCGCGCGGCGACGCTCATCCGGGCGAGTGGGAAAAGATCCTGATCATGGGCAAGCAGCTCGCGGCGGAGGATGCGTTGTTCGCGGGCGCGTCGTCAGCCGCGGCCGCGGACCTCGATCTCGAGTTGCATAGCAGTTCGGGCCCGCTCGACATGGACCTGGGAGCCGACCTGGCCTCCCGTACCGAGACGGACCTCGACCTCACTGCGAACGCCCCGTTTGCCGCCGGCGAGGCGGGTCTCGACTTCGTGATCGACGGGTCGGTGCGCGACGTCGATTCGACCGCGGCGGTCGCACCGACCGTGGAGATGGAGCGCCTCCGGGCGAGATCGTCTGCGGACGATCCGACCGAGGAGGTTCCGATCGAGCAGCTCGGCATCGATGTTTCGGAGGTCGAAGGACTCGATGGGTATGGCGATGCGGAGACGATCGAGCTCTCGCGCCCCTCCGCGGTCGTCGAGGACACCGTCGAGACCCCCCGTCCGGCTTCGAAGGGTGCCGGGGAGCAGGAGAACGAGGACCTGCTGAGTTCGACCGGAATCATGCGCGAGCAGACTGGCATCCTGCGTGCGCTCGATGAGGGCAGTGCGCTCGACATGGATCTCGCCGATGTCACCGGCGAGTTGCCGACCATCGAGCCGACCGTCGAGACGAGGCAACCCAACCGGGCTTCCCAGCCAGTGGACTTCTCGCTTGGCGAGGAGGCCGCGACGATGAGCGAAGTCGGCACGAAGCTCGACCTCGCGCGTGCCTACGTCGACATGGGCGATCCGGAGGGTGCGCGCAGCATTCTCGACGAGGTGCTGAAGGAAGGCAGCGCGGCCCAGAAGCAGGAAGCCGAGCGGCTGATGGCCAGCCTGCCCTGACGGGCGGATGGCGCGGATCGCGCTCGGCATCGAGTACGACGGCTCGGCCTACAGCGGCTGGCAGTTGCAGTCGCATGCCCGCAGCGTCCAGGGCGAGCTCGAGCGCGCACTGACCCGGGTCGCCGATCATCCTGTCCAGCTCACGGCGGCCGGGCGCACCGATGCGGGCGTGCATGCGCTGATGCAGGTTGCGCATTTCGACACAGCAGCCGTGCGGCCGGAACTGGCCTGGGTCCTCGGTGGCTCCGCGGAGGCCTCGACGGACGTCAGCGTACTGTGGGCGTCCGCAGTGCCCGCGGAATTCCATGCCCGATTCAGCGCGTTGGCGCGCACTTACAGCTACCGGATACTCAATCGGCGCGTGCGTCCCGCGCTCGAGCGCGCGCGGGCCTGCTGGATTCGCCGGCCGCTCGACGCCGATGCGATGCACGAAGCGGCGCAGTGCCTGCTGGGCGAGCATGATTTCGATTCGTTCCGCGCGGCGCAGTGCCAGTCCTCGACGCCAGTGCGTCGCGTTACCGACATTGCCGTGCGCCGTGACGGCGACCACGTCGAAGTCGTGATCCGCGCGAACGCGTTCCTGCATCACATGGTGCGCAACATCGCGGGCACGCTGATCGCCGTGGGCGTCGGCGACCGGCCGGTGGCCTGGGTCGGCGAGGTGCTCGCGGGACGTGATCGCACCCGGGCCGGCGTTACGGCTCCGCCGCAGGGGCTTTATTTCGCCGGCGTCGACTACGATCCATCGTATCGGCTGCCGTCGGCGCCCGCGGCCTTCCGGTAGACTGCGGCCCGGGCGTCGAGGAGAAGCACGTGACCTGGTTCGAGAAGATCATGCCCTCCCGGATCAAGACGGAACGACGCAGCCGCTCCGTGCCGGAAGGGCTGTGGATCAAGTGTCCCGCTTGTGATGCCGTGCTGTATCGCGCCGAGCTCGAGCGCAACCTGCAGGTCTGCCCGAAGTGCAGCCACCACATGCGCATCCACGCGCGGGAGCGGCTCGGTCGCTTCCTCGACGAAGGGTCGCAGCAGGAGATCGCGGTCGACGTCGAGCCCGAGGACCCGCTCAAGTTCCGCGACAGCAAGAAGTACCGTGACCGGCTGGTCCAGGCGCAGAAGCAGACGGGCGAGAAGGATGCGCTCGTGGTGATGGTCGGCGCGCTCAAGGGACTCGAGGTGGTCGCCTGCGCATTCGAGTTCCGGTTTCTCGGCGGCTCGATGGGGTCCGTGGTCGGAGAGCGCTTTGCACGCGCGGCGGAACACTGCCTCGAGCACCGCATGCCGCTGATCTGTTTCTCCGCGAGCGGTGGCGCGCGCATGCAGGAAGGTCTGCTGTCGCTGCTGCAGATGAGCAAGACCAGTGCCGTGCTCGCGACGATGGCCGAGGCGCGCCTGCCGTTCGTCTCCGTGCTCACGGATCCGACGACCGGCGGTGTCTCGGCGAGCCTTGCGATGCTCGGTGATCTCAATGTCGCCGAGCCGCGCGCGCTGATCGGATTCGCGGGTCCGCGCGTCATCGAGCAGACGGTGCGCGAGACCCTGCCGGAGGGGTTCCAGCGCAGCGAGTTCCTGCTCGAGCACGGTGCAATCGACCTGATCCTCGACCGTCGCGACCTGCGCGACCGGATTGCGGCGCTGCTGGCGATGATGATGAACCGGCCGCCGCTGGAGGCCCCGGCCGAGCCTGCCTGAGATGGCGGCGCGGATCCGGTTTCCCGACCTCGTCCACTGGCTGCAGTGGCAACAGTCGCTGCACCCCACGGCCATCGAGATGGGCCTGGAGCGCGCGGCCAGTGTGCTTGCGCGCACGGGCTGGAAGCCTCCGCGCGCGCCGGTCATCACGGTGGGCGGCACGAACGGCAAGGGCTCATGCGTCGCGCTCACGACGGCGATGCTGACGGCGGGCGGGTACCGCGTCGGCAGTTTCACGTCGCCTCACCTCATCGACTACCGTGAACGGATCCGCGTCGACGACGAACTGCGTGTCGGAAGCGTCGCTGCTGGTCGCGTTCGAACGAATCGCCGACGCGCTCGGACCGGACTCGCTGACTTTCTTCGAGTTCAACACGCTTGCCGCACTGCTGGTGTTCGAAACCGCGTCGCCGGACGCAATCGTGCTCGAGGTCGGCATGGGTGGTCGCCTCGACACGGTCAACCTGGTCGATGCGGACGTCGCGATCGTCGTCTCGGTGGCGCTCGATCACATGGAGTGGCTAGGTCCCGATGTCGAGAGTATCGGCCGCGAGAAGGCCGGCATCTTCCGGCCCGGTCGTCCGGCTATCGTCGGCATGAGGTCGCCGCCGAGGTCGGTCCTGGAGACGGCCGATGCGGTCGGTGCCGACGCGCGCGTGCTCGGCCGCGACTTCGACGCCGTCGAGCACTCGGACGGTTCCTGGGACTTCCACGATGCCGCGGGGCGGCTGCAGGCACTTCCTGCGCCCGCGCTCGCTGGAGTGGCGCAGGTGCCGAACGCGGCGGTGTCGCTCGCCGCATTGCGCGCGCTACATGCGCGCCTGCCGGTCGGTCGAGCGGCGATCGAGCGGGGACTGCAGGACGTCAGGCTGGCCGGTCGATTCCAGCGCATCGCCACGAACGCTGGCTTCGAGTGGGTGCTCGACGTCGCGCATAACCCGGAAGCCGCGCGCGTACTGGCCGCGAACCTGCTGCGGTATCGGGTGCCGGGGCGGACGATCGCAGTGTGTGGAATGCTCGCGGACAAGGACGTCGAGAGTGTCGTCGAGATCCTGCGCGATCCGATCGACGCCTGGATCGCGGCCACCACCGCAGGCCCGCGGTCGCTCGATGCAGATGTGCTGGCGGGCCGCGCCCGTGCGCGCGGCGTGTCGATGCAGCCTGGCGGAACCGTGCCCGAGGCGATCCGGCTGGCGCAATCACTGGCCCGCCCCGGGGACCGCGTGGTCGTCTTCGGGTCGTTCCACACGGTCGGTCCCGCGCTCGCTGCAATCCGCGGCGCACGCTCGCACGGCGGACGAGCGGCCGTCTGCGTATAATTTTCTGCCATGGACGACGCGCTCAAGGCGAGATTGATCGGAGCGGCAGTGCTGGTCGCGCTGGCCGTGCTGCTGATTCCCGAACTGCTCTCGGGCCGCAAGCAGGAGTCGCCCGCTGCCACCCCACAGGTGGCGACGGCGCGCGGCACGCGAACTTTCACGATCGAACTCGCGGGCGGGTCGCAGGGCTCGACCGTCACCGAAGCGCCTTCGGCGGTCCCTGCCGCGTCCTTGCCGGTGCCCCCTGCGGCAGAGGCGGGTACGCAGCCGGCACCGGTGCAGGAGTCGGCGCCCGCGGCGGCGGCCCCGGCCGCGCCAGCCCCAGAGGCAGCGCAGCCCGCGCGCGTCGCGCAGGTCGCGGATCGGGAGCCTGCCCCATCCGCAGAACCGGAAGTCAAGACCCCGGCGCCTGAGCCGGCACCCTCGCCGGTGCCGTCGATTCCCGCACGCGGCGGCTGGGCGGTGCAGGTGGGTGCGTTCGGGTCGGCGGCCTCTGCCACCAAGCTCGTCAACCAGTTGCGTGAGGCGGGATACCAGGCCTACGTCTCGCCGATTGCCCGCGGCGGTAAGACGCTGCACCGCGTGAGGGTCGGACCGGAGACCCAGCGGTCCGAGGCAGAATCGCTGGTGGCGGGGCTCAAGGTTCGCGGGCTGCCGGCAACGGTGGTCGCAAACGACTGATCCTGCTCTGGTAAACTCCAGCGCCTCGCAGCGCACTGGAGCCTGGAAGACCGCCGCATGACGACAGTGGACTATCTCCTCGCAGGCGCCGTGCTGTTGTCCATGCTGTTTGGTGCGGTCCGCGGATTCCTCCGCGAATCCGTGGCCCTGCTGGGCTGGCTCGTCGGCCTGTGGCTCGCCTGGCGGTATTCGGGCATGGTCGAGCCATACGTCGGCGGATTGCTCTCCGGCACGCTGCTGCAGGTCTGGATCGCGCGGATCATCGTGCTGCTCGCCGTGGTGATGGTGGGCTGGCTGCTTGGCAGCCTGCTGAGCTACCTGGTGCAGCGTTCGGGCCTGACACTCGGTGTGGACCGGATGCTCGGGGCCGTGTTCGGGCTCGTCCGCGGCGCCGTGATCGTCGGTTTCGCCGTCATGCTCGGCCAGGCGGCCGAGATGCAGCGGGAGTACTGGTGGCGGGATTCCCGCCTGCTGCCCGCGGGCGAGGAAATGGCCGGCGTGCTGCGCGGCTATGTCGAGACCGGGCGCCAGCTCGTCGAAGAAGCCCTTCCGGAAAAGTGAGGCAGGACCATGTGCGGCATCGTCGGCATCGTCGGCTTCAGTCCCGCCAACCAGCAGATCTATGACGCGCTGACGGTGCTGCAGCACCGCGGGCAGGACGCCGCAGGCATCATGACCGCCGAGGCGGGCGAGCTGTTCCTGCGCAAGGACAACGGCCTCGTCCGCGACGTGTTCCAGCAGCGGCACATGCTGCAGCTGAAGGGCAACGTCGGCATCGGCCACGTGCGCTACCCGACCGCCGGCTGCGACACGTCGGCCGAGGCGCAGCCGTTCTACGTGAACGCGCCTTACGGCATCTGCCTCGCGCACAACGGCAACCTGACCAACGCGGCGGAGCTCGCCGACGTGCTGATCCGCGAGGACCGCCGCCACCTGAACACGAGCTCCGACTCCGAGGTGCTGTTGAACGTGCTCGCGAGCGAGCTGCAGCGCTTCGGCGCCACCCGCGCCTCGGCGTCGGACATCTTCGCCGCGCTGAGCGCGGTGTACCGACGCATCCGCGGCGGCTACGCGGTGGTCGCGATGGTGCTGGGCCACGGCATCATCGGTTTCCGCGACCCGAACGGCATCCGGCCGCTCGTGATCGGTACGCGCGAGAACGTACGCGGGCGCGAGTACATGATGGCTTCCGAAAGCGTGGCGCTCGACCAGAGCGGCTTCAAGCTGCTGCGCGACGTGGGTCCGGGCGAGGCGGTGTTCATCGACGAGCAGGGCCGGATGCACAGCCAGCAGTGCTCCGCGGCCACGCACCACACGCCGTGCATCTTCGAGTACGTGTATTTCGCGCGACCGGATTCGATCATCGACAATATCTCCGTCTACAAGGCCCGGCTGCGCATGGGCGAGCTGCTCGCCGACAAGATCCGTCGCGAGCGCCCCGACCACGACATCGACGTCGTGATCCCGGTGCCGGACACGAGCCGCACGAGCGCGTTGCAGGTGGCGCAGATCCTCGGCGTGAAGTACCGCGAGGGCTTCATCAAGAACCGCTATATCGGCCGGACGTTCATCATGCCTGGCCAGGAACAGCGCTCGAAGTCGGTGCGCAACAAGCTCAACCCGATCGACCTCGAGTTCCGCGGCAAGAACGTGCTGCTGGTCGACGACTCGATCGTGCGCGGCACGACGTCCGCGCAGATCATCGACGTGGCGCGCGATGCGGGTGCGCGCCGAGTGTACTTCGCGTCGGCCGCGCCACCGGTGCGGCACCCGAACGTCTACGGCATCGACATGCCGGCGGCGTCGGAGCTCGTCGCCGCGGGCCGCACGGATGAGGACGTGGCACGCATCATCGGTGCCGACTGGCTGATCTACCAGGACCTCGAGGACCTGGTGCGCGCGGTCCGCCACCATGACGCGCGGGTCACCGAGTTCGACACGTCGTGCTTCTCCGGCGAGTACGTCACCGGCGACATCACGCCGGAGTACCTCGCACGGCTGCAGGCCGAGCGTTCCGACCAGGCCAAGGCCGAGCGCAGCACCGTGGGGCGCGGGTCGCTGAAGGTCGTCGGGGGGCTCTGAGCGCTTGCGCCAAGCTGTGGCAGGGGTAACGGCTTGACGGTCAAGGCGCTCATCGTCAGCGACCGGGCGGAATACCGGCAGCTGCTCGCCCATCACGTGACCCTCGAGTGGCGTGACGCGCTGCCGGCCGAGTACGAGCCGGCGACGCGCGGCCGGCTGCAGCCGGCATTCCGCGGATCCGTCTACGACGTCGTGCTGCTGGACCACGAGGTGCAGGAGGGCCGTGGCCTCGAGTGGCTCGAGGACCTGACCGAACGCGCAGGCTTTCCTCCGATCGTCTATTTCGCACCGCAGGGCGACCAGCGCGCGACCGCGTCGGGTGCGTCACACGTGCTCGCGCGGCTCGAGTTCGATCACGCGCAGTTCGCGACCGCGCTGCGCGCCGCGCTTTCGCAGCGGCGCAACGTGCTTGCCGACACGTCGCGTGCTGCGCTCGAGCCGCCGCCGCCGGACCGGTTCGGCTCGGTACGCATCCGCGGCTATCGCTGCGTGCGCCGGCTGGCGGTCGGCGGATCGTCGAGCGTGTTCCTGGCGGACTCGATGCGTACGGGTGAGCAGCGGGTGCTCAAGGTCTTCAGACAGGTGCCGGACGTGGTCGAGGGCAGCACGACGTTCGATCGTTTCCTGCGCGAATACGACCTCGTCGCGCATCTCGAGCACCCGAACATCGCCCGCATCTACGACCTGGGCGTGGCCGATGACCACGTCTTCATCACGATGGAGTATTTCCCGGGAGGCGACCTGCGCTCGACGATGCGCCAGCCGATGCCGTGGCGCGAGGCGCTCGGCTACCTGCGGCAGCTCGCGGCGGCGCTCGGCGCGCTGCACGCGATCGGTGTGCTGCACCGGGACGTGAAGCCAGGCAACGTGCTGCTGCGCGACGATGGCAGCGTGGCTTTCATCGACTTCGGGCTCGCGCGGCAGCTCGGGCTCGAGAGCGACATCACGGGCCACGGTGCGATTTTCGGCACGCCGCACTACATGAGCCCGGAGCAGGGTCACGGCCTGCCGCTCGACGAGCGCAGCGACCTCTACAGCCTCGGCGTCGTGCTGTACGAGATGCTGACGGGCCAGAAGCCGTACCTCGCGGAGAGTCCGCTGGCGGTGATTTATCTGCATGCCAATGCACCGATCCCGCGCCTCGTGCCGCCGGCCCAGCACCTGCAGCCGCTGCTCGATGCATTGCTGGCGAAGAAGGCCGCGGACCGGCCGATGTCCGCCGAGGAGATCGTGGCGCGCATTGACGAACTGATGGGTCGCGCGGCTGCGTGATGGCGGCGCCAGCCGACATCCTGCGCGCGCCCACTGCGGGTGCGTGGTTCGATCTGGCGGTCGCACGCGAGGCCGACCTGCTGATCGATCATGCGAACTGCGAGAAAAAGGCTGCGTCCACGGCACTGTCGCTGATGTTCGCGTACCCGGAGGACTTCGAGCTGGCCGATCGTATGTCGCGCCTCGCGCGCGAGGAATTGCGGCACTTCGAGCTGGTGCAGCAGAAGATGACGGAACTGGCCGTGCCGTTCCGGCGGCTCAGTCCCTCGCGTTACGCCGAGGGTCTGCGGCGGGCACTGCGGCGTTCCGAGCCCGGGCGGCGGGTGGACCTGCTGCTGTGTGGAGCGTTGATCGAGGCGCGTTCGCACGAGCGGTTCATGGGACTGATCGAGCGGTTGCGTGCGCCGCTTGCGGAGTTCTATGCGTCGCTGGCGGCGGCCGAGTCGCGGCACGCTGGCCTCTATCTGCGGCTCGCGGACAAGCGCGGGTCCGGGGTTGCCGAGCGGTTGGGCGAGCTCGCAGCGGTCGAGGCCGAGCTTGCGACCTCGCCTGACCCTGAATTCCGCTTTCATTCCGGAACGCCGGTCTAATTCGATTCCTGCGTCGTGTTTCGCGCTGCGGTCCTGCCATGCCGGGGACGCCGTAAACCCGTCCATGGGGGCTCGCACGCGGCGTCCATGCCGCGTGACGCCCCGGCAAGGCAGGACCGCAGCGCGAAACACGACGCCGAAACGGCGTTGACCGCCGTGCCATCACGAAACCGGAACATCGCGCCCACGCCGGCCTGATTGTTCGTCGACATGGCTCGCTGTTGCGCGACGCTCGGCAACATGAGAAGCCGACTTTGTTGTCGACTGCGCGTGCCGCATGCACGGCGGTTACGGTCGTGGGGTCTTGGGCAGGGGCCGACGGGATGGCGGGGCGTCACGCGGCATGGACGCCGCGTGCGAGCCCCCATGGACGGGTTTACGGCGTCCCCGCCATCCCGTCGGCCCCTGCCCAAGACCCGGCCGAGTGTCGAACAAGCCGCTAGCGCGGCAGCGCCCGCAGTTCGAACCCGGCGGCCGACACCTCAAGCACGCTTCCCTGCGAATGCCAGTCACCGAGCACGACCCGTCGCACGGTCCGCCCGTCAACCTGGAGCGTGTGCACGGCCGGTCGATGCGTGTGCCCGTGGATCAGCGTACGCACGTCGTGGCGCCCAAACGTTTCGGCAACGGCCTGCGAGTTAACGTCCATGATCTCGGCCGCGGTCGAGGTCACGTGCATGCGGCTGCCCGCGCGCAACTTCTGCGCCAGCGCCTGCCGGCGCTCCAGGCTCATGTGGCGCAGGATCCATTGCACGACCGGATTGCGGACGATGCGACGCAGGCGCTGGTAGCTCACGTCGTCGGTGCAGAGCACATCGCCGTGCATCAGCAGCACGTGTTCACCCTCGAGCTCGATCACGGTGCCGTCCGGGACGAGCGTCGCGCCCGTCTCCTTGCAGAATCCCTGGCCAAGCATGAAGTCGCGATTGCCGTGCATCACGAAGCACGGGACCCCTGCATCCGTGAGTCGGCGCAACGACTGCACGATCTCGCGGGTCGCCGGGGCCGGGTCGTCGTCGCCCAGCCACACCTCGAACAGGTCACCGAGGATGTACAGCGCCCTCGCGTCGCGGGCCTCGCCATCGAGAAAGGCGAGGAACTGCCTGGCGATCTCTGGCGAGGCCGGGTCGAGGTGCAGGTCGGAGATGAACAGTGTCTTCAAGCGCGAGGACTTCGGTGTGGCGACACCGATGTTACGGTGCCGGACTGCATGGGGGCCAGCGCTACCGGTCCGGGACGCGCGATCCGGTAAGATGCGCGTTCATGTCCGCAGCACCCGCCATCACTCGATTCGCGCCCAGCCCGACGGGATACCTGCACCTCGGTAACGCGCGGACGGCGCTGTTCAACTTCCTCGCCGCGCGTTCGGGAGGCGGTCGTCTCGTGCTGCGCATCGAGGACACGGACGCGGAGCGCAGTGAAGAGCGTCTGCTGGCGCAGTTGCTCGCCGACCTGCGCTGGCTTGGGCTCGAGTGGGACGAAGGGCCTGACGTGGGCGGTCCGCACGGTCCGTACAAGCAGAGCGAGCGCGGCGAGCGCTACTGCGCTGCCATCGCGGATCTGCGGGGGCGGGACCTCGTGTACCCGTGCTTCTGCTCGCCCGAGGAGTTGCAGCTTGCGCGGCGTGCGCAGCTCGCGGCGGGACGCCCGCCACGCTACGCGGGCACCTGTGCGAAGCTCACCGCCGACGAATCCCGGCGTCGGATTGAGGCCGGTGCCCAGGCTGCGATGCGTTTCAGGGTGCCGTCGGGACGGGCTCGTCGAGTTCGTGGACGCCATTCACGGATCGCAGCGCTTCGTATCGGACGACATCGGGGACTTCGTTGTGAGCCGCGCCGACGGTTCGGCCGCGTTCTTTCTCGGCAACGCCGTGGACGATGCCGCGATGGGCGTCTCGCTGGTGCTGCGCGGCGACGATCACCTCGCGAACACGCCGCGGCAGATCCTGCTGCTCGAGGCGCTCGGGCTGCCGGTGCCGGCCTATGGTCACCTGCCGCTGGTGCTTGGCACCACCGGGTCGCCGCTCTCGAAACGGGAGGGCGCGGCAGGGTTGCACGATTTGCGCGAGCAGGGATATCTGCCGGCGGCATTGCGCAACTACCTGGTCCGGCTCGGCCACACCTGCGGCACCGATGCGTGGCTGGAAGCGGACGCGATGCCTGCGTATTTCGATCTCGGCAGGATCAGTCACTCGCCGGCGCGATTCGACGAGGCCCAGCTGCGGCACTGGCAGCGCGAGGCGATCACCCACGCGACCGTCGCGGACCTCGTGGCGTGGCTCGGCTCAAGGCTCAAGCCATTGGGTTCTGCTGAGCGCAAGTTCGCTTTTGTGTCCGCCGTGCGCGGCAACCTGATGTTTCCCGCCGACGCCGACCCGCTGGTGCGCGCGGTCTGCGAGGAGCTGATGCCGCCGGATGACGAGGCGAGGGCAGCGATGTCCACTGCAGGCGGGCCGTTTTTCAGTGCCGCGGCGAACGAGTGGGCGTCCCACGGCGGCGACGTGCAGGCGTGGACACGCGCCGTTGGGTCCGCGACGGGCCGCAAGGGCGCGGCGCTCTACATGCCGCTGCGCGCGGCGTTGACCGGCGCCACGCATGGTCCGGAGCTCGCGCCGCTCGTCGGATTGATGGGTAGCCACCGTGTCGAGGTACGACTCGCCGCCGCCGCGGGCCTCGCCGCCGCCTCGAATTGAGCGCAAAGGATTTCAAAGAGAACAGACGATGCTGCAGATCCACAACTCACTGACCGGCCGCAAGGAAGAGTTCCGCCCCATCGTGCCGGGTGAGGTCGGCATGTACGTCTGCGGCATGACGGTCTACGACTACTGCCACCTCGGTCACGCCCGGATGCTGGTCGCCTTCGACGTCGTGCGCCGGCACCTGCTGGCGTCGGGTTATCGCGTCACCTTCGTGCGCAACATCACGGACATCGACGACAAGATCATCAAGCGTGCCGCGGAGAACGGTGAGCCCATGGGTGCGCTCACCGAGCGGTTCATCCGCGCGTACCACGAGGATTGCGCGGCGCTCGGCGTCGCGCCGGCCGACCGTGAACCGCGTGCCACGGAGCACTTGCCGCAGATCGTCGCCATGGTCGCGAAGCTGGTGGAGAAAGGGTATGCGTACGTCGGCGGCAATGGCGATGTCTACTACTCGGTCGCGAAGTTCGCGCCGTATGGCCAGCTTTCCGGCAAGCGGCTCGCGGACCTGAGGGCGGGCGCGCGCATCGAGGTGGACGAGTCCAAGCGTGACCCGCTCGACTTCGTGCTGTGGAAGGCGGCGAAGCCCGGCGAGCCGTCGTGGGAATCGCCCTGGGGGCTGGGACGGCCTGGCTGGCACATCGAGTGCTCGGCGATGTCGGTCGAGATCCTCGGCGCGCATTTCGACATCCACGGCGGCGGCATGGACCTCAAGTTCCCGCACCACGAGAACGAGATCGCGCAGACCTGCGCCGCCTGCGACTCGAAGTTCGTGAACGTTTGGATGCACAACGGCTTCGTGCGCATCGACGACGAGAAGATGTCGAAGTCGCTCGGCAACTTCTTCACCGTGCGCGACGTGCTCGAGTGGGTGCGCGACCCGGAGGTCGTACGCTACCTGATGATCGGCAGTCACTATCGCGGGCCGATCAATTACACGTCCGAGAGCCTCGCGCAGTCGGATGCGGCGCTGGAGCGGCTTTACCTGGCGCTGCGTGGCGTGCAGCCGGTTGCGAATGCTCCGCGGTCCGAGGCGACCGAGCGGTTCGTCGCGGCAATGGACGACGATTTCAACACGCCGGTCGCGCTCGCGGAGCTGCAGTCGCTGGCGCGTGCCGTGAACACCGCCAAGGCTGCGGGTCGCACCGACGAGGCCGCCTCGATGGCGGCCGAGATGCTGGCGCTGGGCGCGCGAATCGGCCTGCTCGCGCAGGCGCCGGAAGCGTTTCTGAGGAAACAGCCGAAGCGCGTCGCGGACGACCGGCCACGTGCGGCACAGGCGGCGGAGGGTGCGCCAGATTCCACGGCCAGCGGATTGAGCGACGCCGACATCGAGCGCCTGATCGAGGAGCGCGTGGCGGCACGCAAGGCGAAGGATTTCAAGGAGTCCGACCGCATTCGCGACGCGCTCGCCGCGGCGGGCGTGCTGCTCGAGGACCAGCCGGGGGGCAAGACGCTCTGGCGCCGCGGCTGAAAAATGGGTGCCAGGCACCGATTTTCCGGACACCGGAAAACCGGTGCCTGGCACCCATTTTTTCTAGATCCGTTGCAGCGCGGACTCGAGCGTATTCTTCATCAGGATCGCGACGGTCATCGGGCCGACGCCGCCGGGGACTGGCGTAATCCAGCTCGCGCGCTCGACCGCGCGCTCGAACTGCACGTCGCCAACGAGCTTGCCGTTGGGCAGTCGGTTGATGCCGACGTCGACGACCACGGCGCCGGGCTTCACCCACTCGCCCGGGATCAGGCCCGGCTTGCCGACCGCGACCACCAGCAGGTCTGCTCGTTCGACGTGTTCGCGCAGTTCCGACGTGAACCGGTGACACACGGTGACCGTGGCGCCCGCAAGCAGCAGTTCGAGCGCCATCGGCCGGCCGACCAGGTTCGAAGCGCCGACGACGACCGAGTTCATGCCTTTTGGCGAAATACCGCAGCGCTCGAGCAGTCGGATCACGCCGTAGGGCGTGCAGGGCCGCATCAGCGGATTGCGCAGCGCGAGCCGGCCGACGTTGTACGGGTGGAAGCCGTCGACGTCCTTGTCCGGTGAGATCGCCTCGATTACCGCGCGCTCGTCGATGTGGTCCGGCAGCGGCACCTGCACGAGGATGCCGTCGATCGCGAGATCCGAATTCAGCCGCTCGATCAGGTTCACGAGTTCCGTCTGCGTGGCGGAGTGGGGCAGGTCGTGGCTCACGGAGACGAAGCCGCATTCCTCGCAGGCCATGCGCTTGTTGCGCACGTAGATTCGCGACGCCGGGTCGTCGCCGACGAGCACCACCGCGAGCCCGGGTCGGCGCTTGCCGCGCGCGGCGAGCCGGTCGCTTTCCTCGCGCACTTCGCGCCGGATGTCCGCCGCGATCGCCTTACCGTCGATGATCCTGCCTGCCATCCGCGCATTCTGGCACGGCACCCGAGCGCCGAACGAGACTGGATTCGTTACAAATTGACGCTCGGGGGATCGGTCCGTATGATTCGCGCTCCCGTACAGGCGCGCTTCGGCAACGGAGCGGGCTCAGGCGGCGACCGCAGGTCGGTGCAGGGCGGGGCATGGCGCAGTCTGGTAGCGCATCTGCTTTGGGAGCAGAGGGTCGGGGGTTCGAATCCCTCTGCCCCGACCAACCGGACCGCGGCCTCGGACGATGCGCCCGTAGCTCAGCCGGATAGAGCATCGGCCTTCTAAGCCGAGGGTCGCAGGTTCGAGTCCTGCCGGGCGCGCCACGCTTCGGGTGATTCCGCCGGACGATGGTGGACGTAGCTCAGTTGGTAGAGCTCCGGGTTGTGGTCCCGGCGGTCGTGGGTTCGAGCCCCATCGTCCACCCCAGGTTTCAGGTTGGGCCGTTAGCTCAGTTGGTAGAGCTGCTGACTCTTAATCAGTAGGTCGTAGGTTCGAGTCCTACACGGCCCACCATTTCTCAAAGGTGCATTCCGGTCACACGGTCTACACCGCATCCGGACACAGCTACTCCTGCATCCCGTGGTACAGCATCCGGATGAACAGCCGGATGCCGTCACTCTCCTTCAGCTCGTGATAGCGCATGCCCGAGCGTCCGCCGACGTCGCGGATGTCCGCCATCAGCTCCGGGTGGAACTGGCAGGTGAATGAGCGCCGGATGCGCCGCGTCTCCCAGTCCTTGTAGTAGATCGCCGTGGTGCTGACCTCGGTCCAGGTCGCGGCATCCACCCGCGTCTGCCCGAGGATCTCGACCGCATAGGGCAGGCTCAGCACCCAGCCCACCGGGCTGACGGCAAGCGCGTGCCGCACCGGGATGATCGCGTCGTGCAGCAGCTTGTAGGCCCACGTCGCGAACAGCATCGCTTCCTCGTTGACCTCGTCGCTGTGGAACATCTCCACCGTGAGCTCGCGCTCGATCGACATCACGACGTCGATCACGCCCTCGAGCTCATCGGCGACGAGCGCGTGGGTCGCGTGCAGCACTTCCGGAACGTGCGGCTGTTCCTCGCGCCTCGCATACGGCACCAGTCGACGTGTGCCGATCTCGACGCTCTCGTTCGGCGCCACCGAAAACCGCGGATCGTCCCAGCCGCGAGCGACGACTTCGCCGCGTTTCACGATCGGCATCGAAGCGCCCACGGCCACGATCTCGCCGCACACTCGTTGCAGCGTGTCGAGTGCACGCCCACCCGGATCCATCGGCAGCCGCGTCAGGGCCTGGATTTCTCGCGCGGCGCGCTTGATCAGCCGGATGTGCGACTCCGCGGCGAGCTGGTGGCCGAGGCAGATGAAGATCGTCGGCCCGCTGGCGGTGGAGCGGCGCAGCAGCAGCTGGTCGACGAGCGCGAGCAGGTCCTCGAGGCCGGCCATGCCGCCCTCGAAGCTCGAAGCGTCGTGCACCGACGGATTGCCGCCCTGTACGACGGTCGCGATGCCGGAGCTCAGCACGTTCGCGAGTCGCGCCGGGTCCTCGATGCCGCTGCGCCAGACCGGGTACAGGATCGTGTCGGCGTCGGCCACCTGCTGCAGCACGTACGCGACGTTCTTCGACGCGCGCACGGGCTCGCCGCGCGGGTTTGTGCCGACGTCACGCCACGGCTCGATGATCGAGACGCTCTGCCGGAAGATCTCGGGCAACTGCAGCAGCACGCGCAGGTGGTCGGGCGAGTCGATCACCTTCTCGAGCGGCGGCGCGAGGCCCCAGTCGAACAGCCCTTCGTGCGCGAGCATGTCGCGACCGGGAAACGGCGTGGGTGAACTGCGGTCACGGAGGAAGTAACCGAGCAGTGCGTGCACCGACTGCGGGCTCGACGCGTGCTGGCCGAGGATGCCCGGTCGGACGCGCCAGCCGAGGTGCTCAGGGTCGACGTTCTTTACCGGGCGTGTGGTGTTCATCTTGGCGAGAGCAAGCAATCCGCGTGCCAGTCCCGTGGCCTCAAGAGACGCGCTCGCGGCGGGTCCTGCGCACCGAATCTGCGCAGGCATGCAGCAAGTGATGCGCGATTCCGGTGCAACCGGGCGGCGCGGATCGATTCCCGGTAGATTGACGCCCACTGTGATTGCACTCGTCCTCGGCATCGTTGCACTGCTGTCGCTGCTGCTCGTCATCCGCATCTCGTCGCCGGACGAGTGGATCCGCGCCGGACTCGACGCCTCGCATGGGCCGATCTTTGCGCTCATCGCGATCCTGCTGGCCATGCTGCTCGGGCGCAGGCGCGCCAGTGCGGCTGGCTGGCCCGATTGGGTCCTGTGTGCCCGGGCGCTGGCGATCAGCGTGTTGCTGGGAATCGCCATCGAGATCCTGCAGGGGTTCCAGGGACGGCCGCCGTCGTTGTTCGACGTCATGACCGACACGGCCGGCGCGGTCGCGGGACTTGCCGTATGGTCGCTCGCGACATGGCGTGGGTCCTTCGGTGCGCGGGAGGGGAGCCACCATCCGTTCTGGACCGTCGTTGCGCTCGGCCTCGCAGGGATGATGTTCGTGCTCTGGCGGCCGCTGCACGTGGCCATGGAGTACGCGGATCGCGCGGCGGACTTTCCCGTGATCGCCGAGTTCTCGGACCCACGCAGCATGCGATTCACGACGACCGATGGCGTCGCGGCGTCGATCACCGAACTGCCTGCACCGTGGTCCCGGCGACCGGGCGAGCGCGCACTCGAGCTGCGCTATGACCCCGGGCACCCGCCGGCGGTGCAGATCACGGAGCCCAGCCCGGACTGGCGTGGATTCAGCGTGATCGAGGTGGACCTGACCAACGCGGGCCCGGCCGAGTTGACCCTGGTCCTCCGGATCCTCGACGCCCGCCACGACTGGTCCAACGACGACCGCGCCAACCTGCCGCTCCTGATCCCGCCGCGGACCCGCACGACCGTCCGGGTGGCGCTCGAGGCGGTCGCGTCCGCGCCGGCTCGACGGCGCATGGACATGGCCCATATCGCGAACGTGATGATCTTCGGTCGCCCGCCGACCGCCCCCGGGGCGCTGTACGTTTCCCGGATCCGCCTCGAGTAAGGTACCGATCGCCGCGCTTGTCGATTGATTTACCTATAGAATCCGCCCCGCGCGAAAGTGGCGGAACTGGTAGACGCGCTGGATTTAGGTTCCAGTGGGTAACCCCCGTGAGGGTTCGAGTCCCTCCTTTCGCACCACCGTGGCAAAATACACGGCTTTTCCGGGCGGCCCCGGCCCCCACGAATTACCCGAGGATCGATGACCATGCAGGTTTCCGTCGAGCAGACCGGCGCCCTCGAGCGCCGCATGGAAGTGAGCATCCCGAAGGACCGCATCGAGCAGGCGATCCGCCAGCGCCTGCAGCAGGTCAGCCGCACGGCGCGCCTGAAGGGCTTTCGCCCCGGCAAGGCGCCGCTGAAGGTGATCCAGCAGCAGTTCGGTGCGCAGGTCCGGCAGGAAGTGATGTCGGACCTGATCCAGGCGACGTTTGCCGAGGCCGTGAACCAGCAGAAGTTCGTGCCGGCCGTCGGCCCGCACATCGAACCGGTCGCCACGGGCCCGGACGAGGACGTCAAGTACCGCGCGATCTTCGAAGTGTTCCCCGACGTCGCGCTGAAGAGCGTCGACGGCCTTGCGGTCACGCGCCCGGTAGCCGAAGTGGCCGAAGCGGACATCGACGCGATGGTGCAGAACCTGCGCGAACAGAAGCCGAAGTTCGAGGCCGTGGAGCGCGCCAGCCGCGACACCGACCGCGTGACGATGGACTTCGTCGGCCTGATGGGCGGCCAGCCGTTCGAGGGCAGCAAGGGTGACGACGTCGCGGTGCTGCTCGGCGGCGGACGCATGCTGAAGCCGTTCGAGGACGCGATCACCGGCATGAAGGCCGGCGAGCGCAAGCAGGTGAGCGTCCGCTACCCGGACGACTATCACAACAAGGCGCTCGCGGGCCAGACGGCCGAGTTCGACGTGCAGATGAAGAAGGTCGAGGAAAAGCGCCTGCCCGAGCTCGACGACGAGTTCTGCGCCGAGTATGGCGTGTACGAGGGCGGGCTCGAGCGGCTCAAGGGCGAAGTCGCCGACAACATGAACCGCGAGCTCGCCGGCAACGTGCGTGCGCGGATGAAGCAGCAGCTGCTCGATCGCCTGCTCGAGGCGAACCCGGTCGAGGTGCCGAAGGGCCTCGTCGACTCGCAGGTGCGCGAGATGCAGATCGAGACGGCGCGCCGCATGGGCGCGAAGGACGCTGCGCAGATCCCGCCGCCGGACGCGTTCCTGGAGCCCGCCCGCCGGCGCGTGGCGCTCGGCATCCTGATCGGCGAGCTGATCAAGTCGCAGGGCATGCAGGTCGACCGCGCGCTCGTCGAGGCCCGTCTCGCGGACATGGCCGCGACGTACCCAGACCCTGAGCCCGTGCTGAAGGCGTACCGCCAGAGCCCGGACGCGATGCGCCAGGTCGAGAACCTGGTGCTCGAGGACCAGGTGGTCGACTACCTGCTCGCACGCGCCAGGATCACGGACCAGAAGACGTCGTTCAAGGACGTGATGAATTTCGGCGCGTGAGGACGGTAGATAGTGAATAGTGGATAGCGGATAGTAGGAAGCCTGGCCCTGGCCAGCGCGCGCACTCCCGCGATCCACTGTTCACTGCTCACCAATCACACTTCAACTTCGTGCGAACACCATGCCACTGACACCTCCCACCGCCCTGAACCTCGTCCCGATGGTCGTCGAGCAGACGGCCCGCGGCGAGCGCGCCTACGACATCTACTCGCGGCTGCTGAAGGAGCGGGTGATCTTCCTCGTGGGCCCCGTCGAGGACTACATGGCCAACCTGGTCGTGGCCCAGCTGCTGTTCCTCGAGTCGGAGAACCCGGAAAAAGACATCGCGATCTACATCAACTCGCCGGGCGGATCGGTGAGCGCGGGCCTCGCGATCTACGACACGATGCAGTTCATCAAGCCCGACATCAGCACGATCTGCGTCGGACAGGCGGCGAGCATGGGTGCGGTACTGCTCGCGGGCGGCGCGAAGGGCAAGCGTTTCTGCCTGCCGCACTCGCGCGTGATGATTCACCAGCCGCTCGGCGGCTTCCAGGGCCAGGCGACCGACATCGAGATCCACGCGCGCGAGATCCTCGACGCGCGCGAGCGGCTGAACCGGATCCTGGCGAGCCACACCGGCCAGTCGATGGAGAAGATCAAGCAGGACACGGACCGGGACAATTTCATGACCGGCGAGCAGGCGGTGGCCTACGGGCTGATCGACGCTGTGCTCTCGAAGCGCGGCAGCGCCGGGACCGCCGAGCGCGCCTGAGCCGGGACCGCGGCTTAAGTCGCTGTCGAGGCAGGGTTTTTTGCGGCCTTGTCGGCCGCGTGGTATAAGCCTGCAGGGGCGGAACTGCAAGGGCAGGGCATGGCTGACGATTCACGCGGCAAGCACGACGACGGCAAGCTTCTTTACTGCTCTTTCTGCGGCAAGAGCCAGCATGAAGTCCGCAAGCTGATCGCCGGCCCATCCGTCTTCGTCTGCGACGAGTGCGTCGAGCTCTGCAACGACATCATCCGCGAGGAGCTCGAGGAGAAGGCGGAGAAGACCCGCGAGAAGCTCCCGAAGCCCCAGGAAATCAAGCGCGTCCTCGACGACTACGTGATCGGCCAGGATCGCGCGAAGAAGGTCCTCTCGGTCGCCGTCTACAACCACTACAAGCGGCTGCAGACGCGGGGCACCGAGGGCAAGCGCGACGAGGTCGAGCTCGCGAAGAGCAACATCCTGCTGATCGGTCCGACCGGCAGCGGCAAGACGCTGCTGGCCGAGACGCTCGCGCGGTTGCTGAACGTCCCGTTCACGATCGCCGACGCCACGACGCTCACCGAGGCCGGCTACGTCGGCGAGGACGTCGAGAACATCATCCAGAAGCTGCTGCAGAAGTGCGACTACGACGTCGAGAAGGCGCAGACCGGCATCGTCTACATCGACGAGATCGACAAGATCTCGCGCAAGTCGGACAACCCGTCGATCACCCGCGACGTGTCGGGCGAGGGCGTGCAGCAGGCGCTGCTGAAGCTTATCGAGGGCACGATCGCCTCGGTACCGCCGCAGGGCGGTCGCAAGCACCCGCAGCAGGAATTCCTGCAGGTGGACACGGGCAACATCCTGTTCATCTGCGGCGGGGCCTTCTCCGGCCTCGAGAAGATCATCATGAACCGCACGCAGAAGAGCGGCATCGGCTTCGTGGCCGACGTGCGCGAGCAGAGTGCGCGGCCGCACGGCTCGGACCTGTTCCATGACGTCGAGCCCGAGGACCTGATCAAGTACGGCCTGATCCCCGAGTTCGTCGGACGCCTGCCCGTCGTGGCTACGCTCGACGAGCTCGACGAGGCCGCGCTGATGCAGATCCTGACCGAGCCGCGCAACGCGCTCACGAAGCAGTACCGCAAGCTGTTCGACATGGAAGGCGTCGAGATCGAGTTCCGCGAGGAGTCGCTGCGCGCGGTGGCGCGCAAGGCGATGCAGCGCAAGACCGGCGCGCGCGGGCTGCGCACCATCCTCGAGAACGTGCTGCTCGACATCATGTACGACCTGCCCGGCATGCGTAACGTGCAGAAGGTCGTCATCGACGAAGACGTGATCCAGGGCGAGTCGAAGCCGTACTTGGTGTACGGCGTCGAGGAGCCCCGCCTCGCCGCGGTCGAAGAACGGCGCACCGGCTCCGATCACTGATTAATCGGTGCCTGGCACCGATTTCCCTATTGAATCTGCGCCCCGCGTCCCCAAAGATGGCGGCATTCATGCGGCCTGCGCCCGGGCCTGCATTCCGCGCCGGAGAACCCTGACGTGACCACCGAATCCGCGACCCCCGAGACCACGCTCCCGTCCGACGCGCTGCCGGTGCTGCCGCTGCGCGACGTGGTCGTCTACCCGCACATGGTGATCCCGCTGTTCGTGGGCCGCGAGAAGTCGATCCTCGCGCTCGAGCAGGCGATGAAGGTCTCGAAGCAGATCCTGCTGCTCGCGCAGAAGCAGGCCGACGTCGACGACCCCGCGGCCAAGGACCTCTACGAGGTCGGCACGGTCGCGACGATCCTGCAGTTGCTGAAGCTCCCGGACGGCACGGTCAAGGTGCTGGTGGAGGGCGTCGAACGCGCGAAGGTCGAGTCGTTGACCGGCGGCGAGTACTTCGTCGCGAAGGTGAAGCTGCTCGGCGACGGCGAGCCGTACGACGAGCGCGAGATGGACGTGCTGGTGCGCTCGGCGGTGTCGCAGTTCGAGCAGTACGTGAAGCTGAACCGCAAGGTTCCGCCCGAGATCCTGACCTCGCTCGCAGGCATCGAGCAGCCGGGCCGCCTCGCCGACACGGTCGCGGCGCACATGTCGCTGAAGCTCGACGCGAAGCAGAAGATCCTCGAGATCCAGGACGTCAGGACCCGCCTCGAGCACATCCTCGCGCTGATCGAGGGCGAGATGGACGTGCTGCAGATCGAGAAGCGCATCCGCGGCCGCGTCAAGCAGCAGATGGAGAAGAGCCAGCGCGAGTACTACCTGAACGAGCAGATGAAGGCGATCCAGAAGGAACTGGGCGAGATGGACGACGCGCCCAACGAGATCGCCGAGCTCGAGAAGCGCATCGCGCGCGCGGGCATGCCGAAGGAAGCACGCGAGAAGGCGAACTCCGAGCTCGCGAAGCTGAAGCTGATGTCGCCGATGTCGGCCGAAGCCACGGTCGTGCGCAACTACATCGACTGGCTGGTGAAGGTGCCCTGGCGCCGCCGCACCAAGGTCAAGCACGACCTCGCGGGGGCGGAGAAGGTCCTGAACGAGGACCACTTCGGGCTCGACAAGGTGAAGGAGCGCATCGTCGAGTACCTTGCCGTGCAGCAGCGCGTGCAGAAGCTGAAGGGTCCGATCCTTTGCCTGGTGGGGCCGCCGGGCGTGGGCAAGACCTCGCTCGGGCAGTCGATCGCGCGCGCCACGAACCGCAAGTTCGTCCGCATGTCGCTCGGCGGCGTGCGCGACGAAGCGGAGATCCGCGGGCACCGCCGCACGTACATCGGCTCGATGCCCGGCAAGATCGTGCAGAACATGGCGCGCACCGGCGTCCGCAACCCGCTGTTCCTGCTCGACGAAGTGGACAAGATGTCGATGGACTTCCGCGGCGACCCGTCGTCGGCGCTGCTCGAGGTGCTCGACCCGGAGCAGAACTCCGCATTCAGCGACCACTACCTCGAGGTCGACTTCGACCTCTCGGAGGTGATGTTCGTCTGCACCGCGAACAGCCTGAACATCCCGGCGCCGCTGCTCGACCGCATGGAAGTGATCCGGTTGCCGGGCTACACCGAGGACGAGAAGGCGAACATCGCGCGCCGCTACCTGCTGCCGAAGCAGGTAAAGGCGAACGGGCTGAAGTCCGACGAGATCAAGGTGAGCGACCCGTCGATCATCGAGATCATCCGCCACTACACCCGCGAGGCTGGCGTGCGCAACCTCGAGCGCGAGCTCTCGAAGATCTGCCGCAAGGCGGTGAAGCAGTTGCTGCTCGAGCCTGCGACCAAGCTCGTGTCGGTCACGCCGAAGAACATCGCGAAGTTCCTCGGCGTGAAGCGCTTCCGCTACGGGCGCGCCGAGGAGAGCGACCAGGTGGGGCAGGTCACCGGGCTCGCGTGGACCGAGGTCGGCGGCGAGCTGCTGACGATCGAGTCCGCCGTGATGCCGGGCAAGGGCAAGCTCACGCACACTGGCCAGCTCGGCGAGGTGATGCAGGAGTCGATCCAGGCCGCGATGACGGTGGTGCGCAGCCGCGCGAGCATGCTCGGACTCGAGCCGGAGTTCTACCAGAAGTCCGACGTGCACATCCACGTGCCGGAAGGCGCGACGCCGAAGGACGGCCCCAGCGCCGGCATCGGCATGTGCACCGCGCTCGTGTCGGCGCTGACGCGCATTCCGGTGCGCAGCGACGTCGCGATGACCGGCGAGATCACGCTCCGTGGCGAGGTGCTGCCGATCGGGGGGCTGAAGGAGAAGCTGCTGGCGGCGCATCGAGGCGGGATCCGCACCGTGCTGATCCCGGACGAGAACGTGAAGGACCTCGCCGAGATCCCGGACAACATCAAGGGCAACCTCGAGATCAAGCCGGTCAAGTGGATCGACGAGGTGCTGCAGATCGCGCTCCGGAACATGCCGCAGCCGGTGGCCGTCGCCGACACGGCCGATGCCAAGCCGGCGAAACGGGCTGGGCGGCGCCAGGGCAAGCAAGTGCACGCGCACTGACGCGCGGCACCCCATTCAAAGAGGAATCAGCACGTGAACAAGAATGACCTGATCGATGCAGTGGCCGAGCGCACCGGGCTCGCGAAGTCGGATGCCGCGCGGGCCGTCGAGGCGGTGCTCGGCACCGTGACGGACGCACTCCGCAAGGGTGAGATGGTTGCGCTGTCGGGCTTCGGCAGTTTCGTCACGAAGACCCGGGCGGCCAGGACCGGCCGTAATCCGCGCACCGGCGAGAGCATCGCGATCCCGGCGAGCCGCGCTCCGGCGTTCAAGGCTGGCAAGGGCCTGAAAGATGCCCTAAACTAGCGCGCTCCCCAGGGGGTGCGGGTGCTTAGCTCAGCTGGGAGAGCGACGCCTTTACACGGCGTAGGTCGGGGGTTCGATCCCCTCAGCACCCACCAGACAACGCGGAGCGGTAGTTCAGTTGGTTAGAATACCGGCCTGTCACGCCGGGGGTCGCGGGTTCGAGTCCCGTCCGCTCCGCCAACTTTGCATTCGCAGAGAGCCCGCTCACGCGGGCTTTCTCGCATAAGGGCCGTCTCAATGCTGCAGCAGATTCGCGACAAGATCACTGGCTGGTTTGCCTCGCTGTTCCTCGGCGCCATCGCCGTGGTGTTCGTCTTCTGGGGCATCCGTTTCGAGTCGTCGGCGACGATGGCCGCCGCCAAGGTGAACGGCGACAAGATCCCGGTCGAGCAGGTGCGCCGCGCGTGGCAGGACCGCCAGACGGAACTGCAGCAGGCGATGCGCGACGAGTTGCCCCCGGCACTCGTGAAATCCGAGCAGGAGAAGCTGCTGAACGACTTCGTGCGTCGCGAGGTGCTGCTGCAGCACGCGGACAAGATGGGATATCGCGTCAGCGACCAGGACATCGTGCGGCAGCTCGAGCAGATCCCGGCGCTGCAGGTCGACGGCAAGTTCTCGCGCGACCGGTATGCGGCGCTGCTCAGGCAGCAGGGCCGCACCGAAGCGCAGTTCGAGCACGATTTCCGCCGCGACCTCGAGATCAACCAGTTGCAGAACGGCATCGGCATCTCTGCGTTCGCGACGCCTGGCGAGGTCCGTCGCCGCGTCGAGCTCGAAGGCGAGACGCGCGACATCGCGTACGTGACGATTCCGTCTGCGAAGTACGCTGCCGCCGCGACCGTCAGCGCGGCCGATGCGACCGCTTACTACGAGAAGAACAAGGCGAAGTTCATGACGCCCGAGACGGCGTCGCTGCAGTACGTGCAGCTGAAGCTCGCCGACGTGGCCGCCGGCGTGCCGGTCACCGAGCAGGGGCTGAAGCAGTACTACGAGCAGGTCGCCCCGGAGCGGTTCATGGATGCCGAGCGTCGCCGCGCGCGCCACATCCTCATTGATTCCAGCAAGGACGACGCCGCTGCGAAGAAGAAGGCCGAGCAGGTATTCGCGCAGGCCAAGGCTGGCGGAGATTTCGCCAAGCTCGCGGCCGAGAACTCGGACGACCCGGGCTCGAAGGGGCAGGGCGGCGAGCTCGGCTGGGCCACGCGCGAATCGTTCGTTGCGCCGTTCGCGGAGGCCCTGTTCGCGATGCAGAAGGGCGAGGTCCGTGGCCCGGTCAAGACACAGTTCGGCTACCACGTGATCATGCTCGAGGACGTCCAGCCGGCGCACCAGCGGACGTTCGAGGAGGTCCGTGCGGAGCTCGAAGGCGAGTACCGCAACGACCAGGCACAGTCGCTGTTCTATGAGAAGTCGCAGCAGCTCGCGGACGAGTCCTTCGCGTCGTTGAGCGAGCTCGACAGCGCTGCGAAGAAGCTGGGCCTGCAGGTGCAGAGTGTCGAGGGCTTCACGCGCCAGGGTGGTGGACCGTTCGGGACCGATCGCAAGGTGGTCGAGGCGGTGTTCAGCGACGACGTACTGCAGAACCGCCAGAACAGCCCGGCGGTCAATTTCGGTGACGACAGCGTTGTCGTGCTGCGTGTCACGGACTACAAGCCGGCGGCGCAGCAGGGCATCGACGTGGTGCGTCCGCAGATCGAGGCTGCGCTGCGCAACCAGGCCGCGCTGAAGGCCGCCGAAGCCGCGGCCAGGGCGGATGCCGCGCGGGTCACGTCAGGCGCGTCGTTCGCCGAAGTCGCGCAGGGCCTCGGCCTGACGGCCGTGGCCCCGACCTCGGTGACCCGCACGTCCGCAGCGGTGCCTCCGCCGCTGCTGAAGGCCGTATTTGCGGCCCCGCATCCCGCGCCCGGCAAGGCCACTGGCGGTACTGCCGTGCTGCCGAATGGCGACGTTGCGCTCTTCGTCGTCAGTGCGGTCAAGGGCGGCGTGATTCCGATGACGCCGGACGCCGCGGCACAGCTTTCGCAGCAGGCGCAGCGCGTCGCTGGCCAGGTCGCAGGCGCGGAGTTCTCGGCCTACGTGGCGGAACTCGTACGCACCGCGAAGGTGAAGCTGAACGAGAAGGTGTTCGAATAGCGAATAGCGAATAGTAAATGGTGACTGGTGGATAGGGGATAGCGGATCCCCGGAATGAATAAGGCCGGCATTGCCGGCCTTATCTTGCTATCCGCCGCTCACTGCTCGCTAGTCACTCTGCTTCCCATCCTCCGGAAACGCCATGCCCACGTGGCTGTAACCGGCATCCACGTACAACACTTCGCCCGTGATCCCGGACGCGAGGTCCGAGCAGAGGAAAGCCGCGGCATCGCCCACCTCGTCGATGGTCACGTTGCGGCGCAGCGGCGTGTAAGCCGCGACGTGCGCGAGCATCTTGCGGAAGCCGCTCACGCCGGCGGCCGCCAGCGTCTTGATCGGGCCCGCGGAGATCGCGTTCACACGGATCCCATGCGGACCAAGATCGGCCGCCAGGAACCGCACGTTCGCCTCGAGGCTCGCTTTCGCCAGGCCCATCACGTTGTAGCTCGGCACCGACCGCACCGCGCCGAGGTACGACATCGTCAGGATCGCGCCCGGCCGTCCGAGCATCATCGGTCGCGCGGCCTTCGCGAGCGCGGCAAGGCTGTAGCTCGAGATGTCGTGCGCCACCTGGAAGCCTTCGCGCGTGATGCTGTCCAGGTAGCCCCCCGCGAGTTGCTCGCGCGGTGCGAATGCCACGCTGTGCACCAGGATGTCGAGCGTGTCCCACTGCGCGCGCAGTGCCGTGAACGCTGCGTCGATTTCCGTGTCGTTCGCCACGTCCATCGGCAGCACCAGGTTTGACCCGAACTCCTGTGCCATCGCGAGGACGCGATCCTTCAGCCGATCACCCTGGTAGGTGAGCGCGAGCTCCGCGCCCTCGCGCTTCATCGCCGCGGCGATGCCGTAGGCAATCGACCGCTCGGTCGCGAGTCCGACGACGAGAGCCCGCTTGCCGGCCAGGAACGCCACGGCCTCAGCCTCCGTTGACCTTGCGCGGGTCGGCGTATACGACGAGCTTCTGGCCGGCCCTGAGCGAGCTCGATTGCCGCATGCGGTTCCAGCTCTTCAGCTGCGTCACCGAGACGTTGAACTTGTCGGCGATCTCGGAAAGCGTGTCGCCGTTGCGGACCTGGTAGGTCATGCGCGTGCTTTCCTTCGCACCGGCGGACTTGCTGGCTGATTTGCTGCCCGATCCGCCGGGGACCTGGAGGCGCTCGCCGGCCGTCAGGTGGCTCTTGCTGCTGATGTCGTTGGCCGCGGCGAGTTCGGGGATCGAGACACCGTAACGGCGCGCGACCCCGTACAACGTGTCGCCCGACTTGACGACGTGCACGCGCGACTTCGGCTTCTCGGCCGCCTGCGGACGCTCGGCGGGCTGCCGCTCGGGCAGTTGCGCGGCGATTTCCGGGCGCGCCTCGGCGACCTGCGTAACGCCGGATCCCGCGGTCGAGCCACGCGGGATCACCAGGTTCTGTCCCGGCTGGATTACCGAGCCATGCAGGTTGTTTGCAGCGCGGATGTCGCTCGTCGCAACGTCGTAGCGACGGGCAATGCTGGTCAGCGACTCGCCGCGGCGTACGCGGTGCGTGGTCATCTTCTGCTGCGGGGCCACCGTCGCGGCCTCGGCGGCGGCCGTGAGCGCCGCGACCTTTGCGGTTCCGTCGTCGGTGAGCAGTGCCTGCCGGAATGGCTCGGCCCGGTCGACCGGGATCAGCAGCTTGTGCGGACCGTCCGGCGGCGTAGACATGCGGTTGAACGCCGGGTTCAGCGCGAACATGTCGTCGCGCGTAATGCCGGCGAGCATGGCGGCTTCGCCGATGTCGATCTGCCGGCCCGGATCGACGACATCGAAGTAGGGCTGGTTCGGGATCGCGGCGAACTGCAGGCCGTAGGCCGCCGGATCGCCGACGATGCGGCTGACGGCGAGCAGCTTCGGCACGTAGTCGCGCGTCTCGGCGCGCAGGTCGAGGCTGAAGAAATCCGTGGGCCGTCCCTGCTCGGCGTTGCGGGCCACCGCACGACTCACCGTTCCTTCGCCGCCGTTGTATGACGCGATCGCGAGGAACCAGTCGCCGTTGAAGTAGCGATTCAGGTACTGCAGGTAGTCGAGCGCAGCGTTGGTCGCGCGGATCACGTCGCGACGCTCGTCGATCCACCAGTTCTGCTGCAGGCCGTAGTGCTTGCCGGTGCTGGGGATGAACTGCCACAGGCCCGACGCACGGCTGCGCGAGTAGGCCACCGGGTTGAACGCGCTTTCGACGACCGGCAGCAGCGCGAGCTCGAGCGGCATGCCGCGCCTCTCGATCTCGGTGACGATGTAGTAGAGGTAGCGGGCGCCGCGACGGAACGTGCGGTCGAGGAAGTCGGGCCTGGCCCGGTAGCCCTCGACTTCGCGAATCACGGCGAAGTGCTGCACGTCCGGCAGCGCGTAGCCTTCGCGGATCCGGTCCAGCAGGTCGACGTACTGGCCGGGCGGCAGGTGCTGGAATTCGCGGTAGATCGGGGACACTGAGTTGCGGGCCTGCGCCTTCGGCGAAGGCGCCGTGCTCGGCGTCATGCGTCCCGGGGGCGGCACGCTCGAGTAGCTGTCGTCCACCTGCGTCGTGCTGCAACCCGCGAGGCCGAGGCCCAGCAGCGCGAGCAGTGCGAGCAGGAAGACATTCTTGCGCGTCATCGGAAGCCATCCTTCCATGCGCGGACGGTTGCGAAGGTCTCCACGGAATCGGCGAGCGGTCGGCCTGCGTGCGCGACGGCAGCGGCGCGGACGGCGGGCTCGCGGCAACGCAGGAACGGGTTGATCTTCCGTTCGCGTCCGAGCGTGGTGGGCAGTGAGATCCCGTCGTGCTCCCTGAGTCCGCGCGTGGCCTCGAGCGCTTCCAGCACGTCCGCGTTGCCGGGTTCGACCGCAGCGGCAAAGCGCAGGTTGCTCAATGTGTACTCGTGGGCGCAGTAGATGCGCGTCGAATCGGGGAGGGCGGCGATGCGGTCCAGCGACTGGTGCATCTGCGCGGGCGTCCCCTCGAACAGCCGGCCGCAGCCACCGCTGAAGAGCGTGTCCCCGCAGAACAGCGTGTCGTGACCGTGATAGGCGATGTGACCCAGCGTGTGTCCAGGCAGGGTCATTACCGAGAATTCCAGTCCAAGGTCGTCACGGCGGACTGTGTCTCCGTCGTCGAGTGTCCGAGCTTCGCAAGGCATCCGTTCGCGGGCGGGTCCATAGACCGCTGCCCCGTGCCTTGCGGCGAGTTCCGCGACTCCCCCGACGTGATCGAGGTGATGATGGGTAACGAGGATCGCACGGAGCTTCAGTCCATGCTGCTCGAGCGCTGCTTCGACCGGTCGGGCCTCGCCCGGATCAACTGCCACGGCCCCGACGCGGTCGCCCGGCGTGCGGATCAGCCAGATGTAGTTGTCCGAAAAGGCCCGCACCGGGCTCACATCGAGCATGTCGACCCCCGCCGTCATCGGGTCATGAGTCCGGGCGCGCGTATTAGACCGTTTCGTAAAGAAAATTTCCAGAATATGTCGCACGATTTTCGACCGGGTTGGCACTATTTGCCGCTATCCTTCGGCCGATGATCCAGGACCCCGCCAGAGACTGGCTCGCGACACCGCTCGGACGGACCGTGCTCGAGGTCGAGACGAGGGTCCTGCAGGACGCGCTGGCCGATGTCGTGGGCTTCGAAACGGTGCAGGTCGGACGCTGGGGCGAGGCCGCGCGACTCAGTGAATCGGCACGCACGCAGCACCACCGGTGGGTCGCTCCGGACGCGTACGGCAAGGGCGCGATCCGCGCAAGTCTTGACGCGTTGCCAATCGCGACGGGCTCGATCGAGGCGGTGCTGCTGCCGCACACGCTCGAGCACGCGCCGGATCCGCACGAGCTGCTGAGCGAGGTTGAGCGCGTGCTGCGGGGCGACGGCCACGTGGTGATCTGCGGATTCAACCCGCTCGGTCCATGGGGCGTGCGCCACTTGGTCTCGCGCCGCCGCCCGTTCCCGGCGCCGGTGAGCCGGATGTTGACCGATGGCCGCATCCGGGACTGGCTGCGGCTGCTGCGCTTCGAGGTCGTGACGACCAAGTGGTACCTGTTCGCGCCCCCTTGGGCGAGGAGCGTGCCGGGCGACGGCACGAGCTGGCTCGAGCGCCGCGGTCCCGACCTGTTGCCGCCGCTCGCTGGCGCCTATCTCGTCAAGGCGCGCAAGCGCGTGCGGGCGCTGACTCCGATACGGCCGGTCTGGCACCGCGCGCCCGCGGTCGTGGGCGGCCTCGCCGAGCCGACGTCGAGAAACGCAGCGTGAGCGAGGTCGAGATCTACACGGACGGGGCCTGCAAGGGCAACCCCGGGCCTGGCGGCTGGGGCGCGTGGCTCGTCTGGGGCGCTCACGAGCGTGAACTGTGGGGCGGCGAATCGCTGACGACGAACAATCGCATGGAGCTCACGGCCGCGATCGAGGCGCTCGCGGCGCTGAAGCGTCACTGCAAGGTCAGGCTCTACACCGATTCGCAATACGTGAAGAACGGCATCACCGAGTGGTTGCCGCAGTGGAAGAAGCGCGACTGGAAGACGGCCGACCGCAAGCCCGTCAAGAACGCGGACCTGTGGGTGCGGCTCGAGCATGAGATTTCGCGCCACGAGGTGCACTGGCACTGGGTGCGGGGGCATTCGGGTCACGAGGGCAACGAGCGGGCCGATGTAGCTAGCGAACCGCGGCATCGAGGAGATGAGGAAGTGAACAGCGGGTAGTGGATGGGGCGAGGGCGAATATGCGGCCGCCCGGCCCTCTTGCCATCTACTATCCACTGCTCACTCGTCCCATCCCTCTTTTCCTGCCGCGCTGCACTACAATCCGAGCACCATGGACTTCATCGACCTCAAGACCCAGTACCGGCGCATCAAGCCCTCCGTCGACGAGCGCATCGCGCGTGTGCTGGAGCACGGCCAGTACGTGATGGGGCCCGAAGTGACCGAGCTCGAGTCCGTGCTCGCCGGCTACTGCGGCACCAAGCACTGCGTCGCCGTCTCGAGCGGCACGGACGCGCTGCTGATCGCGCTGCTGGCGCTGGACATCAAGGCCGGGCGACGAGGTGATCACGGCGCCGTTCACGTTCTTCGCCACGGCAGAGATGATCGCACTGATCGGTGCGCGCCCGGTGTTCGTGGATGTCGATCCGCGCACATACAACATCGATCCCGCGAAGCTCGAGGCCGCGATCACGCCGCGCACGCGCGCGATCATGCCCGTGTCGCTGTACGGGCAGTGCGCGGACTTCGATGCCATCAACGCGATCGCCTGCCGTAACGAACTGCCGGTGATCGAGGACGCCGCACAGAGCTTCGGCGCCAGCTACAAGGGCCGCCGTTCGAATTCGCTGTCGCTGATCGGTGCGACGTCGTTCTTTCCCTCGAAGCCGCTCGGCTGCTATGGCGACGGCGGGGCGCTGTTCACGAACGATGACACGCTCGCGAGGCTGATGCGCGAGATTCGCGTCCACGGCCAGGATCGTCGCTACCACCATCCGCGGCTCGGACTCACCGGCCGGTTGGACTCGATCCAGGCGGCGGTGCTGCTCGCGAAGATGGAGATTTTCGAGGACGAGGTGGCGGCCCGCGGGCGGGTAGCCGACGTCTATGCACGGCTCATCGAGCAGGCGTTCGGTGCCAATGGCCAGGTGCGAGCGCCCTACGTGGCGCCCGGTAATCTCTCTGTGTACGCGCAGTACACGGTTGAGGTGGATGCACGGGACCTCGTCGAAACACGGATGAAGGCGCTTGGCGTGCCCACCGCCGTCCACTACCCGATCTCGCTGCACCAGCAACCGGTGTTCGAGTACCTCGGCCAGCCGGCGGGCTTGTTCCCGGTGTCCGAGGCAGCGGCGCGCCGCGTGATCAGCCTGCCGATGCACCCGTACCTCACCGAGGAACAGCAGGGGAAGGTCGTCGCGGCGCTCAAGCAGGCGGTCAACGGCTGATGCGGCAGGTCGTCCTCGACACGGAGACCACCGGCCTCGAGCCCGAGCAGGGTCATCGGATCATCGAGATCGGCTGCATCGAGGTCGTGAACCGGCGGCGCTCGGGCCGGGTATTCCATCGCTACCTGTGCCCGGAGCGCGACATCGATCCGGGCGCATTGCAGGTTCACGGGCTGACCACGGAGTTCCTCGCGGGCCAGCCGAAGTTCGCCGAGATCGCCGGCGAGCTGCTGGAGTTCCTGCGCGACGCCGAGCTGATCATCCACAACGCGCCATTCGACGTGGCGTTCCTCGACGCCGAGCTCGGCAAGCTCGCGGAATCACCGGGGCGCATCGGCGACCATTGCCTCGTGCTCGACACGCTGCAGATGGCGCGCCAGATGCACCCGGGCCAGCGCAACGGCCTCGACGCGCTCTGCAAGCGCTATTCGGTCGACAACTCGCACCGCGAGCTGCATGGCGCACTGCTCGACGCCGACCTGCTGCTCGAGGTGTATCTCGCGATGACGGGCGGGCAGGGCGCGCTCACGCTCGGCGAGAACGAAGCGGCCTCGGCGACCCGCACGGCCGTGAAGCGTGCAAAGCGCCCGCGCGGCACGGTGGTCGTGCGTCACGCCAGCGCGGAAGAGCTGGCCGCACACGAGCAGCGTCTCGCGGCGCTCGACAAGTCCAGCGGCGGCAGGACGCTGTGGCGTACGTTCGACCAACCGTCTGCAGCGGACGTCAAGCAGGCTTCATGACGAATACGCTCGCGCAGGCGTTCGCGAAGAACTTCCTCGGCCACGCGCCAGGCTGGTACAAGCTGACGATCATCGGGTTCCTGGTCGCGAACCCGCTGGTGCTGATCCTGTTCGGCCCCGTGCTCACCGACTGGGTGCTGCTCGCCGAGTTCATCTTCACGCTGGCGATGGCGTTGCGCTGCTATCCGCTGCAGCCCGGTGGACTGCTCGCGATCGAGTCCGTCCTCATGGGGCTCACCTCGGCGGAGAGCGTCTACGAGGAAGTCACGCAGGCCTTCCCGGTCGTGCTGCTGCTGATATTCATGGTCGCGGGCATCTACTTCCTGCGCGACCTGCTGCTGTTCGTGTTTACGAAGCTGCTGCTGAAGGTGCGGTCGTCCTCGATGCTCGCCGTGCTCTTCTGCGGCGTCGCAGCCTTCCTGTCCGCGTTCCTCGACGCGCTCACGGTGGTCGCGGTCGCGATCACGGTCGGCGTCGGGTTCTACGAGGTCTACCATCGGGTGGCGTCGGGCAAGGCGCACGACACGGCGCACGACGCGACGCACGACACGGGCGTGCATGTCCTGCACCGCGACAACCTGGAGCGGTTCCGGGCGTTCCTGCGCGGGCTGATGATGCACGCGGCCGTCGGCACCGCGATCGGTGGCGTGATGACGCAGGTCGGCGAGCCGCAGAACCTGCTGATCTCGGAGCAGGCTGGCTGGGACTTCATCCAGTTCTTCCGCGAGGTGGCACCGGTCTCGATCCCGGTGGCCGTCGCAGGCCTGCTCACGTGCTGGATGCTGGACCGGTTCAAGCTGTTCGGCTACGGCGCGCAGTTGCCGGACGCCGTGCGCGCGGTGCTGCGCGACTACAGTGAGCATCTCGCCGCAAAATCGACGCTGCGCGACAGGCAGGTGCTGATCGTGCAGGCGATCGTCGCACTGATCCTGGTGCTCGGGCTCGCGTTCCACATCGCCGAGGTCGGGCTGATCGGCCTCGTGGTCATCATTCTCGCAACGAGCTTCACCGGCGTCGTCGAGGAGCACCAGATCGGCAAGGCGTTCGAGTCCGCGCTGCCGTTCACGGCGCTGCTGGTGGTCTTTTTCGTGATCGTGGCCGGCATTCATGACCAGCACCTGTTCGAGCCGGTCATCCACCAGGTGCTGGCGCTCGAGGGGAGGGCGCAGGCAGCAGCCCTGTACCTCGCGACCGGCGTGCTGTCCACCATCAGCGACAATGTGTTCGTGGCCTCGATCTACATCACGGAAATCAAGTCGGTGTTCCTGCAGGGTGGCATCACGCGCGAGCAGTTCGACGCCGCGGCCGTCGCCATCAACACCGGGACCAACATCCCGAGCGTCGCCACGCCGAACGGGCAGGCGGCGTTCCTGTTCCTCTTGACTTCGACGCTGGCGCCGCTGATCCGGCTCGGCTACCTGCGGATGGTCTGGATGGCCCTGCCGTATTTCGTGGTGATGACGGCCGTGGGGCTGGCGGCAGTGGTGTACCTGCTGTGACGGAAGCGGATAGTGAGCAGTGGATGGGTGACAGGAGGATGAATCTCATCACGTCCGACGCGCTGGTCCTCGCCGGCATTTTGACGCCCTTCTCATTTGCGACTCCCGTCCTATGGCATCCTTCCACCCAAAGCTCGAACCGGCTGTCGGCCCATTTTTACTATCCGCCATTCACTAATCACTGATTACTTCCCAATGCCTCGCTTCAATCTCCGCAATCTCAAGATCGGGGTCGTCGGCCTCGGCTATGTCGGACTCCCGCTCGCGGTCGAGTTCGGCAAGCGTTTCAACACGGTCGGTTTCGACATCAAGGCGGCGCGCGTCGATGAGCTCAAGAAGGGCCACGACAGCACGCTCGAGACGGATGAGGCTGAACTGGCCTCGGCGACCAAGCTCAGCTTCACGACGAAGCTGGCGGACCTGAAGAGCTGCCGCGTTTTCATCGTGACTGTGCCGACGCCGATCGACGAGTACAAGCGGCCCGATCTGACGCCGCTGGTGAAGTCGAGCGAGACGGTCGGGCAGGTGCTGAAGAAGGGCGACGTCGTGGTCTACGAGTCCACGGTCTACCCGGGCTGCACCGAAGAGGTCTGCGTGCCGATCCTCGAGCGCGTGTCGGGCCTCCAGTTCAACAAGGATTTCTTCGCGGGCTACAGCCCCGAGCGCATCAATCCGGGCGACAAGCAGCACCGCCTGACCAAGATCCGCAAGGTGACGTCGGGCTCGACGCCGGCGGTGGCGGAGTTCGTGGATGCGCTGTACCGGTCGATCATCGTCGCCGGCACCCACAAGGCTTCGAGCATCAAGGTGGCCGAGGCCGCGAAGGTGATCGAGAACACGCAGCGCGACGTCAACATCGCGCTGATCAACGAGCTCGCGCTGATCTTCAACCGCATGGGCATCGACACCGAGGAGGTGCTGAATGCCGCCGGCACCAAGTGGAACTTCCTGCCGTTCCGGCCGGGCCTTGTCGGCGGCCACTGCATCGGCGTGGACCCGTACTACCTGACGCACAAGGCGCAGGAGATCGGCTACCACCCCGAGATGATCCTCGCGGGCCGGCGCATCAACGACAACATGGGCACGTACGTGGCGCAGCAGATCGTCCAGCTCATGATGCAGCGCAGGATCCAGGTGAAGGACGCGCGGATCCTTGTGCTGGGGCTCACGTTCAAGGAGAACTGCCCCGACGTGCGCAACACCAAGATCGTGGACGTCGTGCACGAGCTGGAGAAGTTCGGCGCGAAAGTGGACGTATTCGATCCGTGGGCCGACCCGGACGAGGCCGAGCACGAGTACGGCCTCGCGCCCGGTGAAGCGGTTGAAGCCCGGCACCTATGATGCCGTGGTAATGGGCGTGGCCCACCAGCAGTTCCGCGACATGGGCATCACGAGACATCCGCGAGCTCGCAAAAAAGGAGCACGTGCTGTACGACATCAAGTACGTGTTCCGGCGCCGACGAGGTGGATGGACGACTGATGAAGATCCTGCGTCACCGGCGCAGCCGGCTTCATCGGCTACCACACGTCGCCGCAAGCTGCTGGCGCGCGGCGACGAGGTCGTCGGCCTCGACAACCTCAACGACTACTACGACGTCCGCCTGAAGCTGGCGCGGCTGGAGATGCTGCAGAAATATCCTGGCTTCCGGTTCGTGAAGCTCGACCTCGCGGACCGCGAGGGCATGGAGGAGCTGTTCGCGAAGCGAGAAGTTCCAGCGCGTGATCCATCTCGCCGCGCAGGCGGGCGTGCGTTATTCGATCCAGAATCCGCATGGCGTACGTGGACAGCAACGTCGTCGGCACCGCTGAATGTGCTGGAGGGCTGCCGTCACAATGGCGTGGAGCACCTCGTCTACGCGTCCACGAGCTCGGTCTACGGCGCGAACACGAACATGCCGTTCTCCGTGCACCAGAACGTCGACCACCCGTTGTCGTTCTATGCGGCGACCAAGAAGGCCAACGAGCTGATGGCGCACACGTATGCGCACCTGTACTGGCTGCCGGTCACGGGTCTGCGGTTCTTCACGGTGTACGGCCCCTGGGGCCGGCCGGACATGGCGCTGTTCCTCTTCACGCGCAACATCCTCGAAGGCAAGCCGATCGACGTGTTCAACCACGGCCAGCATCGACGCGACTTCACGTACGTCGACGACATCGTCGAGGGCGTGATGCGCGGCCTGCGATCGTGTCGCGCACCGGGAATCCGGCCTGGGACAGCGACGATCCCGATCCAGGCACGAGCCGTGCGCCGTACCGGCTCTACAACATCGGCAACAACCAGCCGGTGGAGCTGCTGCACTACATCAAGGTGCTCGAGGACTGCCTCGGCAGGAAGGCCGAGATGAACCTGCTGCCGCTGCAGGCCGGCGACGTACCCGATACCTGGGCCAACATCGACGACCTGACCCGCGACGTGGGCTATACGCCCGCGACGCCGGTCGAGGTGGGCATCCGTAACTTCGTCGACTGGTACCTGTCCTATTACAAGGACGGCGGCCCGCCGAACCCGAAGGTCGTCAATCTCGGCTGATCCCGCTACCATTCGCGGATGACGCGAATCCTTTTCCTTGCGCTCGCGAGCCTGCTCGCGGGTCCGGTGGCGCTTGCCGACGAGCCCTGGCTGGCCCCCGGCGACGTCCAGACCCGCCACGACCTGCAACTGCTCGTCGATGACGGGGTCATCGACATCCCGATGTCGGAGTGGCCCATTGCAGCTGCAGATGTCGCGCGCGCGCTGAACGACGCCGAGCGCAAGTACGGGCTGCAGCCCGCCACCGACGAGCCGGACCCGAAGGCCTGGGGTTTCAAGCTGTCGAACGCCCAGTTCGCGG
The DNA here is from genome assembly GCA_963696545.1 of uncultured Gammaproteobacteria bacterium. GTDB lineage: Bacteria > Pseudomonadota > Gammaproteobacteria > Steroidobacterales > Steroidobacteraceae > RPQJ01. The sequence continues at coordinate 404,043 of CAVOKQ010000012.1, forward strand.
CGCTAGGCCGTTTGCGCAGGCTCGTCGCGACCGACAGCACCGGCTTCTATGCGGAGGCCCGTGGCGCGGCGCGACCCGAGGAACTGCGTACCTTCTGGTTCGAGCCGCGCGAGGAATATGAGCTCGCGCTCGGCTACGCCGGCAACTTCGGTGACCACCTCGGCGGCCGGCTCGAGATGACCGTCGTGGACTCACCGTCCGATGGCGACAACTTCCGCCTCGATCGCAGTTACCTCGCAGGGCGCCTCGGCAACTGGCTCTTCACGTTGGGCGCGCAGGACCGCTGGTGGGGCTCGGGCTGGCAGGGCAGCCTGATCCTCGGCAACAACTCGCGTCCGGTGCCCGCGTTCGCAATCGACCGGGCCGAATCCACGCCGTTCGAGACCAAGTGGCTGCGCTGGATCGGGCCGTGGCGGCTCACGACGTTCCTCGGCTACATGGATGACGACCGCGGCGATTACGACAACCCGCTGCTGTTCGGCTTTCGCGCCTCGGCGCGCCCGCTGAAGGGGCTCGAGATCAGCGTGGAGCGCACGGCACAGCTCTGCGGTGAAGGCCGCAGCTGCTCGTGGGACGACTTCTGGAACATGTGGTGGGGCAATGACAACGCCGGCGAGAACGTCAATGCCGACGATGAGCCGGGCAACCAGCTCGCGGGCTGGGACGTCCGCTGGGCCTCGCCGATCGGTGACTGGCCGTACGCAATCTACTGGCAGCACACCGGCGAGACGATCGACAACCAGCTGTATCGGCCGTATCGCAGCCTCGAGCTCGGCGGTGCGGAGGTCTGGGGCGACTTCGGGACCGGCGGCAGCTGGCGGCTCAACTTCGAGTGGGCCGACACACTGTGCGGCGGCACCGAGAACGAGCAGAAGCTGTGGGACTGCGCGTACAACAGTGGCATCTACGACGTGGCCGGGTACAGCTTCAAAGGCCGGGTGCTGGGACACTCGATCGACGGCGACAGTGAGCAGTACGCGGTGCGCTACATACTGGCGCCCACCGACGGCAGTACATGGAGCTTCATGGTGCGCTACAGCGAGCTGAATCGCGGTGGCGCCTACCCAGACACACTGAACTCCGTGGCACCCGGCCCCGAGGACTGGTGGAGCCTCGACGCGACGTATCGGCGTCCGGTGCCGAAGGGCTGGATCGAAGTCGGCGTCGGCGTCGACCGCGAAGACCGCAAGTGGGACGATGACACCGCCGTGCTGCCGCGCGGCACTTTCACGTGGCACTACGGGTTCTGATTGCGCTCGTCGCGCTCGCGGCGATGCACGTCGCGAGTGCGGAGCCCTGGGTGGCTCCTGGGGACATGCGCCTGCGCCACGATCTCGAGCTGCTCTACGACCGCGGGGTGCTCACGGGGCCGAGCCTGTCATGGCCGCTCTCGTGGCCCGACATTGCGCGGGATCTCGGCCGGGCCGAATCTGCAGGCCTGTCCGATGGAGCGGCCGCCGCACTGCTGCGAGTGCAACGTCGGCTGAGAAGTGAACAGCGACTCGACGAGCCGTCGCTGTCCGCCGAGGTCGCGCTTGGCGCGAACCCGATCAGTCATCCGTAGCTTCGACGACACGCCCGCGAGGACTTCCAGGCGTCGCTCGCGCTCGACGGCCTCGGCGAGCGTTTCGCTTACCGCCTCGAGGTCACGGCCGTGAGCCAGTCCGAGGACGGGCAGACGTGGCGCCCCGATGGGTCATACTTTGCGGCGAGCCTCGGTAACTGGATGCTCTCGCTCGGCTACATGGACCGCTGGTGGGGTCCGGGCTGGGATGGCAGCCTGATCCTCGGCACCAACCACCGGCCGGTGCCGGCGGTCGCGATCGAGCGGCAGGAATCGACGCCGATGGATGTCGCGGTGCTGCGCTGGCTAGGGCCCTGGCGCTTCGTGACATTCATGGGTCAGCTCGAGGGCGACCGCGACTACGACAATGCGCTGCTGTTCGGCATGCGAATCGAATTGCGGCCACTGCCATCGCTGCAGATCGCCGCGAGTCGCACCGCGCAATGGTGCGGGGAAGGGCGACCCTGCACGTGGGACGATTTCTGGAATCTCTTCATCGGCAACGACAACGACCAGGCGCTCGATGAGCAGCCGGGCAACCAGCTGGCCGGTTTCGACGTGCGCTGGACCTGGCCCGGCGGCAGCGTGCCGCTCGCACTCTACGGCCAGTTCATCGGCGAGGACGAGGCGGGCTACCTGCCGTCAAAATACCTCGGTCTGTTCGGCGCCGAGACCTGGGGCGACGCGTTCGACGGCACCTGGCGGGCGCACCTCGAGTACGCGGACACCACCTGCAACTTCGCGGGCACGCCCCAGTACGGCTGCGCCTACGAGAGCGCCATCTACACTGACGGCTACCGCTACCGGGGCTATTCGATGGGGCACCCCGTTGATTCCGATGGGGAATCGCTGGGCATTGGAGGTATGCTTGTCGGCTCGGATGGCCGGCAGTGGCAGTTGCTTTTCCGCGACATGCGACTCAACCGGGCCGGGGCGTCGACGGAGGATCCGCTTTCGAGCGGGCCCGCGGACGTCTGGGACCTCGAGGTGACGCATAGTCGTCGCTTCGAATGGGGAACGCTCGAGGCGAGCGTGGGTTATTCGAGCACGGACGCCGATCCGGGCGTCACCGTGTCGGTGGACGAAGGGTGGCGTGGCTTCATTTCCTGGCGGCACGAGCTGCGTTGACGGGATGATTATGGTTTCGAGAACAGGATCGCGCATGGCCCGGATCGCATACACGGCGCTGTTGCTCACGGCTGCCTTGATGATCGGCGCGCCTGTCGCGCAGTCCCAGACGACGACCACGACCACGCCGACCGCGGCGCAGATGGAGGTCTTCAAGAGCCTGCCGCCGGATCAGCAGCGCGCGATCATGCAGCAGATCAAGGGCAGCAGCGCAGCCAAGGGCAAGCAGACCAGCACGACCGAAACGCCAGCCGTCTCGGTGCTGCCGACGACCCAGGAGCTGACGCCTGCGGAGCAGCAGCGGGTACTCGAGGCACTGCGCGAGCCACGATTGCGGGCCGGCGATACCGTGGTCATCGAGATAGCTGTGCGCACGCCGGGCGAGGATGATCTCGCGCAGTCGATCGCCGATGAAAAGAAGAAGAAGGACTTCGAGAAGGCTGCGGCGCAGGCGAAGGTCACCGATACGGCCAAGCAGAGCGAGCTCACGACACCCGCGACGACGCGCGAGAAGCGCAAGGCGCTCGAGGAGCAGCGTCGACTCGAGCGCACGCCCGAGCAGATTGCGCTGCTCGAGGAGCTTCGCGACCGGATTCGCGCAGGCAATCCGTACAAGCTCGACCGGACCGGCTCGCTGAACCTCCCAGGTGTGGCCGGCGTGCAGATGGCTGGGCTGACGCAGGAGCAGGCGCGGATCAGGCTGGCCAACGATCCGGCGTTGCGCGATTTCCTGCTGCGCGTGACGCTGTTGCCGCTCGAGCGGCAGGGCGCCGAGGCTCTGGAACCATTCGGCTACGATCTCTTCAACACGCCGCAGAGTACATACGCGCCGGTCTCCGATGTGCCGGTGCCCTCGCAGTACGTGGTCGGCCCGGGCGACACGATCGAGGTGCAGCTGCTCGGCAACACGCAGGAAGAGCACACGTTGACCGTCGGTCGCGATGGCACGGTGCAGTTCCCGGACTTGGGTCCGATCGCGGTCGCGGGACTGACGTTCCCGCAGGCGCGCCAGACGATCGAGCAACGAGTCGCCCAGGGAATGATCGGCACGCGCGCGGTGGTGACGATCGGCGAATTGCGGTCCATCACTGTCTTCATCACCGGCGAGGCCGAGGCGCCGGGCTCGTATACCGTCAGTGCACTGTCGACGATCACGAACGCGCTGTTCGCCAGCGGTGGAATCAAGGAAATCGGCTCGTTGCGCAACATCCAGTTGAAGCGCAGGGGCCGGCTGGTCGCGACGCTCGACCTCTACGACCTGCTGTTGCGCGGCGACTCGAGCGACGACGTCCGGCTGATGTCGTCCGACGTGATCTTCATCCCGCCGGTCGGGCCGACCGCCGGCGTGTCCGGCGAGATCCGCCGGCCGGCGATTTACGAGCTCAAGGGCGAATCGAAGGCTGCCGACCTGCTGTACCTCGCAGGCGGGCTGCTGCCTGACGCGGATCCGCGTACGGCCACGATCGAGCGGATCAGCGATTCGCGTACGCGGATGGTGCTCGACGTCGACCTCACGACTCCATCCGGACGCGGGATGCCACTGCGGACGGGTGACCTGATGCGACTCTCGGCGGTGCGTCCGCAACTCGCCAATGCCGTCACCGTGAATGGCAACGTGTACCGGCCTGGTCCGGTGGCGTGGAAGCAGGGGTTGCGGATCGCTGACGTGCTGCCGCGCCCGGAGGACCTGAAGCCGAATTCAGACATGCACTACGTGCTGATCCGGCGCGAGTCGCTCGACAACAAGGTGAGCGCGGTCTCGGCAGACCTCGAGCAGGCGTGGCTGCAGCCGTACTCCGAGGCGAACGTGCAGCTGATGCCGCGCGACCAGCTCTACGTGTTCAACCTCGAGGGTGGCCGCGAGCTGCAGTTGATGCCGGTGCTGGAATCCTTGCGCCAGCAGGCCGTGATGGGTGCCCCCGCGCAGACCGTCGGCGTCGGCGGGCAGGTGAGGGCGCCGGGACAATACCCACTCGAGGTCGGCATGACGGTGTCCGACCTGGTGCGCGCAGGCGCCGGGCTCGACGAGGCGGCGTATGCGCCCGAGGCGGAAATCACGCGCTATGCGATCGTCAACGGCCAGTACCGACAGACCGCGACCCTGCAGGTGAATCTCGCCGCGGCGCTCGCGGGTGACGCGACGGCCGACATCGTGCTGCAGCCGTTCGATTTCCTGGTCGTCAAGGAACTGCCGCAGTGGTCCGAGCAGCAGACGATCACGGTCGGCGGCGAAGTGCGGTTCCCGGGCACGTACCCGATTCGTCGCGGCGAGACGCTGAGCTCGGTGCTGAAGCGCGCCGGAGGATTGACCGACCTTGCGTTCCCCGAAGGCGCCGTCTTCACGCGGCAGTCGCTGCGGGAGCGCGAGGCGGCACAGATCGCAACGCTGGCCGACCGACTGCAGACGGATCTTGCCTCGCTGGCATTGCAGGCGACGCAGAACGTCAGTCCGACCGGCATGCAGCAGCCGGCCACGCAGGCGCTGATCGTCGGCCAGTCGCTGCTCGACAACCTGCGTGAGGTCGAGCCGGTTGGCCGGCTGGTGATCGACCTGCCGAAGATCGAATCCGCTGCGCCCGGAAGCCACGACGATGTCGTGGTCAAGGGCGGCGACCGGTTGCTGGTGCCCGGTCAGCTGCAGGAGGTGACGGTGCTGGGCGAGGTGCAGAGCACCACGTCGCACCTGTGGGACCCGGAGTCCTCGCGTGACGACTACATCCGGATGAGCGGTGGCACGACGCAGAACGCCGACAAGGGCCGCATCTACGTGGTCCGGGCCAATGGCAGCGTCGTCAGCGGTCAGTCGAGTGGGTGGTTCAAGGGTGCGGACGGCGGAATCCGTCCTGGCGACACGATCGTCGTGCCGCTCGATGCGCAACGCATGCGACCGTTGCCGATGTGGACGTCGATCACGACGATCATCTACAACCTGGCGGTCGCCGTGGCGGCCATCAACTCTTTCTGATGACGGCGGCAGACGTGCAGAACCAGATCACGCTCGACGCGGTTTTCGCGGCGGCCTGGCGCCGTCGCTGGCTTGTGCTGCTCTGTGTGCTCGCCTGCACGGGGCTTGCCACGGCCGCGGCGTTCATCATGAAGCCGAAGTACCGTGCGGAAGTCTTGATGATTCCGGTAAAGGCGGACACGACGAGTTCGGCACTGTCCGGTGTCCTCGGGCAGCTCGGCGGCCTGGCTGGCCTGGCCGGCGTGAGCCTCGCGGGCGGCGGTAACAAGGACGAGAATATCGAGTACTTGCGGTCGCACGACTTCACGGCGCGGTTCATCGAGGAAGAGAAGCTGCTGCCGGTGCTGTTCGCGAAGAAATGGGACGCAGTCCATCAGCGTTGGGACGTCGATGACCCCGACGACGTGCCGACCATCTCGGACGGCGTGCGGCTCTTCGATCGCATCCGCTCCGTGCAGGAGGAACGCCGCACCGGTCTCGTGAGGCTCACCCTGGTATGGAAGGACCGGGAACTGGCGGCGCGCTGGGCGAACCTGCTGGTCGATCGTGTGAACCGGGACCTGCGCACGCGGGCCATTGCCGAGGCCCGGGCCAGCATCGACTATCTGAATTCGGAGCTCGCCCGCACCAGCGTCGTCGAGCTGCGCCAGTCGCTGTTCCGGCTGTACGAGAGCCAAACGAAGACGATCATGTTCGCGAAAGTCCGCGCGCAGTACGCATTCAAGGTGATCGACCAGGCGTACGTGCCGGATGCCGATCGCTACATCCAGCCGAAGCGCGTCCCGATGATCCTGATCGGCGCCTTCGCCGGAATCCTGGGTGCGCTGGTACTCGTCGCGTTCCTGCTTCGCAGGGAACAGTACCGGCAGTGACCATGCCGCGAGCGACCGCCATGCCGCGCCTCGGTCCCGCGGGCATGGCCCTCGCTGCGATGTATGCGCTCGCCATCATCGGATTCCCGCTGGTCTCGACGCTGCCGACGCTGCTGGGCGTCGACTCGCAGGTGGCCACGGTTCCCTACCGGGTCCTGATCGCGTTGCTGTCACTAGTGATCCTCTATGGCTGGTGGGTGCGTGGAACGGCGGTCCTTTTCAACGCTGCCGTCCTCGTGACGTTCACGCTGTGGACGCTACTCGTGGTCCGCATGGTCCACGACACGGTCATCGATCCTTTGCCAGGCGAGCTCTACATGCCAGCGGAGCAGCTGCTGCTGTTGAGCTTCGGCGGCTGCTTCCTGCCCGCGCTGGTGGCCCTCGAGTTGCCGACGGCACGGGTGCTGGACCTTGCGCGGCGCTGGATCGAGGTCCTTGGGGCACTGGCGATGCTCGGGATCCTGTACGTGGGCCTGCGTGGCGTGTTGCAGGGTTCGGTGCTCTATCGGCTTGCGACACCGGTGCTGAATCCGATCTCGGTCGGCCACGTCGGTGTCTCAGTGATGATCGTTGCGCTCTGCGGCTACGCAAGTTCGGGGTGGGTGGCGCGCCTGCTGCGCGCGCTGCTCGTCGTGCTGAGCGTGGGCGTGGTCGTGGCATCCGTGTCGCGCGGGCCCATCATCGCAGCGCTGATGGCCGTGATCCTGCTCGCAGTGACCGCCCGCCGTCCCGACCGGCCGAGCCTGTGGCGACCAGCTCTGCTGATCGCGCTGGTCGCCGCAGGGATCTACGGGATCGTGGAGGTCATCAATTACCTCGAGGACCTCGGGATAATCGACGTCGTCTCGCGCCTGACCGATACGCTGCAGGACGTCGCGTCGCAGGAGCGTGCTTCGATGTTCATCGGTGCGTGGCAGCAGTTCACCGAGCACCCGTGGTTCGGCGACGCCTTCGTCGAGCGGCGCTTCATGGAGAATCCGCACAACATCGTGCTCGAAGCCATGATGGCGCTCGGAGTCGTAGGACTCGCGCTGCTTACGCTCAGCATTGGCGCGAGCCTGCTGGCGTCCGTGCGGGTCCTCAGGGCCACGCGCCGCCACGCCTGGGTGGGACTCGTGTACCTGCAGTACGTCATCAACGGGCTGCTGTCGGGGTCGCTCTTCGTCGACGGTACGTTCTGGTTCTACGCCCTGGCCGTGCTCGCGCTTGACCAGGCGCTGCGTATGCAACAGGTAGACTGAAGCGATGTGCGGGATCCTCGGCTGGGCAGGAGCGGGACCGGCGCCCTTCGACGAGCGCAGGTTCGGCGCTGCGCTCGACCTCATTGCTCATCGGGGTCCTGACGACTACGGCGTGTGGACGGCTCGAGGCGTCATGCTGGGCCATCGCCGCCTGTCGATCATCGACCTCACGCCGGCCGGTCACCAGCCGATGTCGTCGGCCGATGGCGGGTCGACGATCGTCTACAACGGCGAGATCTACAACTACGTCGAGTTACGCGCCGAACTCGAGAAACTCGGTCGCGTCATGGCCGGGGAGTCTGACACCACGGTGCTGCTGGCGGCACTCGAAGAATGGGGGGAGAACGCGTTCACCCGTCTGAACGGTATGTGGGCCTTCGGCGCGTGGGACGGGACGCGGCGCCGCCTGCTGCTGTGCCGCGATCGGTTCGGCGTGAAGCCGCTCTATTTCCGCAACGGGCGGGGTGGCTTCGCGTTTGCGTCGGAGCCCAAGGCGCTGCTCGCACTGTTTCCCGGGCATCGCGCGGTAAATCAGGAGACCTTGCTGCGCTTCCTTGCGCACAACGAGCTGCACAGCCACGGCGAATCCTTCTACGCGGGCATTCACGTGCTGCCGCCCGCTCACTACGCGGTTTACGAGCCGGACGCCGACCGCCTGGCGGTGACTCGCTACTGGCAGTATCCCGAGAACGACGACCAGCGGCTCGCGCCGCTTGCAGCATGTGAGCGGTTCGCCGACCTGTTCGAGGACTCGGTTCGCATCCGGCTGCGCAGTGACGTGCGGGTCGGGATTACGCTGAGCGGCGGCCTCGACTCCACGGCCGTCCTCAATGCCGCGAGCCGCCGCGGGCACCGCGCTCCGCAATGCTTCACTTCCGTGTACGGCGACGGCTCGTCCGGCGAGCTCGCGTGGGCCGAGCGCGCGGCAAGTGCCGTCGGAGCGGAACTCGCGGCGGCACCTGCTCCTGCCGAAGGCTGGCTCCCGACCCTCTCTGACATCGCATGGCACATGGACGGGCCGGGCTATTCGCCCGCGGTGTACCCATTGTGGTGCCTCATGAGGCAGGCGCGCGCGGCCAACGTTCCCGTGCTGCTGGAAGGGCAGGGAGCCGACGAGGCACTTGCCGGATATCCGCAATACTCGGTACTCGAGCTCCTCGATTTCGTTGGTGGCCGTGGCGCGGAGCGCCGCAGCCTCGCGGGACTGGTGCGCCGGTTGCGCCGGCTGTCGGGCACGTTCTCGACGCTCTGGCTGCTGCTCTGGATCGGGCGCGAGCTGTCTCCGTCGATGCTCGCCTGGCACCGCTCGCGCGTCGGCTTCCAGTCGCTGATCCGGCCGGGCATCTCGGTCCCACCGCCGAGGACCCCGGCCGGGATTGAAGCGTCGGGTGATGCCGTGCGCCGTCGGCTCCTGTCGGATCATTCGCAGACGGTGCTGCCGGGCCTCCTGCAGTACGGGGACGCGGTCAGCATGGCCCACTCGGTGGAAGCGCGGAACCCGTTCCTCGATTACCGGCTGGTCGATTGGCTGTTCCGTTTGCCCACGTCGTACAAGCTGCGCGACGGCGAGACCAAGTGGGTCCTGCGCGAGTACCTGCGCTCGACGGGACAGGCAGCGATCGGCAATCGCCCCGACAAGCTTGGCTATCCGACGCCCGTCGCGAGGTGGATGGTCGCTGATCCGGCGGCCATGGAGCGACGCCTGCTAGGTGCGGGCCCGGGCGTTGCCGACTGGTGCGATCCTGGGCAGGTGCGACGACTGATCGCGCAGGCCGCGCGCGGCACGCCCGGCGCCGATCACCATCTCTACAAGCTGCTCGCGACGCAGGCGTGGTACGAGCGCTGTGTCGAGCCGCGAGCGATCGCTGCATGACCGGCGCCGCACCGATCGCGGTCTTCGCGTACCGGAGATCGGACCACCTGCTGCGCACGCTCGAGAGCCTGCAACGCTGCGCCGGTTTTGCCGAATCCCCACTTTACGTCTTCGGCGATGGGGCGAAGGGTGACGCAGATGCGGCGGACGTCGCCGCAGTTCGATCGGTGGCCCGGAGCCTCCTCGGCGATCGTGCCGAGTATCGCTGGAGCCCGGTGAATCGCGGGCTGTCGGCCTCTGTCATCGCCGGAGTCTCCGCCGTGCTTGAAAAGCACGATCGCATCATTGTCGTCGAGGACGACATGGAGCTGAGCGCTGGGTTCCTCGAATACATGACGGCTGCGTTGGGTAGATACGCGGGCGAGCCGCGGGTCATGCAGGTCTCCGGTCATATGTTCGACGTCCCTGAGTTCGCCGGCCGCGACGTGGCCGTGATGCTGCCATTCACGACTTCGTGGGGCTGGGCGACGTGGCGCCGGGCGTGGGCGCGGTTTGACCCCGACGCTCAGGGCTGGCGAGCGCTCGCGTCCGACCGCGGCCTCCGCAGACGCTTCAACGTCGACGGCGTCTACGACTTCGCGACCATGCTCGAGCGGCAGATGAGCGGCATCGGTGATTCGTGGGCCGTCCGCTGGAACTGGTCAGTGTTCCGTGCCGGTGGCCTCGTCGTGTTCCCGCCTGCGGCCATGGTACGCAATACGGGCATGGACGGGTCGGGGACGCATGGCCGTGGGCGGATCCGTCGCTTTCGTCCCGCGATCAGTACGCTGTACCCGGGACCCGTGCGCATGCCCGACCGGATCGAGGTCGATGGCCATGATTTCGCTGCGGTCCGCCGCGCGCTCTGGCGCCAGAACGGTGGAATGCTGGGCGCGCTCGTCGATCGTGTGCGGTGGCTTCGAATGCGGCGCATGCGACCAGCGGGCGCCGGCCGATGACGGCCGTGCGCCGGTGGCTGCAAGGCGACTTCGCCCGCCACGCCTACTCGCTCGGGTCGGGTACGGCGCTTGGCCAACTGATCGTAGTGGCGGTGACGCCGCTACTGACCCGGCTCTACACCCCCGACGACCTTGGCCGCTTTGGCATGTTCTCCAGCTTCCTCGCCTTCGCCACCGTCGCGGCGACGCTGCGCCTCGATTTCGCAGTGGCGACCACGGCGAATCGCGACACCTCCGCGCGGCTGCTGGCGGTCTGCCTGATCGTCTGTCCGGTCGTGAGCCTCGCCCTGGGCGGGGCCCTCGGCGTCCTTATCCGTTTCGACGTCTTCGCCTACGGACTGCTTCCCTACTGGACCGTACCGCTCAGCATCGTCGCGCTCGTTGCGACGGGCATGTTCGTTGCGCTTCGCTACTGGCATGTCGGCCGGCGCGGGTTCGGGGCCGTCAGCCGCGCACTCGTGACGCAGGGAGCCGGTCGCGCCGCAATTTCCGTGGCGCTCGGCATCGCGGGGAGCGGCTGGGCAGGACTCGCAGCTGGCGAGGTGCTGGGTCGGCTGCTCGGGATCCGCGGTCTCTGGGGCCCCGCAGGGGAGGAACTGGGGCGCTTGAAGCGCGAGGGCAGGCTCAACGGTCTCGGGCAGGAATTCTGGCGAGCGCGGCGATTTCCGATGGTCGTGCTGCCATCGAGCCTCGTCGACGCGTTGGCGGCGGCCTTGCCCTTGCCCGTTATCGCCTGGCTCTTCGGGCCGGCGGCGGCTGGCCAGTTCGCGCTCGTCTGGCGCGTCGCCGCCTTGCCGGGCGGCCTGATCGGCGCAAGCGTGGGTGACGTATTCCACGCGCATGCGACGGGTGCCCGCGACGGGGGGCCCGAGCAGGTGCGCCGGCTGCTGCGCGACACGCTGCGCATGCTCGTGCTGGTGGCGTTACTGATCTACGTGCCGCTCTGCCTCGTCGCGCCCTGGGTGTTCCCGTGGATCTTCGGCGAGCCATGGGGCGTCGCGGGCCAGATGATGCTGTACCTCGCCCCGATGTGGATCGCGTCGATGGTCGTGAGCCCGGTGAGTCGCCTGCCGGTCGTGCTCGGCAGGCCAGGGCTGAAATTCGTGTTCGACCTGTGCTTCCTGGTACTGCCCATCGCAGCCTTGTTCCTGGCCCGGAAGCAGGGGCTCATGTTCGCAATCCTCGTTTTCGGCGCGGCCACGGCCGCCGCATACGGCTTGTTCCTGCTCGTCATCTACACGACCGCCCGTCGGCCGGCCACGCATGAGTATCCGTAGGCGGGTCCGCCCCAAAGGCGATTTCGGGTGGAGATTCGGGTGCCGGCAGGGGAAAATCGCGGCCCTGCATGTCGCCCCCGGATTGAAGCCCTTGACGGACAGACCACACCAATGAGCCTGCGCAACCTGGCGGCGCAACTGATCGCTCGCACGCGGGGCGGGGTGAAGCATTGGAACGTCGCTCCCTCCGCCAAGGTCTCGCTGCGGTCCGTTCTCGGTAAGTTGCCGGCCCGGCTTGCGATCGGCGAAGGCAGCATCGTTGCGGCACGACTCTGCGCTGATCGGCCGGACGCGGAAATCAGCGATTGGCAGTCGCACTTTCGTCGGGAGATCGACGATCATCTGTGCCGGGCGTGTCTGACGGGCGATGACGTGCTCATTTCCATGGGGCTGCCAGATCGTCGACCACGATTCGCACGCGCTCGACTGGGTACATCGCGCGTCCGACGTGAGAGATTGGTATGAGGGCCGAAGGATTGGTCGAAGGTTCCGTGCTGCGCCGGTCGTCATCGGTAACCGTGTCTGGATCGGCTTCAACGTGCTGGTATTGAAGGGCGTGCATGATCGGCGACGGCGCGGTCGTTGCGGCTGGAAGCGTGGTCACACGTGACGTTCCTGCCAATAGCCTCGTGGGCGGTAATCCGGCACCGTGTCATCCGGGAGTTGCGAGCAATGGCTAGCCAGGGCGCGACAAGCGCTGCAGCGAGCGAGGCTGCCGCGACCTGCGGCATCGAGCTGGGAGGAGGCGGTGCGCTCGCTGATGAGCGAGTCCGCGCCCGGCGCCAGCTGGTGCTTGAGTGCTACTACGACGAGCCGCGCACGGAATAGCTGCGGATCGCTATGCCCGCAGAGCCCCGAATGGCTGCGCCGCGACTCGAGCATGACTGCCATCGACCGGGCAGGGCGCTCGAGATCGGCGCGCGGTCATGGCGTCGTGAGCATCGCGCTGGCACGTGCGGGTTGGCACGTGACGGCGCTCGAGCCGGACCCAAGCGATCTCGTAGGCGCGGGGGCCATCCGCCGCCTGGCGGCCGAGACCACGTCTGGAGATGCGTGTGGTGGAGGGGTTCGGGGAACAACGGTCGTTCGAAGACTGACGAATTCGACCTCGTGGTGGCCCGTGCAGGTGCTGCACCACGCACGCGACCTGTCCGGGTTGTGTCGCGAGATTGCGCGAGTGGTGCGACCGGGAGGCACGGTACTGGCGATGCGGGAACACGTGATTTCGAAGCCGGGTGACCTGCAGAAGTTCTTCGACGTGCATCCGTTGCACCACCTTTACGGCGCGAGAATGCCTGCTTCCTGCACCTCGCGTCGGCGCGCGCGGATACGCGCTGGTCTGGCGTCAATGGCGCCGGCAGCAATGCGTTCTTCGTGCGCCGCGACCTGCTGCACGCGGCGAGTCGCGCGAGACGAGCGCTGGACGCCTGCGTACCGGACTCGACCTTCCGCGAGGCGCGCGATGCTTCGCGGTGCGCTGACGTTCGAATCGGGGTGCGCAGCGTCGACGGCGATTGCGCGGCTGCCGCTGTCGCGACGTCGACCAGCGGCGGGACGCTTGACCGTTGGCGACCTGACGGGCCCGACGACGACATGACGACTCGCATGGATCACCGGCGCGCGTGGGTTCCTCGGCCGCAACCTGGCGCAGCACCTCGCGGCGTCCGGAACGCAGGTGCGGGCATCGGCCACGGCCACTGGCCGCGCACCGACGCGCTGGCCGCGGGCGTCTCGCACTGGGTCAATGCGGACATCCACACCGCGAGCCTCGACCTGCTGCAGGCCGAGGGCGGTCGGCCCGGACGTCATCTATCACCTCGCGGGCGGGTCCGCGGTGGGCCCTTCATTCGCCAATCCGCTCGAGGACTTCGAGCGCACCGTGCACACGACGGTGCGGCTGCTCGACTGGGTCCGCCTGCGATGCGCCGAGCGTGCCGGTCGTCGCGGTGTCGAGCGCGGCGGTCTACGGGGCGGGCCACGAGGGTCGCGATCGCCGAGACAGCCTCCGGCCGCCGTATTCGCCCTACGGTCACCACAAGGCGATCATGGAGGCGCTGTGCCGTTCCTACGGCCAGAATTTCGGGCTCGCGCGCAGCGATCGTGCGCGTGTTCTCGGCGTACGGCTCGGGCCTGCGCAAGCAGATCCTCTGGGATTTCTGCTACGCGGCTGGCGCTCGACGCAGGGCGACCTGATGCTCGACGGCACGGGCAGGAGCGTCGCGACTGGATCCACGCCAGCGACGTCGCGCGATTGCTCGCGCTGGTCGGCTACACGCTGCCGTCGCCCCGACGTCCCCGTCGTGAACGGCGCGACCGGGCGAGGGCCACAGCGTCGCGGAGTTCGCCAGCGCTGGCGCTCGACGGCCTGGGGCGGCGCAGCGCCCGGTCGGGTTTCTCGGGTACGGTCCAGGCCCGGCGATCCCGTCAACCTCGTCGCCGACGCGGCGCGGGCCCGCGAGCTCGGTTTCGCTCCGCGAGTCGCGCTGGCAGCAGGGGATCCAGGCCTACGTCGACTGGTTCGGCAAGGCGGCCGGGCACTGAACGATGCGCGTCGGCTTCACGCTCATCGGCGGCCGCGACTGGACCGGCGGTTACAACTACCTGCTGAACCTGGTCCGCGTGCTGCGCGGCCATCCCGACTGCGGGGTCGATCCCGTGCTGTTCGTCGGCAACGACGTTACGGACGAGCAGGTGGCCGAGTTTGCGCCGCTGCTCACGCAGGCGCCGATTCAGCTCGTCGGTGTTCGATCGGCGCTTGTCGAGCCTCCGGCTCGCGCGGGCGTGCACGCTCGGCGACGTTCCGAAGGCGACCGAGGATATTTCGCGACGCACGCATAGACGTGGTCTTCGAAGCCGCGCAGTTCTACGGCTGGCGATTCCCGATCGCGACGCTCGCGTGGACGCCGGATTTCCAGCACCGGCACCTGCCGCAGATGTTCTCAGCGGCGCCAGTGGTGGCGGCGCGAGATCGGCTACCGCGCGCAGGTGGCGGCAGGACGCATCCTGATGCTGAGCAGCGAGGACGCCCGCGCGGACTCGGAACGCTTCTATCCGCGCAGCCGCGGCCGCACGGTGGTCGTGCGGTTCGCAGTCAGGCCGCCCGAGCTGGCCGTCGCACCTGGGCCGCAGCTGCTCGAAAAATACGGCCTGCCCGAAAGGTTCATGTATCTGCCGAACCAGTTCTGGAAGCACAAGAACCACGCGGTCGTGATCGAGGCGCTGGCGCAGTTGAAGCAGCGCGGCGCGGCGGTGCTCGTCGCAGCCTCAGGCAACCCGAACGACGTGCGGCACGTCGGGCACTACCGGCAGCTGGTAGCAAAGAATCTCCGATCTCGGCGTCGAGAATGAGTTCCGGCTGCTCGGCATGCTGCCTTACGCGGACGTGGTCGGACTGATGTCGCTCTGCCACGGGCTCGTCAACCCGTCCTTTTTCGAGGGCTGGAGCACCACGGTCGAGGAAGCCAAGGCACTCGGGGCGCCGCTGGTGCTGTCGGGCATCAACGTTCACCGTGAGCAGGCCGGGGCGAGCGCCACGTACTTCGATCCGGCATCGCCCGCGAGCGCAGCGGACGCGTTGCTCGCTGCGTGGCAACGCAATGACCTTCCGCCACCTGCCGAGCGCCGGCGGCTCGCGGCGGCGCAATCCGAGGCCCGGGTTCACGACTTCGCGCTCGCGTTTGCGAACGCTGCCCGTGCCGCACGGGAAGGAAACCCCCACTGCGCGGGCGTGCCCGCTGTGTTGCCCGCGAAGCCGCATCCGCGGCAAGAAGGTGCTGCTGGTGCACAATTTCTACCGCTCGGCTTCGCCGGGCGGCGAGGACAACGTCTTCCGCCAGGAGCGCGACATGCTGACGGCGGCGGGCTTCGACGTCGTCTGCTACACGAAGAGCAACGACGATGTGGACGAGCATGACAGCCTGCAGGTCCTGCGCACGGCGACGGCGATGTCGTGGTCCTCGAGCAATTACGACGAGTTGAGCGAGCTCGTGCGGCGCGAGCGCCCGATGGTGGCGCACTTCCACAACACGTTTCCGCTGATCACGCCGAGCGCATACGCGGCCTGCAAGGACAACGGCGTGCCAGTGGTGCAGACGCTGCACAACTACCGGCATCTGTGCGTCGTCGGCACGTTCTTCCGCGATGGCCAGGTGTGCGAGAGCTGCACGGCGGGCAATCCCTGGGCCGGTGTCAGGCACCGCTGCTACCGCGGCTCGCTGGCAGGCTCCACGGCGGTCGCGTGGATGCTGAAGCGCAACTGGGAGCGCGGCACGTTCACGAACCTCGTGGATCGCTACATCGCGCTCACGAACTTCGCCGCCGGCAAGTTCGTGCAGGGCGGCCTGCCGCGCGACCGTATCGTCGTGAAGCCCAACTTCGTCGTGACGGACCGACAGCCGGGGCCGGGCGGCGGTGGGTATGTCGTCTACGCGGGTCGCCTGGCGGTCGAGAAGGGCGTGATGACCATGCTCGAAGCGTGGCGACAGTTGCCGGACGTGAAGCTCGTGGTCGTTGGCGAGGGCCCGCTCCGTGGCGAGATGGAGCGGGTGGTCGCGGAGCACGGTCTGCCGGTCGAGTTCCTGGGCCTGCAGCCCCGTGAGCGCGTGATCGACCTGCTTGCGAACGCCGACCTCGAGGTCGTCACGTCCGAGTGGTTCGAGGGCTTCCCACTGGTGATCGTCGAGGCCTATGCGCGTCGGCACACCGGTCGTCTGCTCGAGGATCGGCAGCCTGGTCGAGATCGTCGCGGACGGCGAGACCGGGTTCATGTACGAGCCGGGCGATGCCGCGGGACTGGCCCGCACGGTGCGCTCGGCACTGGGCGACCCCGTGCGCCTGAAAGCCATGCGGGAGCGAGCGCGGCGCCGCTACGTCACGCACTTCACGCCGGAGCGCAACCTGAGCATGCTCACGGACATCTACGAGAGCGTGCTGGAGCAGCAGCAGGTTCGGGCCGCGTCGTGAAGATCTCGATCATCACAGCCGTCCGCAATGCCGAGCATACGATCGGTCCGGCGCTCGAGTCGGTTGCGCGCCAGACCTACCCCGACATCGAGCATATCGTCGTCGATGGCCTGTCGACGGACGGCACGATGGACGTCGTGCGCCGTCACTCCGCGCGTCTGGCAAAGGTGGTTTCCGAGCGCGACTCCGGCATCTACGACGCGTTCAACAAGGGACTCCGGCTCGCCACAGGCGAGGTCGTCGCGTTCCTGAATGCCGACGACGTCTATGCCAGCCCCGACGTGCTGCA
The DNA here is from genome assembly GCA_963696545.1 of uncultured Gammaproteobacteria bacterium. GTDB lineage: Bacteria > Pseudomonadota > Gammaproteobacteria > Steroidobacterales > Steroidobacteraceae > RPQJ01. Next base: position 421,152 of record CAVOKQ010000012.1, read on the forward strand.
GGCGGTGCACGATGTCTTCGAGCGCTCCCAGGCAAGTGCCGTGTTCGGCGACGTCGAGTTCGTGCGGCCCGAGGACCCCGGCCGCGTCGTGCGCCACTATTCGTCGGAGCGGTTCTCGCCGAAGCGGCTCCGCTACGGTTGGATGCCCGCGCACCCATCACTGTTCCTCAGGCGCCGGCTGATCGATCAGTTCGGCGGCTTCGATCCCTCGTACCGGATCGCCGGCGACTTCGAGCTGGTGGCCCGGCTGTTCGGCAGGGAGCGGATCGACTTCGAGTACCTGCCGCGAGTATTCGTCACGATGCGCACCGGCGGTGCCAGTACCCGGGGGATACGCAGCACCCTGACCATCAACCGGGAGATCCTGCGGGCCTGCCGCCAGAACGGCATCACGACCAACCGGGCGTTCCTCTGGATGCGCTTTCCGGCCAAGCTGATGGAGTTCCTGAAACGCCCGTAATTCGGTGCCTGGCACCGAATTATCAAGCGCCCAAACGGTGCGTAGGGGGAGGGGATCCGCTAGAATTTCCGGCTCAATGACCAAGCGTGCACTGATTACGGGCATCACCGGGCAGGACGGCGCCTATCTCGCGGAATTCCTGCTCGCGAAGGGCTACGAGGTGCACGGCATAAAGCGCCGCGCGTCGCTCTTCAATACGGACCGCATCGACCACCTGTACCAGGACCCGCACGAGTCCGGCGTCAGGATGATCCTGCACTACGGCGACCTCACGGACGCCACGAACCTGATTCGGGTGATGGCGCACGTGCAGCCGGACGAGATCTACAACCTCGCCGCGCAGAGCCACGTCGCCGTCTCGTTCGAAACGCCCGAATACACCGCGAATGCCGACGCGCTCGGCACGCTGCGGCTGCTCGAGGCCATTCGCATCCTCAAGCTCGAGAAGACGGCCCGCTTCTACCAGGCCTCTACCTCCGAGATGTACGGCAAGGTGCAGGAAACTCCGCAGACCGAGCGCACGCCTTTCTACCCGCGCTCGCCCTACGGCGCAGCCAAGGTATACGCGCACTGGATCACGGTGAACTACCGCGAGGCCTACGGGCTCTTCGCGTGCAGCGGCATCCTGTTCAATCACGAGTCGCCGGTGCGCGGCGAGACGTTCGTCACGCGCAAGATCACCCGCGGCCTCGCGCGCATTGCGCAGGGCCTGCAGGAAGCCGTATTCCTCGGCAATCTCGATGCGCGGCGCGACTGGGGCCACGCGCGCGATTACGTCGTGGCGCAGTGGCTGATGCTGCAGCAGCCCGAAGCCGATGACTACGTGATCGCCACCGGCGAGCAGCACTCGGTGCGGGATTTCATCGAGCGCGCGGGTGCACGGCTCGGCATGCGCATCGAGTGGCGCGGCAACGGCGTCGAGGAGCACGGCGTGGACACGGTCTCGGGCAAGACCGTGGTGCGCATCGACCCGCGCTATTTCCGCCCGACCGAGGTGGACACGCTGCTCGGCGACCCGTCGAAGGCCCGCCGAGAAGCTCGGCTGGAAGCCCGAGTGCAGCTTCGAGTCGCTGGTGCACGAGATGGTGGACGCCGACCTCGAGCACGCGCGCCGCGACGCCATGGTGCGCCGCGAAGGCTATCGCACCTACAGCCACCATGAATGACGACGCCCGCGTCTACGTCGCGGGGCATCGTGGCCTCGTGGGCGCTGCAATCGTGCGCCGCCTCGAACGCGAGGGCTTTGCGAAGCTCGATCCTGCGCACCCATGCGGAACTCGATCTCCGCTCGCAGGAGGCGGTGGACGCGTTCTTCGCCGCCGAGCGCCCGGAGTACGTGTACCTGGCCGCGGCGCGGGTCGGCGGCATCCACGCGAACGACAGCTACCCGGCGGACTTCATCCGCGACAACCTGCTGATCCAGACCAACGTCATCGACGCGGCCTGGCGCAACGGCACGAGGAAGCTGCTGTTCCTCGGTTCGAGCTGCATCTATCCGAAGCTCGCGCCGCAGCCATTGCACGAGGACAGCCTGCTCACCGGTCCGCTCGAGCCCACCAACCAGTGGTACGCGATCGCGAAGATCGCGGGCATCAAGACCTGCGAGGCCTACCGCCGCCAGTACGGGTTCGATGCGATTTCCGCGATGCCCACGAACCTCTACGGTCCCGGCGACAATTTCAGCCTCGAGAACTCGCACGTGCTGCCGGCGCTGATGCGCAAGTTCCACGAGGCCAAGGCGAGCGGGGCGCGCGAAGTCGTCGTGTGGGGCACGGGCTCGCCGCGCCGCGAGTTCCTGTACGTGGACGATCTCGCGGATGCCGCCCTGTTCCTGATGCGGAACTACTCGGCCGAGGGGCTCGTGAACGTGGGCTGCGGCGAGGACCTGACGATCCGCGAACTCGCGGACGACGTGGCCGGAGTCGTGGGGTTCGAGGGCGAACTGCGGTTCGATACGTCGAAGCCCGACGGCACGCCGCGCAAGCTGCTCGACGTCTCGCGCCTTACCGCAATGGGCTGGAAAGCGCAAGTCCCGCTCGCGCGACGGGCTCAGCGCACCTATCGCTGGTACTTAGAGCATCAAGGCGACCTGCGCGCCGGATGATATAATCCCGCCGTTAAATACCCCGGGCCTGCCCAGGACGGCTGGCCGCGTTCCCGCTCCCCTCAGGATGCCATGACCCACCTGATCGCCACTGCCGGGGCCAGTTTCCTCGTCACGTTCCTTGCCATCATCGCGCTGCGCCCGCTGGCCTACGCGATCGACCTGGTCGACCGTCCGGGTGGCCACAAGACGCATCACGGCGAAGTCCCGCTGATGGGCGGCATGGCCATGTTCTTCGGTATCGTGTTCGGCCTGGCGATCTCGGGCGGCGGCTTCTCGGAGATGAACTTCCTGCTCGTGTCGGCCACGATGCTGATCGTGGTCGGGATGCTCGACGACCGCTTCTCGCTGTCGCCGTGGCTCCGGCTCGTGGTGCAGTTCGGCGCGACGCTGCCAATGATGTTCGGCGCGGGCGTGCTGGTGACGTCGATCGGCAGCCCGTTCGGAGGCGGCGAGATCCAGCTCGGTGCTTACTCGTACCCGTTCACCGCGCTGCTGATAATGGCCTCGATCAACGCGTTCAACATGCTGGACGGCATGGACGGACTCGCCGGCGGCGTCGCGCTGTCCGCGTTCCTGTTCCTGGCCGGCGCGGCTGCGAGCTCCGGCGACGCTCTCCCGCTGGCACACGCAAGCGTGATGATCGGCGCCGTGATCGCGTTCCTGGTCTTCAACGCGCCGCTGAAGTTCAACGAGTCGATCCGCTGCTTCATGGGTGACGCCGGCAGCACGATCCTCGGCTTCTTCGTGGCGCTGCTGTGCGTCGAGCTGAGCCAGGGTCCGAAGGCTGCGGTCACGCCAGTCACAGTGCTGTGGTTCGTGGCCTGGCCGCTGTTCGAACTGCTGTGGTCCACGTTCCGTCGCCTGGCCGCGCGCCGTTCGCCGTTCAAGGCCGACAACCAGCACTTCCACCACGTGCTCACCGACGCGGGCTTTGGCGTGCGCAGCATCTTCGGCATCGCGATCAGCCTGTCGCTGGTCTTCGCCGCGGTCGGGCTGTTGCTCGATTGGGCCGACGTGCCGGAAGCCGTGTCTTTCATGCTGCTGGTGCTCGCCGGAGCGAGCACGGTCTATTTCGTGCACCATGCGGAGCTGTTCCTGCGGTTCGTGCCGCCGGCCTACCGCCGCAAGATCCCGCCGCTGCCGGGCGACGGGCTGGGCACGCCCTAGACCGATTTTGGACCTGCATCACGTCCCCGTCGCCGGGCCGTTCTAGACTGACGGGTCATGAAGACCGTCTCCGTCCACCTGGTCGCCGCCGCGCGGCCGAATTTCATGAAGATCGCGCCGCTGTACCACGCGCTCGCCCGTGAGGCGTGGTGCCGGCCCGCGATCGTCCACACGGGCCAGCATTACGACGCGAACATGTCGGATGCTTTCTTTCGCGACCTGAGGCTGCCAGCGCCGCATTTCCACCTCGAGGTGGGCAGCGGCATCGCATGCCGAGCAGACCGGCGGCGTGATGATCGCGTACGAGAAGGTCGCGATGCGCGAGAAGCCGGACTGGATCGTGGTCGTGGGCGACGTGAATTCCACGGCCGCCTGCGCCATGGTCGGCACCAAGCTCTGGATCCCGGTGGTTCATCTCGAGGCGGGCCTGCGCAGCGGCGACCGCCGCATGCCGGAGGAGATCAACCGCCTCGCGACCGACGCGATCTGCGACGTGCTGTGGACGCCGTCGCCGGATGCGGACGAGAACCTCGAGCGCGAGGGCGTGCCAGCGTCGAAGATCGACCGCGTCGGCAACATCATGATCGACTCGTTCGAGATGATGCGCTCCGCGATCGAGGCGGACGGCACGCGGGATTCGATGGGGCTGAAGCCGGACGGCTATGCCGTCGTGACGCTGCATCGCCCGTCGAACGTGGACCGCCGCGAGGCGCTGGAGCCGCTGGTGCAGCAGCTGCTGGCCGTGTCGAGCGACCTGCCGCTGGTATTTGCCGTGCATCCGCGCACGCGCAAGAAGCTCGAGGAGTTCGGGCTGCTGGCCGCGCTGCAGGGCCGGCCAGCTCGGGCGCGCCGCGGATCACGCTTACCGAGCCGCTGGGCTACATTCAGTTCATGAACCTCGTCCGCACCGCCCGCGCCGTCATTACGGACTCCGGCGGGGTGCAGGAGGAGAGCACCTACCTCGGCATCCCGTGCCTGACGCTGCGCGAGAACACCGAGCGCCCGGTGACCGTCACCGAGGGCTCGAATCGCCTGGTGAAGCCCGAGGCGCTCTATGCGCAGGTGCAGGAGGTGCTCGAAGGTCGCTGGCCCAGTGGGCGTCGACCGGCGCTTTGGGACGGGCAGACGGCGGGGCGGTGCGTCAGGGCGCTGCAGCGACGCGCGGGGATCTAGCGCGCGTCAGATGCCGGTAAGCAGCAGGTCCAGAGCCTCGAGAATGGCGGGGCGCTGGGCGCCCAGGTCTGCCACGGGCTCGCCGAGTTCCCGGGCAACGATTCCTGCCAGCTGCGGGATCAGCGCGACGTAGTCTGCGCCTTCAATCCGGACAACCGGGGTCAGCGTCCTGATCGTGGCACGGCTCGTCGCGGGCGAGGCCGGCGCGAGCGGCACGACGACGCGAGTCGCGAGTCCCGCGAGCAGGTCTGTCTGGACGTCCAGCAACAACGGAAAGCGCGACTTCGTCGCATCGTTCCGATTGCGGTGCACGGTGAACTGGGCCATGACAGTGGCTCCGCTCAGAACGTTCGCAGCCCGTCGGAGAAGGCCCCGTGCTCGTCGACTTGCTCGTTGTAGGCTGCGATTCCATCTGTGTTCTCTGCGATCCAACGCTCCCGGCGGGATCGGCGGAGGGCGTCTTCCAGCGCATATTCCAGTGTCGCGGAGAGGTTGATCCCCTGGCTGCGGGCTTCGTCGACAAGTCGGGCCGCGATCGACAGGTTCACGGCTCGCTTATCGGTCGCTATGGATCTCGTGCGAAGGCGCGGCATCGGTCTGCTTCGGTTCAGGGGAATGCGCGAATAGTATGCGCATGAGACATGCGCATCAAGTCCTGTAGCCGTCTGCGCTCTCGATCCGCCGCTGGCCGAATCCACGCTATTTCACAGAGGTGGAGCCTCTCCTGCGGTAAACTTCCCGGTCAGGCGCAGGCTGGGGTGCCTTGCATTAAGTAATAATCTCAAGGGCTTACGCGTGAAAGTTACAGTTTTTGGTTCGGGCTACGTCGGCCTGGTGACGGGCGCCTGTATCGCCCAGGCGGGCAATCACGTGGTCTGCGTCGACATCGACGCGGGCAAGGTCGCGCGCCTGCAGCACGGCGAGATCCCGATCCACGAGCCGGGCCTCGACGAGATCGTCAGGCGCAACTTCGACAAGCGGGCGCCTCAAGTTCACGACGGACGTCGCGGAGGGCGTCGCACACGGCGAGTTCCAGTTCATCGCCGTCGGCACGCCCAAGAACGAGGACGGTTCGGCCGACCTGCGCACGTGCTCGCCGTGGCCGAGACCATCGGCCGGCACATGACCGACTACAAGGTCGTCGTCGACAAGTCGACGGTGCCGGTCGGCACGGCCGACAAGGTTCGCGAGCGCATCGACGCAGACGCTCGGCGAGCGCGGCGCGAAGATCGAGTTCGACGTGGTCTCGAACCCCGAGTTCCTGAAGGAGGGCGCCGCGGTCGCGGACTTCATGAAGCCCGACCGCATCATCGTCGGCACCGACAATCCGCGCGCGGCCGAGCTGCTGAAGCCGCTCTACGAGCCGTTCAGCCGCAGCCACGACAAGCATGATCGTGATGGACGTGCGCTCGGCCGAGCTCACCAAGTACGCCGCCAACGCGATGCTCGCGACCAAGATCAGCTTCATGAACGAGCTGGCCAACATCGCCGAGCGCTATGGGCGCCGACATCGAGCAGGTGCGCGTCGGCATCGGCTCCGACCCGCGCATCGGCTACACCTTCATCTACCCGGGTGCGGCTACGGCGGTTCGTGCTTCCCCAAGGACGTGCACGCGCTGGTCCGCTCAGCGCGAGGAGAGTACGGCTACGACGCGCAACTGGTGAAGGCCGTCGAGGGCGTCAACAACCGCCAGAAGCAGGTGCTGTTCCGCAAGATCAGTGCGCATTTCGGCAGGCAACCTCAAGGGCAAGACGATCGCGATCTGGGGCCTGGCATTCAAGCCGAATACCGACGACATGCGCGAGGCCCCGGCCGCGTGCTGATGGAGGCGCTGTGGGCCGCCGGCGCCAGGGTGCGCGCCTACGACCCCCAGGCGATGGCCGAGGCGCGCCGGATTTACGGTGAGCGCCCGGACCTGGTGCTGTGCGACGACGCTGACGAGGCGCTGGACGGCGCCGATGCGCTGGTGATCGTGACGGAGTGGCAGGAATTCCGCAGCCCGGACTTCGAGACGATCCGGCAGACAAGCTGCAGCACCCGGTGATCTTCGACGGCCGCAATATCTACGATCCCGGCGTTCGTGAAGAGATTCGGATTTGCGTACTTCGGCATCGGCCGCGGCGAGAAACTGGCCGTCTGACCTGTCGCACGCCTCAGTGCGAAGGCTACATCTGCATGCTCGTCCCCGTGATCCTCTGCGGCGGTTCGGGCACCCGTCTGTGGCCGCTGTCCCGGGAGCTGTATCCGAAGCAACTGCTGCCGCTGATCGGCGATCGCACGATGCTGCAGGAGACCGCGGCCCGGCTGCACGGGCCTGCCAGTGTCTCGTGGCGCACCGCGTGGTCGTGTGCAACGAGAGCGCACCGCTTCCTGGTCGCGGGCAGTTGCGGGAGTCGGGCTGCGGCAGCCCGGCGCATCATCCTCGAGCCCGAGGGCCGCAACACGGCGCCCGCGGTGGCCGTCGCGGCGCTGTCGCACTCGAGAAGCCGCGAGGCGCCGGGCCGGCGGCGACGCCGACGCGTTGCTGCTCGTGCTGCCCGCCGACCACGTGATCCGCGACGTCGGGGCCTTGGCCGCGCGGTGGCCGCGGGCATGCGCGGCAGCGACGCCGGCAAGCTGGTCACCTTCGGCGTGGTGCCGACCGCCCCGAGACGGGCTACGGCTACATCCGCCGCGACACAGGCCGCGGGACCCGCGTATGCCGGTCGCGCAGTTCGTCGAGAAGCCCGACTGCTGCGACGGCCCGGCGCTACGTCGCAGTCCGGCGACTACTTCTGGAACAGCGGCATGTTCCTGTTCCGCGCACGCACTTCCTCGGGAACTGGAGCCCACGCGCCGGCGATCGCGTCGGCCTGCGAGCGGCGCCGTCGACGGCGGCCAAGCGCGATCTCGACTTCCGCGTCTGCCGACGACGGAGCTTCGGCCTGCCGCAAGGAGTCCATCGACTACGCGGTGATGGAGAAGACCAGTCGCGCCGTGGTCGTGCCGCTCGTCAGCCGGCTGGAGCGACGTCGGCTCCTGGGCCGCCCTGCTGGATGCAGCTGCCGGGACGCCCAGGGCAACGTCGCTGACGGGCGACGTCGTGGCCGTGGACTGCCGGGACTCCTACGTGCGCGCCGAGAGCCGGCTGGTCGCGGCCGTCGGGCCTCGAGGGCTGCGTCGTCGTCGAGACCAAGGATGCGGTGCTGGTGGTGCCGCGGGACAGGGCCCAGGACGTCAAGAAGATCGTCGAGGAGCTGAAGGCGCAGGGCCGCCCCGAGACGTCGCTGGGCCGCGAGGTGTTCCGGCCCTGGGGCAGCTACGACAGCCTGGACAATGGCGATCGGCTTCCAGGTGAAGCGCCTCACGGTGCTGCCGGGGGCGTCGCTGTCCCTGCAGATGCACCATCGCCGGGCGGAGCACTGGATCGTGGTCTCCGGCACGGCGCGGATCACCCGGGACGACGAGGTTTTCGACCTGGGCGAGAGCGAGCACACCTACATCCCGCTGGGCGCCAAGCACCGCATCGAGAATCCCGGGCAAGGTCACGCTGCACATCATCGAGGTGCAGGTCGGGCGACTACCTGGGCGAGGACGACATCGTGCGCTTCGAGGACCGCTACGGCCGCGAAGGGACGGACAGCACATGAACCCGATCACCATCGAGCGGCTTCAAGGCCTACGACATGCGCGGGCCGGATTCCGGACGAGCTGAACGAGGACGTCGCCTACCGCATCGGCCGGGCCTATGCCGAGTTCGTGAAGCCGAAGAACGGTGGTCGTCGGCCAGGACATGCGGCTCTCGAGCGACGCGCTCGGCAAGGCCCTGGAGCGGGCCTGCTCGATGTCGGGCGTGGACGTGCTACGACATCGGGCTCTGCGGCACCGAGGACGTGTATTTCGCCACGTTCGCCCGCGAGATGGACGGCGGCATCATGGTCACCGCCAGCCACAACCCGCCGGACTAGAACGGCATGAAGTTCGTGCGCGAGGGCTCCCGGCCGATCAGCGGCGACACGGGCCTGCAGGAGATCCGCGCGATGGCCGAGGCCGGCAGGTTCACGACGCCCGCGCGGCGTCCGGCGAGCGCTTCGCAGTCGACATCATGCCGGAGTACATCGAGCACCTGCTGGGCTACGTCGACCGCGCGAAGCTGCAAGCCGCTGAAGATCGTCGTGAACGCGGGCAACGGCGGAGCCGGGCTGTCATCGACGGGCTCGAGCCGTTCCTGCCGTTCGAGTTCATCAAGGTGCAGCACGAGCCGGACGGCACCTTCCCGCACGGCGTGCCGAACCCGATGCTGACCGAGAACCACCGGGCGCCGGTCGAGGCGCTGCGCAAGCACGGTGCGGACTTCGGGATCGCCTGGGACGGCGACTTCGATCGCTGCTTCCTCTTCGACGAGCACGGCGAGCTTCATCGAGGGCTACTACATCGTCGGGCCTGCTCGCGTCGGTGTTCCTGCAGCGCCATCCGGGCAGCCGTATCGTCCACGACCCACGACTCACCTGGAACACGCTCGACATCGTCGCGCAGGGTCGGCGGCGAGGCGGTGCAGAGCAAGTCCGGTCACGCGTTCATCAAGGCAGAGGATGCGCGAGGTCGACGGCATCTACGGCGGCGAGATGAGCGCGCATCACTATTTCCGCGATTTCGCCTACTGCGACAGCGGCATGATCCCGTGGCTGCTCGTCACGCAGATCATGAGCGACACGGGCAAGACCCTGTCGCAGCTGGTGGGCGAGCGCATGCGTCTGTTCCCGGCGAGCGGCGAAATCAACCGGCGCGTGCCGGATGCCCCGGCCACGATTGCCGCGGTGCTGGCCAGGTATCAGCCGGGTGCGAAGAGCATTGACCACACGGACGGTGTCAGCGTCGAGCTCGACGACTGGCGTTTCAACCTGCGTTCGTCGAACACCGAGCCGCTGATCCGGCTCAACGTCGAGAGCCGGGGCAACGAGGCGCTGATGCGGGAGAAGACCGCCGAGCTGCTCGCGCTCGTGGGCGGTGAGCCTGGGTGAGCTGGCGCTGGGTCGTCTGGTCGCTGCTCAGTCCGTCGCAGGTCCTCCTCGGCATCACGATCGCCGGCGGTTTGCTGCTGGCGTTTGGGCGCGTCCGCATGGGGCGGGCGTTCAGCATCGTTGGCGGGGCAGGACTGCTGGTCTTCGGCCTGCTGCCGACCGCGCACTATCTCGCGCTAGCCCTCGAGACCAGATTCCCGCAGCCTGACTTACCCGCGAGCATTACGGGCATCGTCCTTCTGTCCGGCGCGGAACGGCCCAGGGCATCCGACGTGTACGGAGAGCCGCAGCTGAATTTTGCGGCGGGCCGGTACACGACTGCGCTGCGGCTCACGACCCGATTCCCGCACGCGAGGCTGTTTTTCACGGGCGGGCCGCCGTTTGATCCGGAAACCGGCAGGCTGGGGCAGACGTCGGTCGCACGCACCCTGCTCACCAGTGTCGGCATCGATCCGGCGCGGCTCACCTTCGAAGAGGGTTCCGCCGACACCTGCGATAACGCCGAGAACAGCCGCGCAGCCGTGCGGCCGGAGCCAGGCGAGACCTGGGTGCTGGTCACCTCTGCAATCCATATGCCGCGCACGATGGCGTGCTTCCGTGCGGCGGGCTGGGGCGAGATCGTCCCGCAGCCGGCTGACTACCATTCGCTGCGGCCGGAGTGGGGCGTTGGCGCATTCCAGATCGCCGTCAACCTCGCGCTGCTCGACATCGCTTTGCACGAATGGGTCGGCCTCGCGTATTACCGCCTGACCGGCCGCACCCGGGAGTTTTTTCCGGCCCCGTTTGACCGGCAACGGGCGTCCCCCTAAACTACGCGCCCCTTGGATGGGCGGTTAGCTCAGCGGTAGAGCACTGCTTTCACACGGCAGGGGTCGATGGTTCGATCCCATCACCGCCCACCACTTCTTCGCGGTCCGTTCCGGACACATGGGTAACGGTTTATTCCGGAGGCATAGGTAACACTTTAACGCCGAATGGATTCTCGGCGGCCTCCACGCGACAACATTCGTTGTCGAAGAACCCCAAGTCGTAGTGCATGAAGCTGACCAGCCAGACCTGGTCGGCGACCTGTTTGACGCCGACGGTCTGCCCGGCGAACACGGTGCTGAGGTTGATCTTGCGGTTATCGAAGCAGATGCGACCGCAGCGGGTGACGACGTGGCTGTGGTCGTGGAACGGGTACTGCAGTTCCTCGAGGCCACGGTACGGGCGGGCTGAGGGCGCATAGAGCTCGGCCGGGTAGCGCATGCCGAGGGCCTGATGCGGGCGCTCGCGGTTGTAGCCGTCGATGAAGTCATCGAAGCGTGCCTGCTGCTGCAGCAGGTTGGCCGCGGCGGGCCGGGTGGCTTCCTTCTTCAAGGTCAGGTGCATGCGCTCGTGGCGGCCGTTCTGCTGCGGATGGCCGGGCTTGATGCGCTCGAGGTCGATGCCGAGCCGCAACCACCAGACGGACAGGCGGCTCAGGCCGAAGAGGGCGTGGGGGCAGGAGAAGGGGATGCCGTTGTCGGTGCGGATGGCGCCGGGCAGGCCGAACTCCTTGAAGGCATGTTCAAACACGGCAATGGCGGTGTGCTCGCGGGTGCTGGCGAGGGCCTCGCAGGCGAGCAGGTAGCGACTGGCGAAGTCGGTGATCGTGAGCGGGTAGCAGTAGCGATGGTCGGCGAGCATGAACTCACCCTTGAAGTCGGCACACCACAGATCGTTGGGCCGATGGGGCGCCGACAGCGCGGTGCCCTCGGCCTTGTAGCGTCGGCGCGGCGGCGGGTGACGAGGCCGTGGCGGTCGAGCACGGCGTGCACGGTGCTGATGGCGGGGGTCTGCACGCCGAGGTCCGCTGAAGCTTCTCGCGGATCTTGGGGGCGCCCCAGGAGGGGTGTTCCTTGCGCAGCTGCACGATCCGGCTCTCGACCTGGAAGGGCAGCTTGTTGGCCTGGCGGTAGGGCCGGCGGCTGCGATCGGTGAGGCCCTCGAGGCCGATATCGCGATAGCGCCGGTAGAGCTTGTAGCCCGTCTTGCGGGAGATGCCGAACTCCCGGCAAAGCGTGGCCATCTTGTCGCCTTCGAGCAGCCGGGCTACGAACCGGAGCCGTTCGTCCATCTTGTAACACTCCTGCCACGGCACTTTGCGTCTCCCGCAAAGGCCGGAAAGTGTTACCTATGTGCCCGGAATGAACTGTCACCCTTCTGTCAGGAAGGGCACGCGGAACCTCGCCGCGCTTGCGGCCGCGACGAAACATAAGATTCCGGCACGCTACGGTGACGGGATCATTGGCGCGTCGGGATTTCTGACAAGCTGGCTCTGTCCACACTCGAGCCCGCGCCACAGCGCGGCGATTCTCCTCCAGTCCCCGGGCTTTCGTGTCCACCGGCACGGATGTTGCTTCGTCTGTACTCGAAGCAATGTTGCGATCCGAATGACCAACTGGAGAATCGTGCTTATGAAGAACCTGATTATGTGGACTTCGATACTGGCCGGCTCGTTCGCGAGCTTCGTTGCATCGGCCGACTGCATCATCGGTGCCACTGACTGTGGAACCCCGCTGCCCGAACCCGGAACCCTCGGTCTGATCGTCGCCGGCATCGCCGGCATCGCCGCGACGCGCCGCCTGCGCCGGAAGTAAGTCCAGTCATAGTCGAGTTGGCAGAGAGGCCCGGCCACGCGCCGGGCCTCTTCATTTTCGCCGGTCGCCGCGTCCCTTGAGGGAGGAAGCGCGTCGCAGCCCCGGCCCGGCCCGACAGCCTGTTAGAATCCGCGCCCTTTTCCGCTCCCCGAAAGGCCGGCCAATGACCGTCCGCACCCGCTTCGCTCCCAGCCCCACCGGCATGCTGCACATCGGCGGCGTGCGCACGGCGCTGTTCTGCTGGCTGTACGCGCGCCGCAACGGCGGCACGTTCATCCTGCGCATTGAGGACACCGATCGCGAGCGCTCCACGCCCGAGGCCGTGCAGGCGATCCTGGACGGCATGAAGTGGCTCGGGCTCGATCACGACGAGGGTCCGTTCTACCAGACCGAGCGGATGGACCGGTACGGCGAGGTCATCCAGCAGTTCCTGCGCGAGGGCAAGGCCTACGACTGCTACTGCAGCAAGGAGACGCTCGACGAGATGCGCGCGGCGCAGACGGCGCGCAAGGAAAAGCCGCGCTACGACGGCCGCTGCCGGCACCGCACGGCGCCTGAGCCGGGCGTGAACCCGGTCGTGCGCTTCCGCAATCCGGACGAGGGCCAGGTGGTCGTCGATGACGTGATCCACGGCCCGATCACGTTCGACTCGAGCGAGCTCGACGACCTGATCATCGCGCGTTCGGACGGCACGCCGACGTACAACTTCTGCGTCGTGGTCGACGACTACGACATGAAGGTCACGCACGTGATCCGCGGCGACGACCACATCAACAACACGCCGCGGCAGATCAACATGCTGCGCGCGCTGGGCGTCGAGCCGCCGACCTACGCGCACGTGCCGATGATCCTCGGGCCCGACGGTGCCAAGCTCTCGAAGCGTCACGGCGCCGTGAGCGTGCTGCAATACCGCGATGACGGCTTCCTGCCCGAGGGCCTGCTCAATTACCTCGGCCGGCTCGGCTGGTCATACGGCGACCAGGAGATCTTCTCGATCGAGGAGATGACGCGGCTGTTCGACATCCACGACGTCAACAAGTCGGCGTCGGCGCTGAACCTCGACAAGATGCTGTGGACCAACCAGCAGCACATGCTGCGCTCGACTCCGGAGCACCTCGCGAGGTACCTGAAGCCGCAGCTCGAGGCGCTGGGGCTGGATGCCGGCGACATGGCGAAAGTCGCCGCGGTGGCCAAGGCCCAGCAGGAGCGCGCAAAGACTCTGAAGGAGATGGCGGAGAACAGCCAGTTCTTCTTCCGCGATGTCACCGGCTACGACGAGAAGGCTGCCGGCAAGAACCTCAACGCAGAAACGTCGCCGATCCTGCAGGCCGCGCGCGAGAAACTCGCCGCGCTGCCCGAATGGCGCGCACCGGCCGTGCACGAGGCGATCATGGCGGTGGCGGCGGAGAAGGGCGTCGGGCTCGGCAAGGTAGCCCAGCCGATCCGCGTCGCCGTGTCGGGTGGCACGGTATCGCCACCGATCGACGTCACGCTCGAGATCCTCGGGCGTGAGACGACGCTGCAGAGGCTGGATCGGGCGCTGGAATTCGCCCGGTAAAAGTGGCGTCCCCACGGGGATTCGAACCCCGGTCGCAACCGTGAAAGGGTTGTGTCCTAGGCCTCTAGACGATGGGGACGCGGCCGAGACGTACCGAAAAGTGGTGGAGCCAATCGGGATCGAACCGATGACCTCCTGCATGCCATGCAGGCGCTCTCCCAGCTGAGCTATGGCCCCACGAGCGAAGGGCGCGAATTCTGTGGGAGGCCATCGGCGAAGTCAAACCCGTGAGACCTTTGCGGTTGTCGGGATTTCTTACACTTAACAATAACGAAATGCCGCTATCTCATGGAAATCATTGAATTTATTAGCCTTGCGCTGAGGGGCGTGCTTCTTGCATGATTCTCGGTGGGAAAGTGTGCAACCAAGCTGTGCAGACTGGGGTAGGGATCGGCGCAGCTCCCTGGGATGGGTGAATGATGGATCGTCTGTTCAAACTGGTTTCTGCTCTCGTCATGGTCGCAGTGCCGATGACGGTGCACGCGGTTGCGGGTGCAACTCCGCAGCGAGGTTCTCCGACGACCCAGGCGGCCAACCAGCAGAAGTTGGAAGACCTCCTCAATACCCTGCGCTACGGCCGGAACATCGGACCGATCCGCACGCTGAGCGAGGCGCCCGCCGTCGTTGCGGCTCCGGCTCCGGTACTGTCTGCTCCGGCCGTTTCCGCTGTATCGAACGCTCCGGTCAAGTGTGTCCCGGCGTCGACCGGTTCCTCGCCGACCATTCCAGTCGCGCCAGTCGCAGCGCCCGCGCTTTACGAGGCGCCGGCCCCTGTGGTCGCGCCGGCGCCGGTAGTCGTCGCGCCGCCAGCGCCGCTGACCCGCGAGGCGCGATTGCAGGCGATCATCAATCGGCTGGTGTCGAGCCGTAGTCCGGCGGTGGCCCCAGCGCCGGTTGCGCCGGCGCCGATCGTTAGCCGTGTGCCGGTACTGGCCGCGCCAATAGCGCCGACTGCGCCTGTGGGGCCGCCGTGCCCTCCGGAACCCGTGGTCGCGAAGCTCGTGTCCACCAACCCGCTGTCGGAGACGATTGCGGATTCTTCGTTGCTTTCGACGCCGGCAAAGAAGAAGTGCGACAAGGGATACAAGGAAAGTAAGGACTGCCCGTCGGTTCCTGAACCCGGCACCTTGGGCCTGCTTGGCGTCGGCCTGCTGGGTCTGGCTCTGTCGCGCCGCAAAGCAATCGTTCGCTAAGGCACGTCATTTCGAAAGGGCGCAGGCTCATGGCTTGCGCCCTTTTTCGTGCCTGCCGAATCCATATTCCGTCAAATCAGGATCCGCTCGGAGAGCTTCGAGCCGTCGGACAGTCTTACATTTGACAATGTATTTATGCTCTAAAGCATTGAATTAATTGGATTCGGAGACGGCGGCTCGTTTCTTGCTAGGTAGGCATCCAAGCTTGCAACGTGGCCGTGGCGATGGGGACAAAGGGACCGACGCGGCTGCCCATGGAAAGGTGCTGAATGAATCGTCACATGCCGCTCGTCTCTGCAATCGCGCTCGCTTTGTTGCCTGTCGCGCTGCAGGCCACATCCCTGGACCCGTCCTCCGACTCGGTCGTCGGCGCATCACCCAAGCGGACCCAGTCCGACGCCATGGCAGAGGCGTTGGCCCGCGTCGGGCTCTACCGCTATTCGACCCGCTACCAGACGGTGGTCAAGCCGAGCGCGCCCATCTACGTTGCGGCGCCTGCGCCGGCCGTGTCGGCCCCGAGCGCACCGACTCCTCCTGCCGCGGATTGCGATTCGTCGCTGTCGACTCCCGCGCCGGCCGTCGAAAAGCCGATGGTCCCGGTTGTGCTGGTGGCCCCGCCTGTCGTGCCGGTCGCGCCGGTCATGCCCGCTGCAACGTCGCCATTGCCGGCCGAACCCGCGTCGCCGGCCTTGCCGTCGAGTCAGGCGCGACTCCAGGACTTCTTCATTCACGTGTTGGGTGCGCGCAGCAGGTTGAAGTTCGTCAGCGTAATGGCTGCGCCAGTCGTCATTACGACGCCCGCACCGATCGTGGCGGCCCCGGTCGTCGCGCAAGTGGCCCCGAAGCCAGCTGTGTGCCCGCCTGCAGGCGCATCCAGCCCGCCCGTTGCTGCCCCTGCGAAGCCCGATGTGATGCCTGTTGCGCCGCCAGCAGATCTCGGCATCGAATCGCCGCAGCAAGGTGAGCCGGGCGATCACGGGCATTCTGGAAGTCCGGCCAGCTTCGGCGACGATCCGGCCGACTGGTTGATCGACGCCACCGATCCGCCGCGGGACGAATCCGAGGCGCCGCTCGCATCTGCGTTCGACGGTCCCGTGCAATTCGGCGTCGAAGTCGAGGAATTGCCGGTGATCCTCCGCGTCCCGGAGCCCGGTTCACTGGCGCTGCTGGGCCTGGGACTGCTCGGCATTGGGTTGTCCCGCCGTCGGCCGGTCGCCCGCTGATTCGCATGCAGAGTGATGGGCGCAGGCGTCGAAGCCTGCGCCGCTCTTCTTTTCCGCAGAGCCTCATTCCGTCAAATTGCGATGTCCTTCGCAGGCGTCCTGCGCCACAGTGAGTACAGTTCTGCTCGCAAGTGCAGGCCGTTCCTGAAAAAATGCAATTTCGCATGGGGATACGCAGGTTGATGAGGATTCTTCAGCAGTCCGCAGCGGACATGCCGAGGTAGGGCATGTCGATCCGGCTGTTCCGAATGTACGTCAAGGTCCCGGTCGTGCTGCTGGCACTGATCGAGGCGGCCCTGCTCGTGTTTGCCCCGTACCTGGCGGGTGCGCTCCGGTTCGACGGGGCCATTCCGGACTGGGCCAGGCCATCGACGAACCTGCTCTTCACGGCGATGCTGTTCGCCTTTTTCGGCCTGGTCTCGTTGTTCGCGGTCGGCCTGTACTCGACCCGCCAGCGCACCAACGCCGCGGGCATCTTCGTGCGCGTGGTTGCAGCCATCGGCACAGCGATGACCCTCTCGGCGTTGGTCTACTTTTTCTTCCCGGCGCTCGCGATGGGCCGTGGACTGCTGGCCGTGACGGCAGTCGTCGCCGTCGTCGAGTGCGTGGTCGTCCGCATCCTGTTCGAGCGCATCGTCGACGAAAACGTATTCAAGCGGCGGGTGCTGGTGTACGGGGCGGGTCGTCGGGCCGGGAGCCTGCTCGAACTGCGCCGCCGGGCCGACCAGCGCGGTTTCAAGCTCGTGGCATTCATCCCTGCCGAGGGAGACCAGATCACGGCTGCGGCGGACCGGCTGACAACTCGCCCGGGAGATCTCTTCCGCTGGTCGGTCGACAACGAGATCGACGAAATCGTCGTGGCGATGGACGACCGCCGCCGCTCGTTCCCGATGCACGAGTTCCTGGAGTGCCGCTTGTTTGGCATCGACATCCTGGAACTCCCGAGCTTCCTCGAGCGCGAGACCGGCAAGGTGCGCGTCGACGTGCTGAATCCCAGCTGGATCATCTTCGGCGAAGGCTTCCGTGCGTCTCCGTTGCAGCGAGCGCTCGAGCGCGGCTTCGACATCGTCGCGAGCCTGGGACTGCTGATCGCTGCGCTGCCGCTGATGCTGTTCGCGATCGTGGCGATCAAGATCGAGGACGGGTGGAACGCCCCGGTGCTCTATCGCCAGCGTCGTGTCGGCCGCTACAGCGAACCGTTCGACGTGCTCAAGTTCCGCAGCATGTCGGTCGACGCCGAGCAGGGGCAGGCGATCTGGGCGCAAAAGAATGACCCGCGCGTGACCAGGGTCGGCGGGTTCATGCGCAAGACCCGCATCGACGAGCTGCCGCAGCTGATCAACGTGCTGCGCGGCGACATGAGTTTCGTGGGGCCTCGGCCGGAGCGGCCGGAGTTCGTCCATGAGCTCGAGCAGAAGATCCCGTACTATCGTGAGCGCCACAC
Organism: uncultured Gammaproteobacteria bacterium; assembly: GCA_963696545.1. Lineage (GTDB taxonomy): Bacteria > Pseudomonadota > Gammaproteobacteria > Steroidobacterales > Steroidobacteraceae > RPQJ01. The sequence goes on from CAVOKQ010000012.1 coordinate 439,099, forward strand.
GGTGAAGCCCGGGATTACCGGTTGGGCGCAGCTGTGCTACCCGTATGGCTCGTCGGAGAAGGACGCGCTCGAGAAGCTGCAGTACGATCTGTACTACGTGAAGAACCGCAGCCTCATCTTCGACCTCGCAATCCTCGTGCAGACCGTGGAGGTCGTGCTCTGGGGCAAGGGCGCGCGGTGACGCTCAGCCTCGGCCTGCTGTCGTACGGTCTCGCCGCCACCGGCTTCCTGCTCCTCGCGCTGCTGCTGCTCACGAGCTGGGAGGGGCGGTCCCAGGGGGTGCGGCTGATCGTCGCGTGCGGCGTGACAACACTTTGGGCTGCGCTGCTCGCGCTCGGGTCCCAGGTGCTGATCGTTTCGGTGCCGTTGGTGCTGCTGGCGGAGATCCTTCGGTACGGCGCCTGGTTCACTGTTCTCACCGGCCTTACGAAGTCTGCCGGAATCGCCGCAAACCTCTCGCGCGTCGTCCACGTCGTGTGGATCGGTGCGGCATCGCTGCTCTTCGCAACCCCGATGCTCGTCGCGGCCGGAATCCGCGCGCCGGATCCCACGGCGGTGCTCGCCAATGCCGGCCTGCTGATGGCGTTGCTCGGCCTGATCCTGCTCGAGCAGATCTATCGCAATGCCCGCGAGGGCGGGCGCTTCGCGCTCAAGTTCTTCGTGATCGGCGTCGGGCTGATGTTCGCCTACGACCTGTTCCTGTATTCGCAGGCCCAGCTGCTGAAGGGCATCGAGCCGGCCTCCTGGGACGCTCGCGGCATCGTCATGCTGCTGATGGTGCCGATGATCGCAATCGCGGCCCGCCGCAATCCGCAGTGGTCGCTGAACGTATTCGTGTCGCGGCACGTCGTTTTCTACACGACGTCGTTCATGGTCGTGGGCGTCTACCTGCTGCTGATGGCAGGCGGCGGGTACGTGATCCGGCTCTACGGCGGCACGTGGGGTCGCGCGGCGCAGCTCGTGTTTTTCGCTGGCGCCGGTGTCGTGCTGCTGGCATTGCTCGCATCGAGCAACCTGCGCCGACGACTGAAGGTATTCATCAACAAGCATTTCTACCGCAACAAGTACGACTACCGCATCGAGTGGCTGCGCTTCATCCAGACGCTTTCCGCCCCGGAGCAGGGCGTCGAGACGCGCGACAACGCCGTTCGCGCGATCGCGCAGATCATCGGCAGCCCGGGCGGCGTGTTGTTCCTTCGCACGGAGGACGGCGCGGAGTATCGGCCGGTGGCGTCGTGGCCGACGGAGGAGTTCAGCACGCGCCGGTACGATGCATTGCCGCCGACCGCGGAGCTTGTGGGATTCCTCGCGCAGAACCAGTGGGTAATCGATCTTGCCGAATTGCGCGAGACGCCGGATGCATACCAGAACATTTCAACGCCGGACTGGTTGACCGACCAGCAGCGCTTCCGCCTCATCGTGCCGCTGACGCATGGCGAGGACCTGATCGGCTTCGTCGCGCTCGCCGACCCGCCGCCGCCGTTCAAGCCGAACTACGAGGACCGCGACCTGCTGAAGACCGTCGGCCGGCACGTCGCGGTGCACATCGCGCAGTACGAGGCGGATCGGCGGTTGTCGGAGAGCCGTCAGTTCGAGGCGTATCACCGCCTCACCGCATTCGTGATGCACGACCTGAAGAACCTGACGGCGCAGCTCGCGCTGATCGTGTCGAATGCCGAGAAGCACAAGCGCAATCCCGAGTTCGTGGACGATTCGATCAGCACGATTGCGAACTCCACGGGCCGGATGCAGCGGCTGATCGAGCAGCTGCAGCGACGCGAGGTGCAGAGTCTCACGCGGCGGATAATGCTGGCCGAAGTTGCGCGAAGTGCCGCCGGCCGCTGCGGCTCGCGGCAGCCAGTACCTGTGTGCGGCGAGCTTGACGACGAACTCTGGGTGGAGGCCGATCCCGAGCGACTGACGATGATCGTCGAGCACGTCATCCGTAACGCACAGGAGGCTACGGACCACGCGGGCGCCGTGCGTGTGAGCGTGTCTATCGACAAGAGCGCGACGAATGGGCATGCGAACGGCGATGCAATTCCCGATGGCGACGCTGTTCCGGTCGGGGAGACCAGTCGCCTGCGCGTCCCGACGGCCGCGCTAACCGTCAGCGACTCCGGCGTCGGCATGACGCGCGAGTTCATCCAGGAGCGGCTCTTCAAGCCGTTCGACACGACCAAGGGCAGCAAGGGCATGGGCATTGGCGCGTACCAGGTGCGCGAGTACGTGCTCTCGCTCGGTGGCCGCGTCGACGTCGCCAGCGAACCGGGCAAAGGCACCCGGCTTACACTTCGAATCCCGCTGTCGACCGCCCCGTAGGGGACATTCTCCCTTTCCGCTGCGTTGATGCGCAAAAGGAGAATGTCCCCTGCCCGAAAACCAGAATGTCCGCTGATTTCATGACGCAGCCCACATTTTGTTGACCCGCGCATTGTCCCTGGTGCGCAACAGTCAAATACTCTCGCTCGACTGTTCAAGGGCAAACCTGCCGAAAGGCGGGGACGCAAAGCCTCCGGTCCTCGGGCGTGAGTCGCGCCACGGATAGCGGGGTTGCCAGCAAGATCGCAGCTGACCGAATAGGGTCACTGCGCGGCCTGCCGCAACCCATCCCGCATCCCGAAGCACTCCCCCGATCGCCCGGCCGAGCGATGCATGTGGGAGCAACGGGACATGTTCGACGCGACGACGGGATTCGGCAAGGCATTCAGGCTCGGCATGCTGCTGGTGGCGGGACTGGCAAGTCCGACGCTACACGCGCAAGGCATGGTGGGTGCGCCGGTCAATGCGACCGCGCCGACGGGAGTGCCGACGATCGCCGGCAATCCTTCCCGGATGCTGGTCGCAGGCTCGTCATACGATTTCCGTCCGACCGCAGCGGATCCGAACGGCGACCGCCTCACGTTCAGCATCAACAGGCTCCCGCGCTGGGCCACGTTCGATCCGGCGACTGGCCACCTCTCCGGCACGCCGGTGACGAGCGACGTCGGCAAGATCAAGGGCATCGCGATTGCCGTCAGCGACGGTACGAACACGAAGTCGCTGACGAAGTTCAGTATCAAGGTCGTCAGAGGCAAGCCGCCGACGATCGCGGGCGCGCCCGGCAAGGACGCGAAGGAAGGCGAGGCCTACTCGTTCCAGCCGACGGCCGCCGACAGCGACCAGCAGAAGCTCGAGTACGGCATCATCAACAAGCCGACGTGGGCGGCCTTCGACAAGACGACCGGTAGACTCTCCGGCACGCCGCCGAAGGGCAGCGCCGGTGCGTACGCCAGTATCGGTATCTCGGTCACCGACGGCGCCAACACCGCGAGCCTCGCGCCGTTCACGATCACCGTGGCCGCCACGCCCAATGCCGCGCCGAAGATCTCCGGCACGCCGCCGACCTCGGTGCAGGTCGGCCAGGTGTTCGATTTCGTCCCGGCCGCGTCCGATGCCGACGGTGACGCGCTGCGTTTCTCGATCGTGAACAGGCCGTCCTGGGCGAGCTTCGATGCCGCCACCGGCCGGCTCACCGGCAAGCCCGCCACCGGCAATGAAGGTCCGTACGCAGACATCGTGATCTCCGTCAGCGACGGACCGCTGATCACCTTCCTGCCGCCGTTCTCGGTCGCCGTGACGACTGCGGCGAGCAACAAGATTCCAGTCCCGAATGTGGCCCCGGTCATCGCAGGCACGCCGCCCTCAACTGCACTGGAAGGTAGCGCTTATGTGTTCCAGCCGAATGCATCGGACGCCGACGGCGATGCGCTCGTCTTCTCGGCCTCGAACCTGCCTGCCTGGCTCGCGGTCAGCGCGACCACGGGCCGTGTGACTGGCACGCCGCCCGCCGGTTCCGCTGGCACGTATTCGGGCATGGCGGTGACTGTCTCCGACGGCAAGTCTTCTGCCTCACTGCCGGCCTTCTCGATCAGCGTCGTCAAGCCGTCAACGAACTCGGCTCCGGTCATTTCCGGCACCCCGCCGGATAGCGTGAAAGCCGGCGTGTACTACTCGTTCCAGCCCACGATTACGGATGCCGACGGTGACTCGCTCACGCTCCTCGTCGGCAATCGGCCGTCGTGGCTCACGTTCAACTACAAGACCGGCGAGTTGAGCGGTGCGCCGAGCGATTCCGATGTCCGCACCTTCGCCAACATCCAGATCAGCGCCTATGACGGCAAGGTGGCAACCAACCTGGCGCCGTTCGCGATCACTGTGCTCGACGCAAGCAGCGCGAATTCCCCGCCGAAGATTTCTGGCACGCCCGCGACGTCGGCGAAGGAGGGTGTCGCCTATACCTTTACGCCGACCGCTTCGGACCCGGACGGACAGGCGCTGCGCTTCGGCATCGCGAACATGCCGTCGTGGGCCACGTTCGACAGCGTCACGGGCCGCCTGAGCGGCACGCCTGGCACGGGCACCGCCGGGACTTACGCAAACGTCGTGATATCGGTGTCGGACAATCAGGCCTCGGCGTCGCTGCCCGCCTTCACGATCACCGTAGCCTCGGCCGCGCAGCCGAATCGTGCGCCGACCATCAGCGGCAGTCCGTCGGCGACCGTCACCGAGGGGAGCGCCTATTCGTTCCAGCCGACGGCGAGCGATCCGGACGGCGACACGCTGACGTTCAGCGCATCCGGCGCTCCGTCCTGGCTGGCCTTGAACGGCTCCACCGGCAAGTTGAGCGGCACGCCGCCGGCGGGTTCGGCTGGTAGTTCAGTGGCATCACGATCTCGGTTTCGGATGGCAAGGCCTCGGCGTCGCTGCCCGCCTTCACGATCACCGTAGCCTCGGCCGCGCAGCCGAATCGTGCGCCGACCATCAGCGGCAGTCCGTCGCGACCGTCACCGAGGGGAGCGCCTATTCGTTCAGCCGACGGCGAGCGATCCGGACGGCGACACGCTGACGTTCAGCGCATCCGGCGCTCCGTCCTGGCTGACCTTGAACGGCTCCACCGGCAAGTTGAGCGGCACGCCGCCGAAGGGCTCCGCCGGTACGTTCAGCGGTATCACGATCTCGGTTTCGGATGGCAAGGCCACTGCCTCGCTGCCCGCGTTCTCCATCACCGTCTCGGCCGCGCCGAACCGGGCGCCGACGATTTCCGGCACGCCGGCGACGACGGTAACCGTCGGCCAGCCATACTCGTTCGTGCCGACGGCCTCGGACCCTGATGGCCAGACGCTCGGCTTCGGCATCGCGAACAAGCCGGGCTGGGCGACGTTCGACCTCAACACCGGCAAGTTGTCCGGTACGCCAACGGCCACGGACGTCAAGACCTTCTCGAACATCGTCATCTCCGTCTCGGACGGCGTCGCCTCGGCGACTCTCCCGGCCTTCGGCATCGTCGTGAAGTCCGCGACGCCCGTCGTGGGCTCGGCCGACCTGAGTTGGACCGCCCCGACCCGAAACGAGGATGGCTCGGCACTGACGAACCTGGCCGGGTACAGGATCCGGTACGGCACCTCGCCGGGGGCATTGAACCAGCTCGTCACCATTTCCAGTCCCGCAACGACCAGCGCCACCATCCCGGGGCTGGCCGCCGGGACCTGGTACTTCTCGGTCGCGTCGTACACGAATACCGGCGTCGAGAGCGCCTCGGTCGGCCCGGTCAACAGGACGATCGAATAGGAAACAGGTGCCAGGCGCCGTCTTTCGGCGCCTGGCACCCGGTTCGCCTCGGACAGCGGGGGCGGTGTCGGGCAGGGGTTATGGAATGGGGACTGAACCCATTTCACAAAATTGCCCCCTAAGTCTCTGTATCATCCGCAGTTAATACCCTGACCAGAGGCGTCGGCCCACGGGCCGCACCCCAGAGAGCGAGTGGCTGAGGACAAGCCGAAACTGCTGATCGTCGAGGACGACCCGGGGCTGCAGAAGCAGCTCAAGTGGTGCTTCGACGAGTATGAGGTCATCCAGGCGACGGATCGCCCGGCCGCCCTGGCGGCCCTGCGCCGGCATGAACCCGCCGTCGTGCTCCAGGACCTTGGCCTGCCGCCGGACGCCGAGGGCGTCACGGAAGGTTTCGCCACGCTGCTCGAGACCCTGAAGCTGGCCCCCCGCACCAAGGTGATCGTGGTCACCGGCCAGCTCGACAAGCAGAACGCCGTCAAGGCGGTGGGGATGGGCGCCTACGATTTCTACCAGAAGCCCGTGGACACCGACGTCCTCAAGCTGCTGGTCCAGCGCGCCTTTAACATATTCGACCTCGAGGAGCAGAACCGGGCCCTGGTGCAGCGGCAGGGCGTGATGCCGTTCGCCGGTCTGATCGCCATCAGCGAACCGATGATGAAGGTGTGTCGGACCATCGAGAAGGTCGCGCCCACGAACGCGACGGTATTGCTGCTCGGCGACAGCGGTACGGGCAAGGAGGTCCTCGCCAGGGCAGTGCACTCGCAGAGCCCGCGCGCCGAGAAGCCATTCGTCGCGATCAACTGCGCGGCGATCCCCGACACGCTGCTCGAGAGCGAGCTGTTCGGCTATGAGAAGGGGGCATTCACCGGCGCGGTGAAGCAGACCCAGGGCAAGTTCGAGCACGCGAACGGCGGCACGCTGTTCCTCGACGAGATCGGCGACATGCCGCTCTCGCTACAGGCCAAGCTGCTGCGGTTCCTGCAGGACCGCGTCGTCGAGCGCATCGGCGGTCGCGAGCACTTCCCGGTCGACGTGCGCGTGGTCTGCGCAACCAACAAGGACCTGCCGAATCTGATCAAGGACGGGGGCTTTCGCGAAGACCTCTACTATCGCATCAGCGAAGTGACCGTGCGCATTCCGCCGTTGCGCGACCGCTCGGGCGACGCAGTCGTGATTGCCCAGTCGGTACTCGAGCGCCGCGCCACGGAACATGGGCGGCAGATTAAGGGCTTTACGCCTGAAGCGTTGAAGGCGATCGAGGCGTACCCGTGGCCCGGTAACATCCGCGAGCTCGAGAATCGCGTGAACGGCGCGGTGATCATGACCGAGGGCAAGTACGTCACGGTCGAGGACCTTGGCCTGCCGGGCGACGGTGGCGCCGACCTCGCGTGGCTGAACCTCCGCGTTGCCCGGCAGCGGGCCGAACGCGAAGCGATCCGCCAGGCGCTGGCAGTGGCGGGCTGGAATCTTTCCCGTGCTGCGGAGCTGCTGGGCATTACGCGGCCGACGCTGTACGACCTGCTGGAAAAGAACGACATCGCGGTCCCTGAAAAGGCCGCTGAAGGGTGAGACGCATGGCGAAGGGCAGCTCATTCTATCCGCTATCCACTATCCACTACTCACGCCGCCTCGTGCTGGTGGTCGCCATCGGCCTCGCGGCCTGCGCCCCCAAGGGTGACGCGCTGTACAACCGCGCCGAGCAGGCGCTCGCGAAGGGCGAGGCTCGTGCGGCAGTCATCGACTTGAAGGACCTGGTCGACACCGAGCCCCAGAACGCCAGGGCTCGCGCGTTGCTCGGGCAGGCGCTGGTCGAGTCCGGCGACATCCAGGCCGGCGCCATCGAGATCCAGAAGGCGAAGGATCTCGGCGCGCCGAAGGACATGATCATCGTCCCCGAGTGCCGCGTGCTGCTCGCGAAGAGCGAGTTCGACAAGGTGCTGTCGCAGTGCAAGCCGGACGCGGCGCCGGCGAGTGCGAAGGTCGAGATGCAGGTTGCGCAGGGTCGGGCGCTGCTCGGGCTCGATCGTGCGGCGGATGCGAAAGGCCAGTTCGAAGCGGTCCTGCAGGCCCAGCCCGGCAACTTCGATGCGCTGCTCGGACTCGCGAGCGCGACGTACAAGACGGATGGACTTGCGGCTGCGAAGGGCGTGCTCGACCAGGCGCCGAACGATGTGAAGCAGCGGTCCGCGTATTGGATGACGATGGGAGGCATTGCGACCGAAGGCGGCGACTTCCCCGCGGCCGAGAAAGCGTTCTCGACCGCAGTCGAGAAAGCCGGCAAGAGTCCTGCCAGCGTCGAGCGACTCTCGGCGCTCGGCGCACTTGCCGAAGCGCAGATGCGGCAGGGCAAGGTCAAGGAAGCGACTGCAACCAGCGACCAGCTGATCAAGGCGGCACCCGATAACCCGCTCGCAAAGCAGTTGCGTGGCCAGGTTGCTGCGGCCGGTCGCGATTACGAAAAGGCACGTACGCTGCTCGAACAGGCCGTAGCCGCGATGCCGGAGAACTACCAGGCCAGGCTGCTGCTCGGCATGGTGAACATGCAGCAGGGCAACATCGGCCAGGCTGAGGTTCAGCTTGCCGAAGTCGTCGCGCACCAGCCAGGCAATGTGCAGGCCCAACGGTTGCTGGCGGAAGTCCGGGCCCGCTCGCAGTCACCCGCGGAAACTCTCGAGGCTCTGAAGCCGGCCCTGGCGCAGGATTCGGCCGATCCGGCGTTGCTTGCCATGGCCGGGCGCCTCAGCCTCGCCAGCGGTAACCGGGAGCAGGCGCTCGCGTACCTTGCCCAGGCATCAACCCAGGCTACGGCCCGGCAGTCGCCCGATGCCCAGATCGAAGTGGCCGGCGGTTACCTGATGGCGGGCGATTTCGATCGCGCCATCGAGACGCTCAAGGCGATGCCCGAGGGCGGCGCAACGGGCTATCAGCGCGAGTACCTGATGTTGCTCGCGCTGCTTCGCAAAGGCGACAACGAGAAGGCGGTTGCGGAAGCCAACGCGCTCGTCGCGAAATCCGGCAACGACGCGGCCGTGCGCAACCTGGTAGCAGGCGTGCTCGCCGCTGCGGGCCAGAAAGATGCTGGCCGCGCCCAGTTCAACGAGGCACTGAAGCTCAAGCCCAACGATCCGCAGACGTTGCTCAACCTCGGGCGACTCGACCTCGCGGAAGGCAGGAATGCTGAAGCCGAGGTCAACTTTCGCAAGATCCTGGAGTCGGATCCGAAGAACCTGATGGCGGAGCTTGGTATCGCGGTTGCAGCCGGCGCGCGCGGCGATGCCAGGGAATCGGAGAAGTGGCTGCAGAAGGCGGCTGCGGATCATCCTGAGTCGGTTGATGCGCAATTGGCGCTGGCCCAGTACTACCTTGGTACCCGCGACTACGGCAAGGCCAAAGCGGTGATCGACGCGGCCGCCAGGAAGTCGCCGGATAACGCGGCACTGTCGAATGCGCGCGGCCTGATGCTGCTGGGGCTCAATGATGCCCCGGGTGCCATTGCAAGCTTCAAGCAGGCCACCGAGCAGGCGCCCGAGGCCTACGGCTATTCACTGAACCTCGCTCGTGCCCATCTCGTCAACAGAGACCTGAACAGCGCGCTGGATGTGCTGAATGGCGTGCTCAAGGCGGAACCCAAGTTCCTGCCGGCGCTGTCACTTGCGGCAGCGGCCAGCTTGCAGGGCGGCGATCTCGAGAAGGCTGCGGGTTATGTCGAACGCATGAAGCAGGCGGCGCCCGATTCACAGGGAACCTATGCGCTCGAGGGCGACCTCGCGATGGCTCAGAAGCGTTACAAGGACGCACTTGCGGACTACCGCAAGGCGAGCGCCAAGGGTATGACCCGCGAGCTCGCAATTGCAGAGTATCGCGCCGGCGTGATGTCCGGCGCGGCGCAGCCTCACAAGGTCCTGGAAGACTGGGTGTCAGCGCACCCGGATGACGTCGATGTCGTGGCGGTGCTGGCGGATGCCGAACAGCGACGAGGCAACATCGATGGAGCGATCAAGCTCTACGAGCAAGTGCTCCCCAAGTCGCCGGGCAATGCGGTGCTGCTGAACAATCTTGCGGTCCTTTACCAGGCCAAGGGCAATCCGAAGGCCCTGGAGTACGGGGAAAAGGCTTACAAGGCTGCGCCAAAGGTCGCTGCGATCCAGGATACGTACGGCTGGATCCTTTTCCAGAACGGCGACACGGCCCAGGCGATGCCGATCCTGGAGCAGGCATACAAAGGGTTGCCCGACAATGCCGAGGTGCAGTATCACTACGCCGCGGTGCTGGCCAGGAAGGGCCAGGCCGCTGAGGCGGTGTCGCTGCTGCGGAAGTCTGTCGGCGGAACGTTGCCCCCGGATGTCAGGGCCGAAGCTGACAAGCTCCTGCGGCAGTTGTCGAAATGAAGAATTCCCGCAATTTCGGATCGAGGCATAGATGCGTATGAAGACGAACCCGTTTGGCGGGAATTTCTCGAAAGGTCTCAGAGCGCTGACGCTGGTTGCATCGTTCGGCCTGCTGGCGGCCTGCGCCGCGAGCAAGCCCGAGACAGTGACTGTTCCCGCCGCCGCACCGGCCGCGCAGTCCGAGTACAAGATCGGCCCGGGCGACACGCTGCAGGTATTCGTCTGGAATCAGCCAGAACTGACGGTGACCGTACCGGTGCGCCCCGATGGAATGATATCGACGCCATTGATTTCCGGTGTGCCGGCGGCGGGCAAGACGCCGCCCCAGCTCGCCAAGGATCTCGAGGTGGCGCTGGCCGAGTTCGTCCGTAATCCCACCGTCAGCATCATGGTGACCGGATTCGTCGGCACGTACGCGGACCAGATCCGGGTCGTGGGACAGGCCGCGAAGCCCCAGGCCCTGGCCTACAACGCCAATATGACACTGCTGGACGTGATGATCGCCGTTGGCGGCCTGGCGGAGTTTGCGGCCGGCAACCGTGCCGTGATCGTCCGGCAGCAAGGCAACCAGCAGACTCGGATTCCGGTTCGCATCAGCGACCTGGTCGATGACGGCGACATCTCGGCCAATGTCCCGATGCGCCCCGGTGACGTGCTGATCATCCCCGAGAGTCGCTTCTGATTCTGTTAATTGACTCACGGTCGCCGCCCGCCCGCGGCGATACAAAGCAACCAAACACGCAAGACCGCCCATGCAAGAAGTAATCGCGCAATCCTCGTCCTCCTTCGTGGCGCCTGGCGTTATCGCTGGCAAGCTGTCGCCGTCGCCTGGCTTATCGCGATTGCGGGCTGGATCGGGGTCCAGTTCATCCCCGACAAGTACGAGTCGAAGACGGTGGTCTACGTCGATACGGAATCGCTGCTGAAGCCCCTCCTTACTGGTCTCGCGGTCAATCGCGATATCTATAGCCAGGTTGCGATGATGCAGGCGGTCATGTTGAGTCGCCCCAATCTGGAGAAGGTTGCGCAGACGACTGACCTGATGCTCGACGCAAAGACCCGGCGCGAACAGGAGGCGGTCGTCGATTCGCTGGCGCGCCTCATCCGGCTTGCGCGTCCGACAGGGCGGGCCGGTACTCAAAACACGTTCGTCGTGTCGTTCGAGAATGACGATCCGGAAATCGCTTACAAAGTCGTGCGCACGCTGCTCGATACGTTCATGGAGGACAGCCTCGGCATGAAGCGAACGGATGCGGGTGTCGCGCAACGCTTCCTGCAGTCGCAGATCAAGGAATACGAGCAGAAGCTCACCGAGGCCGAGCAACGTCTCGCGACATTCAAGCAGCAGAACGTCGGCATGATGCCGGGAGCCGGCGGCGACTATTACCAGCGCCTCGAGAAGGAGAACGGTTCGCTGCAGCAGATGCGGCAGGTCTTCAGCCAGTTGCAGAACCGTCGCAACGAGTTGGAGAGGCAGTTGCAGGGCGAGGAGCCGACTTACGGCCTGATGGGCTCTGCCGAGGGCAGCCCGATCGACGGACAGATCGCGCGCTTCAAGGCGCAGCGCGACCAGTTGCTGCTGCAATACACGGAGAAGCATCCGCAGGTGCAGTCACTCAACGAGACCATCGCCCGGCTGGAGCAGGAGAAGCGGGCGGGTGCCAAGGTGTCGTCGAGTGTCGCGGCCCCGGGGGCCGAGTTGACCGGCGAACAGGCGATGGTGCGCAGCCTGGACATGAATCCTGTCTATCAGAATCTTCGCCTTGCGCTGAGCCAGGCCGACGCGGATCTCGCCGAGATGCGGGGGCAGATGGCGTCGCAGCAGGCGGTCATCGCCGACCTTCGCGGTCGGGTGAATACGATTCCCGAGGTGGAAGCGGAGCTCGCCCGCCTGAATCGTGACTACCAGGTGAACAAACAGCAGTACGATACGTTGCTGCAGCGCCTCGAGTCCGCGCGGATCTCGGAGTCGGCAGAGCAGAATACCGAGAGCGTGAAGTTCCGGGTGATCGAGCCGCCGACCGTGCCGGTCAAGCCGAGCGGCCCTGTTCGTCGGATGCTGAACTCCATGGTGCTGCTGGGAGCACTTGCGGCGGGGTCAGGCCTCGCCATCCTGCTGTCCTTGTTGCACCCGACCTTCACCACGCGCGACCTGCTGCAGAAGATCACCGGCATTCGCGTCATTGGTACGGTCACCGCTGCAGTACGTACCGGGCTGGTGCCGTGGTACCAGCGCCAGGCCCTGCTTGTGGGCGGCGCGGTTGGTCTGCTGATGGTGGTGTACCTGTTGAATCTACTGCTCTCCGAGCCTCTTCGTGTCGCGCTTCGCAACGTCGTCGGTTGAAGGAACAAGCCAATGAGTATCGTGGAACGGGCGTTGCACAAGGCGCAGCAGGCAGCGAAGTCCTCTCCGATTGCCGGACCCGTTGCGGCGGAGCCCGCCGGCGTGGGGTCAGTTGAGGCTCCCGACGTTTCCGGTCAACCGCCGCAAGGCCCGGCTGGGCACCGTTCGCGAGGTCTTGACGACCTGTCCCCCACCTCGCGCGACTTGAAGCCGATCGTCGAGTTCGACACCGCCCGGCTCGCGGCCGATGGGCGCCTGCCCTCTTCGGAAATGGCCCACCAGACCGAGGACGAGATTCGCCGGATCAAGTGGCCTCTGTTGAGTGCGATAGCCGGTCGGGACGGAGCGGCGCCTGCGCGGAACAACGTCATCCTGGTGACGAGCGCCTTGCCTGGCGAGGGCAAGACCTTCACGTCCCTCAATCTTGCGCTCAGCATCGTCCGCGACAAGGAGATGCGGGTGATCCTGGTGGATGGCGACGTCGCGCGTCCAGGGCTTACGCCGACGCTGGGCCTCGAAGGACGGCCGGGCCTGAACGACGTTCTCGACGACACAAGCCTCGATGTCGGTTCGGTGACCTACCAGACGGACGTGGAGGGCCTGTTCTTCGTTCCGGCGGGAAAGTGGCATGAGCACTCGCCGGAGTTTTTTGCCGGCAGTCGCATGCCGCAGATCATCGAAGCCTTGAGTCGGCGCGTCGGCAATGGCGTGATCATCCTCGACTCGCCGCCGCTGCTTGCGACAAACGAGGCGCAGGCGGCAGCGCGCTACGTCGGGCAGGTACTGCTCGTCGTGAGGGCAGACGACACGGAACAGCGGGCTGTCCTCGACGCATTGGCGCTGGTCGACAAGTCGGTTCCCGTGAGTGCGATCCTGAACCGGGTCCAGGCATCGGCGTTGAGCCGCTACTATGGGCAGTACTACTACGGCTACGGTTACGGTCGTGGCCAGGGGCCGGGGAAGGGGGATGCATGAGCATATCAACGAGCGAGAGGCTGCCAGGCAGGGCCGGCCGACGGCCTGAGCTGGTTGCTGCTGCTGTCGTGGTGGCTCTGCTGTCGTCTGCCGCACAAGCGCAGACGGTCCCTTACCAGTCCTCGACGCGCCAATCCTATGGCACAGGCTTGGGGCAGGAGGCTTTGCCCCGTGGCGGAGAATTTCGGCCGAGAGTCGAGACAGCCATCCAGTACGTGAGCAACATCAACCTTGCTCAGGATGGCGAGGATGCGATCAGCACGTGGGGCCTCGAACTGGCCCCGGGTTTCTATGCCTCGTATTCGACCAATTCGGTGACGGCGGCAATCGACTATTCGGTGATCGGCCGCGCCTGGGACGACAGCGACTATGACAATATCTCCCAGCAAGGCGCCGCAAACGGGCGCTGGACTGCAATGCCAGGCCTTTTCTATATTGATGCCCAGGCCAGCATCAGCGACGACGTCATCAGTCCCCTGCTGAGTTCGAACTACGGCGGACTAGGAATGTTTGGCGTCGACAATCTCAGCCAGCAGGCGACGGCCGGCATTACTCCGACTTTCGACAAGCGATTCGGCGATTTCAACCTGCTGGCCCAGTACTCCTACGGACGTGTCTGGTACTTCGACGAAGGTGACGTCGCGAGCCGGCCGGGCTTCCTCGGACAGGACGACTCGCGCGACCAGAGTGCCTATGTGTCCTTCGGCAACAGGGAGTCGGCGCGAAAGCTGACGGGTAACGTGTTCTACAGCTGGCAGAAGACGGACTATGACAACGCGCTGCCATACAACTACGAGCAGTTGGGCGCAGACCTCGCCTGGCAGTTCACGCCGGCCATTGCGCTCGTCGGACAGTTCGGCGTCGAGAGCGACCTGGACCAGAGCACGACCGCCGGAGGACTAGACAGCAACTACTGGGACGTAGGGTTGCGCTGGGAGCCGGACGACCGGACCTATGCCGAGGCACGCTACGGCGACCGCTTCTTCGGCCACTCGTACTACCTCAATGCTCGTCGCACGGCTCGCATGTTCGAGTTCACGGCGTCCTATTCCGAGAGTCCGCAGGTCCAGACGCAGATCCTGAGCCTGGGCGATTTCACGCCTGGTGAGCTGCCGCCCGGTGCTCCCAATATCGACTACGGTAGGCTCAACAGCGATCCATACGTCGGCAAGAACGCGAGTGTCGGCATAGCAGCGATCGGTTCGCGCACCCGGATTGCCTTGTCCGGGTACCAGAATGTGCAGGACTACATTCGCAACGCGCAGAACGACGACACTTACACCGGGGCAACGTTCAACGTGACCCGTCAGCTCGCGTCGAACCTGTCGGCGGATTTCTGGGCCAGCTACGTGGACTACGAGCAGAACCAGGCCGTGGGAAGTCCGGTGGTCGTCTTCACGACCAACAGCTACGATACGACGCTGATCGCCCGACTGAATCGCACGTCTTCCGGCGGCAAGATCACGACGACGTTCGAAACGGGCTACCTGAACAGTGCAGGATTCGATGCCTATGATGGCTGGTGGGTAGGGTTGCGTGCGCGATGGCAGCCCTGATTCGAAATGCGCTGACCGTCGACGTCGAGGAGTACTTCCAGGTCGCGGCGTTCGAGAACACTATTCCGCGCGCCCGGTGGGCCGACGCCGAGTCGCGGGTCGAACTCAACACGGGACGTGTCCTCGACCTGTTCGGCGAGCGGGGCGTGCGGGGTACGTTCTTCGTCCTCGGCTGGATCGCCGAGCGCCATCCCGCACTGGTGCGACGCATCGTCGCCGATGGCCACGAACTGGCGAGCCACGGCTATGACCATACGCGGATCCACCAGTTCACGCCGGAGCAGTTCCGCGCCGATGTGATACGCACCAAGACGATCCTCGAGGACGTCGGTGGTCAGGCGATTCGCGGCTATCGGGCCCCGAGCTATTCCATCAATCGACGAAACCTGTGGGCTCTCGATGTCCTGCACGAGACGGGCCACGCCTACAGCTCGAGCATCTACCCGATCCGGCATGACCTGTACGGCATGCCGGACGCGCCGCGCTTTGCATTCCGATTGAAGCCGGACTCGATCCTGGAGATTCCGGTGACGACGGTGCGCGTCGGCGGCCGCAACTATCCGTGCGGCGGGGGCGGTTACTTCCGTCTGCTCCCATACGGAGCGTTTCGCTGGATGCTCAGGCGGGTCAACGACGAGGATCGCGAGGCCGGGCTGTTCTACTTCCATCCATGGGAAGTCGATCCGGACCAGCCCAGAGTCAGCGGCGCGCCGCTGAAGTCGCGCTTTCGTCATTACCTGAACCTGGACTCGATGCAGTCGCGGTTGCGCCGGTTACTGAGCGATTTTAGCTGGGGAAGAATGGATGAAGTCTTTGGCGTTTGAACAAGTGGCGGAGCCCGTGCGCGAGGCAGGAGCGGTAACCGCGCCCGCGCGCGACGCGACGGCCGGTCGTGTTCAGGCGGAAATCTCGATTCGCGCGTTCGGATCGACCGATCGCGCCTGCTGGAACGACTTCGTGAAGCTGCATTCCGACGGCACGTTCTTCCACCTGGCGGAATGGCAGGACGTGCTGCGGCGCTCGTTCGGGCACCGGACTTTCTACCTCCTGGCAGAGTCCCAGGGCACGATTCGCGGGGTGCTGCCGCTCGCGCAGGTGAAGAGCCTGCTGTTCGGCAACTCGCTGGTGTCGACGCCCTTCTGCGTCTATGGCGGTGCGCTCGCCGACAGCGACGCGGTCCAGTCGGCGCTCGAGAAACGCGCGTGCGAACTGGCGCGCGAACTGCAGGTCGATTACCTCGAGCTTCGCAATCGGTGGCGGCGGCATCCCGACTGGCCGTTCGCGGAGCAGAACGTCACGTTCCGCAAGGCGATCAGCGACGACGCCGAAAAGAACATGCTTGCAATCCCCCGTAAGCAGCGCGCGATGGTGCGCAAGGGAATCAAGGAAGGACTGACGTCCGAGGTCGAGGCTGGCAACGACCGCTATTACGCGGTGTATTCCGAGAGCATGCGCAACCTCGGCAGCCCGGTCTTCTCGCGCAAGTTCGTGCGCGTGATGCGCGAGGAGTTCGGTGACTCGTGCGACATCGTCACGATCCTGAAGGGCGGTCAGCCGGTTGCGAGCGTGCTGAACTTCTATTTTCGCGACGAGGTGCTGCCGTACTACGGAGGCGGGACCAAAGACGCGCGCGCGGTGGCGGCGAACGATTTCATGTACTGGGAAGTGATGGAACGGGCCCGGCAGAAGGGTTGCCGGATCTTCGACTACGGTCGCAGCAAGCGCGACACGGGATCGTACGACTTCAAGCTGCACTGGGGCTTCGAACCCGAGCAACTCTACTACGAGTACTACCTGGTGCGAATGAAGGAGATGCCGAACAAGAGCCGGACGAATCCGAAGTTCGAGAAGGCGATCGAGCTGTGGCAAAAGCTGCCGATATGGGTGACCCAGCAGGTCGGTCCGCTGCTGGCGAAGTACCTGCTCTGAGCGAACGACCATGTGCGGCATATACGGAATCATCGCGCTCGGCGCCAGCACGCGCCGGCCCGAACAGACGCTCGATCGGATGGGCGACTCGATCGTGCATCGCGGGCCGGACGACTCCGGGCGATATGCAGACGGCGAACTGCTGCTCGGCATGCGCCGGCTCTCGATTATCGACGTCGCTGGCGGGCACCAGCCGATCGCCAGCGAAGACGGGCAGGTGGTCGTCGTTTGCAACGGAGAGATCTACAACTTCCGCGAGCTGCGGCGCGAGCTCGAGGCTCGCGGCCATCGGTTTGCAACGCACAGCGATTCGGAAGTCGTGGTGCACGGATACGAGGAGTACGGCGATGCGTTCCTCAATCGGCTCGAGGGCATGTACGGACTTGCGCTCTGGGATCGCCGCCGCCGCCGCCTGCTCGTGGCGCGCGACGCCTTTGGCATCAAGCCGCTCTATTTCCGTCAGACGCAGACCGAACTGATCTTCGCCTCCGAAGCGAAGGCGATCCTGGCGGTGCCCGGTGTCGATGCAAGGGTCGACCCGGATTCGCTCGCGCAGTTCCTCGCGGTCGGCTACGTGTGCGCACCGAATGCGATGTTTGCCGGCATGCGCAAGCTCGAGCCGGGGCGCGTGCTGGTCGTCGAGGATGGCAAGGTGGAAAGCCGGCAGTACTACCGCCTGCCGGCGGCAATCGACTCCGCACGCTCGGAACAGCAATGGGCCGATGAAGTGCGCGCAGAGCTCGAGCGGGCCGTTCGCGACCAGATGGTGTCGGACGTGCCGATCGGCGCGTTCCTGTCCGGTGGCATCGATTCCAGCGCCGTCGTCGCGTTCATGAGCCGGCACAGCGGCCAGCCGGTGAAGACCTACTCGATCGGCTTCAAGGGCTCGACGGGAGCGCAGCTGTACAACGAGCTGCCGTTCGCCGCGCAGGTGGCGCAGCAGTTCGGCACGGATCATCACGAGATCGTGGTGCAGCCGGATGTGGCTGGGCTGCTGCCTAAGTTGATCTGGCACATGGACGAGCCGGTCGCGGACTCAGCGCTGATCACTACGTATCTGGTCTCCAGGTTCGCCCGGCAGGACGTCACCGTCATCCTGTCCGGGGTCGGCGGCGATGAGCTCTTTGGCGGATACAAGCGTTACCTCGACGAGCACTACCGCTCGCTCTACCAGCGCATTCCAGGCCCGATCCGGTCTGGACTGATCACGCCGCTGGCCGCGGCGCTGCCGAGCGACCGGCACAACCGTTTCCTGAACAAGGTGCGGCTGGCGAAGGCATTCCTGCTGGCGGACGCACTGCCGTTCGAGCAGCGCTACCGTGCATTCATGCAGGTCTTCGACGAGACCGAGCGCAAGGCGCTGATGAAGCACGCGCCCGTCCGCTTCGACGACTGCATCGCCCGCGGCTTTGCAGCGGCCCAGACGCAGGACCCGCTGCGCCAGTTGATGGACGTCGATTTTGCCACGCAACTGCCCGATGACCTGCTGCTGCTGACCGACAAGATGAGCATGGCCGTGTCGTTGGAGTGCCGCGTGCCGTTGCTCGACCAGCGCCTCGTCGAGATGGCGGCCCGCATGCCGGGTCACCTGAAGGTCCGCGGTGGGGAACTGAAGCACGTGATGAAGAAGGCACTGGCCGGCGTTCTGCCGGACGGCATCCTGCATCGTGAAAAGCGCGGCTTCGGCGCGCCGATCGGTGCGTGGCTCCGTGCGGAGCTCGCCCCCGTGCTGCGCGACCTGCTGTCGCGCGAGTCCGTCGTGCGTCGCGGCCTGCTCGATCCCGAGGTGGTCGAGCGCACGATCCGTGAGCACGAGCAGCAGCGCGCTGACCGCACGGACCACCTGCTCGGCCTCGTCAATCTCGAAATCTGGTGCCGGCTGTACCTCGACGGACGTGACGTCCCGAGTGTGGCCGACGAACTGAAGGAGTCGCTTGCGGCATGAAGATCCTGGTCGTGTGTCATCGAGTGCCGTTCCCGCCGAAGCGAGGCGGGAAGATCCGGCCGTTCAACATCATCCGTCACCTGCACGAGCAGGGGCACGAGGTCACCGTCGCATCGATGGCGCGCAGCCACGAGGAGCTCGCTGAATCGGAAGGTCTCGCGCGTCACTGTAGCGGCCGGATCGTCGAGGTCGTCGAGGACCACGTCGCGTGGCCGCGCATGGTGGCCTGGCTGCCGACGACCCGGCCGTCCAGTTTCGGGTATTTCTATTCGCCGCAGCTGAAGCGCCGCATCACCGAGTTCGCCGCCGGCGGGCTCGACCTGATCTTTGCGCATTGCTCGTCCGTCGCGCCGTACGTGGCGGACCTGCCGGCGGGCGCGAAGATCATCGACTACGGCGACATGGACTCGCAGAAATGGCGGGAGTACTCGCGGCACAAGCCATTCCCGCTGTCGGCCGGGTACTGGCTCGAAGCGGTGAAGCTCGAGCGCACCGAGCGCCTGCTGTCCGACAAGTTCGACCTCTGCACGTGCACCACGCGTGCCGAGATGGAGACGTTGGCGGAACTGGGCGTGACGCGACCCTCCGCCTGGTTCCCGAACGGCGTGGACGCCGAGTTCTTCAGGCCCGATTCGGCCGGCGCCTACGACCCCGACCTCGTCACGTTCGTCGGCCGGATGGACTATTTCCCGAACCAGCAGGGCGTCATCAAGTTCTGCACGGAGGTGTTGCCGGAACTGCAGCGCCGCCGTCCGGGCACTCGATTCGAGGTCGTGGGTGCGGATCCGCCAAACGAGATCCGCGAGCTGGCGAAGTTGCCGGGCGTGACCGTCACGGGGTCGGTGCCGGATGTGCGTCCATTCGTCACGCGGGCAGCGCTCACGATCGCGCCGCTCGAGATCGCGCGCGGCACGCAGAACAAGATCCTCGAATCGATGGCGATGGGAGTGCCGGTGGTGTGCAGCCAGCAGGCGTCCGGCGGCGTGGACGTCGTCGTGGGCGAGCATGTGCTCTCGTACCGGACTCGCGAGCAGTTGCTCGAGTCCGTGCTTTCCATCCTCGAGTCACCCGCCCTCAGGCGCAGGCTGTCCGAGGCTGGCCGGGCACGGGTTCTATCGAACCACAGCTGGCCGAGCTCGATGCGACGGCTCGATGCGCTGATTGGGCAGACGGTCGACCGCAGCGCGCCCGGCCACAGGGACCGGGCGGCGTAGGTGCGTCGGGTAGGCAACTCGTCACAGTTCCCCGGGCGGGCTGCCCGTATGCTTCTCGCAGGGAAGCACTGAAGACAAACTCATGAAAATCAGCATTTTCGGACTCGGTTATGTTGGGGCCGTCTCGATGGCCTGCCTCGCGCGCGACGGTCACGAAGTGGTTGGCGTCGACGTCGATCCGGTCAAGCTCGACCTGATCCGGAGCGGTCGCTCCCCGATCGTCGAGGAGGGCATCCAGGACCTTACGAAGCAGGTGGTCGCGAGCGGCCGCGTGCGCGTCACCAACGACATTGCCGCCGCCGTCCAGTCGACGGACCTCTCGTTCATCTGCGTCGGCACGCCCTCCAGCCCGAACGGCAGCCAGGACCTCTCGGCCGTGCGCCGCGTTTCCGAGCAGATCGGCTCGGCATTGAAAGACAAGCCCGGCTACCACACCGTCGTGATGCGCTCGACGATCCAGCCGGGCAGCATGGACTCGGTCGTGCGCGAAGGGCTCGAATCGGCGAGTGGCAAACGCGCCAACGCCGACTTCGGCCTCGGGTTCCAGCCGGAGTTCCTGCGCGAGGGAAGCTCGATCAAGGACTACGACAACCCGCCGTTCACCGCGATCGGCACCGACGACGCGCGCGCGGCCGATGCCGTGAAACAGGTCTTCGGCCACCTGCCGTGCGAGTTCATCGTCACCTCGATCGGCGTGGCTGAAATGCTCAAGTACGCCTGCAACGCGTTTCACGCGGTGAAGATCACGTTCGCGAACGAGATCGGCCGGCTGTCACGCTCGGTGGGCGTAGATTCGCGCGCAGTCATGGATCTCGTCTGCCGCGACAAGCGGCTCAACATCTCCACGGCCTACATGAAGCCGGGATTCGCATTCGGTGGCTCGTGCCTGCCGAAGGACCTGCGTGCGCTCACCTACGTGGGCAAGCAGCAGGACGTCACGACGCCGATGCTCGGCAACGTGATGGGCAGCAATCGCGCGCACATCGACCATGCGCTCGATCTCATCATGCGCCCCGGCAAGCGGCGCATCGGGATGATCGGCCTGAGCTTCAAGTCCGGCACGGACGACCTTCGCGAGAGCCCGCTCGTGACGGTTGCCGAGCGGCTGATCGGCAAGGGTTACGACCTCAGGATCTTCGATCCGGAAGTGAATCTGTCGCGCCTGATCGGCGCCAACAAGCGCTATATCGAGCACAGCATCCCCCACGTCGGCAGCCTCATGGTGCAGGAGTGCGAGGAGGCCGTAACGCACGCGGAAGTCATCGTCGTGGGCCTTTCGGGCGCCGAGATTCTGGCGCGCCTGGGCAAGGCCGTGCGCGCCGATCAGGTGGTGGTGGATCTCGTCGGGCTGCCCCAGGGCAGCCTGCCCGTGTCTGCAACCTCGGGCGTCTGCTGGTAAGGGCGCGATTCGCGAATGGTCACCCTGCAGCAACGAAGGCTGGCTGCGGTGTTCGTCGCCGCGTTGCTCGCGCTCGGCTGGTCATACCGTGACACGTTCTCGACGACTTACCAGACCTGGCAGACGAACGGCAGTTTCTCGCACGGGCTGCTGATCGTTCCGATCGCCATTTGGCTTGCGTGGCGCAAGCGAGCGGACCTGCTGTTGGCAGAGTGGCAGCCCTGCTGGCTCGGGGTCGTGGCCACGATCGTGTGTGCGGCGGCGTGGATGCTGGGTCACGGCGTCGGCGTGCGCGGTGTCGAGCAGTTTGCCGCGTTTGCAACTGTGCCGGCGCTGGCGCTGGCCGTGCTCGGTCGCGACGCGTTCCGGGTCCTGTCGTTCCCGCTGTTCTTCCTGATGTTCGGCGTCCCGGTCGGGCACGCACTGGTCCCGGTCCTGATGTACCTGACTGCGGACCTCGCGACCTTGGCACTTCAGGCGACCGGTGTGCCGATCGAGCGCTCCGGGATGTACATCAGCATTCCATCGGGGGACTTCGAGGTGGCCCGCGCCTGCAGCGGGCTCAACTACGTCGTGACGGGCCTGGTGCTCGGCGTGCTGTATGCGCACCTGACCTATTCGGGCTGGCGCAAGCGGTTGCTGGCGGTGCTGGCATTCATAGTGATCCCGATCGTCGCGAACGGCGTGCGAGTCTACCTGACCATCCTCGTTTCGCACTGGACCGAAATGCGCTTCGGGCCGGGTACCGAGCACGTGACGTTCGGGCGGATATTTTTCGTCGGCGTGATGCTCGCCATGTTCTGGATCGGCCAGCGCTGGCGCGACGAAACACCGCTGACGAACGTTGCCCCGGCACTGGACGGTCCCGAACGGGTCGAGGCACTGCCCGCTGCGGCATGCCTTTCGGTCGTGCTCGCCGTGCTCGCGATCTTGGCCGGGCCGATCTACCTCGGGCGAGTCACGGGCCGCGTCGATGCGCGTATCGAGGCAGAAACGCAGCGACTGAAACTGCCCGCCGCTTCGTCGGGCTGGTCCGGTCCCGCGATCACCGGACACGAATGGCGTCCCGGGTACTCCGGAGCCCGCGTCGAGCGCTCCGGTACGTACACGGATCAGGGCGGCGCGACGGTGGACGTTTTCGTGGGTGTGTACGGTATCGGCACCAGTGGTGGCGCCGAGATGATCAACTACGGGAACACGATCTTCCGGAACGAACGCATCAGCCTCGCCAACGAGGAAGCGCGTACCGTGGCGTTGCCCGACGGGCGGCAGATGGTCGTGCGCGAGCAGCCCGTCGGCGACTTCGGCGGTGAGCACCTCGTGTGGTACTGGTTCATGGTCGGAGACCGATGGCTCACGAGCCCCTACGGGGTCAAGGCCGAGGAGGCGCGGGCCCTCGTTACCGGCGGCGCCGTGACCGAACGGATCATCACGCTTTCGACCTCGATGGACAGCGACGCCGGGCGCCGGCTCGATCAGTTCGTTGTGCGGCATGCCGCCTGCGTGAGTGCGGGTTTCGCATTCGAGGCGTGCGGTCAATGAATCGACAAGGGCCGGCGCGCGTCGTGCATGTGGTGCACCGCCTCGACGTGGGTGGCCTCGAGAATGGCGTCGTCAACCTCGTGAACCGGATGCCCGCCGGACGCTTCAGCAATGCAATAGTCTGCGTCGCTGGCTACGGGGCCGAGTTCCGCAAGCGTATCCGTCGCAACGATGTCGAGGTGGTCTCGCTCGACAAGAAGCCGGGCAAGGACTTGCCGATGTACGGCCGGATGTGGCGGGCGTTGCGACGATTACAACCCGATGTCGTGCATACCCGGAACTTCAGCACCGTGGACATGCAGTGGGTCGCCGCGGCAGCCAGGGTCCGCGCGCGAGTGCATGGCGAGCATGGCTGGGAAGCTTCCGATCCCAGGGGACTCGATCCGAAGCGTCTCAGGATCCGGCGGGCGTGCCGGCCTGTGATTCATCGCTATGTGCCGATGTCCCAGGACATCGCCCGCTGGCTCGAATCCGAGGTCGGGGTGCCGTCGGAGCGTATCCGCCAGCTTTACAGCGGCGTGGACACCGACCGGTTCCGTCGTGAAGGCCCGCAACCCTCCGACCTTCCGTGGCAGGCTTCGCAGTCGCACGTGGTCGTGGGCACTGTCGGACGCCTGGACCCGGTCAAGAACCAGCTGTCGCTGCTGCGGGCGGTGCGGTCTATCCTCGACTCGCGTCCGGCGCTCGCGCCGCAACTCAAGGTCATAGTTGCGGGCGATGGCCCGCTGCGGGGCAGCTTGGAGGCCGAAGCCCGCGCTCTCGGGCTGGAGCCCCTGACCTGGTTTGCCGGGGCTCGCAGCGACGCGCCAGACATCATGCGAGCGATCGACATCTTTGTGCTGCCTTCAATCAACGAAGGAATCTCCAACACGATCCTGGAGGCCATGGCGTCGAGTCTGCCGGTGGTGGCCGGCAGGGTGGGGGGCAACCCGGAAGTCGTCGCGGATGGCGTTACAGGGTGCCTTTACGCGGCCCAGGAGCCAGTCGCACTGGAACGTGCGCTCCTCCCGTACCTCGAGGACCCGTCGTTGCGCAGGAGCCACGGCGACGCTGGCCGGGCCCGGGTCGCGAGCAGCTTCAGCCTCGACTCGATGGTGAGCGGCTACATGACCCTTTACGATGAACTGCTCGGCAAGACGGGGACCTGACCAGATCCATGTGCGGCATTACCGGACTCTACGATACCCGCGACCGTCGCCCGCTGGACCGTGCGCTGTTGAAGCGCATGAACGACTCCCAGGCGCATCGCGGCCCCGACGGGGAGGGTGAGCACCATGCGCCGGGCGTCGCGTTGGGGCACCGACGCCTGTCGATCATCGACATCGCCACGGGCCAGCAGCCGCTGTACAACGAGGACGGCTCGGTCGTCGTCGTGTTCAACGGCGAGATCTACAACTACCAGGAACTGATCCCCGAGCTGCAGGCGCTCGGCCACGTCTTCCACACCCGAAGCGATACCGAAGTCATCGTCCATGCATGGGAGGCGTGGGGCGAGAAATGCGTGAACCGCTTCCGCGGCATGTTCGCGTTCGCGCTGTACGACACGAACAGCGAAACGCTGTTCCTCGCGCGCGACCGCCTGGGCGTCAAGCCGCTGTACTACTCGGTGCTGCCTGACGGGACACTGATCTTCGGCTCGGAACTCAAGTCGTTGCTGGTGCATCCGGGGCTCGGCAAGGAGATCGACCCCTGCGCCGTCGAGGAGTACTTCGCACTCGGCTACGTGGCTGAGCCGCGCACCGTATTTGTCGGCACGCGGAAACTGCCGCCCGGCTACCGGCTCACGGTTCGTCGCGGACAGCCGGTGCCCGAACCGGTCGAGTACTGGGATGCGCGCTTCACGCTGTCGAACGTCATCTCGCTCGAGGACGCGATCGAGGAGTTGAACCATCGCCTCGAGGAATCGATCCGCCTGCGCATGATCTCGGAGGTGCCGCTCGGGGCCTTCCTGTCGGGTGGCGTCGACTCGAGCGCGGTCGTGGCCACGATGGCGGGCATCTCCAGCGAGCCGGTCAACACCTGCTCGATCTCGTTCGACGATCCGGCGTTCGACGAGACGCGCTTCGCCCAGCAGGTGGCCAGCCGCTACCACACGCGGCATTTCGTCGATCACGTCGCGAGCGACGACTTCGGCCTCGTGGACCAGCTGGCCGCGATCTACGACGAGCCTTATGCCGACAGCTCGGCGATTCCCACGTACCGGGTCTGCCAGCTTGCGCGCAAGCACGTGACCGTGGCGCTCTCGGGCGATGGCGGCGACGAGAACTTCGGCGGTTACCGTCGCTACCGATTCCACATGATGGAAGAGAAGCTGCGCTCAGTGTTGCCGCTCGGCGTGCGTCAGCCGCTGTTCGGCCTGCTCGGCCGCGTGTATCCGAAGGCCGACTGGGCGCCGCGCGTGTTCCGGGCCAAGTCTACCTTCGAGTCACTGTCGAGGAATTCGACCGAAGCGTACCTGCACAGCGTCTCGATCATCCGCGAGGACATGCGTCGGCAGCTCTTCTCACCGGCGTTCCAGGCCCGGCTCAACGGCTACTCCGCGCGCGACGTCTTCGCGCGTCACGCAGCGAAGGCGGGCACCGACGACCCGCTGGCACTGGTGCAATACCTCGACCTCAAGACCTACCTGGTGGGGGACATCAACACGAAGGTCGATCGTGCCAGCATGGCCCACTCGCTCGAGGTGCGTGAACCACTGATGGATCATCCGCTCGTCGAATGGCTTGCGAGCCTGCCGTCATCTCTTAAGGTGCAGGGCCAGGAGGGGAAGTACCTGCTGAAGAAAGCGATGGAGCCGCGGCTGTCGAACGAGATCCTGTACAGGCCGAAGATGGGCTTCGCCGTGCCACTTTCGCGGTGGTTCCGGGGCCCGCTGCGGCAGCGCATGCGCGACGGCGTGCTTGGGTCCACGCTTGCCGAGACCGGTATCTTCGACCGCCGCGTGCTCCAGCACCTGGTGGATGCGCACCTGAACGGCACGCGTGACTACAGCGCGCCACTCTGGACCACGCTGATGTTCGAGTCGTTCCTCCGTAATGTGATGGGGGAGGGGTCCCGCAGCGAGCTTCGCGAGGCCGGATGAGCCTGCGGGTCCTGCACGTCCTCGACCACTCGATCCCGCTGCACAGCGGCTACTCCTTCCGGACGCTCGCGATCCTCAAGGAGCAGCGCGCGCTCGGCTGGGAAACCGTGCAGCTCACATCCCCAAGCACTACGACGCCAAGGCCGACCAAGAGGACTGCGACGGCTTCCATTTCTACCGGACGCGGGTACCCGAGACAGCGCTGCGCCGGGCACCGGTGCTGAACCAGCTGACGGTGATCCGCGATACCGAGGTGCGACTGCGGGACGTGATCCGGCAGGTTCGCCCGGACATCGTGCATGCACATTCACCGTGCCTGAACGGCATTGCCGCGCTCCGCGCCGCCCGTCCGCTGGGCATTCCCGTGGTCTACGAGATGCGATCTTCCTGGGAGGACGCCGCCGTGGACTATGGGCGGACGACCGAGGGAAGCCTGCGCTACCGGCTGTCGCGCGGCCTGGAAACGTGGACCCTGAAGCGGGCCGATGCGGTGACCACGATCTGCGAGGGGTTGCGAACCGACATCCTCGGCCGCGGGGTGAAGCCGGAGCGCGTGACGGTGATTCCCAACGCAGTGAACACGGCGGATTTCTCGTTCATTACCCGGCCCGACCAGGACCTGCGCCGTCGCCTGGGGCTAGAGGGCGCCTTCACGCTCGGCTTCCTCGGTTCCTTCTACGGCTACGAAGGGCTCGACGTACTGATCGCGGCGCTCCCACAGATCATCGGGTTCGAGCCTTCGACCCGCCTGCTCCTTGTCGGTGGCGGATTCGAGGAGGACAGGCTCAAGGCACAGGCTGCGCAGCTAGGCGTCGCGGATCGAGTGATCTTCGCCGGGCGGGTGCCGCACGCCGAGGTTGCCCGCTATTACAGCGTCGTCGACCTGCTCGTGTACCCACGAAAGTCGATCCGCCTGACCGAGACCGTGACGCCGCTGAAGCCGCTCGAGGCGATGGCGCAGGGCCGGTTGCTGATCGCGTCGGACGTCGGCGGGCATCGAGAACTGATCGACGACGGACGTACCGGATTCCTGTTCGCACCGGATCGTCCGGAAGAGATCACCCGGTCGGTGCAGCGCGTGCTGGACTGCCGCGACCGCTGGGCCGAGATCCGCGCCGAGGGCCGCCGATTTGTCGAGACCGAACGCACCTGGCGCGCGAGCGTCGCCCGTTACGAGGCCGTGTATAGTCGCGCCCGCGCGGCCGCGGGCAGGCCATGAACGCGCCGCCGCTGAGGCTGCTTCTGGTCGGCCCGCTGCCGCCACCCGCGGGTGGCATGGCGAATCAGACTCGACAGTTGAAACGCCTGCTCGAAGGCGAGGGCATCGACGTCCGCCTGGTGCAGACCAATGCGCCGTATCGCCCGAGGTGGGTCGAGAACCTGAAGGGTGTGCGCGCCGCGTTCAGGCTGGGGCCGTACCTTGCGCAGCTGTGGCGAGAGTCCGGCCAGGCCGACGCCGTGCACGTGATGGCCAACTCGGGCTGGGCCTGGTACCTGTTCGCCGCGCCCGCTGTGCACATCGCCAGAGTGGCGCAATGCGCCGGTGGTGGTCAATTACCGCGGCGGACTGGCAGGAGAGTTCCTGCAGACGGCTGCAAACCGAGTCCGTGCCACGCTCAAGGGCACGAGCCTCGTCGTGCCGTCGGAGTTCCTGCGCGAGGTATTCGGTCAACTCGGCATGCCGTCCAGCGTCATTCCGAACATCGTGGACACGCGCGTCTTTAGTCCGGCCCCGGACGCGGTCGGACGCAGAAATCCGGCGTCGCCGCACGTGGTCATTGCACGCAACCTCGAGCACATCTACGGCGTGGACCTCGGGCTGCGTGCGATCGCGCAGACTGAAGCAACGATACCCCGGCATTCGCGCTTCGATCGCCGGCTCGGGCCCCGAGCTCGGTCGTCTCGAGGCGCTGCGGAACGAGCTCGGTCTGCAGGACTGCGCTCGATTCACCGGGCGCCTGGACGTGCCGGGAATGGTGGCGCTGTACCACGATGCAGACATCATGCTGAACCCGGTCCGCATCGACAATGCTCCAAACTCTGTGCTCGAGGCGCTGGCCTGCGGCGTGCCGGTCGTGAGCACTCGCGTTGGCGGCGTGCCGTATCTGGTCGAGTCACGAGTCCACCGCGATACTCGTGGAGCCGGAGTCGGCGGACGCCCTGGCCGGGGGCGTGAGCCGGGTGCTGGACGAGCCGGAGCTCCAGCGAGGTCTCGTCGAGCGAGGGCTCGAGCGCGTGAAGGAATGTGAGTGGCCGGCGGTTCGCGACCAGTGGCTGAGTGCCTATCGTGGCCACAGGCCTGAGCGAGGACGGATGTACACGCGATTGTGTTCGTCGATCCTGTTCCCGCTGCACGAGCGCCTCAAGGGGCACCACAGCGTTGCGTTGCTGCGCGAACTCGAGCAGAGCCAGTGGCTGCACCCGCAGCGAGATCGAGGAGGCCCGCGTGCCGAGGCTCCGGGAATTCCTGGCCAAAGCTGGTCGCGACGTTCCTTACTATCAGCGCGTTTTCAGCGAGGCCGGCTTCGTTCCGGGCCGCGTTGCCGCGACCGCAGACCTGCAGCAGCTTCCGTTTCTCACCAAGGCGCTGCATCCGCGCGAACACGGACGACATCAAGTCCCGCCACGCGGGGAAACTCGTCAGGTACAACACCGGCGGCTCGAGCGGCGAGCCACTGGTGTTCTACATGGGCATGGGCCGGATCTCGCACGACGTGGCCGCGAAATGGCGAGCAACGCGTTGGTGGGACGTGGACATCGGGGATCCCGAGTTCGTGCTGTGGGGCTCGCCGGTCGAGATCGGCAAGCAGGATCGCCTGCGCGCGCTGCGTGACCGCCTGTTCCGCAGCCACCTGCTGCCGGCATTCCAGATGTCCGAGACGCAGCTCGACCATTACCTCGACGAGCTGCGGCGGCATGCGCCCGCGGATGCTGTTTGGCTACGCGTCGGCGCTGGCGTTGCTGGCGCGGCATGCCGAGACCCGTGGCGTGGATATGACGGGCCTCGGCCTGAAGGTCGCCTTCGCGACGGGCGAGACGCTGTACCCGGAGCAGCGCGACAGGTCGGGAGCGTTTTTCGGGCGCCGGTGGCGAACGGCTACGGGTCGCGCGACGCAGGTTTCATTGCCCACCAATGTCCGGCGGGTCAGCCTGCACCTGTCTGCCGAGCACATCGTCGTGGAACTGGTCGGAACGATGGGCGGCCGGTCGCGCCGGGTGAGACCGGGGAAATCGTCGTCACGCATATGGCGACCGATGAGTTTCCGTTCATCCGTTACCGCACGGGCGACATGGCGTCGCTGTCGCCGACGGCGTGCAGTTGCGGGCGCGGGCTGGGGGTGCTCGAGAATGTTTTCGGTCGCAGCACCGATTTCATTCGCACGGCATCGGGCAACGTGATGCATGCGCTGGCCCTAATCTACGAAGTCCGCGACAAGCCGGGCGTGCGCGGATTCAAGTTCATCCAGGCGGAGGATCTGTCCGTGGAACTGCTGCTTGTGGCCGGGCCAGAACTCGATGCCGGCGTCGAAGCAGCGATCCGCAGCGGGCTCGAACGCAGGATGGGACCGGGCACCGTCTTGTCGCTGCGGCGTGTGCCGGAAATTCCGCCGGAAAAATCCGGCAAGTACCGCTACGTCGTCAGCCGGGTCGCGATCTGAGGTATTGCTGTCGCGGGGTTGCGCGAGCGCGCGACTGCAGTCGCTTCAGGCCGTCGCAAAGCTCGTCTCGCGCGTCGCGCGCGCCAGCCGTAACCCGTACCGAAGCGGATGGTGGTCCCAGGCGGCCACGCGCGGCATCTGAAAAGGATCTGACCCCGCGACGGCCGATCCCCAAGCGGTCGTCAGGGCCAGGCGGAATCCGGCTCCGCGGGCCATTGCCACGTGCCGTCCGTCGTAGTCGCGCAACGGCTTGCCGTTCGGATAGGCAAATGTCTCGACGGGCTGCCCGGTGATTTCCTCGAGCGGTTGCCTTGCTGTCGGCAATCTGTCTTCGAGCGGTCGCGTCATCCACGCTGGTCAGGATCGGGTGGTCCATCGTGTGCGCCCCGATCTCGATGCCTTTCTCGCGCAACTGCCTCACCTGGCCGCGGGTCATCATGAGGTCGTCCGGCAGGCGGGCGCCCGCAGCGTCGACGATCTCCTGGACGCGCCGGCTGCGTTCCGAGGGCTCCAGGTACTTGAGGTGCCGCAGCAGTTCGTCCACCACGCGACGCCGTTCCGCCACGTCGTCGAGCGCGTAGTCCCCGAGTCCGAGCGGGCGCAGGTCGAAGCGCCGCGGTGCGCGCCGCACGGTCTCGATGATCGTGTCGTTGAACATCCGCCCTCCATCGAGGAAGCCGGGCGCGACGAAGACGGTCGCCGGCACGCCCTGCGCGGCGAGGACGGGTTGTGCGACGTCATGGTTGTTCGCATAACCGTCGTCGAACGTCACGCAAACGGCGCGGGCGGGAAGGGCCCCCGCGCTGCAGTCGTTGCACAGCTTCGCTGAGCGGCAGCGGATTGAAGCAGGACGCCAGCGAGTTCCATCTCCGCCGCGAACCTCCGTGCGTCCGGCTCATCGGGCAGCAGCGGGTCGGGTTCGGGCAGCACCCGATGGAAGATCAGCACGAGCAGCGACGCGTCGCGGCCACCGCGTGCGCAGAGGCCGGCGGCTGTCCGGATCATTCCTCGTTCGAGGCGGGACGGAAGGCGCATGTGTATGTCGAGAGGGGCGAGGCAGGTCAGGGCGACACGTCGTGCTCTCGGAGCCACTGCTCGAGCATGGCAAGGACCCAGATGAAGACGCCGTAGTATCGCGCGTCCTCCTGTCCGTGCAGGTGCAGCAGCCGGTCGATGAATTCGGGGCGTATGAGCTGTCGCGCGCGCAGTGCCGAGAGGTTGTCCGTCGATCTGCTCCCGCAGCCGGGGCGTTTCCTGCAGCCACAGCCCGAACGGCAGTCCGAAGCCGTGCTTCTTCTTGTGGATGATCTCGTCCGGCAGGAACCCGGTCATCGCCCGCTTGTAGAAATCGCGCAGCTTCGTGCCCGGCATCAACATGTCGCGACGGCACGCGCATCGACATTTCGACGACGTCCGGGTGCAGCATCGGGTACGAAACGCGGACGCCGGCCAGCGCGCTCATGGTCTCGACCTTGCGCAGGTCGTTGTCCGCGAGCGTGTACTGCCAGTCGTAGTAGAGCATGCGGTCGAGCGAGTTGGTCGCTGGCGCCGAGTCCCAGAGTTCCTGCATCTTGCGGAACGTCCCGTTCTCGTCGGCCACGGCTGCGGAAGTCGGGGTGCAGGACCTCGGCCGTGCCTTGGCGCAGCAGGAAATTCCACGTCTCGAGGCGCGCGGGTAGCGGGATGTTGGCTTTCTGCGACGTAGCCGCGCGCCTTGCGCACCAGCCACGGGCTAAGGCGTCTGCGGCCACGCGTCCAGCACCGGCTCGAGCAATACCGCGCGCAGGAAGGCTGGCACGCGCTGATATCGCTCGAAGATTTGCTGTTCCGCGTAGCGGGAGTTGCCGGCAAAGAGTTCGTCGCCGCCGTCCCGGCCAGCAGGTGGTCCACGCCGTTCTGCGCGCGCGAAGCGCGCGCAGTAATAGACGGGCAGCGCGGACGAATTGCCGAACGGCTCGTCGTAGGCGCGAGCGATCAGCGGGAACCCGTCGGCGATGTCGTCGCCGGTGACGACATATTCGTGGCCCTCGCAGCCGAAGCGGGCATTGGCGATGCGTGCGTACGGCAGTTCGTCGTACTCCGGGTATCCGAATCCGATCGAGAAAGTCCGCGCGGGCGGCGGCCGACTTCGCTCAGGATTCCCGCCACCGTGGAGCTGTCGAGGCCGCCGCTCAGGAAGGCGCCGGCCGACTTCGAGGGCGCGCAGTCGCGGACTGCCGTGCGCAGCGACCGGTGCAGCTCGCCTTTCAGTTGATCGTAGTCTGCATGCGAGTCGTCCGCGAATCGCGCGTTCCAGTAGCGCCGCTCGCGCACGCCGCCTTTTTCAAACGTCGCGCAGTATCCTGGCCGCAGCTTGCGCACGCCTTCGAAGATCGTTCCCGGCGCGGGGACCATGTGCAGTATGAGAAAGTCGAACAGTGACTGATGATCGAGCCGTACGTCGCGACCCGGAAAGCGCGCCACGGCCTCGGCCGAGGAGCCGAAGGCCAGTGTGTCGCCGGCTGCCGCATACGTCATCCGCTCGATGCCCATGGGGTCGACGGCGATGACGACGCGTGATTCGTTGTCGTCGATGATCGCCAGCGCGAAACGGCCGCTCATCGCATCGAAGCACTGCTCACCGGACGCGAGGTAGGCAGCGAGGGTCGTTGTTGCGATGCTGTCGTCGGACTTACGGCGGCTTTCGGCGGTACCGAAAAACACGGGACCGCCACTCGCGACGACGGTGACGCCGTTGCGTGAGGCCGTGGAGGCACCCATGGCTTCGCCCGTTCGGTTTCGCGCGCGCTCGGCGCCGGAGCGACACGCCGCATCGGTCACGGATCTGAAATACTCGGCGGCGGCTTGAGGATTGCGGGCATCGGATCGAACTTCGTGATAGCCAAAGACTCGCATGCTGTTGACTTGTTTGTCCTGAGACGTTCGAAAACCCGGGGCGAAGTGGCAGTTTAATCGGGGCGGCTGCGCGCTGCGTGCAAATCGGGCCGAGCGGTGTCGGTATCTGTGCTGTTGGAGCGGAATCTTGCCGCATTCCTGATCGCAATTGCGACCCCCGGACCGAGCGGAATGTGATCCCCGTCTCGCCCTGCGGGTTGCATGCCCATGGCGGTGGTCGCAGACTACCCGCACGTCGGGTTGCACGAATTGCGCCGAATCCTGCTGCCCGGCCAGCAGTGCAATCGCCGCCGGGCACCGTAACACCAGTACACGTCGATCGGAGCTAATCGTATGAAGCGCAGGGACTTTCTTCGAGCGTCCGCAAGCCTCACGGGCGCAGTCATCCCAGCTGCAGCATGGTCGCAGACCAAGCCTTGTCCTCCGCCTGCGCTGAGCGTGCAGGGCGGCACCGCGTCGTCCACGGGCTGTGTCCAGCCCACGGGCGGCCTCGCCGACTGGGATCAGCGTGCATCGGCAGCAGGCGTGCTCTGGGCGCATCGCTTCAACAATCCGAATGCGAAGGGCCTTTATTGGGGCCAGGGTGTAGACAGCAATTCGAGCGGCCGGCGGATCGGCTACATCTCGGAGTCCGCAACGCAGACGGGCGCCTCCGGCGTGCGGGCTGAAAAGGGCGTCCTCGGCGACGGCTGCATGGAGTTCTACATCCCCGCGGGCGCGTCCACCGGATCGTTCCGCTGGGGCCGTCCCCTCGCTCCGGTGACCGGCATCCCTGCGCAGGTCCAGGACTCGACCGGCAAGGCGTTCTGGACCGCCGACGCAACCGGGCCCGACGTCAACAAGCCTGGGCTGCCCGGGATGGACTGGTCGAAGTTCTACAGCAGCTACACCGGCGATCCGAGCGGCAAGCAGTTCAACGCCGGCGGGGGTGTCTTCTGTCATCCGGCCGATCTGGAGAAATACCAGAGGGCCATTCCGGCGAACTCGTACACGACCGCGGCCAACGAAATCACTTATGCAGGCGCGGGCGGCTTCTACATCCAGTATCGCGTCAAGTACAAGACGCTGCCGAACGGCGACAACCGCCTGAACTACGGTTATCCGGGCAGTGGCCTGCCAGCGTCGTCGAGCAAGTCGTGGATCCTGGGCAACATCGCCAATGCGGCACCGAACCACGAAATCGTCTCGGTGGTCCGCCCGGAGTCGCTGCAGAACGCGCACGGCATGTACGGCGCGATCGGAGCATGGTGGTACGGCGACACGAATCGCAGCCCGGGCTCCTACAAAATCCAGCCGGGGCATTCGGACGCCTGCTCCATCACGGACGTCATATCGTGCTGGAAGTACCCTAAGGACAAGTGGATCACGGTGCTGATTCACGTCGTGCCTGGGCGCCAGAATCCGCCGCCGACCTCGGCAGGCTGGGATACGTGGCTCGCATCGATCGCGACGAGTTGGGACGGAGGCATCGAGGTGTGGGTCGCCGACGAGGACGACATCGCAGCCGGCCGCGGCTACAAGAAGATCCATAGCGCGCTGAACAAGTACGCGTGGTACTACGACGCGAAGTACCCGAACGGATCGAATTTCTCGCTCGTGAAGGCCGCTGGAGCGGCAGTGCCACAGGCTCCGGGATTTTCCTGGTTCGAGATCCTGCCGTATGCGAATCCCGGCGGCACGCAGGCCCAGCCGTACGTGAAAGACATCTGGCTGCTGTATGACCAGTTGGTCTGCTCGACGCAGTTTATCGCGTGTCCGACGGTCTGATGCCGCAAGTTGCCGCAGGGCGGGTGAGGGCTATATGAAGCGAAGGGACTTCTTGGCGGGAACCGCTGGAACCGTTGGATACCTGCTTCCTGGCTGGGCAGGAGCCACGGTAGCTCCGTGCCCGCCGGCGACGGTGTCTGTCGTGGGCGGTGCGTCGGTCTCGGCTAGTTGCGGCGCAGCGGGCACCCCGGCCTGGTTCGCCGCGATGGCGCCCAATACCTGGGCCCAGCCGTCGAGCAACACGCTCGATGCGGTGCAATTCAAGCCGCTCGTGACCGGATCTACGTACACGCCGGCCTACACCGGCGTGAACGCCTACTGCGGCGGCCTGGTGGACAACGACCGCTCAGAGTTCCTGATGGTCGCGAACGGCGGGCACAACGACTACCTGGGAAACGAGGCGTATGTGCTCGCGCTGTGGGCCGATACACCCTACTGGTACCGCTTGAACGACCCCACACCCTTCGGTGGGAACATCTGGTCACCGCCGGACCAGGGCGGCTCCGTGAATGTCGTCAATGGCACCGCAAGGTACCTCGATGGTCGCGCCCCGGCGATGCACACGTACGGACTGCCGGTCCACAAGTCGGGCAGGGTCTGGTTCCCTGCGCAAGGCCATGTCGTCGGCGGCGGCAGTTGGGTGAACGGCATCTGCTCGTTCAGTCGTCTTCAGGCAGGCATGCCCACCAGCAACGCCACGGCTCCTGTCGCATGGTCTACCGGCGCCGGACCCTGGAGCTATTACGGCGGATACAACAATTCGCCCCACACCGTGGATTCGGCGCAATCGGGCAGCTGGAACTGCGGATACTCCATCCTCGATGCCAACGGATACATCTGGCTGACCAATCCCCAGTCCAGTGATTTCCAGTACGTCAGGCTCAACACCGCCGACGGCGGGCACAATTGCTACAGCCAGCGCGTGCTCGGCGGCGGCAATCCGCCGTATGGCGTGCGGTGGTACAACACTTTCATCCCGGATCGCGCGCTGCGTTCCGTCAGTCCGGTCAACGGGGTGATGACCTGGTTCCACAAGGGTTCGGCGTCGACCCTTTACCTGATGTCCCTCGAAAAGATGGGCAAGTCGATCTCGGCCGCGAACTGGCGTGCGGTCACCTGCGGCGGGAATGTGCCGCCGCTTAACGGATCCGATTACACGGGTACCGGATACGCCGTCTATTTCAACGGCGCTATCTACTACATGGATTGGTCACTCGCGGGCTCAACCATCTACAAGTTGACGGTGCCCTCGGATCTGGAAGGCGGTGCGTGGAACTGGAGCATCCTTCCCAATACCGGCGGGGCCAACGGTCCGCAGAACTATCCGGGAGCGGGTTCCGCGCAGCAGCACTACGGCCGGTTCAACATCGTCCGTTTGCCGTCAGGCGACGGTTGCGTGGTCAACGTGTTCGGGGACATGACCGCGAAGACCAACAACATCAAGCCCTATGTCTACAAGCTCTGAGCCGGCACCTTCTGTGCAATTCGCCCCCATGGCGTGTCGCGTCGCCGAGCGCGTCTACTGCGACGACGCCTGCCGGAGCTTGTTGCGCAACCCGGGCAGTGGATAACCCATCGCATACGCTTTGTCCGCGTATTGCTGGGCGCGCTTCAGGTTGCCCATGTCGACCATCAGCAGGCCGAGGTTGTAGTAGACCTCGGCATCGCCGCCGCCGATCGATTCCGCTTTCATGTATTGCTGCTCAGCATCTGCCAGTCGCTTCGTCTGGTGCAGGTACACGCCGTAGATGAGGTGCAGTCGCGCGTCCGTCGGGCGGAACTCGATCGCGCGCGCCATGTAGCATCCGGCACGTTCGGCGGCCCCGTCGGAAGTCTTCGGTGGGCCATTGAGCGCCTGCCACCGCCCCATGGCGGACAGCGCTTCGTAGTGATTCGGAACGGCCCGGAGCACGAAATCGAGGTCGCCCGCCACGGTGCCGGACTGCCCCTTGCGCAGCGACCGGACGTCTGAGTTGAAGTGATAGTCCTCGACGATCTTCAGGCGTCCCGCCATGGTCGGGTCGTTGTAATCGATCAGGGTCTCTGTGGCTGTCGCCTGGAGCGGGAGGCAGGGCACGACGGGTTCGCTCGCGGACGCCGTCGCGGTGCCGGGCAGGACCGCAGCCGCCTGCAGCGCGAGGATGGACGCAAGAAGTGTGAGCAAACGCCTTGCCGTGACGGTCGTGATCGGATTCGACATTTTCAGGCCACTCTCGCAGGACGGACCAAGTGTTCGGGCGCGACGAGAGCGTAAGCGGCTGTCGGCTCGGCGGTCAAATGCCCGTCTGCGCTGGTGCTCGATGTTAGAGGAGGCCCTGGCCGCCACAGTCCTGCCACCAGTCCTCGAGCGCTCCCTGCAGCGTGAACTTCAAGGGATAGTCGCGGTCCAGCTTCGAGCCGTCCACGTTCGTGCTCACCATCAGCTTGGTCACCCGGTCGGGATGGAAGCCGAAGCTCGACAGGCCGGGAAGGCGCAGCAGCAAAGCGGCCAGCTTCAGCGGCAGTGCGGGCACCGTCGGCACCGCGCGCCGCTTGCCGATCACGGCCTGCATCGTCTCGACGATGGTGTCGATGCGCGGCGGCGACTTGAAGCAGCAGTTGTAGACTTGCACGGGCGTGCGCGGCGCGCTCAGCATCGCGTCCATCACGCGCGCAAGGTCCTTGACGTAAATCGCGGCCTTCAGGGTGTCCCTGCGCCCCGGGTAGGCGAAAAGTCCGTGGTCGAGCGCGCGATAAAGCCGCGTGAAGTTGCCGCCTTCGTGCTGCCCGAAAACGATGCCGGGACGAACGATGGACAGCCTGCGCGCCGGATTCTCCGCCTGCCAGATCATGTGGACCTTCTCGGCCACCAGTTTCGAGATGCCGTAAGGCGTGGTTGGCATCGGCAGCGAGTCCTCGGTCTTGCAGTCCTCCGATGCCCCGTACGGGGCGATCGACGAGGCAAACAGCATGGCCCTGGTGTCGGTACACCGCGCAAACTCGCAGACATTCTCAGCGCCGAGGACGTTGGTCTCGAAATACTCGTGGTCCGGATGGCCCGGGGTCGTGTGCACGGCCGCGAGGTTGAACACGACGACTTCCGATCCGCGTTCGATCGGCAGGTCGATCGGCCTGCGAACATCGCAGCGATGGAATTGCGTCGACGGGATCGCGGACTCCCGGATGTCCGCTGTAAGCACGGAGCACCCTGGGCGCTGCTTCCGCAGATGCGCGCAGAGGTGCCGGCCGATGAAGCCGCTTGCACCGAAGATCACGTACTGGGTCATTGGGGAGGCTCACGCCCGGTCTGCGTTGCTGCTGATCGGCGCGACGGCCAGGGGATCGAGCGGGAAAACAAGGGTTTTTCAGAATTTATGGATCTGCGAGCCAGTCTGCCTGATGGCCCGGCCGCCGGCAAGGATCGCGCGACGCCGCAGGCGCGGCGTGTTGGCCGCCGTAGCCGGGATATACTGACCGGGAATGTGACAGCGATCACGTTCCGGTTCGCGCCGCCGCCGGTGGTCATCTAGACTGTATGGCGATCCGCGAGGAAGAGTACCAGCAGCGGGAGTGTGCGGGTGTGCGTCCCGTCGACGCGTGTTACGCCGCACCGGGACTGCGCGGACTAGCCGAGAGGTCAGGGTGAGTCAGACAGCCATACTGTTCCTGCTATTTTTCGTGGTCATCATCTCGCTGGCGGTGATGCGCAACCCGATCTACGGCGTGATGGCGTACGTCTCGCTCGTCTTCCTCGATCCGCCCTCGCGCTGGTGGGGAGGGGCGCTGCCGGACCTGCGCTGGAGCCTGCTCGCCGGCATCGCCACGTTGCTCGGCATGATGATCCACAAGCCCAGGGTGCCGGCCGTGCCTTTCGGTCGCCACGCCATCGTCTGGTTCATCGCCCTGTTCATCACCTGGCTGCTCGTACAGCTCAACTGGGCGCTCGACCACGACACGCAACTCGACCTGTTCAACTATTACTGGAAATATGCGCTTGCGATGTACCTAATCTACCGGTGCGTCGACTCCGAGCAGCACCTGAGGATGTTGCTCTGGACGTTCGTGCTGGGGTGCAGCTACCTCGCTTGGGTGGCGTTCACCGGGTACACGGGCGGGCGCTTCGATGATTTCGGCGGCGCGGGAATCGGCGAGGCCAATGCCGGCGCGCTGACGCTCGTCGCGGGGATCTTCATTTCTTCGGCCTTGTTCCTGCGCGAGAAGCCGAGCGGGAAGGCGGTGCTGCTGCTGGTGGTGCCCTTCCTGGTGAATGCGTTGATCATGACGATCAGCCGCAGCGGCTTCCTCGCGCTCGCGGCAGGTGGCATCGTGTTCAACCTGTTCTCGCCGCCGAAAATCCGGATGCGCGTCGCATTCCTCTCCGTGCTCGCCATGGGCGTCTTCTTGATTCTTGCAGACCCCGGTTACTGGACCCGCATCGAGTCCGTGAAGTATCGTGGTGCGGAGGTCCAGGGCGTCGATACCGGGTCCGGTCGCCTGAACATCATTCAAGCGCAGGTCCGGATGTTCCGCGACTACCCGTTAGGTTGCGGTCACCACTGCACGATGACGCTGAGTCCGGATTACCTGCCCGAGGCGGATCGCGACACCGAAACGGGGCAGCGTGCGTCGCACAATACGTTGATGAGCATGCTCGTCGAGCATGGCTATGTGGGCGGCGCGTATTACGTCCTGCTGTGGATCTGGATCTACCTGACGGTCCGGTAAACTGCGCCGGCAGCGGGAACACGTGTCCCCGTTGATGCTCAGTTTGACGACGGGCGTCGCCGCATGCCTCGCCGCGCAATTCGCGGCGGACCAGTTCGTGCCCTATGTTCGGTACGAAGTGCGATTCTGGATGTTCACGATCCTCATGGTGATGCTGAACTTCGCAGCGCGGCGCACTCAGCCGGCCGTGGAGGCCTTGCCGACACACCTCGCCGACCGCGCGGTTCGCAACAACCGTCGGCAATTGGCCGCGCGAGTGTGAGCAGCCGTCGGTTGGAATTCTGTCAGTGCCGCCGTCGCGATCACGCGCCGTACGGCGAAGCCCGATGAAGGAACGACATGCGAGAGCGGAACGAACCGATTGGCGACTACGTCGCGGGACATAAGGAGCGCGGCGGGAT
This sequence comes from uncultured Gammaproteobacteria bacterium, assembly GCA_963696545.1. GTDB lineage: Bacteria > Pseudomonadota > Gammaproteobacteria > Steroidobacterales > Steroidobacteraceae > RPQJ01. Next base: position 478,512 of record CAVOKQ010000012.1, read on the forward strand.
CTATGACGATGTTCTGTCCACCGACCCGTTCGACGCCTACATGACGAAGTGGGAGACGCGGCACGTTCGCGACCTGATCGACCATGCGTTCCCGTCCGGCATCGGCCGCTATCTCGATTTCGCGTGCGGGACCGGACGCATGACGCAGGTCATTGCGCCTTCGGCTGCCGAGGTCGTCGGCGTCGACGTGTCGGCAAGCATGCTGGAGGTCGCTCGCGGCAAGATACCGGCAGCTAGGTTCATCGAGGCAGACCTGGCGTCCCAGAGCGTCGAAATCGGGATGTTCGACCTCGTGTCGTCATTCCGGTTCTTCGGAAACGCGGAACTGACGTTGCGACGCTCGGTGCTGCGTGCGCTGAGTGAGCGAGTCCGGCCCGACGGCTACCTGCTCGTGAACAGCCACCGCAATCCGTGGGCTGCGTTGAGCCTTCTGCACCGCTTCGGCGGCAGCGACATGGCAGTCGATCTGAGCTACCCGGCGTTCAAGCGACTGCTGCGCGAAGCCGGTTTCGAGATCGCCGAGGTTCGTCCGATCGCCGTGTGGCAGTTCCGTCACTCCCTGGCCGCCCGGGCCGGCCAGAACCCGGACCGTGAAGAGGCGCTTGAGAAGTTCTTCTCCGGCGGGATCTGGGCGCCCGTCGCGCCCGACGTCGTCATTCTGGCCAGGAAGACCCGAGCCGCATCGTGAGCATTGTTGATGTCGCCCCGCCGGCGGCGATGCCCTATGCCGACAGGGAATCGCTCGTCGCGCTGACGTACCGGATGCCGACGATGCACCGGGCGCCGCGAACGCTCGTGCTGCTTCCGCACTATTGGGGCGAGTTTTCCGCCGGCGGCTGGGACGGCGAGGTCGTGGTTCGCAAGTATCCGCTCGATCGTCCCGATGAATTTGCCGCCGCGTCGTTTCACCGTGTCGCGATGCACTGGGTGCTCGACGAAGTCGGTCGCGGGTGCGGTCGGCGCCAGTCTCGGGAACGCGAGATCGAACTGCTGCTCGAAGTTCGTCGAATGATCGTGCCCGGCGGCTGGGTCGTGGGTCTCGCGGCCAACTGGCTCTGCCTCGGCGAGCGCGAGGGTCGCCCCGTGTTCGGGCGCACGCCGTCCTCCTGCACGCAATTGCTGCGGCGCGCGGGGTTCAACGAACCCGGAATGTCGATCGCCATGCCCTCGGGCGACTTTCCGCGCCACCTCGTCAGCATTGCGCCTATCGCCGCGCGCCATTTTTTCCGCCGGCAACTGGCGTTAACGCAGGACGAAGACAATGCGAGGTTCACGGCCCTCAGGCAACTAATGGTAGAGACCGGCGTGATTCGCTACCTGCAGGGCTCGCTTGTGTTCTCAGGGCGCGTGCCTTGCTAGGCGTAATCCAGTCGAAGCTGAGGGCGCTCGGGCTGGTCCGGCCGCAGAGCCAGACCTATTGCAACGTCTCCATCAAGCTCGACAACGTGCTGATCGACCTGTTCGACGACCAAGGGCGCTACTTGTACCTGCGCGTCGCCGAGACGTACGACCTGCAGGCGGAGTACAAAATCGCGAAAAGCGTCTGGCAGATGTTCGAGGCGTTCGTTCCGCGCCCGCTGGAATTCTTTCGCGAACAGGGCCTCAGCTGCATAGTCTTCGAAGGCGTCGATTTCCAGTTCGTGCGCGGCCGGGATTTGCTCGCCGCCGGCGTCGGCGATCGCCTCGGCCGCGGCATGCTCGATTTTTTCGCGGCGACGATGAGTTCGCGTGGGTCCGGCGCCCCAGCGCCCGAAGTCGACTGCGTGCTCGCCGGCATCGATGAACGATTCGCCGGCACGGAACACGAATGCCTGTGGCAGCAAGTCCGGGCGGGCCTGGATCTCCCTTACCTTGCGTCGCTGCCAAGCCTGCGCCAGCACGGCGACTTCGTGCCCAACAATCTCGGTTCGCGTAAGTCCAGGATCATCATCTTTGACTGGGAGGACTTCGGCAAGGTATGCCTGCCCGGGTTCGACCTTGCGGTCCTGCTTGCCTCGTGCGTCGATTTCGATTCGAATGAGCTGCGCAGGGTTCGTGACGCCGACGGCGATGTCGGCAGCGGTACCGTGCCGTGGCTCCGCGAAGCCTTCGGCGTGCTCGAACTCGACGCGCTCCGCTTCTGGCGCAGCGTGCCCTTCCACCTCTTCCTTTTCCTTTGCCTGAAGGACAGGTATTCGCCGGCCATCCGGGCGAAGGTCGTGCGCGCCATCCAGGGCCTTCTCTAGGTGAAAGCAGGGACGAATTCGGCGGCGACCGGCGCGGCCTGGATGGTGGCGGCCAGGCTCGCGGAGCGACTGCTAGGTCTGGCGAGTACCATGATTCTCGCGCGCCTGCTGGTGCCCGCGGACTTCGGCCTGGTCGCCATGGCCATGGTCTTCGTGGCGGCAGCCGACCTGCTGGGCGCGTTCGGGCTCGACTGGGCGCTCGTGCGGCAACCCGGGATCGAGCGGCGTCACTTAGACACTGCCTGGACGATTCGCGCCGGACTCGGTCTCGCATCCCTGTTTGTGCTGGTGGCACTGGCGGTTCCTGCTGCGACCTTCTATCGCGAGCCCCGGATCACGCCGATAATCCTGCTCCTCGGCGTCAGTCTCCTGGTCGGGAGCCTCGAGAATCCGGGCGTCATCATGTTCCGGCGCGAAATGAATTTTTCGAAGGAATTCCAGTTGCGCACGGTCGCGAAGATCGCCGGCGCGCTGGTCGCGGTCTGCGGTGCAGTTGCATTACGTTCCTACTGGGCGCTGCTCTGGGGGGCCCTGGTCAGCCGCGGCGCTGCGACGATCATGAGTTACGTCGTGCACCCGCATCGGCCGAGGCCGACGCTCGAGGCCCGCGAAGAACTGCTCAGCTTCTCGATCTGGCTCTGGGCCGGCAATATCCTCACGTTTCTGCGCCTCCGCGCTCTGCAGCTCGTTCTCGGCCGGATCGTAGGGCCGAGAGATCTCGGCCTGTTCGCAGTCTCGGGCGAATTCGCCGATCTCGCGTCGACGGAGCTGGCTGCACCGATCAACCGGGCCCTGTTCTCCGCTTACGCGACGAAAGGCGATCCCGCCGCAGTCGGCGCGGCGTATCTTCAAGCGGCGCCCGTCATCTGGGCGATCACGTTGCCGGTGGTCGTGGGCACCTACCTGGCGGCCCCCCAGCTCGTGCACCTGTTGCTCGGGCCGCAGTGGTCCGATGCCGTGCCGCTGCTCAGGATCTTGTCGCTGGCGGGCATGGCGGGCCTGCTGACGTCCGGGGCACTGCACGTCTATTGGGCCATCAATCGGCCACAGTTAGAGGTGCTGCTCGAGTCGTTGTGGGTCGTGTTGCTGCTAGGCTTGGTGCTGATGCTGACGCCTGCGCGGGGCGTCGAAGGCGCGGCATTGGCGGCACTCATCAGTGGCATCATGGTGGCGCCCGTCAATGTTTACCTGCTGCGACGGTACGCTCGCGTCTCGCTAGTCAGGACGATTTCGCTTTGCTGGAGAATTCTCGCTGGATGCACGACGATGTTCGGGTTGGTATCGTTCGTCGTGGGAGATCCGGCGGTTGGCTCGGGCCGAGAGGCCCTGCTGCAACTGCTTGTGATGACGGCCGTGGGCGCGCCGACCTATGTCTGCGTCGTGCTCGCCCTTTGGTTCCTGGCCGGGCGGCCGGATGGCCCCGAAGCGACGATGGTAAGGGTCGCTGCGCGTCGAATCGGACGCGGGCGTGTCGCCGAGTGATTGAACGAAGGTGGAGCCGAGACCGGTGAATGCCAAGGAGAATCTGCCGCTGGTCTCGGTGCTGATCCCGGCATACAACTCGGCGGCCTATCTGCCCCAGGCGTTGGCCAGTGCCACGTCCCAGACTTATACGCCGCTCGAAGTCGTCCTGGTCGATGACGGTTCGTGCGACCGCACGGTCGAAATTGCGCGGGACTGGGGCCGAGGCGTGCGAGTGTTCGAACAGCCCAACCGGGGTTCCGGCGCAGCGCGAAATCGCGCCATCGATGAGTCGCGCGGGCAGTACGTCGCCTTCCTCGACTCCGACGACGTCTGGCACCCCCGCAAGGTCGAATTGCAGATGCAGCACCTGCTGAGTTGCGGTGAGTGTGTTGCCGTCTACTGCGACAAGATCGAGATCCGCGATGGGAGCCCGGAGCCGGACTGGTCCCTGCCGACGCGCCGGTACGACCAAGTCCGGCTTTCGGACGACACCGAGAAATCGGGCTGGATATACTTGGAATTGCTGCGCGATTCGGTCGTGCACACGTCGACGTTGCTCGTGCCGCGGGAGGTGTTGGAGCGCATTGGCAGGTTCGACGAGACGCTTCGCAAGGGGCAGGACCTCGACTACTGGCTGCGGCTGTCCCGCGCGGGGCCGATTCACCGGCTGGCAGCCGAATTGTCTGCCTATCGCATTCACCCAGGCAGTGTCAGCTACCGCTTGACGGACACCAATTACCACGCTCAGGTCGTGGAGCGTGCGCTGCGGAGATACGGGATTGTCGATCCGATGGGGCGCATGCTGGGCCGCAACGAGGCGGCCGGGATTCTCGCGCTGTCCTGGTTCGAGTTCGCATACCATCACTACCAGCACGGCTCGTTGTCGGTCTGTCGCCAGAGCGTGAAAAGGGCGATCGAGTGCCAGCCGACGCTGATCCGGGCCTGGAGGCTGTCGCTGCGGGCCCGCGCGCGGTCGCTCCTTCGGGCGAACGCAAACCCGAAGTAACCAATTCGAGGACAAGGAAAGATGGCGGATGATGCGGTGCAGGATGTGCTGAAGGTGCTGAAGGACGTGCTGCGACTCGGGTCCGGAACCGATTCGATGAACGCGGGCACGCAGCTACTCGGCGGTCTGCCGGAATTCGATTCGATGGCCGTCGTGTCGGTCGTGACCGCGCTCGAGGAATTTTACGGATTCGCTTTCGACGACGACGAGATCCGGGGCGAGGCATTCGAGACGGTCGGGACCCTGGCGGCCCTTGTGCAATCAAAGCTCGATGCATGAGTGATCAGACCGGGTACCGGCCCTGGCCGTTCGTGCTGCCCGGGGAGCAGGGCGCGCTGCTCGCGGTCTACTTCCCGCCAATGCCGAACACCGTGCCGCGCGGCGACGTGCTCGTCGTTCCTGCGTTCGCGGAAGAAATGAATCGCTGCCGCGCCATGGTTTCCCTGCAGGCACACGCTTGGGCTGCCGTCGGCATCGGAACACTGGTCGTCGATCCGCGGGGCACCGGCGACAGCGCAGGAGAATTCAGCGACGGCGACTGGAACGGCTGGCGCAACGACCTCGAGCGCGGGCTCGCCTGGCTGCGGGATCACGGCAACGGCTGCGTGGCGCTGCTTGGAGTGCGTCTCGGCGCCATCATGGCGGCCGAACTGGCCTCGCGTTCGACCGCGCCCCTGCGGCTGGTCTTCTGGCAGCCCGTCATCAACGCGAAGGCCTACCTTACCCAGTTCCTGCGGATCCGCATCGCCGCGGAGATGGACCGGGCGGACGGCATCAAGTCGACGGACGAGTTGCGACGCAGCGCTGCGGATGGCCAGTGCGTCGAGGTGTCCGGCTACTCGATCGCGCCCGCTCTGGTGGCGGATCTCGATCGCATCTCGATGCCGCGCCCCGATGACCTGCGGCTCTCGGGCATCGACTGGTTCGAGGTTCTCCCGGATGCGGCGGCGACAGTGCCGCGCGCTTCCACCAAGCTCATCGACGAATTCCGTGCCGCCGGAGTTGCCGTGGAACTGCGCACCGTTGCTGGTCCGCCTTTCTGGCAGGTCCACGAGCGCGAGCTCGCGCCCGAACTGATCGCTGCCACGACGAACGTGCGCGCCGCCCTGGAGGCCGCGGCGGCGCGAGAGCGCAGGCCGGCCTCTGTTCCGGGAGCGGAGTCCGGCTCGCAGAAAGGCGCGACCGAATCCGAACAGCCGATGGTGTTCACTTGCAACGGTGTCAGCCTCGTCGGAGTCGTGCACCAGCCCGTCAAGCGCCCGGCCCGCGATCGCGGCGTCGTCATCGTCGTTGCGGGCGGGCCGCAGTACCGCGCCGGCGCGCACCGACAATTCGTCAGCCTCGCGCGCAAGCTGGCTGCTCACGGCTTTCCGGTTCTGAGATTCGACCTGCGGGGAATGGGCGACAGCGGCGGTAGCTATGTCGGGTTCCAGCACAGCGAGGACGACATCCGGGCCGCCATCGACGCGCTCGCGGCGAGCCAGCCGCAGGTCCACGAGGTCGTGCTGTTCGGCGAATGCGAGTCGGCGAGCGGCATCCTCTTCTACGCGTGGCGCGATCTGCGGGTCACCGGTGCGGTGCTGGTTAACCCGTGGGTGCGCACCGACGAAGGCCAGGCGCAGGTCATCATCAAGCACTACTACTGGGACCGTCTGAAGTCGCCGGAATTCTGGCGCAGCGTGCGTGAAGGCCGTTATGACGTCGTGCAGTCGGTAACATCGTTCTTTGAGGTCGTGCGCGCATACTTTCGCGGGCGGCGCATGTTGTCGCGGTCCGCTACGGATCCGGGCAACGACGAGTTCGCCGGACTGCCGCTGCCGGAAAAGACGGCTGCCGGGCTCAGGCGTTTCCGCGGCCGCGTCCTCCTGCTGATGAGCGGGCGCGACTACATCGCCCGGGAGTTCGACGAGGTGACGGGCATGTCCCGGGCGTGGGCCGGCTTGCGCGAGGACACGCGCATCGAACGGCGGGACCTGCTCGAAGCGGACCACACGTTCTCGAAGGCCGAATGGAAGGCGAAGGCCTCCGACTGGGTGGCAGAGTGGGTCGGAAAGTATTGAGCCGGCGCAGGCGCCAGCGTCAGACGTCCAGCGCGGCGAGCTCGCTGTAGGCGTCGCGAAATTGCGAGTCCACCAGCGTCTTCGACAGCACCATCTTCGGCTGGTGTCGCTTGCGGCTCACTCCGTGGCGCGGGGGGCCGTTCAGGAAGCGCGCCTCGATGCGGGAAACCGGCAGCCCGTGTCGTGTGAGTAGGTGATGGCCCAGCATCGCCCCGTAGCGATCGAAGGCGTCGGCGCTGCTGACGTGGATGATGCGCGCGCAGGGCAGTCGCTTCACGGTATCGCGCTTGTAGATCAGCAGGCAGGTGTCGTCCGCGTTGCCGAAAGACGCGAATTTCAGCCAGCGGATGGATCGGTGCGCATCGAAGTCGCGCTGCAGCGCGCTGCTCAACGTTGTGCGGATGCGGTCAGGGTCCGATTCGACGAATTCGTCGCGGCGGCCGCGTCGCAGCGAAGGCAGGTTCGGGAAGTAATACAGCCCATCGTTGAGGTCCCGGAACTTCAGTCCGCGGAAGATCTCGGCTACCTTCGGGTTCGGCGTGTACATGGTGAAGTGATAGCCGGCCTGCCTCAACAGCGGCAGGATCAGGCCGATGCTCTGGTTCCGATACTCGTTCAGCACGCACCAGCTGTGCGGGTTGCAGAAGCGCTCCAGCTTGCCGTCGATCCACTGGTCGGAATAGATGGCACAGAAGACGCCGACCAGTCGTCCGTCGTCTCGTAGCTGCATACCGTGGTTTGGCTGGCTTTCAGCCCAGCGATGCGACAACGACGCCACCCAGTCGTCCGGCGAGATCTTCCGGTTGAGGTGCTCGTTGAGGAACCGACCGACCTCGGCGAGGTCATCGGCAGTGATGGGCAAGGTGCGAATCATGCGGAGTAGCCGCGCAATTGTTCGAGCATCACCAGAAACGGATCTTGGACGCCCGCATCCATCAATGCGCTAGTCTGGTCCGTGCGCATGCGCGGAAGGCGCGGCGCGCGGATTTCGAGTGGCAGTGACTGCATCATGTGACGAGCGGCCATTTCGCCGGCAGCTTTGGCCGCGCAGTACTCCGCAAAGCCCGGTTCGTCCGTGTCCAGGAACGCGGACGAAGGATACAGCACCCGCACGTCCGGGGCCTGCCCCTTGCGTCGGGTACCGGCGACGGTGGAAGCGATCTCGCAGAATCCCCGGACGTACACCGACGCGAAGCGGTCGAACAGGCCGGGATCCCAGTGACCGGAGGCGTTCCTTTCAATGTGCGGAGAGGCGAAGAAATACAGGTGCGAGTAGCCGTCGGTCGCCAGCCGGGCACGAATGCTCTCCGGCAGCGGCTGTGACGCGTCGATTTCGATGATCTCGCAGGCATTGCCGAGGGCGGCGGCTTCCGCCTGCAGTCGGGCGGCATCCTGCCGGCCCCGGGCGTAGGTGATGGTGACCCGGGCCCCGCCAGCCAGCAGGATCTTGGCGGCGATTTCTCCCAATCCGCGCGAGCCGCCGATGATCAGCGCACGCTGCCCGGCGAAAGCGGTGTTGCCTATCTCCTGCATCACGCTCTGCAGCGAGCGTTGCTCGACGGCGGGCGGCCTGAAGAACGTATCCAGGGTCCCTTCGAGCACCGCGCCGCGGACCGCGAGCCGGGCGAGGCGGAACCTGGTGTCGGTCCGGTCGATGCGATAGCGCATGACCGGTGCCTCTTGCGGCGGGAAGGCCGTCACGACGCGGGCAAGCTTGAAGCCTGAATAGATCGAATCGTGACCCGGGCATTCCATGCCCACGATGTTCGTCGTGGCAACGAGATCGGCGATCCAGACCGTGCTCGTCCCGCGGTGCAGGTTCGGCAACAGGCGCGCGAGTAGCTGGTCGTCCAGGCAGATCGGCACCTCGCCCGACTGGATCGTGGGCGGGAAGGGCACGACATGGGGGTCGCGACGCTGCGGCTGCCGGTTCGCGGGCCGCGATGTCGCCATGCCGACCGGCCCGACCTTCAGGGTCAGCGTGAACGCCGGACGCCCTGCGGATTCCGCGGTCAGTCGCACTCGACCATCCGCCGAGGGTGGCGCCGCAGTCACGATCGCTGCCGTCCCGGTGCGCACGGGGTTGTGGAACGTCGCGCTCAGCGCAACCGGCTCGGTCCCGGGCTGCAGCCACGCATCCGCCAGCGTATCCGCGGCCTTCAGGGCTGCGTGGATGCCGTGCACGACCGTGCTGCCGAACTGCGTGCGTCGCGCAGCCACGGGATCGACATGCAGGGGGTTGAAGTCACCCGACAGCGCCGCGAACGCGAGGCTGTCCTCGAGCCAGAGCGAGAACTCCGTGACCGGCGGCGTGCTCACGGCGAAACGCGGATGGGGACGTTGAAAGGCTCGAAGCGCTCGAGGTCGAGCACCCAGCGGCTGCCAGGCCCCGAGGACTCGACCAGTTCGAAGCCGAGCCTGGAATACAGGTCCGCAACGATGCCGTTGCGATCGGTCGGAAGGTACTCGCCCACGAGCTTGCGTGCGCCGGACGCTTTCGCGTCCGCCGCCACCCGGTTGCAGATGGCTTCCTCGATCCTGCGGTTGAGCACGCGGCAGCTCATCAGCCACGAGTCGATGCGCCATTGGGTCGGGCCACGCTCGCAGATGACTACGCTGATCATGCCGTTGTCGCCGAAGCGGTCGCGCGCCGTCACCTGCAGCGTGTGGTAGTCCTTCGATGCCTCGAACTCCGCGACCTGGTTGTCCGTATACCGGCGCGTGGTGACGTTGAACTGGTTCGTCTTGTTGATCAGCTGCGTGATGCGCTTGCGGCCCGTCGTGCTGAAGGGCGCCATGCCCACTTCCATCTCAAGCGATCGCAGGAATGCGTCGAGGTCGCGCGACGAATCGAACAGTTCGGCGCGCTGCGCATTCTCGCGGTACTGGTTGGCGCGCACGAGGTCTTCGGCAGTCAGTGCCACCGACTCGAAGTACCCCGCGCCCAGCACGGCCTTCACGTAGGTCGAGGCGTCGTCGCCCACCTCCGGCACCGCCACCTGCGGCAGGGTCTGGCGGATCAAGGCGCGCTCGGCGGGGTTGTCGTCCAGCAGCACCAACGAATCGAGCCCCAGTTCGAGTTGCCGGGCGATGCGCTCGAGGTTGCTGGCCTTGTCGTTCCAGTTCGCCACGAAGACGGCGATGTCGTCTTCCTTCAGGATCATGCCCGGGTGCTCGCGGAAGGGCAGGCGGGCAGTGGCGTCGTCGTTCTTGGAGCAGACGGCCAGCACCACGCCGCGCCGGCGCAGGTCGGATGCCATGGACTGGATGGCGCGATGCGCTTCGCCGCGGGCGTCGCCTTCGTTGAGCGCGATTCCCTCGAGGCCGTCGTCGCCGATGACGCCGCCCCACAGCGTATTGTCCAGGTCGAGCACCAAGCACTTGCGGGCCTTGCCGCGCATCGCGGCAGGAACGCGCGCCACGAAGTCCGCGTAGAGCGGCAGCGCCTTAAGCGAGAAGGGCAAGCGGGCCAGATACCAGTTGCGTTGATCGTGCCAGTGGTCGAGCCCGATGGACTGCGCGAGCCACTCGACGTCGATCAGCAGGTCGCCACGCTTCGCCACGTCGTCGGCGAGCGCTGCATTCAAGCGAGCGATGGCTGAGCGCAGTGAGCCTGCCATCGCCGCGTCCATGCTACCGAACAGCAGTTCGGCCGGTGACGGCAACGTCTGGACGAGGTTGATCGCACCGCTGTGCCGGCGGAAACCCTCGCGCATGGTGAGCAGGTCGGCGAATGCGCGTTCGCTGTCGTATGGCGGCCAGCGACCGTCCGACACCGACTTGAACGGCAGTCCGCGGTGGTCGAGCGCGAGCAACACGGCAGCCGCGCCGAACTGGTTGATGCGCGAGTTCGGGTCGAGCGCTTCCTGCATGCCTTGGCCGAAATCGGCCGTGCAAAGCTCGAGCACGATGCCGTGGCGCAGCGCAGTCACTTCGAGCATGGGTTTCAGGAACTCGACCGTCGCATTACTAACGAGGCCGAGTTTGAAACCGGTGAGCGAGCGGGAAGGGCGGTCGCGCTTCAGCTTCTGCAGCGTGCGCGAAAGCGACATCGCCTGGTTCAGACTCACGGCGGACGTGGCGAGGACGCGCAGCGGTCCAGACCAGTCATCGTCGGACCGCGACTCGATGGCCTGCAGTCGAGCGCGGAAGTCTGTTGCGGCGCGCGGCAGCCACGGCAGGTCGATCAGGTTGTACGTTCCAGCGGACATGCCGGCCTGCCCGTCAGGACTTGGCAAGGATCCCCTCGAGGATGCGGCCGATGCTCGTCATGCCCTCGATTTCCTCGATGCTGAAACTGACATTGAAGGCCTCTTCCATGGCCGACACGAGACGGATGTGCCCGAGGCTGTCCCAGGTGGGGAAGTTCTCGCGCGTCATCTGATCGCTGATGCGCAGCGATTCGTCGTCGAACACCTCCTGGAACACACGCTCTATTCGTGTGCGTGCCTCGTTCTTGCTGATCGTCACGATGGCGGCCTATGTGCTTGCAGAGATCAAGATTATCACGCGTCGCACGAAGTTCTTATTGCATTATGTTGCGTAGGCTGGTCGCTCTTTCAACTTGCCGATGGTGGAGGCCCGACCGCCACGGCGCGTTGCTATACCAGAATCTCAGCCGGTTCCGGATGGCTCAGGAAGCCGCGCGGGCTGGCGGTGAATCCATAGGCGCCCGACTGGAACACGGCGACCAGGTCGCCCACCTCGGCCTCGGCGAGGTCCATCCGGTCCGCCAGCAGGTCGAGCGGCGTGCACAGCGGTCCGACGACCGAGGCGTTCTCCGTGCCGATCCGAGCCGATGCGGTTGGCGACCAGCACCGGGTAGTTCTTGCGGATCACCTGGCCGAAGTTGCCCGAGGCCGCGAGGTGGTGGTGCAGCCCGCCGTCGGTGATCAGGAACACGTGTCCGCGCGAGACTTTCTTGTCGATGACGCGGCAGACGTACACGCCGGACTCGCCGACGAGGTAGCGGCCGAGTTCGAGCGCGATCGCCGCCTGCGGCAGGGCGGCCTGGATCCGCGGCACCAGCGCGCGCAGGTTCTCGCCGATCGGCGCGAGGTCGAGCGGCTGCTCGCCCGGGAAGTACGGGATGCCGAATCCGCCGCCCAGGTTGAGCAGGCGCACCGGCGCCGGCGCGTGCCGCGGCCAGCTCGATCGCGAGCGCCGCCGTCTTCTGCTGCGAGTCCACCAGGATCTCGGGCCGCAGGTTCTGCGAGCCGCTGTAGATGTGGAAGCCCCAGAACTCGAGCGGCAGCGTGGCCAGTTCCGCGAGCATCTGCGGCACGCGTTCGGCATCCACGCCGAACTGCTTCGGGCCGCCGGCCATCTTCATGCCCGAGGTCTTGAGCTCGAAGTCCGGGTTCACGCGGACCGCGACCTTGGGCCGCGCGCCCGTGCGCCGCGCGATGTCGGCGATGCGCCGCATCTCGAGCTCGGATTCCATGTTGATCACGATGCCGGCGGCGACGGCGCGCTCGAGTTCGGCCGGCGTCTTGCCCGGGCCGGCGAAGCTGATGCAGCTCGGGCCGCATGCCGGCGGCCAGCGCCACGTCCATCTCGCCGGCCGAGGCGACGTCGATGCCGTCCACGAGGCCGCAGAAGTGCTTCACCACGTCCGGCATCGGGTTGGCCTTCATCGCGTAGTGGATCTCGACCTCGGGGGGCAGGGCGGCGCGCAGTTCCTGCACCTTGCGCGTCATCACCGCGCGGTCGTAGGCGTAGAACGGCGTGCGGCCGAGTTCGGCGGCGATGTCCGAGACCTTGCGGCCGCCGATCAGCAGTTCGCCGTCCTTCGCGGCGAAGTAGGGGTGCGGCGCGTGCTGGCGAGAAGGCGTCGAGCATGGTCAATCGGCGGCCGAAGGTGGACTTGAACTGGGCCGGCGAGGGCGGGCGGTCGAACTTGCCGTTGGGGTTGCGGGGCAGTTCGGGCAGCCAGGCGATGTGGTGCGGGACCATGAAGTTGGGGAGGCGGGCTTTCAGGAAGGACTCAGGAGGCCCTCACCCCGGACCCTCTCTCGCCGAGCGGGAGAGGGTCTGGCCGTCGCCCACGCAGTGGGAGAGGGTGGGTGAGGCCACGACCAGCACGATGGCCTGCCCGAGATCCGGGTGCGGCGCCGCACGGCCACGGCATCGCCGACCAGTCCCCGAGGCATAGGCGACTTCCTCGACCTCGGTCGGGCTCACCCGGTAGCCCGAGGTCTTGATCATCTCGTCCTTGCGGCCGATGAAGTACAGGAACCCGTCCTTGTCCTTCCTGACCGTGTCGCCCGACCAGACGGCCATCTCGGTGATGGCACAGCTCCTTGGGCTGGCCCGGGGCCGGCTTGAACCGCTCGGCGGTCTTGGCCGGGTCGTTCCAGTAGCCCAGCGCCACCAGGGAGCCGCGCTGGACGAGTTCGCCCGGTTCCTCGGGGTCGCAGGGGGTGCCGTCCGGGCGCACCACCATGACCTCGGTATTGGGAATGGCCTTGCCCATCGACTCGGGCCGGCGGTCGACCTCCTCGGGGGGCAGGTAGGTGGCGCGGAAGGCCTCGGTCAGGCCGTACATCAGGTAGGGCTTGGTCTTGGGCCAGGCGGCCCGCAGCTTGGCGAGCGTCGCGGTCGGCATGGCGCCGCCGGAGTTGGTGAAGTAGCGCAGGTGCTCGGTGACGGTGGCGGGCCACTCGAGTTCGGCCAGCTGGATCCACACCGGCGGCACGGCCGCCAAGGCCCGTGATGCGCTCCTTGACGACGAGGTTCAGCACGTCGCGGGGGAACAGGTAGTCCATCAGCACGACGCTCGCGCCCACGTGGAACGCGGTCGTGAGCTGGCTGAAGCCGTAGTCGAAGCTGAGCGGCAGCACGGCCAGCAGCCGGTCGTCCGCGCGGTTCTCGAGGTACTGCGCGACGCTCTTGGCGCCGGTGACCATGTTCTTGTGCGAGAGCACCACGCCCTTCGGCTTCCCGGTGCTGCCCGAGGTGTAGAGGATCGCGGCCATGTCGGTGTCGATGACGCGGTGCGGCGTGCCCGGCTGCCAGCGGCCAGGAAGTCGTCCCAGCCGACGACGGTCTTGCCGGCGAGCCGCGGCTCGGCAGCGGCGCCGTCCAGGACGACCAGTAGTCGCAGCTCCGGGCATCGTGCGAGTTCGTCGGTCAGTTCGGCGAGCCGCTGGGCGGTCGTGACCAGCACCCGCACGGCGCAGTCGCGCAGGATGTGGCCGACCTGCGGCGGCTTGAGCAGCGGGTTGACCGGCACGAACACGCCGCCGGCCATCGTGGCGCCGAAGATCGTGGCGACCGTCTCCGGGCGCTTGGGCAGGTAGACCGCCACGCGCTCCTGTCTTGCCAGTCCGCTCGCTAGCGCCGCCTTGGCAAAGGACTCCGCGGCAGAGGCGACCGTGCCGTAGTCGAGGTGAGACTTCCGGTAGGTGAGGGCGCGGGCGTCCGGGCGACGCGCTGCACTGGCCGTCAGCAGTTCGTGAATCAGGCTAACCATCATTGAAAGCTTACGGCATCCTGCGTTGCCAACTCTTGACGGGGCGCAAGGTTTGGAGAGAGCGCCTTCGCGGGGCTATCGTAGTTATGATCTTCTGCGCAAGGCGAGTGCGGCCGAACAGTGACGCATTCGCCATCGAGCCGGAAGCCGTTTCATATACCTTCTGCGTTGCATGAGGACATATGTGAAAATGTCGGGGGCGCGGCAAGCGGACGCCGCCGGCCGATCGGAGAGCAGGATGTGGGGGTGGTCAGAGTGTTGAGCCGTCCGACAGGCGAGCAACTGCCTGTCGTGATCCTGTCGGGCGGGGTGACCGGGCTCGGCGTCCTGAGGGCGTTTGCGCGCCGGGGCGTTCCGGCATACGTCTATCCCGCGGCTCCCGACGATTTCCTGAGGGAATCGCGCTGGTTTCGCGACCTGCCCGGGTACGATCGCGGCGCGACGGCCCCCAGGCCCAGCGTGGCGTCACTCGAATCGGCACTCGAGCGGTCGGGACTGACGGCGGCCTTCCTGTGCCCCTGCAGCGACGACTGGAACCGCGTCGTCGCCGAGTTCTCGGCAGTGCCGCGGGGCGGGTACGTGAGCGTCGTGCCACCGCGCGAGGCCCTCGGGGTCCTGCAGAACAAGGCGCGGCTTGCGTTGCTGCTGCAGCGGCTCGGCGTGCCCATGCCGAACACACGGTTGATCTCGGGACCCGACGACCTCGCCGTGTTGCCGCCGACCGAGGATACGTTCTACTTCCTGAAGCCGACGGACTCGCAGAGTTTCCATGCGCACTTCGGTGCCAAGGGCCTGCGGGTCGGCAGCGCCGCCGAGGCGCGGCGCCGGCTCGACGAAGTCGTGGCGGCGAACATGAGCGTCGTGCTGCAGGAGTACATCCCGGGCTCTTTCGCGGAGCACTATTTCATCGATGGTTACGTGGACAGCCGTGGCACGGTCAAGGCGCTCTTTGCGCGCCGCAGGCTGAGGATCTATCCGCCCGATTTCGGCAACAGCACGGCCATGGTCAGCGTGCCGCTCGACGATGTGGCGGGGGCGGTCGCGAGCCTGCGACGGGTGCTCACGGAGGTCCAGTATCGAGGCATCTTCTCGGGCGAGTTCAAGAGGGACCCGCGCGATGGGCTGTTCAAGTTGCTGGAGATCAACGCGCGGCCGTGGTGGTTCGTTGACTTTGCGGTGCGCAGCGGCGTGGACGTGTGTCGCATGGCCTACGACGATGCCCGCGGCCTCGATGTGCCGCCGGTCCTGGACTACGCGGTCGGGTCCACGTGCATCTATCCGTATTACGATTTCTTCGCCATGCAGCCGCTGCTCGCGAGCGGGAAGATAAGCGTGGCGCGCTGGTTGAGGGAATTCGTGCGCGCCATGCAGCCCGTCGGCGCCTGGGACGACCCCATGCCGGGTGTCGTCGGTTTCACGCGAGTCATGACCTCCGCCCTGCGGCGCCGGTTGACGAGGCGCCATGCATGACGTCACCGGTGGCTTCGAACGCAACGTCCGAGGTCTTCGCGCGCGAACTCGGTGAAGTCGACCTCGGCGCATGGCGAGCGCTGCTCGAGCATTCTCCACAGGGCAGCGTGTATGCATTGCCCGAGTATCTCGATGCGCTGTGCGAGGCGACCGGAGCCACGAGCAGGATTGTCGGTGTCTTCCTGAATGGCCAGCTGGTCGGCGGGGTGCCGCTCTACGAGCGGCGGGAAAGAGCCGGCGTCGTCGCCTGCAATCGCTCGCTGCTCTACTACAACGGCATCGTGCTCGATCTGCCTGCGCGCAAGTTTCACTCGGACGCGACTTCGCAACTGCAGTCGGTGCTGGGCGTGCTCGAAAAGCACCTGTCCGAGCTGCGGTATGCGCACATCCTGCTCCACAATGACGCGTCGATCACGGACCTGCGCACGTTCCAGGCGCGTGGCTGGCAGGCCTCGCTGTCCTACACGTACGTCGTTCCGCTCGGCGACCTGCAGCAGCAGTGGGAACGAGTGGACCAGAACCTGCGGCGCCTGGTCCGCCGGTGCGAGAAGGAAGGCGTCACGTATCGTGAGGACGCCGATTTCGATGCCTTGTTCCGCCTGCACCTGCAGACCCACGAGCGCAAGGGCGCGCCGCTGTATCTCCCGCAGGACTCATTTCGCCGGTATTTCGAGCGATTGCACTCGCGTGGGCTTGCCCGGCTGGGCCACGCGGTGTACGAAGACAAGGTGATCGCGTCCCAGTTGATGCTGACGGGTCCCGGCGCAGTCAGCCACACGGTCTGCGCCGGCGCCGACGAGGACTATCTCAGGCTCGGGGCCAGCGCCTTCCTGCGCTGGCGGTCGTTCGAGTCACTCGCAGCGGCGGGATACCGGCTGAACGATCTCACGGACGCTGCGCTCAATCCCGTGACCCGCTTCAAGAGTCAGCTGGGCGGTGCCTTGACCGCGACCTTTTCGGTCGCGCGCACCGACTCGAAGCTCTATCACTTGCAGACTCTCTGGCGGGAGATCGGAGCGCGAATTCGCAACAGGCCAGCGCGCGCGCCGGCGCGGGCGCGATGAACGGCGCCGGACTCCTGTGTCGCACACTGGCCGGGCTGGGAGTCCGGTACGCGTTCGGGCTCCCGGGCACGCAGAACGTACCGATCTACGAAGCGCTGCGCACGAGCGGGCTGCGGAGTGTCGTCGCGGCGGACGAGGGCGGGGCTGCGTTCATGGCCGCAGGTTATGCGCGCGCCTCGGGCGAGGTTGGCGTCCTGACGACCATTCCGGGGCCAGGCTTCGTGTATGCGCTGTCTGGCGTGGCCGAAGCGAAGCACGACTCGGTGCCGCTGCTCTGGATCACGCTGCGGCAGGAGGACACCGGTCGCGCCTATCAGTTGCAGCGCATCGACCAGGTGGCGATTGCCCGGACGCTGGTGAAGCGCTGCATGTTCGTCGAACGCGCGGTCGACCTGGAAGACACTCTGGTCGAAGGCTTTCGCGAAGCGACTGCAGGGGAGCCGGGTCCGGTCCTCGTCGAGTTGGCTGCGAGCGTGCTGTACGACGAAGCGGAATCGTCCGGGCGTACCAGTTGCGTGCCCGAGCCATGCCTGGATGCGGGGGAGCTGCGCCGGATGCTTGTACAGTGCGTGCGGCCGGTCATCTTCTGCGGGCAAGGTGCCCAGGCTGCGGCCGGTCCGGTCCTTGAGCTTGCGCATCGACTGCGCATTCCTGCGGTCTTTACCACCAGTGGACGCGGTGTCCTGCCCGATACGGACCCGCTCGCGTTCGTGCAGGATTTCTCCACGGGTGTTGGCCAAGTCGTACCGCTCCTGCTCGAGCGGGCGGATCTGATACTGGCCCTTGGCTGCAAATTCACCCACAACGGCAGCGCCGGTGGCCGCCTCGAGCTTCCGCAGCACAAGCTCGTGCGGGTGGACAGTTCAGCCGAGGTGCTTGCAGCGAACTATCCCGCGCGGCTGGCGATCCACGCCCGCGTCGAGGACGTACTTGCGGCTCTGTCGCTTGACGACCTCGCCCCGAGACAGTGGGAGGCAGCGGAACTCAGCGGTCTGCGGCAGCGCCTGGTGGACGAGATTCAGACGCCGATCAATCACGAGCCCGTCGTGCCGGGTCTCGGCGGTGGGTCGATCCGGGCGTTCTTCGAGGCGCTGGCGACAGTCGCGGGCGATCGCGCGATCTACGTTACGGATGCCGGACTGCACCAGGTCCTGACCCGCCGGTATGCGGTCGTGCTGCGGCCCAGGGGGCTCCTTTGCCCGAGCGACTTCCAGTCCATGGGATTCGGATTGCCCGCGGCGATCGGCGCAGCGCTGGCCCAGCCTGGGGCCCACGTGTTCGCCTGCATCGGGGATGCGGGTCTCGTGCTGTCGATGGGCGAATTGCAGACCGCGATGCGGGAGGGCGTGAACCTGGTGATCGTGGTGTTCAACGACGGACAGATGAACCTGATTCGCCGCCAGCAGGTGACCACATTCGGGAGGGAATCGGGTGTCCGCGTGGCGAATCCAGACTACTCGCAGCTGGCGGCTGCCGTCGGTTGCTCCTACTTCCCGGCCACCGGCGACGCCGCCGATCTCGCAGCGCGCGTGGTTGCGACGCCCGGTGTGCGGCTCGTTGAGTTGCGCCTGGAGGATGTGCCATCGCTGCATTGGCACCAGGCAAGGAGTGTCGTTCGCGAGCGGGTGCGCAGCGCCGCGCCGGACGGATTCTGGCGAGTCCTGAAACGCGCTCTTGGTCGCTGAGCCGTAGGGACGATGCGTCGCCTCCTTGCACTGACGATGCTGCAGCGCGGCCTTGCGGTCGGCGTCTACCTGGTGGTCTCGATGATCCTCGCCCGCCTGCTCACGCCCGCGCAGGTGGGTGTGTTTTCGCTGTCGGCGGCGTTCATGGCGATCGCGAACGTGGTCCGCGAATTCGGGATCAGTGAGTACCTGATGCAGGAGAAGCAGCTCGACCGGACGCGGATTCGGGCGGCCTTCGGAGTTGCGCTCGTGGTCGGCTGGTCCATGTGCGTGCTGACGCTGTTGCTGCGGCATCCCATCGCCCACTTCTTCGATGAGCCCGGCGTGGCGAGCGTTCTCGCGGTGCTCGCGCTGACATTCGTGTTCCTGCCGTTCGCAACGCCGGTGACCGCGCTCCTGTATCGCGAAATGGCCATTCCGAAGATCTTGTGGATACAGACCATCGGTCTCGTCGTCGGCCATGTCGCCAGCGTGCTGTTCGCCTGGTACGGGATGGGATACCTGGCATTGGCCTGGGGCAACGTCGTGAACGCTGCCACCATGGTGGTGGTCCTGATGCTGGCGCGGCGCGAGGGCATGTGGTTCCTGCCGAGCTTGAAGGGGTCTGCCCGATCTGGAGTTACTGCACCAAGTTCACCGCGAGCGGGGCGCTCGAGACGGGGATGCGCAACGTGCACGAGTTCGTCATCGGTCGGCGGTTCGGCTTCGCCGACCTCGGCCTCTACAGCCGTGCGGCGGGCCTGTTCGTGCAGTTCAACCAGAACATCGGGCGAGGGATCTCCCGCGTATTGCTGCCGGGTTTCGCCAAGCAGGCACGGGAAGGGGCAGCGGACCTGAGGCAGCAGTATCGACGCACGCTCGAACTGTACACGGCGATCATGTGGCCGGTTTTCGGGATCGCGGCCGTGCTGGCTCCCGAGATCATCGAATTGATGTTCGGTTCGCAGTGGCAGGCCTCGGCTCCATTGCTGCGCTTGCTCTGCATCGGCGCGATGGTGCAGTGCGGGTATGCGTTTGCCGGGGACTTGCTCGGGGGCATGGGGCAGGCGGGTGCTCGATTGCGCATCACGAGCGTAGCTGCGCCACTGTGGGTTGCGCTGTGCCTGTTGGCATCGCTCATCAGCCTGGAGGCCATCGCGCTCGCCACGGCGGTGCACGCGGCGGTGCTGCTGGCGCTGTATCTGAAGAGGCTGCGCAGCCTGATCGACTTCTCTGCGCGGGACCTGGCCGATGCCACTGCACGCAGTGCAGCCCTGGCGGTCGTCGTAGTATTGCCGTGTGCAGCGGCGAGGCATTGGCTGCTTGGCATTACGGAAAGGCCGGCGGTGCTGCTGCTGGCGATAGGGCCACTGGCCCTGGCCCTATGGCTGGTCGGTGCGCGACTACTCGGTCACCCGGTGGCCGACGAGGTCCGGAGGTTACGCGAGGCGCTCGCCGGCCGACGTCAGTCTCAGTAAGTAATTGAAATAAAAGGAATTAATGGTGCGATGCGCGGGCCACGTGGCCGCGGCACCAATGAGTGTTTTTTGCGACGCATTCGGCTGGCATAATGCCGCGCCTTCAGTATCTTGTGCGACACCGGCGACTGTGGTCCCGGCCTTGATCGCGGCCGGCCCGAGCCCCGGTCCGGTCGCTAATGTCTGGCTCCCCGGAGGTTTGAGCAAAACATGTCGGCATGGAAGCATGCAGCTATTCTCGTGGCCAGCCTCGTGCTCGCTGCGTGCGGTGCCAGCGGCGGCGGCGGGGCGGACGGCAGCGGCGTCGGCATCGGCAAGCCGGAAGGCCTCCGAGCATCGCCGGCACTCCGCCCACCAGTGTCATCGCGGGCAGCGCTTATGAATTTACGCCGCAAGCGTCCGACGCGGACGGGGAGCCGCTGACTTTCAGCGTCGCGAACAAGCCCGCCTGGGCGGCCTTCGACTCCAGGACGGGCCGTTTGTCGGGTACACCGTCTGCGGGTGATGTCGGCGCGTACCCCAATGTCACGATTTCAGTATCGGACGGAGCCTCGAGTGCGTCGCTCGAGCCCTTCGGTATTGCTGTCCAGGTCGCGAACGGTGCGCCCGTCATTGGCGGGACTCCGCCGGCCAACATCGTTGCGGGCCAGGCTTTCAGTTTCCAGCCCACGGCCTCGGATCCAGGAGGCCAGCCCCTGACGTTTGGCATTGCGAACAAGCCTGCGTGGGCAACGTTCGACGTGACCACGGGGCGGCTTTTCGGAATCCCTGGCGGTGCCGATGTTGGAACGACCTCGGGGATCGTCATCACCGCGTCCGACGGCACGCAAAGTGCCTCCTTGCCGGCGTTCAGCATTACGGTCCTGGCGGCGGGCGGTGCCAATCTCCCGCCTTCGATCAGTGGCATTCCAGCGGGTGCGATCACCGCCGGACAAAACTATGTGTTCCTGCCCGCTGCTTCCGATCCCGAGGGCCAGGCACTCAGGTTTTCCGTCTCCAACCAGCCGGCCTGGGCCGACTTCGATCCAGCGACGGGCCGACTGTCCGGCACGCCTGGCATCGCCAGCGTGGGCTCGTACACGGGCATCGTCATAACCGTGACGGATGGGGTGCTGCCGACATCGCTGCCGACCTTCAGTATCGTCGTGCTGGCGCCAAACCAGCCTCCGCAGTTGAGTGGCGCGCCCACGACCAGCGTCACGGCCGGAGAGGTATACAGTTTCCAGCCGACCGGTGTTGACCCGGAAGGCCAGGCTCTCGTTTACGCAATCTCGGGCAAGCCCGCGTGGGCAACATTCGTGCCCGCAACGGGCAGACTGTTCGGCACGCCTTCTGCGTCGGATGTCGGCACTTACGCCGGCATCACCATTTCGGCGTCGGATGGGGCGCTGAGTGCTGCGCTCCCTGCGTTTTCCATTGCGGTCGCGGCGGCGAACCGACCCCCGGTTCTCGCTGGGACTCCACCGAGCAGTGTCACGGTCGGTCAGGTCTATAACTTCGAGCCTGTGGCTTCCGACCCTGAAGGAAAGCCTTTGACTTTTTCGGTCTCGGGCAAGCCCGCGTGGGCGACGTTCAGCGCGTCGACTGGTCAGCTTTCCGGGACACCTGTTGCATCGGATGCAGGCAACTACACCGGGATCGTGATCACGGCCTCGGACGGCTCGTTGAGTGCGTCGATGCCGGCTTTCAGCGTTGCCGTGACGGCGGCCAACCAGGCGCCGACGATCAGCGGTGCACCCGCTGGCACCGCAACGGTCGGGCAGGTCTATGGTTTCCAGCCGACTGCGTCCGACCCCGAGGGAAAGGCGCTTTCTTACTCGGTCAGCAACAAGCCAACCTGGGCCGTGTTCGACACGACGACCGGTCGTCTGTCAGGCACTCCGCTCGCAGCCGATGTCGGAAGCTACTCCGGGATCGTGATCAGCGTGTCGGATGGATCGCTGAGCGCAGCCCTGCCGGCGTTCGGCATCACCGTGGGCGCTGCCAACCAGGGACCAACGGTCAGCGGTACTCCTGCCACCAGCGCCACGGCCGGGCAGCCTTACAGCTTTGTGCCTGCCGCTTCGGATCCGGAAGGCAAGCCGCTGACGTTCTCCATTGCCGGTCGACCGAATTGGGCGATCTTTGATTCGTCCACGGGGCGGTTGTTCGGCACGCCCGGCGGTGCGGATGTCGGCACGTACCCGGGCATCGTCATCACGGTATCCGACGGTTCGTCGAACGCATCCTTGCCATCCTTCAGCATCACGGTGTCTGCGAACCAGTCGCCGACGATCAGCGGGACTCCTGCAAGCAGTGTCACTGTCGGGCAGGTCTACACCTTCCAGCCCCTGGCTTCGGACCCGGAGGGCAAACCGCTGACGTTCTCGATCGTCGGGAAACCTGCGTGGGCGACATTCGATACCACCACCGGTCGGTTGTCCGGGACGCCGGCCGCGGGCAGCGTCGGCAGCTATTCGGGCATCGTCATCTCGGTCTCGGACGGTAACTCCAGCGCTTCGCTGGCCGCGTTCAGCATCACGGTCGCCAATGCGAATCGGCCGCCGGTGATCAACGGCGTGCCGACCTCGAGCGTCACGGCAGGGCAGGCGTATGACTTCCTGCCGACGGCGTCCGACCCGGATGGTCAGCCGCTGTCATACTCGATCGTCAACAAGCCCGTGTGGGCTGTTTTCGACGGGACGACCGGGCGGCTGATGGGCACTCCGGCGGCAGCCGATGTCGGAAGCTACTCCGGGATCGTGATCAGTGTGTCGGATGGATCGCTGAGCGCAGCCCTGCCGGCGTTCGGCATCACCGTGGGCGCTGCGAACCAGCGACCAACGGTCAGCGGTACTCCTGCCACCAGCGTCACGGCCGGGCAGCCTTACAGCTTCGTGCCTGCCGCTTCGGATCCGGAAGGCAAGCCGCTGACGTTCTCCATTGCCGGTCGACCGAATTGGGCGATCTTTGATTCGACCACCGGGCGGTTGTTCGGCACGCCCGGCGGTGCGGATGTCGGCACGTACCCGGGCATCGTCATCACGGTATCCGACGGTTCGTCGAACGCATCCTTGCCATCCTTCAGCATCACGGTCTCTGCGAACCAGCCGCCGACGATCAGCGGGACTCCTGCAAGCAGCGTCACTGTCGGGCAGGTCTACACCTTCCAGCC
The DNA here is from genome assembly GCA_963696545.1 of uncultured Gammaproteobacteria bacterium. Taxonomy (GTDB): domain Bacteria; phylum Pseudomonadota; class Gammaproteobacteria; order Steroidobacterales; family Steroidobacteraceae; genus RPQJ01. The sequence continues at coordinate 501,571 of CAVOKQ010000012.1, forward strand.
CCTGGCTTCGGACCCTGAGGGCAAGCCTCTGACGTTCTCGATCGTCGGGAGACCTGCGTGGGCGACATTCGATACCACCACCGGTCGGTTGTCCGGGACGCCGGCCGCGGGCAGCGTCGGCAGCTACCCGGGTATCGTCATCTCGGTCTCGGACGGTAACTCCAGCGCTTCGCTGGCCACGTTCAGCATCACGGTCGCGGCCGCCAACCAGTCGCCCGTGATCAGTGGTACTCCTGCTGGGACGGCAACTGTCGGTCAGTCCTACAGTTTCCAGCCAACGGCTTCGGACCCGGAAGGCAAACCGCTGACGTTCTCGATCGTCGGGAAACCTGCGTGGGCGACATTCGATGCCACCACCGGTCGGTTGTCCGGGACACCGGGCGCGGGAAGCGCCGGCACGTACTCGGGAATCGTCATTTCCGTGAGCGACGGCAGTCTCAGCGCGTCGCTGGCCGCGTTCAGCATCACGGTCGCCAATGCGAATCGGCCGCCGGTAATCAACGGCGCGCCGACCTCGAGTGTCACGGCAGGGCAGGCGTATAACTTCCTGCCGACGGCATCCGACCCGGATGGGCAGCCGCTGTCATACTCGATCGTCAACAAGCCCGTGTGGGCTGTCTTCGACGCGACGACCGGGCGGCTGATGGGCACTCCGGCGGCAGCCGATGTCGGAAGCTACTCCGGGATCGTGATCAGTGTGTCGGATGGATCTCTGACGGCGTCTCTGGCGCCGTTCGGAATCACTGTGAGCTCCGCGAACCGACCGCCAGTGATCAGCGGTACTGCATCGACCAGCGTGACGGTCGGTCAGGCGTATGGTTTTCAGCCGACCGCGTCCGACCCGGACGGGCAGACACTGACGTATTCAATTGCAGGCAAGCCGGCCTGGGCGAACTTTGATGCGGCCAGCGGACGCTTGTCGGGGACACCGGGCGCGGGAAGCGCCGGCACGTACTCGGGAATCGTCATTTCCGTGAGCGACGGCAGTCTCAGTGCGTCGCTGGCCGCGTTCAGCATCACGGTCGCCAATGCGAATCGGCCGCCGGTGATCAACGGCGTGCCGACCTCGAGTGTCACGGCGGGGCAGGCGTATAACTTCCTGCCGACGGCCTCCGACCCGGATGGGCAGCCGCTCTCATACTCGATCGCCAACAAGCCAATTTGGGCCATTTTCGACGCGACGACCGGGCGGCTGATGGGCACTCCGGCGGCAGCCGATGTCGGAAGCTACTCCGGGATCGTGATCAGTGTGTCGGATGGATCTCTGACGGCGTCTCTGGCGCCGTTCGGAATCACTGTGAACTCCGCGAACAGACCGCCAGTGATCAGCGGTACTGCATCGACCAGCGTGACGGTCGGTCAGGCGTATGGTTTTCAGCCGACCGCGTCCGACCCGGACGGGCAGACACTGACGTATTCAATTGCAGGCAAGCCGGCCTGGGCGGTCTTCGACACGACGACCGGTCGGCTGTCCGGTACGCCCGCCGAGGGGAATGTCGGGTCCTACTCCGGCATCGTCATTTCCGTGAGCGACGGCAGTCTCAGTGCGTCGCTGGCCGCGTTCAGTATCACGGTGGTCGCGGCCAATCGACCGCCAGTGATCAGCGGCACGCCTGCATCGAAGGTCACCGTCGGTCAACAGTACAGTTTCCAGCCGACAGCCTCCGATCCGGACGGCCAGGCGCTGACGTTCTCGATCACCAACAAGCCTTCCTGGGCGAACCTCGATGCAACGACGGGCAGGTTGTCCGGCACTCCGCCGGCCGCCAATATCACCTACATCGGTATCGTAATCACGGTAACGGACGGGGCCCTCTCGGCATCGCTGCCTGCGTTCACCATCACGGTCGATCCGGTCAACGAGCCTCCGGTGATCAGCGGCGCGCCGTCGACGAGCGGCACGGTCGGACAGCTCTACAGTTTCCAGCCGACGGCCAACGATCCAGAAGGCAAGCCACTCACGTTCTCGATCGTCGGCAAGCCTGCCTGGGCCAGTTTCGACACGGCGACCGGACGGCTGTCCGGTACGCCCGTCGCGGGCGACGTGCGCACTTACTCGGGCATCGTGATCTCGGTGTCCGACGGTACGTTCAGCACGTCTCTTGCCCCGTTCTCGATCAACGTGGTGCAGGTACAGGCTGGCGCAGCCACGGTCAGCTGGACCGCACCCACTCAGAACGAGAACGGTACTCCGCTCACGAATCTTGCCGGCTTCCGCGTCTACTATGGGACGAGCGGTGCGAGCCTCAACCAGAAGGTCGAGATTTCCAGCACGGCGACCACGACCATCGTCATCGAGAATCTTGCTGTCGGCACGTGGTACTTCGGCGTGACGGCCTACACGGCGACCGGCGCGGAGAGTGCCGTGTCCGAAATCAAGAGCAAGGTGATCAATTAGCGGGGGTTCCGTTTGATAGGACTCGACGTCAAGCGCGTTGACGAGGCCGCAACAATCCTGTGCATCGGTGCGCACTGCGACGATATCGAGATTGGTTGCGGCGGCACCTTGTCGAAATGGGTGCGGGAGCGGCCAAACGTCCGTGTGGTCTGGGCGATCTTTGGCGGCGAACCGGTGCGGGACGACGAGAGCCGTGAGGCGGCCCGCCGGATCGGCGGCAGTCAGAGGCCGCCCGAGGTCCGTCTGCACCAGTTCCGGTCGGGTTACTTTCCGGGCCAGTACTGCGCAATCAAGGATGCCTTCGAGTTGCTGAAGTCCGAGATCCAGCCAGACGTCGTGCTGACGCACACGCTGCGCGATCGACACCAGGACCACGCTTTGCTCGGCGAACTCACGTGGAACACCTTCCGCTCTCACCTGATCCTCGAGTACGAGATTCCAAAATACGAGGGCGACCTGGGGCAACCGAATGTCTTCGTGCCCCTGGCCGAGTCCGACATCGATCGCAAAGTGGCGGTGCTGATGGATTGCTTTCAGTCACAGCGGACGCGCGGGTGGTTCACTCCCGAAACGTTCCGCGGGCTGGCGCGCCTGCGCGGCGTCGAATGCGCCGCGCCCGGCGGCTACGCCGAAGCATTCCATGCGCGCAAACTAGTCCTGTAGGTGACTGACGGTGAAGGTCGTATTGTTCTGTGGTGGGCTGGGTACGCGGCTGCGGGAGCACTCGGATACCATTCCCAAACCGCTCGTTCCGGTCGGCGCCCGCCCGATCCTGTGGCACCTGATGCGCTACTACGCGCACTTCGGCCACAACGACTTCATCCTCTGCCTGGGATACCGAGGGGACCTGATTCGCGAATATTTCCTGCGCTACAGCGAGTACGCCTCCAACGACTTCACGATGAGCGACGGCGGGCGCCGGCTGGAATTGCACAGCAGTGACATCCAGGATTGGCGCATCACGTTCGTAGACACGGGGCTGCACTCGAACATCGGGCAGCGCCTGTTGCGAGTCCGGCACCTGCTTGCGGGCGAGCGGATGTTCCTGGCCAACTACTCCGACGGGCTCGCCGATCTTGCACTCGACCGTTACGTCGCGGCGTTCGAGGCGTCCGGTGCCGTCGGCGGCCTGATTTCGGTGTGCATGCCGCAGAGCTTTCACTTCACGCAGTCCGACGCAGCGGGCTGGGTGACGGCGATCGGACCGGTCGGCGGAGATGCGCTGCATATCAACGGTGGCTACTTCGTGTTTCGCTCGGAGATCTTCGACTACATCGAGGAAGGCCAGGAACTCGTTGAGCAACCATTCGAGCGCCTCATCGAGAAACGGCTGCTGATGACCCAGCGCCACGCGGGGTTCTGGCGACCGATGGATACGTTCAAGGACAAGATCGTCTACGATCGCATGGCGTCGGCTGGAGATTGCCCGTGGATGGTCTGGAAGCCGTGAGGGGCGCAGAGCTGCGCCAGGACGGGTGCCTTGACGCCTGAGTTCTGGCGCGGGAAGCGGGTCTTCCTCACGGGGCACACGGGCTTCAAGGGAAGCTGGCTGGCGATCTGGCTGGCACGGCATGGTGCGCAAGTGCGGGGCTACGCGCTGGACCCTCCGACGCAGCCCAGCCTGTTCGAGTTGGCTGCGGTGGGCGGACTCGTGGACTCGGTCATCGGCGACATTCGCGACCGCGAGCGGGTGGCGGACGAGCTTCGCTCGTTCCTGCCGGAGATCGTGCTGCACTTCGCTGCCCAGTCAGTCGTGCTGCGTTCCTACGAGGATCCAATCGACACGATCACGTCGAACGTGGTCGGTACCGCCAACGTCCTCGACGGGATCCGACGGTTGGGAAGGGCATGCACGGTCGTCAACGTGACGACTGACAAGGTTTACGAAAACCGGAACTGGGTCTGGGGCTACCGCGAACGTGACCGATTGGGAGGGCGTGATCCTTATTCCGCCAGCAAGGCCTGTGCCGAGTTCGTCGCGCGTGCCTTTCGCGATTCGTTCTTCAGCGGTGAGGGTCGCGCACCGGTCGGATTGGCCAGCGCCCGGGCAGGCAACGTCATTGGTGGCGGTGACTGGACCGCGCGCCAGCTGGTGCCGGAGACCGTCCAGGCGCTGGCGGAGGGCCGTCCCGTCATGCTGAGGCATCCTGAGGCGGTGCGCCCGTGGCAACACGTCCTCGACTGCCTGAACGGCTACCTGATGCTGGCCGAGGCACTTGATGCTGAGCCGGACCGATACGCTGGCGAGTGGAATTTCGGGCCGACGGATTCTGACATGCAGCCGGTGGCAAGAGTCGTCGAGACTCTTGCGGCGAGCTGGGGTGCACGATCGGCCTGGCGGAAGGACGGTGGAGTCCATCCGCATGAGGAGCGGGAGCTGCGCCTGAATTCGCAGAAATCGAACCGGGAGCTGGGCTGGATGCCGCGTCTTTCGCTCGATCAGGCGCTGCGGTGGACCGCCGAATGGTACAGGTCCCACGCGTCGGGCGCGGATGCGCGGTCACTGTGTGTGGAACAGATCGACCAGTTCATGGCGGCCAAGTGAACCATCGGTACTTCGGTACTGCGGGTCAGATCGAGCAGCAGAATGAGGCCCCGAGCATCGCGGCGCTGGTTGAGCGGGCGCTGCGACCGGTGGCGGACTCTGTGGGTCTCGACGAGCGAGTCCTGGCTGCCGCCGTCGAGCGCGATCTGAGTCGTCGCGTCGCGCGAGCCGCATTCGACGCGCTGGAGCAGAAGGGAGTCGCGATCCGGTCTGTGCGGGTTCTCGACATGGGCGCTGGCCTGGGGCAGACCTCGGTCGAGGCGAGACTGCGAGGCGCGGACGTCGTCGCGATCGAGCCGGGCCCGGACTGGTGCCGCGTGGTCGCCGCGCGCATGGCCGAGGTCGGTGGCCGTGACGTGCTGGTGGCTGACGGCGAGCAGCTGCCGTTTCGCGACGAGAGCTTCGACGTGGTAATGAGTGTCGCGGTCCTCGAGCACGTGAAGCGTCCGGCGGTCTATCTGCGCGAGGCGTTCCGCGTCCTCAGGCCGGGTGGCCACCTGTTCCTGACCTGTGAAAATTACCTGGGCTTCTGGGAACCCCATTACCAGGTGCGTTGGCTGCCCCTGTTCCCGAAGCCGCTGGCGGCTGTCTATCTGCGCCTGCTGGGGCGATCGAGCGAGTTCCTGTTCTCGTCGATCACCTATACCACGCGGCCGAAGGTCAATCGGATGCTGCGTGCAGTGGGCTTTGAATTCGTCAGGGAACTCGAGATCCGCCGCAGGCTCGAAGTCGCGGGTGGCGCCGGACCGGGTCGCATGAAGGCTGCGCTCGGGTCAATGCGTCGGATCTTCGGCCCGACCGCCCTCGCCAGGGCATTTTTCGAGGTGGAAAATGCCCGAGCGCTTTTCAGTACGTACTATGGCTCGATCCTGAGGAAACCTGCGACTACCGGACGTCGATGGCAGTCGGTGCGCGCGGACGGGCGGAAATGTCGCTTGCGGTGAAGCTGGTGAATCCGAATCGCGAGTTCTGCGCGCCCGAGGCGTCGTCCGAGTAGAACCCGATGCCCGGGTTGCCCGTGGCCCAGGTTGAATCAGACACAGAGCCGACTACGGCACCGTTCAGATATACCGTGATCGTGGTGCCGACGATGTCCGCCTTCATCACGTCGCCCGTTGCCGGGGCCTTCGGAAAATTGATCCTCTTCAGGATCGTATAGTTCCCGAGCGGCCCGTTCCAGCGCACGATATACCCATAGGAATTGCGCGCTTCCCAGAGAATCTCGTAGCCACGGGCGACGTTCGGCGAGTCGTCCCAGCGCAGATGGAGTTCGACCTCCTGGTTCGGCCCGAACGTTCCGCTGATCTGGATCGTGGCCTCAGCGCTATGATCCGGACCGAATCCCGTCAGGTGCGCGTACGAATCATTGTAGCCCGTGGCGCGGTGCGTGCCGTAAGCGACGCCCCCACTGGTCACCACACGAGTCCACGCCTGGCCCACGTTGACCCATGCGCCCCCCTCCGACAGCGGATTCTCGGCACTGTCGAAGTTGGTCGAATAGGTCTTCGCCCAGGTGCCGGCGGACAGCGCGAAGAGCAGGATCAGCGCGGGCAGTCGGATAATGAGGTTCTTCATCGGGTCATCCTCTCATCGACAATATAGACAATCGCCACGAACTCGGCCACTCGCCCATGCTGCTGCGGTAATCATCCCATCCGGTCGGTTACGCGTTTGTACACGTTTTCGATGGTTCGCTTGGGATTGAGCACCAGGTCGAAGAAATGGGCCGTTGCTGCGCGGGCCAGCCGGGCCCGGTCGAGCGGAATGCCTAGTTTTTTCAGGCGCTCGCCGTGCAGCTGCCAGAATTCGCGTTCGCGGAAGTCGAATACGCTGCGGGCGAGGAACCTGTAGTACTCACTCGTGGATTCGTCGAGGCGCTGTCGGAGTTCATCGTCGGTGAGGAACACCGGTCCGAACTCCACGAGCTCCTCGATGATCATCAGTGCGTTCGAATTGAAACTTTCCAGGTAGTGGGTCGTGCGCGAATCCTCGCCGCGACGGTTGTAGGACAGGACCTGGTGCGCGAAGCCAAAGTCGGTGTCCTTGAGCAGGTTCAGGTAGCCTGCATTGTCGCCGTGATAGTTGCCTGGGGGGTAGAAGGGTTGCCTGGCCTTCACGGCATCCGTTCGCAGCAGCGAAGCGGACGGACCGCCGAACACCAGGATCCTGTCGCGCAGCCTGAGACGGCAGATGTCGCGTCCCTTGACGAACGTGCTTGGATAGGGGAGTCCGTCCCACCCGATTCGCGAGCCGACCAGCACGTACGACGTGACCATCGCGATGGTGGGGTGCTGCTCGGCGACAGCGACGAGCTCTGCCAGGCAGTTCGGAAACAGCCAATCGTCCGCGCCGACAATCTTGATGTATTCGTTCTCGGGCGGGGCCACGCTGAACGCCCTGTTGTGGCTGTCGATGACATTCAGCAGCTCGGAGTTGCTCTGCACGCGAATGCGCGGGTCACGTGCCGCGTATTCCTCGGCAATCTGCAGCGTGCGATCGGTGCTGCAGTTGTTGACGATGATGTAGTCGAAGTTCCGGTACGTCTGCGCCAGCACGCTTTCGATGCAGTTCGCCAGGTGCTTTTCACCGTTGTAGACGGGCGTCACGACGCTGACTCGGGGCTGCTGGTCAATGGCTTCGGGCACGATTTTCTCCGGTCACTGATGTCACATTCAGAAGGGCATGCATGGGGATGGGAAAATGATGGGTCATCGTCGCTGCGCCAGCCAGTTGCGGGCATGGCGCAGCAATAGAGCTTCTGCACCCTCGGGTCGGCCGCGCCAGTGCCAGGCCAGTGCGACGGTCGCCACGTAGGCGGCAAGTCCCGCACCAAGACCGACGGCGAGACCTGCCAGCGAACTGGTCACGTGCAGGGATCGCAGCGCCTGCAGCGACGCGGATACGGCGAAATACATGACGATCGAGGCCACGATGGGTCGCCAGATGTGGCTGATGAAGTCGCGGAGCCGTATGCCCAGCATGGGGACCTGGACCAGGAAATTGACCGGCGACATGACGAGCGTGACCGCGAGCACGGCAAGCGCCGTTCCCAGGACGCCATGCGCGCCGGTGGCCCAGATGACCGCCGGGATCAACAACGCCAACCGCGTCGACGCAAGCACGGTCATCGTTCGCTGCCGCCCAAGGGTGATCATGGCGGAGGCGGTGTTCGAGCCCATCGACACGATGGAACCGTAGATTCCGAGCACCTGGATGATGGGCGTCGCGGCCAGCCAGCGGGGTCCGAGCAGGAGCGCCACCAGCGGGGCCGCCACCGCAGCGATCCCCACTCCGGCGGGAAACGAAAACAGGGTCATCACGCCGACCGTGTCGAGATAAGTGCGCCGGAAGTCGCCATCGTCGCGCTGCATCTTCGCGTAGCCGGGCATCATGACCCGGTTGATCGGAGCCATGATCTCGGTGGTCGGCATGTTGGCGATCTCGTAAGAGATGTTGTACAGGCCCAGCGCGGGCGCGCCGGCCATGCGCCCGATCACGAAGTCCGTCACCCGGTCGTTGAAGAAGTAGATCGCATTGTTCAGCACGAGCCAGCTGCTGAAGCCCAGCAGGTCGGCAGTGGCCGCCAGGGAGAGGCGGGGCCGGTAGTTGTGCATCAGGTAGCTGATGGCTACCGACAACGCCTTGCTGGCCACCATCCCGATGACCAGCGCCCAGTAGGTCCGCAACCAGAACGCCAGCGGCACGGTGATGACTACAGCCGCCAGCTTCTTCGCGACCAGGAAACGGTACTCTGTCCGAAAGTCCAGGTCCCGGCGGAAGGCGACGGGGCCGATGTTCTCGAAGCTCTGGATGAACCAGCCAGCCGTGAGCCCGTAGATCACTCCTGCAAGCCTGGGCTCAGAGAAATACGCCGCGGCCGGTTGCGCGAGCAGCAGCATGATCACCGCCACGACGAGGCCGATGAGCAGATTCAGGGTCCAGGCTGTGTCGAGGTGCACACGATCGACCTCGCGCCGCTGAATCAGGGCGAGGTCCAGCGACAGTGTCTTGAGCAGTTCCAGGACCCCGATCAGCGACATCGCCATCGCGATGATGCCGAAGTCCGCCGGCATCAGGACACGCACCAGGACCAGCGTGCTCACGAAGCCCAGCGATCGCTCGGTGAGCTTGAAGGCAACCATCCACGCCGCGCCCGCGGCGATTTCGCCACGAGTTCTGGAGGCGTTGCCGGCAGGACCGGGAGTCGATGTCAATTGCTGACTCGCTCGAGCCAGATCTCACGCCAGAAGACGTATTCGTTCTGCGGGCAGAATCGCAGGAACTCACCGGTGGCGCATGCCCCTTCGAGAATCACGCAGGGAGTGCCCAGCGTCATCATCGCTCCGGTCCGCTCGTTGATGATGCGCTCGACCCGGCCACGAACCGTGTACGAGTGGTTGCAGAACCGCAGCGTTTCGCGGCCGAACCACATGCCTCGGTTCTGGTTCCGATGCAGCGTCAGCCCGATTTCGTGCTTGCTGCGAACTCTGACCCGTTCGCCCACGGACAGGTCCAGTCTCGCAGTCGGCGTGGGGGGATGCTCGAGCTGCCGGGCCGACACCGGGAAACCGGCGCCGTTACGCAGGTGCTGCACCCTGTTGAACAGGCGCGTGAGCAGCGCAATCAGCCAGCCGGTCACGGGCAGGTTTCCGTTCAGCAGCGGGCGAATGTCGAGGCAGCCAGTCTTGAGGCGACACCGGCGCGGAGACCCGTAGCAATTCAGTAATCTGGCACATGTATCTGACGTCTGTGCCGTCGGAACGGGCTTGTACTTGCGCTGCAGCTGGCACGACGCGGTCCATCAGATCCTTGACGCGAGGGCTCGCCGTCGCAACTTCGCTCGTGGGTCCGGTTACACGGCGCAGCCAGCTCTCGTGCCAGATCAACTGACAGGCCGCCTGGCAGCCACCATGCGCCGTGCCAGGGCAGCGTGTTGCCACCAATGTGACCATGCGCCGCGTGCGCCTGAGCTCGTTTCCACCGATCCAGTCATTGATCTTGTCGATGTTCCGGTCGACCACATGCCGGCGCCCAAGGTGCGCCAGCATCTCCGGCATGAAAGGCAGGCCTTCCAGCTTTCCTGCTGCATCGAGAGTTGCGAGGATCTCGTCGGCAGCCTTGACCTGCACCTCATCTCCTGGCCGAAGGGCGCGTCCCAGCAGCGGACGCAGCCAGCGTCGCCAACCGCGACCCGTCAATTCGGGTACTCGGCTGAAATGCTGGTGGAAGCGGTCAGGGAGCATTCTTCGTGCCCGCTGGTCCCGGTCGAGGACTACGAGGCCGCTCACGAAGACCAGTCCAAGGAGCAACGCACCGGCCAGGAGCAGCAGTGCCGTGCCAAGCGACGTCCAACCGGCCGGCAGCGCGATTCGGGCGAGCACCGCCAGCGTCGACATGCCAAGCGCACCAGGCAAGGGAGGCCAGCGTGGTCTTCCAGTAGCTCGCGCGGTGCGACAAATCGAGGCGCTGGTGCTCGTCGATCAGGACCCTCGCTGCCTCGTCCCAGGTGAAGCGGGCAACGGCCTGTCGAATCCGGTCAGCATCGAACTCCCGCGTCCGGGCCGATCGGAGCGCATCGGCGAGCCCGCTGGGCTGAGCGTCGTCGTAAAGGATCCCGCAGGATTCCGGCACGAAATCCACCAGAGATCCTCGGCGGGGCGCGATCACCGGCCGTCCGAAGCTCATTGCCAGCATCGCGGCCCCGGAGGTCAGGATATCCCTGTAGGGCAAGACCACCGTGTCGGCAGCATTCAGGAACCGTTGCAGCTGATCGTCATTCACGTAGCCAGGGTAGACAGACACCCGGGAGCCGCCGACACGAGACGCGCGCTCCTGGATTTCCATCTGGTACTCGGACGAGAAGAACTTGCCCGCGATCACCAATGCCGAGCCAGGTGGAAGAGTGCCTGCGGCATCGATCAGTGCCTCGAGGCCCTTGTAGGGCTTGCACAGCCCGACAAAGGCAAACACGTGGTCTTCGTGCCGGAGCCCGAGGCTGTCGCGAGCCTTCTGCCGACTGATGTCATTCGGCAGAGCGTCGATCCAATGACCGTGGGGAGTCACCCGGATCTTGTGAGCCGGGACCTTGAACTCCTCGCGCACAATCGCAGCTGCCGTCGGACCGTGCGCCAGGATGCTGCCAGCAATCCGCACCACGAACCATCTCGCCACGCGGTGAATCCGCAGCCGCTTGCCACCGTCGTGGGGGTAGAGATTGTGAGCCGTCCATACGATCTGCGTTCCCCGCAGGCGCAACAGAACGCAGATCACGATGAAGCGGGCCAGCGAGAACAGTGATGTCCCGCCAGAGCCCGGTTCGTAGTATTGGAACGACGGCCAATGCAGGTGCAGGGTGTCGCCGCGCCGGACGTTCGACAGCAGCCAGCGCCCGGACCAGATGCCGTCCCGGACGACGGTGCCGTTGCGTCGGACCGCGGCATAGAGACTTTCGGTATACGCGCTGCCTTCGGTGGGCAGACCGATGACGGCTCCCTCGGTATTCGAGCCACTCACGGTCATGTCACGCAGCCAGCAGCGCCTTCTCGGCGGCCTTTTCCCCGCTGATGAAGCTCTCGTCGGTCCACATGTAGCCCCAGTCGCCGTAGCGCCCGCAGTACGCGATACCGATCTCATCCAGGTAGCCATGGACTACGCTCAGGGCCGCAGCGCGCTCGAGGTCGAAGATCACGTTCGCATACTCGATCAGCCGCGCACCCCGACTGGTGAATGTGTCGGTCTCCCTCAACAGGCCGCACCGGACAAGGTCCTTGATGACCCGCTCGATCAGGTCCTCAGGTCGGCCCGCGAGCGGACGGTATTTCTGCGAGAAGTACACTTCGGCCTGGATGCTTCCCTTGCCCGCGGGCGCGTTGCTCGCGGCCAGCATGTGAGGAAAGCTGAGCCTGGAGAAGCAGATGTCCTCGTCGTAGAAATACGTCATGTGGGCCCTGGAGAGATCGTCGCGGTCAACGCCGAGATTGACGAGCACGCACGTCGTGCACGCCAGCCTCCGCGAGGCCTCCATGACCTCATTGGGTACGCCGCGGATCAAGGGAATGAGATCCGGCAGGGGTATGCTCGAGACCACTGCATCGAAGCCGGTCTCGACGCCATTGGCGAAGCGTAGCGTCCTTGAACGAGGGTCGATCGATGCGACCTCGTGCTCGAGGTGGAGGTCCGCGCGGTCGACGAACGAATGGAGGTAGGAGACGAAGCCGCCGCGCGTCGGATAGCGGAAATTGGCGACGTAGTGCTCGACCGGAGGAGGCGTTGCGGTGAGCGCGCCGCGCAGCATCTCCTTCAGGTTCGGCCTGTACATGCGCGGACCGAGCCAGTCGGTGCTCATGTTGTGGGCGTGCGTGGTGTGGTACTTCCGCGTGTACTGCATCGGGAAACACTCGGCGAACTTCGTTCCGTAGCTCGCGACCAGCCACTCCTCGTAGTTCGCGATCGGCCTGTCGCCCGCGGTCTGCTGTGCGACGAAGTCGTCGATGATCTCCGTTATCAATTCGGAAGCAAGCCCGTGGAGGTGCAGTTGCACCGGGTGGGTGAGCCAGTGGCCACGCCAGTAGTTGTTCAAATGGATCTGGAGGCTCGAGTGCTCGTCGCGTACGTTCGCGGCGAGAATTTCCTGGATGCGTCTGTCCTTGGTAAAGGATATGTGAGGCCCGAGGTCGAACAGGAAGCCCTGCTCGTTGCGGAACGACGCCGTGTGGCCACCGTAGTGGTCGTTACGATCGTAAAGAACGGGCCGGAGGCCTTCGGCGTTCAGGCGATGGGCGGCACCGAGCGCGCCCATGCCGCTTCCCAGGACGATGATCTGCTTCATTCATTCCCTTGATTGACGGCTTGCCTGCGTAAGGGTCCATAGGGCCATCGCTGGCGCTGCTCGCGCCAGAGGCGGTCGCTGAGCCGGGTCGCCGGCAGGGCGACGTCGTCGAATCCTATCACCGTGTCCTTCGCAACGTCCTTGCGCAGGACGCAGCCGTCGGAGAGGCTGATCGGCAGCGCGTTCTCGTCGCCCGCTCGCTCGTCGGTGTCGATCAGGCCGTAGGCACAGTATCCACCGACGCCGTCGAGCCTTTCGCCCGCCTTCAGATCCTTCTTCGCCATGGTCACGACCTGGCAGACAGGTCCACCGAGGGGGGTAACGGTAGGATCGCCGTGGATCACGGCGCGACCGATCGTTGAGGGCAGCTGCAGGTGCGGAAGATGGAATGGCGTGTAGAAGACGTAGAACGGGCCGGGCCCGAGCTTGTAGTACGCGAGCTGGCGCTGTTTGTTGGGATTCCCCTCATGGACGACGACAAACGCGCCCGTGTACGGCGCTGCGCCAACGCAGTAGTCGACAATGCCTCCGTCAAGCATCTGCTCGGCGGGCAACAGGTGCGCGAGCTCCCTTACGTAGCTGCAGGCCGGACCGTGCATGCCCCGGCGGCCGGCTCGAAAACCCGTTGCATTGGCGAGCACGGTCGTTTCCATGGACAGCTTGGTCGAATCCGCGAAGGACGTCACCTTGCGGACGTCCTGGTCGTTCTGCTCGGCGAAAGCCTGCTGAGTGCTCGGCGTCCTGTAGTAGTCGACCATTCCCTTGATGTTGCCTGCCGCGACCGGGTTCAGTCCGACCGACTCGAGGTATCGGAACAGAGTCATCGCGACGCCAGGTTCGTCTCCATCCGTGTGGGTCAGGACCACCCCTGCCGTGGCTGCCCTGGTCTTGAGGATCGGGCCGAGCAGGCTGTCCAGTTCCGCGTTGACGAGCACGACGTGCTTGCGGTGCTCGATCGCGTCGAGCGCGACGCTTGCTGCGAAATCCACTGTGCCCGTGACTTCGACGATCACGTCAATCCCGGGGCATTGAGTCAATACGGCGGGGTCGTCCGTGAGTATCGGCACACCGGAGACCACGTGCGACTGCGCCTCCGCGGGACTGCCAGCGGTGGCCCATCCGACGATCCCTGCCTCGCGAAAGGCTCGTTCAGCGTGCGCTGGAGTGCGATTTGCAATTCCCGCCAGTCTCATGCCCGGTACGGGTGTGCCAAGTTGCAGGGCAATTGCACGTCCTGTCGCTCCGGCGCCGATCACCCCGACGCGAATCGGCCGGCCCTCGTTCTCGCGGCACTTCAGGACGTGGTAGACGGCAGTATTGCGCGAGTGTCCGACCAGGTTCTCGATGTTCATCAGCGTCACCCTCCCTGCGGACTCTGCAGCAGGGGCCAGCTGCTGTCCTGAGCGGATATCAATGATGCCGGCATGGGCCAGTCAATGCCAAACGCTGGATCGTCATAACGGGCACCACGGGCATCGCGCGGCGAGTAGTACGCAGACGTCAGGTAAAGAAACTCGGTATCGTCGTCGAGCGACTGGCATCCATGTGCGCAGCCCTCCGGAAGGTACAGCATCCTCGCATCGCCAGGGTCGAGGACAGTGCCGTACCAGCGACAATAAGTCGGTGACGTGGGTCGCAGGTCAACCACTACGTCGAACATCGAACCTCGAGTGCACCTGACAAGCTTGGCTTCGAGTGCGGGCGCGGCCTGGTAATGGAGTCCGCGAACAGTGCCGCGCCGATGGCTCAGGCCCATGTTGGCTTGCAGGGGTACGAAATCGATCCCGCTTTCCTGGAACTCTCGCTGGCACCAACCTCTGAAGAACCGCCCACGCTCGTCGAGTCGGGGATCCGGCTCGATCAGCCAGGCGCCTGCTATCCCACACGCATGGAATTTCATGCCAGAAGAATGCCGCAGTTCGTGGCCGGAGTCAGTGGCTCGGGCGAGCGCGGTGCCCGGATCGTTCACGACTCCGCGGACTAGGTCGGGTGGGCCGCCAGTGGATTGTCGGAGAACTTTACAGTCGGGCGCCGCCAGCGTCCCCGGATCAATCGTCGCCAGCCAGGAATTCTTTTTTAAATCAAATATTTATCGTCCTTGGTACACAGATTGCATTGGATTCATGCGAAGGTAACGGGCCGCCTCAGGTAATCGGCCCGAAACGGAAAAAAGGACGACATCAAGTGAACTTCAAGCGACTGCTCATGATTCCGGCGACGCTGCTTGCGGCAGCGGCTTTCACGCCGGCGAACGCGCTCACCGTCAGTCTTTTCGACGGAACGAACACCCTGACTGTGGTCGACGGCAGCGCGGGCGACCTCGACCTGGCGGCGAACAATGTCTCTCTGAAAGGCACCCTTGGCACGTGGACGATCAATTTCGAGTTTGCCGATTCGAACAGCCCGGGCGGCCCTGGTGGTGCGTTCATCCACAGTTCGAGCTCGCTTAAGGCGGGCGCCGCGGGTTTCCTTGAAATCACTGTATTCGACACGTTCCTGGAACCGCTTAGCGCCGGAACGCTGGGCTACACCACGGGCGGTTCGGGTACGAACGATGGCACCATCACAGGGTATGCCACCAAGCTTGACCGCGAGGAGCGTGCCTACAGGACGCCTGATTGCGTGCGGACGATCCGGGGCAGTTCCTGCGAGACG
The DNA here is from genome assembly GCA_963696545.1 of uncultured Gammaproteobacteria bacterium. GTDB lineage: Bacteria > Pseudomonadota > Gammaproteobacteria > Steroidobacterales > Steroidobacteraceae > RPQJ01. The sequence continues at coordinate 516,997 of CAVOKQ010000012.1, forward strand.
AGCGTCAGCCACGGTCCGCTTGCGGGTGGGTTCGTCATGACGATGTTCCAGCGCGTCGTGGTGACCGGAGCCACCCGAAGCTTCAGCTTCGACTCCGACGTGTACAACGTTTCCGAGCCAGGTTCGCTCGCGCTGCTTGGCATTGGCTTGATCGGGCTCGGCCTGGTTCGACGGCGCAAAGCCCAGTAAACGAACGTCTCAGAGCAGTCATGGAACGCCCCGCCTTGCGCGGGGCGTTCTGTTTAAGGGGTCGGGTTCCCAACTGTAGATTGCCAGGTCCGGATCTCCGGGTGTACCGACCCGGTGGACCAGCCTGGCCTCAGGTGCGGGGACCCCTTGCTGTAACCACGATGTGTAGTACGCCCCCACCGTGGACGGTTCGCGAGTGAGCACAATGTAGTCGGGGGGGCTGGTTCGAATGTAGGCCAGCACCCTTTGCTCCGGGGCGTACGGCAGGCTGCGTGCCGTCGCCTGGGCATAGTACGGAACCTCAGTGTTCGTGCTCATGACCGTCTTCCGGTGAGGATCGGCCCCCGCGAGCCAGATACCTGCATCTTTGCGCAATGCTACGTGCGGCGCGGTGCTGCGGAAGTCACCACCGCGGGAGAGGTCGACTCCAGGCGTCACCAATGCCAGCGCCAGGACACACGGCACGGCTATTGCCACCGGCCTGCGCCACGCTTCTCGGTGACGGGCAACGGACCCGACGCCGGCAACAGTCCAGTCCGTGATCATGCCAATGCCGTGCGCGGCCCAGATCAGCAGGAATGGCAGCAGCGGAACGACATAGCGGAACGCGATCATGTGTTGGCCAAGCAGAATGAACGTGTAACCCGCTGTCAATGTGAGCACCAGCACCTCGCCGGGGATCAGAGGCCGCGCTGGTGTGCGCACAAGAAGGCCCAGTGCGACCAGCAACAGTAGCGGATAGCCACCAAAATCCGCTGACAGCAGAGTCCAGCGCAAAGTGGCGAAATTGCGGGATGCATTCTCGACCCAGTAATCGGCGAGCCCCCTTGTCGGAATGGTCGGGGGTGCGTTGGCAATCCAGTGATTCGGGGACAGCAACGGCCCTTCCTCTTCGAGGTTCTTGCCCAGCGCCAGCGCGGCTTCATTCGGGTCCATTCCCGCGCCTATGCGGCGGGCAATCGTATAATTCATCACGCTCTTGCCTTCGAGATGAAGCGCGCCGGTCTGGCTGGAAAGATAGATGACGTACGGTGCAGCGAGGACCGCGGTCACCGCCAGCATCGGCAGCGTCTGGCGTAGCGCCTCGATGATCGTGGTGCCACGAATGCGGGCGCAGGCTGCGAACACGATGGCTATGGCAAGCGGTGCTGCAAGCGACTCAGGTCGCGTCAGATAGGCCAGCCCGAAAAACGTTCCGCACAGCAGCCCGGGAAGGCGAGTTCGCTCGTCGAGCCACACTACTGCAGCGTGCGCACCTGCAACCACCAACGGAAGATATATCGCTTCGGAAATTACCGTTCCGGAGAGCTGGATCAGAGTCGGATGTACTGCAACGAGTGCGGCCGCGATTGCTCCTGTACGACGTCCATACAGGCGGCCTGCGAGTGCGTAGGTGGCGGAGATGAGTGCCACGCCGGACAGCAGCGCGACGATTGTGCCGGCAGCTGCCAGGCTGGGCGTCAGCGCCGATACAAGTGCGACCAGGCCCGGCAGCAGCGGTGGGTAGACGAGTTGCAGGCCGTCGAAAAGTCCTTCGTATCGACCGTGACGGACCAGGTTTCCGGCCAGTCGCAGGTACTCGCATTCGTCGCCCTGAAAGACGTCGGTCTGGTAAGCAATCCAGGCGAGCCGCAGCATCAGGCCCAGGGCGAGGAGGGCGAGAATCGTGCGATTTTCGGCGATCTGGCGTCGCATGGCGGTATACGGATGCATGGCGGTCGGCGGCTCTCCAGCTCTCGCCCGCCTCCCTAAGCCTGCTGGGAGTCTGACTGGCTCAAATTACGGACCTGATGTCGCAGGCCCGGCCGTGGGGCCTTCCGGAGGTCTGCTGTCGCTGCAGCGTTCAGTCATCTGGCGAATGACGTAGACGGGGCGTTGTTTCGTCTCGATGTAAGTCCGCCCGACATACTCGCCGAGGACGCCGAGACATAGAAGCTGGATGCCGCCCATGAACACGACCGCCGCGAACAAGGAGGCGTATCCCGGCACGTCGATGCCGTAGATCAGAACCCGCAAGACCAGGTACGCCGCGTAGCCTATCGCAAGCAGCGCGAATGTCGCCCCGACAATGGACGCAAGTCGAAGCGGTGCAGTCGAGAAGCTCGTGATTCCCTCCGCAGCGAGGCCGAGCAACTTCGGATATGTCCACTGACTCTTGCCCGCGGACCGCGGTGCCCGCGTGTATTCCACGGTCTGGCTTGGAAAGCCCGTCCAGGCGAGCAGGCCCTTCATGAACCGCTGCCGCTCTGGCATCCGGCGAACGGCGTCTACGACTTGCCGGTCCATCAAGCGAAAGTCGCCGACGTTTGGCGGGATCGGTGTCGATGCCAGGCGGTTATGAATCGAGTAAAAAGCGCTGGCGGTGGCGCGCTTGATGAGGCCCTCCGAGTGGCGATCTTTTCGTTGTGCAAGAACGACGAGCGCGCCCTCCTGCCAGATTCGGATCATCTCTGGAATGAGCTCGGGCGGGTCCTGGAGGTCGGCATCAAGCGGTATGACGGCGGCTCCTGTGGCAAGATCGATGCCGGCGGTCAGGGCAGCCTCCTTGCCGAAATTGCGGGACAGGTCTACGAGGCGCATGTAACCGAGCGGCAGCTCGACCGACTTCAGCGCCCTGAGCGTCGCATCGCCGCTTCCGTCATTGACGCAGACAAACTCGAATTCGAACTGGTCGCAGAGTGGCTCCAGGACGTCGTTGAGCCGGCGGAACAGGGGGGCGACGCTTCCCTCCTCGTTGTGGAAGGGTGTCACAATGCTGACCCGCTGGAGTCGGCGGTCAACGACGGATGAAGGCATGTTGCCAGTCCATTGAGAGGTGGTTGCTTCGTTCGTCAACAACGCCACATTTCGGGCTTCATATCAACGCTCATGTCCATGGGAAAGCCGCAACTTGGTGTGCAATTTCTGCGGTTCTCCGCAACGGGTGCGGTCGGGACTGCAGTTCAGTATCTGGTCCTGGTGTGGCTGGTCGGTGCGCGCCAGAGGCCGGTCGCGGTTGCCAGCCTGTGCGGGTTTGTCGCCGGCGCCGTAACAAACTATTTTCTCGCGCGGCGCTTCGTTTTTCCATCGAGCCGTCGCCACTCGATCGCATCTTTTCAATTCATGGCCGTGGCGGCAACTGGTGCGCTGTTCAACACGAGCGTCGTTCAGGTCTTGTTCGATTCGGGGGCACACTATCTCGTCGCGCAGATGGTCGCCACCGCTGTCGTACTGGTCTGGAATTTCACCGCAAACCGGTATTGGACCTTCAGGGACTGACGCCGGGAGCGGCAGGCGCGGACTAAGTGAAATTTCTTGCCGCAGCGCGGCTGTCCATTAATTCAACAATTCGCCAGCGCAACATGAAAAGGTGACAGGAATTGGCGTCGCATGCCACCTCAGTGTCGCCTCCAGCGGGCCGCATCGAGACGATTGACGTCTGGCGGGGTTTCGCGTTGCTCGGGGTGTGCGTCGTCAATTTCGTCGACGTCAATGATCTCTTCACCGTCGCCGAACGGTCGCGGACCTTCTGGAGTGCGGGCTTCGATTGGCGCATCCGCGGACTCCTGTCGCTGTTGCTGACGAACAAGGCGCACACGATCTTCACTTTCCTGTTCGGCCTCAGTTTCGCCATTCTCTTCGAGCGGACGCGCTCCGGTGCAGTTGCTGAGCGAGCTCCGCTGGTTCGCAGGATGACCGTCCTGCTGGTGTTCGGGCTCGTCTTCCAGCTGTTCATCTTCTGGGGCAGTGTGCTGCTCCAGTACGCCGTGCTCGGACTCGCGCTCTACGCCCTGCGAAATGCGCCGTCTCGCGTGCTCGTCGCCGCTGGTGTCCTCCTGGCGGTGGTGCCGCGGCTGGCGGCCGAAGAGTGGCTCTTCTTCGCACGATTGCTGGCGATCGACGGCACGGGCCCTGGACCAGGCGGATCAGAAGCCGCCGATCTCTACTGGCGGCTGAAAACCGATACGGCATTGGGCTTGGTTGCGCTGAATTTCGAACGGGCAGTCGAATCGATATTCGATCCGCTGGCCGTGTTCACGCAGACCCTCTATTACTTTGGCCGGATGCTGCTCGGCTATGCATTCTGGCAATCCGGTGCCTGCGGGCGACTGCTGGCCATGACGACCCCGAGGCTCGCGCTTCTTGTCACGCTGCTTGCAGGGCTCTCGGCAGTGCTGGCGATGGCCACGTTTCTGATAGGTGGTGGCGACCCTGGCTCGGCGCAGCACCTGGCCACCAACACTTCGCGGCAACTGAACTTCCTGGTCACGGCAGCGTTCTATCTGTCGCTGCTTGCCCTCATGGCTCGTTCACCGGTCTGCAACTGGCTGACCCGGCGTTTGAGTGCGCTCGGACGGATGACGCTGACGTCTTACGTGATCCAGGGATTCCTGATCCTGTTCATCATCTCGGGACCGGGGCTGCGATTGGGTGGGGACGTCGGGTCACTCGTGGTCGTCCTGATCGCTCTCGCAGTCTACGTGGCCCAGGTCGCAATTGCGGTCGCGTGGCTGCGCCGATTCCCGTACGGGCCGTTTGAACACGCATGGCGGACCTTGAGTTCGCGTCGCCATTCTGCCGGCAACTCGGGTGGAGCCGACTCGAGCTGATCGTGGAAGCACAAACCGAGGTTCGTCACGAGCAGCGGGACAAAGCCTCAAGTGATGGATTTCGACACGGTGCCTGTGGGAGCGCTTTCCACGCCGCTGTTGGTGTAGCAAGCGAGGGTGAAATACCAGGTTCCCGGGGCCAGGCCATCGATACGTACGCTCGTCGTGCCGGCGCCGGCAATATCTCGCAACTGCGTGAGCGCGCCCGGCGACTGTCCGTAGCGGACTTTGTAGCCAGCGAGGTTCGTCAGCGCCGAACCGTCCACGTTCTGCGTCGGTGCGCTCCAGACCAGGTCCGCGAACCCGAGCGCGGTAACCGCGACGGTTATCGAGAATGCGGGCAGGCTGGCCGACGCCTTGCCATCGGATACCGACACGATGATGTCGCCGATCGTGCCAGTTGACCCGGCAGGGAGGGTGCCGCTGAGCTGGCCGGTGCTGCTGCTGATCGTCAGCCACGCCGGGAGGCCGGATGCGCTGAATGTCAGGGAATCGCCGTCCGGGTCGCTGGCGGTCGGTTGGAAGGAGTATGGAGCGCCTGCGGTGGCCACGGCCGGCGGGCTGCCGCTGATAGTGGGCGCACGATTCGTGGGGGTCGTCGGTGGCGCAGGCGTAGGCGTTACTGGAGGCGTGGGTGCCGCTACCGGAGGCGCGACAATACCCGCCGAGCCACTCGATCCGCCGCCGCATCCTGCCAGCATCGCCATTAGAACCGAGGCGAGGATTCCCGCGCTCAATCTGCCTGTCGTCACGTCGATCGCCTTTCCACGCATACGTTGATCCCCTCCGCTCATGCGAATGACGGCCCTGGGGCGGCGTGCGGGACAAGGAGATTGCTGGAATGGCGCGCGGTGGCTCCTGGGGAGCTCTGGCGCCAATCTCTGGCAACTCCGCTATCCATGGAGCACTGCTGGCCCAAGGACCGGAAGCTTTGCGCCCCCGCCTCACGACGGGTTTGCCCTTTAACAGACTTGCTGGAATATTTTACATATCTCCAGCTCGTGATGCAGTAGGACAGCGGAACTGGGAATTAGTTCGCGAGTTTCTTACCTGGGGTGGCAACCCGGTGAAGGCATGACGAAAAAGGCCGGCATGAAGCCGGCCGATTCGTTGCCTCAGCCGACGGTTGCTGCGGGTCAGCTGGTCCGGCGGCGCCGTGTCATCCCGAGTCCTGCAATCGCCAACCCGAGCAGCGCGAGCGTTCCCGGCTCGGGCGTCGGCACGGCCCGGTTGAATGCGAGGTTGTCGAACTCGAACGCGTACTGGCTCGAGGTCGCCACGATCCGGTTGAAGGGTAGCGAGGAAGTGACGTTGACGTACAGCGTGCCGTTCACGCCCTGGTCGCCGCTCGGGCTGGCGACAATGTTGCTGCCCGTGAGCGAGCCGACGGGTGTCAGGCCGTTGAAGAACGACAGCGTGTTGTAATTATCGACGGAACCCCACAGCAGTCCGAAGTACTGGTATCCCGCGCCCGGCAGCAGGATCTCCACCGCTGCATTCGAGAAGGCGCCGGTTGAGCCGGTCGTCGCGTAGGTCGAGGTGTCGACGCCGTTGGGCTGGTTCGGGCTTCCGAAACCCGCGCCGTTGCCGCCCGATAGCCACGGGGCCGCATACTGGCCACCGGCAGCGCCCTGCACGGCCTGCGCATTGGGGCTGAAGGTAACCTGTATGCCGCTCTGTGGCGAAAGGCCGCCAGCCGACCCGAGCGACAGCCAGTCGAGGTTGTCACGGATTACGCCGGAGGGTGCACCACCGACCGATCCGCTGGCCAACAGTGCCGCATTCGCCGTGCCGGTGGCTGCAAGCGCCGCAATCGCCGTGGCGGCTAGTACCGATCGAAACTGCATAGTCATGACTTACCTTAATCTTCTCTATTCATTGCGCCATGTTGCGCAAGATACTAAATGCAGTTTCTATGCCAAGCACGTAAGCATATGAGCTTCGACAAGATGTGCCGAAACCGCGCCGTGCGACGGGCGCGGTCTGTTCAATAGCCCGACAGTCGATTGCGTCACATTTTGAATTCTTCCGGCTCGATCCCGTGCCGGGACAGCAGCTTGTAGAAATCCGTCCGGTTCCTCTTCGCCAGCCGCGCGGCCTGGCTGACATTTCCCTGAGTAATTTGAAGCAGTTGCACGAGATAGTTCCGCGTGAACTCATCGCGCGCCTCGTCAAAACTCGGAAGCTGCGTGGTTTGCCCCTGGGCCTCCTGGATCTGCTCGGCCGTGATCACCGGCCCGGCGCCGGTCGCCGCCGCCTGCCGGATCACCATCCGCAGCTGCCGCACGTTGCCGGGCCACTTGGCGGTTGCGAGCAGTTCGATCGCGTCGGGCGAACACGACCGCTTGGGCTGCGATGTTTCCGCTGCAACGTCCTCGAGGCATTGCGCCACCAGCAACGGGATGTCCTCCCGGCGCTTGCTGAGCGGCGGCAGCTCGACCTGAACCGCGCTCAGCCGGTCGAGCAGCTCCTCAGAGAACAGATCCTCCGCGGCCAGGTCCTCGAGGCGTCGGTCGCTGGTCGCCACGATCCGGACGTCCGCGCCCTCGAGTTGACGCGCCAGGCGCACCTGCAGCGGCTGGGGCAGGTCGTCCACGTTGCGCAGGAACAGGGTGCCGCCCTTGGCCTCGGCAACGACGGCCGCGAGCTCAGCCTCGCCCGAGGCGCCTTCGAGGCCGCCGCAGTCCACCGCGACGAACGTGGTCTCGCGCCGCGTGCTCGCGTGGTGAATCGCCTTGGCCAGCAGTTCCTTGCCCGTGCCCGTTTCGCCGGTGATCAGCACGGCCGCATCGGTGCCAGCCACCACGTGCGCCTTGGCGAGGCGGTCCTCGAGCAGCGGGCTGCGGGTCGCGAACTCGGCGCGCCAGTCGTCCGCGGTCGAATCGACGAACCCCGAGGTCTTCAGCGCGCGACGCACTTCGGCGAGCAGCTGCTCCTTCTCGACGGGCTTGGTCAGGAACGCGAACGCGCCGGACTGCGTGGCCCGGACCGCGTCCGGGATCGTGCCGTGCGCCGTGAGCATGATGACGTTCAGGCTCGGCCAGCGGCGCTGCAGCTCGCGGAGCAGCGCGATGCCGTCCATCTGCGCCATCCGGAGGTCCGTGACGACGAGGTCCGGACGGAAGCGCGCGACGGCGGCGAGGGCCTTCGCGGCACTGTCGACGGGCTCGACCTCGTAGTGCTGCGAGCGGAGGCGGATCGTCAGCAGGCGCAGCAGGCCCGGGTCGTCGTCGACCACGAGAATGCGCGGGGTGCGGCGGGCGGGGCGGGACATGGCGCGATTATGTGCGTTTCGGGCGGTTTTCTGGGTTGCTGGTGTTGTTTGGGCGGGGGATAATTAGCTAGGTTAGCTAACTTCAGGCGGGATGGCGTCACCATGCGGCAGGTCAACATCCACGAGGCGAAAACGACGCTGTCCCAGCTGGTCGAGGCGGCCGAGGCGGGCGAGCAGGTCATCCTCGCGCGGGCGGGCAAGCCAGTCGTCCAGCTCGTGCGCCTGCGCCCCCAGAAGCGTGGGATCCAGCTGGGCCTGCTGAAGGGCAAGCTGCCCGAGGCGCTGATCGAGGCAATCGACCAGCCACTCTCGCAGCCGGAGCTCGATGAGCTGTTCGGCGGCGAGGTCGAGCCGTGAGGTTCATGGTCGACACCGACGTCCTGGTCTGGTCGCTCGCGGACAGCCCGCGTCTGTCTGCGCGCGCGCGTGAGTTGCTCGCCGATCCGGAAAACGAATTCTGGGTCAGCAGCGCAAGCGTGTGGGAGATCGCGATCAAGGTGCTGCGGGGCAAGCTCGCGCTGCATGAGCCCCTTCCCGGGATCGAGCGCGCAATCCTCGACGCGGGCTTTCGCGCGCTGCCCGTGACGCTGCGACACGCCGCCGCCATTGCGTCGGTTGCGACGTCGCATGGCGATCCGTTCGATCGACTGCTGCTGGCTCAGTGCGAGGTCGAGACGTTGCGGCTGCTCACTTCGGATGTTGAACTGAAGCAGTTGCCGGTGGCTGTGGGGTGTTGAGCGGGGGGGAGCTAACGACGCCGGCTCGCTGCGTCACTAATCACTTTCGTCGCCCACTGGTTCAGGCTCTTGCCGGCTAGCTCGGCCGCGCGCAGCGCGCTTGCGTGCACGCTCGGCGGCACCCGCAACATCAGCTTGCCGCTCGCCGGCCGTTCGGGCTGTTGACCCAGCTTCTCGCAGGCGCGCAGATAGTCATCGACTGATTCGCGAAATGCCTGCTCGAGTTCGTCGACTGTCGAGCCATGGAAGCCGACCGTGTCTCGAATGCCGGCCACGTGGCCGACGAAGATCCTGTCGTCGGGGTCGAATTCGACGCGTGCCGAGTAGCCCTTGTAGTTCATTACGCTCATTTCGGTGCCGCTCCGATCCTGGACAGGAAGTTGCGAGCGTCCTTGACTCGATACCGCAAGGCTTCCTTGCCGGGGTGGGGGCGATGGAAATGAGCCTTCGCTCCCGCCATCTCGTCGGTTACGGACGAGCCTGAGCCCTCGATCACGTTGCATCCCAGTGCTCTGAACAAGGCTTCGATTCGGGACCACTCGATGTTGCCGTTGACAGGGTCGGCGAACAGGAGCTCCAGCGTCCTGCGATGCCGACTGTTCACGGCATGAACGCTATCAAAATATGATATCGTCTGCAATCACAAGTTGCAGTCACTTGAGCGGTCACGGCTTGTTTCCACACGGGTAGCGGCGAAGTCGCCAGTACGCTCCCGCGGGTGCCCGCCCTCAACTCACAAATCGCGCGCAATCACGCAAATTTGTAGAGAGCCCTTCAGGGCCGCGGCGGTGTCTCCGCCGGCGCCTGCTGCGCCTGCTCCAGAAGCGAGCGCTCCATCTCGGCGACGGCTTCGAGCTTGCGCTCCGCGTCGGTCAGTTGCTTCTTAAGTCGCGCGTTCTCGGCGGCCAACGCTTCGGCCTTGCGTGCGGCGCTCGAGTCGCTCGACTTCAGTTTCTGTTCGGACTCTTCACGCTGCCGCGCAAGCTCCGCGTAGAGCGCGACGCGCGCATCGAACTCGCGCAGGTAAGCATTCGCCAGCTCGCGCTCCTCGGGCTTGAGGTCATTCGGACCCGCGAGCAGATCGGCAATCAGTCGCTTGGCCTCGACAGGGTTGCTGTCCGGGCGTCCCGCGCAACCGAGGGCCAGCGCATATCGCAATGTGTTCGACGCGGTCGGCGAGCGCTGAGCGGCGGTGAGGGTTGCATCAAGTTCGGCCGTCTGCCGGGCCGCGTCGCCGGGCGCCATCTTCGCGAGCGTGTCGAAGTACGGCGCCAGGTTCGCCGGAGCTGGGGCAGGGGCGGGCGCCGGTTGAGTCGGGGGCGTGTGCGCGGGTTGGAGGGAGCCGCATGCGGTGAGGGCTGCGAGGGTCAGGAGCGGCACGCACAGCCGGGTCGCCCTCGCCGTCGTCACGTTTCGAGCGGCCGAAAATCGAGACTTGTGGGTCATCTGCATTTGTCTACGTACGCGGTCGATTTGCAGGTCGCCAGTCTTGGCCAGCTGCAACACCCTTTGTCGCGTGAAATTCAGGGAGCTCATGCGGATCATTGAGCGCGATGGCTGGGTACTGGATCGAACCCGTGGCAGCCATCGGCAGTACAAACATGCATGGAAGCCTGGTGTTGTGACCGTCGCCGGCAAGCCAAGTCTGGACGTGCCGCCGAGTATCCGAAATAGTATCCTGAAACAGGCAGGTCTGAGGCGTCGTTGAGGAACTCCGATGCGGTACCAGGTCATTCTTGAAACGGGTCCGACGAGCGTCGGCGCCTATGTGCCCGATCTGCCGGGTTGCATTGCGGTCGGTACGACTCGCGATGAAGTTCTGAAGCTGATACGCGAGGGTATCGAGTTTCACATTGAGGGCCTTCGGGAGTCGGGCGAGCCCGTACCGGCGCCCGCGGCTCGGCTGGAACTTGTGGAAGTGGACGCAGCGTAAGGGGACGACCACGATGAATATCGAAAGACACAGCCCGACACCGGATGGAGTCGAGACTGCCGCAACGGATCGCGGACGGCTTGTCGACGAGATCGGCCTGCCTACTTGACCGGCTTGCAGAGGTGACGGACGGCACCTCGCTCGCCGGCTCTCGCACCTTCGGCACGTCGGTCGGCGATCAGCTCTTCCACCAGGCTTGCTCGCTGCGGATTCCGTTGACGCATGAGTTCTTGCGCTCTCGCGAGAGCAGCGTGCGCGTCACGATTCCTGGATGTGTTCTTGTCGAGCGTCATGTCGAATGAGCTTGCGCCCCCTCGATCTTGCGCGCGGGGCCTCCAGTGTTCGTGTCGGTAGCCTTGTCATTCGGCTGATCCCCCAGCGGCAGCCGCACCCTGAAATGCGCCCCCGGAAACTCCCCATCCACGAGCTCGATCGTGCCGCCGTGGGCCTGCACGAACTCCTGCACCACCGATAGCCCGATCCCCGTGCCGCGCACCAGCCCGCCGTGCGGCGTGGCGCCCTGGTAGAACGCTTCGAAGATTCGCGCACGCTCCTCGAGCGGGATGCCGGGGCCGCTGTCGGCCACCTCGATCACGACCTCGCTGTCATCCAGCCGCCCGCGCACGGTGATCGTGCCGCCATCGGGCGTGAACTTGACCGCGTTCGAAACCAGGTTGTCGAGGATCAGCTTCAGCTTCGCGCGATCCGCGTTGAGCGTGATTTCGTCCACCTGCAGGTCGAGCTGCAGATGGTGGGCGTTGATCGGCAGCTGGTAGGTCTCGATCGCCGCGCTCACCAACGGCTGCAGTTGCAGTTCACCGACGTCGAGGCCGCCCCGTCGTGTCTGCCACTCGCTGTAGGAGAGCAGGTTCTCGATCAGTCGCTGCAGCCGCAGGCTGTTCTCGCGCAGGATGCCGGCGACTTCGCGTTGCTCGTCATTGAGCCCGCCCACGGCACCTTCGAGCATCAGCTCCGTGCCTTCGCGGATGTTCGCGAGCGGCGTCTTGAGCTCATGCGACATGTGACGCAGGAATCGATTGCGTTCCTCGGAGATTTCGCCGAGCCGCACGCGCAACCACTCGAGCTGTCGGCCGAGTGCCTGCAGGTCGGTCGGGCCCTGCACGTCGACGGGTTCGTCGAGGCGTCCGTGGCCGATGTTGCTGATCGCGGCGTCGATCTTGCGGATCGGCCGGCCGAGGAACACGGTGAACAGCAGCATCAGGCCGATCGTCACGGGCACCAGTGCCGCGGTTTGCCACAGGATGCGTCGACGGGCCTGCTCGGTTTCGTCGCGCAGCTGGCTCAGTTCGCGGTCGGTCTGGCGGCTCGCCAGCGTCGAGAGCTGGCCCGCGTCTTTCGCTAGCTGCGTGAATTGGCGGAGCGCTTCGTTGTTGTCGGGCGCGCGCGGCGACGTCATGCCGCGCTCGATCGATGCCGAATTCGTACGCATGCGGTCGATGACTGCGGCGCGATCGGGATCGCCGGGGAGGTCCTCGAGGCCGTCGAGCGTCGTCCCGAGCACTTTGCGGTTCTGCTTGAAGACCTGCAGCAGGCCCGGCCGGCGCAGGATCTGGTAGAGGCGGGCGGTGCGCTCGAGCGATGCAACCTGGCGCACGATAGCTTGAGTGTATTGCGTGGCCGCGACGCCGTTCGTCACGAGGCGCTCGCTCGCGGTGGAGAGGTTGCGCATCTCGACTGCGGCGCTGAACGTGCCGAGCAGCAGCGGGATTGCGACCGCTGCGAAGCCGAGCAGGATCAGCCCGCTCAGCGAGCGCGGGCGGAAGGAGTCGGGGCGGAGGGCGCGGAGGAGGTTCATGAGTGGGGACATTCTCGTCTTTCGGCTCGATCAGCGAAAAATGAGAATGTCCCCATTTTCCTTCATGTGACAGGCTGTGGTCATTGCTTTGCTGTCTGTCGGCGAGTATATACGGCGAATATATACTCTGACGGTGAGCGGCATGCGTACGGCAAAGCTTTTCAAGAACGGCGAGAGCCAGGCGGTCCGCTTGCCCAAGGAGTTTCGCTTCGAGGGAACCGAGGTTCTGATCAAGCGGGTCGGCGACGCCGTGATCCTGCTGCCGGCTGCCAAGTCGTGGGACACGCTCATCGACAGCCTGGCGAAGTTTCCGGCCGACTACCTCGCGTCACGCGAACAACCAGACGAGACGGACTCGCGTGAGGGTCTTGACTGAATGAAGTGGATGCTCGACACGAACGTCTGCACCGCGATCATCCGGCGGCAACCCGAATCGGCCATCCGCCGGCTGCGCGGCAAGTCGATCGGGCAGGTGGGGGTCTCGGCGGTCACCGTCGCCGAACTGCAGTACGGTGCGGCGAAGAGTAGCCGGCCTGAGCAGGCACGCTCGGCCTTGTCGGAATTCCTGCTCGCGCTCGAGGTCGCTCCGTTCGACGAGCAGGCGTGCGTCGGCTACGGCGTAGTGCGCGCAAAGCTGGAATCGTCAGGCAAACCCATCGGACCGCTCGACACCCTGATTGCCGCGCATGCGCTGTCGCTGGGGGCCGTGCTGGTGACGAACAACCTGCGGGAGTTCCGGCGCGTGCCTGGACTTGCGGTCGAGGATTGGCTGGGCTGAGGCCGTGCACCCCTACTCGACGCTGACCCCGGACGTCGTCATCGAGGCCGTCGAGGCTCTCGGTCACCGCTGCGACGGCCGGGTGCTCGCGCTCAACAGTTACGAGAACCGCGTCTACCAGGTGGGACGCGAGGAGGACGTGCCGGTCGTCGTGAAGTTCTACCGGCCGGGGCGCTGGTCGACGCCGGCGATCCTCGAGGAGCACGAGTTTGCGCTCGAGCTCGCCCGCGCCGAGGTGCCGGTGGTGGCGCCCGAAGTGGTCGACGGTCGTTCGCTGTTCGAATCGGGCGGGTTCCGTTACGCGGTGTATCCGCGGCAGGGCGGGCGCTGGCCCGAGCTCGGTACCAAGGACGAGCGGGTGCGGATGGGGCGGTTCCTCGCGCGAATTCACGGCATCGGTCGCACGCGGCAGTTTCGTCATCGTCCGAGGCTCGACTGGCGCGTGATGGGCGGCGAGACGATGGATTACCTGCTCGAGCAGGGGTGGATCCCGCCGCACATCGAGGCGGCGTACGAGTCCGTGGCGCAGGATGCGCTGATGCTCGTCGAGCAGCGGTTTGCGGAGGCCACGCCTTATCGCACGCTGCGACTGCACGGCGACTGTCATCCCGGCAATGTGCTGTGGACCGATTCGGGGCCGCACTTCGTTGATCTCGACGACTGCATGACGGGTCCCGCGGTGCAGGACCTGTGGATGCTGCTGTCGGGGCGCCCCGAGGAGATTCGTGCGCAGCTCGACGACCTGCTCGAAGGCTACGGCGATTTCGCCGACTTCGACTACCACGAGATCTCGCTGATCGAGCCGCTGCGGACGTTGCGCATCATGCATTACGCGGGCTGGCTCGCGCGCCGCTGGGACGATCCGGCGTTTCCGCGTGCGTTCCCGTGGTTCGAGGAGCCGAAGTACTGGGAGCAGCACGTGCTCAATCTTCGGGAGCAGCTGTCCGCGATGTCAGAAAATTAGGTGCCAGGCACCGAATTTTTCTTCTGCGCTGGTTCTCAGTTTCACCCTGAAAATCGGTGCCTGGCACCGAATTTCCCCTTAGCATTGCACCATGTCCACGATCCTCGTCACCGGCGGTGCCGGCTACATCGGCAGTCACGTCGTCCGCCAGCTCGCCGAGCGCGGCGAACGCGTCGTCGTCCTCGACAACCTTTCCACCGGCTATCGCAGCGCGGTGCTGGGCGCGCCGCTCGTCCTCGGCGACACGGCTGATCGCGAGCTCGTGGCAAGGGTGCTGAAGGAGCATGCCGTCGAGACGGTGATGCATTTCGCCGCGCACACGATCGTGCCGGAGTCAGTGTCGAACCCGCTTAAGTACTACGGCAACAACACCTGCGCCACGCGCAACCTGCTCGAGTGCTGCGACCGCGCGGGCGTGAAGCACTTCGTGTTCTCGTCGACGGCCGCGGTGTACGGCATTCCGGCCGAGGGCCTCGCGCGCGAGGACTCACCGACCGCGCCGATCAACCCGTACGGTCTCTCCAAGTTGATGAGCGAGTGGATGCTGCGTGATCTCGCAGCGGCATCGAAGCTCCGTTACGTGGCACTAAGGTACTTCAACGTGGCCGGCAGCGACCCCGGCGGTCGGATCGGCCACACGGCTCCGAATGCAACGCTACTCGTTAAGGTCGCGTGCCAGGCCGCCGCCGGCGTTCGGCCGCAGCTGCAGGTCTTCGGCACCGACTACCCGACACCGGACGGCACCGGTGTCCGCGACTACATCCATGTCGAGGACCTCGCCAACGCGCACCTGATGGCGCTCGACTACCTGCGCGGCGGTGGTGCGTCGACGACGCTGAACTGCGGCTACGGCCACGGCTACAGCGTCCGCGAAGTGTTGAGGATGGTCGAGCGCGTGAACGGCAAGCCGCTGGTCGTAGCCGAGAGCCCCCGGCGCGCGGGTGACCCGCCGTCGCTCGTCGCGCACGCCGAGCAGATCCGTGCCGTACTGGGTTGGAACCGCGCTTCGACGACCTGCAGACCATCGTCCGTTCGCAGCTCGAGTGGGAGTTCCGGCTGCTCCGCGAGCCGGGGCTGCAGCAGAACTAGGCCGCGGTTCCACGACGACCGCGGGCGGGGGGTCGATCGCCCGCCCGTCGGGCCGACCCACACCTTTCGCGGCGGCAATCGCGCGCCATCCGCGTGCTATCCTTCGCGCTTCAACTTCCGTCGGTAACCGCGTGAATTCATTCGACAAGAGGCTGCTGCCGGCCTTTGCCATGCTGGCGCTTGCCGCCTGCGGCGGCGGTGGTGGAGGCGGAGGCGGATCGAGCAACGCGCTGCCCATGGCGACGTTCACGGCGTCTCCGCTCGACGGTCCGGCGCCCCTCGCGGTGACGTTCGACGGTTCGACGTCCCGCGATCCGGACGGCTCGATCGTCAACTACGTGTGGAACTTCGGCGACAACACGACGGGTCAGGGCCCAACGGCAAGCCACGCCTATCAGGCAGCGGGTACGTTCACCGCAACGCTCACGGTGTCCGACAATCGCGGTGCCCGCTCGCAGGCGACGCGCACGATCACCGTGGCTTCGGGTCCGCCGCCAGCCAGCGTCACGGTCAACGGGCGCATCACTTACGACCGCGTGCCATTCGAGCCCTGTGCGGACGGCACCTGTCGTGACGGCACGTATGCGGATGGGCTCGACTACGCCACAACGATCGAGTCTCCGGCACGCGGGGTGACGGTCGAACTCGTGCAGGCGACCAGCGGTGCGGTCCTCGCGACGACGTCCGCCGACGCCGGCGGCAATTATTCGCTGGCAGCGCCGGTCAACACGAATGTCTTCGTGCGCGCGAAGGCGATGTCGACGTCGGCCGGCACGCCGGCGAACCCCGCCACCTGGAGCATCCGGGTGCTCGACAACTTCGGGGGCGCGCAGTCGCAATATGCGATCGTCGGCTCGGCATTCGACACCGCGCTCACGAACCACACCCGCAACCTGCGCGCGGCTTCGGGCTGGAGCGGCTTCTCCGGCTACACGAGCGAGCGGGCCGCGGCTCCGTTCGCGATTCTCGACACGCTCTACGCGGCCGTGCAGTTCGTCGCAGCGAATGGCGACCGCTCGGTCAAGCTCGGTCCGCTCGATGTCTTCTGGAGCCCGGAGAACCGGCCGACCAACGACTGGGACCCTGCGCGCGGCTGGGTGGTCACGACGGCGTATCGCGCCGGCGCGTCGGCGGGAGGCGCGGCCCCGGGCATCTACGTGCTCGGCGCGGCCAATAACGACATCGACGAGTATGACCAGCACATCATCGCACACGAGTTCCAGCATTTCCTCGAGAACGAACTGAGTCGCACCGACACGACAGGCGGCCCGCATTCGCTCGACGAGAAGCTCGACATGCGGCTCGCCTTCAGCGAAGGATTTGCGAACGCGTTCGCGGCCATGGTGCTGAATGATCCGGTGTTCCGCGACGCTTTCGGCACCGGCCAGGGGCAGGTGTACCGCTTCAGTGTCGAGACTGCGTCCACCCCGAACCGCGGCTGGTACAACGAGACCTCGGTGCACGGCATCGTCTGGGACCTGTTCGATGGTACGAATGAGAATGGTGATTCGGTCGAGATCGGCTATGGCCCGATGCACACAGTGCTCACGCGTGACCTGCGGGACGGCGTGCCCCTGACGAGCATCTTCGCGTTCATATCGGCGCTGAAGCAGGTGCCGGGAGTGCCGGCCGCCGGCGTGGATGCGCGCGTGCAGGCCGAGAACATCGTCGCCGCGACGATCAATCCCTATGCCACGACCGAGACGAATTCCGGCGTCACGGCGGCGCAGCGCGACCTGGTGCTGCCGATCTACGTCGATATCGCGCTGAACGGGTCGGCGGTGCGGGTCTGCGGTGACACGCCGGTCGGGACCTACAACAAGATCGCGAATCGTCGCTTCCTGCGCTTCACCGTGCCGGCGACGCGGCCGATCGAGGTGCATGTCACGTGCCTGCAGTCCGACTCGACGTGCAATGGCAATCCGGAGCCAGACCCGGATTTCGGGCTGTATCATGGGCGCAGCGTCGAGTTTGCCGAAAGCGATACGCCGTTCACGGAGACCCTGCGCAAAACCGTGGAGGCTGGCGACTATGTGCTCGAGGTCTATGAGTACAGTCATGCGGATCCGGATGATTCGGTGACCCGGCGTGGACGCACCTGCATGACCGTCAGGATCACCGGTTGAGAGACAACACCATGACCAGCACCAAGGCAGCCTCCGTTCGTGTCATCGCGATGGCCGTGCTCGCGTCGCTGGCGGCGGCGTGTGGCGGCGGCGACGAGAAGTCGGCGCGGAACGAGGCAGCGGCGTCTACTGCGGCCAAGGCAAAGCACCCCGGTGACCCGAAATCGGCCCGTGGCGCGGCTGACGACGGCCTCGCGAACGCGGTTGCGGTCGGCAAGTCGGCTGCAGCAGTGGACCTGCGTTACGGGCTGAGTGCGAAACCGACGGTGGGCACGCCGTTCGAGGTCGAGCTGGCGTTCGTCCCGCGGGTGCACGCGGAATTTCTGGAAATCGAGGCGACCGGCATGCCCGGGCTGGTCGTGGCGAGCGGCGCGACGGCGAAGTTCGCGCCGGTGGCTGCCGACGAGCGTTACGTCACCAAGGTGTTGGTGCAGGTGACGCAGACGGGCCTTTACTACATCGGCGTTACGGCCAGGCTCGGCAGCCAGGTGCAGACCGACGCGCGAACGTTCTCAGTGCCGGTCGTCGTGGGCACCTTGCCGGCTGCGCAGAAGCCCGAGGTCGCGGCTGCGCCGGGCGAGACGGTGAAGTCGACGCCGGCCGTCGAAACGACGACTCCTGCGAGCGGAAAGAACCCGCAGCCCTGAAAAATAGGTGCCAGGCACCGAATTTCGGACATCCGAAATTCGGTGCCTGGCACCTATTTTCCACGTATACTCCGCGCCCTTTTGCCCCGGGCGCTCCCTCGTGACCCTCGATCCCACCATAAAGCTCCGCAACGTCGCGATCATCGCCCACGTCGACCACGGCAAGACCACGCTGGTCGACCAGCTCCTCAGGCAGTCGGGGACGTTCGACACACGTAAGGCCGTCGTGGACAGGGTCATGGACTCGAACGCGCTCGAGCGCGAGCGCGGCATCACGATCCTCGCGAAGAACACCGCGATCCGCTGGAACGACTACCGGATCAACATCGTCGACACGCCGGGGCACGCGGATTTCGGCGGCGAGGTCGAGCGCGTGCTGTCGATGGTCGACTCGGTGCTGCTGCTCGTGGACGCGGTGGACGGCCCGATGCCGCAGACCCGCTTCGTCACGCAGAAGGCGTTTGCGCACGGGCTGCGGCCGATCGTCGTGATCAACAAGATCGACCGGCACGAGGCCCGACCAAACTGGGTGCTGGACCAGACCTTCGACCTGTTCGATCGGCTTGGCGCCACCGAGGCCCAGCTCGATTTCCCGGTCGTGTATACGTCGGCGATCGAGGGTTTCGCGACGCACGACCCCGGTCACCGCGGCGGCGACATGACCGCGCTGTTCCAGGACATCGTCAAGTACTGTCCGCCGCCGGACGTCGAGTTGAACGGCCTGTTGCAGCTGCAGGTCTCGCAGCTCGACTACTCGAGCTACGTCGGTGCGATCGGCATCGGGCGCATCAAGCGCGGCACCCTTCGCCGCGGCATGAACGTGACCGTCGTCGATCGTCAGGGCCGGGCGCGCAACGAGAAGATCCTCCAGGTGCTGGGTTTCCTCGGCCTCGAGCGCATCGAGGTGGAGGAGGCGAGCGCGGGCGATATCGTCGCGTTCGCAGGCATCGAACGCCCGGCGATCTCGGACACACTGTGCGACCCGGCCAAGCCCGAGGCGATGCCGCCGCTGGTGGTCGACGAGCCCACGATCGGCATGACGTTCGAAGTGAACACGTCGCCGTTCGCCGGCAAGGAAGGCAAGTACCTCACGAGCCGCCAGATCCGCGAGCGACTGCTGCGCGAGGCGCTGACGAACGTCGCGCTGCGCGTCGAGGAGACCGATGACCCGGACAAGTTCCAGGTCTACGGCCGCGGCGAGCTGCACCTCGGCGTGCTGCTCGAGAACATGCGGCGCGAAGGCTATGAGATCGCCGTGTCCCGACCGCGCGTCGTGATCAAGGAGATCGACGGCGTCCCGAACGAGCCGTACGAGATCCTGGCCGTCGATATCGAGGACTCGAGCCAGGGCGCGGTGATGACGGCGCTCGGCAGCCGCGGCGGCCTGCTGCAGGCGATGCACCCGGACGGCAAGGGGCGCGTGCGCCTCGACTACGTGATCCCGGCGCGCGGCCTGATCGGTTTCCAGACTGAGTTCCGCACGACCACGTCGGGACTGGGCCTGCTGTTCCACGTGTTCGACCACTACGCACCGGTCTCCGATCGCGCAATCGCGAGCCGCCAGAATGGCGTGATGATCTCGAACGGGCAGGGCACGGTGCTCGGTTATTCGCTGTTCAACCTGCAGGAGCGCGGACGGCTGATGGTCGCGCACGGTGACGAGGTGTACGAGGGACAGATCGTCGGCATCCACAGCCGCGACAACGACCTCGTCGTCAATCCGCTGAAGGGCAAGAAGCTGACGAATATCCGTGCGGCGGGCCGCGACGAGAACATCGTGCTGACGCCGCCGATCCGCTACACGCTCGAGCAGGCGATGGAGTTCATCGAGGACGACGAACTCGTCGAGATCACGCCGGCGTCGATCCGGCTGCGCAAGCGCGCGCTGAAAGAACACGATCGCAAGCGGGCAGGCCGGGTCGAAGAAGAATAATTCGGTGCCAGGCACCTAATTTTCGACGAGCAGCTTTCGAGGCCGACCGCGTCGTCGAGCGACCTTTGCTGGCAGCGAAGTCGCGGTGTCAGCTACCCACTGGTCGTCGCCGAACGGACTTTGGCGATTGACACATTCTCGCAGGGACTCGAGTTCGCCCGGTGTCTGTGGCTCGTTGACCCGGTTGATCCAGTCGGTCGGCAGCGGCATTGGAGTTTCGGCCAGGAAGTGATCGGCAACCGCGTCCGCCCGCCAAGCCAAGCTTCCCCATGGCCAGCTTTCAGCGCGATCGGCCAGCCCTGCGCGGAGTGCATTCCTCTCGACATAGCGCATGACGGTCAGCAGGTGGCCGTCGTCCTTGATCGGGAACGACTTGAAACGCCCCTGCCAGACACAACCCGACGTGCCGTGACGCAAGTGGTGTCGATGGGAGTGCGTGGTTGCCAGCCAGTGCATCCAGCGACTGAGGTCGGTCGGCCCGTCCGGTGAGGCGACCAGGTGGAAGTGATTTGGCATCAGACAGAAGGCCAGGAGCTTCGGCCGGCCAAGTGCCCCGGTGTCTGTCATCAGTTCGATGAAGGCGCGGTAGTCGCCAGGAGAATGAAATACGACCGCACGGTCGTTACCACGATTGATGATGTGGTAGTAGCCCCTGGCGACGTGCATGCGCGGACATCTCGGCATGCGCCGAAGATGCATCGGTGCGCGCTGACGGGCATCCGCTGAATGCGATGCGAACGACCAATAATTCGGTACCGAATAATTCGGTGCCAGGCACCGAATTATTATTCGAAGACGACCGTCCGGTTGTCATAGACGAGGATCTGGTGTTGCAGGTGCGCATGGACCGCGCGCGCCAGCACGATCTTCTCGAGGTCGCGGCCCTTGCGGACCATGTCCTCGACCGAGTCTTTGTGGCTCACCGCGACGACGTCCTGCGCGATGATCGGCCCGGCGTCGAGGTCCGCTGTGACGTAGTGGCTCGTCGCACCGATGATCTTTACGCCCCGCGTGAACGCCGCGTGATACGGCTGCCCACCCGCGAACGCCGGCAGGAACGAGTGGTGGATGTTAATCACTCGCTCCGGCATCGCCGCGATGAAATCCGCCGAGAGGATCTGCATGTAGCGCGCGAGCACGACGAGGTCGATGCGCTCATCGTGCAGCAGTGCGAGCTGCCGCGCTTCGGCGGCCGCCTTCGTGTCCCGCGTGACCGGGATGTGCTCGAAGCGCACGCCGAACGCCCGTGCGACGTGCTCCAAGTCCGCGTGGTTGCTGACGATCACCGGGATGTCGACGGCCCATTCGCCGGACTGCCAGCGCGACAGCAGGTCGTACAGGCAGTGACTGTATTTCGAGACGAAGATCGCGAGCCGCATGCGGCGGCTGGCCTGCTCGAGGCGCCAATGCATCTCGTAGGGGCCGGCAACTTCCTCCGCGAAGGTCCTCTGGAAGCGCGGGACGATGTCCGGGTCGGCCGGCGGCGTCCACTCGACGCGCATGAAGAACACGCAGCGCTCGGCGTCGACGTGCTGGTCGAGGTCGACGATGTTGCCGTGCATCTTGCGGATCAGCGATGTGACCGACGCGACGAGGCCCTCGCGGTCAGGGCAGTGGATCAGCAGGATCAGGTTATGCGGCATGCGGGTAGGCTGGAGAATTCAGTGCCAGGCACCAATCTACCGAAAATCGGTGCCTGGCACCGAATTACGCCGTCAGGCGGATGTGGGACGGATCGGTGGTGAGCAGCGACTCCAGCACCTCGACCGGCTGCGGTGCCCCGATGTAGTGTCCCTGCGCATACTGGATGCCGATGTCGGCCAGGCGCGCCAGCACCTCGGCCGAGTCCACGCGCTCGGCAATCGTGCGGATCCCCATGGTCTCGCCAATCTGCGCGATCGCCTCGACCATGCTGCGGTCGATGCGGTCGTGCGTGACGTTGTGCATGAACTGGCCGTCGATCTTCAGGAAGTCGACGGGCAGGTTCTTCAGGAACATGAACGACGACAGGCCGCTGCCGAAGTCGTCGAGCGCGAAGCGGCAGCCGCGGCTGCGCAGCTCGCGGATGAAGTGCGTGGCCGCCGCGAGGCTGGTCATGGCCGCGGCCTCGGTGAGTTCGAAGCACAGCGCGCCGGGGCTCACGTCCGCGGCGGCCATCTCCGCGAGCACGAAATCAAGGAACTGCTCGTCGTTCAGCGTCGTGCCCGAGATGTTGATTGCGAGCGTGAACGGCTCACGCGTGCCTGCATCGCTGCGACGATGCGCGAGCCGCGTGCAGGCCTGGCGCACCACCCAGCGATCGATCGCCGGCATCAGGTTGAAACGTTCGGCCGCAGGGATGAACTCCGCGGGCTGCACCAGCTGGCCGTTGTCGTCCCGCATGCGCAACAGCAGCTCGAAGTGGCGCAGCTTCTCGACTCCGGAGCGGATCGGCACGATCGTCTGGGCCAGCAGCACGAGCTGGTCCTCTTCGCACGCCCGGTTGATGCGCGAAACCCACTGCATTTCGCGGTGACGCTCCGGCGCACGGCCCTGGAAGTACGTCTGGACGCGGTTACGGCCGGAATCCTTCGCCGAATAACATGCGACGTCGGCGGCGCTCATGACCGTCGCGAGCGTATCGGCCTTGCCATTGATCTCGGCGAGTCCGATCGACACGCCGATCTTCATGACCCGGTCCTGCCACACGAAGCGGAAATCGCGGATCGCCTGACGCAGCCCCTCGGCGATGCGTTGCGCCGTGTCGAGCGTACAGTCCTGCAGCAGCACGCCGAACTCGTCTCCTCCGAGCCGTGCGAGTGTGTCGGTTGTGCGGATGCGGGTCTGGACGACGCTGGTCACCTGCTTCAGCAGCCGGTCCCCGGCCTCGTGCCCGCAGGTGTCGTTCACGACCTTGAACTGGTCGAGATCGAGATACATCAGGACGTGGCTCAGGCCATCGTTCAGGCGCGCGGCCTCCAGCGCTTCGCCAAGACGGTTCTCGAACTCGCGCCGGTTGATCAGGCCCGTGAGCTGGTCGTGGGTGGCCTGGTAGGTCAGGGCTCGCTGCAGCCGTCGCTCCTGGCTCACGTCGTGGAAGACCATGACTGCGCCGATCAGCCGTCCGGCGCGGTCCCGGATCGGGGCCGCGGAGTCCTGGATCGAGATCTCCTGCAGCCGGCGATTGACCAGCAGCGCCGGTTCCGCAAGCTCGACCGTGCGGCCCTCGCGCAGGCAGTGGAGGATCGGGCTGTCGATCGGCTGCCGCGTCGTCTCGTGGATCATCTGGAAGACTTCGGCGACCGGACGGCCCACCGCCTCGGCGGTGCTCCAGCCGGTCAGGTCCTCGGCGATCGGGTTCAGGTATTCGACGCGCCCGTCCGCGTCCGCCGTGAGCACCGCGTCGCCGATCGACTGCAATGTGACCTGGGCTTTCTCGCGCTCGGCGGAAAGCTGCAGCTCGACGGCTTTGCGCTTGCTGATGTCGGCCAGCGTCCCCTCGTAGCCGACGATCTCGCCCTCCGGATCGCGCACGACTCGCGCGTTCTCCACGACGGTGATCACCTGGCCATCGCGACGGCGCAACTGGTACTCGGCGCTGCGCACCAGGCCGTCGCGCTGCAGCACTTCGATGATCCTGTCCCGCTCCGCAGGGTCGACGTAGAGCTGGCCGGTCGATGGCAGCGCAAGCAGTTCGTCCGGCCGTTCGAAACCCAGCATTTCGACCAGCGCGGGATTGACGGACTCGAGGCGTCCCTCGGCATCGGTGCGGTACACGCCCTCGATGACGTTCTCGAACAGCCCGCGGTACCGCGCTTCACTGCGGCGCAGTGCTTCCTCGGACTGCTTGCGCTCGATCGCGATGCCGGCGAGCGCGGTGAGGCGTGCCATCAGTTCGAAGTCGCGCTTCAGAGGGCTGCGCGGCTGGCGGAAATACATCGCCACGGTGCCGAGCATTCGACCATCGGACGCGCGGATCGGAGTCGACCAGCAGGCGCGCAGGCCGGCGGCCAGCGCCGGGGCCCGCATGAACTCCCAGAGCGCGTCGCGGGCGATCTCCGCCACCACGACTTGTCGCTGCAGGTAGATCGCGGCGGCGCAGGACCCGTTGCGCGGGCCGACTTCGACCTCGCGCACCGCCTTCAGGAAGTGATGCGGGAGACGCCCGCCGGCCATGTGGCGCAGCACGTTCGACCCGGGATCGAACACGGTCACGGAACAAAGCGAGTCGGGCGTCACGCGTTCGGCCGTTTCGGCGATCGTCTCCAGCGTGTCCGGCAGGGCGACGTTGCTGGTGATGCGCTCGAACACGCGCCGCTCGCCGGTGGCGAGGAACTCGCTGCGCTTGCGTTCGGTGATGTCCGTGATGCTGCCGCGGATCAATCGCCGGCTGGAAGAGGGCAGTCGTACCAGCCGGACCTCGCAGGGGATGTCGTGACCGAGCGAATCTCGGTGCACCCACTCGAAGCACGGCGCCTCGCCGGAGAGCGCGCGATCGATGTGGCCTCGGACCACGCCGAACGAAGGGGAGCCGTCGGGTTGCTCGGGGGGGCTGATCTTCTCCGGCCCGATCGCGAGCAATTCATCGCGCGTCATCTTGAAGAACCGGACCGCGTTGTCGTTGCACTCGACGAAGCAGCCCAGGTCCACGTCGAACACGACGATCGCCTCGGGCGCGTTCTCGACCAGCGTGCGGTACCGCGCCTCGCTTTCGCGGATCGCGGCCTCGGCGAGCTTGCGATCGGAGGTGTCGCGCAGGCAGACGATGAAGACTTCGCGTCGGTCGAGCCTGACCTTGCTCACGCCGAGCTCAGCGTCGAACAGCGCACCGTCCGTGCGCCGGCCCTTGGTCTCGCGTGGCGCAAGGTCGAACTGCGTGTCCTCCAGCGACTCGGAGAGTTCCTCGAGCGCCTCGGTGAGGTTCGGGCGGCGAGCCAGCGACGGGATCAGCAGGTCGAGCCTGCGACCACGGACTGCGTCTTCCTGGCAGCCAAACACACGCTCGCCGGTGCTGTTCACGGTCTCGATGCAGCCGGTGCCGTCCACGGTCAGGATCGCATCCTTGACGTGGTCGAGGATCACCTGCAGCTGGCTTGCAGCGCTCTCGCGTACCTCGCGGGTCAGGGCACTGGTCTCGTCGGCCATCAGCTTGATCGAACGCACGACGCCGCGGCGTTCCTCGTCCCACTCGGCGTAGCAGGAGCTGATCGCCTGCAGCAGCGCCGGCAGGTCGACCTGGCCGGTCTGCCCGCTCGCGCCATCGACTTGCTGCTTCAGCAGGGGATGCAGGTTCATCGGGCGGGTGCCCGCCACGGGAATGCGCCGCGAGCGGCCAGCAGGCCGCGCGGCATGCCGCCGTCGTTGTCGTTGTCGTGGCCTGCGTTCATCCGTCTCAGCACTGCCCGCCGCCCCCCTGCCCGGGGCGGGTCGTGCCGGATACTAGGCTCGTCCCGCGCGGTGCGGATGTGACCGGGGTCGCATTCGGGCCGGTCACCCCGGGGTTCGGGTTACAATTCCCGCCCCCCGTCCAAAGCTCGCTCCATGTCCCCGGAATCGATCGTCCAGTATCCCACCAGCTCCCCCCTGATCGGCCGTGACGACCCACCCCCGTTCGTGGTCCTGCACGAGCACGGGGAGGCGCCTGCGCTGGTCGTTTGCGACCATGCGAGCCGTGCTTTCCCCAAGGCGATGCAGCGGCTCGGCCTGCCTGTGCTGCAGACCTGGGAGCACATCGCCTGGGACATCGGCGCCGGCGAGCTGGCCCGGGGCATCTCGAACGCGCTCGATGCGCCGGCCGTGCTGGCCGGGTATTCGCGGTTGATCGTGGACTGCAATCGCCGCCCGGACGACCCGGAGGCGTTTCGCCGCGAGAGCGACGGCTGGGAAATCCCCGGCAACCTGTCGCTCACCGAGTTCGAGCGCCGCGTGCGACTCGCGTGCTTCTTCGACCCGTACCACGAAGCCGTTGCTGCGATGCTGGGCGGGTTTCGGGCGCGCCGGGTCGTGCCGCTGGTGATCTCCGTGCACACATTCACGCCGAAGATGGGCAGCGAGCAGCGCCCGTGGCACGTTGGCATCCTGTGGGACAAGGATGAACTCTCCGCCGCGCGCCTGATTGCGGGACTGCGGGCGATCGACGGCCTCGTGGTGGGTGACAACCAGCCCTACAGCGGCAAGCATCCGTCGAACTACACGATCGACCATCACGTCGAGCCGGCGGGCCTGCCGCACCTCTGCATCGAAGTGCGGCAGGACCAGCTCGAATCGCCGGCGGGAGTCGAGCGCTGGGTCCGGATCCTTTCCAGGCTGATTCGGGAGATCGTGCAGGACGCGGCGTTGCGCAGCCTGCGCGGCACGGAGTCCACATGGCTACTCGCGAACCACCGCTGACCCTCGGCGTCGAGGAGGAGTACCTGCTGGTCGACCGCGATACGCGGGCGGTCGCGAGCTCGCCTCCGGCGGAGCTGTTCGCGAACCTGCACGAGCGGACCGCGGGGCGCGCGTTCCCGGAATTCCTGCGCGCGCAGGTCGAGATTGCGACACCAGTGTGCCGCTCGATCGGCGATGCGCGCGTCGAGCTGACCCAGCTGCGGCGCGCCGTGATCGAGGAGAGTGCGAAGTTCGGCCTGGCGCCGATCGCCGCGTCGAGTCACCCGTTCTCGCTGTCGTCGAAGCAGATGCGCACCGACAAGGAGCGCTACGTGGCGCTGCTCGAGGAGATGCAGGGTGCGGCGCGGCGGATGATGATCTGCGGGCTGCACGTGCACGTCGGCTTCGAGGACGACGACCTGCGGATCGACCTGCTGAACCAGCTGACGTATTTCCTGCCGCACCTGCTCGCGCTGTCGTGCAGCTCGCCGTTCTGGGAAGGCGAGCGGACCGGCTTGATGTCGTTCCGGCTGATGATCTTCAACGGTGTGCCGCGCACCGGCCTGCCGCAGCACTTCTCGAGCTGGGGCGAATACCGGCGCCATACCGACATCCTGGTCGAGACCGGCATCATTGCCGACACGTCCCGCATCTGGTGGGACCTGCGGCCGAGCCTGCGCTATCCGACGCTCGAGACGCGCGTGATGGACTGCTGCACGACACTCGAGGATGCGCTCAGGCTCGCCGCGTTGAACCAGTGCCTGCTGCGGATGCTGTATCGGCTGCGCTGCGCAAACCAGCGCTGGCGCATGTATTCGCACCTGCTGCTCGGCGAGAACCGCTGGCGCGCGATGCGCTACTCGTACGACGCGGGCCTGCTCGACCTCGGCCAGCAGCGCATCGTGCCGTTTGGGGAGTTGCTCGAGGAACTGATCGAGCTCGTGCGCGAGGATGCCGTCGCGCTCGGCTGCGTCGCCGAGATCGAAGGGCTGCGCGAGATCATGCAGCGCGGCACGAGTGCGCATCGGCAGATCAAGGTGTACGAGGAGTCGCTGGCGGCGGGCGCGACCGAGGCCGAGGCGCTGCGTGCGGTCGTGGACTGGCTCGTTGCCGAGACCGCGCGGATATGAAAATAGGTGCCAGGCACCGATTTATTTCCGTGGCGCCGATGATGGACTACACGGACCGCCACTGCCGGTACCTGCACCGGCTGGTGAGCCCGGGCGCGCTGCTCTACACCGAGATGGTCACGGCGCTGGCGCTGAAGCACGGGCATCTCGAGCGGCTGCTCGACTTCGACCGTGCCGAGTGTCCCGTTGCCCTGCAGCTCGGCGGCTCCGATCCCGCGCTGCTCGCGCGGGCCGCGAAACTGGGTGAGCAGTGGGGCTACGACGAGATCAACCTGAACGTCGGCTGCCCCAGCGACCGCGTGCAGGAAGGCAACTTCGGCGCGTGCCTGATGGCCGAGCCGCAGCTCGTCAACGACTGCCTGAGCGCGATGCTCGACTCCGTCAGCCTGCCGGTGACGGTGAAGTGCCGCATCGGCATCGACGAGCTCGACGACTACGGTTTCTTCGATCACTTCGTGCAGACGACGCGCCGCTCCGGCGTCAACGTGTACATCGTGCACGCCCGCAAGGCGATCCTGCAGGGCCTGACGCCGAAGGAGAACCGCGAGATCCCGCCGCTGCGCTACGAGACGGTTGCGCGGCTTAAGCGCGAGAACCCGGACCTGACGGTCATCCTGAACGGCGGCCTGAAGACCATCGCGGAGATTCGCCAGTGGTGGGCGCACTGCGACGGCGTGATGCTCGGGCGGCAGGCGTATCAGGAGCCGTACCTGCTGGCACAACTGCACGGCGAGTTCGTCGACCGCGACTGGACTCCGCCGGACCGCCACGAGATCGTCGCGCGTTACGCGGACTATATCGACCGCATGCTGGGCGAGGGACATCGCCTGCCGCTGATGCTGCGGCACATCCACGGGCTGTACACGGGCTTCCCGGGTGCGCGCTCCTGGCGGCGCTACCTGGCCGAGCAGGGCATCCGTCCGGGCGCGGGCGCCGAGGTGCTGCGGGACTCGCTGCGGGTGTTTCGCAACGCCGCATGAGGATGCCTGCGCAAGCGTCTGTATAATCAGGCGCGGACCGGCGTCCTTTCGTCCTCTGGCAGCGCCGGTCACAAACGGGGTCCTTCCGCCGATGAGCACCGACTCGGAGGTTGCCGTCCTGTTCGCGGACGTCGTGGGGAGCACGCGCCTCTATGAGGTGCTGGGCGACCTCAAGGCCCGCGACATGGTCGTCGCGTGCGTCGGCTTGATGCGGGCCGCGACCGAGCGCAACCGCGGCACGGTGATCAAGACCATCGGCGATGAGATCCTCGCGATCTTTCCGACCGCGAACGATGCCGTGAATGCCGCGGGCGAGATGCAGCAGGACATCGGCGCGCATCCGGAGCTCTCGGTGCAGGGCCAGCACGTCGCGATCCGCATCGGCTGTCACTTCGGGCCGGTCGTGTTCGAAAACCGCGACATCTTCGGTGCGTCCGTGCACACCGCGAACCGCATGACGAGCCAGGCGAAGGCCGGTCAGATCATCCTGACCGCGGCGATGATCGAGCGGCTGTCGCCGGAGTGGCGGGCCGTGACGCGCCAGATCGACGTGACGCCCGTTAAGGGCCGCACCGAGGAGATGGAGCTCTTCGAGGTGCTGTGGCAGCAGGAGGACGCGACCAGCATGCTGCCGTCGATCGAGATCGATGCGCGGACCGGGCATCGGCCGAAGCGCGTTCGCCTGCGGCACGGCGGCAGGGAACACCTGCTAGGCGACGGTGGCAAGGAGAGTCTCACGATTGGTCGCGCCGACGAGAACGACATCGTCGTGCACGGCAGCCTGATTTCGCGCATTCACGCGCGTGTCGAGATTGCCCGTAACAAGGTGCTGCTGGTGGACCAGAGCACGAACGGCACGTTCGTCACGAGCCAGGAGGGCAAGGAGGCGTTCGTGCGGCGGGACTCGGTGACGCTGGTGGGGAAGGGGATGATCGGGCTCGGGCGCCTGCCCGAGGCGAGCGCGGCGGACACGATCCGCTACCAGCTGGAGGAGTGAGCATGCTACGGGTGAACGTGGGCTGCGGGATGACCCCGACCCGCGGCTGGCGCAATTTCGACAACTCGTTCAGTCTCAGGCTCGCGCGGCACGGTGCGCTCGCGTCGCTTGCGGGACGGCTCGGGCTGGTGAGCGGGGAACAGCGGCAATTCATCGATTTCTGCCGGCGCGAGCGGATCGAGTGGGCGGACGCGACGACGCGAATCCCATTGCCTGACGGCAGTGTCGAGGTGCTCTACAGCTCGCACATGCTGGAGCACCTCGACAGGCAGGATGCAGTTCACTTCCTGCGCGAGGCGAGGCGGGTATTGATGCCGGGCGGTACGCTGCGCGTCTCGGTGCCGGACGTCGGGCGGCACGTCGCGCGTTACCTCGAGACCGGGGACGCGGACGAACTCATCGACAGGATGCACACGTGCGTGCCACGGCCGCGCTCCGCCCTGGGCCGGTTGCGCGAGGCGGCCATCGGCCCGCGTCACCATCAGTGGATGTACGACGGCCGGTCGCTGGTCAGGCTGCTGCAGGCCGAGGGTTTCCTGGACCCGGTCGCACTCCCGCCGGGGCAGACGACGATCGCGAGCCCGGAGCCGCTCGACCTGCGCGAGCGTGCCGACGAGTCCGTCTACGTCGAGGCACTGAAATAGGGGAATGTCCTCTATTTCAGCGCCTGCTTTACGCGCTGGCACTCCTCGCGCAGCGCCGTCGGCGTCCGCGAGCCGAACTCCTCGAGATACTTGCCGATCTCGTCGATTTCCTTGTGCCATGCGTCACGATCGAGGTCGAGCAGCTGGTGCAGCGATCCCTCGGGCAGGTTCACGCTCTTCAGGTCGAGATCTTCCTTGTGCGGCAGCAGCCCGATCGGCGTCTCGTGCGCCTTCGCGCGGCCCTCGCAGCGATCGATGACCCACGACAGCACGCGCAGGTTGTCGCCGAAGCCCGGCCACAGGAACTTGCCGTCCTTGTCCTGGCGGAACCAGTTCACGTGGAACACCTTCGGCAGCTGCTTCACGCGGCCCTCGAACGAGAGCCAGTGCGTCCAGTAGTCGGCGAAGTTGTAGCCGCAGAACGGCTTCATCGCCATCGAGTCGCGACGCACCACGCCGACCTGCCCGACTGCAGCGGCCGTCGTTTCCGATGCCATGCCGGCACCGACCATCACGCCGTGCTTCCAGTCGCGGGCTTCATAGACGAGCGGGGCGACTTCACGACGCCGGCCACCGAACAGGATCGCCGAGATCGGCACGCCCTCGGGGTGTTCCATCAGGTGGTTGTAAGCGGGGTTCTGCTTCGCGGACACCGTGAAGCGCGAATTCGCATGCGCCGCGGGGCCATTCGCCTTGTCGTAAGGACGACCCTGCCAGTCTGTGACTGGCACGCCGGAAGTCCGACCTTCCCACCACGGTTCGTTGTCCGCCGTGACCGCGACATTCGTGAAGATCGTGTCGTGGTGGATCATCTCGTAGGCGTTGCGGTTCGTCTTCGGACTCGTCCCCGGAACCACGCCGAAGAAGCCCGCTTCCGGGTTGATCGCACGCAGGCGGCCATCGCTGCCGACGTGCAGCCACGCGATGTCCTCGCCAATCGTCCACACCTTCCAGCCCGGCATCGTGTCGGGCGGAATCAGCATGCCGAGGTTGGTCTTGCCGCAGGCCGACGGGAACGCCGCCGCGACGTAGTGCACTTCACCGCGCGGGTTCTCGAGGCCCACGACCAGCATGTGCTCGGCGAGCCAGCCCTCGGTGCGTGCCTGCCAGCTCGCGATCCTGAGCGCATGGCACTTCTTGCCGAGCAGCGCGTTGCCGCCGTAGCCCGAGCCGATGCTCTTGATCGAGAGTTCCTCGGGGAAATGCATGATGAAGCGGCGGTCCGGGTTCAGGTCGCCGACCGAGTGCAGTCCCTTGACGAACACGCCGTCCTTTTCGATGCGCGCAAGTGCCGCCGCGCCCATGCGGGTCATGATGCGCATGTTGAGCACGACGTACGGGCTGTCGGTGATCTCGACGCCGCTGCGTGCATATGGCGAGTTGATCGGGCCCATGCAGTAGGGCACGACGTACATCGTGCGGCCTTTCATGCATCCGGCGAACAACGCGTCGATCTTCTTGTGCGCGTCGGCCGGGTCCATCCAGATGTTGTTCGGGCCCGCGTCATCCTTGTTCTTCGTGCAGATGAACGTCAGGTGCTCGACGCGTGCCACGTCCGACGGATTCGAGCGGTGCAGGTAGCAGTTCGGGAAGGTCGCCTGGTTCAGTTCCAGCAGGTCGCCGGTCGAGAGCATCAACCTGGTCAGTTCATCGCGCTCGGTGTCGGAGCCGGTGCACCAGTGAATCGTGTCGGGCTGGGTGAGCTTGGCCGTCTCTGCGACCCAGTCTCGGAGTGCAGCGTTCGTGGTGGTCATCAGGCGGGTATCCTTCGTCTGCCCGGCGTTGCAAAAGCGCGGTGGCCCGGGACGTTGATTGATCCTTGCCTGCGGATTATAGCCTTGCGGACCCACTGACCCGCACCCGTGGACGGCACGTATACGTGACCTGAAATTCGGTGCCTGGCACCTGTTTTCCTCAGAAAATAGGTGCCAGGCACCGAATTTCCTGTCCCCAACAAAACAAAAAAAAGGGCCCTCACGTGGAGGGCCCAATCAGGGGGAGATCAGTAGGAAGTGTTCGACTTAAGGCGAATGGCTCAGGCAGCAGCCTTGCGGACGCGGGCCTTCGTCTTGCGCACGGCGGTCTTGACCTTGCGCTTCGCGGTCTTCACTTCGGGAATCTTGTCTTCGGTCGTCTCGACGACACGCTCGTACGTGTGCACGGCGACGGTGCGCAGGTCACGGCCGGCGACCTTGAAGATCGCAACGGCGCGCTGCGCGTCTTCGACGACGCGGGCGCGGGTGGCCGGGACCATCTCGAACTGGTCGCGCACGAGGTCGATGATGTTGTCGGCGCGGGCCGCACGCTCGAGGCGCAGCGCGACGTCCGAGAGCGCAGAGGTCAGCATTTCGGACTGCAGCTCGATCAGGTTCGACACCGCCGTCTGCGAGACCGTCGTCAGCTTGACGCCCGAGCGGGCGAACACGCGGACGGGGCTCTTCAGCGCCTTGATGTTCTCCGCGGAGCCGACGAACGCCTCGCGGACGGTCTCGGTGGACTCCTTGCGGAACTTCTGGACCTGGCCGGAAAGGGCGGAGGTCTGCTCACTCATGAATTCCTGGATCTGCTCGATCATGGCCGGCTCCTGATGGTCTGGTTATATGCTGCTGCAATGCAGCAATTGCTGCAGTGCACAATACCGCTGCAGACCCCGTATGTCAAATTCGGTAAGTCCGGATTTGCCACGCATTTGTACCTTGCCGCCCGGACGGCCCTGCCGCAGAGTCCGAGCCCGATGCCTGTACCCAGCTTCCTTGCCCGACGCGTGAGCGTCCCCAGCGCCGCGCTGGTGCTCTTCGCGGCCATCCTGCCCGGTGTGGCTACGCTGGCTGCCGACGAAGGGAAGGACGCCGTTGCGGCCGTCGAGGCGACCGGCAGCGGCCCGCTCGAAGCAGTCATCCTCGTCCAGGCGCTGGAGGCTGCGACCCGGCCCGATGGCAGCGAAGAGAAGCGCTTCGTCGAGGCGCGGAAGCTGCTGGCGGGCGAGGAGGTCTACTACACGATCCGGGTGAGCAACCCCGGCAAGGAGGCCGTCGCCGACATCGTGGTAACGAAGCGCATGCCGTTCGGCGTGGACTATGTGCGCGGATCGGCGCGCGGGCCCGCCTGCGACGTCGAGGTTTCGCGCGACAACGGCGAGACCTATGCAGCGGAGGGCAAGTCCGGCGAATACACGCACCTGCGCTGGACCTGCCGGAATCCGCTTGCGCCGGGAGCAACCGCGCTGCTCCGGTTCCGCGCGATCTTCCGCTGACCATGACCGACACGCTCACCGGGATTTTCGGTCCGGACGGACCGCTGGCGCGAGCCATGCCCGGCTACAGCGTGCGCGACCAGCAGTCGTCGATGGCGGAGCACGTCGCGGCTGCGCTGAAGAGCCACGAGACGCTGGTGGTCGAGGCGGGCACGGGCACGGGCAAGACGTTCGCGTACCTCGTGCCGGCGCTGGTGTCCGGGCGGCGCGTGATCCTGTCGACCGGTACGCGGGCGCTGCAGGACCAGCTGTATCACCGCGACCTGCCCGCAGTCTGCAACGCGCTCGGCCGCCCGGTGCGTGTTGCGCTTTTGAAAGGTCGCGCGAACTACCTCTGCCGTCACCGCCTCGACGTGGCGGAGCAGCAAGCGTACGCGCGCGGCGTGCGGCGCGAGGTGGCCGTCGCGTTGCCGAAAGTGCGCGCGTGGTCGCACGTCACGCGCAAGGGTGACATCGCGGAACTGCCGGGCATCGGTGAGCAGGATCCAGTCTGGCCGTGGGTGACCTCGACGCGCGAGAACTGTCTCGGCGCCGAGTGCCCGAAATACGACGAGTGCTTCGTGCTGGCGGCGCGGCGCGAAGCGCAGGCCGCCGACATCGTGGTAGTGAATCATTACCTGCTGATGGCCGACCTGGTACTGAAGGAGGAAGGCTTCGGCGACCTGCTGCCGGGCGCGGACGCGATCGTGATCGACGAGGCGCACCAGTTGCCGGACGTCGCCGCGCAGTTCCTCGGCTACAGCGTCAGTACGCGGCAGCTGTCAGCCATTGCGAAGGACATTTCGGGCGAACTGCTGCTTGCGCAGCAGATGGGTTCGAATGTCGATGCGGCGCTGACCGGCCTCGACGCGCAGGTCGCGGCGGTGATCGCGGCGGGCAGCGGCAGTGACGCAAGGCTCGAGCACTCGCAGTGGCCCGAACGCCTGGTCGAGGCGCTGAATGGACTTGCCAGCCGCGCGTCCGACCTCGCCGCGGCGCTCGAGCCGCTCGCGGGCGACGGGCAGGGCGCATTCCACCGGCTGCATGAACGGCTCGTCGAAAGTGCCGAGCGGCTGCAGCTGCTGACGCAGGAACAGGTCGAGGGCGGAGTGCGCTGGGCGGAGACCGGTGCGCGCAGCGTCAGTTGTCATTACGCGCCGGTGGACGTGGCCTCGCAGCTCGCCGCGCTGATGCAGGCGCAGTCGGGCGCGTGGATCCTCACGTCGGCCACGCTCGCGGTCGGCGACGATTTCTCGCACTACAAGCGTCGCTCCGGGCTGTCGCACGCGCGCACGGTGCGCTTCGAAAGCCCGTTCGATTTCGCGAACCAGGCACTGCTGTACCTGCCGAAGGGTCTCGGCGACCCGGGTGCGCCGAGTCACACGGCGAACGTGATCGCGGCGTCGCTGCCGGTACTCGAGGCGAGTGGCGGACGAGCGTTCCTGCTGTTCACGAGTCATCGGGCGCTGCGTGAAGGCGCCGAGCGCTTGCGCCAGGCCTGGGGTGACTCGCCACCGGTGCCGGTACTGATCCAGGGCGACGGTTCGCGCGATCAGTTGCTGCGTCGGTTCCGCGAGGCAGGCAACGCGGTGCTGCTCGGCACCGGCAGCTTCTGGGAAGGTGTCGACGTGAAGGGCACGGCGCTCTCGGTGGTGATCATCGACAAGCTGCCGTTCGCGGCGCCCGATGATCCGCTGTTGAAGGCGCGGCTCGAGGCGATCCGCGAGCAGGGTGGCAACCCGTTCTTCGATGAGCAGGTGCCCCAGGCCGTGATCGCGCTGAAGCAGGGGGTCGGGCGGCTGATCCGTGACGATGCGGACTTCGGCGTCGTGATGCTGTGCGATACGCGGCTCGTGACCAAGGGCTACGGCCGCGCGTTCCTCGCGAGCCTGCCGCCGATGAAGCGGACGCGGGAACTGGAGGAGGTGACGGGGTTCCTGCGCGAGCGGCTGGCAGGCGCCGGTCAGCCTGCGTAGTGGTATGGTGTTTCGTCATACATCGGGGGTGGCGATGGGCAGCGTCAAGGTGGCGGTCACGATCAAGCGCGACACGATCGCGGGCATCGATGGCTTGGTGGCGCGAAAAATCTTTGCGAACCGCAGCCAGGCGATCGAGGCGGCTTTGGCAGAGAAGCTGGTGTTCATGGAGCGTCGCCGGCTCGCCGCCGAATGCGCGAAGCTCGATCCCGAGTTCGAGCAAGCGCTGGCCGACGAAGGGCTCTGCGCAGTGGCCGAGTCGTGTCCCGACTGCTGAATGCGCCTCCTCGCACTCGATACCTCCACCGAAGCCTGCTCCGCCGCCTTGTTCCAGGACGGCGCGATCACCATGCGCTTCGAGATCACCGAGCGCAGTCACGCGGACCTGATCCTGCCCATGATCGAATCGTTGCTCAGTGAGGCCGGCCTCGCGCTGGCGAACCTGGATGGAGTCGCTTTCGGTCGTGGTCCGGGCGGTTTCACGGGCCTGCGCATTGCAACCGGTGTCGTGCAGGGCCTGGCGCTCGGGGCAGGGCTGTTCGTGGCGCCCGTGTCGAGCCTGGCCGCGGTCGCCGAGCAGGTGCCGGCGGGCGAGGGCGAGGGAATCCTCATCTGCAACGACGCGCGGATGGGCGAGGTCTACTGGGGTGTATTCCGCAAGGCCGCGAGCGGGTCGCTCGAGGCGCTGGCGCCCGAATCGGTGTCGCCGCCGGAGCGGGTCTCGGTCGATGCAGCCATCGTGCGTCACGCTGCCGGCAACGGGCTCCCGCGATACCCGGACCTGCAGGCGCGGCTACAGGCGGCCGGATTGCAGCTGCATGACAACCTCTATCCCCGTGCAGACGCAGTGGCGCGGCTGGGTGCGATCGAACTCGCCGCCGGACGCGGCGTGGCCGCTGAAATGGCGCTGCCGACCTACGTTCGGGACGACGTCGCACGGCCTTCCGGCCCGGCCGTCACCGGAATGTCATAATTGCGGCCTGTAATGCCGGCGTCATCTGAGCGCTGGGTTACGAGGCAATGACGAGCAAACAGATCCTGATCGTCGAGGACGAGAAGCCCATCCGGGACATGATCGCCTTTGGCCTGCGACGTGCCGGCTTCGACGTGCGCGAGGCCGAGGACTGCACCGCCGCCCGCGCCAGCATTGCCGACCATCGCCCGGACCTGCTGCTGGTCGACTGGATGCTGCCGGACCAGAGCGGCCTCGAACTGACGCGCGCAATCAAGCGCAATAAGGACACCGAGGACATGCCGGTGATCATGCTCACCGCGCGAGCGGACGAGCACGACAAGGTGTCGGGCCTCGAGGGTGGCGCGGATGACTACGTCACCAAGCCGTTCAGCCCGCGCGAGCTCCTTGCGCGGATCAACGCCGTACTGCGCCGGGCCACGCCGGCCGGTGCGGGTGGGACGATCGAGTCCGGCGGCCTCGCGCTCGACACGGCGAGCCACCGCGTGACGGCGGGCGAGCAGACAGTCGCACTCGGACCCACCGAGTACCGACTGTTGCAGTTCTTCATGGAGCACCCGGAGCGCGTCTATTCGCGCGGGCAGCTGCTCGATCGCGTGTGGGGAGGCAACGTGTATGTCGAGGAGCGCACGGTCGACGTGCACATCCGCCGGCTGCGCAAGGCGCTGGAGCCGTTCCACAGCGACGGGCTGATCCAGACGGTACGCGGCTCCGGCTACCGTTTCTCGACGCGGCCCGAGTAACGGGCCCACTGGCGGTTCGCATTGTCGCAACCCGCCTGGCAACAGATTGCAGCGATCGTCGTGACCGTGCTGGTCGCGGCCGCGCTCGGCTTGCTGTTCGGCCATGCCGCGCTCGCCGTCGCGATCGCGCTCGCGATCCTGCTCGCACTGCAGGTGCGCAACCTGATGCGATTCGACCACTGGTTGCGGCATCGCACGGTCGAGTCGCCGCCCAACATGAATGGCTTGTGGGGCCAGGTCGTCGCGACCACGAGCCGCATATACCGCCGCAAGGTCTATCACAAGCGCCGCGTGCTCACGCTGCTGCGGGAGTTCAGGCGCATGACCGCCGCGATGCCGGACGGCGCGATCCTGCTCGGTCCCAATCGTGAGATCCTGTGGCTCAACCGTACTGCAGGCCGCTGGCTCGACCTCAGGCGCAAGATCGACCACGGTATCCGGGTCGACAACCTGGTGCGGCATCCGGCGCTGGTCGAGTACCTGGAGAGCGGTGGGAACACGGCTCCGCCCCGGATTCACCTGCCGAAGCAGGGTGATCGCTGGCTCGAGTTCCACCTGGTGCGCTCGAGCGACAGCGCCCAGCAGCTGCTGATCGTCCGCGACGTCACCAGCGAGGCGCGGCTCGAGTCGATGCGCAAGGACTTCGTCGCGAATGCGTCGCACGAGCTGCGCTCGCCGCTGACGGTGATCAGCGGCTACCTCGACGCGCTCGCAGACGACACGGCGCTCGACGAGGCGTGGCGGGAGCCCGTGATGGAGATGCGCCGCCAGTCCGACCGGATGCGCGGCATCGTGCAGGACCTGCTTGAGCTCTCCAAGCTCGAGGCGGAGAGCGGCCAGGCCGAGCACACTCCGGTCGACGTGGGCGGGATGCTGGCGCTGATCCGCAAGGACGTGCTGGCGCGACCGGAGCATCCGGAAACCGTGGAACTCCAGCTCGACAGCAATGCCAGCCTGCTCGGATCCGAGAGCGGGCTGCATTCGGTGTTCGCGAACCTCGTGTCGAACGCGGTCAAGTACACGCCGGCGGAGGGCAGCATCCACGTCCGCTGGTGGGTAGACGGCGCGGGCGGCCATGTCACGGTGCGCGACACCGGCATCGGCATCCCTGCCGAGCACCTGCCGCGGCTCACCGAACGGTTCTATCGCGTGGATGCCGGGCGGTCGCGGCGTCTCGGCGGGTCCGGACTCGGTCTGGCGATCGTCAAACACGCATTGCAGCGGCATGACGGCCGGCTCGAGATACAGAGCGTGGAAGGCAAGGGCAGCACGTTCACGTGTCACTTCCCTTCAGCTCGCGTTCAATAGGGCGCGACCCAGGCCGCGTCGTCCGGCATCCGTGATTGCCGTTGCGGCTTCACGACAGACGGCACTGAAACCTCACTGTAACAGTCGACGCCTATAAAGGCGGCCATGGGATTTTTCGCGCCGGTCGCGACTCGTGCTCCGACGCGGATGTGTCGTTCAGTTACCACCATCGTGAGGGGATCACTGTGAGAAATACGCTGCTGGCCTCGGCGGTCGCCGCGGCACTGATGCTGAGTGCGGCCCAGTCTTCCGCCGCCCCGGCCAAGACGGCCACCAAGGCCGAACTCGACGCAATGCAGGCGCAGATGCGCGCGCTGTCGGAGCGCCTCACGCGCCTGGAGGCGGCCAACGCGGCACTGCAGACCGAGAACTCGGACCTGAAGTCGCTGGTCGACCGGCGCGACGCGGAGACGGACTACCTGAAGGCGCAGACCAAGGAACTGCGCGAAGAGGGCGCCGTGGCCTCGAACGAGCTCGGCAAGCTCAAGGGTGCGGACTGGGCGTCGCGAATCAAGTTCAAGGGCGATCTGCGCATTCGCGACGAGAACATCGAGACGGAGCGCGTGGTGGGCACGGGCTCGACGGCGCAGGTCGAAGATGCCGCCAACCGCAACCGCATGCGCTTCCGCACGCGTTTCGGTGCCGAGGCACAGGTGACCGACAACTCGAAGGTCGTGTTCCAGCTAGCGAGTGGCGAAGGCGATCCGCGGTCGACCAACCAGACGGAGACCAACATCGGCTCGGGCAAGCCAGTCATCATCGACCTCGCTTATGCCGACTGGGCATTCACGAATGGCGGCAACCTGGTCATCGGCAAGCAGAAGTACCCGACCTGGCGGCCGGGCCAGAGCCTGTTCTTTGACGGCGATTTCAACCCCGAAGGGGCCGCAGTGACGTTCAACCGCGGCATGTTCTTCGGCAGCGGCTACTGGTGGTGGCTGCAGGAGAACTACAACGCCAACCCGGCGGGCAACAACGAGGACGCGAACCTGTGGGGTACGCAGCTCGGGCTCAAGTTCGCGCTGTTCGGCGGCGAGACTCGCGTGGCCGCCCAGTACTATGACTGCGGTGCGTGTCAGTACAACAACCCCTTCTGGCAGCCGGTGACCGGCAGCCAGAGTGCGTTCGGCAACTCGACGATCACGCAGGGCTCAGGCTCGTCGGCGATCCAGGTGCTGAAGTATGACTACAACGTGCTCGAGCTCTCGGCCGAGATGGGATTGACGGTGTTCGACCTGCCGTTCTCCGTCTGGGCGGATTATGCGCAGAACATGGCTGACGACGTCGAGTACAACGAAGCCTGGGCGGTGGGCGCCATGCTCGGCAAAGCCTCGAACCGCCGCACCTGGGAGGCGGGGCTCTTCTACGAGTCGCTCGACAAGGACGCACTGTATGCACAGATGATCGACTCCGACTTCGGCAACGGGAACACGGATACCGAAGGCTGGGTACTGAAGGCTGGATACGCGCCGGTCAAGAACATCGTGCTGAACGCGACTTACTTCATCAACACGCTGAACAAGGACGTGGCTCCGGTCAGCGGACCGACGTACGAGATCGGCAAGGACCTGAACTACAACCGGCTGCAGCTCGACGTGAACTACAAGTTCTGATCTCGTTCGCTGCGGAACCCTCACCCGGCTCGTGCTCATTGGCCTCACGAGCCACCCTCCCCGGGATTCCCCGGGGAGGGCACGGTGGGGGTTTCTGCGTGCTGGCACACTTGCCGCGATCCCGGCTCTCCTGTATATCGGCCGAGTTCCGGAGAACCCATGGACACTTCAGACCTTTCGCATCACATCCTGAGCCGCTTCAATGCCGACCTCGAGGGCGTTCGCTCCGGGGTGCTGCAGATGGGCGGGCTCGTCGAGAAGCAGCTGCAGGACGGCATCAAAGCCCTCTATACGGGGGACGGCCGGCTCGGCGAGGAAGTGGCGCGGCTCGACCACAAGGTCAACGCCATGGAAGTGGCGATCGACGAGGACTGCAGCCGAATCCTGGCGACGCGGGGCCCGACGGCCTCGGACCTGCGCCTGATCGTCGCGATCATCAAGACGATCACCGACCTCGAGCGCATCGGCGACGAGGCCGAGAAGCTCGGCAACATCGCATCCCGGCTGGCCACGCTCGAGCGGCCGACCGATCGGTACCGTGAGATCAAGCACATCGGGGACCTGGTCACCGAGATGGTGCACGGCGCGCTCGACGCGTTCGCGCGCATGGACACCGATGCCGCGCTCGCCGTTGCGCGCCGGGATCGCGTCGTGGACGAGGAGTACGAGGCACTGCAGCGCCAGTGCATCACGTTCATGATGGAAGACCCGCGCGCGATCCGCCGGGCGCTCGACATCCTGTGGGTCGCGCGTGCGCTCGAGCGCATCGGCGACCACGCCAAGAACATCTGCGAGTACGTGATCTACATGGCGCTCGGCAAGGACATCCGTCACCTATCGATCGAGGACGTCGAGCGGCAGCTGGCGGAAGCCCGCACGAAGCGGACCGGCAGCGAGGGTTGAGTCAAAGATGTTCCCCGACTGGCTGACCCGGCGGGCCGGGAACTTCCTGGGCTTGCTTGGTTGCGTGGCGTTGGTCGCGTACGCGCTTTACGTCCAGTACGGAATGGGCCTCGAGCCCGTCCGCTGTGCATCCTGCAGCGGGTGTCGGTCATGGTTGCCGGTGCGTTGTTCCTCGTCGCTTTGCTTCACAACCCGGGAGACCGCGGCGCGCGCGTCTATGGCGTGCTGATCGACCTCGTGGCGTTGCTGGGCATCCTGGTCGCCGCCCGCCACATCTGGATCATCGCGCAGCCGCCGGGCTCGGTGGCGGAGTGCGGCGCGAGCCTCGACTACATGATGGACGTGCTGCCGTTGCACGAGGTGCTCGGCAAGGTGCTCACCGGCTCGGGCGAGTGCGCGAAGATCGACTGGCACTTCCTCGGCCTCAATATGCCGACCTGGGTGCTGATGGCACTGCTGTGTGTCGGTCTCTGGGGCCTTCTGGTCAACTGGTTCGCGCCCCGCGCGGGACGTTGACGGCGCGGGCCCGGAATCGGCGCGTTCGCTCAGGCGGAGTCGATAGCAGGCATCCGCGTCATGGGGACGACCCCGGGCGGCGAGGCCAGGCTGGCCAGGAACTGGCTCGTCGCTGCGGCCCAGGAGTGCTTCATCGCATGCGAACGGCACGCATCCGGGTTCAGTCGCAGCGCCGACAGGGCTGCGCCACGCAGGTCTTCGCTGAGCACGCCGGTCACGCCCTCGACGATGACGTCGATCGGACCGGCGACCGGGTAGGCCGCTACCGGAACGCCGCAGGCAAGCGCCTCGAGCAGCACCAGGCCGAAGGTATCTGTCCGGCTCGGAAACACGAACACATCGGACGCTGCAATGTGCGCCGCGAGGTCCTCGCCGTGCCGATAGCCAGCGAATACGGCCTCCGGATAGCGAACGCGCAGCAGCGCTGCGGCTGGCCCGCCGCCCACGATGAGCTTAGTGCCCGGTAGCTCGAGCCGCAGGAAGTCCTCGACTCCCTTCTCGATCGCAAGGCGCCCGAAATACAGCCAAATGGGTCTCGGCAGGTCAAGGAAGGCCTTGTCGCGAGGGCGGAACAGGTTCGTGTCCACGCCGCGGCCCCAGAGTGTGAGGTTGCGAAAGCCGTGTGCTTCCAGTTGTCGCTGCATGGTCGGGGTCGTTACCAGCGTGCGCGATGCAGGTTCGTGGAACCAGCGCACCGCCGCATAACCAAGCGTCAGCGGAACCGGGAACCGGGCCCGGACGTACTCCGGGAACTGTGTGTGGTAGGCGGTGGTGAAAGGCCAGCCGCGACGAATGCACCAACTGCGCGCGGCGAGTCCCAGCGGTCCCTCGGTCGCGATGTGCACGGCGTCCGGTGCGAGCTCGTCCAGACGCTTGCGGACCGCGCGCCCGGCAAAGAGCGACAGCCGGATTTCGGGGTATGTCGGGCAAGGCACGGTGCGGAAGTCCGCCGGCGAGATCAGCGTGACGTCGTGTCCGGCAGCCGTGATCTCGCGGATCGTGTGGCCCAGCGTCCTTACGACTCCATTGACCTGGGGCAGCCAGGCGTCCGTAACGAGTGCCAGCCTCATGCAGCGGGTTCCAGGGCGACCGCGCCATCGAGCAGCGGCAGCGACTGCGATCCAACCAGCACCTCGACGGTCTCGGTCCACCGCAGCAGGCTCAACCGGCCCTGGAAATCCTCGACCAGCGCGGTGCAGCTCTCGACCCAGTCGCCGTCGTTGCAGTATGTGATGCCGTCGATGTCGCTGATCTCGGCCCGATGGATGTGCCCGCAGATCACGCCGTGGACGCCGCGGCGCCGCGCCTCGACCGCAAGCGCGCGCTCGAAGTTCGCGATGTACTTCACCGCGTTCTTGACCTTGTGCTTCAGGAACGCGGCGACCGAAAAATACGGGTAGCCGAAGCGCCGGCGCACGGCGTTGACGTAGCGGTTCAGGCTCAATGCGGCGGAATACGCGGTGCTGCCGAGCGACTCCAGCAGCGGACTCGCGCGCACGATCGAGTCGAACTCGTCGCCGTGCAGCACCAGAAACCGGCGGCCGTCAGCCGTCTCGTGCACGGCCTCACGCAGTATCTCCACGTTGCCGAGCACCAGCCCGTCATGGTCGCGGAACGGCCGGTCATGGTTGCCCGGTACATACACGACGCGTGTGCCGTGCTTGGCCTTGCCGAGGATCGTGCGGATGACGTCGTTGTGGGCCTGCGGCCAGTAGAACGACCGAGTCAGGCTCCACACGTCGATGATGTCGCCGACCAGGTAGATCTGCTGGCACTCGACGCGGCGCAGGAAGTCCAGCAGGAACTCGGCCCGGCAACCCCTGAAACCGAGGTGAATGTCCGAAATGAAGATGCTACGGAAGCGCAGGTTCGGTCGCGGCGCCGGCGTTCTGTCCATGAGGGTTCCACCCCTGTAGCCTCGATGGCGCGGCATGCTGGTGGTTGAAGGTGAACCCTGCGTGAAGAATAAGCGACAAGTCCATGACAGACCTAGATTTCCGAGACGGACAGCCGCCGCAGCAACGACATGCGCTTGTCGTGGTGCTCCTCCATCCGCTCGAGCACGTCCGCGAGGAACTCAACCGTGCCGACGACTTTGGGTCCCTTGTTCAGCATCACGCACTCGGCGCGGCTGCTCATGACCGCGTCGCTGACCTCGGCGCGGGTAGGGGCGCCGCCCTTGGCGAGGCCTTCCAGCACCTGGGTGGCCCAGATCACGGGAACGTGCGCCGCCTCGCAAAGCCACAGGATCTCCTCCTGCACCTCGGAGAGTCGTTCGAAGCCGACTTCGACCGCGAGGTCGCCACGCGCCACCATCACACCGACCGGCGGCGTGCGCAGGCTGGTGAGCAGGATTCGCGGCAGGTTGCGGAAAGCCGCCGCGTTCTCGATCTTGAGGACGATGCCGACGTTGCTCGCTCCCAGGTCGCGAAGCCGCTCCTCGAGCTGGACGATGTCCTGCGGTGAACGGACGAACGACAGCGCGACGATGTCGGCGAACTGCACCACCTCGGCGAGGTCCTCGATGTCCTTGTCGGTCAGGGCCGCGAGCCCGAATTCGGTATCCGGAAAGTTGATGCCCTTTTCGGCACGCAGCTTGCCGCCGGCCGGCGGGACCTGCGTCACCTCCATCTCGATGCGCTCGCCGTCATTGCCGCGCACCTGGCCGCCGATCTTGCCGTCGTCGAGCCACACTCGGTCCCCGCTTCGAACACGGTCGAACGCGGCTGGCAGCGTGCAGTGGATGCGGGCCGGCTCGATCAGATTACCGCGGGCATCGCGTGTGGCAGCCCGGCCGGGCGCAGGGTCGCGCGTCAGGACGAGGGTGTCACCGATAGCCAGCGGTATCGGCGCGCTGACGCCCGGCAGCTCGCCAATCTCGCATTCGCCCACCAGCGTGCCATCGCGCACCACGCTCAAGGTTTCGCCCGATCCCG
The DNA here is from genome assembly GCA_963696545.1 of uncultured Gammaproteobacteria bacterium. GTDB lineage: Bacteria > Pseudomonadota > Gammaproteobacteria > Steroidobacterales > Steroidobacteraceae > RPQJ01. The sequence continues at coordinate 561,371 of CAVOKQ010000012.1, forward strand.
CGTAGATCGTCTTCTCCGCGATGGCGACAGCCGATTGCCCTGCGCGCGCGACGACGGTCATCTTGCGCTCGCGGCCGCGCAGGTCGTCGACGACCAGTGCGTCGCGTGGTCGCATCAGCCGCGGCCCCGGGCCGAACACAGGCAGCGTGGTTCCCGTATCGGCGGGAGCTGGCTCGGGCTCCATTGCCGGTGTGAGCCAGATGCGTGCCGGTGCCGTGAGCCTGCCCATCGGGTCGCGCCTGGGCTTGATCCGCACGAACTGACCGACGGGCTCGATGCTTCCCGTGCGCAGCTTGGGGCCCCCGAGATCCGCCTGGATCGCGCAGGTCCGGCCGACCAGTTGCTCGGCCCGGCGGAGATTCCCGGCCATCCTGCGCCACGCGCTCGCGTCGTCGTGCGCGCAGTTGATGCGCATCAGGTCCATGCCGGCCCGCAGCAGGTCTTCGATCAGCCGCCCGTCGTCTGCCGCCGCACTCGGCATCGTGACCATGATGCGCACCGAACGATGGCGGGGCGCGGGGCCGAGCAGGCGCCTGGCGTGATCACGCAGCAGCAGGCGCCCGCTGCTGAAATCGACCGGGGGAGCCGGCTGGCTGCTCGAAGGAGCCCGGGCGAGCACTTCGAGGTTGCCGATGACGGCGTTGAGCGTCGCCACCGCATGGGATTCGAGCACGCCGAGCGACGACAGCCCGAGCGAGTGGAGGTCCTGCTGCAGCGTGCGTATGTCCGCCTGCCGGATGCTCAGGTAGTGCAGCAGGTTGCGGGCGCTGTTGCGGTAGTGCGCTTCGGCTGCCGCGACCTCGTCGGCATGTGCTGCCTCGAATGCGAGCGCACGGTCGCGAAGGTCACGCAACGCGGCAAGAGTCCGTTGGATCAGCCGGTCTTCCGCCATGGCTCGGCAGCAGGCAGTGGGCCCGACAGACTAAGCTGCGCGCGTTACGCTTTTGTGTCTGTGGCGAGCACCCGCTCCATCACGCGCTCGTAGATCCGGCTCAGCACGTCGATGTCGGCGACGCGCACGCACTCGTTCACCTTGTGAATGGTTGCGTTACCGACGCCGACCTCGACGACCTGGGCGCCGGTCGGCGCGATGAATCGTCCATCCGACGTGCCGCCGGTGGTCGAGAACTGCGGCCTGAGCCCGGTGACGTCGTGCACCGCGCCGGACACGGCGTCGGTGAGCAGGCCCGGCTGCGTGAAGAACGGCAGTCCGGACACGAACCACTCCAGCGTGTACTTCACGCCGTGCCGGTCGAGGATCGCGAGCACCGAGCGCTGCAATGACTCGACTGTCTGCTCGGTCGAGAAGCGCAGGTTGAAGCGCAGCTTCATTTCGCCCGGGATCACGTTCGGTGCGCCGGTGCCGGCCGCCACGTTGGAAACCTGGAATGACGTCGGCTGGAAGAACTCGTTGCCTGCGTCCCAGTGCCTCGCGACCAGTTCGGCAAGCGCGGGTGCAAAGCCGTGCACCGGGTTGTCGGCCAGGTGCGGGTACGCGATGTGCCCCTGCACGCCATGAACCGTCAACCTGCCGGACAGCGAACCGCGACGGCCGATCTTGATCGTGTCGCCGAGATGCTCGTGGCTAGTGGGTTCGCCCACGACGCAGTAGTCGATCTTCTCGCCGCGGGCCTCGAGCACGCTCATGACCCGACGCGTGCCGTCCACCGACGGACCTTCCTCGTCGCTGGTGAGCAGGTAGGCGATGCTGCCCGCGTGGTCCGGGTGACGGGCAACGAATCGCTCGGTCGCGACGACCATCGCGGCAAGCCCGCTCTTCATGTCGGCCGAGCCGCGCCCGTACAGCACGCCGTCGCGCACGACCGGCTCGAACGGGTCGGTGTGCCACTCCTCGCGCGGCCCGGTCGGGACCACGTCGGTGTGGCCGGCGAAGCACAGTACCGGCCGGCCAGTGCCCCGGCGCGCCCAGAGATTGTCCACAGGCCCGTATGTCAGGCGCTCGTTGCGGAAACCGAGCACCGCCAGCCGGGCGCCGATGACGTCGAGACAGCCGTGATCTTCCGGGCTGACCGAGGGGCGGCGGAGCAGGTCTTCGGTCAGCGCGAGGGTGGATGACATGAAGCTGTAACGTCCATGACGTATTCGGGAACGGCGACACGCCGGTTGGCCCAGGCACGGCGTGTATAGCCGAGGGACGGCGCCCCGACAAGCCTTGGATACCGGCCCGTGCCTGTAACACGGCTGTCATACGGTGGACTCAGAATTCCCGGCATCGGATCAGACGTCGTTTCCACACCCCAATCGTTCCGAGGGTCAAGTCCATGAAGTTGTGGCAGAAATTTGCGGTCCCGGCGCTGTTCGTCGCCGTGGCCGCCGTCGGCGCCCCCGAGCGGGCCCATGCACAGGCCGCGATCAAGATCGATGGCTCGAGCACCGTGTTCCCGATCTCCGAAGCGCTGGCCGAGGAGTTCCAGATCTCCAAGCGCGGCAAGGTCCGCGTGACGGTCGGCATCGCCGGCACTGGCGGCGGCTTCAAGAAGTTCTGTCGCGGTGAGACAGACATCTCGAACGCCTCGCGCCCGATCTCGGCCGAGGAGATGGAGGCCTGTCGCAAGGCGGGCATCAAGTACATCGAGCTGCCGGTAGCGTACGACGCGCTCACGGTCGTCGTGAACCCGGCCAACGCCTGGGTCAAGTCGCTGACGATCGCGGAGTTGAAGAAGATGTGGGAGCCGGCCGCGCAGGGCCGGATCTCGAGCTGGAAGCAGATCAACGGTGCCTATCCGGCGGACAAGCTGATGCTGTTCGGGCCGGGCGCCGACTCGGGCACGTTCGACTACTTCACCGAAGCCGTGAACGGCAAGGCGAAGGCTAGCCGCGGCGACTTCACCGCCAGCGAGGACGACAACACGCTGGTGCAGGGCGTCGAGAACAACAAGAGCGCGCTCGGCTACTTCGGGTTCGCGTATTACGCCGCGCACAAGGACAAGCTGCGCGCCGTGCCGATCGACGGCGGCAAGGGCCCGGTCGAGCCGAGCATCGAAAACGTGATCAAGGGAACCTACTCGCCGCTGTCGCGCCCGCTGTTCATCTACGTGAAAGAGTCCGCGGCTTCGCGTCCCGAGGTGAAGGAATTCGTCGAGTTCACGATGAAGGAGGGCGCTGGCCTCGTGAAGGAAGTCGGGTACGTCCCGCTGCCGGCCTCGGCGTACCAGCTTGCCCTGAAGCACTTCACTGACCGCAAGCTCGGCTCGGTGTATGGCGGCGTGCCGAAGGTGGGCGTGACCATCGAGCAGTTGCTGGCGATGGAAGCCAAGCTCTGATCGAGCAGGTCGTCCGATGACGAACCGGCGGGCACGGCACGGACGCCTTCCCGCCACGCTGCTTGCGGCGCCGGACGCCCGAGCAGGTAGAATCCGGGGTGACGGGAAGAAGACCAAGACAGGGAAACCGGGAAACTCCTCATGACCCAGGCGAAGGCTTTGTCAGGCAAGGGCGCGTTCTCGTCCCTTCGATACCGCAAGAACCGCGACCGGCTCGTCGAGCTGGTGCTGTTGACCGCGGGTCTCGCGGCGGTGTTCATCACCGCGGCGATCGTCTTCATCCTGGTGTACGAGTCGGCGGCGTTCTTCGAGCACGTCTCGATCAAGGACTTCCTGACCGACACGATGTGGACGCCGCTGTTCGCCGATGCACGCTACGGCATCATGCCGCTCGTTGCGGGGACGCTGACGGTGACGGGAGTGGCGTTGCTGGTCGCGATTCCACTCGGCACGATCATTGCCATCTACCTGTCGGAGTTTGCGTCGCACCGGCTGCGTGAGACGGTGAAGCCAATCCTCGAGTTGCTGGGCGCCGTGCCGACGGTCGTCTACGGCTACTTTGCGCTGCTGATGGTCACGCCGATGCTGCAGAAGATCTACCCGGACCTGCCGGGCTTCAACATGCTGAGCGCGGGCCTGGTGATCGGGCTGATGATCATTCCCTACGTCGCAACGGTCGGCGAGGACGCGATGCGCGCCGTGCCGCGGTACATGCGCGAAGGCTCGTACGCAATGGGCGCCACGAAGCTGCAGACCGCGTTGCGTGTCGTCGTGCCGGGTGCGTTCTCGGGACTCGCGGCGGCCTATATCCTCGGCATTTCGCGCGCAGTCGGCGAGACCATGGTGGTCGCGATCGCCGCCGGCATGCAGCCGAACCTGACGTTCAATCCGGCGGAGCCGGCTGCGACGATCACCGCGTTCATCGTGCAGGTGAGCCTCGGCGACCTGCCGCACGACAGCATCGGTTACCAGAGCATCTTTGCAGCCGGTCTCGTGCTGATGCTGTTCACGCTGGTGCTGAACGTGATCGGCTATTTCCTGACCCGCCGCTTCCGGGAGGCGTACTGATGGCCGCCACGGCGCAGATGACGCTGGAAGAGATCCGCCGGGGGCTCTCCTGGCGCAAGCAGCTCGACAAGGTCTTCATGCTGCTCGGGCTGGCGATCCTGTTCGCCTGCCTCGGGATACTCGCGCTGCTGTTCCTCGACCTGGTGCATGACGGCGCCTCGCGTTTCGGCTGGAACTTCTTCACGTCGTTCCCGTCGCGCAAGGCGGCCAATGCCGGCATCCTGTCGGCCGCCGTGGGCACCGCGCTGATGATGTTCGTGACGGCGCTGGTGGCGTTGCCGGTCGGCGTGGCGGCCGCGATCTACCTCGAAGAGTACGCACCGAAGAACTGGTTCACCGGCATCATCGAGATCAATGTCACGAACCTGGCCGGCGTGCCGTCGATCGTGTACGGACTGCTTGCGCTCGGACTGTTCGTCTATCAGTTCGGATTCGGGCAGAGCATCCTCACCGGCGGGCTCACGCTCGCGCTGCTGATCCTGCCGATCATCATCGTGGCGACCCGGGAGTCGCTGCGCTCGGTGCCGAAGGCGATCCGCGAGGCGGCGTACGGGCTCGGCGCCACGCGCTGGGAGGTCACCAAAGACCACGTGCTGCCGTACTCGACCGGCGGCATCCTGACCGGCCTGATCCTGGGTCTTTCCCGTGCCATCGGCGAGACGGCGCCGATCATCACGATCGGCGCGCTGGCGTTCATCGCGTACCTGCCGCCGGCGCCGGTCACGGGCCAGTTCCCGTTCCTGAGTTTCGAGTGGCTGATGAGCGGCTTCACCGCCATGCCGATCCAGATGTTCAACTGGGTGTCACGGCCCGACCAGGCGTTCCAGGCGAACGCCGCCGCAGCTGGCGCGATACTGCTCGGCATGACGCTGCTGATGAACGCGGTCGCGATCTACATCCGCTACCGCTTCCGCAAGAAGATCAACTGGTGAGCGACATGGCTACGCTCGTCTCGGTCCCCACTGCAAATACCTTCAAGCAGGCCTCACCCATGCAAGGCGATACCAGTGCCCACAAGTCGGGCAGCCCGACGGTCGCGATCACGCTCGAGGACCGCAAGCCGACTCGGGCGAATCCGGCCAAGGCCACTGCCGAGAAGCTGAACTTCTGGTACGGCACGAACCACGCGCTGAAGAACATCAACCTGACGATCCCGGAGAACCAGGTCACGGCGCTGATCGGTCCCTCGGGCTGCGGCAAGAGCACCTTCCTGCGCTGCTTCAACCGCATGCATGACCTGCAGCCGGACACGAAGTACGAAGGCGCGGTCATTCTGCGACCGGACAACGTCAACCTGGTCGGCCCCGAGACGGACCCGATCGAAGTGCGGATGCGCATCGGCATGGTGTTCCAGAAGCCGAACCCGTTCCCGAAGACCGTGTTCGAGAACGTCGCGTACGGACTGCGGCTGCGCGGCATCAAGAACAGGACCGAGCTCGCCGAGCGCGTCGAGAAGGCGCTGCGCGGCGCGGCGATCTGGGACGAGGTCAAGGATCGCCTGAACGACTCGGCGCTCGCGCTCTCGGGCGGCCAGATGCAGCGCCTGTGCATCGCGCGCGCGCTCGCGACCGAGCCCGAGATCCTGCTGTTCGACGAACCGACGTCGGCGCTCGATCCGATTGCCACCGCCAAGATCGAGGAGCTGATCACGGAGCTTCGCCAGCGTGTCACGGTGCTGATCGTCACGCACAACATGCAGCAGGCCGCCCGCGTGTCGGACTTCACGGCGTTCATGTATCTCGGCGAACTCGTCGAGGTGGACGTGACGTCGAAGATCTTCACGAACCCGTCGAAGAAGGCGACCGAGGACTACATCACCGGCCGCTACGGCTGACGGAGGCGACTATGCAGGTCGCAGACCCGGTCGAGGGGCACACGTCGAAGTCGGTCGACCAGTCGCTGCACGCGCTGCGCATGCACGCAGTGGAGATGGGCGGTCTCGTGATCGACCAGGTCGGCACCGCCGTCAAGGCGCTGCTGGACCGCGATCCGCGGCTCGCGGAGGTCGTGCTGTCGCGAGAGGCACTCGTCAACGAGTACGACGGGCGGCTCGACCGCGACAGCCTTACCTTCATCGCCCTGCAGCAGCCGGTCGCGAACGACCTGCGCATGGCCCGTGCCGTCGCCCGCGCCGGGCTGGAGCTCGAGCGGGTCGGGGATGAATCCAAGAAGATCGCGCGGTTCGCGCTGCAACTCGGCCAGGCCTCGAGCCACGACCCGGTGGTCGCGGTGGCCCGCTACCTGCGGCACATGGCGGATCTCTCGGTGGCGATGCTGCGCAGTGCCGTTCGGGCGCTCGACGAATCGAGCGCGGAACTTGCGTGGGACGTGCTGGCCCGCGACCAGGAGCTGGACCGCGAATACGCGACAGCGCTGCGGCAGCTGATGTCGTTCGTGATGCAGGATCACCAGTTCCTGAAGGCCACGATCGACACGATGTTCGCGCTGAAGGGCCTCGAGCGGGTCGGCGACCACGCAAAGAACATCGCCGAGCAGGTGCTCTACATGGTGGAAGGCGAGCGGCCGAAGAAGGCAGACGGCAGCTAGCGAATCACGGTCCGCTGTCGCGCAGCAGCTCGTTGATCCCCACCTTGGCGCGAGTCTGCGCGTCGACGCGCTTCACGACGACGGCGCAGTAGAGGCTGTACTTGCCGTTGGCGGCAGGGAGCGACCCCGAGACGACGACGGCACCGGCGGGTACCCGGCCGTAGCTCACTTCGTCTCGCTCCCGATCGTAGATGCGGGTGCTCTGGCCGATGAAGACGCCCATCGACACCACGGCGCCTTCCTCGACGATCACGCCCTCGACGACCTCGGAGCGCGCGCCGATGAAGCAGTTGTCCTCGATGATCGTCGGATTGGCCTGCAGCGGCTCCAGCACGCCGCCGATGCCGACCCCGCCGGAAAGATGCACGTTGCGGCCGATCTGCGCGCAGGAGCCGACCGTGGCCCAGGTGTCGACCATCGTGCCCTCGCCGATGTTCGCGCCGATGTTGACGTAGCTCGGCATCAGCACGGCGTTCTTCGCAACGAATGCGCCGCGGCGTACGACGGCCGGCGGCACGACACGAACGCCGTCGGCACGGAAGCGCTCGACCTCCTGTCCCGCGTACTTGAGCCCGACCTTGTCGTAGAAGCGCGTGTAGCCCGCATCGATCACGCGGTTGTCGTTCAGGCGGAACGACAGCAGCACCGCCTTCTTGAGCCACTGGTGCACGACCCAGGCCGAGCCGACCTTTTCCGCGACTCGGGCCGATCCTCGGTCAAGCAGGTCGATCGCGGACTCGACGGCGGCCACGACGTCGGCGGGCGCGTTGCCAGGCGCAAACTTAGCGCGATCTTCAAATGCGGCGTCGATGATGGCGGCGAGTGCGGCGTGGTCGGTCATGGGCTTCCCGTTTGGTTCCGTTCAACACACGGTGGTCAGCATAGCGGAACAGCGCGGTTGTTTGACTCGAGGTGTTGGCACGGGACTTCGGCAAACGGCGTGAATCCATCCCTGGAGCCTCCGACCGCGACGTCCTGTCGCGGACGGTTGCCGCACCCATCCGAGCTGGCCAAGCCCCGCGAGGCATACGGTCGACGCGACGCGCTAGCGACGCGACTTCACGAACTCGACAATCCGCCGGGCCGCCTCGACACAGTCCTCGACGTTGGCCACCAGCGAAATGCGGACACGGCCGCGTCCGGGATTCTCGCCCGCGTCGTCGTCGCGCCCCAGGTACGAACCCGGCAACACGGTCACGTGCTGCTCTGCGAACAGCCCGCGCGTGAACGCTTCGTCGTCACCAACCTTCTGCCAGAGGTAGAACGCGCCCGCGGGAGTCTCGACGTCGAGCACCTCGTCAAGCATCGGCACTACCTTCTCGAACTTCTCTCGATACAGCCGGCGGTTCTCGCGGACGTGTTCTTCGTCCTGCCAGGCAGGAATGCTCGCGAGCTGCGTGTGTACCGGCACCGCGCAACCGTGATACGTGCGATACAGCCGAAAGCTCGCGAGCACTTCGGGATCACCCGCAACGAAGCCTGAACGCAGTCCCGGCACGCTCGAACGCTTCGAGAGACTGTGAAACACGATGCAGCGCTCGAACGACGCGTGGCCCGCAGCCTGTGCGGCCTGCAGCAGGCCCGGCGGCGGCGCGGCCTCGTCGCGGTAGATCTCCGAGTAGCACTCGTCGGATGCGACCAGGAAGTCGTAGCGGTCCGCGAGTTCGAGGGCGTGGCGCAAATAGGATTCCGGCATCACGGCGCCGGTCGGGTTGCCGGGACTGCAGAGGAACAGCACCTGGCATCGACTCCAGGTCGCCACGTCCACCGCATCGAGGTCTGGCAGGTAGCCTTGCGCCGGATCGCAGGTCAGGTACACGGGCTCCGCACCCGCGAGCAGCGCCGCACCCTCGTAGATCTGGTAGAACGGGTTCGGCATCAGCACGGCCGGGCGCGCGCGCGTCTCGTCCACCGCGGCCTGCACGAATGCGAACAGGCCCTCGCGCGTGCCGTTGACGGGCAGCACCATGCCGTCGGGCCGAACGCTTCCAGCCGGCAGCGAGAACCGGTGCTCGAGCCACCTGGCGATGGCCTCGCGCAGCTCCGGCAAGCCTAGCGCCAGCGGATAGCTGCCGAGCGAGGCGAGGGCGCCCGTCAGTGCGTCGGCGATGAACGGTGGCGGTGCGTGCTTCGGCTCGCCGATCGACAGCGGGATGTGCTTTAGATCAACCGGAGGCGCGGCCCCGGCGAGCAGCGCACGCAGCCGCTCGAACGGGTAGGGTTGCAGGCTCGCGAGTCGCGGGTTCATCCGGCCCGGTCAGCCGATCCGGTGCTGATCGCGGAGGTCGAGCGCCGAGTGCAGTTGCTCCTCGAGCCGCAGGCGCGTCTCGTCCGCGAGCTGCCGGCCCTGCTCGTCGGTGATGTAGAACACGTCTTCCGCGCGCTCGCCGATCGTCATGATCCGTGCAGTGACGACGTCGACGCGCTCCGCAAGCAATACCTTGCCGATCTCCGACAGCAGGCCCGGCCGGTCGCCGGCGATCAGCTCCAGCACCGTCCGCTGCCGCACCGGGTCCTCGGTGAACGTGATCTGCGTCGGCGTCGAGAACATCCTCACCTGTCGCGGCGCGCGGCGCGTGACCACCGGCCACTTGGCGTCGTCGCTCTGCAGGATGCGCCACAGTTGCTGCTCGATCTCGTGCGCGCGGTGACGGTCCGCGATCGGCGCGCCGGTGTCTTCCAGCACCAGGTAGGTGTCGAGGCTCAGGCCACCTTCGAGCGGCGTGATGCGCGCGTCGAGAATGTTCAGGCCCATCTGGTCGAGCAGCGCAGTCGTCCGCGAGAAGTTCTGCTGCCGGTGCGTCATGAAGGTGAGCACCGCGTTGCCGCCGCGCTCCGGCGACTCGCGTACCGCGACCAGCGGCGAGCTGTCGCCCGGCTCGCGATCCGCAATCAGCTTCGTGTGCCAGGCGATTTCCGCCGGCGTGTGACGCAGGAAGTAGTCGTCGGTCAGCCGCGACCAGACGGCCGACGCCTGCTCGGCCCCGACGCCTTCGCGGGCCACGAGTTCGCTGGCCGCGGCCCGCGTCTCCGCAACCAGCTCTTCCTTGTCCACCGGCGCCTCGAGCCCGCGGCGCAGTGCCCGCTTCGCGCGCTCGTAGAAGTCGTGGAACAGCGACGAGCGCCAGGAGTTCCACAGCTTCGGGTTCGTGCCGCGGACGTCCGCGACGGTGAGCACATACAGGTAGTCGAGGTGGGTCTGGTCGCCGACCGCCTGCGCGAAGTCCTGGATCACCTTCGGGTCCGAGATGTCCTTCTTCTGCGCGGTCACCGAGAACAGCAGGTGGTTGCGCACCAGCCATGCGACCAGCCGCGCGTCGTAGCGCGACAGGCCCTGCTCGAGGCAGAACGCTTCCGCATCCACCGCGCCGAGCTCGGAGTGGTCGCCGCCGCGGCCCTTGGCGATGTCGTGGAACAGCGCGGCCAGGTACGCGACCTCGGGCTTCGGCAGCGTCGCGAACAGTCGCGACAGGTCCGGAAACTCGTGCTCGAACTGCGGCAGCGCGAGCCGGCGCAGGTTGCGCACGACGAACAGCGTGTGTGCGTCCACGGTGTACGCGTGGAACAGGTCGTACTGCATCCGGCCGACGATGCGGCCGAATGCCGGAATGTAGCGGCCGAGTACGCCGTACAGGTTCAGGCGCCGCAGCTCGTGCGTCACGCCCGCCGGGGCGAGCAGCAGGTCGAGGAACAACCGGTGATTACGCGGGTTCTGGCGGAATTCCTCGTCGATCAGCCACAGGTGGCGGCCGAGTGCACGGATCGTCGATGCCCGTACGCCGCGCAGGGCAGGGTGATCCTGCATCAGCCGGAAGAGCTCGAGGATCGCCGACGGATGGCGCGCAAACACGTCGTCTGACGTGACTTCGAGATAGTCGTTGCGGATCTGGAAGCGCTGGTTCAGCGGGACGATCACGCTCGCCGGGACCGCGAGGATGGCTTCGCGGAATAGCTGCAGCAGCATCTCGTTCAGCAGGCTCACGTCCATCACGGTGCGGTAGTAGCGCTGCATGAACTGCTCGACCGCGAGCGTGTAGCTGGCGTCCTCGTAGCCGAACATCTTCGCGATGCGGCTCTGGTGGTCGAACAGCAGCCGGTCCTCGCGCCGGCCCGTGATCACGTGCAGCGCGAAGCGCACTTTCCACAGGAACGCCTGCGCGGTGCGCAGCTTCCTGAGCTCGTTCGCGGTCAGGAACCCGTGCTCCACCAGCTCGTCCAGCGTCTCGGCGCCGAAATGGCGCTTGGCCACCCAGCCGATCGTCTGGATGTCGCGCAGGCCGCCCGGGCTCGTCTTGACGTTCGGCTCGAGGTTGTAGGCCGTGTCGTGGTGGCGGTGGTGGCGCGCCAGCTGCTCGGCCACCTTCGCTTCGAAGAAGGCCTTCGACGACCAGACGTTGTCCTGGCCGAGCGCGCGCTTCATCGCCTGGAACAGGTAGTCCGGGCCGCACAGCAGCCGCGCCTCGATCAGCGTGGTGGCGACGCTCACGTCCGAGGCGCTCTCGCGCTGGCAGTCGTCGATCGTGCGCACGCTGTGGCCGACCTCGAGGCCGATGTCCCACAGGAACGCAAGGAAGCGCTCGATGCCCTCGTGGCCGTCGGCGACCTCGCTCTTCGGCAGCAGGATCAGCACGTCGATGTCGGAGCAGGGGTGCAGTTCGCCGCGGCCGTAGCCGCCGACGGCGACCAGGTCCACGTCCTTCTCGCGCGGCCCGACGTGCAGCGTCCAGGCCTTGCGCAGCACGACGTCCACCATGCGCGCGCGATCGCGGACCAGCGCCTCCACGGGTTCGTCGTCGGCAAAACGCTGCTTCAGGTTCTCGTCGCCCTCGGCCAGCGCCTGGCGGAACGCCGCAACGCGGTCCGTCGCGCCGTCCAGCGTGGCAGGGAAGGCCTCGAGCAACGGCCATGGCTGCAGCGGAATGCGTCCCGCGACGACCTCGATCTCTTCGACGGGCGTGACCGGCATGGTCAGGCGGGAGGGCGCTCGTTGGCGCCGAGCGTCAGCACTTCGAACCCGGTCTCGGTGACGAGGATCGTGTGCTCCCACTGCGCCGAAAGTGAATGGTCACGGGTGACCACGGTCCAGCCGTCCGGCAGCAACCGCACGTCGCGCTTGCCGGCGTTCACCATGGGCTCGATCGTGAAGGTCATTCCGGCCGTGAGCATCGCGCCGGTGCCGGCCGTGCCGTAATGCAGCACCTGCGGATCCTCGTGGAAGCCGCGGCCGATGCCGTGGCCGCAGTACTCGCGCACGACCGAGTAGTGGTTGTCCTCGACGAAACGCTGGATCGACGCGCCGATGTCGCCGAGCCGCGCGCCCGGCCGCACGACGCGGATGCCGCGCCACATGGCTTCGTAGGTAGTCTCCACCAGCCGCTGCACGTGTGGCGGCGCCTTGCCGACGAAGAACATGCGGCTCGAGTCGCCGTGGAAGCCGTCCTTGATCACGGTGACGTCCACGTTGACGACGTCGCCCTGCTTCAGCCGCCGGTCGCCCGGGATACCGTGGCAGACGACGTGGTTCACCGACGTGCAGATCGACTTCGGGTACCCGCGGTAGCCGAGCGGGGCAGGGACCGCCTGCTGCACGTTCACGATGTAGTCGTGGCAGATCCGGTCGAGGTCGTCGGTGGAGGCGCCGGGCACCACGTGGGCCCCGATCATGTCGAGGACCTCGGCCGTGAGCCGCCCGGCCAGGCGCATTGCGTCCTGCTCGGCGGCCGTTTTCACGGCTATCCTGCCTGCGCTGTCGGACTGCCAGTTCGTGGTCGCCGGCTCGGGATACTGCATGGGGTCTCGTGCTGCCGCGCGGCCCCCAGGAAGCCCGGGAACGCGCAAGTGTTTGAAGAAACGTAAACTTATGGTATAAAGCGCGCCCGTTTTTCTCAACCAAAACCGCACACGTACCGGCACATGCGACTGGGTGCCTGCCAGGCCGAGAGGCCTCGCGGGTTGTCGCATGGGGTGCGTGGAGGCACAACCCCACAAGGAGTCAGTTCGATGACCAGCATGTCCATGCGGCAGATGCTGGAAGCGGGTGTCCATTTCGGACACCAGACCCGCTTCTGGAACCCGAAGATGTCCCCGTTCATCTTCGGCGAGCGTAACCGGATCCACATCATCAATCTCGAGAAGACGCTGCCCCTGTACGTCGAGGCGGCCGGCTTCATCAAGAACATCGTCGCCGACGGCGGCCGGGTGCTGTTCGTCGGCACCAAGCGCTCGGCCCGCGAGGCGATCGCCCGCGAGGCAGCGCGATGCGGCATGCCCTACGTCAGCCATCGCTGGCTCGGCGGCATGCTCACCAACTTCAAGACCATCCGCCAGTCGATCAAGCGGCTCGCCGAGATCGACGAGCTGCAGGCGAACGGCCTGCTCGACCAGCGCAGCAAGCGCGAAGCGCAGATGGTGCGCCGCGAGCGCGAGAAGCTCGAGCGCAGCCTCGGCGGCATCCGCGAGATGGAAGGCCTGCCGGACGCCATGTTCGTCGTGGACGTGGGCCACGAGAACATCGCGATCCACGAGGCGCGCAAGCTCGGCATCCCGGTCGTCGCGATCGTGGACACCAACTGCTCGCCGGACGGCATCAGCTACGTGATCCCGGGCAACGACGACGCGATGCGCGCGATCGAGCTCTACGCCGGCGGTATCGCCGACGCGGTGCTCGAGGGCCGCTCGACGATCCCGGACGTGGCGGTTGGCGAAGACGAGTTCGTCGAGCTCGACGAGGAAGGCAAGCCGCGCCCGAAGGCCGGCCCGAAGCGCCGCGCCGCGCCGCCGAGGAAGAAGACTCCGGCCCGCCGCAAGCCGGCCGGCGCCGACGCAGAGGCTTCGCACGACACGGTCGCGGAGCTCGCGGAGGCCGACCCGGAGGAGAGCCCGGAGGCATTCATGGCGCGCCGTGAGGCCGCTCGCAAGAAGGCCCCGGCCGCGGCCCCGGCGGCTGCCGCCGCCGCCCCGGCTGCTGCTGCTGCCGCCCCGGCGGCTCCTGCTGACGCCCCCGCTGCTGCCCCTGCAGAGGGAGAGTGACCATGGCCGTCACCGCTGAGGCAGTCAAGGCGCTGCGCGAGCGCACCGGCGCCGGCATGATGGAATGCAAGAAGGCCCTCGTCGAAGCCAACGGCGACCTCGAGGCCGCCGCCGAGGCCATGCGCAAGTCGGGTCTTGCCAAGGCCGACAAGAAGGCGGGCCGTATCGCCGCCGAAGGCGTGATCGCGTTCGATCGTTCGGCCGACGGCAAGACGGTGGCCGTGGTCGAGGTGAACTCCGAGACCGACTTCGTCGCCCGCGAGAAGGATTTCCAGGCATTTGCCGCCGCGGTTGCCAGGGCCGCACTCGAAGCAAAGCCTGCGGACCTCGACGCGCTCGTCGCCGCGAAGCTGCCCTCGGGGCAGACCATCGAGGAGACGCGCCGCGCGCTGATTGCCCGGATCGGCGAGAACATAAGCGTGCGCCGATTCGAGATCGTGACGTCGGCTGCGCCGCTCGCGACCTACCTGCATGGCAGCCGCATCGGCACGATCGTCGTGATCGAGGGTGGCGACGCCCAGCTCGGCCACGACCTCGCGATGCACGTGGCCGCGATCAACCCGCAGTACCTCTCGGCCGAGGAAGTCCCTTCCGACCAGGTCGAGAAGGAGCGCGAGATCTTCATCGCGCAGGCCGCGGCCGACCCGAAGCTGCAGGGCAAGCCGGTGGAAGTGCTGGCCAAGGCGACCGAGGGCAAGCTGCGCAAGTTCCTCGGCGAGATCACTCTGCTCGGCCAGCCGTTCGTGAAGGACGACAAGCAGTCGGTCGCGCAGGTGCTGAAGCAGGCCAACGCGAAGGTGCTGCGCTTCGTCCGCTACGAGGTCGGCGCCGGCATCGAGAAGAAGCAGGAGAACTTCGCCGCCGAAGTGATGGCGCAGGTCCGGGGCGCTTGAGCCCGGCCCGGTCGAGATTCTCCCCAAGGAACCCCGCGCGAGCGGGGTTCTTTATAATGGCGCCCCTTCGGAGGTGAACGACCCCATGTCCCAGCCCGAAGTTGGAAAGCTCGCGTACCGCCGGATCCTCGTGAAGCTGTCAGGCGAAGCCCTGATGGGCGAATCCGATTACGGCATCGACCCGGCGTTCCTGAAGCGCCTGGCCGTCGAGGTCGCCGCCGTGCGCGCGTACGGGGTCGAGGTGGCCGTGGTGATCGGCGGCGGCAACCTCTTCCGGGGTGCCGGCCTCGCCCGCGCAGGCATGGATCGCGTCACCGGCGACCAGATGGGCATGCTCGCGACCGTGATGAACTCGCTCGCGCTGCAGGATGCGCTCGAGCAGATCGGCGTGTTCGCGCGCGTGCTCTCGGCGATTCGCATCAACGAGGTCTGCGAGGACTACATCCGTCGTCGCGCGGTCCGCCATCTCGAGAAGGGGCGGATCTGCATCTTCGCTGCCGGCACCGGCAACCCGTTCTTCACGACCGACACTGCCGCGAGCCTGCGCGCGATCGAGATCGGGGCCGACCTGCTGCTGAAGGCCACCAAGGTGGATGGCATCTACGACTCCGATCCGGTCGTGAATCCTGGCGCCAGGCGATTTGACCGGCTCACGTACGACCAGGTGCTCGACGGCAGGCTGAACGTCATGGATGCGACGGCGATCGTGCTGTGCCGCGACCATCAACTACCGCTGCGCGTGTTCAACCTCAACGAGCCCGGCGCGCTGGTGCGCGTCGCGCGCGGCGAAGAGGTCGGCACGCTCGTCACGAATTGAGGCGGCGCTGGGCCGCCGCTGGAGACCGCTCATGCTCGAGGACATCAAGAAGGACGCCGCCGAACGCATGGCCAAGTGCGTTGCGGCGCTGAAGAACGAACTGAAGAAACTGCGCACGGGGCGCGCGAGCACGAGCCTGCTCGAGCACGTGCGCGTCGACTACTACGGCACCGAGGTGCCGCTGCAGCAGGTCGCGAACGTCGCGGTCGAGGACTCGCGCACGCTGACCGTGGTTCCCTGGGAAAAGCAGCTGGTCCCGGCGATCGAGAAGGCGATCATGAAATCGGACCTCGGCCTGAACCCCGCCACTGCGGGCACCGTGATCCGCGTGCCGCTGCCGGCGCTGACCGAGGAACGACGTCGCGATCTCACCAAGGTCGTGCGCCACGAGGGCGAGAACGCCCGGGTCGCGATCCGCAACGTGCGCCGCGACGTGATGCACGAGCTGAAGGAAATGCTGAAGGAGAAGCTCATCTCCGAGGACGTGGAGCGCAAGGCCCACGACGAGGTGCAGAAGCTCACCGACAAGTACGTGGCCGAGGTGGACCAGGTGCTTGCGGAGAAGGAAAAGGAACTGATGCAGGTCTGACACGTGGCGCAATCGCAAACCCGCGAGCCGGGCACGCCGCGCCACGTCGCAGTCATCATGGATGGCAACGGCCGGTGGGCGAAGCGGCGCGCCATGCCGCGACATTTCGGGCATCGGGCCGGCGTCAAGGCGGTGCGGGCTGCAGTCGAGGGATGCGCGCGACGCGGCGTCGAGGCACTGACTCTGTTCGCATTCTCCAGCGAGAACTGGGCGCGCCCGGAGGAGGAGGTCTCCCGCCTGATGGAGCTGTTCGTCGAGTCCATCGAGCGCGAGGTCGACGAGCTGCACGGCAATGGTATCCGCATCCGTTTCATCGGTGACCTGAGCGCGCTGAAACCGCACCTGCGCGATAGCATCGCGGCAGCCGAGGCCCGCACTGCGGCCAATTCGCGGATGACGCTGTACATCGCGATCTCGTACGGTGGGCGCTGGGACATACTGCAGGCCGTGCGGCGGCTCGCAGCACGGGTCGCAACCGGTGAGATCCCTGCGGAGGCGATCGACGAGCAGGCGCTGTCGGGCGAACTGATGCTCTGCAATGCGCCGGACCCCGATCTGTTCATCCGTACCGGGGGCGAGCACCGCATCAGCAATTTCCTGCTCTGGAACCTCGCTTACACGGAACTCTATTTCTGCGACTGCCTGTGGCCCGATTTCGACGACGCCGAGATCGAGCGGGCATTCCGGCATTTCGCTGCGCGGCAACGCCGCTTCGGCCTGACGGGCGACCAGGTGACGAGTGGCTAGCGGCCTGCGCCAGCGGGTCGTCACCGCGCTCGCGATCGCGGCGCTGGTGATCACGGTGCTGTTCTGGATGCCGCCGATGGCGGCGGTCGCCGTCGTGGCCGTCGTCATGCTCGCGGGCGCCTGGGAGTGGGCTGGATTCGCGGGCTTCGGCACGCAGCGCCAGCGACTCGTCTACGTGTCCTGCGTCGGGCTCGCCGTGCTGATTGCGTGGGAGCTCACTGCGGATCCGGCACGGCTTGCCACGTTCCTGCAGGTCGTCGCGCTGTGGTGGATTGCGGCCTTCCTGTGGCTCACGCTCGCGTCGCAGCGCGGTGGACGGTTGGCCGCAGCCGTCGTCGGTTTCGCGGTGCTCGTGCCGGCGGCGATCGGCCTCGGCCGCATCGCGCTGATCGAGCCCGAGGGCCCGGTGCTGCTGCTGTTCCTGCTCGTGCTCGTTACGGCGGCCGACGTGGGCGCCTATTTCGGCGGGCGCACGTGGGGCCGGCGCAAGCTCGCGCCGCGCGTGAGTCCCAACAAGACCTGGGAGGGGCTGGTTTCGGGCCTGGTTTTCGCCGCGTTGGTGGCGCTGATGGGCGCGGGAATCTTCGGGCAGCGGGCGCTGCCCTGGGTCGGGATCTGCGTGGTCGTCGCCGTGGCGTCCGTCGTCGGCGACCTGATCGAGAGCAAGTTCAAGCGCGGTGCGGGCCTCAAGGACAGCGGCACGCTGCTGCCCGGGCACGGCGGAGTGCTCGACCGGATCGACAGTCACGTTGCGGCTGCGCCGATCTTCCTGCTCGGCCTGCAATGGCTCGGGGATGACCGCGTGATGCGCGTCGCCGTCTTCGGCAGCACGGGCAGCATCGGCACCAGCACGCTCGACGTGCTCGGCCGCCATCCCGAACGGTTCGAAGTCGCGGTGCTCGCGGCGGCGACCAGTCACCAGCAGTTGCTGGCGCAGTGTCGCGTGCATCGTCCGCGGGTCGCCGTGCTGGATGATCCCGCCGCGGCACGGGAGCTTGCGCAGGCGCTGCGGGCCGAAGGAATCGAGACCGAAGTGGCCTGCGGCTCCGACGCGCTCGTCGAGCTCGCGCGCAGCAGCGACGTGGATGCGGTCATGGCCTCGATCGTCGGCGCCGCAGGCCTGCCGTCGACGCTCGCGGCGGCGAGCGCAGGCAAGCGCGTGCTGCTGGCGAACAAGGAATCGCTGGTCGTCGGCGGGGCGCTGCTGGTCGAGGCGGCGCGACGCGGCGGTGCGACGCTGATCCCGATCGACAGCGAGCACAACGCGATCTTCCAGTGCATGCCGCACGGCCTCGAGACGGGGCAGCCCGGCCGTGGCGTGCGGCGAATCCTGCTCACGGCGTCCGGCGGACCTTTCCTGCGCTCGCCGCGAGAACGCCTCGAGCGCGTCACGCCGGAGCAGGCCTGTGCGCACCCGCGCTGGAACATGGGCCGCAAGATCTCGGTCGACTCGGCGACGCTGATGAACAAGGGCCTCGAGCTGATCGAGGCATGCGTGCTGTTCGGCATGGAACCACGACAGGTGGAAGTGGTCGTACATCCGCAGAGCATCGTGCATTCGATGGTGGAGTACGTGGACGGCTCGATCCTCGCCCAGCTGGGCAATCCGGACATGCGCACGCCGATCGCCCACGCGCTCGGGTGGCCTGAGCGCATCCCGTCCGGTGTAGAATCGCTCGACCTCGTGGCCGCCGCGCGGCTCGATTTCGAGGCCCCGGACGTCGATCGTTTCCCGGCGCTGCGGCTCGCACGCGAGGCGGCCGAGGCGGGCGGCACGGCCCCGGCGGTGCTGAACGCGGCGAACGAGGTCGCCGTGGCTGCATTCCTCTCCGGCGGGCTCGGTTTCACGGGCATCCCGGAGGTCATCGAGGCGGTGCTCGAAAGGCACGCCAACCAGCCGGCGAGTGAGCTCGCGGCGGTGCTGGAGGCGGATCGCTGGGCACGTGGCCTGGCGGCTTCATTGCTGGTCCGGGCGGCCAGGGCAGGGGCATGACGATACTTAGCTATGTGCTGGCGTTTCTGTTCGCGATCGGCGTGCTGGTGGCCGTTCACGAGTACGGGCATTTCTGGATGGCCCGCCGTTGCGGCATCCGCGTGCTCCGCTTTTCGATCGGCTTCGGCAAGCGCCTCTGGACCCGCACTGATCGGCAGGGCACCGAGTATGCACTTTCTGCAATCCCATTAGGGGGTTACGTCAAACTTCTCGACGAACGTGAAGGTCCGGTCCCGAGCCAGGACCTCGCGGCGGCGTACAACCGCAAGCCGGTGTGGCAGCGGATCCTCGTGCTGCTCGCCGGACCGTTCGCGAATTTCCTGTTCGCGGCGGTGGCCTACTGGATCCTGTTCATGGCCGGCATCCCGGCGCTGAAGCCGGTGCTCGGTGAGGTTGCGCCGGACTCGTATGCGGCCCATGCGGGTCTCGCTGCCGGCGACCAGATCGTCGGCGTGGCGGGCCGCGACACGGCATCGCGGGAGGCCGTCGTGCTCGCGCTGCTGGATCGCCTGATGGAGGGCGGCACGATCGACCTGAAGGTGCGCTCCGCGGACGGCGGCACTCGCGTCGCTCCGCTGCGCATCGTAGGCAGCACGCTGCCGCTGACCGAGCCGGGCGCGCTGCTGCCTGGCCTCGGTTTCGAGTTCTGGTACCCGACGGTCCCGGCCGAAGTCGGCAACATCCTGCAGGGCAGTCCGGCCGAGCGAGCGGGCCTGAAGACCGGCGACCGCATCGTCGCGGTCGGCAGCGAGTCCGTTGCGGACTTTCCGTCGCTGGTAAAGCTGGTGCAGCCGCAGCCTGGCAAGACGCTCGAATTCACGATCGAGCGCGCGGGCGCCCGTTCGGTCGTTCCGGTCGAGGTCAAGGCCGAGCGCGACGGCGACAAGCTCGTCGGCCGGATCGGCGTGCAGCCTGCGTCGCCCGGGACGATCCCTGAGGACATGAAGACGCGCGAGCGCTACGGGCCGGTCGGCTCGGTCGTGCGCGCGGTCGACAAGACCTGGGAAATGTCGGCGCTGACGGTGCGACTGCTGTGGAACGTCGGCACCGGCGACGTCTCCGTCAAGAACCTGAGCGGCCCGATCAACATCGCGGAATACGCGGGTTTCTCCGCGCGACAGGGCATACTTGCGTTCCTGTCGTTCCTCGCCATCGTGAGTGTGAGCCTGTTCGTGCTGAACCTGCTGCCGATTCCCATCCTCGACGGCGGCCAGATCGTCTACCAGCTGGCCGAGCTCGTGAAGGGCAGCCCGCTGTCGGAGCAGGCCCAGGCGGTCGGCCAGAAGATCGGCATCTTCCTGCTGCTCGTGCTCATGAGTTTCGCGTTCTACAACGACCTGTCGCGTTTGTTCAGCTGAGCCGCCCGCCATGCGATTCAAGTTCATGGCCGCGCTGCCGGCCCTGCTCGCCGTACCTGCCGTCCTTGCACAGTCCGCGATGGGCGACTTCACCGTCGGCGACATCAAGATCGAAGGCCTGCAGCGCATCAGCGAAGGCACGGTCTACAACTACCTGCCGGTCAACATCGGCGACCGGATGGACCAGCGCCGCGTCGAGGAGTCGCTGCGCTCGCTGTACGCCACCGGCTTCTTCAAGGACGTGGAGCTGCGCCGCGACGGCGGGACGCTGCTCGTCATCGTGAAGGAGCGGCCCTCGATCGAGAGCTTCACGATCGAAGGCAACAAGGACATCAAGACCGAGGACCTCGAGAAGTCGCTGCGCAACGTCGGTCTCGCGAAGGGCAAGGTGTTCAACCAGTCGACGCTGGACGAGGTGGACCGCTTCCTCACCGACCAGTACTACTCGCGCGGCAAGTACGGCGTGCGGGTCGACACCAAGGTCACCGACCTGCCGAACAACCAGGTGTCGATCGCGATCGACATCAAGGAAGGCAAGCGCTCGCAGATCCGCCAGGTCAACGTCGTCGGCAACAAGGCGTTCACCGAGGAGGAGATCCGCGCGCAGTTCAAGCTGCAGACGCCGAACTGGCTCTCCTGGTACAAGCAGGACGACCGCTATTCGCGCGAGGAGCTGTCCGGCGACATCGAGAAGCTGCGCTCGTTCTACCTCGATCGCGGCTACGCGGACTTCGACGTGCTGTCGACGCAGGTCGCGATCGCGCCCGATCGCGAGGACATCTTCATCACGCTGAACGTGGACGAAGGCGAGGTCTACCGCGTCTCGGAAATCAAGATCGCCGGCGACCTCGTGGTGCCCGAGCAGGACCTGATGGGCCTGGTGCAGATCCACCGCGGCGACATCTACTCGCGCAAGCTGATCACCGCGACGACCGAGTTCATGGCGCTGCGCCTCGGCCAGGACGGTTACGCGTTCGCGAAGATCGACCCGGTGCCGCAGGAGAACCCGCAGACCAAGGAGATTGCGCTCACGTTCCTGGTGCAGCCGGGCAGCCGCGCCTACGTGCGCAACATCAACTTCAGCGGCTCCACGGGCATCAACGACGAGGTGCTGCGCCGCGAGATGCGCCAGATGGAGGGCGGATACCTGTCGAACGCCGCGGTCGAGCGCTCGAAGCAGCGCCTGCAGCGCCTGCCGTTCATCGAGAAGGTCGACGTCGAGACGAACCCGGTGCCGGGCACGCCCGACCTCGTGGACGTGGATTTCAAGATCAAGGAAGGCCTGCCGGGACAATTCAGCGGCGGCATCGGCTACTCGCAGTCGCAGTCGTTCCTGCTGAACGGCAGTTTCGTGCACTCGAACTTCCTCGGCACCGGCAACCGCGTCGCGGCCGAGTTGAATGCCGGCCAGTACAGCCAGGTCTACAGCATCTCGCACACGGACCCGTACGTGACCGTCGACGGCGTGTCGCGCACGATCTCGGCGAGCTACCGCAACTACAGCCAGTACACCAGCAACTCCTCGCAGTTCGACACGACGACCGGTGCGTTCGCGATCGACTACGGCTGGCCGCTCTCCGAGTTCCAGTCCGTGCGGGTGGGTCTGGCGGCGCAGCGTTCCGACCTGTTTACCGATCCGAACAACAGCGCCGAGCAGTCGCTGGTCTGGGTGCAGAACAACGGCAATCCGTACACACGCAAGGCCACCGTCGGCGTGCCGCCGATCGCCTTCACGTACTACGGCACGAAGTTCGACACGTTCCTGCTGTCGGCCGGCTGGGGTTACGACTCGCGCAACCGCGGTATCTTCGCTGACCGCGGCTCGCGCCACTGGCTCAACTTCGGCTACACGGTACCGGGCAGCGACGTCGAGTTCTGGAGCGCGAGCTACGACTACCTGCAGTTCGTCCCGCTGGGCCGCTGGTTCACGCTGATGAACAACTTCGAGGCCGGCTACGCGATCGACGTCGGTTCCACGACCGCGATCCCGCCGTACCGCAACTTCTTCGCCGGCGGCGCGGAGAGCGTGCGCGGCTTCAAGGCAAGCACGCTCGGCCCGCGGGACACCTTCGGCAACCCTTACGGCGGCAACATGAAGCTGACGAACCAGCTCGAGCTGCTGCTGCCGATGCCGGAGAAGTTCCGGAATTCCGCCCGTTTCAGCCTGTTTTTCGACGCCGGCAACGTGTTCTCGAACAACCACGTGACGTTCTACGGCAAGGACAACGTGACTCCGGTGGAATACGAGTTCGGGTTTGATAAACTGCGTTATTCGACCGGCGTGGCGGTACAGTGGCTGGCCCCGCTCGGTGTCTTCCGGTTCAGCTTCGCCGTGCCGCTCAATGCCAAGAAGGGCACACCGATCGAGTACGGCGACGAGACCGAGGGCTTCCAGTTCTCCATCGGACAGGCTTTCTGAGGTACGAGGTTCCATGCGCATCAAGACTGCAACCATTTCACTGCTGATCCTGGCCGCCGGCGCGCTTCCTGTCGGGGCCGCCCAGGCCGAGACCAAGATCGGGGTGGTGAACGTCGCGCGGCTCCTGCAGGAGTCGCCGCAGGCGCAGGCCGCCTCGCAGGCGCTCGAGGGCGAGTTCGCCTCGCGTCGTCGCGAATTGGAGAGCCAGCAGAAGGACCTGAAGGCCCGCGAGGACAAGCTGCAGAAGGACGGCGCCGTGATGGCCGCCAACGAGCGCAGCGCCGCGGAGAAGACCCTGCGCGACGGTCAGCGCGAGTTCGCGCGCAAGCAGAACGAGTTCCTCGAGGACCTGAACGTCCGCCGCAACGAGGTGCTCGGCCAGTTGCAGCGCACGATCATGCAGGAGGTCCAGACCTACGCGAAGAGTGCTGGCCTTGATGTCGTGGTCGCCGAGGCGCTGTACGCCAGCCCCTCGGTGGACGTCACCCAGCAGGTGCTCTCGGCGCTGCAGGCGCGCAAGGGCGCCCCCGTCAAGCCCTGAGCCGGGCGGGAACGGAGCGGACATGCCAGCGCGGCTCGCCGAACTGGCCGTCCGCTTCGGCTGCGAACTCCGCGGCGATCCCGAGACGTTGATCGATCGCGTCGCGCCGCTGAATGATGCGGGGCCGGGCGCGATCAGCTTCCTCGCGAACCCGCACTATCGGCGCCACCTCCCGGCGACGCGCGCATCCGCCGTCGTGCTCGACGCCTCGATGGCGGGGGAGTGCCCCGTCGCTGCGCTCGTCACGCGCAACCCCTACGCGACCTACGCGCGCATAGCGCAGCTGCTGTACCCGGTTCCGCCGGTCGTTGCGGGCCGTCATGCGAGCGCGGTCGTGGAATCGGACGCGGAGATTGATCCCTCGGCCCGGATCGATGCTCACGCATATGTGGGTCGCGGTGCCCGGGTCGGCCGCCGCGTGATCGTGGGACCAGGATCGGTCGTGCTCGAAGGCGCGGCAATCGGCGACGACACCAGTCTGGTCGCGCGAGTCACGGTCGGCCCGAAAGCCAGGATCGGCCAACGCTGCATCCTGCAGCCGGGTTGCGTCGTCGGAGCCGACGGGTTCGGCCAGGCGCCGGACCGCGATGGCTACGTCAAGGTGCCGCAGGTGGGCACGGTCGTAATCGGCGACGACGTCGAGATCGGCTGCAACACGACGGTCGACCGCGGCGCGATCGAGGACACCGTGATCGAGAACGGCGTCAAGATCGACAACCTGGTGCAGGTCGGCCACAACGTGCGCATCGGCGAGCACACAGTGATCGCCGCGTGCAGTGGAATCTCGGGCAGCGCGACGATCGGCCGGCGCTGCCTGATCGGGGGCATGGTCGGCATCGTCGGTCACCTCGAGATCTGCGACGACGTCGCGCTCACGGGGCGTACGATGGTGTCGAGCTCGATCCGCAAGCCGGGCGTGTATTCGAGTGGCCTGCCGGCAGACGAAGCAAAGCGATTCCGGCGCAACGTGGCACGATTCAACCGGCTGGACGAGCTCGCGAAGCGGGTGCGCCGGCTCGAGGGTGAAGCCGGCCCGGGCGAGCAGGGAGGGGACGATGAGTGAATCGACCGGTTTCGGCATCGACGAAGTGATGCGGCGGCTGCCGCACCGCTATCCGATGCTGCTCGTGGACCGCGTTCTCGAGTGCGTCTCGGGCGATCGGATCGTCGCACTGAAGAACGTCACGATGAACGAGGAGTTCTTCTCCGGCCACTTCCCGGGCCGCCCGGTGATGCCCGGCGTGGTCATCCTCGAGGCGATGGCGCAGACCGCGGGGATACTGACGTTCGTCACGGCGGGCGTGTATCCGGACGAGAACGTGCGCTTCTACTTCGCCGGCATCGACAAGGCGCGCTTCCGCAGGCCGGTCGTGCCCGGCGACCAGGTGGTGCTCACCGCGAAGCTCGAGCGGCGCATCCGCACGATCTGGAAATACAGCATCGTCGCGACGGTCGACGGCGGCGAGGTGGCCAGCGCCGAGATGATGGTGATGCCGGGATGACCGGCGCCATTCACCCGACCGCGGTGATCTCGCCGGAGGCGAGTCTCGCCGACGATGTCGAGGTCGGCGCGTATTCGGTGATCGGCGCCGGGGTCGAGATCGGGCGCGGAACCCGGGTCGGGCCGCACGTCGTGATCGAGGGCCAGACCCGCATCGGCGAGGACAACCGGATCTTCCAGTTCGCCTCGGTCGGGGCGGACCCGCAGGACAAGAAGTACCGCGGCGAGCCGAGCCGGCTCGAGATCGGCGACCGCAACGTGATCCGCGAGTGCGTGACGCTGCATCGCGGCACGGTGCAGGACCACGCAGTCACGAAGATCGGCAACGGCAACCTGTTCATGGCGTACGTGCACGTTGCGCACGACTGCGTGATCGGCAACGAGTGCGTGCTCGCCAACAACGCGACGCTCGGCGGCCACGTTCACCTCGGCGACTGGGTGATCATGGGCGGCCTGTCTGCGATCCACCAGTTCGGCCAGGTGGGAGCACATGCGTTCATCGCGAACAATGCGGCGGTGACGCGCGACGTGCCGCCCTACGTGATGGCGGTCGGGCAGCCGGCCGATGCGCACAGCATCAACGCGGAGGGACTGAAGCGCCGCGGCTTCACGCCGGAGCAGGTCCGCAACATCCGCGCCGCCTTTCGCGTGCTGTACCGCTCGGGCCTGAAGCTGGCCGAGGCGACGGTCGAGCTCGAGAAACTCGCGAAGGACCAGCCGGAGCTGCAGCCGCTGGTGGAGTTCCTGCCCCGGGCAACTCGCGGCATCGTCCGCTGAGCGGAACGACGTCGTGACCCATTTCGCACGGGCCGGTCGGTTCGGTCTGGTTGCCGGAGAGGCGTCCGGCGACAACCTCGGCGGCCCGCTGATCGAGGCGCTCGCGGCACGTGCTGCCGGCTCGCAGTTCTTCGGCATCGCCGGGTCGCGAATGGCGGCGGCGGGCTGCGAGGCGTGGTTCCCGATCGAGGAGCTCTCGGTCATGGGGCTCGCGGAGATCCTGCGCCACCTGCCGCGGCTGCTCTCGCTGCGACGCGATCTGATCGAGCGGCTCGTCGCTGCGCACCCCGACGCCTACGTGGGCATCGACTCGCCGGAGTTCAACCTGCGCGTGGCGCGCGAGATGAAATCGCGCGGCGTGCCTGCGATCCAGTACGTGAGTCCGCAGGTGTGGGCGTGGCGCCAGGGTCGTGTTCGCACCATCGGCCAGTCGGTGGACATGGTCCTGTGCGTGCTGCCGTTCGAGGTGGATTTCTATCGCTCACACGATGTGCGTGCCGTGTTCGTCGGTCATCCGCTGGCGGATCGTGTCCCGCCGGTGAGCGATCCAGTCGACGCCCGCAGCGCGTTGTCCTTGCCCGCGATCGGTCCAATGCTGGCGATCCTGCCGGGCAGCCGGATGACTGAGGTGACCCGCCTTGGTCCGCCGTTCGCCGCCACGATCTCCTGGCTCGCTCGGCAGCGTCCGACCATGTCTTTCGTTGCGCCGATGGCGAACGCGCGCGTGCGCGAAGAGTTCGAGCGCTGTCTCGCCACGCACGCGCCGGGCGTCGACGTTCGCGTCGTCGATGGGCGGTCGCAGGAATGCATGGCAGCGAGCGACGCGGTGCTGCTTGCGTCCGGCACGGCCACGCTCGAGGCGACGCTGGTGAAGCGGCCAATGGTCGTGGCCTATCGCGTTGCCCCGCTGACCAACTGGCTGCTGCGCGTTCTCGGCATCTTCAAGGCAGATTACTTTGCGCTGCCGAACCTGCTCGCCGGGCGGCGGATCGTCCCGGAGATCTTCCAGCAGGACGTGCGACCCGAAGTGCTGGGGCCCGCGCTGCTCGAGCAGCTCGAGCGGCCCGATCGTGCGCAGCTCGTCGCTGAGTTTGCGACGATCCACGAGCGCCTGCGCCGCGATGCGAGCGCCCGGGCCGCGGATGCGATTCTCGAACTGGTTGCCGACCGGCGGCGATCCGCATGAGCCGGCGCGACGCTGCGCGACAATCGCAGTTCGACTGGAACAGGACGGAGTTGACTGCCGGCGTCGACGAGGCGGGCCGGGGGCCGCTCGCCGGTCCGGTGGTCGCGGCAGCCGTGATCCTCGATACCGCGCGACCCGTGACCGGGCTCGCGGATTCGAAGGCGCTGTCGCCGGCCCGCCGCGAGTCGCTGGCGAATGACGTCCGGTCGCTGAGCGTCGCCTGGGGCCTCGGCTGGGCGGACGCCGCCGAGATCGATGCGATCAACATTCTGCAGGCGACGATGCTCGCGATGCGACGGGCCGTCGAGGCGCTCAAGGTGGCGCCGACGCACGTGATCGTGGATGGCAATCGCTGTCCGGACCTGCGCGGACTCCCGTTCGAGTGCACTGTGGAGGCGGTCGTCAAGGGCGACGCGCTGGTCGCCAGCGTGAGCGCGGCCTCGATCCTCGCCAAGGTCGCGCGCGACGAGTACATGCGGCAACTCGACGGCCGCTACCCGGGATACGGCTTCGCGGACCATAAGGGGTATCCGACGGCGGCCCACGTCGCGGCAATCCGCAGGCTCGGTCCGTCGCCGGTGCACCGGATGAGCTTCGCGCCGGTACAATCCAGCGGTTCACGCTGATCCCCCCGCCATGTCGCGATTCGTCCACCTGCACGTGCACACCGAGTACTCGCTCGTCGACGGCGTCGTGCGCGTCGAAAGCGAGGAAAAGGACGGCAAGGTGGTGCGTGAGGGCCTGATCGACGCCTGCGCGCGGCTCGGGATGCCAGCCGTGGCGCTCACCGACCAGGGCAACCTGTTCGCGCTCGTGAAGTTCTACCGCGCGGCGCAGTCCGCCGGCATCAAGCCGCTGGTCGGCGTGGACGTGCTGGTCCGCGAGGAGGGCGAGCGCGCCGAGCCGAGCCGGCTGGTGCTGCTCTGCCAGGACGATCGCGGCTATCGGAACCTGACGCGGCTCGTCACCCGCTCGTATCTCGAGGGCCAGGGCCGGCACGGGCCGACGCTGCGGCGCGAATGGCTGGATGCGGGCAGTTCGGCGGGACTGATCGCGTTGTCCGGTGCGCGCGAAGGCGACGTCGGCCGCGCGCTGCTCGGCGGTCACGACGACGCGGCACGTGCCGCGCTCGAGGCATGGCTCGCGCTGTTCGGCGATCGCTACTACCTCGAGCTGCAGCGCACCGGGCGCCCGGGCGACGAGGACTGCATCGCAGGCTCGCTGCGCCTCGCCGTCGCCCACGGCGTGCCGGTCGTGGCCACGAACGACGTGCGCTTCGTGAAGCGCGACGAGTTCGAGTCGCACGAAGCCCGCGTCTGCATCCAGGACGGCACGCTGCTCGCCGACGCCGCACGGCCGCGACGCTACAGCGAGGAGCAATACCTGCGCTCGCCGGCGGAGATGGAGAAGCTGTTCGCCGACATCCCGGAGGCGCTCGAGAACTCCGTCGAGATCGCGAAGCGGCTGAACCTCGAGATCAGGCTCGGCAAGGCATCGCTGCCCGCCTACCCGGTACCGGGAGGGCAAAGCACCGAGGACTTCCTGCGCGCGGAGGCACGCAAGGGCCTCGAGGGGCGGCTCGCCGCCCCGGTCGTGACTCCGGGCGCGGTGATCGAGCGCGAGGCCTACGACAACCGCCTCGGCACCGAGCTCGACGTGATCTGCCAGATGGGATTCGCCGGCTACTTCCTGATCGTCGCCGACTTCATCCGCTGGGCACGCGAGAACGGCGTGCCGGTCGGTCCGGGCCGCGGCTCGGGTGCCGGCTCGCTGGTCGCGTGGGTGCTCGGCATCACGGACCTCGATCCGCTGCGGCACGACCTGCTTTTCGAGCGGTTCCTGAATCCCGAGCGCGTGTCGATGCCCGACTTCGACGTGGACTTCTGCATGGAAGGCCGCGACCGGGTGATCGACTACGTCGCCGAGCGCTATGGCCGCGAGCGCGTGTCGCAGATCATCACCTACGGCACGATGGCCGCGAAGGCGGTGGTGCGCGACGTGGCGCGCGTGCTCGGGCTGAGCTACGGGCTCGCCGACAGCATCGCGAAGCTGATCCCGTTCGAACTCGGCATCACGCTCGACGACGCGCTCGCGAAGGAGGAGGAACTGCGCAAGCGCTACAAGGCCGAGGACGACGTGCGCGAGGTGATCGACCTCGCGCGTTCGCTCGAGGGCCTGGTGCGCAACGCGGGCACGCACGCGGGCGGCGTAGTGATCGCACCGTCGGTGCTGACGGACTTCGCGCCGCTGTACTGCGAAGAGGGCAGCACGACCGTCGTCACGCAGTTCGACAAGGACGACGTCGAGGCGGCCGGGCTCGTGAAGTTCGACTTCCTCGGCCTGCGCACGCTGACCATCATCGACTGGGCGGTGCGCACGATCAACGCCGAGCGCGCGGCGCGCGGCGAGCCGCTGCTCGACATGGCGCTGCTGCCGATGGAAGACCCGGCGACGTACGCGCTGCTGAAGCGCTGCGAGACCACCGCGGTGTTCCAGCTCGAATCGCGCGGCATGAAGGACCTGATCCGGCGCCTGCAGCCGGACTGCTTCGACGACATCGTGGCGCTGGTCGCGCTGTTCCGCCCGGGACCGCTGCAGTCGGGCATGGTCGAGGACTTCATCAACCGCAAGCACGGCAGGATCGGCGGCGGCATCGACTACCTGCACCCGGACCTGAAGCCGGTGCTGCTGCCGACCTACGGCGTGATCCTGTACCAGGAACAGGTGATGCAGATCGCGCAGGTGCTGGCGGGCTACACGCTCGGCGGCGCCGACCTGCTGCGCCGCGCGATGGGCAAGAAGAAGCCCGAGGAGATGGCGAAGCAGCGCTCCGTGTTCGTCGAGGGCTCGGTGGCGCGCGGAGTCGAGGAGGCGACCGCGGCGCACATCTTCGACCTGATGGAGAAGTTCGCGGGCTACGGCTTCAACAAGTCGCACTCCGCAGCTTACGCCGTGCTGTCCTACCAGACCGGCTGGCTCAAGGCGCACTACCCGGCGGCGTTCATGGCGGCGGTGCTGTCATCGGACATGGACAAGACCGACAAGGTCGTGACGATCATCGACGAGTGCAACCGGATGGCGCTCAAGGTCGAGCCGCCGGACGTCAACGAATCGCAGTACATGTTCACGGTCTCGGGCCCGAAGGCGATCCGCTACGGGCTCGGCGCCATCAAGGGCGTCGGCCAGGCGGCCGTCGAGAACATGCTCGCGGAACGAACGGCAGGCGGGCGCTTCACCGACCTGCGCGACCTGTGCCGGCGCCTCGACCTGAACCGCGTCAACCGTCGCGTGCTCGAGGCGCTGGTGCGCGCCGGCGCGTTCGACTCGCTCGGTGTGAACCGCGCGACGCTGATGCACCAGTTGCCGGGCGCCATGCAGGCCGCGGATCAGAGATCGCGCGCGAAGGCGGCCGGCCAGAACGACCTGTTCGGACTCGCCGAACCGGTGGCCCCGGTGACGGAGGAGGCGGTCGAATTGCGCGAGACGCTGCCCGACTGGAGCGAGGCGGTGCGGCTCGCCGGCGAGCGCGAGACGCTCGGGCTGTACCTCACCGGCCACCCGATCACCGAGTACGAGCGGGAACTGAAGCCGATCATCAGTGGCCGCATCGCGGACATCGGCGGCGCGCGGCCGGTGGGACAGAACGAGGGCGGCTGGCGTGGGCCGGGCCGTTCGGTGACCGTGGCCGGGCTCGTCCTCGAGATACGCAAGCGCGGCGGGCGCACGAGCTTCGTGCTCGACGACCGCAGTGGCCGGCTCGAGGTGACGATGTTCGACGACGTGTACCAGCAGTACCGCGCGCTGGTCGCGAGGGACGCGATCCTGGTCGTGGATGGCGGGCTGCGCTGGGATGACTTCATCGAGGACTGGCGGCTGTCGGCCAAGCGCATCCTCGACGTGGACCAGGCACGCGAGCAGTACGCGCGACGGCTGGTGCTGCGCTGGCCACGCGCTGCGAAGAACGGCGACGCGCGCAAGCTCGTCACGGCGATCGAGCAGGCATTGCGGCCGAGCCGCGGCGGGCGCTGCTCCGTTGCCGTCCGCTATTCGAGTGACGATGCGGCAGCGTTCCTGCAGTTCGGCGATGAGTGGACCGTGCGGCCCTCGCGGGATCTCGTCGAGAGGCTCGGGCAGATCGTCGGGCGCGACGGCGTCGAGATCGTGTACGCGCCGCGGGTAGAGGGTTAGCAAGGCGCTGCAAGCGCAACGCCGCGAAGCGTCTGCGCTGTTCTCGGTGGGATGCCTGTTCGGCGGGCCGCGCGAGGCATGGACGCCGAGCCCGGAGCCCCCAGGGAGGGGTTTACGGCGTCCTGGTGAACAGGCATCCCACCGAGACCAGCGCGGCATCGACACGCGGTGCGTGGCTGCAGTGCATTTGCCCCCGGGCTGAGCCTGCGGCATCCTGCGCTCCATGGCGCTCAGCTTCCTGGAATTCGAGCAACCGATCGCCGAGCTCGAGGCGAAGATCGACGAACTCAAGTTCGTTTCCTCCGACGCCGAGGTGAATATCGGCGAGGAGATCGCGCGGCTGCGTGCGAAGAGCCGGGCGCTCACCAACAGCATCTTCGCCAACCTCACACCGTGGCAGGTTGCGCAGCTGGCGCGGCATCCGCAGCGACCGTACACGCTCGACTATGCGGCCTCGATCTGCGAAGAGTTCCTCGAGCTGCACGGGGACCGCATGTATGCGGACGACCTGGCAATCGTCGGCGGATTCGCGCGGCTCGAAGGGCGGCCGATCATGCTGATCGGGCACCAGAAGGGACGCGACACGAAGGAGCGCGTGAGGCGCAACTACGGCATGCCGAAACCCGAGGGCTACCGTAAGGCGCTCAGGCTGATGAAGCTCGCGGAACGGTTCCGCATCCCGGTGATCACGCTGGTAGATACGCCTGGCGCCTACCCGGGCGTCGGCTCGGAAGAGCGCAACCAGAGCGAGGCGATCGCGCGCAACCTGTTCGAGATGTCGCGCCTGAAGGTGCCGGCCATCACCGCGGTGATCGGCGAGGGCGGCTCAGGTGGCGCGCTTGCGATCGGCGTCTGCGACCGGCTGATCATGCTGCAGTACAGCGTCTACTCGGTCATCTCGCCGGAGGGCTGTGCCTCGATCCTGTGGAAGAGCGCCGACAAGAAGGAACTCGCCGCGGACGCGATGGGCATCACCGCCGAGCGACTGAACAAGCTCGGCCTCGTCGACGAGGTGCTGAAGGAACCGCTCGGCGGCGCGCACCGTGATCCGCAGGCCATGGCGGATACGCTGAAGGACGCACTGCTGCGTCACCTCGGCGAGGTGTCGCTGTGGCCGGAGGATGAACTCGTCGCACGGCGCTACGCGCGCCTGCGTGCGCAAGGCGTATACCGCGCGACCTGAGCCTGCCGTGGGTTTCTCTCCCGGGCGGCTGGCATCGGCACTGCAAGGGTGCCTCGAACCCTGGGTCGTCCTGTCGCCGGACTGTGTGTGGCGCTTAGCGGGGGCCTCGACTCGACCGTGCTGCTGGCGGCGCTGGCCGCGCTGCGGGAGCAGCCGGGTACCCTGCCGCTGCGCGCGATCCACGTGGACCACGGGCTGCACGTCGGACTCGGACCTCTGGGCCATGCACTGCGTGCGACTGGCTGCAACGCTGCGTGTGCCGCTTGAACAGGCGCAGGTCGATGCGCGTCCGGCGCCCGGCGACAGCCCGGAAGCGGCCGCCCGCAACGCCCGCTATGCGGCGCTTGCAGAACGTCTCGACCGCGACGAAGTGCTGCTCACGGCGCATCACGCCGACGACCAGCTCGAGACGATCCTGCTGCAGTGGCTGCGCGGCGGTGGACTGCGAGCGGTGGCCGGGATGTCACCGGTCGCGCGGTTCGACCGCGGCTGGCACGCGCGGCCGTTGCTCGGTTTCGGCCGCGGCGAGTTGCACGCGTGGGCGCGCGAGTGTGGTCTCGAGTGGCTCGAGGATCCGTCGAACGCCGATCCGCGATTCGACCGGAACTACCTGCGGCTCGACGTGCTGCCCGCGATCCGGCGGCGCTGGCCCGCAGCTGCGCGCACCGTCGGCCGGGTGGCTGCCCAGGCGGCCGAGGCCCTCGACGTCGAGCGCGCGCTCGCGGCCGCGGATCTCGCAGTGGTTCGGGATGGCCGCGCGCTGTCGTTCGAGCGGCTCCTTGGCCTGCCGGCCGCGCGGCAGCGCTGGGCGCTCCGTGCCTGGCTGCGTGCGCTCGGGCTGCCCGTGCCGCCCGCAGCAACGCTGGCCGCGCTGCTGCACGACGTCGGCGCTGCGGCGGTCGACCGGGTGCCCTGTGTCAACTGGCCCGGCGCGCGCGTGCATCGCTATCGCGGCCGCCTGTTTGCAGACGCGGGCGTCCCGCCATTGGACGTGCGCGAGGGCGTGTGGCCGGCGGACGGACCATACGACCTCGGGGCCTCGAGCCGCCTGGAGCTGCGCGCGTCGGAGGGTGTCGGACTGAGCCGCGCCCGCTTGCCTCGGCAGTTGTCGGTCGTGTCGAGGACGGCGGGTGCGACGTTCAGGCCTGCTGGCGCGTTGCACCACCGGCCCTTGCGCAAGTGGCTGCAGGAATGCGGCGTGCTGCCCTGGCGGCGCGCGGGCCTGCCGCTGGTGATGGCCGGCCGCGAGGTCGTGGCAATCGGGGATCTTGCGTACGGCGGCGGGCTCGAGGCGGCGCCTGGCGAGCCGTCGTGGACCGTCGCATGGGTCGGGCGGCCGGCGGTCACCGAAAGCGAGGCGATCGGCGCCGATCCGCCTTGCTGACGCTGCCATCGAGCGAGCTTTCTGGTGGCCGGGAGAGGGCGTTCCGATAGACTGTCCTCCCGTCGTGCTTCTCCTGCGGCGGTGACCCCAATGACCAAGTTCATCTGCGTGACCGGCGGTGTGGTTTCCTCGCTGGGCAAGGGAATCGCCGCGGCTTCGCTCGGGGCGATCCTCGAGGCGCGCGGCCTCAAGGTCGCGATGGTCAAGCTCGACCCGTACATCAACGTGGACCCGGGCACGATGAGCCCGTTCCAGCACGGCGAGGTGTTCGTCACCGACGACGGCACCGAGACCGACCTCGACCTCGGCCACTACGAGCGCTACGTCCGCACCACGACGGGCCGTAACAGCAATTTCACGACCGGCCGGATCTACGAGCGCGTGATCGCGAAGGAGCGGCGCGGCGATTACCTCGGGGCGACCGTGCAGGTGATCCCGCACATCACCGACGAGATCAAGCACTGCATCCGGATGGGCGCGGGTGACGCCGACGTGTGCATGGTCGAGATCGGCGGCACCGTGGGCGACATCGAGTCGCTGCCGTTCCTCGAGGCCATCCGCCAGCTCGGCGTCGAGATGGGCCGCAACAACGTGCTGTACATGCACCTGACGCTGATCCCGTACATCGCGACCTCCGGCGAGATCAAGACCAAGCCCACGCAGCACTCGGTGAAGGAGCTGCGCTCGATCGGCATCCAGCCGGACGTGCTGCTGTGCCGCTGCAAGGACCCGCTGCCGCCCGAGCAGCGGCGCAAGATCGCGCTGTTCACGAACGTCGAGGAGCGCGCGGTGTTCTCGGCGGTGGACGCCGACGACATCTACAAGATCCCGCAGCTGCTGCACGAGCAGAGCCTGGATGCGATCGTCTGCGAGAAGCTCGGCATCAGCGTGCCGCCCGCCGACCTGAAGGAGTGGCAGCAGGTCGTTGCAGCCAAGGCCAACCCGGACCTCACGGTCAACATGGCGATGGTCGGCAAGTACGTGAACCTGAAGGACGCGTACATCTCGCTCACCGAGGCGCTGATGCACGCCGGCCTGCGCACCCGGACGCGAGTCCAGCTGAACTTCGTCGAAGCGACCGAAGTCGAGAAACACGGCACCGGCTGCCTCGAGAGCATGGATGCGGTGCTGGTGCCCGGTGGTTTCGGCGAGCGCGGCATCGAAGGCAAGATCCAGGCTGTCCGCTACGCGCGCGAGCATGGCGTCCCGTACCTCGGCATCTGTCTCGGCATGCAGCTCGCGATCATCGAGTACGCGCGCGACGTCGCCGGCCTCGAGGGCGCGCACAGCACGGAGTTCAACAAGGCCTCGCCTCATCCGGTGATCGCGCTGATCACCGAGTGGCAGGACCAGAAGGGCACGCGTTGAGGAGCGCACGGAGCAGTCGAACCTCGGCGGCACGATGCGGCTCGGCGCGCAGGAAGTGCGCATCTCGCACGGCATCGCTGGCACACGCCGTCTATGGCGCGGACGTGATCCGCGAGCGGCATCGCCACCGCTACGAGTTCAATAACAACTACCTGCAGAAGCTGATGAACGCCGGACTGCGCTTCTCCGGGTTCTCGCGCGACGGCCTGGTCGAGATCATCGAGCTGCCGCATCACCCGTTCTTCATCGCGAGCCAGTACCACCCGGAGTTCCGCTCGACGCCGCGTGACGGGCATCCGCTGTTCACGGGCTTCGTCCGCGCGGCGCGCGATTATCGGGCGGCGCAGATGCCGGTGGCGGCTGGCGCATGAAGCTTTGCGGCTTCGAAGTCGGGCCGGACCGGCCGTTCTTCCTGATCGCGGGGCCGTGCGTCGATCGAGAGCGAGAGCGCTGGTCATGGACGTGGCCGGCCGGATGAAGGAGATCACGACCGCGCTCGGGATCCCGTACATCTTCAAGGCGTCGTTCGACAAGGCGAACCGCTCGTCGCAGTCGAGCTATCGTGGTCCCGGCATCGAGCAGGGACTCCGCATCCTGTCGGACGTGCGTCGCGCGGTGGGCGTCCCGGTGCTGACCGACGTGCACGAGGACACGCCGCTGGCGGAGGTCGCCGCGGTCGTCGACGTGCTGCAGACGCCGGCATTCCTGTGTCGCCAGACGAACTTCATCCTCAGTGCCGCGTCCGCGGGAAAGCCCGTCAACATCAAGAAGGGTCAGTTCCTGTCGCCGTGGGAGATGGCGAACGTGGTCGAGAAGGCGCGCTCGACCGGCAACTCGCAGATCATGGTCTGCGAGCGCGGCTTCAGCTTCGGCTACAACAACCTCGTGTCGGACATGCGCGGCCTGGCGGTGATGCGGGCCACCGGCGCGCCGGTGGTATTCGACGCGACGCATTCGGTGCAATTGCCGGGCGGCCAGGGCACCGCGTCCGGCGGGCAGCGCGAGTTCGTTCCGGTGCTCGCCAGGGCCGCGGTTGCGGCCGGAGTCGCGGGCCTGTTCATGGAAACCCACCCTGATCCGGCGCAGGCGCTGTCGGACGGCCCGAACGCGTGGCCGCTCGACCGGATGGCCTCGCTGCTGGAGGTGCTCAGGGAAATCGATGCCGCGGCAAAAGCGCGGCCCTACGAGGAATCGAGCCTATGACGAAGATCATCGACATCAAGGCGCGCGAGATCGTCGATTCGCGCGGCAATCCTACGGTCGAAGCGGACGTGTACGTCGAGGGCGGCGTGATGGGCCGCGCGGCCGTGCCGTCGGGCGCTTCAACCGGGACGCGGGAAGCCGTGGAACTGCGGGACGGCGACAAGAAGCGCTATCTCGGCAAGGGCGTGACCAAGGCCGTGGCGAACGCCAACGGCGAGATACGGTCGGCGATGCTCGGGCGCGACGTCCGCGACCAGGCGGGCCTCGACCAGCGGATGATCGAGCTCGACGGTACCGAGACCAAGTCGCGGCTCGGTGCCAATGCGATTCTCGCGGTCTCGCTGGCCGCGGGACATGCAGCTGCGCGTGCTTCGGGCCAGGGGCTGTGGCGGCTGCTCGGCGGCGCCGGGCCCAAGGTGATGCCGGTGCCGATGATGAACATCATCAACGGCGGTGCACACGCGGACAACAGTGTGGACATCCAGGAGTTCATGGTGCTGCCGGTCGGCGCACCGAACTTCAGCGAGGCGCTGCGCTGCGGCGCCGAGATCTTCCACACGCTGAAAAAGGTGCTGCACGAACGCGGGCTCGCGACCGCGGTGGGCGACGAGGGCGGCTTCGCGCCGGACCTGCCGTCGAACGAAGCGGCGCTCGAGACGATCCTCGAAGCGGTCGAGCGGGCGGGCTACAAGGCCGGGCGCGACGTTTACCTCGGACTCGACGCCGCCGCTTCCGAGTTCTACCAGGACGGCATCTACGACCTCGAGTCAGAGGGGCGCAAGTTCACGTCCGCGCAGTTCGTCGACTACCTCGCCGGGCTCGTGGACCGGTTCCCGATCATCACGATCGAGGACGGCATGGCGGAGGGTGACTGGGACGGCTGGTCGCTGCTGACGCAACGGCTCGGTCGCAGGATCCAGATCGTCGGCGATGACCTGTTCGTCACCAACACGAAGATCCTGCGCGAGGGCATTGCGCGCGGCATCGCGAACTCGATCCTGATCAAGCCGAACCAGATCGGCACGCTCACCGAGACGCTGGCGGCGATCGACATGGCGACGACTGCTGGTTACACCTCGGTGATCTCGCACCGCTCTGGCGAGACCGAGGACAGCACGATTGCCGACATCGCGGTGGCCACTCGCGCCACGCAGATCAAGACGGGGTCGCTGTGCCGCTCGGACCGGATCGCGAAATACAACCAGCTGCTGCGCATCGAGGCCGAGCTCGGATCGCTGGCGGGTTACGCCGGACGCGACGCGTTCCCGGTGCCGGTGCCGGCGAGTGGCACCTGACCCCGTCGTGCATGAGGCTCGCGCGCCGCATGGATTCTGTTAATCTCTCGCGCCCATGATGCTCAGGATCATCGGTGGATTGCTGCTCGCGGGCGTACTGGCCCTCCAGTACCGGCTCTGGGTGTCGCCGAACGGCATGCGCGACGTGTGGCGCACCGAGACGGCGATCGAGGCCCAGACCCAGGAGAACGAGCGGCTCAAGCAGCGCAATCGAACGCTGGCGGCTGAAGTTCGCGACCTGAAGGAGGGCCGTGCGGCCATCGAAGAGCGTGCCCGCACGGACCTCGGCATGATCGGCGCCAACGAGACGTTCTTCCAGGTCGTTCCGCCGGCGCCAGGCGCCGCACCGCAGGATTCCGCCAGCCAGCGACGGACCGCGCAGGCCGAGACGAAATGAGGCGGCGCGTGCGGCGCTGGGCCGTCGTCGTGGCGGCCGGGCGCGGCCGGCGTTTCGGCGGCGAGACCCCCAAGCAATATGTTCGCCTGCTCGACCGGCCCGTGCTGTCGTGGTCGCTGGCCGCGTTGCTCGCCGTGCCATCGATCGACGCAGTCGTGGTCGCGCTTGCGCGCGGGGACCGGCGCTGGCGCGGCATCCGCGAATCAAGTGATTCTCGAGTGAGCACGTGCCCGGGCGGGGAGCGGCGCGAGCAGTCGGTCGCCAACGCGCTCGAGGCCCTCGCGCACCGGGCGCAGGATTCCGACTGGGTGCTGGTGCACGATGCCGCGCGTCCTTGCCTGCGGGGCGAGGACTTGCGCGGGCTGATCAAGGCGACGCGTAGCGACCCGGTCGGTGGGTTGCTCGCCGTCCCGGTCACTGACACGCTGAAGGCGGACGACGGGCACGGCCGGAGTTCGCGCACTGCGCCGAGGGAACTGCTGTGGCGTGCGCTCACGCCGCAGATGTTCCGCTACGGGCTGCTCAAGCGGGCGCTCGCGCTCTGCATCGACCGCGAGCGGCTCGTGACCGACGAGGCGTCCGCGATCGAGGCGCTCGGCCTGCGGCCGCTGCTGGTGCGCGGCCGGTCGGACAACATCAAGCTGACGAATGCGGAAGACCGCGGCATCGCCGAGGCGATCCTGCGACAACGGAGGACGCGATGAGGGTTGGGATCGGCTACGACGTGCATGCCTTCGGGCCGGGAGACCACGTGACCCTGGGCGGGGAGCGCATCGCGCACTCGCATGGCGTGCGCGCGCACTCGGACGGCGACGTGCTGCTGCACGCGCTTTGCGATGCGCTGCTCGGGGCGATGGGCCTCGGCGACATCGGCCAGCACTTCCCGGACACCGACGCGCGCTGGAAGGACGCCGACAGCCGGCACTTCCTGCGACGCTGTGCGGAGTTGATGCACGAACGCCGCTGGCGGCTCGTGAATGCCGACCTGACGCTGATTGCCGAGGCGCCGCGCGTCGGGCCGCACCGCGCCGCGATGCAGGCGCACATTGCCAGCGACCTCGGCTGCGGCAGTGACCGCATCAACATCAAGGCCACGACCAGCGAGGGACTCGGTGCGTTCGGGCGCAGCGAAGGCCTTGCCGCCCAGGCGATCGTGCTGCTCGCACACGCCAATGGCGGATCGCACGACCACTAGGCGCGTGGACCTCGCCACCGCCTACGGACCGGCGCCGACCGGTGGCCGCATCCGCGTCGAGCCCGAGGACTTCTTCGTCGACGAGGTGCTCGGCTTCGAGCCGGACGGTGCCGGGTCGCACGTGATTCTCCGCGTCGAGAAGCGCGGCGCCAACACGGGCTGGGTCGCCGTTCAGCTCGCGCAGTCGGCTGGCGTTCACGTTCGCGACGTGGGCTTCAGCGGTCACAAGGATCGGCAAGCGGTGACGCGGCAGGCATTCTCGATACCGTGGCCCGCGGCGACACCGCTCGACACGTGCCTCTCGTTCGCTGGCGAGGGTTACCACGTGCTGTCCGCGGACCGGCACGGGCGCAAGCTGCGGCCCGGTTCGCATCGAGCCAATCGCTTCGTGCTCGTGCTGCGCGACCTCGAGGGTGAGGTCGCGGGCATCGACCAGCGGCTGCGCCTGATCGGCGAGCAGGGCGTTCCGAACTACTTCGGGCCACAGCGTTTCGGGCGCGACGGTGGCAATCTCGCGCGCGTGCGGGCATGGGCCGCCGGTGGTCCGGCGCCGCGCGACCGCGCGCAGCGCGGCTTTGCGCTCTCCGCAGCTCGCAGCGAACTGTTCAACCTGGTGCTCGGCGAGCGGGTCCGGCGGGGCGACTGGAACCGGCTGCTGCCAGGCGAGGCTGTGGTGCTCGATGGCCGGCGCAGCTTCTTTCCGGCAACCGTGATCGACGCGGTGCTCGAGGATCGCTGCCACCGGATGGACGTGCATCCGAGCGGGCCGCTCTGGGGTCGCGGCGAGTCCCCGGCGACCGACGCGGCGCTCGAGGTCGAAGAGTCCATCGGTACCACGGAGCCGGCGCTGATCGCGCTGCTCGCGGCACAGGGCATGGACCATGAGCGTCGCAGCCTGCGGCTCCCCGTCAGTGCGCTCGCCTGGACGCACGAGGCGGGTACGCTGCGGCTGGAGTTCGAACTGCCACGTGGCACGTTCGCGACCGCGGTGCTGCACGAGTTGTTGCGCGACGCCTGGGATGCCGGCGAGTCGGGCGAGGAGTGATCAGCGTCGCGCGGTGGTCGCGGTACGCCGGGCGCGCTGCGTCGCCAGCAACACGTAGGCCGCGCCGGTGCCGCCATCGACTGGACGGGCGGATGCGAACGCCAGCACGTCGTCCATACGCCGGAGCCAGTGATTGACGACGTGCTTCAGCACCGGGCCGCGCGGTCCGGAGCCCCGGCCTTTGCCGTGGATCACCCGCACGCAGCTCAGGTCCTGCGCCACGGCTGAGTTGATGAACTGTCGCAGCGCTTCGTGCGCGGCGTGGCGGCCGAGCCCGTGCAGGTCGATTTCCGCCTCTACCGAGTACTGTCCACGACGCAGGCGGCGCAGGATCTCTTCGCGTACGCCGGGTCGGCGGAACAGGATTTCCTCCCCGGTGTCCAGCAGCGACGGATCCTCGGGCAGCAGCAGGCTCTCGCGGAGTACTTCGAGCTGCTCGGCACGCGAGAAACGGGCGACGGGCCTTGGTTTCGGCACGGCCGGACGATGCGCGTCCTTCTGCAGCGGACGGACATCGTGCATCGCTTCGCGAAAAGCGCGCTCGTCTTCTTTGGACACGGTTTCCACCCCGAGGGTGTTCGCTAACGGCGGCCCGGAGGATTCCAGTATAGTGCCGCGAATTTCCTGCTGGTCCCCCGCTTGAGAATCCTGGTCAGCAACGACGACGGCTACCGCGCCGAGGGCTTGCAGCGCCTCGCCGACGCGCTCAGGCCGCTGGCCGAGGTCACGGTAGTCGCCCCGGATCGCAACCGCAGCGGCGCGAGCAACTCGCTCACGCTCGACGTGCCCGTGCGGGTGTCGTCTTACGGCGAGCGGATGTACTACGTGAACGGCACGCCGACCGACTGCGTGCACCTTGCGATCTCGGGCCTGTTCGACTTCGAGCACGACATGGTGGTGTCCGGAATCAACGATGGCGCGAACCTCGGCGACGACGTCCTGTACTCGGGCACGGTGGCCGCTGCGGTCGAAGGCCGTTTCCTCGGGTTGCCGACCATCGCGGTGTCGCTCGTCGTCCGCGAGGGACGACATTTCGACACCGCGGCGCGCATCGCGAGCGAACTCGTGATGCGACTGATCCGCAGCCCGCTGCATAGCTCGATGATCCTGAACGTCAACGTGCCGGACGTCCCCTACGAGCACCTGCGCGGCATCAAGGTCACGCGGCTCGGTCACCGCCACCGCTCGGAGGCGGTCGTGCGCACGAACGACCCACGCGGGCGGCCGGTGTACTGGGTCGGGCCGGCCGGCGAGGGCGCGGACGCGGGCGAAGGCACGGATTTCCACGCGATCGCCAGTGGCTGTGTCTCGGTCACGCCGCTGCAGGTCGACCTAACCCGTCACTCGGCGCTCGCCGAAGTGGACGAGTGGCTGCGCGGGCGCGGACCCTGAACGGGAGCATGCATTGAGCGGATCCCGCATGTCCGGCATCGGCATGACCTCGGCGCGCACGCGCGACCGGCTCATCGCACGGCTGCGGGAGCAGGGGATCGTGGACCCGAACGTACTCGAGCGCATCCGGGCCGTGCCGCGGCACGTGTTCGTCGACGAAGCACTCGCGAGCCGGGCGTACGAAGACACGGCGCTGCCGATCGGGCACGGCCAGACGATTTCGCAGCCCTACATCGTGGCGCGCATGACCGAGGCGCTGCTCGAGGGCGGCGCGCCACGCAAGGTGCTCGAAGTCGGTACGGGGTGCGGCTACCAGGCCGCGGTGCTCGCGCCGCTGGTCGCCACGCTGTACAGCGTCGAGCGGATCGCCGCGCTGCAGGTCAGGGCGCGCAGGGCGCTGCGGGACCTTAAGATCGCGAACGTGTTCATGCGCCATGGCGACGGCTTCGAGGGCTGGCCGCCGTATGCGCCCTACGACGGCATCATCGTCGCAGCTGCGGCGATGGCGATTCCGGCGGCGCTGCTCGACCAGCTCGGCAACGGCGGGCGATTGATCATGCCCGTGGGCCCGGATCGCGAGCAGCAACTGATGCGTGTGACGCGGCGCGGAGAATCCTTCGAGCGGGAAGTGCTCGGTCCCGCGACGTTCGTGCCGCTGTTGCAGGGCCTGAGCTGAGGCGCGGCATGGCGGCGGGCTCGACGAGTCCGGAGTCGCTGCTGCGGGCTGCGTTCGAAGCTGCGATCGAGGTGGCGCAGCCGGCGACTTGTGTTCCACGGTTCCTGCCCGACCCACCCCGAGGTCGCACCGTCGTCGTAGGCGCCGGGAAGGCCGCTGCCGCGATGGCGCTGGCGCTCGATCGAAATTGGGGCGGCGCCCTCTGCGGCCTGGTCGTCACCGCCCAGGGTCACGGGCTCCAATGTCCACGCATCGAGGTGGTCGAAGCATCGCACCCGGTGCCGGCCGAGACGGCACGACGGGTGGCCGAGAAGACGCTGCACCAGGTGTCGGGACTCGGCGCCGACGACCTGGTGATCTGTCTGCTGTCCGGCGGCGGGTCGGCGTTGCTGCCGCTTCCCGCGCCGGGGCTTACGCTCGAAGAGAAACAATCAATCACGCGACAGCTGCTGCGCTCGGGGGCGACGATCGGCGAGTTCAACTGCGTGCGCCGCCACCTGTCGCGCATCAAGGGCGGTCGTCTCGCGGCGGCCTGTCATCCGGCGCGACTGGTGACGCTCGCGATCTCCGACGTCCCGGCCGACGATCCCGCGGACATCGCGTCCGGCCCGACGGTGGCGGATCCGACGACATGCGCGGATGCCTTGGCCGTGCTGGACAAGTACCGCATCGAAGCATCGCCGGTGGT
This sequence comes from uncultured Gammaproteobacteria bacterium, assembly GCA_963696545.1. GTDB lineage: Bacteria > Pseudomonadota > Gammaproteobacteria > Steroidobacterales > Steroidobacteraceae > RPQJ01. Next base: position 604,134 of record CAVOKQ010000012.1, read on the forward strand.
GCGCTCGGCGCTGCGTGCTGCCGAGTGGGAATCGGTGAAGCCGGGTGACCCGCGGATCGTACACGCCGAGTATCGAATCGTGGCCCGGCCGCAGTGGTCGCTCGCGGCGGCGGCGCGGCTCGCTGCAGAAAGTGGCGTTACACCACTGATTCTTTCCGACCGTCTGGAGGGAGAGGCCCGCGTCGTGGCGCGCGAGATGGCGCAACTGGTCGCAGCTGTGGCGCGCGATGGGCGCCCGGTGCGTCCTCCTTGCCTGTTGCTGTCGGGCGGCGAGACCACGGTGACTGTTCGTGGCACCGGTCGAGGCGGCCGCAACGTCGAATTCCTGCTCGCACTCGGCATCGCTCTCGGTGAGCGCGGCAACGTATTCGCGCTCGCCGGCGACACCGACGGCGTGGACGGCACGGAGCCGATCGCGGGCGCAATCTGGCGGCCGGATACACTCGCACGTGCGACCCCGCTGGGCCTCGATCCGCAGCGGTTCCTCGACGACAACGACGCGCACGGTTTCTTCGCAGCGCTCGGTGATTCCGTAGTGACGGGTCCGACGCGGACCAACGTGAACGACTTCAGGGCGATCCTGGTGCTGCCCGAGGACGCGATACCCGGCTAGGTGCCGGGCTCGACGATCAGCGCGGCGGCGACCTTGCGGCCTTCTGCGACCAGCACGTTGTAAGTGCGGCAGGCCGCGCCGGTGCCCATGATCTCGAAGCCGATCCGGGCCGCGTACAGGGCCGTCAGCGTCGTGCGCTCCGGGAAGCCCTGGCGCGCACCGGAGCCGATCAGCAGCACTTCGGGCTGCAGCTTCAGCAGTGGCTCGAGGTCCGCGGGCTGCAGATCGTCGATTCGTGAAGGCCGCCAGCCTTCGATCAACGTGTCGGCGGTAACGATAACGCTGCGATCGAAAGTGCGCTCCCCGATACGCAGCTGACCGGGGCCGTACCCACGAACCACGTGAACCGTCGCCGGCTGGTCGAGACTGAACTTCATCGCTGTAACATACTGGAATCGGGCCCGGCAGGTCATCGGCCCCGTTTTCCACCCCGAGAGGTTGTGTCTTGACCGAACGCGGCCAGCGTCGTCTGCGGATCGTGCTGCCATGGCTGAGGCCGGGGCAGGGCAGCGGCACGCCCGGCGGTCCAATCGCGGCACGCTCGCCGGCCGCCGAGTGGTTGCTCGCGCGTGGCACGGTCGATGTGCCGGATCACATGTCGTGGCGGGACTGGACTCTTCAGCAGGCAGGTGCAGGCCTGGATTCATTGCGACAGTTTCCGGCTGGCCCGTGCGTGCGAGCGCTGGAGTCCGGCTCGAATCTCGAAGGCACCTGGGCCTGCGCGCGACCCGTGCACCTGCTGACAGCGATAGACCACTTGCAGCTCGCGGCCGGGCCCCTGTCGCTCGACGACGCCGAATCGAAGAGCCTGGTCGAGAGCATCAACCGTCACCTGGACGGTCGCGGATTCTGCCTGCACGTGACGCGGTCCGGACCGGACTGGCTGCTCGAGTGCGCGGCTTCGATCGAGTGCGCGTGCGTCGAGCCGGCGGCGGCCGAGGGTCGCAACCTGCGCGAGTTGATGCCGGCGGGACGCGACGGTGCGTCGATGCGCTCGCTGATGAACGAGATCCAGATGCTGTTGCACGACCATCCCGTGAACGAAGCACGAGCGGCGCGACGGTTGCCGGCGATCAACTCGCTGTGGCTGTGGGGGTTCGGGTGCACCGCTGCGGCACACCCGGAAAGTCTCCCTTGTCTCCATACGGACGATGCATGGCTGCATGGCCTGTGGCAGATGCACGGCGCATTTGCATCGTCGCTGCGCGGGCGCGAATCAACGGGGCTGGACGCAGCCAGTGACGGCATCATTGCCTGGTCGCGCGTGCCGGAGTCCGGGATGGAGGATGCGCTGGCACGGGCGGAGGCACAGCTGTTTGCGCCCGCAAAGGCGCGGCTCGAGGACGGGGCGCTGCAGCAGGTCGTGATGCGGCTCGGCGACCGGACGATTCGCGTCGATCGTCGTGCCAGGTTTCGATTCTGGCGGCGACCGCGGCCGCTGCACGAGGTACTCGCTTGACGACGCGTCGGATAATGCGCCGGGAGACCAACGAGGATCGACTGCCATCGGTGGCGGCACAGCTGCATCCGGCGCTGCGCCGTGTTTACGCGGCCCGCGGTCTCGAAGACGCGCATGAGCTCGACCTCAGCCTGGAGCGCCTGCTGCCAGTCAGCTCGCTCGGTGGGGTCGAGGCCGCTGTGGACCTGCTGCTGGCGTGCCACCGCCGCGGCGGGCGCGTGCTCGTAATCGGCGATTTCGACGCGGACGGTGCGACGAGCACGGCTGTCGTCGTCAGGCAGCTGCGGCGACTTGGATTCGCGGACCCGGGCTTCCTGGTGCCGGATCGCTTCAAGTTCGGCTATGGGCTGACGCCCGAGATCGTGCGGGTCGCCGCCGCGATGCGGCCAGGCCTGATCGTCACGGTGGACAACGGCGTGTCGTCGCTGGATGGCGTGGCGGAGGCTGCGCGTGCGGGCATGCCTGTGCTCGTCACGGATCACCACCTGCCCGGCAGTTCCTTGCCCGAGGCCGCGGCGATCGTGAACCCGAACCTGGCCGGGGAGGGCTTCGCTTCGAAAGCGCTGGCCGGTGTCGGCGTTGCTTTCTACGTGGTGGCCGCGCTGACGCGGCGGATGCGCGAGGTCGGACTCGTGCCGGCGTCCGCGGAAACGAACCCTGCGGACCTGCTCGACCTGGTCGCACTCGGCACGATCGCGGACGTGGTGCCGCTCGACCTGAACAATCGGATCCTGGTCGCGCAGGGATTGCGTCGCATCCGTGCGGGCCGCTGCACACCTGGATTGCGCGCGTTGCTCGAAGTCGCCGGTCGCAAGGTCGAGCAGGTCATCGCACAGGATCTCGCGTTCCAGGCCGGCCCGCGCCTCAATGCGGCCGGGCGCCTCGAGGACATGGCACTCGGCATCGAGTGCCTGCTCACCGCGAGCCCAGTCGAGGCGAAAGAGCTTGCGGCGCGGCTCGCGCAACTCAACAGTGACCGGCGCGAACTCGAGTCGCGGATGCAGCTGGAGGCGCTGGGCAAGATCGATGCACTGGTGTCCGGAATCGAGGGCAGGTTGCCCGCAGGACTGTGTCTTTTCGATGGCGGCTGGCACCAGGGCGTGATCGGGCTCGTTGCGTCGCGGATCAAGGAGCGCGTGCACCGGCCCGTCATTGCCTTTGCGCCGGGCGAAGCGGGCTGGATCAAGGGATCCGCTCGGTCCGTGCCGGGCGTGCACGTGCGCGATGCGCTCGATGCGATCGCGACGCGGCATCCGGGACTGCTCGAGAAATTCGGCGGCCACGCGATGGCGGCGGGAATGACGCTGCGCGAATCGAGCCTCGCCGAGTTCGAGCGCGCATTCGCCGAGGAGATCGAGCGGCGCATCGATCCGGACACGCTGTCGGGCGACCTGCATACCGACGGACCGCTGCTGCCCGGCGAGTTCAACGCCGATACGGCCGTCGCGCTTCGGGAGGGCGGCCCCTGGGGTTCGGGGTTCCCTGAGCCCGCTTTCGACGGCCTTTTTGGAGTTGCAGGTACTCGAGTGGTGGCCGACCGGCACCTGAAGTTGCGGCTCAAGGCACCGTCCGGCGAATTCGTGGACGCGATCGCATTCCGCTACCTGGATGACGCCGACGCGGCGGTGATCCGGCCAGGGCAGCAGGTCGAGTTCGTGTACCGCACGTCGCTCGACGAGTACTCCGGCGTGCGGCGCCTGCAGCTGATGTCCGAATGGCTGCAGCCAATGCCGTGATAAGCTTATAGATTAATTCGCAGAATCGACCGGTTGCAATGGAAACGAACCCGATCCGCCGCTCGCTCGAAGACCTCGCAGCGCGAACCAACGCGCTCAGGGGGTATCTTTGACTACGAGGGCAAGAGCGAGCGACTGGCGGAGGTCCTGCGCGAGCTCGAGGACCCCACGGTGTGGAGCAAGCCGGAGCGTGCCCAGGAACTCGGTCGCGAGCGCACCAAGCTCGAGTCGGTGGTCGGCGCGCTCGATCGCCTGAACGCCGGGACCATTGAGGCCACGGAACTCCTCGAACTCGCGGAAGCCGAGTCCGACGAAGGCACCGTGCGGTCGGTCGAAAAGGACGTGTCGCGCCTCGAGGGCGAGATCGCGCGCATGGAATTCCAGCGCATGTTCCCGGGCGAGATGGATCCGCGCAACTGCTTCCTCGACATCCAGGCCGGTGCCGGCGGCACCGAGGCGCAGGACTGGGCGCAGATGCTGATGCGGATGTACCTGCGCTGGGCGGACAAGAAGGGCTGCAAGGTCGAGGTCACCGACGTCGCCGATGGCGAAGTCGCGGGCATCAAGGGCTGCTCGATGCGCATCGAGGGCGACTATGCGTACGGCTGGCTCCGCACCGAGACCGGCGTGCATCGCCTCGTGCGCAAGTCGCCATTTGATTCGAACGCGCGCCGGCACACGTCGTTCGCCTCGGTGTTCGTCTCGCCGGAAGTCGACGACGACATCAACATCGAGATCAATCCCGCGGATCTCGAGATGGACGTCTACCGCTCCAGCGGCGCGGGCGGCCAGCACGTCAACAAGACGGAATCCGCGGTGCGCATCCGCCACCTGCCGAGCGGCATCGTCGTCGCGTGCCAGAACGAGCGCAGCCAGCACAAGAACCGCTCGACCGCGATGAAGATGCTGAAGGCGAAGCTCTATGAGCTCGAGGTCAACAAGCGCAATGCGGCGGCCAAGGTTCTCGAGGACGCAAAGTCGGACGTGAGCTGGGGCAACCAGATCCGTTCCTACGTGCTCGACCAGTCGCGGATCAAGGACCTGCGCACCGGGGTCGAGATCGGCAACACCGGAGCTGTGCTGGACGGGGATCTCGATCCTTTCCTCGAAGCCAGCCTGAAGCAGGGACTGTGAGGGAATCGGGCATGGCGGACGAAAAGCTGACGACGGAAGTCGAGGTCAACCACCTGATCGCGGAGCGGCGCGCGAAGCTCGAGCGGCTCCGCGAGCGCGGCATCGCGTTCCCGAACGACTTTCGCCGCGACTCGACCGCCGAGGAACTGCACGTCGGCTACGGTTCGCACCCGCCGGAGTGGTTCGAGGCGCACCCGACGACGATCACGATCGCCGGCCGCATGATGTTCAAGCGCGTGATGGGCAAGGCGAGCTTCGCCAAGCTCAAGGATCGCACCGGGCTGATGCAGGTCTTCCTGCAGTCGGAGGCGCTCGGCGCGATCTACGACGAGTTCAAGGGCTGGGACGTCGGCGACATCCTCGGTGCCGAGGGCACGCTGTTCAAGACCCGGACAGGCGAACTGTCCATCCGGGTCGAGAAGCTGCGGCTGCTGGTGAAGTCGCTGCGGCCGCTGCCCGACAAGTGGCACGGTCTCGCGGACGTCGAGCAGCGCTACCGCCAGCGCTATGTCGACCTGATCGTCAACGACGACAGCCGGCAGGTGTTCCGCGCACGCAACCGCATCGTGCAGTTCCTGCGCAACTTCCTCGAGGCGCTCGACTTCATGGAAGTCGAGACGCCGATGATGCAGGTGATTCCAGGCGGCGCCGCGGCACGGCCGTTCATGACGCATCACAATGCGCTCGACGTCGACATGTACCTGCGGATCGCGCCCGAGCTGTACCTGAAGCGACTGGTAGTCGGCGGGTTTGAGCGCGTCTACGAGCTCAACCGCAATTTCCGCAACGAGGGGTTGTCGACCCAGCACAACCCCGAGTTCACGATGCTGGAGCTCTACCAGGCCTACGCGGACTATCGCGACCTGATGGACATGGTCGAGCGCATCTTCCAGGGCGTGGCCGATACGGTCGTGGGCTCGCGGCAGCTCGATTACCAGGGCGAAGCGATCGACCTCGGCTCGGCGTTCCGGCGCGTGACGGTCGAGGACCTGGTCGTGCACTTCACGCCTGGGTTCGACCGTGCGCGGATCCGCGACCTCGGGTACCTGCGTGAAGTCTGCGCGCGGCTCGGCATCCAGCCGAATGCCGCGGACGGGCCCGGCAAGCTGCAGATCGAGATCTTCGAGAAGACCGGGGAGCACGAGCTGCGCCAGCCGACGTTCGTCTACGCATACCCGGCGGAGGTCTCGCCGCTCGCGCGCCGCAACGACAACGACCCGTTCATCACCGACCGCTTCGAGTTCTTCATCGGCGGCCGCGAACTTGCGAATGGTTTCTCCGAGCTGAACGACCCGGACGACCAGGCCGCACGCTTCCGCGAGCAGGTGGCGCGCAAGTCCTCGGGCGACGAGGAGGCGATGTTCTACGACGCCGACTACGTGCGCGCGCTCGAGTACGGGCTGCCACCGACGGCCGGGCTCGGCATCGGCGTCGACCGCATGGTGATGCTGTTCACCAACCAGGCGTCGATCCGCGACGTGCTGCTGTTCCCGCACCTGCGGCCCGAATGAGTCCACGCGAACCGGAGACCAACGTGCGCACAAAACGACTGATGGCCTGCCTCGGCCTGCTGGTGCTGGGCATCGCACTGGTGCCGGTGGCGCACGCTTTCAACTACCGGTTCCTGCGCACGTCGGTGCTCGAGAAGCTGACTGCGCAGGATATCGAGATCGGCACGAAGGCGACCTACGAGGCGCTCGAGAGCGGCAAGGGTACCGATTGGATCAATCCTGGCACGGGTGCGAAGGGCACCGTCAGGATCGTCGAGACTCTCGACGTCGATGACCACAAGGGATGCCGCCGGACGTTCCTGTCCGTGAGTGCCGGCGGACGCGATGGCAGTGGTACATATACGCTGTGCCGGACGGCTGCGGGCGCCTGGAATTTCTATGCACCAAAGCCTCGCTGACGCTCACGGCGCCATCGCCAGGAACAGGTAAGCCGCAAGCACCACGAGGTGCACGGCTCCCTGCAGCACCGTCGCGCGGCCGCCGACCAGCGTCATCGACGTGAGCAGCAGAGTCAGCGCCAGCAGCGCGATCTCGGTCGGCGGCAGGCCGAGCAGCAGCGGCAGTCCCATCACGATCGACGTGACCGCCACCACGGGAATCGTCAGGCCGATCGTGGCGAGTGCCGATCCGAGCGCCAGGTTGAAGCTGGTCTGCATGCGGTCGTTGCGCGCGGCGCGAACCGCCGACAGCGTTTCCGGCAGCAGCACCATAAGTGCGATACAGATTCCCACCACGGCCTGCGGCATGCCCGCCGACTCGACCGCGGACTCGATCGTGGGCGACAGGACCTTGGCCAGGCCGACCACTGCGACCAGCGATACGAGCAGCAATGCGAAGCTCGCCAGCGCGGCGGTTGTCGAGGGCGGCGCAGCGTGCTCGTCCTCGCCGGTCGAGCCGACCGGCAGGAAGTAGTCGCGATGCCGCACTGTCTGCACGAGCACGAACACCGCGTAGAGCACCAGCGACACGACTCCGACGAACGTCAGTTGCGACACGGACAGCGTCGGACCGGCCGTCGCGCTGGTAAAATCGGGGATGACCAGCGTCAGCGTCGCGAGTGTCCCAAGAACCGCCAGCGCCGGAACGGTCCCTTCGACCCGGAATGAGACCACGTGATGCCGCATGCTGCCGGCGATCAGGCACAGCCCGACGACGCCGTTGCAGACGATCATCACGGTGGCGAACACGGTATCCCGGGCAAGAGCGCTCGGCTCCGGCCCGGCGGACAGCATCATCGAGACGATCAGCGACCCCTCGATCACCGTGACCGCGAGTGCGAGTACGAGCGTCCCGAACGGCTCGCCGACACGATGGGCGATGACCTCGGCGTGGTGCACTGCCACGAGCACGGCCGCGATCAGTGCGATGGCGGCCGCCACGAGCAGCAGTCCCGTCGCTGGACGGCCCCAGGCCACCGCGAGCATCGCGCCGGCCGCAAACGGCACGATCATGCTCCACAAAGGTGCGCTACCGATCTTCTTTCCGGCCATTCGGATCCACCACTGTCGCGCGCGTAAAATGCGCGGACCAGTATGCATGGCTCAGGCGATGCCGCAAGCGCGTGGTGCGGTGATGCCGCGCATCGGGACCGTCGCGTATCCGATGGGCTACGGTACCGGGTAGGGCATTGCGACGGGCTCCGCGGATCGTCCGTCCTCGAGCGTGAGTACGCGATCGCGGGCATCGAGGCTGGTCACGGCCAGCAACTCGACGTGACGGTCACAAGCGGCGCTCGTGAGCACCTCGGCGACCTTGGCGCCGTCGAGGTACAGCCCCGCGAGCGGGGGAGGCGGCGCATCGCCAGCGACACGATAGCGAAACGTGCGCCGCTTGATGCGGCCGAGGTTCTGCGTGCGGGCGACGATTTCCTGTCCCGTGTAGCAGCCCTTCGAGAAGCTGATCCCGTCGAGCAGGTCGAGGTTCAGCATCTGCGGCACGAAGACTTCAGAAGTCGCCGCGAACACCTGCGGCTGTCCGTCGCGAATGTCCGCGGCCAGCCACTCATCGAGGATGCGCGGATCGGCGCGCGTCGCCGAAAGCCCGGTCATCGAGCGCCAGGCGTCCGGGGGCACAGCGATCACCTGGCGTCCGGGCGCGCAGTCGAACGACACCATGTGCGTGGAGGTCGTGATCGGCAGCGCGGAGACGGTACGAGTCGCGTCGCAGGTCGTCGCATCAGCCAGCGAGGCGAAAGCGTAGCGGTTCCGATCCAGCCCACCTGCAGGTCGGCGGCGATCTGCAGATCCACTTTGGAGCGCAGCACGAATCTCCGTAGCAGGGTACCGACCCGCTCCAGCAGTTCCGCGGGCAGCAACGCGTAGATCGCGTCGTCGCCCTGGTGGAGCCTGAGCAGCGCGATCACGCGTCCCTGGGGAGTGTTGTATGCGGCGAGCTGGGTCCGGCCGTCTGCGAGCAGCTGCACGTCGTTCGTGAGCTGCCCCTGCAGGAAGCGCGCGGCGTCGGTCCCGCCGATCCTCAGGACGCCGAGGAATGGCAGCAGCGCGGCGTGGACCGACTGGATGGATTCGTTCATGGCGATTCGGCGCGCATTCTAAGGGTCCCGGTCGCGGCCGGGCAGTGTTGGGCGTCGCAATGCGCTCATGCTCGGCGCGGAGCCCGGGCGGATGCACAGATTTGCCTTTATTTTCAAAGTGGTGAACGCGTGCCGGATCTGGCAGACTTCGGGGTTGAATCCATGAATGCACCGCAAGAAAAGCAGTCCAGGCCTGTTCCTTCGCAGACTGTCGAGCCGGCTCCGCAGCCGGCCGTGCAGAAGCCGCCCCGGGAGATCGGGGGACGGGACGGTCCTGAACCGACCCGATTCGGCGACTGGGAGAAGGCTGGTCGCTGCATCGATTTCTAGCGGCTGGCCGAGGAGGTAACCGAGCATGGCCCAGCGCGAGCGGCCGCTGTCCCCGTTCCTGCACTATCGCTGGCAGTACACCAACACCCTGTCGATCCTGCACCGGATCACGGGAGTACTGCTGAGCCTGGGTTTCTTCATCCTCGTCTACTGGCTCGCGCCGCCGCGGGCGGTCCCGAGCGCTACGCCCGTGCGCTCGACGTCCTCGGCTCATTCCCGCTGCAGTTGATCCTGTTCGGTGCGGCCTTCGCGTTCTGCTACCACCTGCTGAACGGCATCCGGCACCTGTTCTTCGACATGGGCCATGGCTTCGAACTCGCTACCGCGCGCAAGAGCGCAAGGTTCACCGCCATCGGCGCGGTGGTGCTTGCGCTGCTCGTCTGGTTCGTGCTGCGCGGTTCGCTCGGAGGTGCCGCATGAGCCTGCGCAGCCCGCTCGGCCGCGTGCTCGGCCTCGGTTCGGCCAAGGGTGGTTCCGCGCACTGGTATTCGCAGCGCGTCAGCGCCGTGGCCCTCGTGCTGCTCGGCCTGTGGTTCATCGTCTCGCTGGCCACTCTCGGTGGCGCGTCGTACGAGCAGGTGGCGGGGTGGCTGGGTTCGCCGCTGCACTCGGCCCTGGCGCTGCTGCTGGTGCTCACCGCGGCATATCACGCGATGCTCGGCCTCGAGGTTGTCGTCGAGGACTACGTCGCCGACAAGGGCCGGCGCACGGCCATCCTGATCGCCATCAAGTTCGCGCTCATCGTCGCCGCCGTCGTCGGCGTGCTCGCCGTGCTGCGCATCGGATTCGGAGTCGCGGCATGAGCGCGTATACGTTCACGGACCATACCTACGACGTCGTGGTCGTCGGCGCCGGCGGCGCGGGGCTGCGCGCGACGTTCGGCCTCGCGGAAGCCGGGCTTTCGACGGCCTGCATCACCAAGGTATTCCCGACCCGCAGCCACACGGTGGCGGCGCAGGGCGGCATCAGCGCCGCGCTCGGCAACATGGGCGAGGACGACTGGCGCTTCCACTTCTACGACACGATCAAGGGCTCGGACTGGCTCGGCGACCAGGACGCGATCGAGTTCATGTGCAAGGAAGCGCCGGCCGCGATCCTCGAGCTCGAGCACTACGGGCTGCCGTTCTCGCGTACCGAGGACGGCAAGATCTACCAGCGCCCGTTCGGCGGCATGACGACCCACTACGGCAAGGGCATCGCGCAGCGCACGTGCGCCGCGGCCGACCGCACCGGTCACGCGATGCTGCACACGCTGTACCAGCAGTCGCTGAAGCACCAGGCGCGGTTCTTCATCGAGTACTTCGCGATCGACCTGATCATGGAGAACGGCGAGTGCCGCGGCGTCGTGGCGCTGGATCTCGCGAACGGCACGCTGCACCGGTTCCGCGCACACAAGGTGATCCTCGCGACCGGCGGCTACGGGCGCGCATATTTTTCCTGCACGTCCGCACACACCTGCACCGGCGACGGCGGCGGCATGGTGCTGCGCGCCGGGCTGCCACTGCAGGACATGGAATTCGTCCAGTTCCACCCCACGGGCATCTACGGCGCGGGCTGCCTGATCACCGAAGGGTCGCGAGGCGAGGGCGGCTACCTGACGAATTCTGCCGGCGAGCGTTTCATGGAGCGCTATGCGCCGAACGCGAAGGACCTGGCATCGCGCGACGTCGTGAGCCGCTCGATGACGATCGAGATCCGCGAGGGCCGCGGCGTCGGCGCGCACAAGGACCACATCCACCTGCACCTCGAGCATCTCGGCGCGGCGGTCATCCACGAGCGGCTGCCGGGCATCGCCGAAACGGCGCGCATCTTCGCCGGCGTCGACGTCACGAAGGAGCCGATTCCGGTGCTGCCCACGGTGCACTACAACATGGGCGGCATCCCGTGCAACGTGCACGGCGAGGTCGTGGCGCTGCGCGGCGGCAACCCCGATGCGGTCGTCCCCGGCCTGATGGCCATCGGCGAGGCGGCATGCGTTTCGGTGCACGGGGCGAATCGCCTCGGATCGAACTCACTGCTCGACCTGGTGGTCTTCGGCCGTGCCGCCGCGCACCACTGCGGCAGCACGGTGCAGCCCGGCACGTCGCACAAGCCGCTACCGAAGGATGCGGGCGACCTCGCGGTGAGTCGCCTCGAAAGATTCCGCAACGCGAACGGCAAGCGTCGCACGTCGGAGATCCGGCTCGACATGCAGCGCGTGATGCAGAACCACGCTGCCGTGTTCCGCACCGGCGAGTCGCTGGCCGAGGGCGTGCAGAGGCTCGGCGCCGTGTTCGAGTCGTTCGGCGACGTGCAGGTCAGCGACCGCTCGCTGGTCTGGAACACCGACCTCGTCGAGACGCTCGAACTCGACAACCTGCTCGTGCAGGCCGTCGCCACGATGCACTCGGCGGCGAACCGCAAGGAGAGCCGCGGCGCCCACGCGCGCGAGGACTTCAAGGACCGCGACGACCAGAACTGGATGAAGCACACGCTGTCCTGGGTCGACGGCGCCGGCAAGGTGCACATCGATTACCGGCCCGTCCACTTGAACACGCTGACTTCCGACGTCGAAGCCATCCCGCCGAAGGCGAGAACGTACTGATATGGCCCAATTCAAGCTTCCCGAGAACTCACGCGTCCGCCCGGGCAAGAGCCACGCCGCGCCGACCGGGGCGAAGAACGTCCGCACGTTCCGCATCTACCGGTTCGACCCGGACTCCGGCGAGAACCCGCGCGTCGATGCGTACCAGGTCGACATGGACGGCTGCGGGCCGATGGTTCTCGACGCGCTGATCAGGATCAAGAACGACGTCGACCCGACGCTGACGTTCCGCCGCTCCTGCCGCGAGGGCATCTGCGGCTCGTGCGCGATGAACATCGACGGTGTGAACACGCTCGCGTGCACCAAGGCGACGTCCGAGATCCGCGGCGACGTGAGGATCTACCCGCTGCCGCACATGCCGGTGATCAAGGACCTGGTGCCGGACCTGACGAACTTCTACGCGCAGTACGCCTCGGTGAAACCCTGGTTGCAGACGCGCACGCCCGCGCCGCCCGACGGCGAGCGGCTGCAGTCGAAGCAGGACCAGGAAAAGATCGACCGGCCGTCGGCCTGCATCCTGTGCGCCTGCTGCTCGACCAGTTGTCCGTCGTACTGGTGGAACAGCGACCGTTACCTCGGGCCCGCGGCGCTGCTTGCGGCATATCGCTGGATCATCGACACGCGCGACGAGGCCACCGGCGAGCGGCTCGACGAACTCGAGGACCCGTTCCGTCTGTATCGCTGCCACACGATCATGAACTGCGCCGAGGCCTGTCCGAAAGACCTGAACCCGGCCCGGGCGATCGCAGAGATCAAGAAGATGATCGCCGAGCGGCAGCACTGATCGAGTGGCCGTCGAGGGCATTGCGGAGGCGGGTCGGGAGGAAGTCGCAAGGCTTCGGTGGCGTTGCCGCCGCGGCATGCGCGAACTCGACGTGGTGCTGCTGCGTTACCTCGAAGTTGACTATCCGCGGGCGTCGCTCGCCGATCGGGCAGCTTTCGCGCAGATTCTCGAACTGCAGGACCCGGAGATCTTCGGTTATCTTGTGGGCCGGCAATGTCCTGCGGAGGCGTCGCTCACCAATGTCGTCGCCCGGATCCGACGTGTTGACGGTTGAATTGCCTGCGCGGCTCGTCGCCGAGCGCGGGTCTGTCGTGCTGATCGCCGTGTGCGCGCTCGCCGTCGAGGCGGTTGCCGCGAATCATCCGGAGGCACCAGTCGGCGTTGGCGCGCTGCTCGGTCTCGTGCTGTATGGCTGGCATCTGTTGCGGATGCGCAACGAAGGCAGAATCCGGCGTGCGACGCTGGACATGCGCGGTCGATGGTTCGTCGACTCGAGTTCCGGTCGCGAAGCCGCCGTGTTGTTACCTGGCTCGCGCGTGCTCGGCCGCTCGGTGGTGCTGCGCCTGAAGTCCGGGCCCGGCGTCCACTCACTGTGGTTGACCCCGTGGGACGTCCCCGCCGGGCAGCTGCGCCACCTCCGGGTCCGACTGCTCGCGCTGGGTGCGCGTGCCGGTGCGTAGGGTGGCCCGCCGCAAGGTTTGCGCCCGATGAAACCCATGGCGAACTTTCCCCCATCCGACGGGTCTATGGATTCGCAAGAGCCTCGGGAAGACGGCTCGCGACCGGCCTCCGGCGTCGAGCAGAGCGATCTCGAGCTCGTCAGGCGGGCCCAGCGGGGCGAGCGCGGCGCGTTCGACCTGCTGGTGCTCAGGTACCAGCACAAGGTCGTGAAGCTCGTGGCGCGCCTATTGCGTGATCCGACCGAGGCCGAGGACGTGGCGCAGGAAGCCTTCGTGAAGGCGTACCGGGCGCTTGGCTCGTTCAGGGGCGACAGCGCGTTCTACACGTGGCTGTACCGGATCGCCGTGAACACGGCCCGGAACGCGATGGCCTCGCGCCAGCGTCGGCCGCTCGACTACGAGGCGGACCTGAGCGAATCGGAGCAGACGGCGGTGGAGTCGCGGATGCGCCACACCGACACGCCTGAGGCTGCGGCCCTGTCCGACGAGATTCACCAGACGGTGAACCGGGCGGTCGCCGAGCTGCCCGAGGACCTGCGCACCGCGATCATCCTGCGGGAGATCGAGGGGCTGAGCTACGAGGAGATCGCGGCGGCGATGGACTGCCCGGTCGGAACCGTGCGCTCGCGGATCTTCCGTGCGCGCGAAGCGATCGACAAGAGCCTGAAGCCACTGCTCGACTGAGTCCAACGCCATGACTGACCGAATACGCGAACAGATGTCCGCCCTGCTCGACGGCGAGTTGCCGCAGGACGAGGTCGGGTTGCTGGTGCGCCGCCTGGAGCGCGACGAGCACCTGCGCCGGGCCTTCGGCAACTACGTGCTCGCTGGCGAGGCATTGCGCGCACCTGGCGGTGTGCTCGCGAGCACTGGGTTTGCGGCGCGGGTCAGTGCGGCAATCGACGAGGGCGCTGTGGAAGCGGCACCCTCGCTCCCGTCCGCGCCGTCGCCAACGCGCTGGGCGCGCCCGGCATTTGCGACAGCGGTGGCCGCGAGTGCCGCCGTCGCCGCTGTATTGCTCGTTCAGCCGGGTGCACCTGAGCCCGCCACGATGGTTGGTGGCTCCGCGCTCCGCCAGGTACAGCAGGCGTTCGCTGCGCTTCCTTCGGTGCGGGGTTCGAGCCCGACGCCGGCCAGCAGCCAGCGCCTCGCGGGCTACCTGATGGCCCACAGCCAGTTCGCGAGCCCGATCGGACGGCGCAATGTCTGGTCCGGCGTGCTTGGCGCAGACCCTGGAATCTCCCGCGTTTCCTACGAGTTGCCCGAGGCCCCCTGATGCGGGTTGCGTTCGCGGCGGCAGTCGTCGGCACGCTGGGGTTGCTCGCACAGCCCGCGTGGTCGTCCGACGACGATGCCCGCGTGTGGATCGAGCGGATGAGCGAGTCGCTCGCGACGCGCAACTACGTCGGGCTGTTTACGCACACCACCAGCCGCCAGTCCGAGGCGATGCGGATCATCCACCGTGTCGGCAAGAACGGCAGCACCGAGCGCCTCGTGTCGCTCGACGGCAGCGGGCGCGAGATCGTCCGCACCCCGCAAGAGGTGCACGTGTACATGCCGGACCGGAAGGTGGTGCTCGTCGAGCCGCGCACCGACGAAGGCTCGCTCGCCAAGGCGCTGCCGGTGCCGAGCCCGCAACTCGATGCGCTGTACACACTCTCGGTTCGCGACGGCAACAGGATTCTCGGTCGCGACGTAGTCGTCGTCGACATCCGGCCGAAGGACGCGCATCGCTACGGCTACCGGCTGTGGCTCGACGAAGAGACGGCGATGCCGCTGCGTACCGTCGTGGCGGACGGGCTGGGCCGGCCGATCGAGCAGATCAGCTTCACGCAGATCGACCTGCCGCGTCGCATCGATCCGAAGGAACTCGAGCCGACGATGGATACCGCGGGTTTCCGCCTGGTCCGGTCGGCCAGGGCGGCCCCCGATCCGCGGGCGATGGTCGCGGGCTGGATGCCGATGCGGCTCCCGCCCGGCTTCCGCCTGGTCGCAAGCCGCATCCAGACGGTGCCGGGCGCGGCGCTGCCGGTCCAGCACCTGATCTTTTCCGACGGATTCGCGTCGATATCGGTGTTCATCGAGCCCAGCAGCGCCTCCGGCCCGGCTCCCGCCGAGTCGTCGAGCGTCGGCTCGGCGAACGCGTTCTCGACGCTGGTCGACGGCCACGTCGTCACTGCCGTCGGCGAGGTACCGCTCGAGACGGTGCGGGACGTAGCGACCTCCGTCGCGCCCGCAGCAGGCGGGCCGCCGCCAGCCCCTCCGGCCCCCCCAGCGCGCTGATGGAAGCGACCGCCCGGGTGCTCTCGGTCTCCGCAGGCCGGGCGCGCGTCGCTTGCGAGGAGCGGGCATCCTGTGGTGCCTGTGGCGCAGGTGGACGCTGCGCGCTGAAGTGGTTCGCGGGCCCAGCGGCCAGTTCGATCGAGGTTCCTGATCGTACGGACGACTGTCGCCCTTTGCGCGAGGGCGAAGTCGTGACGATCGCGGTTGCTGATGGCGAGGTGCTGCGCGCCGCCGCGCTGGTCTACCTGCCGCCGCTGGTGGGACTGCTGGGCGGCGCGCTGCTCGGCCGCTGGATGGCGGGCCCGGGCGAGGCGGGCGCCCTTGTTCTCGCTTTGCTGGGGGCGGGGACCGGTTGGTACGGGGCCCGGTCGTGGTCGCGGCACCATCCGCCGCGCCTCGGCGTTCGGCACGCCGTCGAGAGGTCCACGTAATGCTCGCGGACCCGAGGCTGGTGCTGTATGTGCGTGAGGGCTGCCACCTGTGCGACGAGTTCCTGGTCGACCTGTCGCTGGAACTCGGCCCGGCCGTGTCGAGCGTCGAGGTCGCGGACGTGGACCGGGATAGCGAACTCGCGGCCCGTTACGGGCTGCGCGTACCGGTCTTCGAGGTGGCCGGTCAGGTCGCCTGCGAGGGCCGCTACGATGCCGCAAGGGTCCGGCGCGCTCTACGCGTATAATCGCCCGCTTTGCACCGGCGCCGGGCCGGACTGCCCGCACCGATGAACCTGATCCGCAATTTTTCCATCATCGCGCACATCGACCACGGCAAGTCGACGCTCGCCGACCGTTTCATCCAGACCTGCGGCGGCCTGGAGGATCGCGAGATGCAGGCGCAGGTGCTCGACTCGATGGACCTGGAGCGCGAGCGCGGCATCACCATCAAGGCCCAGAGCGTCTCGCTGCGCTACAAGGCGCGCGACGGGCTGGTCTACCAGCTGAACATGATCGACACGCCGGGGCACGTGGACTTCTCCTACGAGGTCTCGCGCTCGCTGGCAGCCTGCGAGGGCGCGCTGCTGGTGGTGGACGCCGCGCAGGGCGTCGAGGCCCAGAGCGTCGCCAACTGCTACACGGCCATCGAGCAGGGACTCGAGGTCGTGCCGGTGCTGAACAAGATCGACCTGCCGTCGGCCGACCCCGACAAGGTCATCAAGGAGATCGAGGAGATCATCGGCATCGAGGCCACGGACGCGATACGGGTCAGCGCCAAGACCGGCGAGAACGTACCCGAGTTGCTCGAGACGTTGATCGCCCGGGTCCCGCCGCCCCACGGCAGCCCGGAAGCACCGCTGCAGGCGCTGATCATCGACTCCTGGTACGACAGCTATGTGGGCGTCGTGTCGCTGGTGCGGGTCGTCAATGGCTCGCTGCGCACCGGGCAGAAGATCCGCGTCTGGACCACGGGGCGCTGGCACCAGGTCGACAAGCTCGGCCGCTTCACGCCGAAGTCGCTGGTGGCCGATTCGCTCGAGACGGGCGAGGTCGGGTTCGTGATCGCCGGCATCAAGGAGATCGACGGCGCGCCGGTGGGCGACACGATCACGCTGGATTCGCGGCCGTGCAGTGCGCCGCTGCCGGGCTTCAAGGCCATCAAGCCGCGCGTGTTCGCCGGGCTGTTCCCGGTGAGCTCGGACGACTACGAGTCATTCAGGGACGCTCTGCAGAAACTCAAGCTCAACGATTCCGCGCTGCACTACGAGCCCGAAGTCTCGACCGCGCTCGGCTTCGGCTTCCGCTGCGGGTTCCTCGGGCTGCTGCACATGGACATCGTGCAGGAGCGGCTCGAGCGCGAATACGAGCTGTCGCTGGTGACCAGCGCGCCGACCGTGATCTACGAGGTGCTGACGACCGACGGCGAGATCGTCAACGTCGACAACCCGGCCAAGCTGCCGCCGGTCGACAAGATCAGGGAACTGCGCGAGCCGATCATCATCGCCAACATCCTGCTGCCGCCGGACTACGTCGGGCCGGTGATGAAGCTGTGCCTCGAGAAGCGCGGCGTGCAGAAGAAGCTGCTGTACCTCGGCAACCAGGTCTCGATGCAGTGGGAGTTGCCGCTCGCCGAGGTGGTGCTCGACTTCTTCGACCGCCTGAAGAGCTGCAGCCGCGGCTACGCGTCGTTCGACTACGAGTTCGACCGTTTCCAGGCCGCGCCGCTGGTACGGCTCGACATCCTGATCAACGACGACAAGGTGGATGCACTCTCGATCATCAGCCACCGCGACAGCGCCTACCAGCGCGGCCGGGAGCTCGTCGACAAGATGCAGGAGCTGATCCCGCGGCAGATGTTCGAGGTGGCCATCCAGGCTGCGATCGGCGCGCACGTGATCGCCCGCTCGACCGTGAAGGCGCTGCGCAAGAACGTGCTCGCCAAGTGCTACGGCGGTGACATCAGCCGCAAGCGCAAGCTGCTCGAGAAGCAGAAAGAGGGCAAGAAGCGCATGAAGCAGCTCGGCCAGGTCGAGATCCCGCAGGAGGCGTTCCTCGCCGTGCTGCAGGTCGGCCGCAAGGACTGAATGTGACGCAAGGCATTGATGATACGAAGAAAATGCACAATACTGCTGCCGCACTGGTGAGGTGACGCTTGGTCCTCGATTTCTCTTTCTGGCTGGTGGTCGCAACCGTCGTGACGGGCCTCGTCTGGGCGGCCGATGCCTGGTTCTTCCGGCCGCGGCGGCTCGGGCGGGCGACGGCGGGCGCGCTGCCGGACGAGCCCGTGGTGGTCGAGTACGCGCGCTCGTTCTTCCCGATCATCCTGGTCGTGCTGCTGATCCGTTCGTTCCTGTTCGAGCCGTTCCGCATCCCGTCCGACTCGATGATGCCGACGCTGCTCGACGGCGACTTCATCTTCGTCAACAAGTTCACCTACGGGCTGCGCCTGCCGGTCGTCAATGCCGAGATCGTGGCCATGGGCGAGCCGCAGCGTGGTGACGTCGTGGTCTTCCGGCTGCCGTCGGATCCGTCGACGAACTACATCAAGCGCCTGGTGGGCTTGCCCGGCGACCACATCGTCGTGCGCGAGAAGCGCGTGTACGTGAACGGCGAGGAGCAGTCCGTGCAGCTCGACGGCATGTTCGAGCCGTTCAACAGCACGCCGCTTGCGCAGATCGGCATCGAGCAGCTCGGGCAGGCGGCCCACCGGGTGCTCTACATCGCCGAGCGGCCCTCGTACGATTTCGACGACGTCGTGCCGGCCGGCCACTTCTTCTTCATGGGCGACAACCGCGACAACAGTCGCGACAGCCGCTTCCCCGAAGTCGGCTTCGTGCCGGTCGACAACGTCGTCGGCAAGGCCGTGCGCATCTGGCTCAACTGGCGCCTGCCCAACGCCCCGATCTGGAACCGGATCGGCGACGCGATCCACTGACCCCCCAACGGAGTCATCAAATGAAGCAACGTCAGCGCGGTGCGACTTTCCTCGGGATCGTGGTGATCCTGCTGATCCTCGGCGCCGGTTTGTATGCGGCGATCCGTCTCGTGCCCGTGTACCTCGAGTACACGAAGGTGGCGCGCGCACTCGAACAGGTGCGCGATGAGCTCGGGTCCGTGGACACGAACCCGCAGATGATCCGCCGCGCGCTCGAGAAGCGCTGGGACGTTGAGGACATCGCGAGCATCGGCTGGCGGGAAGTCGACGTCAAGAAATCGGACAACGGCTACGACGTCCAGGCGGCCTACGAGGTCGAGCGTCCGTTCGTCGCGAACGTCTACCTGCTCGCGAAGTTCGACAAGCTGGTCACGATCCAGCAGTAAGCGGGACTTGCTCACGGCTGGCGAATGGTCCGAGGCGCGGCTCGGGTATCGATTCAGCGACCCGGCGCTGCTCGACGCCGCGCTGACACACCGCAGCGCGGGCAAGGAAAACTACGAGCGACTCGAGTTCCTCGGTGACGCGGTGCTCAACTTCGCGGTGGCCGGACTGGTGTTTCGCGAGTACCCGGATGCGAACGAAGGCGACCTGAGCCGCTACCGGTCCGCCCTGGTGAGCGGGCACTCGCTGGCCGAGGCCGCCGCCGGACTGGGCCTTGGCGACCAGCTCCGGCTCGGCAGCGGCGAGCTGAAGACGGGGGGCTTCCGGCGCGGCTCGATCCTTGCGGACTCGCTCGAGGCCGTGTTCGGGGCGATCTACCTCGACGGCGGTCTCGAGGCAGCGCGGGTGGTGATCGAGACGATGTTCGCCGGCCAGGTCGCCGGATTGCCCGAGGCGCGCGAACTCAAGGACCCGAAGACGCGGCTGCAGGAGCTGTTGCAGGCGCGGGGCGATGGCTTGCCCGCGTACGCCGTCGAGGACGTCAGCGGCGAGCCGCACGAGCACTGGTTCGTGGCGAGTTGCGAGGTGGCAGCCCGTGGCCTGCGCGAGACGGGCGAGGGATCGAGCCGGCGGCGTGCGGAACAGGCGGCGGCGCAGAGGGTGCTCGACGCACTCGTGGAACGGGGGACGCGCGGTGACTGAAGAAATCGGAATCACGGACACGGGCGGCACGCAACCACGGTGCGGCTTCGCCGCGCTGGTCGGGCGGCCCAACGTCGGCAAGTCGACGCTGCTGAATGCGCTGCTCGGGCAGAAGATCAGCATCGTCAGCCCGAAGCCGCAGACCACGCGCACGCGAATCCACGGCGTGCTGACGCGTCCCGGGATGCAGATCGTGTTCGTCGACCTGCCGGGCATCCACGCGAAGCAGCCGCGCGCCATCAACCGCTACATGAACCGCACGGCACTCGCCTCGCTGGCGGATTCCGACGTGAACCTGTTCGTCATCGAGGCGCTGCGCTGGACCGAGGAGGACGAGCGCGCGCTCGCCGAATTGAAGGCGGCCGGCCGGCCGATCCTGCTGCTGATCAACAAGGTGGACCGCGCGCATCCGAAGGAGCGGCTGCTGCCGTTCATCGAGGAGCTTTCCCGCAAGGCGGATTTCGCACAGGTCGTGCCGCTGTCGGCTCTGAAGCGCTCGAACCTCGATCGGCTGCCCGAGCTGATCGCGGGGTTCCTGCCCGAGTCGCCGCACCTGTACCCGCCGGAGCAGGTCACGGACGCTACCGACCGGTTCATGGCGGCCGAGATCGTCCGGGAGAAGCTGACGCGCCGGCTGCAGGAAGAGTTGCCGTACGGCCTCGTCGTGGAGATCGAGGGCATGGGCGTTGCCGAGGACGAGCCGGGCAAGCTCGTGGTGCAGGCCGTGATCTGGGTGGAGCGCACCGGGCAGAAGGCGATCGTGATCGGCAAGGGCGGCGAGCTGCTGAAGGAAGTCGGCCGCGAGGCGCGACTCGACCTGAAGCGGCATTTCGGCCAGCCCGTGCACCTCGAGCTGTGGGTCAAGGTCCGCGAGGGCTGGTCCGACGACGAGAATGCGCTGCGCAAGTTCGGGTTCGACGCGTGACTTCGAGCGCGCGCCGCGTGCAGCTCGAACCGGCATTCCTGCTGCATCACTACGCGTGGCGCGATTCGAGCCGCATCCTCGAGCTGCTCACGCGCTCGCATGGCCGTGTGTCGGTATTCGCCCGTGCGGCGCGGCGGGGCGGTTCTTCGCTGCCGGCCGCATTGCAGCCGTTCGGCGAGCTGCTGGTGTCCTGGACCGCGCGGGGAGAGGCGGGGCAACTGAACGGCGCCGAGCGGGTGCGTGCGCCGGCCATGCTCGCCGGTGACCGGCTCATGAGCGCCTTTTACGCCAATGAGCTGCTTATGAAGCTGTTGCCGCGCCATGATCCACATCCGACACTGTTCGACGCCTATGCGGCGCTGCTCGAGCGGCTGCACGACCCGCTGGCGAAGCCCGCGCGCGCTCTGCGCGTGTTCGAGAAGCGACTGCTCGAGGAACTCGGCTGGGGGCTCAACCTCGAATCGGACGTTGCCAGCGGGCGGCCGGTGGAGGAGACCCGCAGCTATCGCTACCGCGTCGATGGCGGCGCCGAGGTCGTCGATGGAGTGGCGGAAGGAAGCTTGGTGTTTTCGGGTGCCTCGCTGCTGTCGCTGGCCCGCGAGGAACTCGCCGACGAGCGCAGCCTTGCCGACGCGCGCCGCCTGCTGCAGGCGGCGATCGAGCAGTGCCTCGACGGCCGGCCACTGCGGACCCGCGAGGTGATGATTGCAATGCGCGCCCACGGCGGCCGCGCCCAGGGAGGCTGAATCGTGCTCACCCATCCGTTGCGCCTCGGCGTCAACATCGATCACGTGGCGACGCTGCGCCAGGTTCGCCGCGCGACGTTTCCGGACCCGCTCTACGCGGCGCTGGTCGCGGAGCAGTCCGGCGCCGACAGCATCACGCTGCACCTGCGCGAGGACCGGCGGCACATCCAGGATCACGACGTCACGCGGATGCGCGCGGCGCTGCAGACGCGCATGAACCTGGAGATGGCGGCCACCGAGCCGATGCTCGCGATCGCCCGCAGCGTGCGTCCGCAGGACTGCTGCCTGGTGCCGGAAAAGCGCGAGGAACTCACCACCGAAGGCGGGCTCGACGTGGCCGGGCAGGTCGCACGGCTGCGCGAATGCTGCGCCGGCCTGCGCGATGCGGGCATCCGCGTATCGCTGTTCGTCGACCCGGAGCCGGCGCAGCTCCAGGCGTCGCTCGAAGCCGGCGCGCCAGTCGTCGAGCTGCACACCGGCGCATATGCTGATTCGACCGGTGAGCGCCAGGCGATGGAACTGATGCGCATCGCCGAGGCAGCGCGGTTCGGGTCGCGCATCGGTCTCACGGTGCACGCGGGCCACGGGCTCAACTATCACAACGTGCAGCCGGTGGCCGCGATTCCCGAGATCGTCGAGCTCAATATCGGGCATGCCATCGTCGCACGCGCCGTGATGGACGGCATCGGTCCGGCAGTGCGCGAGATGAAAGCGCTGATGGATGCGGCGCGGCGCGGCATCCCGGTCGCTGGCTGAGACATGGCCCGATGATCTTCGGCATCGGCACCGATGTCGTGCAGCTCGCACGGGTCGAGGCGACCTACGCGCGCCACGGCGAGCATTTCGTGCGGCGCCTGCTGATGCCGGAGGAGGAGATCGCGTTCCGGCGCTACAAGCGGCCGGTCCGCTTCCTCGCGATGCGCTTCGCCGCGAAGGAAGCGATCGTGAAGGCGCTGGGCACCGGGTTCGCGCATGGCATCTGGATCCGCGACGTGGGCATCCAGTCGAACGAGTGGGGGCGCCCCGAGGTGATCTGGTCCGAGCGCGGGCGGGCGCTGCGCGACCGGCTCGGGGCAGGTGAGGGCCACGTTACCCTCACCGACGAGGCGGGCCTCGTCGTCGCCGTGGCGGTGCTCATGAGGCAGGAGTCAAAGTGACAATCAGCAACGTATTTGCATTCGACATCGAGACCGTGCCGGACGTCGAGTTCGGCCGCAGGCTGCACGGACTCGACGGTCTTTCCGACAAGCAGATCGGGTACGTGATGCAGACCCGTCAACGGGAGCAGACCGGCTCGGAGTTCCTGTCGCTCGAGCAGCAGCGCGTCGTCGCGATCTCGGTCGCGATGCGCACTCGCGAAGGCTTCAAGGCCTGGAGCCTGGGCGAGCCCGATTCCACCGAGGCGGAGCTCGTGCGCCGGTTCTTCGACGGCATCGAGCGCTACAGTCCCACGCTCGTCAGCTGGAACGGCAGCGGCTTCGACCTGCCGGTGCTGCATTACCGGGCGCTGCGGCACCGCGTCCAGGCCCATCGCTACTGGGAGATGGGTGACGAGGACCAGTCGTTCCGCTGGAACAATTACATCAGCCGCTTCCACTGGCGCCACATCGACCTGATGGACGTGCTCGCCGGGTTCCAGGGACGGGGCCGCGTAGGGCTCGACAGGATGGCGCAGCTGCTCGGTCTGCCGGGCAAGCTCGGCATGTCGGGCGAGGGCGTCTGGGAAGCGCACCTGGAGGGCCGCAGCGAGGACATCCGCAACTACTGCGAGACGGACGTCGTCAACACTTACCTGATCTACCTGCGCTTCGAGTACATGCGGGGACGGCTCACGTCCGACGAACTCGATCGCGAGTGCGGGGTCGTGCGTGCGTGGCTCGAGTCGGCCGGCAAGCCGCACCTCAGCGAGTTCCTGGAGGCCTGGCCGGCCGGCTGAGGATGAAGCGGATCAGCGTCGCACCAGAGGAGGCCGACATCGTCGACCTCTCCCACGAAGGCCAGGGCGTAGCGAAGCCCGACGGCAAGACAGTCTTCGTCGCCGATGCGTTGCCGGGCGAGCGGGTGGTGATGAGGCGCGTCGGCCGGCGCCGCACATACGACGAAGCTGTGCTCGAGCAGGTGCTGCACGCGAGTCCGGACCGCGTGCCCGCGGAGTGCCCGCATTTCGGCCTGTGTGGCGGCTGTGCATTGCAGCACCTGTCACCCGCGGCGCAGCTGGCGTTCAAGCAGTCGCAGCTGATCGAGAACCTCTCGCGGCTCGGCAGTGTCGAGCCCGCGCGGCTGCTCGAGCCGCTCAGGGGGCCGGTCTGGGGTTACCGGCGCCGCGCGCGACTCGGCATCAAGCTGGTGCCGCGCAAGGGTCGAGTGCTCGTCGGTTTCCGCGAGCGCTCGGCGCCGTATGTCGCAGACCTCCACGAATGCCGGGTACTCGCTCCTCCTGCAGGCCAGTTGATCGACCCGCTGGCCGCTCTCGTCGCGAGCCTGTCGATTGCGGCGCGCGTGCCGCAGGCGGAAATCGCGGTCACCGCGGACACCTGCGCGGTGGTGCTACGCGTGCTCGACCCGCCGACGGACGCGGACCTTGATGCTTTGCGCGCGTTTGCAACGCACCATCCCGTGCGTATCTACCTGCAGCCCGGCGGCGTCGATACGGTGCGGCCGCTGCGGCCCGATGCCCCGCTGCTCGGTTACGCGCTGCCGTCGTTCGGGTTGGCGCTCGAGTTCGAACCGACGGATTTCATCCAGGTGAACGGCCCGCTGAACGAGGCGATGGTGAGCCGCGCGGTCCAGTTGCTCGAACTCGAGCCGGGCCATGCGGTGCTCGACCTCTTCTGCGGCCTGGGTAACTTCTCGCTGCCGCTCGCGACCCGCGCCCGCGAGGTGGTCGGCATCGAGGGCGACGCGGGGCTGGTGGCGCGCGCGGGCCGAAACGCCGTGCGCAATGGGATCGCGAACGCCGTGTTCTACGCTGGCGACCTGATGGCCGGCGCATACGACGCGCCCTGGGCGCTGCGGCCGTACGATCGCGTGCTGCTCGATCCACCGCGGGCCGGTGCGCGCGAAGTGTTGCCGGTGGTCGGGCGCAGCGGCGCGGGACGCGTCGTGTATATTTCCTGTCACCCGGGCAGCCTTGCCCGCGACGCGGGAATCCTGGTCAGGGACCACGGATTCCGGCTTGCGGCCGCCGGGGTGATGGACATGTTCCCGCACACGACCCACGTCGAGGCCGTGGCCGTCTTCGAGCGCTGATCCGATGACCACAGAGATCGACCGCAGGTTCCCGGTAGTGAGCACGCACCTGGCGCGGCACCCATGGTCATCGTGGTCGCTGTCCGCCACGGGAGACGTCACTTGACGCTTGGTCCGTTGATGGTAGACGTGGCGGGCACCGAACTCACGGCCGAGGATCGCCGCGTCCTGGCGCATCCGCTGGTGGGGGCGGTCATTCTCTTCACGCGCAATTTCTCGAGCGTTGCGCAGCTCGAGACGCTGGTGCGCGAGATCCGGGCCGTGCGCAGCCCGCCGCTGCTCGTCACCGTCGACCATGAAGGCGGCCGCGTGCAGCGTTTCCGCACGGGCTTTACCGAGTTGCCGCCGCAGCGAGCGATCGGCCGCGTCTACGACCTCGATGCCGAGGCCGGCCGGCGCCTGGCTTGGCAGTGCGGCTGGCTGCTGGCCGCGGAACTGCGTGCCGTCGGCATCGACCTGAGTTTCGCGCCGTGCGTGGACCTCGACCACGGGGTGAGCGAGGTGATTGGTGACCGCGCCTACCATCGCAAGCCCGAGGTAGTCGCGACGCTGGCGGTGGCGTGCATGCAGGGCATGCGCACCGCGGGCATGGCGGCCACGGCCAAGCATTTCCCGGGGCACGGCGCCGTGGTCGCGGACTCGCACAAGTCGCTGCCGGTGGACCGGCGCCCGCTGGCCGAGCTGGGCGAAGAGTTGCTGCCCTACCAGCGCCTGGTCGCGAACGGGCTGACGTCGATCATGGTCGCGCACGTGCTGTTCCCCGAGGTCGATCCATCGCCGGCGGGCTTCTCGCGCCGCTGGATCCAGCAGGAACTGCGCTGGGGGCTGGGCTTCACCGGCGCCGTGTTCTCGGACGACCTCAGCATGGGCGGCGCCGCGTTTGCCGGTACCGTACCGGAGCGTGCTCGACGCGCGCTGGCGGCCGGTTGCGACATTCTCTCCGTGTGCAATGATCGCGGGGCCGTGCTGGCTACGCTGGATGAGCTCGCCGGCGAGGCCGATCCGCTGAGCCAGATCCGGCTCGCCCGGCTGCACGGCCGGCCAATGCCGGAGTGGGGTGGGCTGGTGCAGACGGCCCGGTGGCATGAATGCCGCGGCGCCGTGGACCACTGCCGCGACGCGCCGCGGTTGCAGCTCGACGCCTAGGGAGCCGCTACACTCGCGCCATGAGCAAGTCCGATCCGCAACTGCTGGCCGAAGTACTGCACCACGCGCTCGACGGCATCGCCGTCGTCGAATCGTCCGGCGGTGGACCGGCCCGGCTGATCTACGTGAATGCCACGCTGGCAGCGCTGCTGCGGCGGCCGGACGAAGGACTGCTGGGTCGCTCGCTCGAGGAAATCGAGATCGAGGCGCCGGCGGATCCCAACGTGACCAGCGCCGGCGTCGGGCTGCACGTCAGGCTCAGGCGTATCGACGGTTCGCTGCTCGAGTGCGAGCGCTGGGCGGTGATGCTTCCGGACGGACGCCTCGCGCTGTATTTCCGTCCGCTGAACCGGGGCGGCGCACTCGCCGCGGCTGTCGACCGCACGAGCGGGCTCAGTACGCCCGAGCACCTGCACGAAGTGCTGCGGCGCGACTGGTCGATCGGCCAGCGCGAAGGTCGGCCGCTGACGCTGATGCGGTTCGACGTCGATGGCTACCGTGACTACCACGAAGTGTTCGGCCGGGTCGCCACCGAGATCATGCTGCGTCAACTCGGCCGCACACTCGGATCAGCGATGCGCCGGACCAGTGACGTGGTTGCTCGCTTCGGGGACGACGAGTTCGTCGCACTCAGCGTGGCGATGGAGCAGGCCGCAGCGTGCGCGCATGCCGAGGTCATTCTCGGCCGTGTCCGCGCGCTCGCCATCCACCACCCCCGCTCACGTGCAGGACGCTTCCTGACGATGAGCGCCGGCGTCGTGAGCGTCGTGCCGCCGCGGGACCAGGGTTGCGAGGCGCTGCTCGAGGCTGCGCAGCGCGCGCTCTCGGCCGCAAAGCAGGCTGGGGGCAATCGCGTGGTCGGCGGGCAACTCTAGGCGCTGTCGGCAAACTACGCCGCGCCGGGTTTCGGCGCGCACTTCGCCAGCGCATCCACCTGGGCCTGCGCAGCTGCGAATCGTTCTTCAGACTCACGGAACGGGCCCGCGAAGCGTACCTTGTTCGGCCCGTCGAACCGCAGCGCGCGATTGCTTTTCTGCACCAGCAGGATCAGCGCGCCGGGATCGACCGGCGTCCCCTCGCCGAAGGTCACCGAGCCGCCGGTCGGTCCAACGTCGAGCCGCTCGATGCCGAGCCGCGCCGCGCCGACTCTGAGGCGTGAAATCCGGAACAGGTTCTTCGCGGGCTCGGGCAGCATCCCGAAGCGATCGACCGTTTCCGACTGCAGGTCGTCGAGCTCGACTTCGGACTCGACGCCCGAGATCCGCTTGTACAGCACCAGCCGGGCGTGCACGTCGGGCAGGAACGCCTCCGGCAGCAGCGACGGCACGTGCAGGTCGATCTCCGGCCCATGGTGCAGAGGCTTCTCCAGCTCGGGGACCTTGCCGGCGCGCAGTGCCGCGACGGCGCGCTCCAGCAGCTCCATGTAGAGCGCGAAGCCGATCTCGTGGATCTGCCCGCTCTGGTCCTCGCCGAGCAGGTCGCCGGCGCCGCGGATCTCGAGGTCGTGCGTCGCGAGCACGAAGCCGGCGCCGAGGTCCTCGAGCGACTCGATGGCCTCGAGCCGCTTGGCGCGCATCCGACGTCATCGCGTTCTTCGGCGGCGTGAGCAGGTAGGCGTAGGCCTGGTGATGCGAGCGGCCGACGCGGCCGCGCAGCTGGTGCAGCTGCGCGAGGCCGAAGCGGTCGGCGCGGTCGATGATGATCGTGTTCGCGGTCGGGAACGTCGATGCCGCTCTCGATGATCGTCGTGCAGAGCAGCAGGTTGGCGCGCTTGTGGTAGAAGTCGAGCATCACCTGCTCGAGGTCGCGCTCGCGCATCTGGCCGTGGCCGATCGCGATCCGCGCCTCCGGAACGAGCTCCGCGAGCGCGCGGCCGGTGTTCTCGATCGTGTCGACCGAGTTGTGCACGAAGAAGACCTGGCCGCCGCGCCGCAGTTCGCGCAGGCAGGCCTCGCGGATGACGGGTCGTCCACTCGGACACGAAGGTCTTGATCGACAGGCGACCGGCGGGCGGCGTCGAGATCAGCGACAGGTCGCGCAGGCCGCCGAGCGCCATGTTGCAGCGTGCGCGGGATCGGCGTCGCCGTGAGCGTGAGGACGTCGACTTCGGCGCGCAGCGCCTTCAGCCGCTCCTTGTCGCGCACGCCGAAGCGGTGCTCCTCGTCGATGATCAGCAGCCCGAGGTCCTTGAAGCGCACGTCGGGCTGCAGCAGCCGGTGCGTGCCGACGACGATGTCGACGCTTGCCTTCCGCGAGTCCCGCGACCGTCGGCCTTGCGCTCTGCGCGTCGGCGCGGAAGCGCGACAGCAGCTCGACGCGGACCGGCCAGTCGGCGAAGCGGTCGGCGAAGGTCTGGTAGTGCTGCTGGGCGAGCAGCGTCGTCGGCACGAGCACCGCGACCTGCTTGCCGCCCTGCACGGCGACGAACGCGGCGCGCAGCGCGACCTCGGTCTTGCCGAAGCCGACGTCGCCGCACACCAGGCGGTCCATCGGCTTCGGCGAGCGCAGGTCCGCGACGACCTGCGCGATCGCGGCGGCCTGGTCGGCGGTTTCCTCGAACGGGAAGCCGGCGGCGAAGGTCTGCAGCTGCGCATCGTCGACGGTCGAAGGCGTGGCCCTCGCGCGCGGCGCGGCGCGAGTAGACGTCGAGCAGTTCGGCGGCGGCATCGCGGATCCGGCGCGGCCGCGCGGCTGCGGGCCTTGGACCACTGGTCGCCGCCGAGCTTGTGCAGCGGCGCGGACTCGGGCGCTGCGCCGGTGTAGCGGCTGATCCGTTCGCAGCGACTGCACCGGGACGTACAGCTTGTCGCCGTCGGCATATTCGAGCACCAGGAACTCGGCCGGCAAGCCGCCGGCGTCCATGGTCGTGAGACCGAGGTAGCGGCCGACGCCGTAGTCCTCGTGCACCACGGGCGCGCCGGGGCGCAGGTCGGCGAGCTGCTGGATGATGCGCGCGGGATCGCGATCGGAGCGCCGCCGGCGCCGCTCCTGCCGCACGCGTTCGCCGAACAGCTGCTCATCCGCGTAAATCGTGAGCGTCGGGTCGGACAGCGCGACGCCCGAGGACAGCGGCGCGACCGTGATCGCGAGCGGCATGTCGCCCGCGAGGAACTCGCCCCAGCCTGCGACGACACGGGCGCTCACGCCCCGTGGCCGCAACAGTTCCAGCAGCAGCTCGCGGCGACCAGGCGATCGGCTGCCAGCAGCACGCGGCCTGCGTGCGACCCCAGGTTCGCGGCGAATGCGCGCGAGCGACTCGTCGCGGCGCTGGTCGAGCCGGAGGGGGCTCGCTTCGGTGCTGTGCGCGTCGACTACGATCGCTGCATCACCTGCGTCGATGCCGGACGCACCGCCGAGCAGCAGTGTCGGAAAGCGTGCGGCAGACGCGAGCCACTCGTCCGGCGCCAGGAAGACCTCACCCGGGTCGAGCACCGGATGCTCGATGTCGTAGCGTCGCTCCTCGAAACGTTCCTGGATCGACGTCCACGCCGCAGCGAGCGTGTGCTCGTGGCCCGCCGCGAGTGCAACCACGGCACCCGCGGGAAGGTAGTCGAACAGACTCGCCGTGGCCTCGAAGAACAGCGGCAGGTAGTACTCGACGCCGGCGGGCGCGAGGCCGTCGCCCACGTCGCGATACAATGGCATGCGCGTCAGGTCACCCTCGAAGCGCGTGCGGAACCGGCGCCGGAAGTCGCGAATCGAGTCCGCGCCGAGCGAGAACTCGCGGGCCGGCAGCAGTTCGAGCTTGTCGTGGCGCTCGCCGGACCGTTGCGTCTCCGCGTCGAAGCCGCGAATGCTATCCACCTGCCGGTCGAACAGGTCGATCCGAGCGGCGTCTCGCTGCCCATCGGGAAGATGTCGAACAGCGAGCCACGGATCGCAAACTCGCCGGGTTCGCCGACCTGCGGCACACTGGCGTATCCAGCCGCGGTGAGTCGCAGGCGGAAACTCTCGAGATCGAGTTCTTCTCCGACGCGGATGGCGAGCGCATGCCCGTCGATGAACGTCCGCGGGCGGCAGGCGCTGCAGCGCCGTCGGCAGGTCGGTGACGACGAGGCCGCGCTGCAGCGAGGGCAGGCGGGCAAGGGCGCGGAGCCGCTGCGAGATGATGTCCGGGTGCGGAGAGAACTGGTCGTAAGGCAGCGTCTCGTAACCGGGGAAAGGCAGTACCGGCAGGTCGGCTGGCGCGAAGAACCGTAGTTCTTCCTCGAGGCGGGCAGCGTCGGCCGCGTCCCGTGCGACCAGCAGCAGCGGGGCCCGGGCGGCTCGCGGCGGCGCGCGCGACGAAGAGTGCGGTCGCCGCCCCGGAGAGGCCTGCCCAGCGCACGATCAGCCTCTGGTTGTCGGGCAGAATCAGATCAGAAGGCATTTAAAAACAATAGATTACAGACGAATCGTGAGATTCGTTCTAGTTGCATGGACGTGCCCGGCCGCGCCGCCGGGGCCGCAGAGATTAGCAGACCGCCGAGTGCCCGGGGTCTGAGTGGCGAGCCGTCAGCCCTTCGGCGGGGCGGCGGCGGACGCCACGGCGTGGATCACGACGTTGTGCTCGAAATAGACGACGAACGACGGATAGACCCAACGCGTGATCGGCGGCTGGCCCACTGCGGCGATCCGTTCCGACGGAGCGCCGCACTGCCGCTCGACTTCCACCATGGTCAGGCCTCGCGTCGGGATCGCCGGCGCGACTGACAGGGGATGCGGTCATCTGCAGGTTCTGCGCGTGGCCGGGCCCGGGCGATGCCGACCAGAGCTATTGTGATCGCTGCCAGCAAAATCCTGCGCATGAGTTCCGCCTCGGCGGGAGTGTCCGGTGGAATATAGCACCGGCCCGCGGCGGCCGTGCGTGACCGGCTACCGCATTTTGGGGCCGCCCTTGCCAGCGGGCTCGCGTTGCCTGTGCGTGCAAAACGGGGTGGTGGCGGGTAGCCTTGCGCCCTCTTTTGCCTGGGCCGAGCATGTTCCACCCCCTGCCAGTCTTCGTCGGGCTGCGTTACGTCCGGACCCGGCGCCGGGGGTTCTTCGTGTCGTTCATCTCGTGGGTCTCGATGCTGGGCGTCTGCCTCGGCGTGGCGGCCCTGATCACGATCATCTCCGTGATGAACGGGTTTGAGGGAGAGTTGCGCAACCGGCTCGTCGCGCTCACCGCGCACGCCACCGTGACCGCGCCGCAGAGCCTGATGGGTGACTGGCAGGTCGCAGTGAAGCGCGCCCTGGCCACGCCGGGCACGCAGGGTGCGGCGCCGTTCGTGGACGTGCAGGCGATGGTCGGCCGCTCCGGCTACCTGCAACCTGCGGTGCTGCACGGCATCGACCCCGCGGTCGAACCCAGCGTGTCGACGGTCGCCGATCACCTGCTGGAAGGCAAGCTGGCCGACCTCACGCCTGGGTCCCGTCGTGCTGATCGTCGGTCGTGCGCTGGCGTGGCAACTCGGCGCGCAGGTGGGCGACGAGATTACCGTGATGGTGCCCGGGCGCGACCTGCTCACGGGCGCGGGCGGCCGGCACTGCAGAGATTCACGGTCGCGGGCGTGTTCGAGGTCGGGCTGCAGGACCACGACGCGGTGTACGTGCTGGTGTCGCTTGCAGATGCCGCCGAGCTCGCCGGCGAGGGCACGGCACCCGCGGGGCTGCGGCTGCGATTCGACGACGTGATGACGGCGCCCGGCACGCTCGGCCGACGTGGCCGCCGCGCTCGGCTCCGGCTTCGAGGTGCGCGACTGGACCAAGGAGCACGCGGCGTACTTCCGCGCGATCCGCATCGAGAAGACGATGATGAGCCTGATCCTGATGCTCATCGTCGCCGTGGCCGCGTTCAACATCGTGGCCGCGCTCGTGATGGTGGTGAACGAGAAGCGCTCGGACATCGCGATCCTGCGCACGCTCGGGCTCGCGCCGCGCGGCATCGTCGGCGTGTTCCTGACGCAGGGACTCGTGATCGGCGCGATCGGTACGCTGGTCGGTACGCTGCTCGGGGTCGCTGGTTGCCTGAACGTGGGCACCATCGTGCCCGTGCTGGAGCAGCTGCTTCGGCTTCCACGTGATGGATCCGACCGTCTACTACATCACCGCATCCCGTCCGAAGCTGCGTCCGGGCCAGATCGGGCGCCATCGCCGGCATCGCGTTCGCTGCTGACGGTGCTGGCGACGATCTACCCGGCGCTGCGCGGCGCCGCGACCGAGCCCGCCGAGGCGTTGCGGTACGAGTGATGGCGCGGCGACGCACCCTTCGAGCTCGGATCGGCCGGCGCTACCTGCGCTCGACGGGCAACCGCTTCCTGTCGTTCATCTCGGTGATGTCCATGCTCGGCGTGGCGATCGGCGTCGCGGTGCTGATCGTCGTGCTGTCGGTGATGAACGGTTTCGAAAACGAGCTGCAGCGAGCCGCATCCTGAGCGTGACTTCGCACGCGACGCTGACCGCGTTCGGTGCCGGCGTGGCGGATTGGCAGGCGCTGCGCGACCAGGCGCTGAAAGACCCGGGTGTCACGGCTGTCGCGCCATTCGTCGAGGGCGAGGCGCTGCTGATCGCGGATCGCCCGAACGGCGGTTCGGCGCCGGCGAGCGTGCGCGGCATCGACCCCGGCCTTGAAGGAACGGTATCGGCGATCGCGGGTCGGCTGCGCAGCGGCAGCCTCGACGCACTCGCGCCGGCGAGCTTCGGGGTGCTGCTGGGTTCCGAGCTCGCGGCTCGGCTCGGCGTGCAGATGGGCGACAGCGTCGTGATGGCCGTGGCGCAGGGCACGGTTACGCCGGCCGGGGTCGTGCCGCGGATGCGTCGCTTCACCGTGTCTGGCGTCTTCTACTCGGGGATGTACGAGATCGACAATGCGCTTGCACTCGTGAACCTGTCGGATGCGCAACGCCTGTTCCGGCTCGGCTCGAACGTGAGCGGGCTCAGGCTCGAGGTGGAAGACCCGTTCGACGCGCCACGGGTGTCACGGGAAGTGGCGACGGCGCTCGGGGGCGGGCTCTTCGTCGAGGACTGGAGCCGGCGCCAGGCGAATTTCTTCCGCTCGATCGAGCTCACCAAGCGCGATGATGTTCTTCATCCTGCTGCTGGTCGTGGCGGTCGCCGCGTTCAACATCGTCTCGACGCTGGTGATGGCGGTGAAGGACAAGCAGCCTGACATCGCGATCCTGCGCACGCTCGGCGCACGACCGTCGAGCATACTGGCGATGTTCGCGACCCAGGGCACGGTCATCGGGCTGCTCGGTACGATCGGCGGCGTGCTGCTCGGCGTGCTGCTGTCGCTGAACCTCGAATCGCTGGTGCACGGGCTCGAGCGCGTGGCCGGCACCAAGTTCCTCGACGCGAGTGTGTACCTGATGAGCGACCTGCCGGCGCGCGTCGAGCCCGGCGACGTGCTCACGATTGCGGCGACCGCGTTCACCCTGTGCTGCCTGTCTACCCTGTATCCCGCCTGGCGCGCGGCGCGCACCAATCCGGCGAGGGCCCTGCGACATGACTGACACGACGATCCTGAGCTGCGAGCAACGTGTGCAAGCACTTCGAGGAAGCCGGCCAGCGGCTCGACGTGCTCACGGGCGTCGACATGGTCGTCAATCGCGGCGAGACGCTCGCGATCGTGGGAGCGTCGGGTTCCGGCAAGACTACGCTGTTGCAGATTCTGGGCGGCCTCGACCTGCCGTCGAGCGGCACGGTGCGTATCACCGGGCAGTCGCTGGCCGAGCTGTCCGATGCGGCGCGCGGTACGCTGCGCAATCGGGCGCTCGGCTTCGTCTACCAGTTCCATCACCTGCTGCCGGAGTTCACGGCGCTGGAAAACGTCGCGATGCCGCTGCTCGTACGGCGTACGAAGGCGGCCGAAGCCGAGGGCGAAGCGCGGCACCTGCTCGAGCGCGTCGGCCTCGGGGGACGGCTCGCTCACCGTCCGGCGCAGCTTTCGGGCGGCGAGCGTCAGCGCGCTGCGGTAGCGCGCGCATTGGTGACGCGGCCGGCGCTGGTCCTTGCGGACGAGCCAACGGGCAACCTTGACGGTGTGAACGCGCGCGGCGTGCTGGACCTGATGCTGGAGCTGAATCGCGAGCTCGGTACCAGTCTCGTGATCGTCACGCACGCGCAGGAAATTGCCTCGCGCATGCAGCGTGTGCTCACGTTGCGCGACGGGCGCCTCGTCCCGACCTGAATCTGCACGAATCCGCCTGATTCGCGAGAGGCGATGGCGTCTCGCACGATACAGTATTGCCGTCCACGAGGCGCGGCAGGGATGGCGGTGGTTCGCTCGGCGTGCGCATTTCTCGCAGGAAC
Source organism: uncultured Gammaproteobacteria bacterium (assembly GCA_963696545.1). GTDB lineage: Bacteria > Pseudomonadota > Gammaproteobacteria > Steroidobacterales > Steroidobacteraceae > RPQJ01. The sequence continues at coordinate 638,570 of CAVOKQ010000012.1, forward strand.
CTGCGCGGTACTGTCCCTGCCGGCCCTGCCTGCCGGCAGCATGGTCGCCACTGGAATCGCAGTTGCGGCGCTCGTCGCTGCCGTTCTTCGAGCATGGCCCGTCCTGATGCTCGCGCTCGGTTTCGGCGCTGCATGGCTCGAGGTATCTGATCGACTGTCGCAGCGACTTGCTCCCGCCCTCGAGGGGCAGACGCTCTCGATCCACGGGTCGGTGGCCTCGGTGCCGCAGTTGCGCGCTGACGGGGTGCGGTTTCGATTCGCTCCTGACGCCGCCGCCGGCGTGCCTGCATTGATCGAGCTCACCTGGTACGAGCCGGAATGGCGGCCGCGGCCCGCCGAACGGCTCGCGCTCGAAGTGCGTTTGCGACGGCCACGAGGATTCTCGAACCCGGGAGGGATGGACCAGGAAGCGCGGCTTCTGCGTGACTGCGTCGGCGCGACAGGGTACGTGCGTGGCGCGCGCAGTGAAGGGCGCGGCATGCGGGACATATTGCGGCGCCCGGTGCTCGTGGCTCGCGGCGAGACCTACGACGCGATACGAGGGGCGCTCGGCGAGCGACCGGCCACCGGCATCGTGGCCGGGCTGTCGGTCGGGCTGCAGGACGCGTTGAGCCGGGAGCAGTGGCGAGCCCTCGCGCGCAGCGGCACCAGCCACCTGATGGCCATATCGGGTATGCACATCGGCATGCAGGCAGCCGTGGCGGCGTGGATCGCCGCGCGGATCGCGAGATGGCGCCAGCGTCGAGGCGCGCCAGGTGCGCAGCGCGACGCTGCGGTGCTGGCCGGCACGCTGACCGCGCTGGCCTATGCTCTGCTCGCCGGCTGGTCGGTGCCGACGCAGCGCACGGTACTGATGATCGGGCTGGTCGGTGTGGCACTGAGGATGCGACGACGGATCGCTGCCGCCGACGGCCTCGCGCTCGGTGCGCTCGCGGTACTCGCGCTGGATCCGCTGGCTCCGCTTGCGATTGGTTTCTGGCTTTCTTTCGTGGCCGTCGCCGTGATCCTGTTCGTCGGCACCGGGCACGTGCGGCCTCCCGGCGCGCTGGCCGGGTTTGCGCAGGTGCAGTTCGCGGTGACGATCGGCCTCATGCCGGTGATCGCGGGCGGTTTCGGCAGCGTTTCGCTGGTTTCGGCGGCTGTCAACGCAGTCGCGATCCCGCTCTACACCCTGGTCATCGTCCCGGCTGTGCTGCTCGGGACGGCAGCGGTGCTCGTCGTGCCTGCGGCCGGCAAGACCATGCTCGAGGCCGTGGCGTGGCTGGTTGAGTCCACCTGGCCGCTGATCGAGATGCCCGCAGCGCTTCCGTATGCCGTGTCGGGGATGGCGACGCTGCCGCCGGCCGGTTGGCTGCTGCTCATCGTCGGCGCGCTCGCGGCGCTGGCGCCGTTGGCGATGCCTGGGCGCGTGGCAGGTCTGCTGATCGTGGTCGCGCTCGGCACCTGGCAAGCGGCGCCTCCCGAACATGGCGCGCTGCGCCTCGCGGTGCTCGATGTCGGGCAGGGGCTGGCAACGGTCGTGCAGACGCGTCGGCACGTCCTGGTGTACGACACGGGGCCGGCCTTCCGCAGCGGAACCGACACGGGCCTGCTGGTGGTCGAGCCTTATCTGCGTAGCCGCGGCATACGCCGTGTGGACCTGCTGGTCGCAAGCCACGACGACGACGACCACGTGGGCGGTGCCGCATCACTTTCGGCGCTGCTCGAGGTCCAGGCGCGGGTCGCGAGTGGTCGTGCACTCGATGCGCTCGGGCCCGTGACTCGTTGCCTGGCGGGGCAGGGCTGGCAATGGGACGGTGTCCGCTTCCAGTGGCTGCACCCTGGAGACCCGCTGCTGCCCGGCGACAATGATCGCTCCTGCGTGCTCGAAATCCGCGCTGGTGCACGCGCGTTACTGCTGGCCGGAGACGCAGAGCGGCTCGCGGAGCAACAGATGCTCGACCGTGGCCTTGCCGGGCCGGTCGACGTCGTCGTCGTCCCGCACCACGGCAGTCGCACGTCGTCGAGCGCGGCATTCGTCGCGGCGCTCACTCCGCGCTGGGCGGTCGTATCGGCCGGTTACCGCAACCGCTGGGGTTTTCCTGCCGCGTCGGTCGTCGAGCGATGGCAGTCGGCCGGAGCGCAAGTGCCGCGGACCTCTGACTCTGGCGCGATTGAGTTCGACGTAGATCCGGCCCTTCCGCTCGACCCGCCGTCGCGATGGCGCATCGATCACCGGCGACCCTGGACCGATCCCTGACGGGCCAAAGTCGCGGCTCCGGTCCCCATCAAGTATGATCCGCGGGCGCAGCGGCAGGGGATAACGGGCCAGGACATGTTCGAGATCGTGAAGGCCGGCGGCATCGTGATGGTGCCGATCATCCTGTGCTCCATCCTGGCGGTGGCCATCACGCTGGAGCGGCTCTGGACGCTGCGCTCGCAGCGGGTCGTGCCCGCGGAGCTCACCGACAAGGTCTGGCAGTGGGTCGAGAACCGCGCGCTGTCGGACAAGCAGATCCTGGCACTGCAGCAGCATTCGCCGCTCGGTCGCGTGCTCGCGGCAGGGCTCGCCAATCGCCACCGTGACCGCGCAGTGATGATCGGTGCCATCGAGGACGCCGGCCGCCACGTCGTGCACGACCTCGAGCGCTTCCTGAACATGCTTGGCACGATCGCCGCGATCTCGCCACTGCTCGGCCTGCTCGGCACCGTCACCGGCATGATGCGCACGTTCAAGGCGATTACCGTTGCCGGCGTTGGCTCCCCCGCCGCGATGGCGGGCGGAATCGCCGAGGCGTTGATCACCACCGTGGCCGGCCTGATGGTGGCCATTCCTGCGCTGGTCGCATACCGCTACCTGCGTGGGCGGGTCGACACGCTGGTGATCCAGATGGAGAAGGAGTCGATCAAGCTGGTGCAGGCGATCGACCGCACGACCGGGGGGGCGCGTCCGATGCTGGATGCCCGCCAGGAAGACGCTGCGTGAGGTTCCAGCCGCGCCGCACCGAGGAGCCGGATCTGAACATGACGTCGCTGATCGACGTCGTGCTGCTGCTGCTGATCTTCTTCATGCTGTCCACGAAGTTCATCGACGAGGGACGGCTCAAGATCCGGCTGCCCGAGGCCGGCGTCGCGCCGGAAAACGAATCGCAGGGCGAGTCGATCGAGATCGCGGTATCGGCCGAGGGGGGCTACAGCGTCGACGGCCGCGCGCTGATCAACAACAGCCCCGACACGCTCGCGGCCGCGATCGGCAAGGCGGCCGGCGGCAACCGGGCGATGCCCGTGACGATCCGCGCCGATGCCCGGGCGATGCACCAGTCCGTGGTGACTGCGATGGACGTCGCAGGGCGGATGGGCTACCGGCAAATCAATATCGCTACGGTCAACGATGGGCCCGAGAATCGGCAAGGTCACTGAACTCCGGATGCCCTCCGGAGCGATGCAGACCTATCGCAGGCTCATCGCATACCTGAAGCCGCACCGGGGCATGTTCGCGCTGGGCGTCGTCGGCATGGTGATCTTCGCCGCCACCGACGCAGGCTGGGCTGCGTTCATTAAGTTCTTCCTGGACGGCACGTTCGTGGACAAGGACCCGCGTATGGTGTGGCTCGTGCCACTGGCGCTGGTCGGGCTCTTCATCGTGCGCGGCATCGGCGACTTCATGCAGACGTACTGCCCGGGCTTCGTGGGGCGGCACATCGTCAAGAAACTGCGGTCGCAGATCTTCGACCGCTACCTGCACCTTCCGGTCGGCTACTTCGACCACGAGGCGTCCGGCGTGCTGCTGTCGCGCCTCACCTACAACACCGAGCAGGTCGCCCAGGCGACGACCGATTCGCTCACGGTGTTCATCCGCGACACGCTGACCATCAGCGGGCTGATCGGCTACCTGTTGTATCTCAACTGGAAGCTGACGCTGATCAGCCTCACCGTGGGCCCGCTGATTGGGTTCCTGATCCGCCGCATCAACATGCTGTTCCGTCGCTACAGCCGTCGCATTCAGAACTCGATGGGCGACGTCACGCGAGTGGCGAAAGAGGCCATCGAGGCGCCGCGCGTCGTGCGGGTGTTCAACGCCCAGGACTACGAGGCGTCGCTGTTCGAGGCGGTGATCGAGCAGAATCGCCGCTCGCACATGAAGCTCATGTTCACCAAGGGGCTGAGCAATCCGGTCGTGCAGACCATCGCCGCTTCCGCGATGGCGGGCGTCCTCTATACGGCGACCGTGGAAGCGGTTGCAGGCCGCACGACGGTCGGTGCGTTCACCGCCTTCATCGCCGCGCTTGGACTGGTGACGGCTCCACTGCGACGCCTCGTCAACGTTGCGGGGCCGCTGCAGCAGGGAATCGCAGCGGCGCAGAGCATCTTCCAGATCATCGATACGCCGCTCGAGGACAAGGGTGGCGAGCGCGCGCTCGGGCGTGCCCGTGGCGAGGTCGAGTACCGTGACGTCCGCTTCCGCTATCCAACTGGCGCGGAAGAGGTCCTGTCCGGCGTGAGCTTCAGCGTGCGCTCCGGCGAGACGCTGGCGATCGTCGGTCGATCCGGCAGCGGCAAGTCCACGATCGCGAACCTGCTGCCGCGTTTCTACGACGTCACCGGCGGCAGCGTGATGGTCGACGGGTACGACGTCCGTGAGTACCGGCTGCACGACCTGCGTGCCCAGGTCAGCCTCGTGAGCCAGGATGTCGTGCTGTTCAACGATACGATCCGCAAGAACATCGCATTCGGCTTCGATGCCACCGACGCGGAAATCGAGGCGGTCGCGCGTGCGGCGCGCGTCGCCGAGTTCGCCGACCCGCTGCCGCTCGGGCTCGATACCGTAGTCGGGGACCGCGGCGTGCTCCTCTCGGGTGGGCAGCGGCAACGCATCGCGATCGCGCGCGCGCTGCTCAGGAATACGCCGATCCTGATCCTGGACGAAGCGACTTCCGCGCTCGACACCGAGCTCGAGCGGCAGATCCAGGAGCAGCTCGAGCAGTTGATGCACAATCGCACGACGCTCGTGATTGCGCACCGGCTGTCCACCGTCGAGAAGGCCAACCGCATCCTGGTGATGGACGGTGGCCGCGTGATCGAGACGGGCACGCACGAGGAGTTGATGGCCCGGAACGGCCAGTATGCGGTCCTGTACCGCATGCAGTTCAACGAATGAGCCTCGAGTCCGGACTGCAGCGAGTCTGGTACGGCCCTGCGTGGCTCAGCCTGCCGCTCTGGCCGCTCGGCTGGGTCTTCCGCGTGGGCGTCGCGTTGCGGCGGGGCCTGTACTCGATCGGACTTCTACGTCGTCGCCGGATAGCTGTTCCCGTGGTCGTCGTCGGCAACCTCACCGTGGGTGGCACCGGCAAGACGCCGATCACGGCCTGGCTCGCGCGGCAGCTCTCGTTGCGCGGTCATCGGGTCGGAGTCGTGCTGCGTGGCTACGGGGGCCGGCACTCGGGTGCGCCGCGAGTCGTGACGGCCTCCGATGATCCGGCCGAAGTGGGCGACGAGGCACTGCTGCATGCGCGGCGCGCACCTCACGTCGTCGTGATCGGCGCCGATCGTGTGGCCGCGGCGACGCTCGCCTCGGAGCGGGGCGCGGAAGCCGTGCTGTGCGACGACGGCCTGCAACACCTGCGACTGGCTCGTGACTGCGAGATCGCGGTCGTGGATGCAGTGCGAGGACTTGGTAACCGCCACCTGCTCCCTGCAGGACCGTTGCGCGAGCCGGCGGCGCGACTCGAGGGCGTCGACGCCGTGATTCTCACTCGGCGTGGCCCGGGGAACGAAACGCCAATTCATCCCAGGCGGCCTTACGTTGCGGAGGCTCGTTTCGAGCCCGGGCTCGCGGTCAACCTGCGCTCCGGGGAGCACCGGCCGCTGTCGACGTTCCAGGGCGCGAGAGTGCACGCGGTGGCGGGAATCGGCCATCCGGCAGCGTTTTTCGCCTGCCTGTGCGACGCGGGACTGAGCGTCGAAGTGCATGCGCTGCCCGACCACGCCGCGCTCGATCCGCGGTCTTTGCCGTTTCCGGACGGCGCGACTGTGCTGATGACCGAGAAAGATGCCGTAAAATGCGCTGAGTTCGCGCGGCCCGGCTGGTGGTACGTCGAACTCGACGTCGCGATCGCTGGCGACACGGCGCGCGACCTGATCGCACTCGTCCTCGAACGCACCGGTCTGACCGGCGCGGGAGTGAACCTTGGATAGCAAGCTGCTCGACATCCTCGCCTGCCCGATCTGCAAGGGCCCGCTGCATTGGCACCGCGACGTGCCGTGCCTGGTGTGCCGCGCCGACCGCCTGGCGTTTCCGGTCCGCGACGACATCCCGGTGATGCTGGAAGAGGAGGCGACCAGGCTCGCCGCGGAAGATCCGCTGCTGAAGGATTGAGCTTGGCATTCCACGTCGTCATCCCGGCGCGGTTCGCCTCCACGCGGTTACCGGGCAAGCCGCTGCTCGACATCGGCGGACGCCCGATGATCCAGCGCGTGGTCGAGCGCGCGTGCGCAAGTGGTGCAGACGCAGTACTGGTGGCGACCGACGACCAGCGCATTGCCGCGGCCGTGTCTGACCCGCGCCAGCCTGGGACGTCGATCGCCGTGATGACCGACCCTGAGCTGCCGTCCGGAACAGATCGCGTCGCGGCAGTGGCTGCAGCGCGCGGCTGGAGCGACGACACGATCGTCGTGAACGTGCAGGGAGACGAGCCTTTCCTGCCGCCCGGGCTCATTGACCAGGTCGCGGCACTGCTCGAGGCCGACCCGGCGGCCGGTATTGCGACGCTCGCTGTCCCGATCGAGTCGCTCGAACAGTTCCTGGACCCGAACGTGGTGAAAGTCGTCACCGCAGAGGACGGTGCCGCGCTCTATTTCAGCCGCGCACCGATTCCGTGGACGCGGGATGGTGCGCAGGGCGGCTGCGCGAGCCAGCAGGACCACGGTGAGGCGCTGCGGCACATCGGAATCTACGCGTACCGTGCCGGGACGCTGCGCCGGATGACTCGATTGCAACCCACGAGTCTCGAGCTTCGCGAGAAGCTCGAGCAGCTGCGTGCGTTGCAGAACGGCATGCGCATCGTCGTCGGAATCTGCGTCGAGGCGCCGGGCCCGGGCGTCGATACGCCCCTGGATCTCGAGCGTGCGCGTCTGCGCGCCGCTCAAAGCGGAGGACACTGATGAACCAGGTGCTGTTGACCGCATTCGGCGTGACGCTCACGCCGTGGAAGCTGGTCGGATATCTCGGCGTGGTGCTGTTCGCCGGGCGCTGGTTCGTGCAGATGGCGTACTCGCGCCGGCACGGCCGCCCCGTGGTGCCAACCGTGTTCTGGCTGATGAGCATTTCGGGCAGCCTGCTGCTGCTGTCGTACTTCGTGTTCGGCAAAAACGACTCGGTCGGGATCCTGTCGAACCTGTTCCCGGCGGGCGTCGCCGGCTACAACCTGTACCTCGACCTCGCTCACAAGAAGTCGCTGCGCGAGTCGTCGGCCGACGGCTGAGTGACGCTCGCCTAGGAATCGCCCTGCGGCTTGCGCGCCCGCAGGCTGAGCTTCGGCCGGGTCGACGTCAGGCCGCGCAGTTCTTCGGGCGTAAGGTTGCGCCACTTGCCGACCGGAAGGTCGCCGAGCCGGACGTGCATGATCCGCACGCGCTGCAGGCGGCGCACCGTGTAGTCGAAGTGCTCGCACATGCGGCGGATCTGCCGGTTCAGGCCCTGCGTCAGCAGGATGCGAAAGGTATTGCGGCCCACCTGCGACACCTTGCAGGGATTCGTGACCGTGTCGAGGATCGGTACGCCCGCGGCCATGCCGGCCAGGAACGCCGGCGTAAGAGGGCGGTCCACCGCCACCACGTATTCCTTCTCGTGCTCGTTCTCGGCGCGCAGGATCGTGTTGACGATGTCGCCGTCGTTGGTCAGCAGGATCAGGCCCTCGGAATCCTTGTCGAGGCGCCCGATCGGAAACACACGCTCGCGATGCCCGACGAAAGCAACGATGTTCTCCGGTACGTCGGGGTCGGTCGTGCACTCGATGCCGATCGGCTTGTTGAGGGCGAGGTAAACCTTGTGCGGCCTTTCGCGCAGCGGCTGGCCGTCGAGCAGCACGACGTCGCCTGCGGCGACCTGCGTGCCGAGCACGGCCACTGCGCCGTTCACCGTGACGCGTCCGGCCTCGATCCGCTCGTCGGCCTCGCGCCTCGAGCAGACGCCGGTCTCGGCGAGGTACTTGTTGAGCCGCATGGATCCGCGTTCAGCCACCGGAGCGCCTGACGACGTAGCCGAGCTTGCCGAGTTCCTCGACCAGCATGTCCCGATGGTCGCCCTGGATCTCGATCATGGCGCCATCCACCGTGCCTCCGGAGCCACAGCGCTTCTTGAGACGCGTCGCGAGCGACTCGAGTTCGTCGCCCGCGAGGGGTAAGCCCGTGATCACGGTGACGCCCTTGCCCTTGCGTCCCTTGGTTTCGCGGCCCACACGCACGATGCCGTCGCCCTTTGGCGCGACGGCGAGAGGCTGCGCAGCCCTGCTGCGCTTGCAGCGGCAATCGGTTATCGGGCGGGCGCACTCGGGGCAAAGCCGCCCGGTGCCGGTGGAGAAGACGAGCCGGTTTTTCTGCATGCGCAGTCCGAACCCAGGGGATGCAGCGATTCGCTGGGCGTGAACGGTACCATAGCTGCGATGCCGACACGCCTGACGAACCTGATGCTCGAGACGGCAACGCATGCGCTCGCCGATCGCGACCGCGATCTCGCGCGCATCGTGCAGCTGCATGGCGTGCCCCCGATGTGGGGACGGCCGACCGGGTTCGCGACACTGGTGTGGATCATCCTCGAGCAGCAGGTCTCGATCGCCGCCGCCAGGACGATGTTCCGCCGTCTCGGCGCCCGGCTTGGTGGACGGGTCACGCCCGAGGGCGTACTGCGAACCGGCGTCGACGGGCTGCGCGCGATGGGGCTCACGCGACAGAAGGCCCGCTACTGCTGCGAGCTCGCCACGCGCGTGGTACATGGAACGCTCGATCTTGGCATGGTGAGTCGCTTGCCCGAGCCGCGCGCGAGGCAGGCGCTGCTCGAGGTTCCCGGAATCGGCCACTGGAGCGTCGACATCTATTTCCTGATGGCGCTCAGGCGGCCCGACGTCTGGCCGCGCGGCGACCTTGCACTCGCGGTTGCGATGCGAGACGTAAAGCGTTTGCACGCCGTGCCGGGCAGCGAGCGGCAGGGCCACATCGCCGCGCGGTGGGCGCCCTGGCGATCGGTCGCCGCGAGGATTCTCTGGGCGCACTACCTCGCGCGCGACACGCGATAGATCGCGCCACCGTAGTCGTCCGAAATGTATACGGCGCCGTCCGGCCCTTCGGTCACACCGGCAGGTCGCCCGATCGTGGCGTCCGCGGTGAGGAAGCCGGTGAGGAAATCGCGCTCCTCGATGCTTCCGTCGTCGCGCCAGTGCAGCGAGACGACCTTGTAGCCGTCGGGTTTCGTGCGGTTCCAGGATCCGTGCAGCGCCACGACCGCGGCCCGTTCGTAACCGGGCGGCCGCCCCGATGCGCGCAGGAAGGCGATGCCGAGCGGCGCGTTGTGCGCGCGGAAGCCGTGCACCGGCGCGCGCGCCTGCGGCAGCAGCGCTTCGTGCCCCGGGCCGAGGTCCGGGTCGAGCACGTTCGATCCGTTGAAGTACGGCCAGCCATAGAAGCCGCCGCGCTCGACGCGATTCAACTCATCCGGCGGGAACTCGTCGCCCAGCAGGTCGCGCGCGTTGTCCGTTGCATACAGCGCGCCATCCCACGGGGCCCAGTCGAAGCCGACGCTGTTGCGAAGCCCCGTCGCAAGGATCGTGCCGTTCGACCCGTCGGGCGCGAACACCATCATCGTGGCGCGGCGCCGATCCTTCTCCTCGCACACGTTGCAGGTGGATCCCTGCGACAGGTAGAGCTGGCCGTCTGGTCCGAACCCGATCGTGCGCGTGTAGTGATTGCCGTCGCCGGTGAGGCCGGTGATGAAGCGTTCGTAGCGGCCGCTCGTCTGGCCCGTCTGCTCGTCGAAGCGGATGCGCCCGACGGCGGTGGTCTCGGCGACATAGAGCCAGCCGTCGCGCATCTCGAGCCCATGCGGGCGTTCGAGTCCGGACAGCAGCACGCGCTTGCCATCTGCGCGGCCGTCACCGTTGCGGTCGCGCTCGAGCAGCACGACCTCGTCGGCCCGAGTGCGCGAGACGACCAGGTCGCCGGCGGAAGTGAAACGCATCCATCTTGCGAGCGGCACGTCGCCGGCATACAGGCCCACCTCGAAGCCGTCTGCCGCCTTCAGCCTGCTCGCGATGACGTTTTCGGCTGGAGTATCGACGCCACGCCCGAGCATGTAGTCGATCAGTACCCGTGCGTTACCGACCGGTGCGAGCCCGAGCCAGGACGCGAGCACGATCGCAGCGACGGCGAGCACCAGCAGGACAACGACACCGAGCAACAGGCGCTTCAGGGTTTTCATCGTGAACATGCCACCAGAACGAATACCCCACCGATACTAGCAGCGCAGGTGCGACGCCTTGGGGTTTCGCAGGTGGCGTGCCTGTGGATTTCCGGCGGCGGTTACAATTGGCGGCGTGCGGGACGACGGGCCCGCGTCAACGAGGCTGGCTGGGATGAGAGTGCTGTTCGTCTGCATGGGCAATATCTGCAGGTCGCCGACTGCCGAAGGCGTCTTCCGCAAGTTCGTCGAGCAACGTGCGCCGACGCTCCAGATCGAGATCGACTCCGCCGGGACGCACGACTATCACGTCGGGGAGGCACCGGACCGGCGCGCGGTCGCAGCCGCCGCAAGGCGCGGCATCGACCTCGGCAGCCTCAGGGCGCGCATGGTCGAGGAAGAGGACTTCGAGCGCTTCGACTTCGTGATCGCGATGGACCGGCTCAATCGCGAGATCCTGCTCGATCGCAGCCCGGAGGAGTTCCGCGACCGCGTGCGGCTGATGATGGAGTTCGCGTCGGTCGCGGATGTCGAGGACGTTCCGGACCCGTATTACGGAGGTCCGGTCGGATTCGAGCGCGTGCTCGACCTCGTCGAAGAGGCCTCGATTGGCCTCCTCGACGAGGTGCTTGCTCGCTCTGCCGCGACGCGCCGCTAGGCGGGCCCGCTGCGACTTACGGCTCGTTGCGCGGCCCGGCGCGAGTGGCGTCGCTCGGCGGCAGCGGCGTCCACTCCTGTACCTCGTGCGGCGGCCGTGCGATGGGCAGCGCCGCCGGGGCGGGCGGTGGCGGGGCGGCCGCAGGAGCCGGGGAAGGCGCGGTCGCGGCAGGGCGCTCGATCGCGCGCTCCGGAACCCGCTCGAAATCGAACGCGCCGGGAACGGGCGGGGGCGCCTCGAACGCTGGCGTCGGCCTGGGCGGCTGTGCCGCAGCTTCAGACGGGTTGACAGCAGGAGCCCAGGCCGGGGCTGCAGGGCGGGAGGCGTCAGGAGTCTCACCACCCTCGACCGGTGCGCCTTCTGCGCGCTGCTCGCCACCAAACGACTCGCCAGGCTCACGCCGACGGCGGCGGCCACCACGACGTGACCGGCGTCCGGTGCGTTCGCCACGCTCGCCTTCGATACGCTCCGGCTGATCCGTACGCTGGCCTTCGGTCTGCTGCCCGGCGGAGTCCGTTCGCGGAGGCTGTGCCGTCGCCTGCTGATCGAGACGCGGCTGTTCCACGCGTTGCTGCTGCTCGGGACGAGGCTGTTCGCTGCGCGGCTGCTGCTGGTTACGCTGCTGGCCCTCCGGGCGCCGCTCGCGCTGGCCGCCCTGTGCCTGCTGCTGGTCCGGCCGGCGGCCGCGCTCGCCGCGCTGCTCGCCTCGCTGCTCGGTCCGCTGCTCCGCGCGCGGCTCGTCCCGCTTCTCAGGGCGCCGGTCGCCGTCCTTGCGCTCCGGACGACGATCACCATCGCGTCCGCGCTCCGCACGCTTGTCGTCGCGGCCGCGTTCGGCACCACCGCGTCCATCGCGGCGGACATCTCGGCCACCGCGGCGATCGTCACGATCGCGAGAACGGTTGCGGTCACGATCCCCGCCGCGTTCGCGCTCGGGGCGGTCGGTGGCGGCAGGAGCCGCCTGCGGTTCGGGCGCACGCTTGTCGCCGACGAGCCAGTGCCAGAGGCGCACGAACACGCCGTCGCGCGGGCCGTACTGCTGCACGACGACCGGGGCGGCCACGACCGGCGGAGCCGCAACAACGACCGGCTCGGGCGCCGGCGGCGGGGCCGGCGTGCTCGGAATCACCGTGGTCACGGCCGGGACCGGCGGAGGAGGTGCCTTTTCCTCGGCGGCGATCGCTTCGAGGTCCACCTGCGGCTGCACGGCCATCTGGTGGCTGATCACCGCGAACTCGGGCAGGTCGGCCTCGTCGTCGCGCACGCGGCGCAGTTCATAAGCCGGCGTCTCGAGGTAGCGGTTCGGCACGAGGATCACGTCGACCTCGCTGCGAGCCTCGATGCTGTGCAGCCACTCGCGCTTCTCGTTCATCAGGTACGTGGCCACGTCGACCGGCAGCTGCGCGATCACCTTCGACGTGCGGTCCTTGCGCGCTTCCTCGCCGATCAGGCGCAGGATCGCGAGCGCAAGCGACTCGACGCTGCGGATCACGCCCATGCCGTTGCAGCGCGGGCAGACGATGTTGGTCGACTCGCTGATCGATGGCCGCAGCCGCTGGCGCGACATCTCGAGCAGCCCGAAGCGCGAAATGCGGCCGATCTGGATGCGGGCGCGGTCCTGCTTCACCGCGTCGCGCAGCCGGTCTTCGACGGCTCGCTGGTTCTTGGTCGACTCCATGTCGATGAAGTCGATGACGATCAGGCCGCCCACGTCGCGCAGCCTGAGCTGCCGGGCGATCTCGTCGGCCGCCTCGAGGTTCGTGTTGCAGGCGGTCGTCTCGATGTCGGTGCCGCGCGTGCTGCGCGCCGAGTTGATGTCGATCGACACCAGCGCCTCGGTGTGGTCGATCACGATGCTGCCGCCCGAGGGCAGCGTCACCTTGTGCGAATACGCCGACTCGATCTGGCTCTCGATCTGGTAGCGCGTGAAGACCGGGACGTGGTCGTCGTAGTACTTGAGCTTGCGCAGGTTGCCCGGCATGAAGCGCTGCATGTAGTCCTGCGCTTCCGCGTAGATCTCCTGCTTGTCGATCAGGATCTCGCCGATGTCGTCCGACAGGTAGTCGCGCAGCGCCCGGAGGATCGCCTTCGACTCCTGGTAGATCAGGAACGGCGCGGGGCGGCCCTCGGAGGCCTGCTTGATCGCGTTCCAGATGTCGACGAGGTTGTTCAGGTCCCACTGCAGCTCTTCGGGCGTGCGGCCCACGCCGGCAGTGCGCACGATCGCGCCCATGCCGTCGGGGATCTGCAGGTTGTCCATCGCCTCGCGCAGCTGGTCGCGGTCGTCGCCCTCGATCCGGCGCGAGACGCCGCCGGCGCGGGGGTTGTTGGGCATCAGCACCAGGAACCGCCCGGCCAGGCTCACGAACGTCGTGAGCGCCGCGCCCTTGTTGCCGCGCTCTTCCTTCTCGACCTGGACGATGATGTCCTGGCCTTCCTGGATCAGGTCGCGAATGCCGGGACGGCCGCCACCTTCGCCTTCCTGCGGCTTGAAGAACTCCCGGGAGATTTCCTTCAGCGGCAGGAAGCCATGCCGTTCGGCGCCATAGTCGATGAACGCGGCTTCGAGGCTGGGCTCTACCCGGGTGATCCGGCCCTTGTAGACGTTGGCCTTCTTGGTTTCCCTGGACGGGATTTCGATATCGAGGTCATAGATCCGCTGGCCATCGACCAGCGCTACACGCAACTCCTCTTCCTGGGTTGCGTTGACGAGCATTCTCTTCATCGGTCCTCGCAATAAACGAGTTGGGGACCGTGAACGCCCGGACGGGTGGTGCCGTGGCCTTGCGGAGAGGTCTGGCAGCGGCCTGTTGTATTGTCATGCGGCTGTCATTTGTGGCGCCTGCTCGGACTAGTCGAGCGTGCGTTGGACCGAATCCTGGTTGTCTGGCATCGAGCCCGCCGGTGATCGCGTCGGCCCGCCGCCCGCCGGGGCTGCGGCGCCTGCGCGTGTTCACGGCAGTGCGATGGTCTGACGTATCAGAACCAACTAAGATGCGCGCGCCGCAGGCCCGGAGGCCCGTGGTCGTCACGCGGAATCGGCGCTCGTCCGGCCGCAATTGCGGTCCGACAGCGCTTCTGTGGCGGACTCTAACAAGCGAAGGTCGCAAAATCAATGGCTTACGTTAAGCCGGACGCGGAAGGCGAGGCGCAGGGCAGTGCGACGGGCGGCGGCGTCCAATATGTCGACGCCAGCGAGGGCGACGACGGGCAGCGGCTCGACAATTTCCTGCTGCGGGTGCTGAAGGGTGTACCGCGAACCCACATCTATCGCCTGCTGCGCAAGGGCGAGGTCAGGGTCAACAGCAAACGGGCCAAGCCGGACCAGCGCGTGGCAGCCGGCGATCGCATTCGCCTGCCGCCGGTGCGCAGGCCCGAGCCCGGCGCGGGCGCTGCAACCCGTGGCCCCAGCCAGTCGCTGCAGGACCTGCTGACCGCCGCGATCATCTACGAGGACAACGACCTGCTGGTGCTGAACAAGCCGGCGGGCATCGCGGTGCATGGCGGCAGCGGCATGTCGCACGGCGTCATCGAGGCCTTGCGGGCAGCCCGTCCCGACCTGAAGGAGCTCGACCTGGTGCATCGGCTCGACCGCGAGACGAGCGGCTGCCTGATCGTCGCGAAGCGCCGGTCGGCGTTGCGCGACCTGCACGCCCAGCTGCGCGAAGGCACGACGGAGAAGCTCTACCTGGCGCTGGTTTGCGGCAAGTGGGACCTGGGCCACAAGCGCATCGAGCTGGCGCTCGCGACCGGCGAGCGGCGTGGCGGCGAGCGCCACGTCGCGGTGCGCGGCCACGGCCAGATGGCGGTGAGCACGTTCCGGCCGGTGCAGTTCTTCAGCAACGTGGCGACGCTGGTCGAGGTGGCAATCGATACCGGCAAGACGCACCAGATCCGGGTGCATGCGTCATACGCCGGGCATCCGGTCGCGGGCGACGACAAGTACGGTGACCGCGAGAAGAACGCCCAACTGCGGCAGTACGGGCTCAACCGGATGTTCCTGCACGCGGCCTCGATCGGCGTGAACAGGCCGGGAACGCACGAGCCGCTGCACGTGAGCGCGCCGCTCAGCGAGGACCTGCGGACAGTCCTCGACGCGCTGGTCAAGGCACCGCGATCCCCGCGCGCCGCAGCGCGTGCGAAAGCCAGATCAAGGGCAGCCCGGTAAGGCCGGTCGGGTCGCCGGACTCGACGCGCTCGAACAGCGTGACGCCGAGTGACTCGGCCTTGAAGCCACCCGCGCAGTCGATCGGATGGTCGGCGGCAACGTAACGCTCGATCTCGGGTCGCGACAGCCGGCGGAACCTGACGACCGTGCGATCGACGTGTGACTCGGCGGTACCCGCCGGGCCATTGACGACGTGCACCGCCGTGAGGAACTCGACCTCGTGCCCGGACGAGCGCTCGAGTTGCTCGATGCACCGCTCGACGCTGCCGGGCTTGCCGAGGCGATCGGGGCCACGCACTGCAACCTGGTCGGAGCCGATCACTACGCTGTCGGGGTGGTGCGCAGCCACGGCTTGGGCCTTGAGCCGCGCCAGGCGTTGCGACAGCTCCTGCGCCGACTCACCTGGCAGCGGGGATTCGTCGGTGCCCGGTGCCACGCATTCGAACGGCAGGCCGAGCCGTTCGAGCAGCGCGCGGCGGTACGGAGAGGTCGAGGCAAGGACGAGCCTTGGGCGGGAAACGCTCACGCAGCGGACTCCGTCGCGCCTGGATCCTTGAAAAACAAGGGTTTAAGCTCGAATTCGTTTTGACACCGGGGAGGGGCCTCACTATTATACGCGCCCCATGCCTGCCGCCCGGTCCGATCTCGTCAATGCAGTCGAGCTGGCCGGCCGTGCCGCCGCGCTCGAGCGTAGCCTCGTGCGCGACCAGCTGCCACGGCTCCTCGAAGCCGGTGCGCTCGAGGGCACGTGGGCCGATGCGAAACTTGCGTTCGGCAGGTTCGAGGGACGGACGACCGTCGAGTTGAGCGTCGAAGGCAGCGTGGTGCTGCCGTGCCAGCGGTGCCTTCGCCCGTGCGCAAGCCCGATGTCCGAGACGGCGCTGCTGATGGTAGTGGCGGACGAGATGGATGACGTCCCCGGAGGTTACGACCCGGTCGTCGGCGATGCCGAACGACTGTCCGTGACCGACGTCATCGAGGAACAGTTGCTGCTCGGCATGCCGCTGGTGCCGTTGCACGAGGATGAAGCCGATTGCGGCGAGACGGCCGCGGCGGATGACATCGTCGAACCTGGTTCGGCGGTGGCAGACACACAGAGACCCTTTGCGAACCTGCGGGACCTGCTCGACAAGGGCGAGCGCTGACCCGCGACAGGAGAGAAGATCATGGCAGTCCAGAAAAGCCGAGTGTCGCCGTCGAAGCGTGGCATGCGCCGCGCGCACGATGGTCTTGCGAAGCCCGCGCTCTCGATCGACCGCACCAGCGGCGAGACGCACCTGCGTCACCGCATCACGCCCGACGGTTTCTACCGCGGCAAGAAGGTGATCGAGAAGCCGGTGGCCGAGGAAGGCCAGGAGTAATCCGGGCCCGCTGCGCCCGCGCATGACCGCCGGGCTCACCATTGCCGTGGACGCCATGAGTGGCGACCACGGCGCCGAAGTCGCCGTTCCCGCGGCGCTCGATGTCCTCGCTGCGACCCACGACCTGCGGCTGATCCTCGTCGGCCGCGGCGATGTCGTGCGCCCGCTGGTCGGCGAACCGCTGCCCGCACGCTGCACGCTGGTCGAGGCGAGCGAGGTCGTCGGCATGGACGAGCGTCCGCAGGATGCCGTCCGTCGCAAGAAAGACTCGTCGATGCGCGTCGCGATCAACCTCGTCAAGAAGGGCGAGGCTGCGGCGTGCATTTCGGCCGGCAACACCGGTGCGCTGCTCGCAACGGCGCGCTTCGTGCTCGGCATGATTCCCGGCATCGACCGGCCCGCGATCGTCTCGATGGTACCGGCGGCCCACGGCCACACCGTCATGCTCGACCTCGGCGCGAACCCGGACTGCACGGCCGAGCACCTCGTGCAGTTCGCAGTGATGGGCTCGATCATCGCCGCCGACCTGCACGACACCGAGCGTCCGCGCGTGGGACTGCTCAACATCGGCGAGGAAGACATCAAGGGTACCGACGAGATCCGCGAGGCCCATCGGCGACTCGCGGCCGCGCCGATGATCAACTACGCGGGTTTCGTCGAGGGCGACAAGATCTTCTCCGGCGCCGTGGACGTGGTGGTGACCGACGGCTTCACCGGCAACGTCGCGCTGAAGACGATGGAAGGCGCCGCGCGGTTCATCGGCAGCGTGATGAAGGAAGAGTTCACGCGTGGTCCGCTGCGCAAGGCCGGGGCGCTCGCGGCCGCGCCTGCGCTGAATGCGCTGAAGGGCCGGCTCGATCCGAGTGCCTACAACGGCGCGAGCATGGTCGGGCTCGCCGGCGTGGTGATCAAGAGTCACGGTGGCGCGAGCCGCGCCGCGTTCGCAAACGCGGTTCGCGTCGCGATCGCCGAGGCGCGCAAGGGCGTGCCGGGGCAGATCGGCGAGCTGATGTCGCGCGTCGCCGCGACCAATCTTCCCGCGGACCCGGCCGGCTGAACCGTCAGCCCGTCCCGCGTCGCCGGTCGTCCTTGCGGCGGCGCTGCATCCTCCCAACCAGCTGAGCCCGCCTGCGCTCGAGCTTTGCCGCCAGCGTCGCCGCGTCGCGCTTCAGCAGCAGCCGTTTCGGCAGCGACTTGCGGTAGCTGCGGAAGTCTTCGTAGGCGTCGATCTCGTGCCGCAGCTCGCGGAAGGCGAGCTCGATCATTACCGCGTCGTCCAGCAGGCCGATGCCCGGGATGTCGTCGGGGATGATGTCCTCCGGGTCGCACAGGTAGGCGAGGGCGGCGAGCACCGGGCTGCGCTCCTCGTCATCGAGCTTCCAGTCTGCGTCGGACAGCATCGCGAGCAGCGTCTCCAGCTTTTCGAGCCGGGCAGTGACGAAGTCGGGCAGGTCGGCGCGCCGCAGCTGCGCGATCAGTTCGGTGGCGGCGCCCAGGATCTCGTCGTCGTCGGCGATCCCGACGGATTCGCGGGCCCGACGCAATTCGCGCCGGAAGTGCTTCAGGTCGCGATCCGACAGTTCGATCGTGAGCTTGTAGGACATGGAACCCCCTCCCGGCCGCGAAGGCTATAGGCCGGACCGCCGCCCGGTCAACGCGGGGCCCTGCGAGTGGGTAGAATGCGCGCTCCTCGGTCAGGGTTGCACGGAATGTATCGCGCAGTGGTCGGCATCGGTCGGAAGGTCGTCGCAGCGGGGCTGCTGCTGGTCGCAGCGGCCGCACCCGCCGCGGAGTACGTACTGCCGGCCAACGGCGACACCGTGATCGGCAGCAACACCAGCGTGATCGCGGCGCACGAGGACACGCTGTTCGACGTCGCCCGACGCAATAGCGTCGGCTACGACGAGATCCTCGTGGCCAACCCGGGTGTCGACCCGTGGATGCCGGGCGAGGGCACCGAGATCCTGATTCCGGCGCGCTACATCCTCCCTGACGCGCCGCGCGAGGGCGTCGTCGTCAACCTCCCCGAGCACCGGATGTACTACTACCCGCCGGCGAAGAAGGGCGAGCCGCGAGTGGTGCGCACCTACCCGATCAGCACGGCGAAGATGGACTGGAATACGCCGATCGGCGTGACAAAGATCGTCACCAAGGAGAAGCGGCCGAACTGGTATCCGCCGGAGTCGGTGCTCAGGGAACACGCGGAGCGTGGCGATCCGCTGCCGAAGGTCGTGCCACCGGGCC
Organism: uncultured Gammaproteobacteria bacterium; assembly: GCA_963696545.1. Taxonomy (GTDB): domain Bacteria; phylum Pseudomonadota; class Gammaproteobacteria; order Steroidobacterales; family Steroidobacteraceae; genus RPQJ01. Next base: position 657,427 of record CAVOKQ010000012.1, read on the forward strand.
CCGATAACCCGCTGGGCGAATACAAGATGCGGCTCGGCATTCCCGGCGGGGCCTACCTGATCCACGGTACGAACAAGCCTGCGGGGGTCGGCATGCAGGTGACGCACGGCTGCATCCGCATGTATCCCGAGGACGTCGAGGAGCTCTTCGGGCTGGTCTCGATAGGCACCAAGGTGAACCTGATCGACCAGACCACGAAGGTCGGCTGGCAGCGCGGCACGCTGTACATGGAGCGTCACGCGCCGCTCGAAGGCACCGACGACCCGACCCATGGCGATCCCGCGGAGATGACCGCGCTGATCACCTCCGCCGCGGCCGGGCACAGCGTGGAAATCGACTGGTCAGGCGCGCAGCGCGCGTTCCTGCAGGCAACCGGCGTGCCGGTGCCGCTGTCGCGTCCGGTTCGCGCCGCGCGGCAGTAACTCCCGAACGGAACGCACAAAAGAAAACGCCGCGGGGTTGCCGCGGCGTCTTCGTTCGAACAGCGAGTGATCGCCGTACGATTACTTGCCCATCGACTTCTGGAACGCGCGATCGATCTTCTCGCTGTTCGCGTCGCAGCAAGCCTGCGCGGCCTTGGCGGCCTGCAGAGCCTGGTTGGCGGCGCTCGACGCCGAGTTGGCAGCCGACGAGGCAGCGGAAGCAGCGGCGTTGGCCGAGTCAGCAGCGGCCTTGGCGGCGGCGGCTTCCTGGGCGGCAGCCTTGATGGCGGCGTCGGCCGAGGCGACGTGCTCGTTGAACTTGCTCTCGCTGACGCAGCCGGCGAGGGCAACGGTGGCGGCGGCGGCGACGAGGATCTTGGCGATGGTCTTCATTAGTTCTTCCCTTGTGGTTGGATAGTGACTTGCCGAATGAGGCCGATTGAAAACCGTCCGCGCCGTAATCCGCACGGGGACGTAAGACAATCGAGCACGCGGATGCTACTCCATCCATCGTGGATGTAAAAGCACCGGGAACATTCGACGCCGGCGCACAGGCTGGAGGCGAGATTCGTTCCGGATCGATACGGCGCTTGCAATCCGGGGTGTTGCTGTATATAAAAACAGCTACTGTGAATTCATACAGGAGCTGCCATGGACGACCTTACCCCGCGCCAGAAACAGGTCCTGCGCTTCATCCAGGACGCCGTAACCCAGCAGGGCATGCCGCCCACCCGCGCCGAGATCGCAGAGGCGCTCGGCTTTCGCTCGGCCAACGCGGCCGAGGAGCACCTGCGCGCCCTGCAGCGCAAGGGGGTACTCGAGTTGCGGCCCGGCACCTCGCGCGGCATCCAGTTGCGCGACTCGCTGCGCGAACAGATGGGCCTGCCGCTGATCGGCCGGGTCGCCGCCGGCCGGCCGATCCTCGCCGAGGAAAACATCGAGGCCCACTACCAGATCGACCCGCAGCTCTTCCAGCCGCGGCCGCACTACCTGCTCAAGGTGCGCGGCATGAGCATGAAGAACATCGGCATCCTCGATGGCGACCTCGTTGCCGTGCATCGCACGCCCGAAGTGCGCAATCGCCAGATCGTCGTGGCGCGCCTCGAGAACGAGGTGACGGTAAAGCGTTACCGCCAGGAAGGCACCGTCGTGTGGCTGTTGCCCGAGAACCTGGACTTCGAGCCGTTGCGCGTCGACCTGAAGCACGAGTCGCTGATCATCGAGGGCGTGGTGGTCGGCGTGGTGCGGCAGGAGGCGGGCCGGGCGTGAGGGCGGCAGAAAGAGAGCAGTGAGTAGTGAGCAGCGGATAGTGAAAAGCGTCCGCAGCCTGCTTTCTCTTCCTATCCACTATCCACTTCCTGCCATGTCCTCCTTCGACGACCTGCTGCGTCGCCCCGACATCTGGCGTGCGAGGGAGCAGGGTGGCACGACGACACAGCCGCCGGGCCGGCCCACCGGATACGCCGTGCTCGATCGTTGCCTGCCAGGCGGCGGCTGGCCCGCACAGGGACTGATCGAGATCCTCACTGACCGCCACGGCGTCGGCGAACTGAGCCTGCTGATGCCCGCTCTTGCCGCGTTGAGCCACGATGAACGCGGCGAGGGCTGGCTCGCCTGGATCGCGCCGCCTTACCAGCCTTATGCGCCTGCGCTCGCCGCCTGCGGCATCGACGTGCGTCGCCTGCTGATCGTGCGTGGGCAAGCGCCCGAATGGGCGATGGAGCAGGCATTGCGCTCGGGGGCCTGCAGTGCCGTGCTCGGCTGGGCTGCATTCCGCGATCACCAGGGGCTGCGCCGGCTGCAACTCGCTGCCGAGCAGTCGCGCAGCATGGCGGTGCTGTTCCGTAAGCTGAGTGATGCCAGCGAGCCGTCACCCGCGGTGCTGCGCATCGCGCTCGAATCGAGCGGCAATGGTCTCGCGGCGCGCATCGTCAAGAGTCGCGGCGGAAGACCGGCGATGGTGCAACTCGGCTGGCTCCATCCCGCGGCGCAAGCCGCCGCACACTGACCATGCCGTTGCCCGTGAAGCGTCGGGCCGCGCCCGGGGTCTCCCAGTCGGCCGTGACGGTACGCGAGCGGCCGCGGTTGCGGCCGGCGCTCGGTGGAGGCCGCGGCTCGAACGTGCCGGCCCACGCCGTGGCGACGAGCCGCGAACTCTGGCTCGCGATTCACCTGCCGCACTACGTGCTCGAGTCGTTGCGCTGGCGTGCGGCAGGCATGGGGGCGGCTGAGACACAGTCGCGGGCTCCCTGCGTCGTCGTGAACCTGGAGGACGGTGCAAAGGTGGTCTGCGCCTGCGACGCCGAGGCAATAGCCTCCGGCATCACCTGCGGCATGGCGCTCAACTCGGCGCTGGCGCTGCTGCCGTCGCTCGACGTGCGGGTGCGCAACGTCGTCGAAGAGCGCGCGCTGCTCGAAGCCATTGCCACGCTCGCAATCGGGTTTACTCCGCGCGTCGCACTCGAGCCGCCCGATGCGGTACTGCTCGAGGTGCGCGGCAGCCTCAGGCTGTTCGGTGGCGTGCGACGCCTGCTCGCGCTCGTGCGCGAGCGGATGCAGTCGCTGGGTGTCGAACCGCTGCTCGCACTCGCACCCACGCCGCTGGCCTCGCTCTGGTTCGCGCGGACCGGCACAGAGGTTGCACTGCGCAAGCGGGAAGGGCTCGCGAGCCGCCTTGCGCCGCTGCCGCTCGCCTGCGCGCGCTGGCCTTCGATGAGCCTGCAGTCGCTCGCCACCATGGGCGTGCGCACGATCGGCGATTGCCTGCGGCTGCCGCGGGACGGTTTCTCGCGCCGGTTTGCGCCGCCGATGCTGCGTGTGCTCGACCGCGCGGTGGGCCGCGAGCCCGACCCGCGTGCTTCGTTCGCGCCGCGCGAGCGCTTCAGTGCACGCCGCGAACTCGAGCCCGAGATCGCCGACACGGCGCGGCTCGGACTCGTCATCGAGCCGTTGCTCGCGCAGCTGTGCGCGTTCCTCCGGCTCCGCGGGCGCGCCGTGGATGCGCTCGACCTCGCGCTGCTGCACCGTGACGCGCCGGCGACGCGCGTGCGACTGCGGTTCGTCGAGCCTGCCACGCAGGCCGACCGGATCGCCGTGCTGCTGCGCGAGCACCTCGCCCGCACCGAACTGCCGGGGCCCGTGCGTGCCCTGCGGCTGCGCAGCGGCCCGCTGGCCGAAGCGGGTGCGGCCGCTGGTGATCTCTTCGCGAGGGACTCGCGGCGCACAGCGGGTGTTCCACAACTCGTCGAGCGGTTGCGCGCGCGCCTCGGCACGGACGCCGTGCATGGGATTCGTCTCGTGCCGGAGCATCGGCCCGAGTCGGCGTGGGGACATTGTCCTTTTTCCCGTTGCCCAGCGCGGCAGATGGAAAAAAAGAGAATGTCCCCTCTTCACGTCCATTGTGGCTGCTCACGGCACCACAGCGGCTCGACGGAGGCGAGTGCCCGCGCTACGAGGGACCGCTCGAGATCGAGGAAGGCCCCGAGCGCATCGAGTCGGGCTGGTGGGACGGCCACGACGTGCGGCGCGATTACTACGTGGCCCGCACTGCCGCCGGCGTGCGCCTGTGGGTGTTTCGCGAGCGGCGCGCGGAGGGTGGCTGGTTCCTGCACGGCGTGTTCGGCTGAGCCGCAGATGGGATACGCCGAGCTGCACTGCCTGACGAATTTCAGCTTCCTCCGTGGCGCGTCGCATCCGGAAGAACTGGTCGCGCGTGCCGCCGCGCTCGGCTACGAAGCGCTCGCGATCACCGACGAGTGCTCCGTCGCGGGCACCGTGCGTGCGCACGTCGTGGCGAAGGAGCACGGCCTGCGCATCCTGGTCGGCAGCGAGTTGCGTCTCGTGGACGGCCTGCGCTGCGTGCTGCTCGCCACCGACCGTCGCGGCTACGGCCAGCTCTGCCGGCTGATCACGCGGGCGCGGCGCGCGGCGGCGAAGGGCGCGTACAGGCTCGAGCGACGCGACTTCGAGTCGGGCAGTGAGCTGATCACTTCCGACTGTCTCGCCCTCTGGCTCCCATCGCCCCGTCCCGACCCGGCCGAGGCCGCGTGGCTCGCCTCGATCTTCCCGGGCCGGCTGTGGATCTCGGTCGAGTTGCTCACCACCGGGCAGGACCGGCGACGGCTCGCCTCATTGCAGCAGATCGGCCGCACGCTCGGCCTGCCGCTCGTGGCGGCGGGCGACGTGCACATGCACGTGCGGGGCCGACGCGCGCTGCAGGACGTGCTCACGGCCACGCGCCTCTGCACGACCGTCGATCGCGCCGGTTACGCGCTGCACCCGAACGGCGAGCGCCACCTGAGGCCGCGCGCGAGGCTCGAGGAGATCTATCCGCCGGAACTGCTCGCCGCGACGCTCGACGTCGTCGCGCGCTGCCGCTTCTCGCTCGATGAGCTGCGCTACGAGTATCCGCGCGAGATCGTGCCCGAAGGCGAGACGCCGTCGAGCTGGTTGCGGCGGCTCACGGAACAGGGCGAGCGGCGACGCTGGCCGCAAGGCACGCCCGGGCCAGCGCGTCCGGCTGATCGAGCACGAGCTCGAGCTGATCGCGGAACTCGGCTACGAGGCGTACTTCCTCACCGTGCACGACATCGTGGGCTTCGCCCGCTCGCGGGGAATCCTCTGCCAGGGCCGCGGCTCGGCGGCCAACTCCGCGGTTTGCTTCTGCCTCGGCATCACCGCGGTCGACCCGGCGCGGATGTCGCTGCTGTTCGAGCGGTTCATCTCGCGCGAGCGCAACGAGCCGCCCGACATCGACGTGGACTTCGAGCACGAGCGGCGCGAGGAGGTGATCCAGTACATCTATGCGAAATACGGCCGGGATCGCGCGGCGCTGACCGCGAGGTGATCTGCTACCGGCCGCGCAGCGCGCTCCGCGACGTGGCGAAGGCGCTCGGCCTCGACGCGTTGCAGGTGAACGCACTCGCCCGCTCGATGCAGTGGTGGGACGGCTCGACATCGACGCAGACGCGCGTGCGCGAGGCGGGCCTCGATCCCGCGAGCCCGGTGCTGGCGCGCGTCATCACGCTCGCACGTTCGCTGCTCGGCTTCCCGCGGCATCTCTCGCAGCACGTCGGCGGCTTCGTGATCGCGCGCGACCTGCTCGAAGAGCTCGTGCCGATCGAGAACGCGGCGATGCGGGATCGCACGGTGATCCAATGGGACAAGGACGACCTCGACGCGCTCGGCCTGCTCAAGGTGGACGTGCTCGGCCTCGGCATGCTTGCGGCGATCCGCCGGGCATTCGGTCTCGTCGAGCAGTTCAGTGGCACGCGCTGGACGCTCGCGAGTGTGCCGGCCGAGGACCCGGCGGTGTACGAGATGATCGCCACGGCGACACGATGGGTGTGTTCCAGATCGAGTCGCGGGCGCAGATGGCGATGCTGCCGCGACTCCGGCCGCGCGTCGTTCTACGACCTCGTGATCGAGGTGGCGATCATCCGTCCCGGACCGATCCAGGGCGACATGGTGCACCCGTACCTGCGCCGCCGCAGCGGGCTCGAGCCGGTGACCTACCCGAGTGCCGAGGTCGAGGGCGTGCTGCGCCGCACGCTCGGCGTGCCGATCTTCCAGGAGCAGGTGATGCAGCTGGCGGTGGTGGCCGCCGGGTTCACGCCGGGCGAGGCCGACCAGTTGCGACGTGCGATGGCCGCGTGGAAGCGCAAGGGCGGGCTCGGCCACTTCGAGGAGCGCCTGATCCGCGGCATGCGCGAGCGCGGCTACGCCGAGGAGTTCGCGAAACAGATCTTCCGGCAGATCCTGCGGGTTCGGCGAGTACGGCTTCCCGGAGTCGCACGCCGCGAGTTTCGCACTGCTCGTCTACGTGTCGGCGTGGCTGAAGCGCCATCAGCCAGCGGCGTTCACGGCGGCGCTGATCAACAGCCAGCCGATGGGTTTCTACGCCCCGTCGCAGCTCGTGCAGGACGCGCGTCGCCACGGCGTCGAGGTCCGCCCGGTGGACGCGCGCGTAAGCGACTGGGACTGCACGATCGAACGCAGCGAGGGCGGGGTCGGAGCTCTGCGCCTCGGCCTGCGGCTGGTCAGGGGGCTATCGGAGGAGGCTGCGCTGCGCCTGGTCGCGGTCCGCGCCGGGGAAGGGTTCTCGAGCGTGCAGCAACTGGCCGGCGGGCCCGGTTCGACCGTCGCGAGCTCGGCTGCCTCGCCGCGGCCGGTGCGCTCGAGGGCTTTGCGGGGCACCGTCACCGTGCGGCCTGGAACGTGGCCGGCGTCGAGGCGCCGCTGCCGATCCTCCCGCAGCTGCAGATCGCCGAAGGAATCCCGATGTTGCGTGCGCCGCGCGAAGGCGAGGACATCGCTGCCGACTATGTGCACACGGGCCTGACGTTGCGGCGCCACCCACTCGCGCTGCTGCGCACGAGGCTCGAGTCGCGCGGCATCCTGACCGCCGCGCAGCTGCGCGAGCGGCCGCACGGCACGGCGGTGCGCACGGCCGGGCTCGTGATCACTCGCCAGCGGCCGGGCAGCGCGCAGGGCGTCACGTTCGTCACGCTCGAGGACGAGACCGGGTACGTCAACCTGATCGTGTGGAGGAACATCGCCGAGCGGCAGCGGCAGGCGCTGATCGGCTCGCGGCTGATGGGCGTGGCAGGAGAACTGCAGCTCGAGGGCGAGGTGCTGCACGTGATCGTGCACCGGATCGTGGACCTGACGCGCTGGCTGGGGCAGGTCGCGACCCGCCCGCGCGACTTCCACTAGCGCTTGTGCGGCCTCGGCCCGTCGCCGATGTCGTAGTCGTCGAAGTCGCTCAGCAGTTCCGAGGTGCGCTTCTGCTCGAGCAGCCGCTCGAGCTTGCGCCACGCGGGCTCCGCGCCGCGCGGTGTGCCGCGCTTGCGCTTGTCGAGGTCCTGCATCAGCCGGTCCACGTCGAGCGAGTCCTCGGCGCCGGCCACGTCGTCGGCGTCTTCCTCGTCGAACTCGTCGGACTCAGGCTTCTCGGCCATCGCAAGACCCGCGGTTGAGCGTCTGGAGCTTCTCGCGGCCTCTTATACTTCGCGCAAATGTCACGGGCAAGACCGTGAAGGCCACGGGTACCCCGACCCACATGGTCAGTGCAGCAGGCTCGCCATCCGTCGCCGGCTGACCGCCGTGAGGTCGTGGCTCTCGCCGAGCACGGCGAACGCACCGAGCAGGCTCCGTCGCGCCAGGTCATCGCCGAATTTCCGGTCGCGGCGCATCAGTTCGAGCCACTCAGCCAGCGCCGTCGCGTAGTCGCCGGCGAGCGCGTGATGCGCAGCCAGCGCGTGACGGGCACCTGGGTCGGCCGGATTCCGCTCGAGGGTGGCCCGCAACGCCGCCACGTCGGGTTGCGCCGTCGCAGCCTCGACGAAGGCGGTCCGTGCCCGCAGCGACGGCAATGCCTTGTGTTCCGGGTCGCGGGCGGCCAGTTGTTCGGTTGCGGCCGAAGATGCAGCGGCATCACGGGCTTCGAGGGCGGCCTCGGCCCGTGCCGCCAGCGACGCGGGACTGTCCGGATCGTCGCTGGCGCCTGCGCCGACGTAACGGTCCAGCAGCGCCCGGATCGACGACTCGGGCTGCATGCCGACGAACTGCTCGACGACCTTGCCCTGGTGGAAAAGCATAACGGTCGGGATGCTGCGAATGCCGAAGCGGGCGGCGACCTGCTGCTCCTCGTCCGTGTTCACCTTCGCAAGCGCAAAGCGGCCACCGTAGTCGTCGGCGATCCGGTCGAGCAACGGCATCAACGTCCTGCAGGGGCCGCACCACGGCGCCCAGAAGTCGACCAGCACGGGCCGTTCGCTGGAACCGTCGACTACCGTTGCGGAAAAGTTGTCGGTCGTGGCAACGAACTTGAAGGAGGAGTCGGTCATCGTGAATCCATCTGCGGTATCGGAGCGATTGTGCGGATGCTAGACGGACTGGGGCAAGTAGCTAAACTCGCGCGTCAGGCGGTGCCTGTTGCAACGCATCAAGGAGTTCGGTTCGATGAATCATGTCAAGTGGTGTTCGGTGCTTTCGCTGGGGCTGCTGGCTGTAATGCCTGCTCACGCCGAGTGGACCGGGAAGGGAGAACTCGGGGCTCGTTTGCCACCGGCAACAGCGACAACGAATCTGCGAACGCAGCGTTTCTGCTCAAGGGCAAGTACGACCAGTGGAGCCACGAGTTCGCGTTCGGGGGCAACTACGGTAACGACGGGGACCAGACCACCGCGCAGCGCTGGGAAGTCCGCGGCCAGTCGAACTACGAGTTCACTCCCAAAGCGTATTGGTTCGGTGCAGCCCGCTACGAGGACGACCGGTTCAGCGCGTACGATTACCAGGGATCGCTGGCAACCGGTCTCGGCTACAAGTTCGTCGACACCGAGAATACCAAGTTCTGGGTGCAGGGCGGACCCGGTTACCGTCTCTCCAAGGAGCGCGATACCGGGGACAAGGTCGACGGGATCATCTTCCGCGGCGACATGGGCTTCGAGCAGCGGTTGACCGAGAACACGAAGATCATCGACCGGTTCCTGATCGAGACGGGTGCCGACAACACGTACCTGCAGAACGACCTCGGTCTCGAGGTCATGATGTCGGGCGCGCTCGGGCTCAGGCTCGGGTACCAGGTCCGCTACAACACGGACGTGCCGCCGGGCATCGAGAAGACCGACACGCTGACGACCATCGGCCTGCTCTACGAAACCAAGTAGCCGCTACCGGGACGCATCGGCGGGCCTGATCGGGGCCCGCCGCCGCGTGCGTTTCGCTAGAATCCGCCCACACCAAGAGCGAGTGCGAGCGCCATGCCCGATCCGTCCCGCGGAGCAACTCCGTCCGGCTTCCTGTTCTCCGACGACGCGGATTTCCTGACCCCGGCGGGGCAGGCGATCAACGCCGATTTCCTCGCTGACGAAGAACCTGTAGTTCGTGCGCGCGCTGCCGCGGCGCGCTCGAGCGATGTGGACTCCGCGGAAGTGCGGTCGATTGCGAAGCGGCTCGTGGAGGCCGTGCGCCAGGCACCGGCCGCAAAGTCGGGGCTCGACGCCTTCCTGCGCCAGTACGACCTGTCGTCGCAGGAGGGCGTGATCCTGATGTGCCTCGCCGAGGCGCTGCTGCGCATCCCGGACGACGATACCGCCGACCGGTTGATCGCCGACAAGATCAAGGCGGGCGACTGGGCCAGCCACCTTGGCGACAGCCAGTCGCTGTTCGTGAACGCTTCCACGTGGGGGCTGATGCTCACGGGCAGGCTCATCCGCCTCGACGCAAAGGACGTCGCGGCGCCGCAGGGTGCGATGGCGCGAGTGGTTGGCCGCATGGGCGAGCCGGTCGTGCGCACCGCGATGCGCCAGGCCATGCGCATCATGGGCCACCAGTTCGTGATGGGCCGCACGATCGCCGAGGCGCTCGACAACTCGCTCGAGGGTACGAACCGCCGCTATCGCTACACGTTCGACATGCTGGGCGAGGCCGCGCTCACGGGTGCGGACGCCGATCGCTACTTCGAGGCGTACGGCAGCGCGATCAAGGCACTGCAGGCTCGAGTCGGCGAATACGCGGATCCCGAGGCCCGGCCGAGCATCTCGGTCAAGCTGTCGGCATTGCACCCGCGATTCGAGCGGTCGCACCGTCGTCGTGTGCTCACCGAGTTGTCGCCGCGGATCGTCGAACTGTGCGTGGCAGCGCGCGACGCGGGCATCGCGCTCACGCTGGACGCCGAGGAGTCGGAGCGGCTCGAGCTGACACTCGAGGTACTGGAAGCGATCTGCCGTTCGCCGCGTCTCGCGGGCTGGTCCGGCTGCGGGCTGGCAGTGCAGGCGTATCAGAAGCGTGCGCCCGACGTGCTGCGGCACCTGATGGGTGTGTCGAAGGAGACGTCGCGGCTGCTGCACGTGCGACTCGTGAAGGGCGCGTACTGGGACGCCGAGGTCAAGCGGTCGCAGGAGCGCGGCCTGCCGGGATTCCCGGTCTATACGCGCAAGCAGAACACGGACGTTTCGTACCTTGCGTGCGCAAAGCTGATCTTCGAGCAGGGCGCGGGCCACCTTTATCCGCAGTTCGCAACGCACAACGCGCACACGGTGGCTGCCGTGTGGCACATGGCAAGACGCTGGGGCCGCGAGTTCGAGTTCCAGCGCCTGCACGGCATGGGCGAGGCGCTGTATGCCGAGGTGACCCGGGCCGATGGCCTCGGCGCTCCGTGCCGCGTCTACGCGCCGGTGGGCGAGCACGAGGACTTGCTGCCATACCTGGTACGGCGGCTGCTCGAGAACGGCGCCAACACGTCGTTCGTGAACCGGATCGTCAACGAGGCCGAGCCGATCGAGAACATCGTCGCCGATCCGGTGCGCACCGTGGACGGACTGGCGCAGGCGGCGCACCCGCGCATTCCGTTGCCGGTCGACATCTACCAGCCGGAGCGCCGTAATTCGACGGGCCTGAACCTCGCCGACGGGCGAACGCTGCGCGACCTCGCGGACCGAATGCAGCGTGTGTCGCGGCGCCCGTGGCTCGCGGCACCGATCGTATCCGGCCACGAGCTCGATGGCCCGTCGGAGCCGGTCCGCAATCCGGCGAACACAGCGGAGGTCGTCGGCACGGTGCGGACCGCTAGCGCTGCGCAGGTCGATGAGGCGATTGCGACGGCGCTGCGTGCACAGTCTGAGTGGGACGCGCAAGGTCCCGAGCCGCGTGCGGCGGCCCTTGACCGTGCTGCAGACCTGTTCGAGCAGAACCTGCCCGAGTTCATCGCGATGTGTGTACGCGAGGCCGGCAAGACGGTGCCCGACAGCGTCGCGGAGGTCCGGGAGGCGGTCGATTTCCTGCGCTACTACGCCGCGCGCGCCCGAGTGGACTTCGGCCAGCCTGCCCGCATGCCGGGGCCGACCGGCGAGAGCAACGAGTTATCGCTGCATGGCCGCGGCGTGTTCGTGTGCATCAGCCCGTGGAACTTCCCACTGGCGATCTTCGCCGGGCAGGTCGCAGCGGCACTTGCGGCCGGAAACACCGTGATTGCGAAGCCCGCGGAGCAGACACCGCTCGTCGCGGCACAGGCGGTGCGGCTTTTGCTGCAGGCTGGTATCCCCGGCGGCGTGCTGCATTTCCTGCCGGGCGACGGCGCAATCGTCGGCGCGCGTGCGGTTGCGGACGAGCGCGTCGCTGGTGTTGCGTTCACCGGCTCGACCGAGACGGCGCACCTGATCCACCGCACGCTGGCGGGGCGCGAAGGACCGATCCCGGTGCTGATCGCCGAGACCGGCGGGCAGAACGCGATGATTGTCGACAGCTCGGCGCTGCCCGAGCAGGTGGTCGTCGACGCGGTGCAGTCGTCGTTCAACAGTGCAGGCCAGCGCTGCTCGGCGCTGCGGGTGCTGTGCGTGCAGGACGACATTGCGCCACGGGTCAAGCGACTGCTTGCAGGACTGATGAACGAGCTCGTGATCGGAGATCCGGCGCTGCTCGAAACCGACGTCGGACCGGTCATCGACCAGGCGGCGCAGCAACTGCTCGAGCGTCATGCCAGGTCGATCGTGCAGGGTGCCGCTTGGCATCACCGCTCGGAACTCGGTGCCGCGACGGGCGCCGGGACGTTCGTAGCCCCGCTTGCCGTGCAGATCGACTCGATCGGCGTGCTCGAGCGCGAGGTGTTCGGGCCGATCCTGCACGTGCTTCCGTACCGATCGCGCGACCTTGAAGCGCTGGTCGATGCGATCAATGGCACCGGCTACGGCCTCACGCTCGGAATCCACAGCCGGATCGACAGCACGGTGCGGCGCGTCGCTTCCCGGGTCACCGCCGGCAACGTCTACGTGAACCGCAACATGATCGGCGCGGTGGTCGGCACGCAGCCGTTCGGCGGATGCGGCCTCTCCGGCACGGGTCCCAAGGCCGGCGGCCCGCGATACCTGCACCGTTTCGCGCAGGAGCGTACGCTTACGGTCAATACTTCGGCGGTGGGCGGCAACGCTTCGTTGCTCGCGATGGAATAGCGACTGACCCCATGTCACTCTCGGTCCTCGACATCTTCAAGGTCGGTATCGGGCCGTCGAGTTCCCACACGATGGGGCCGATGAACGCCGCCCGCACGTTCGTCGACGATCTCACCGGTCGTGGCCTGCTCGAGCGCACGAGCAAGCTGGCAGCGCAGGTGTATGGATCACTGGCGCTGACCGGCAGGGGTCACTGCACCGATCGCGCGATCCTGCTCGGTCTCGAGGGCAGTCGACCCGACACGATCGATCCAGCAGCGATGGATCCGGCGCTGGAGCTCATCCGCGCGTCAGGGAAGCTCAGGCTTGGCGGCCGTCACGAGATCGACTTCGACGAGCCCATGGACCTGCTGTTCCATCGTGACCAGGTCCTGCCGTTGCACCCGAATGGCCTGCGCTTCACCGCGCTGGATGCGTCCGGGACGATCCTGCACAGGGAGGAGTTCTACTCGACGGGCGGCGGCTTCGTGGTTCGTGCGACCGAGTTCGGGCAGGCGAAACACGAAGGGAGGCAGATCACGCTGCCTTACCCGTTCGCATCTGCACGCGACCTGCTCGAGACAGCGCGGGCCAACGGTCTCGAGCTGCACGAGCTGGTGCTTGCGAACGAGTGCGCGTTTCGCAGCGAGGCGGCGACCCGCGAGTCGCTGCTGGCGATCTGGAACGTGATGCATGACTGCATCGAGCGCGGTTTCCGCGGTACCGGGCTGCTGCCCGGGGTGCTCAAGGTGAAGCGGCGTGCCGCGCGACTGCACCGCATGCTGGTCGAGTCCGCGGAGCCGCGGCCGCTCGACGCGATGGACTGGGTCAATGCGTGTGCGCTGGCCGTGAACGAAGAAAACGCCGCCGGCGGACGGGTCGTGACCGCCCCGACCAACGGTGCGGCGGGCATCTTGCCCGCTGTGATCGCGTACTACCGTCGCTTCGAGCCAGGCTCGAGCGAGGACGGGGTCGTGCGCTTCCTGCTCGTGGCAGGTGCGATCGGCATGCTCTACAAGCGCAACGCATCGATCTCCGGTGCGGAGATGGGCTGCCAGGGCGAAGTGGGCGTCGCGTGTTCGATGGCTGCCGGCGGACTCGTGTCCGCGCTGAATGGCACCAGTCAGCAGGTCGAGAACGCCGCGGAAATCGGCATGGAGCACAACCTCGGGCTCACCTGCGACCCGATCGCGGGCCTGGTGCAGATTCCCTGCATCGAGCGTAATGCGATGGGCGCTGTCAAGGCGATCAACGCGGCCCGGCTGGCGATGCGCGGCGACGGCACGCAGAAGGTGTCGCTCGACCAGGTGATCACGACGATGCGGCAGACCGGCCGCGACATGAGTGTCAGTTACAAGGAAACGAGCCAGGGCGGACTCGCTGTCAACGTGCCGGAGTGCTGAGAATGGACATGACGGGACGGGCGGTGGTGGTCACGGGTGCGTTCGGCGCGCTGGGGTCGGCCGTGGCCCGGGCGTTCGCGCGGCGCGGCGCGCACGTCGCGTTGCTCGATCTCGCGGTGTCGCCACCGCAGGCCCTCAAGTCCGAGTTCGCCGGCGGGCACCTGCTGCTCGGCGGCGTCGACCTCGGCGACGTCGAATCGACGCGCAGGGCGATGCTCGCCGCTGCGCTGCGCTTCGGCGGCATCGACGTGCTGGTGAACGTCGCCGGGGGATTCCAGTGGCAGACGCTCGGCGACGGCTCGGTCGACACGTGGGACCAGTTGTACCGGATGAACCTGCGTACTGCGGTCGTGAGCTGCAAGGTCGCATTGCCGGCGCTGATCGAGCGCGGGCACGGGCGCATCATCAACATCGGGGCGGGCGCGGCCGCCGCGCGGGCCGGGGCCGGCATGGGCGCCTATACCGCTTCGAAGGCTGGTGTGCAGAAACTCACGGAGAGCCTGGCTGAGGAACTCAAGGATCGCGGCATCACCGTGAACGCGATCCTGCCGGGCACGATCGACACGCCACGCAACCGTGCAGACATGCCGGATGCGGACTTCACGCGCTGGGTAACGCCGGAAGCGATCGCCGAAGTCGCGGGGTTCCTGGCATCGGATGCGGCGCAGGCGATCACGGGTGCCGCGATCCCGGTGGTCGGCCGCGGCTAGCGTCGGCGCTCAGGCGAGGTTCTTCGGGTAGTCGAATTCGGCTTGCCGGCCGCTTTCCCAGTCGAGCGCGCTCCAGTCCTCCAGATCGAACTCCGCCGTGAACACCGCGCAGGTCGGCATGTTGTCGATGCGGTCGCCGGCGGAGAGCTGGTTCGCGAACTCTGTGATACCCGGGTTGTGGCCGAACACCATCAGGTGCTTCGCCTGTGCACCGAGCTCGTGAATGACTTTCATCATGTCGTTGGGGCCCGCAAGGTAGAGGCGTTCATCGTGCCGGAAGATGCTTGCGGGCACCTTCAGTTCTCGCGCCATGATCGTGGCGGTAGCGAGCGCGCGCACGGCCGGGCTGGTCAGGATCAGGTCGGGCTTCAGCTTGCGGGCCCGCAGGCGCCGGGCCATCTCCGGCGCATCGCGCTGGCCGCGCTTGTTCAGCGCGCGATCCCAGTCCGGCTGGCCGGGCAGGGACCAGTCGGATTTCGCGTGCCGGACGAGTGTGAGTCGCTTCATTCGCCGAGTACCTCTACTTCGCCATCAAGCACGCGCGTGTCGTAGCGACGCACCGGTTCGTAGGCGGGCGGGGTCAGTGCACGCCCGGTACGCAGGCAGAATCGCGCGCCGTGGCGCGGGCAGACCACCTGCGCGCCTTCGACCAAGCCGCCGGCGAGCCCGCCGCCATCGTGAGTGCAGACGTCCTCGACCGCGAGAAACTCGCCGCCGACGTTGAACACTGCGACGAACACTCCGTCCACCTCGGCCGTGGCGTATTCGCCCGGCGCGATCGACGCGGCCGGGGCGACGCGGACCCAGCTCACATCATCCCCGTCTGCAGGCGCGCGGCCTCGGACATCATCGACTGGTTCCACGGCGGATCGAACACGAGTTCGACGTCGGCGCGCTTCACGGTCGGGATGATCTCGACTTTCTCGCGGACGTCGGCCACCAGCACGTCGCCCATGCCGCAGCCGGGCGCCGTGAGCGTCATGGTCACGGCGACCACGCGGCCGTCCGGCTCCGAGGTCACGTCGCACGAGTACACGAGCCCGAGGTCCACGACGTTGATCGGGATCTCGGGGTCATAGCAGGTCTTCATCTGCTGCCAGGCGAGCTCGCGCACGTCGTCGTTGCTCGCGTTCGGCGGCAGTTGCGGAACGTCGCCCGTCTCCTTGCCGAGCGCGTCGGCATCCTTGCCGGCGACGCGGAAGAGGTTGCCCTCGACGTACACGGTAAAGCTGCCGCCGAGCGCCTGCGTGATGAACCCCTGTTGTCCCTGCCGCAGCTTAACGTTCATGCCGGCGGGCACGATGATGGCGTCCACGTCACGAGTGAAGGTGACCGGCTCGTTGTCTGATGGGTGCAAGGCTCTGCTCCGGGTCGGGGGCCTATTCGGTCTTCACCGGCTCACTCTGCCGGTGCAGGGCAGCATCGAGCGTGTGCCAGCAAAGGCTCGCGCACTTGACGCGCGCCGGGAACTCGCGGACGCCGGACAGCGCTCCCAGCTTGCCGAGCGACGCCACGTCGACGGTCGCATCGTCGCGAGTCAGCATCGTGTGCATCGTCGCGAACAGCTGTTCGGCCTCGGGGACAGTCCGGCCCTTGACGCTTTCCGTCAGCAGCGACGCCGAGGCCACGGAGATCGCGCAACCACTGCCCTGGAAAGACACGTCGGCGATTCGGTCGCCGTCCAGCCTGACGAACAGCGTCAGCCGGTCGCCGCAGAGCGGGTTGAAACCCTCCGCGTGGCTGTCCGCGTCCGGCATCGGCCGGAAGTTCCGCGGATTGCGATTGTGATCGACGATCACGTCGCGATAGAGGTCGTTCAGGTCCATCAGCCGAGCATCTCCCGCGCGAGTTGCAGCGCGTCGACCAGGCGGTCAACCTCCGCGCGCGTGTTGTAGAAGGCGAACGAGGCGCGGGCGGTGGCCGGCAGGCCGTAGAAGTCCATCACCGGCATCGCGCAGTGGTGGCCGGTGCGGATCGCCACACCCTCGCTGTCGAGGATCGTGCCGAGGTCGTGCGGGTGGATGCCCCGCAACGTGAACGACACGACGGCCGCCTTGTGCGGCGCGGTCCCGACGATCTCGAGGCCCGGGATCGAGGTCAGGCGGGCGGTCGCGTACTCGAGCAGTTCGTGCTCTGTGGCGGCGATGCGATCGAGACCCAGGCGCTGCAGGTAGTCCACCGCGACCCCGAGGCCGATGGCGCCGGCGATGTGCGGCGTGCCGGCCTCGAACTTGTAGGGCAGCTCGTTGTAGACGGTGCGGTCGAAGCTGACCGCGAGGATCATGTCGCCGCCACCCTGCCACGGCGGCATTGCCTCGAGCAGCGATTCGCGGCCGTAAAGCACGCCGATGCCCGTCGGGCCGCACATCTTGTGGCCCGAGAAGCAATAGAAGTCGCAGTCGAGCGCCTGCACGTCCACCGCGAGGTGCGGGGCTGCCTGCGCGCCGTCGAGCAGCACAGGAATGCCGCGCTGCTTCGCCTCGGCGATGAATCGCTGCACCGGTACGATCGTGCCGAGCGCATTCGAGACGTGGGACAGCGCCAGCAGGCGCGTGCGGTCGGTCAGGATCGACCGGAATGCCTCGAAATCGACTTCGCCGGAGCGCGTCATCGGGATCACGCGCAGAGTCGCACCGGTCTGCCCGCACACCATCTGCCAGGGCACGATGTTGGCGTGGTGCTCGAGCCACGAGATGACGATCTCGTCGCCCGGCTGCAGTCGTGGCCGCGCGTAGCTCTGTGCAACGAGGTTGATCGCCTCGGTCGTGCCGCGGACGAACACGACTTCGCGGGGTCGAGCGTGCGTTGATGAAGCCCCGCAGCTTCTGTCGCGCGCCTTCGAACAGGTCGGTCGCCTGCTGGCTCAGCGTGTGCACGCCCCGGTGGACGTTCGCATGCGTCGTCTCGTAGTAGTGCGAGATCGAGTCGATCACGCATTGCGGGCGCTGGCTGGACGCCGCGTTGTCGAGGTAGCACAGCGGCTTGCCGTGGACCCGCTGGGCCAGCACCGGGAACTCACGGCGAATGGCCTCCACGTCCAGCGCGGCACGGGGCATGGAGGAGGTGGCCTGGACGGCGCTCATGGCGGAGTCTCGAGTACGCGCACGAGCCGCTCGTCGAATGCCTCGTGCACCGCTGCCGCGAACGTGGGCAGGTCCATTCGTGCCAGCACCGCTCCCGCGAAGGCGCGGGTGAGGGCGCTGCGGGCCTGCTGCTCATCGAGCCCTCGCGAGCGCAGGTAGAACAGCGCCGCGGGATCGAGCTGGCCCGTCGTGGAGCCGTGGCTGCACTGCACGTCGTCGGCGTAGATCTCGAGCTCGGGCTTCGAGTCGATCTCGGCACCTGTCGTCAGCAGCAGGTTGCGGTTCGTCTGCCGGGCCTGCGACTTCTGCGCATCCACGTGGACGACCGCCTTGCCGTTGAACACACCGCGGCCGCGACCGGCCGCGATACCGCGGTAGTCGACCATGCTGCGTGTGCCAGGCGCGAGGTGATCGACCCGGACGTGGGCGTCCAGGTGACGCGCGCCGTCCGCGAGGAACAGTCCGGTGAGCTCGGTCCCGGCACCCGGGGCGGCCAGCCGCACGTTCAGGTCGAGCCGCGACAGCGAGGCATCGAGCTCGGCATCGTGCATCACGAACTCGGCGCGTTGTCCCACCGTCGCCTCGATCCGCTCGATCAGGAACGACCGCGCGCCAGCGGCCTGAAGCCGATACAGGTGCAGCCTCGAGTCCGTGGCGGCCTCAACCTCGACGAACGAGTTTACGAACTGCTCTGCAGCACCGTCGCCGACGTGATGCAGGATCACGCGCGCGGTACTGCCGCCGCCGGCGCGGATCAGCACCCGCGGGTGGGCCATGCGCGCCTCGGGACCGCCGGAAACGAGCACGACGTGCAGCGGCTCGGCGGGCGTTGCACGATCTGCGATGTCCACGACCACCGTATCCGCGCAGAGCGCCGCGTTCAGCGCTGCGAACCTCTCCGTGCCGCCACCGGCCGGCACGCGCAGCAGTGTGCTCTGCGGCTCGCCGTCGCTGAGCGCCTCCTCGAGCGTGCGGACCCGGAAGCCTTCCGGCACGGTCGTTCGCTCGGCGACGGCACCATTTACGACCAGCACGCGATGTGGCGACAACTGGGCGATGCCAGCGCCGGCGGACATGCCGGACACGCCGGGCGTGCGCAGCGCCACATCGAAGCGGCGGGACTCGAGGCGCGCGCAGGCTCGTGTACTTCCAGGCCTCGTCGCGCGCGGCCGGGAAACCGACCTCGGAGAAGCGCGCAAACGCCTGCGAACGCACCGCCTCGGTCTCGCCCGCGACAGCTCGGCTCGACTCGAACGCCGCCCCGTAGCGGGCGAGGACATCGCTCGCAACCGCGGCGTTCATGCGACCGCGGCCTCCTGCCGGACCCAGTCGTAGCCGCGCTTCTCGAGTTCGAGCGCGAGTGACTTGTCGCCGCTCTTGAGGATGCGGCCGTCGGACAGCACGTGCACCACATCGGGCTCGATGTAGTCGAGCAGGCGCTGGTAGTGAGTCACCAGAACGATCGCCCGATCCGGGCGGCGCAGGCTGTTCACTCCGTCGGCCACGACCCGGAGTGCGTCGATGTCGAGGCCCGAGTCGGTCTCGTCGAGCAGCGCGACCTCCGGCTCGAGCACCGCCATCTGCAGGATCTCGTTGCGCTTCTTCTCGCCGCCCGAGAAGCCCTCGTTGACGCCGCGAGAGGAAGCTCTCGTCCATCTGCATCATCTTCATCTTCTCGCGGATCAGCGCGAGGAACTCGAAAGGGTCGAGCTCCGGCTCGCCGCGCTGCTTGCGGCCGCGTTGAGGCCGCCTTCAGCAGGTAGGCGTTGTTGACGCCCGGGATCTCGACCGGGTACTGGAACGCAGGAACAGGCCGGTGCGTGCGCGCTCCTCGGGCTCGATCGCGAGCAGGTCCTGGCCAAGGATACGACGCGTGCCCCCGGTGACTTCGTAGCCGGGTGGCCGGCGAGCACCTTGGCGAGCGTGGACTTGCCCGAGCCGTTGGTCCCATGATCGCGTGCACTTCGCCGGGGCGGACCTCCAGGTTGACCCCCTTCAGGATGTTGCGGGTGCCGACGCGGGCGTGCAGGTCACGGATGCTGAGCATGATGGTCTCTCGATGTCCTGGTCAGCCGACGGCGCCTTCGAGGCTGACCGACAGCAGGTTCTGCGCTTCGACCGCGAACTCCATC